>NZ_AEEC02000011.1 GCF_000300975.2 Herbaspirillum frisingense GSF30 | reverse complement strand
CCTTCTCTTCGGCATTCGTTTTTCTGGGAACCATAAGAAAACCGTTCGGACTGAGTAGCCGCGCAGCGGCGTATCGAAGGCGCGGCTACCTCTGCGTCTTCGATACGCGGCGCTGCCGCTACTCAGTCCGAACGGGTGGAGGTGGTGTTAGGGCCTGTTCACAGCCCTAGCCCCGTCTCAAAGGTCGAGCACCAACATTCCCGATTTGGCGCGTGAGACGCAGGTACAGATCTGGTCATTAGCCGCCTTCTCCTTCTTGGAGAGGCAATTGTCACGGTGATCCGGTTCTCCCTCCAGCAGCGGCACCACGCAGGTTCCGCAGATGCCTTCGCGGCAGGAGGTATCGATGCTGATACCTTCGCGCGCCAGGATGTCGACGATGGGGATGCCCACCGGAATCTGCACCACCTTGCCCGAGCTGGCCAGCTTCACCTCGAAGGCGCCATCGCCACCGCCAGCCGAAGCGGTGCCGGATGCAGGCGCGGCTACCGCCTGGAAGTGCTCCAGGTGGATCGCGTCGTCGCTGCGGCTGGCGGCGGCGCACTTGACCACCGCGTCCATGAAGGGTGCCGGGCCGCAGGTATAGACGTGGGCTTGCGGGCTGCCGGCGTCCAGGCAGGCCTTGAGGTAGTGCTCCATCTGCGCCGGCATGACCGCGTAGTGGAAGCGTACGCGTGTCGCAAAGGGTGCTGTCTCCAGCAGCTCGGCGAAGGCCGCATGCTCACGGGCGCGCACGAAGTAGTGCAGGGTGAAGGGCTTCTGTTCTGCCCACAGGCGATAGGCCATCGCCAGCAGGGGGGTGACACCGATGCCGGCGCCGAAGAGCAGGTGTTCGGGGGCGCCGGCGTCCAGCGCGAAGAGGTTGCGCGGCGTACCCACTTCCAGTTCCATGCCCACTTGCACGGCATCGTGCAGGGCGGCCGAACCCCCACGTGATGCCGGCTCGCGCTTGACGGCGATGGTGTAGCCGCACTGGTCTTCCAGGGGGCCGCACAGCGAGTATTGGCGCATGATCCCGGTCGGCCCAGTGATGTCGATGTGGGCCCCCGGCTCGTAGGACGGCAGCGGGGCGCCATCGGCACGCACCAGGCGGAAGGAACGGATATCACCGGTTTCATCGGTGAGACGGTCAACGATCAGTTTCATGTTTCAGTGCCAATACTCGGTTACCTGGAGACGATGTGCAATATGCGATATGCGATGCCTACCCGGACTTACAGCAGGAAGCCCAGGGCGTTCAGGCTGTCCATCGAGTTGATCAGGCGGATCACCTTCTGCTCGATCTTCGGTCCCTGGGGCGTGAAGCGCAGCCGGTGCGTGACATTGGCCACGAACATGGTGTGCTGCTGGCGCTTGTAGCCCACCAGCACCTGCGCCGAGGTGATTTCCACCAGCTCGTCCGACAGGTGCACCGGTACAAAGCGCGACACCGTGCGCACGGTGGCGGCCGCATCCACCGCCGACATCGCGTGGCCCGAGGTCAGGCGCTCGATGCGGATCTTGCGCATGTGGGCATTGTCGTAGGCGTAGTTCAGCGTGGCCGCGAAATCGGTGGTCTCCTGGTCGATCGGCACCACGTAGTAGCCGTCGTCGGTCCACAGGGTCTCCCAGGTGGCGTAGTCCTTGCGGTCCAGCAGTTCGGCCTCTTTCCAGATGAAGGCGATGGCCCGGGCCATTTGCGCGGGGATGCCTTGCAGGTTGTCTTGTTGGCTCATGTTGATCACTTCTCCATCATCTTTTTCCACATGGCATAGGCTTCGCGCATGCCGGTTTCATCGGTCGAGTGCGACACCTTGTCGCCGTTGTCGTCCACCCATTCGCGGTTCAGGCCACGGTTGACCAGGATAGGTGCATTGCGACCGGCGTACGAGCCGCTCTGCACGCGCTCCCAGGCTTCGGCGTCGTCGGGGCTGCCGAAGCCGAACGGTCCCTGGAAGTGTTCGTGGATGCGCAGGCGTTCGCGGTTGGCAATCTCGGGGCCGCCGTCCATGCCCAGGGCGACGTGGCGGATCTGGGTCTCGCCCACCGACACCGGATGCAGCACGCGGAAGAAGGACATCGACATCGCCACATTGGGGAACAGGTTCAGGTTGAAGCCGGCGCCGTGCAGCGAACGCACGATGCGGCGCACCTGTTCCGGCGGCATGGTCCCGGACAGTTCCTCGACGACATGGGCGAAGCGCTCCTGCAGCTGTTCGCTGCCATCGTCGACATCCAGGTCCACGTGTTCCGGCACCATGATCATGACGCTGTGGCCATTGCCCAGCGAGCGGGTGATGGACTGGTCGTCGGTCATGAAGGAGAGCATCTCGGAAGTCTCTTCATCCACCGAGGACAGGAAGGTCTTGTGCACCACCGGGAAGTGATAGCCGTCGGTGGTGTTTTCCAGCTGGATCTTCCAGTTGCCCTTGAAGCTGAACTTGTGCTCGCCCTGCACCTTGATGGGGAAGCCGGCGCCCTGCTTCATGAACAGGTCGATCCACTTCTTGGCGTGGCCCAGGAAGTCCGACAGCGGTTCCACTTCCTGGTTGAAGGAGGCGAAGATCATGCCGTTGTAGCTGTCCACGCGCAGGCTCTGCAGCGGCAGGTCGGCCTTTTCGATGACGTCTTCATAGCCTTCCGGATAGGGCAGGCCGCGCAGCTTGCCGTCCAGGGCATAGGACCAGCTGTGATAGGGGCAGGTGAAGCCAGTGGCATTGCCCTTGTGCTTTTCGCAGACGGTGGCGCCGCGATGGCGGCAGCGGTTTTCCAGCACGTTGATCTTGCCGGTCTTGTCGCGCACCACGATCACCGGCTGGCGGCCGATCTGTGCGGTCTTGAAGTCGCCCGGGTTCTTGATCTCGCTTTCATGGCCGACCCAGATCCAGGTCTTGTAGAAGATCTTGTCCATCTCGGCTTCGAAGATGGCGGGGTCGGTATAGAGCGCCGGATCGACCATCGCATCCTGTACCAGATCGGCATGGGATGACTCGGTCTTGCGCGGGTGGAAGCGTAGTGGTGCGTTCATTGCGTTCTCCAGTGGCTTGCTTGCAGTCGTTGTCGGTGTTGATCGTCGCGGGCGCGGGTCTTGCTGCTCATGGTGTGTTCATGGGGTGACGTGTCGTCGCAGTACCTGTTCCAGGTGCAGGCCCAGGGCGCAGATGCGTTCGTCCTCGCCCTTGCGGCCGACCAGTTGCAGGCCGGCCTTGAGCGGGCTGCCGGCAATCGGGACGGGAATCGTCAGTGCCGGATGGCCGGACAGGTTGAACGGGCGCACCAGCGAGGACAGCGTCAGCACCGAGGCGCCTTGCGCAATGGCCTCCAGCGTCGGTGGCAGGGCCGGCAGGGTGGGCAGCAGCAGGGCGTCGGCATCGGCCAGGGCGGCGTCGACCTCGGCGCTGAAGGCGGCGCGCACTTCTTCGGCATGGGCCACTGCGGCATCGCTGGTGGTGGCGGCGGCCGACAGGCGTTTCTCGATGTCCGCCCCCAGCTTGCCGCGGCCCAGCAGATGACCGAAGGCGGCGTGGGTCTCGCGGTTGATGAGGGTCATGCCGGCCTCGAAGGCGGCCTGCATATGCTGCGAGGTCCAGGGCGTGCCGCGCCAGCCGCTGGCGGCAAAGGCCGCCTGCACGGCGGCGACGATGTCGGCATCGGCCTGTACCGTCACCAGTCTCACGCGGGCATCGGCGGCCGGCGCCTGCGCTGCGTTGCGGTCGAAGCCGGGGGCGATGCTGGCCATGGCGCTGATGATCAGGTCCATGCTGCGGGCAAATGGTCCCACGCAATCCAGGGTGCTGTGGGCGGGATAGGCGCCGGTGCGGCTGACGCGGCCGAAGCTGGGTTTGAAACCGGTCACGCCGCAGCAGGCAGCGGGCAGGCGGATCGAGCCACCGGTGTCGCTGCCGATGGACAGGTCCACCAGGCCGGCGCCGACCGCCGAGGCCGAACCGCTGGAAGAGCCACCGGTCATGCGGGTCGCATCCTGCGGATTGACCGCGGTGCCGTTCCAGTCATTGATGCCGGTCATGCCATAGGCCAGTTCGTGCATGTTGGCGCGGGCGGTGATCTGCCAGCCGTCGTCCAGCAGTCGCTGCACGACCTCGGCGTGGCGCGTGGCTGGCGGCGCATCGGCCAGGGCGGCGCTGCCGCCACAGGTGGGCTGGCCGGCGATGTCGATGCAATCCTTGATGGCGACCGTGGGGCCGCTGCCGCCCAGATGAAAGCGCGAGAGCAGGGCGTGGCCGGTGCCGGGTACGGTGCGCTCGCTCATCCCGCCGCTCCCAGGCAGGCAATGGCGGCCTGCTGCTGCAGGACCGCCAGGGCGGCATTGCCGGTGCGCTTGCGCAGGGGCTGGCATGCGGGCTGAGAAGCGGGCTGAGAAGCGGGCTGGAAAGCGGCTGGCTGAGGTGTCATGGTGCATCCATTCAAATGGTGCCGTGCAGGCTGACGATGGTCGTCGGGCGCTGGATGCAGGCGGTTTCCTTGGCTGATGCGATGCATTTTAAAAGTCGCCTTAAAATAGATCAAATTGATGTAAAATATTTTTCACATAAGTGGCATGGATATTTGTCGGTCGCCTGCCACTGCACGTTCATTCGCGTTTTTCTGCCCTCACGGGCTACACCGGAGACTGCCATGGCTACCTTCAACAACATGGACCTGAACCTGCTGCGGGTCTTCCAGGCCATCGCCGATGAGCGCAGCCTGACCCTGGCCGGCAATCGCCTGCACCTGTCGCAGCCGGCCGTGAGCTATGCGCTGGGACGGCTGCGGCAGATCTTCGATGACCCGCTGTTCATCCGCACCAAGGAGGGCATGCAACCCACTCCGGCCGCGGTGGAACTGTCCAAGCCCATCAATCGCGCCCTGCAGGCGGTGCAGGATGCGCTGCGTTATACCGAGCGCTTCGACCCCGCCGCCAGCACCCGGGTGTTTCGCGCCTCCATGACTGACGTCGCCGAGATGATGTTCCTGCCGCAACTGTGCGAACTGTTGACGGCCCAGGCGCCGCATACCCGGCTGCAGGTGGAGCAGGTGCCGCCGGCCCATCTGGAAGAGGCACTGCGTACCGGTCAGCTCGACTTCGCCTTCGGCAACCTGCCGGCCCTGAAGGCGGTGACCTGCCATGAACTGCTGTTCCGCGAAACCTATGTCTGCATGATGCGTCGGCGTGAAGGGCTGCCCGCACGCGATCATCTGGAGCTGGACGAATTCCTGGCGCTTTCGCACGTGCTGGTGGAGTCAGCCGAAAGCAGCCATCACCAGGTCGAGAATTCCTTCCGCACCCTGGGCGTGCAGCGCAAGATCAACCTGTCCATTCCGCACTTCACGGTGCTGCCGCGCATCCTCGGCAAATCCGATCTGGTGGCCACCGTTCCGGCGCGCATCGCCAAGCTGTTCCATAGCGAACATCCGGACGTCTTCCTTTCCTACGAACTGCCGGTGAAGCTGCCCACCGTGGACATCACCCTGCACTGGCACCAGGCCTTCGACGCCGATGCCGGCAACGGCTGGCTGCGCCAGATCGTCATCGACATGCTGCAGAGCTACGGCCGCAGCAGCTGAAGCTGCCGATACCTCGGATACCTCGGCATAACGCCGTAATGCAGAAGGCCCGCCAGAGCGACGGGCCGTTCTCTCCTGCGTGCGGGAGGACCGCCGGATGTCGGCAGCGGCCCTCCCTTCCTCAAGCCATCAATCGCGTGGCGTGACTCAGAAGCGATGACGCATGCCCAGTCGCACGCCGGTCTGGTTGCCGGTCGAGGACTGGATGCCGCCGCCGAAGACCGGATAGGCGTTGTAGCCCTTGTCGCGGTCATACACGGCACCCAGGTACAGGTCGGTACGCTTGGAGATCTTGTAGTCGACCGTGGCCACCAGCGCCTGGGCATTGCCCACGCCCTGGTTGCGGCTCTGGAACTGGTAGGCAGCCGCCAGGTCCCACAGCGCCGTCAATGCATAGACCGTACCCAGTTCATAGGTGGTGGCCTTGGCATTGGTGCCGGTGTTCTTGACCTGGGTGATCACGCCGAAGGGCGTAAAGGCGCCGATCTGGTAGCGCGCGCCGAGACCGTACATGCGGGTCGAGGCGGTGCCGGTGGCGTTCTTGATGTCGGTGTAGGCCAGGGCGCTGCTGAAGGGACCGTTGTCGTACTGGCCGGTGGCGCTCAGGGTGCGGTTGGCGGTATTGTCGCCAGCCACTTCGCCGAAGCCGTACATGGCACCGAAGCTGAAGCCGCTGAACTTGGCGCTGTTGTACTTGATCGAGTTGTTGGTGCGGTCACCGGCATAGATGTGGTTGTTCAATGCCGTGCCGTGCGCCGCATCGGCGTGCAGGCCCCAGCCGAAGGAACCGGCCGGCGACAGTGCGCCCATGGCGTACTGGCCACCGAGGTTGGCCATGAAGTCGTATTGGCGACCCACGCTGACCGAGCCCCAGTCCTTGCTGCCCAGGCCGACGAAGGACTGGCGACCGAACAGCAGGCCGCCCTGGCCCAGGCTGCCGTCATCGGCGCCGAAGCCGGTTTCCAGGGTGAAGAAGGCGTTGAGGCCACCACCCAGGTCTTCGGTCCCCTTGAAGCCGATGCGGCTGCCCTGGGCGATGCCGCTATCCATGCGCAGCAGCGAAGCGCCACCGCCGCCGGTCTTGACCGCGTTGGAGTAATAGGTCAGACCCAGATCGATCAGGCCGTAGATGGAGACGCTGCTCTGCGCATGCGCCATCCCCGTGCCGGCCGCTAGCATGGCGGCGACCAGTAGTTTCTTCTTCATGTGACAAGGCTCCCTGTGGTGTTGCTGTGTGATGTCGCGGTCTCGTCCCTGAACGAGGACCGGTGGAGTGCATGACATTTCGTCATGTGCCCCCATCATAGGAAGCGCTTTTGCGCGAGATCAAATTGATGCGCCGGATAGATGGAATAAGCCCGATTCATGCATGGCTCCGATAAGCGGTGTACTCTCGAATCCGGTGCATGAAATACCGCTTTCATGGCCGATTCATGCATGACCTCCCCATGCGAGTGCGCCCGATCACCAATGCGGCGCGTCGAGGGAAGGGCATAAAGGAATCTTTAGTTGTGGTGTTCGGCCAACGGAAGCGTGAAACAGAAGCGCGTCCCGCGCACTTCGCCGTCGACTTCCCCGGGCTGCGCCCAGATATCACCGCGATGGCGGGCGATGATGTTCTTGCACAGCGCCAGGCCGATGCCATTGCCGCTGACCTTGGAGGAGAAGAAGCCGTCGAACAGTCGCTCCCGATGGCCGGCATCGATGCCACGCCCTTCGTCGGCCACCGTCAGCAGCGCATTGCCGGCGCTGCGCCGGGTACTGATGCGCACATGCCTGGCACCTTCCGGAAACTCGACCATTTCTTCGATGGCATTGAAGGCCAGGTTCAGGACCACCTGGCCGATCAGGACCTTTTCGCAGCTGGCCATCAGCGGCTCCTCGCAGGGCGCAAATTGCAGATGCACCTTGCCCTCGGCGGCCTTCATCTCGATGAACCAGCGCACTTCCTCCAGCACCGCGTTGAGGTCGATCAGGGCTTCGCTCTGTTCCAGCCGCACTACGTATTCGCGCACGCTCTTGATGATGGTGGCGGCATGATCGACCTGGCGGCCGGCGCTCTCCAGGCCCCAGACGATCTGCCCTGCATGCGGGCGCAGGGCCTCGTTCTGCTGCAGGCGCAGTACCGAACCTTCGAGGAAGTTGCGGATCGCCGCCAGCGGCTGCGACAGTTCGTGGGCAATCGCGGTGGCCATCTCGCCCATGGCATTGTGGCGGGCCAGGTATTCCAGGGCGGCCTGGTCACGCCGCCGGGCCTCCTCGGCCTCGACCTGCTCGGTAATGTCGCGGAAGTGCAGCAGATGGCCCTTGAGGTCGTTCTCGATCTCGATATAGCGGCATACCGCATGGTGCCAGCGCACCAGCCCATCCTTGCGCACCACCTGGTAGCGCAACGGGAAGCTGATCGCGTCCGGCAGCGCCAGGGTTAGCAGTTCCAGCAGTTCATCGCGTGAGTCCGGCAGGCACTGCTCGACAAAATTCTTGGGCGGGTTCTGGCCCGGTCGCACCCCCAGCAGCTTGCGCCCGGCATCGCTCAGGTATTCGATGCCGCCATCGGCGCGCAGCACCGCCACGCCCTCGTCGGAATCCTGCATGAATTCCTTGAGACGGCTCTCCAGCTTCTTCATCT
Organism: Herbaspirillum frisingense GSF30; assembly: GCF_000300975.2. Classification (GTDB taxonomy): domain Bacteria; phylum Pseudomonadota; class Gammaproteobacteria; order Burkholderiales; family Burkholderiaceae_D; genus Herbaspirillum; species Herbaspirillum frisingense. The sequence continues at coordinate 136,779 of NZ_AEEC02000011.1, read as the reverse complement.
CGCGCCGTATCTGTTCCTCGCGGGCGATATCGCGGAACTGCACCATGATCACGTCACGCTCGTTCAGCGGCACCAGGGTGGCGATGGCCTCCGACATGATCTCGTCACCGTTCTTGGCGCGATAGCACCACTCGACCATGTTGCTGCCGTGGAGCACGGCATCGTGCAGCCACTTGCGGCCGATCTCGCGGCGATACTCGTGCGACTGGCGGCTCATGTCGGGCGCCTTCAGCGGCAGCAGCTCTTCCAGCGTGAACCCCAGCACCTTGCAGGCCGAGGGATTGGCCCAGAGGATGGACTTGGTCTGGGCGTCGTGCAGGATGATGCACATGGGCAGCGCATCCATCATGCGACGGAAGTCATCCAGGCCGAAGCGGATGGCGTCGTCCTGTGCGGCGTTCTGTGCGCCGTCCTGTGGCATGGGAGCAGGGTGGTCTGGCATCGTTCTCTCGCTAATCATCGGGGCTGATCTCTAGGGGTTTTCTTTAGCGGCCTTCTCCTCATCCCCTAAAAAAGCTGCAGCGGTCCCGATTGAACCGGGAAACGCCGCTCCCTACACTCGACTTCATTCTGATGCAAGCCACCTGGAGAATGCAATGTCCGTGATGGAAAACCCGGCCGCGCTGGCGGCCCGTGAAGAAGATGCGCTCACGCCGCTGCTGGCGGAGATCCGCGCACGCCGCGATGAGTTCGCGGCCCAGCGTTTCGTGCCCAAGGATTTCATCGCGCAGTTGAAGAAGGTCGGTGTCTATCGCGCCGCCACCCCGCAATGCTTCGGTGGCAGCGGCATGTCGCCGATGGCCTTCCTGCAGTTGGTGGAACGTATTTCCGAAGCTGATGGCTCGGTCGGCTGGGTCGCCAGCTTCGGCTCGGCCTCGGTCTATCTGGCGGCCCTGCCCAAGGACACCCAGGCCAAGCTCTACGCCAACAGCCCCGACCTGACCTTTGCCGGTGGCCTGTTCCCGATCCAGCCGGCGACCCAGGTCGAAGGCGGCTGGATGGTCAACGGCACCTGGAAGTTCGCCAGCGGCAGCAAGGGTGCCGACATGCTGGGCGTGGGTATCGGCGCGGCCGTCCCCGGCCAGGCCGGCTCCAAGCCGCGCACCGCGGTGCTGCCGCCGGACCAGGTCGAGATCGTCGACAACTGGGACGTCATGGGCCTGCTCGGCACCGGCAGCCACGACCTCAAGGTCAGCCAGCAATTCGTGCCGGAAGAGTGGACCTTCATCCGTGGCGGCGTGCCCACCATCGATGAGCCGCTGTACCGCTATCCCACCATCGCCTATGCCGCGCAGGTGTTGGCAGTGGTCAACCTCGGCGTGGGCCGTGCCGCCATCGACGAGATCAACCAGATGTCCGGTGGCCGCGTGGCCATCACCGGCGCGCCTAAGCTGGCCGACCGTTCCTATGTGCGCATCGAGGTGGCCAAGGCCGAAGCCAGGCTGCGTTCGGCACGCGCCTTCCTGTATGACGCCACCAGCGAGGTGTGGGAATCCATCCTCGCCGGCAACCCCGTCACGCCCGAACAGGTGAGCCTGCTGCGCCTGACCGCAGTAGAGATCGCCAAGGTCGGCAACGAGGTGGTGCAAGCCATGTTCGGTCTGGCAGGGACCACCGCCATCTACAGCAACCATCCCTTGCAGCGTTACCTGCGCGACGCTGCCGTGGTGAAGCAGCACGCCTTCCTGGGCGAGGGCATCTATGACGGTGCCGGTGCGGTCACGCTGGGCGTGCCGCCGATGCCGGGTTTCCTGTGAAGCCCACCCTTGCCCCTGTTGCATACGCATACGCCATTTTTTGATCGCCAAGTTTTCAGCCCGGAGCCTCCATGAGCCAAATCCCAAGCAATGATAAAGAACCACTGCGCGTCCTCTTCTGCGTCGGCGTGACGCAGAACTTCTTCGACCTGCCCGCCACCGATACCGGTCCGGTCTGGCAAGCCTATGGCCAGATGATGACCGCGCTGGCCACCATGGACGGCATCAAGGTCCTGGGCACCATGGATGACGACCGCCTCATGGTCGGCAAGTCCGACGACGCTCCCTGGACCTTCTACATCATGGCCGACGTGGCCGACCTGGATACGGTGGTGGCCGCCTGCAACCTGTTCCGCACCACCATGGTGGGTGAACATCGCCTCTGGAAGTACGGCAAGATCGAAGCCCGCGTGGGCCGTGCACTGATCATCCAGGGCGCCTGAGCATGGACAAGAAGATTGCCCTGGTCACCGGTGCCGCGCGCGGCCTCGGTGAAAGCATCGCCCGCAAGATGCACGCCGCCGGCTACAAGGTGGCGCTGTCGGATATCGACCTGGAGCACGTCTCGGCCGTGGCCGCCAGCCTGGACGCCAGCGGCGCCACGGCCATGCCGCTGGCGCTGGACGTGCGGCGCAAGCCCGACTTCATCGCTGCCTGCGACGCCATCGAATTGCGCTGGGGCGGCGCGGCGGTGCTGGTCAACAATGCCGGCCGCTCGCGCGTGGCGGCACTGATGGAGATCACTCCCGAGGAGTGGGACGAGGTCACCGCCATCAACATGAAGGGCACATTTCTTGCATGCCAGGTGTTCGGCAAGCGCTTCGCCGAGCGTGGCTACGGTCGCATCATCAACATCGCCTCGCTGGCCGGGCAGAACGGCGGCACCGCCACCGGCGCGCACTATGCGGCCGCCAAGGGCGCCGTGCTCACGCTGACCAAGGTGTTTGCACGTGAGCTGGCCGGGGCCGGCGTGACGGTGAACGCCATCTCGCCCGGTCCGCTGGACCTGCCCATCGTGCGTGAAATCGTCCCGGCCGACAAACTGGCTGCGACCATCGCCACCATCCCGGTCAAGAGCCTGGGCGAACCGGATTTCATTGCCGATGCGGTGCTGCTGCTGGCCTCGCCCGAAGCAGGATCGGCCACCGGTGCCTGCCTCGATATCAACGGCGGTCTGTACATGCGTTGACAGACGTCGCCCCTGCTTTGATGTCACATTGCTGTCCTCAGATCGATGGCGGAGTGGGGAAGCCCGCCATCATCTCAACCACCAAGGGAGAAACACATGCTGCACAAACGCTTGATTGCCACGGCCGCGCTGGCCGCCTTCGGTACCATCGCCAGCCTCGCCGGCAATCCCGCTTTCGCACAGGTCAAGATCGGGGTCGTGACCTCCTCCACCGGGCCGGTCTCGCTGGTGGGTATTCCGCAGAAGAACACGGTGCCGCTGCTGCCCACCAAGATCGGCGACCTCAAGGTCGAGTACATCTCGCTGGACGACGCCAGTGATCCGACCAAGTCGGTCACCGAAATCAAGAAGCTCATTTCCGAATACAACGTCGATGCCATCATCGGCCCCAGCGGTTCGCCCAATGCCATGGGCGTGATCTCGTTTGTCGCCGAAGCCGGGGTACCGATGCTGGCGCCGGTCGGCACGGCCGCCGTGGTGCTGCCGATGACCGAACCGAAGAAGTGGGTCTTCAAGACCACCCAGAACGATGACCTGATCGCCAAGGCCCTGGTGGACCAGATGGTCAAGACCAAGGTCAAGACCGCCGGCTTCATCGCCGTCAACGATCCCTTCGGCGAGAACTGGGCCAAGGTCTTCACCGAACTGGCCGGCAAGAATGGCATCAAGATCGTCGCCAACGAGCGCTACCAGCGCACCGACACCTCGGTGACCGCGCAGACCCTGAAGATCATCGCCGCCAATCCGGATGCCGTGCTGGTGGCCGCCCCGGGCGCCGCCACCGTGCTGCCGCAGACCACGCTGTTCGACCAGGGCTACAAGGGCAAGCTGTACCAGACCCACGGCGCGGCGCTGCCGGCCTTCCTGCAACTGGGCAAGAACAAGGTGGAAGGCACCATCCTCGCCGCCAGCCTGATGCTGGTGCTGCCGGAGATCGCCGACAGCAACCCGTCCAAGAAGGTCGCCACCGAGTACATCGAGGCCTACAAGAAGATGTACAACACGGTGCCCGCCACCTTCGGTGCCAACGTCTATGACGCCGGCCTGCTGCTGGAAAAAGCCATCCCCGTCGCCGCCAAGAAGGCCAAGCCGGGCAGCAAGGAATTCCGCGCCGCCCTGCGTGATGCACTGGAAAACACCAAGGAAGTGGTGGGCACCCAGGGCGTCTACAACATGAGCCCGGCCGACCATAGCGGCTTCGACGAACGCGGCCGCGAGCTGATCACCGTCAAGGGCGGCAACTGGACCCTGTTGAAATAGGAGACGGCCCTGAAGGTTTTTGCGCATCACCTGACCGTTCGTCCTGAGTAGCGGCAACGCCGCGTATCGAAGGCCCGCCTGCCGGGGGGGGCAGGGGACAGGGGCAGGGACTGTCGGCATCGCCGTCGGCACGCCTTCGATACGGCCCTCAAAGGGCCTACTCAGTCCGAACGGTGGTGAGATGGATCAGCAAATGGTTTCAAAGAAAAAGATGTACTCATTTCGCCAGGTGCACTGAGCTTTGTCAGTGCGGCTGGCGGAGTTCTCCACCTCCACACGTATCCCGAACCTGGCGCGTCGTTGCTGGCTGGATCGCAGCGCGCCGGCTCCACAAGGAAGTCGCAATGAATCTCCAAATCGTGGCGCTCCTGGGACAGGACGGCATCACCAACGGCGCCATCTATGCGCTGCTGGCGCTGTCCATCGTCCTGGTCTTCACCGTCACCCGCATCCTGCTGATACCGCAGGGCGAATTCGTCTCCTTTGGTGCGCTCACCATGGGCATGATGCAGAACGGCCAACCGCTGACGGTGGCCTGGCTGCTGGTGGCCATGTGCCTGGGCGCCTGTGTCTTCGATCTGTACGACATGTGGCGCAGCAGCCGTCGCCGCCCCAGCCTGTGGCTGCCGGCCAAGCTGGTCTATGCGGCCGTGGTGGCCGGCGTGGCGCTGTCGGTCAACTTCACCACCATGCCCATGCTGGTACAGGTCCTGATGACCCTGCTGCTGCTGGTACCGATGGGGCCGCTGATGTACCGCATGGCCTTCCAGCCCATTGCCAGCGCCTCGCCGCTGGTATTGCTGATCGTCTCCATCGCCGTGCACGTGGCGCTGGTGGGCGTGGCGCTGCTGGTGTTCGGCCCCGAGGGCGCGCGCACCGCGCCCTTCACCGAGGCCGCGCTGGAGGTCGGCAGCTTCCGTTTCTCCAGCCAGGCGCTGTGGGTGATCTGCGTGTCGCTGCTGCTGATCGTGGGCCTGTTCCTGATGTTCGAACGCACCCTGTATGGCAAGGCCCTGCGCGCCGCCGCCCTCAATCGCATGGGTGCACGACTCATGGGCATCTCGCCGGTCTTTGCCGGCAAGGCCATGTTCCTGCTGGCCTCCTTGATCGGGGTGATGTCGGGCGTGCTGATCGCGCCCATCACCACGATCTACTATGACTCCGGTTTCCTGATCAGCCTCAAGGGCTTCGTCGGTTCCATCATCGGCGGACTGGTCAGCTATCCGGTCGCCGCAGTGGGCGCGCTGGCCATCGGCCTGATCGAATCCTTCTCCACCTTCTGGGCCAGCGCCTACAAGGAAATTATCGTCTTCGTGCTGATCATCCCCATCCTGTTATGGCGTTCCCTCTCCACCCGTCATGTGGAGGAAGAAGAATGAAAGCGACTTCCTCCCGCCTCTCTTCCAGGGGCGCATTGGCGATCTTCGTGGTCCTGATGGCAGTGGCGCCGTTCGTACTGCCACCGTTCTACATGACCCTGCTCAACAACATCGGTCTGGCCTCGCTGGTCGTGCTGGGACTGGTGCTGCTGACCGGCGTGGCCGGCCTGACCAGCTTCGGCCAGGCCGCCTTTGTCGGCCTGGGTGCCTATATTTCGGCTGCGTTGTCGGCCAAGGTGCTGCCGCTGCCCGATGCGCTGCTGTGGATGCAATCGCCCTGGGTGGCGCTGGTGGTGGCCCTGGTCCTGACGGCGCTGCTGGCGCTGGCGGTGGGCAGCGTCACGCTCAAGCTGTCCGGCCACTACCTGCCGCTGGGTACCATCGCCTGGGGTATCAGCCTGTATTTCATCTTCGGCACGCTGGAGAGCATGGGTGGGCAGACCGGCATGTCCGGCATCCCCTCCATCGCCCTGTTCGGTGTACCGCTGGCCTCGGACCGCGCCATGTTCGGGCTGATCTGGGTGGCCGTGCTGCTGGGCGTGGCGGCCCTGAACAATCTGCTGGATTCGCGTGAAGGTCGCGCCATCCGTGCCCTCAAGGGCGGCATCGTCATGGCCGAAGCCATGGGCATCAATACGGCCCGCATGCGCATTGTGGTGTTCGTCATCGCGGCGGTGCTGGCAGCACTCTCGGGCTGGCTGTACGTGCACATGCAGCGCTTCGTGAACCCGTCGCCGTTCGGCCTGGGCTTCGGCATCGACTACCTGTTCATGGCCGTACTCGGTGGTGCCAGCCATGTGTGGGGCGCGGTGCTGGGTTCGGCCCTGATCGTAGTCCTCAAGGAATGGCTGCAGGGCATCCTGCCGGTGCTGCTGGGTCGCTCGGGCAACTTCGAGACCATCGTCTTCGGCCTCCTGATCGTGGTGCTGCTGCAGCGCTCGCGTGATGGCGTCTGGCCTTACCTGGCGCGCCTGGTGCCGGTGCGTACCCGCCGCCTGCAGATCGATCCCCAGGCCGAGGCGCTGCCGCGTCGCGCCATGCCGGCTGCTCACGAGGTGGTGCTGGACGTGCGCAACGTCACCCGCAAGTTCGGTGGACTGGTGGCCAACAACGACATGAGCCTGAAGGTCATGGCCGGTGAAGTGCTGGCCCTGATCGGCCCCAATGGCGCCGGCAAGTCGACTTTGTTCAACCAGGTGTCCGGGGTGGATACGCCGACCTCGGGCAGCGTGCAGTTCCGTGGCCATGAAGTGACCGGCCGTGGCTCGCGCCACATCGCCGGGCTGGGCATGAGCCGCAGCTTCCAGCACGTACGACTGATGTCGCGCATGACGGTGCTGGAGAACGTGGCCATCGGTGCCTACCTGCGCGGCCAGCGCGGCGTGCTCGCCTCGATGCTGCGCCTGGACCGCCAGGAAGAAGCGCGCATCCTGGCCGAAGCCGCGCGCCAGATCGAACGCGTCGGCCTGAAGGCGCAGATGTATGAGCAGGCCGGCTCGCTCTCGCTGGGCCAGCAACGCATCCTCGAAATCGCCCGTGCCCTGGCGGCCGACCCTTGCCTGTTGCTGCTGGATGAACCGGCTGCCGGCCTGCGTCTGGGCGAGAAGCAGGCCCTGGGTGACCTGTTGCGCAAGCTGCGCAGCGAGGGCATGGCCATCCTGCTGGTGGAACACGACATGGACTTCGTCATGGAACTGGTGGACCGCATCGTAGTGATGGACTTCGGCCAGAAGATCGCCGAAGGCCTGCCCGAAGAGATCCAGAACAACCCCGCGGTGCTGGAAGCCTATCTGGGCGCGGCCGATGAAGAAGCGATTCCCGACACCGCGCTGGCGGCAGGAGCACACCATGGGCAATAAGGTATTGGAAGTCCGCGACCTGTCGGCCGCCTACGGGCGGGTGCAGGTCCTGACCGGCATCGACCTGTCGGTGGAGCAGGGCAAGATCGTCACCGTCATCGGCCCCAATGGCGCCGGCAAGACCACACTGCTCTCGGCCATCATGGGCGTGCTGCCCTCGCGCGGGGCGATGGCCTTCGATGGCGTGATCCGCCATTCCCCGGAAGTGGAAGACATGGTCGCTGCCGGCATGACCCTGGTACCAGAGAAGCGTGAACTCTTCGCCGAGATGAACATCGAGGACAACCTCATGCTGGGCGCCTTCCAGCGCTACCGCACGGGGCAGCGCGACCACGCGGCCACGCTGGAAGAGGTCTACACGCTCTTCCCCCGGTTGCGTGAACGGCGCACCCAGCACGCCGGCACGCTCTCCGGTGGCGAACGCCAGATGCTGGCGGTGGGCCGCGCTCTGATGGCCAAGCCGCGCCTGCTGATGCTGGATGAACCCAGCCTGGGACTGGCGCCACTGATCGTGCGCGAGATCTTCCGCATCATCGCCGAACTGCGCCGGCGCGGCGTTTCCATCCTGCTGGTGGAGCAGAACGCCCGCGCTGCCTTGCAGGTGGCCGACTATGGCTACGTGCTGGAAAACGGCGAAATCCGCATGCACGGCCCGGCCAGCCAGCTGGCCCATGACCGCCGCGTGATCGAGGCTTACCTGGGCTTGTCCGGAAAGCACCAGGACAAGCTGGCCGGTTGAAAATTCTTGTTGAGCCCATGCCATGAGTAACGACCCTGCAGACACCCCCGTTTCCACTTCCCCCGCGCCGCTGCGCATCTGCATCGCCGGTGCCGGCGCCATCGGCGGCACCCTGGCGGTGCGCCTGTCGGCGGGCGGCCACCAGGTCAGCGTGCTGGCGCGTGGCCAGACGCTGCAGGCCATCCGCGAGGGTGGCCTGACCCTGCATGACCTGCATGGCACTGCGCACGCCCGTCCGGCGGCCGATGACCGGCCGTCCTTCGGTATCCAGGACGTGATCTTTTTGTGCGCCAAGAGTCAGGACATGTCAGCCCTGTTGCCGCAGATCGCGCCGCTGGTCGGCAGCGAGACGGTGGTGATCCCTACCAACAATGGCGTGCCGTGGTGGTATTTCCACCGCGAGGGCGGGCGCTTCGATGGCGAGACCGTCAAGGCGGTCGATCCGGATGGGGCGCTGTCCCGCGCCGTGCCACTGGCGCAACTGATCGGCAGCGTGCTCTTCATCACGGCCGAGGTGGAGAGCCCGGGCGTGATCCGTTCGGTGAACCCCCACCTGATGGTATTGGGCGAGCCCTCCGGCGAGATGAGCGAGCGCCTGCTGCGGGTAAGGGCGGCCGTCGAGGCAGCCGGCATTGAGGCCCGCGCCACCGACCGTATCCGCGACAAGCTGTGGACCAAGATCATCGCCAACATCAGTACCAATCCGCTGTCGGTCATCACACAAGGCACGCTGGAGCAGTTGTATGGCCTGCCGGAGCTACGCGAGGTGGTCAGCCAGATCATGCGCGAGACGCTGCTGGTGGCCTCCAGTTACGGAGCGCGGGTGGATATAGATCCGCTCACCTTCCTGCAACTGGGCGAAGCCATGGGCGCCTTCCGCACTTCCATGCTGCAGGACCTGGAACGCGGCCGACCACTGGAACTGGCGGCCATCGGCGATGCTGTGCTGGAGATGGCCGAGCGTTTCGCCATCCCCATGCCGATCACCAGCGCCATCGTGTCGCTGGCGCGGTTCCGGGGTGAGGCGGCGCGGCAGCAGAGGGCGCAGCAAGACAACAACCCGCTGCCTACCGCCAAGGCAGCGTGAGCGGGAATCCCCGGCTACCGTCCGGGCCGAGTAGCCGCGCAGCGGCGTATCGAAGATGCTTCAGCGTGAGCGGGAATTCCCCGGCTACCGTTCGGACTGAGTAGCCACGCAGCGGCGTATCGAAGACGCACTGACGCATTGACGATGGCCGCGCCTTCGATACGGTCCTGCGGACCTACTCAGTCCGAACGGTCCTCGCTATTTTCAGAGAACGTCGTTTTCGATCAAGGAGTTCCATCAATGAATATCATGCAATACAGCTACGGCGCAGATAAGCCGGCCCACTGCAGCGACCAGGAATGGGCGCTGCGCATCCAGCTGGCCCACTGCTATCGCCTGGTCGATTACCTGGGCTGGACCGAGATGATCTTCAACCACATCTCGGTGCGGGTACCGGGGCCGGAGCATCACTACCTGGTCAATCCCTTCGCCCTGAACTACAACGAAGTCACCCCGGCCAACCTGTTGAAGGTCGGCCTGGACGGGCAACTGGCAGAGCCTTCCGACTACAAGGCCAATCCGGCCGGCTTCGCCCTGCACAGCGCCATCCACGGTGCGCGCGACGACCTGCGCTGCGTGATCCACACGCATACCACGCCGATCTCGGCGGTGACCATGAAGAAGAGTGCCTTTGAGCACAACGACTTCTACGGCGCGCAATTGTTCGGCCGCATCGGTTATCACGAGTTCGAAGGCATCACGCTCTTCGCGGAAGAGAAGGAGCGCATGCTGCAAAGCCTGGGCCAGAAGCACATCCTGGTCCTGCGCAACCACGGCGTGGCAGTGTGCGAGAGCGATATCGAACGCGCCTTCTTCCTGCTGTGGACGGTACAGCGCGCCGCCGAAATCCAGGTGGCCGGCCGTGCCATGAGCGGCGAAGACCAGCAGTTACCGGACGACGTGCGCCAGAAGTGCGCCGACCTGACCCAGCAACTGATCCGCAATGACGGCTTTGCGGTGATCTTCTTCGAGGCTATCGTGCGCAAGATGTTGAAGGCGGCTTATCAGGTGACCTGATCGTGATCCTGCTTCCTCACGACACCGCGTAGGCGGCCAGGAAGGTCTCTACCGCCCGCCCGACCATGCGTTTGATGCGGGGCTTCGAGATGGACGTCTCCAGCCCCAGCATCATCGGCCTGACCGTCTCGCAATCCAGCAGGGCGCATAGCTGCAGCGTCGCCAGCATGGGGTCGGCCTGCTTCAGGCGGCCGGCCGCCATCTGTTTCTGCATGAAGGCCGCAATGCGCTGCATGCCCAGCTTCGGGCCGTCTTCATGGAAGCGCCGACCAATGTCGCTGCGACCGGCTTCGGCCAGGATCATGCGCTGCGTCTGCAAGGTGCTCTCCTGGCACAGGAAACTGACCGCCTTTTCTCCAAACACGCGCAAAGTGGCCTCCAGGTCTTCCGTTTCCTGGTCCAGCGTCTCCAGCGCCGGTTCTATCTGCTTCTTCGCGACGGCGTGCGTCACTGCCACGAAGAGATCTTCCTTCGATTTGAAATAGGCATACAGGGTGCCCTTGGAGCCGCCGATGCGCGCCGAGATCTCGGCCATCGAGGCGCCTTCAAAGCCCGATTCCTTGAATACGTCAGCCGCCGCCGCCAGGATGGCGTCGCGCTTTTCCTCCGTCTTTACCCGCATTTGCAAATTCCCCCGTTGTAATTTCGGTGACATCTGTTTTTCGTACAGATGTGTTCAGTATTGCTTGACTCGCCGAATGGTGTCAACCAATAATACCGTACAGTTCGGTATGGTTATAAATCATTCTTCCCTTTCGGAGAGTTCCTCATGCGCACTTCCCCCATCGTAAAACCCTTCACCGTGCTGGCGATCATCAGTGTGCTCAGTGCCTGCGGCAAGCCGCCAGGCGGTGCACCGCCAGCCGCCGGCACGCCGGTGCTGGGTGTGATGACCGTACATGCCCAGCCGGTGGAGTTGCAGACCGAGCTGCCGGGGCGTACCTCGCCCTACCAGATCGCCGACGTGCGGCCGCAGGTCAATGGCATCATCAAGGTGCGCAATTTCCGGGAGGGCAGCGACGTCAAGTCAGGCCAGGTCTTGTACCAGATCAATCCGGCCAGCTACCAGGCCGCCTATGACAGCAGCGTGGCCGCGCTGGCCAAGGCCGAGGCCTCGGTCCGTACGGCGCGTCTGAAGGCCAGTCGCTACAAGGAGCTGGTGGCCATCAAGGCGGTCAGTCAGCAGGATTACGATGACGCGGTGGCTTCGCTGGGCGAAGCCGAGGCCGATGTCGGTTCGGCGCGCGCCAACGTGCAGACCAGCCGCATCAATCTGGACTATGCCAAGGTCGATGCCCCGATCTCGGGCCGCATCGGCAAGTCCAGCGTGACGGCGGGGGCGCTGGTGACGGCCAGCCAGACCACGGCGCTGACCACCATCCAGCAGCTTGATCCCATCTATGTCGATGTCACCCAGTCCAGTACCGCCTGGTTGAACCTGAAGGAAGCCCTGACCAACGGCGAGCTGCAGAAGTCCGGCAATGGCGCCAAGGTACGCCTGATTCTGGAAAACGGCCGTACCTACGCCCAGGAAGGGACGCTGCAATTCTCGGATGTGACCGTCAACCAGGACACTGGCGCCATCACCTTGCGCGCGGTGTTCCCCAACCCGGGCACGGTCCTGCTGCCAGGCATGTATGTGCGTGCGGTGTTGCAGGAGGGGGTACGCCAGCAGGGCCTGCTGGTGCCGCAGCAGGCGGTCAGTCGCGACGGTGCCGGCAAGCCGCAGGCGCTGGTGGTCAATGCCCAGGGCGTGGTGGAGCTGCGAGCACTGGTGACCGACCGCGCCATCGGGGACCAATGGCTGGTCAGCAGCGGCCTCAAGGAAGGCGATCAACTGGTGGTCGATGGCGTGCAGCGGGCCACCCCCGGTGCCAAGGTGAAGGTGGTGCCGTGGTCGCCCAAGACCGCCGTGGCCAGCACCACCGCCTCCAACTGAGAAGCGAGGACACATCATGGCTCGCTTCTTCATTGACCGCCCCATCTTCGCCTGGGTACTCGCCATCATCGTCATGCTGGCCGGCGCCGTCTCGGTGCTGACCCTGCCGATTGCGCAGTACCCGGCCATCGCGCCTCCTGCCATCGCCATTACGGCCAACTATCCCGGTGCCTCGGCCAAGACGTTGGAAGACACCGTGACCCAGATCATCGAACAGAAGATGAAGGGTCTGGATCGTCTGAGCTACATGGCTTCCACCAGCGAGTCTTCCGGCACCGTTACCATCACGCTGACCTTCGAGAACGGCACCAACCCGGACACCGCCCAGGTGCAGGTACAGAACAAGCTGTCGCTGGCCACGCCTCTGCTGCCCTCCGAAGTGCAGCAGCAGGGCATCACGGTGACCAAGTCCGCCACCAATTTCCTCAATGTGCTGGCCTTCACCTCCGAAGACGGCAGCATGAGCGGCTCGGACCTGTCGGACTATGTAGCGGCCAACATCCAGGATGCCCTCAGCCGGGTCGACGGCGTGGGGGACACCACCTTGTTCGGCTCACAGTATGCGATGCGGATCTGGCTCGATCCCAACAAGCTCAACAGCTACGGGCTCACCCCGCTGGATGTGAAGAATGCCATCCAGGCGCAGAACGTGCAGGTGTCCTCTGGCCAGCTGGGCGGTCTGCCGGCTGCCGAGAACCAGCAGATCAACGCCACCATCACCGCCCAGACCCGCCTGCGTACGGCCGAGCAGTTCCAGAACATCGTGCTGCGCACCCTCACCGACGGCGCCCGGGTCAAGTTGCGTGACGTGGCCCGCATCGAACTCGGGAGCGAGAGCTATACCTCGGTGGGGCGTTACAACGGCAAGCCGGCGGCCGGCCTGGCCATCAAGCTGGCCACCGGCGCCAATGCGCTCGATACGGTCAAGGCCATCGACGCCCGGGTGGCCCAGCTGGAAAAATTCTTCCCTGCCGGGATGAAGGTGCAGAAGCCCTATGACACCACACCCTTCGTGCGTATCTCCATCGAGGAAGTGGTGCGCACCCTGATCGAAGCCGTGGTGCTGGTGTTCTTGGTGATGTACCTGTTCCTGCAGAATTTGCGTGCCACGCTGATCCCCACCATCGCCGTGCCGGTGGTGCTGCTGGGGACCTTCGGTGTGCTGGCCGCGTTCGGTTTCACCATCAACACCCTGACCATGTTTGCGATGGTGCTGGCCATCGGTCTGTTGGTCGACGATGCCATCGTGGTGGTGGAAAACGTCGAGCGGGTGATGTCCGAGGAGGGCTTGCCGCCCAAGGAGGCGACCCGCAAGTCGATGGGCCAGATCACCGGTGCGCTGGTGGGCGTGGCCCTGGTGCTGGCCGCGGTGTTTGTGCCGATGGCCTTCTTCAGTGGCTCGACCGGCGTGATCTATCGCCAGTTCTCCATCACCATCGTTTCGGCCATGACACTGTCCGTGCTGGTGGCCATCGTGCTTACTCCGGCCCTGTGCGCGACCTTGCTCAAGCCGGCCGCCAAAGGCCATGCGCTGGCCACCAGCGGCTTCTTCGGCTGGTTCAACCGCCAGTTCGATCGCGGTAACCATCGTTACCAGGGCATCGTGCGTCACATGCTGGCGCGCGGCTGGCGTTACATGGCTGGCTACGCCGTGCTGCTGGCGCTGGTCGTGACGGGCTTCATGAAGCTGCCGGTGGGCTTCCTGCCCGATGAGGATCAGGGAACGCTGTTCGCCATCCTGCAATTGCCCTCCGGTGCGACCAAGGCGCGCACCGACGAAGTCATCCGCCAGGTCGAGCAGCATTTCCTGGTGGACCAGAAGGATGCGGTCTCGGGTGTTTTTGCGGTCTCCGGTTTCAGCTTCGCAGGTAGTGGCCAGAACATGGGCTTTGCCTTCATCAAGCTCAAGCCGTGGGATGAGCGCAAGGGACCAGGGCTGTCCGTGACCGATGTGGCCGCCAAGGCCGGCGCGGCGTTTGCCGGCATGCGCGACGCCAAGGTGTTCGCCTTCGCGCCGCCGGCGGTGTCCGAACTGGGTAATGCGACCGGTTTCGACCTGATGTTGAAGGACGAGGCCAACCTTGGTCACGCCGCGCTGATGCAGGCACGCAACCAGTTGCTGGCTACGTTGGCGCAGGACAAGCGACTGGTCGCGGTGCGCCCCAACGGACTGGAGGATACGCCCGAGTTCCGCCTGCAGGTCGATACCGACAAGGCCGGTGCATTGGGCGTAGCGATGTCGGACATCAATGACACCATCGCCACGGCCTGGGGTAGCAGCTATGTCAACGACTTCATCGACAAGGGCCGGGTCAAGAAGGTGATGCTGCAGGGCGATGCGCAATACCGCATGCTGCCCTCGGATATCGACCGCTGGTATGTACGCAACAGCGCCGGCACCATGGTCCCGTTCAGCGCCTTCTCCACGGCCAGCTGGACGTCCGGTTCGCCGCGTCTGGAACGCTACAACGGTGTGCCATCCATGGAGATACTGGGGATGGCCCTGCCGGGGGCAGCCTCCAGCGGCCAGGCCATGGCCATCGTCGAGGCGGCACTGGCCAAGATGCCGCCCGGCATCGGCTACGAGTGGACCGGCCTGTCGCTGCAAGAGAAGGCCTCCAGTGGCAAGACCGGCATCCTCTATGCGATCTCGATCCTGATCGTGTTCCTGGCGCTGGCGGCGCTCTACGAGAGCTGGGCGGTGCCGTTCTCGGTGATCCTGGTGGTGCCGCTGGGGGTGTTCGGCGCGCTGCTGGGCGCCATCCTGACCTGGAAGATGAACGATGTCTATTTCCAGGTCGGCCTGTTGACCACCATCGGCCTGGCCTGCAAGAACGCCATCCTGATCGTGGAGTTTGCCAAGGACCTGTACGAGAGCGGCAGGGACCTGGTCGAGGCCACCCTGGAAGCGGTACGCATGCGCCTGCGGCCGATCCTGATGACCTCGATGGCCTTCATCCTGGGCGTGCTGCCGCTGGTGCTGGGCAGTGGCGCCGGTGCCGGCGCACAGCATGCGCTGGGTACGGCCGTGATCGGGGGCATGCTCTCCGGCACGGTACTGGCGATCTTCTTCGTGCCGCTGTTCTTCGTGATCATCATGAAGCTGTTCGCTCGCAAGCCTTCCCCCGCATCGCAGGCCCAGGCCGCGATCTCTCCGGAGCACTGACATGACACCTTCCCTGACCCCGCACGCCGCACGCCCTTTCCGTGTACTGATGACGCCTTTGCTGGTGGCCATGCTGCTGGGCGGCTGCACCCTGATGCCGGACTACCAGCGGCCGGCAGCACCGGTGGCCGCGCACTTCTCGGGTGATACCGGCGCGGCCACCACAGCCACCGCCACCACCACCGCCGTGGCCGATATCGGCTGGCGTGATGTCTTCACCGATCCGGTATTGCAAGACGTGATCGCACTGGCCCTGGCCAACAACCGCGACCTGCGCGTGGCGGTACTCAATATCGAAAAGGCCCGTGCGCAATATGGTGTGGAGCGGGCGGCGCTGTTCCCGACCATCAATGCCGCCACCAGCGAATCGGCCAGCCGCACGCCAGCCGATCTTTCTGCTACCGGCCGCGCGCTGACGGCGCGCAGCTATACCGCCACGCTGGGTTTCAGTGCCTATGAGCTGGACCTGTTCGGACGCGTACGCAGCCTCAAGGAGCAGGCGCTGCAATCTTTCCTGTCCACCGGCGAAGCGCGACGCAGTACCCAGATCAGCCTGATCGCCGAAGTCGCCACGGCCTGGCTGACGCTGGCGTCCGACCAGGACCGGCTGCGCCTGGCCAGGGACACGCTGGCCAGCCAGAGCAGCAGCTATGCGCTCACGCAGCGCAGTGCCGAACTGGGCTCGGCCTCGGCGCTGACCTTGCGCCAGGCGCAGACCAGTGTGGAGAGTGCGCGGGTCGACGTGGAAAGCTACACCGCCCAGGTCGATCAGGACCGTAATGCCCTGGTGCTGCTGGTCGGCAAGGACCTGCCGCAACGCCTGCTGCCCAATGGCTTGCCGGATACGGCACTGGCCGCCGCCAGCCCTCTCGCGACCATCCCGCCGGGGCTGCCCTCCGAACTGTTGCAGCGGCGGGCCGACATCGTCGAAGCCGAGCGCAACCTGCGTGCGGCCAATGCCAATATCGGCGCTGCGCGCGCGGCCTTCTATCCCAGCATCGGCCTGACTGCCGACGCCGGCACCGCCAGCGCGCGCCTGGCAGGGCTGTTCAAGGGCGGTTCAGGTTCCTGGAGTTTCGTGCCGCAGATTTCGTTGCCGATCTTCGATGGGGGCGCCAACCAGGCCAACCTCGACATCGCCACCGTCAGCCGCGATATCAGCGTGGCGCAATACGAGAAAGCCATCCAGACCGCGTTCCAGGAAGTCTCCGACGCTCTGGCCCAGCGCAATACCCTGGGCCGCCAGCTGCAGGCCCAGGAAGCACTGGTCGAGGCCAGCGGGGAGGCGTACCGGCTCTCGCAGGCGCGCTTCAACAGCGGGGTGGATAGCTACCTGACCCTGCTGGATTCACAGCGCACGCTGTATTCGGCGCAGAAGACCCTGATCGGCACGCAGCTATCGCGCTGGACCAACCTGGTGACCTTCTACAAGACCCTGGGCGGCGGCTGGATAGAGCGCACAGGAACGCCGGTGACCGGCGACCTTGCCACCGCTGCGCCATGACCTCGCGTGCCGACCGGACCCGCGCCATCCTGCTCGACGCCGCGCTGGCGGCGTTCGCCCGGCGCGGCGTACGGGCCACCACGCTGGAACACGTAGCCGCCAGTGCAGCCTTCACCCGCGGGGCGGTGTACTGGCACTTTCCCGACAAGACGGCGCTGGTCAAGGCGGTCTTCGAAGACATGGTCTGGCCTTTCGACATCGGTGGCGAGCTGGCGGTCTATCGCCAGAGCGACCAGCCGCTGCTCCTGCTGCGCGAGGTGCTGTGGCTGAAGATGCTGGATTGCCTGCGTGATGTCCGCCAGCGGCGGCGCATGGAAGTCGTGTTGCGTTATCGCGGCACGCCCGAATTGCCCGAGGAACTGGGTGAGCGCCTGGAAATCCTGAGCCTGCGGGCGCTGGATCACCTCACGGCAGTGCTCAATATCGCCTACGAGAGGGGCGAGCTGCGGCGCGGATTGACGCCCATCGATGTGGCGCATTGCCTGGTGGCGGCCTGCATGGGCGTGGTCGCCGAGCACATGGAAGACCCGCAGGCACGCCTGGAGCGCTCCTTCCACCTGGCGCCGCTGCTGGTGCTGCAAGGTGCCAGTGCTCTGGAGCCGGAAGAAGCCTAGGCCGGCCAGGAGCCGGCATGCGGAGTGCTGGCACGCGCAATGAGGGTGTTCAGAAAGGCCCGGGCCGCATCGGGCAGGGTACGCCCGGCCAGGGACTGGATTTCCAGTTGCAGGGTGTTCATGTCCTTGTCGCGGATCGGCAGTGCCACCAGTTGCCCCTCGCGCACCAGCCTGCGGATGGGCAGTGCCGCCGAGAAGCCGATGCCATTGCCCGACATCACGAAGTACAGCAGGGCGCTGATGGAATCGGCCGCCATGGTCGGTTCCAGCAGCACGTTGCGACGGCTGCAGCAGGCATCGATCAGGCGGCGCATGGTGATGTTCTTCTGCGGCATGGCCAGCGGGTAGGGCACCAGTTCCGAGAGCGTGACCTGGCGCCGATGGGCCAGTTCGTGGTCCGGTCGCATCACCGCCATGATCGGCGCGCGCTGGGCAAACTCGACCTTGATGTCGGGGTCCGGTGCCATGGTGAAGGTCAGGCCCAGATCGACCGCGCCTTCGCGGATCTGCTGCGCCACATGCACCGCATTGCCCACCGTCAGCTGGAAGCGTATGCCCTTGTGCTGGCGGCAGAAATGTTCGATGGCGGCCGGCACGAACTCCAGCGCAAAACCCTCGGTGGTGGCCAGCTTGACCTCGCCGCGCCGCAACCCCTTCAGGGCCGCCAGTTCATTGCCGATGCGGTCGGCCTCCAGCTGCATGCGCAAGGCATGCGCGGCCAGCAATTCGCCGGCGGCATTGGGGCGCATGCCGCGTGAAACGCGCTCGAACAGGGGCGTGTCCAGCTCCGCCTCCAGCCGTGCAATCTGGCGGCTGATGGCCGAGGAGGCGACATTGAGCGTGTTGGCGGCCTCGGTGATGGAGCCGCGCCGCACGACTTCGAGGAAGTAGCGCACCGCAGTCTCCTGCAGCACGCGGGTATGGATGATGGACATGCCAAGATTGTAGATCGGTTTGCCGATTCGGCAATCAGTTATTCGAAAACTTGTACTTGTGGCAAACCATGGGCCGGCTTAGGATGAATCCACGAATCGACGGCGTGCGACCGTCGTCATGCCGGAAGGGAATGCTTCATGGATGCTGCGGTAACGAAGGGCAAGTACAAATACCTGGTGCTGGTCTTGCTGTATCTGGGCTGGTGCGTCTCCTACATCGACCGGGCGGCGATCACCTTCGCAGCCACCCAGATCGCCAGTGAGTTCCAGCTGAAGCCGGCCGAACTGGGCGTGCTGCTGTCGAGTTTCTTCCTCGGTTATTCATTGCTGCAACTGCCGGGCGGCTGGCTGGCCGACCGCTTTGGTTCGCGCCCGGTGATCGTCATCTCCATCCTGCTGTGGTCGCTCTTCACGGGCGTGACCGGCATGGCCTGGTCCATCACCAGCCTGGTGGTGATCCGCTTCGTGTTCGGCATGGGCGAGGGCGCCTTCCCGGCGGCCAGCGTGAAGGGTGTGGCCGAGCATTTCACCCGCGAGGAACGGCCCAAGATGTCTTCGCTGCTGATGTCGTCCAACTATGTGGGCAGCATGCTGGCGCCGCTGCTGATTGCGCCGCTGATCCTGCATTTCGGCTGGCGGGCCGTGTTCCATACCATCGGTATCGCCGGTCTGGTGTTTGCGCTGGTGTACTGGTTCTGCGTGCGTCCGGTACGCCATGGCGCGGCGGGCAGCAAGGCCATCAACAAGGCCGCCTTCAAGGCGCTGCTGCAGATGCCGCTGATGTGGCAGATCGTGGCGGTGTGGTTTGGCCTGTCCATCATCAACAAGGGCCTGGACAGCTGGATGCCGACCTACCTGATGACCGTGCGCGGCCTGAACCTGAAGGCGGTCGGCCTCTTGCTGCCCTTGCCCTACATCATGGCCGGCCTGTCTACCGCCATCGGCGGCTGGGTGATGGTGCGCTTCTTCGACGGCCGCGAGAAGATCCTGCTGATCGCCAGTTCTCTGCTGACGGCGGTGTTCGTCTATTGCATGTACACCGCCGCCACGGTCGAGGGTGTGATCGCCTGGCAATGCCTGGCCTACTTCTTCAAGTCCTTCGTGCTGGCCACCTGCATCGCGCTGCCGACCAAGATGCTGCAGGCGCAACTGGTGGGCAGCGGCGTGGGCATGGTCAACCTGGGTGGTCAACTGGCCGGCTTCATCTCGCCGCTGGTGATCGGCTTCCTGGTCAGCGCCTTCGCCAACTATGACTACGCCTTCGGCTTCCTGATCGCGGCGGCCCTGTTCTCGGTGCTGGTGAGCCTGTTCATCCGCACCACCAAGACCGCCGGCCAGATGCAGCCGGCCTGAACCAAACCAAGGGAAAAGCATGCAAGAGAACATCGTCGAAAAAAGCGCGGTCGAACTGCGCCGGCTGATCGGCAGCCGGCAATTGTCCCCAGTCGAATTGCTGGAAGCCTGCATCGCCCGCATCGAGACCATCAATCCGCACATCAATGCCGTCACCGCCACCTGCTTCGAGCGCGCCCGGGTCGAAGCACGCGCCGCCGAGCAGGCCGTCATGGACGGCCTGCCGCTGGGCCTGCTGCACGGTCTGCCGATCGGCATCAAGGACCTGGAAGAAACCGCAGGCCTGTTGACCACCTACGGCTCGCCACTCTATCGCGGCAATGTGCCGGAGCGCGATAACGCACTGGTGGCACGCCTGCGTGCAGCCGGGGCGATCGTCGCCGGCAAGACCAACGTGCCGGAGATGGGGGCCGGTGCCAACAGTCGCAATACGGTGTGGGGCGCCACCGGCAACCCGTTCAATCCGCTGTTGAATGCCGGTGGTTCCTCAGGCGGTTCGGCGGCGGCGCTGGCGACCGATCTGCTGCCGCTGTGTTCGGGTTCGGATACCGGCGGCTCGCTGCGCATCCCTGCGGCCAAGTGTGGCGTGGTGGGCTTCCGTCCTTCGCCGGGACTGGTGCCGAGCGAGCGCAAGATCCTGGGATGGACGCCGATCTCGGTGGTCGGTCCCATGGGCCGTGATGTTGCCGATACGGTGCTGCAACTGCGCGCCACCATCGGTCTGCATGCCAGCGATCCGCTGGGCTATGCGGTCAGCGACAGCGAGTTTGCGGCCTTGCCGGAGATCGACCTGGCGCAATTGCGGATCGGCTATACCGAGGACTTTGGCGTGTGCGAGGTCGATGACGGCATCCGCCAGGTATTCCGCGACAAGATCGCCGCCATCGCCGGTCTGGTGAAGGTGTGCGAGCCGGTGCAGGTGGACATGGGCGAAGCGCACCGCGCCTTCGACGTGATCCGGGCCGAGGCCTTCGTGGCCGGCTTCGAGGCCGCCTACCGGCGCGACCCGTCCTCGCTGGGGCCCAACACCCGCGCCAACTACGAGATGGGCGCGGCCATGAGCCTGTCCGATTGCGCCTGGGCGCAGGGCGAGCAGACCCGTATCTTCCGGCGCTTCCAGCAGCTCTACGAGCGCTACGACCTGATCGTCTCGCCGACCACGCCGGTCTCGCCTTTCCCCTGGAGCGAGCTGTACCTGAAGGAGGTCAATGGCGTCGCCCTGGAAAACTATTACCGCTGGCTGGCCCTGACCTACGTGGTCACGCTGGCGACCAATCCCTCGATCTCGCTGCCGTGCGGACGCGACCATCGCGGCATGCCCTTCGGCTTGCAAGTCACCGGTCCGTTCCGGGGCGATGCGCGCCTTCTGGGCTGTGCGGCGGCGCTGGAGCAGGCCTTCGACGGCGACGTCGCGCTGCGCCGGCCACGTCCCGATATCGCCCAACTGAAGACGGTGCAGGCGCCGCTGAAGTCCATCGTCACGCATCCGCCTATCTTCGAGGGGCAGGCAGCCGGTGCGGCGGGTGGCCCTGCCGTCTGAGCTGCAGTGACCAATCAATCTGAAACCGTTCGGACTAAGTAGGCCCGTCAGGGCCGTATCGAAGGCGCTACCCAGCACGAACGGTGAGCGTCTTTCTGATCTTGGTGAATACTTATTTTTTATACGATTAGCGCAAACATGAACCCTATCCAACGCTTCAACACCAATGCCCGCATGAGCCAGCTGGTCATCGCCAACGGCTTCGCCTTCGTCTCCGGCCAGGTGCCGGACAACGCCGGCGCACCCATCCCGCAGCAGGCTAGCGAAGTGCTGGCCAAGATCGATGCGCAGTTGCAGGCGCAGGGCATCGGCCGTGAGCAGATCGTCTCGGCCAATGTGTGGCTGTCCAGCCCGGATCATTTCGCCGCCTTCAATGCGGTGTGGGAAGCCTGGGTGCCGGCCGGCCATGCGCCCACGCGGGCCTGCGTGCAGGCGCTGCTGATGCTGCCGGGGCTGGATGTGGAAGTGGCCGTCGTGGCCGCGCTCTGATCAATCACCGGGAGCATGAGCATGAGCGCAGCAGAGCGGGTGGACTACCTCGTCATCGGTGCCGGCATTGCCGGCGCTTCCATCGCCTACTGGCTGGCGCCGCATGGCAGCGTGCTGCTGCTGGAGCGCGAGTCGCAGCCGGGCTATCACAGCACCGGCCGCTCGGCCGCGCTCTACATGGAAAGCTACGGCCCGCCGCAGGTGCGGGCGCTGACCTGCGCAAGTCGCGCTTTCTTCGACCATCCGCCCGAGGGCTTTGCCGAACATCCCTTGCTCACGCCGCGTGGTGCGCTGTTCTATGCCGGTGCGGCCCTGCAGGCCGAGCTGGATGAGCACGAAGCGCTGGTGCGCTCGGTATCGGACAAGGTACAGCGTCTGGATCGCGAGCAGACCCTGGCGATGGTGCCAGTGCTGCGCGGGGAAGACCTGATCGGCGCGGTCTATGAGGAAGACGCGAGCGACATCGACGTGCATGCCCTGCACCAGGGTTTCCTGCGTGGTGCGCGCGCGGCCGGCGCCAGGCTGCTGTGCCATGCCGAGGTGCAGGCCATTGTGCGCGACGAGACTGCACAGGAGTGGCAGGTCGGCACCTCCCAGGGGCCGTTGCGCGCCGGGGTGGTCATCAATGCCGCCGGTGCCTGGGCCGACCAGATCGGCAGCCTGGCCGGAGCCGCCGGCATCGGTCTGCAACCCTGCCGTCGTTCTGCCTTTACTTTTGCGGCGCCACCTGACAGCGCCCACTGGCCGATGTTCATGCCGGTGGACCACGCGTTCTACATCAAGCCCGACGCCGGCCTGCTGCTGGGGTCCCCGGCCAATGCCGATCCGGTGCCACCGCAGGACGTGCAGGCCGAAGAACTGGATATCGCCATTGCCATCGACCATATCCAGAACGGCACCACCCTGGAAATCCGCCGGCCTGCGCATGTCTGGGCCGGTCTGCGTTCCTTTGTGGCTGATGGCAGCTTCGTCGGTGGCTACGATGCACAACTGCCGGGCTTCTTCTGGGCGGCCGGGCAGGGCGGCTATGGCATCCAGTCCGCCCCTGCGGCTGGCGAGGCCTATGCGGCACTGGTGCGCGGCCAGTCGATACCGGAGCATATCGCCCGCTTCGGCGTGCAGGCCGACGCCTTGAGTCCGGCCCGGATCGGCTGAGACCGCGGCCTTTGCTGATGCCTGTGCCGGTCGCCTTGCCATCGACGTCAGGCGTCAGGCCGAGGCATCCCCGGACCGCTCGTCCTGCCTGTCCTTGCCACTGACCACCGTGTGAGGCGGCTGGTAATCCGCAACGCGGTCGCGTCCGTCGTCCTTGGCCCGATACAGCGCGCGGTCGGCGCCGGCGAAGATGTCCTCGATGCGGGTCTCCGGACGCGGCACGCAGGTGTACACACCCGCACTGATGGTGACCACGCCATGGGCGTTGCCTTCATGCGGGATCGCCAGCGCCCTGACAGCGTCCACCACCTTCTGCGCAATCCGGTGCGCTCCGGCAAGGTCGGTATCGGGCAGCAGGATGGCAAATTCCTCTCCCCCATAACGGGCCGCCAGGTCGCCTTGCCGGCGCTGCGCAGTCTGCAGTGTGCGTGCGATGTCCTGCAGGCAGTAGTCGCCCTGGATGTGGCCATAGAGGTCGTTGTACTTCTTGAAGTAATCCACATCCAGCATCACCAGTGACAGCGCGCTCTTGCTGCGGCTGGCATTGCGCATCACCAGTTGCAGCTGTTCATCCAGGTAGCGCCGGTTGGGAATGCCGGTCATGCCATCCAGCATGGCCTGGGCGCGCAGGTTTTCGGTGAGCAGCTTGAGGGACAGGTTCTTCTTTTCGATTTCGTCCTCGGCGCGATCGCGCATGCGGACCACGCGCAGCAGGTAGGCGGTCAGCAGACCGATGATCAGGGCAGCGGCGACGATCACCAGCAGTTGTGAAGCCTGGGCGGCGTGCCAGTCGGCCAGCATCTCGTCGTGGGCCAGGGCGGCGCTGACGAAGAGCGGATAGTCCGGCACCCCCGTGACATAGTGCAGCCGTCGTATGCCGTCCTGCATCGAATTGATGTCGGCCCAGCCGGAGGAGCGTTGGCGTACGTGATCCCGGTAGAGCGGCAGCTCGACCATGTTCTTGCCGAGGAACTGTTCGCCATAGGGACGGCGCAGCAGCATCACGCCGTCGCGGCTACCCAGCAGCAGCGAGCCTTGCGCCCCGATATTCACCTCGTCGAAGAGACGCTGGAAATGCTCCAGACTGACGCCCAGCCGGAATTCTCCGGCAGGCTTGCCCTGACGCATGCGCGTGCGGGCCAGCGGGATCACCCAGTGACCGGTGACGCGGCTGATCATCGGCGCGCCGATCTTCAATCCGCCTTCCGAGATCGATGCCGGCCCGTCGGGACTGGCTGAGAGGGCTGTGGCGGACATATTGTCGCCAGCCGGCCAGCGTTGCAGGATGCGGCCCTGCTCGTCGATGACCAGCAGGGTGTCCATCTCGGGAAAGAGCCGGCTCTGTCGATTGAGCAATTCCTCCACCAGCTTGCGCATGTCACGCCGATCCAGCGGATTGTTGTTGTCCAGTGCGGCGATTTCCTGCAGCAGCAGGTCGGCGGCGCGAACACTGAGATTGACCTGGGTGGCAAGACCGGTGGCGATATTCATGGTGGCCGTCTGCCCCGACTTGAGCGCCGCCTGGCGTCCGGCCAGGCTGCCGTTGAGCAAGGCATAGCCGAACATGGCACTGCCCAGGATGGCCAGCACGATGGACGTGATCCTGACCTTGTTGTTGAGACGTTTGAGGGGCATGGCGTTTCTCCGCGGTGACAACGGGTCAATCATGTCAACTTGAAATCAAATTAATCAAATTAACCAATTGTATTTTAGCGCATCCGTGCTTTTATTTCCTTTGTTGCAATGCTTTGTGCGCGGGAAAGACGGGCGCATTTGATGTGCATTAAATGCTTTGTTGTTTTGTTGGCGCGAATGCTTATCGCTTAGATAGCGGGTTTGCGGCTTGTTGTGGCGGGTTTTGGCGAGAAAAGATCGTCGTTCCTCGCAGCATCGATGTCATCTTTTCATGACATGAGAGTCGCGCGAGATCAAAAACCAACGCTCTTGCTGTATTTATCGAATTTATTAAATAAATCGTTTATAGTTGGGAAATTCCGGATCCGAGAGGGAGCCCGGATAAGCGGATTCAGGGTGGTTTGGGAGCTGAAGTATTCATACAAGGGGGAGTCAACATGAAAATCACGGATATCAGGATCAGCGTTCGGCTCGGCGCCTGCTTTGCGGCGCTGATCGTGGTGATGTGTGTCATCGCCGGGGTGGGCATCAAGAACCTGTGGACGGTGAGTGCCGCCACGGCGGAGATCGTCAACGACCGCTACGTCAAGGTCGCCATCGGCGCCCAGATGAGCGACAAGATCAATACCGCCGCACGCAGCCTGCGCAATGCCATCCTGGCGCGCAACCCGGAGGAGGCCAGGAAATACCTCGACCGCGTCGACACCAATACGGCTGAAGTCGGCCAGCACATGGCGCAGATGGACAAGCTGATCAACACGCCGCGTGGGCGCGAATTGATGGATGCGCTCAAGCAGTCGCGCGACGATTACACGCGCGAGCGCAAGAAGGTCGT
The DNA here is from genome assembly GCF_000300975.2 of Herbaspirillum frisingense GSF30. Lineage (GTDB taxonomy): Bacteria > Pseudomonadota > Gammaproteobacteria > Burkholderiales > Burkholderiaceae_D > Herbaspirillum > Herbaspirillum frisingense. The sequence goes on along the minus strand of NZ_AEEC02000011.1, from coordinate 111,327 downwards.
CGAGCTGATCCTGCAACAGAAGAGGGATGAGGCTACCACCCAGCTGTTCGATCAGACCATTCCGGTGCAGGACAAGTATTTCGCTGCGCTCAAGGCCATGACGGTATTCCAGGCCGGGCTCATGGACAAGAGCGTGGAGCGTGCCAATGCCGCCTCCGCCATGGCGGTCAACATCATGCTGCTGCTGTCGGTGGCCGCCGTCATCCTGTCGGTGCTGTGTGCGGTGCTGATCACGCGTTCCATCACGCGGCCGCTCAATCAGGCTGTGGAAGTGGCCACCGCCGTGGCGGCCGGCGACCTGACGGTGCAGATCCATGCCACCTCCCGCGATGAGACCGGGGCGCTGCTGGCGTCACTGAAGGCCATGAATGACAACCTGCATCGCATCGTCACCGAAGTGCGGCAGGGTAGCGACACCATCAATACCGCTTCGGCCGAGATTGCCACTGGCAACTTCGATCTGTCCTCGCGCACTGAGCAGCAGGCCGGCGCACTGGAGGAGACGGCCTCGGCCATGGAGGAACTGACTTCCACCGTCAGGCAGAACGCCGACAATGCGCGCCAGGCCAATACGCTGGCGGAGAGCGCGTCGGCCGTGGCGATCCAGGGCGGCAGTGTGGTGGGCGAAGTGGTGCAGACCATGGGCGAGATCAACGATGCCTCGCGCAAGATCGTGGACATCATCAGCGTGATCGATGGCATTGCATTCCAGACCAATATCCTGGCCTTGAATGCGGCAGTGGAAGCGGCGCGGGCCGGTGAGCAGGGGCGCGGTTTTGCGGTGGTGGCTTCGGAAGTGCGCACGCTGGCCCAGCGCAGCGCGGCAGCGGCCAAGGAGATCAAGGGCCTCATCGACGCATCGGTGGAGCGCGTTGAGAGCGGCAGTCGCCTTGTGGAGCAGGCCGGTTCGACCATGAGCGAGGTGGTGGCCAGCGTCAAGCGGGTGACCGACGTGGTGGCCGAAATCACCGCCGCCAGCGGTGAGCAGAGCGATGGCATCGAACAGATCAATCAGGCCATCGTCCAGATGGATGAAACGACCCAGCAGAACGCGGCCCTGGTGGAGCAGGCGGCTGCGGCCGCGCAATCGCTGCAGGAGCAGTCCGGTCGTCTGTGCGAGACCGTCAGCATCTTCCGGCTGAGCAGCGGCGAAGTGGCACGCAGTCCAGCCGCTGGTGCGGTCAATGTGGCGCCGACGCGCAGCGTGGATATCTCGCCGCGTGCGCCGGCCTTGCCGCGCAAACCGCAGGCCAGGAGCAATCCGGCCGTGGCCAAGGCCTTGCCGGCGACGCCGGCACCGGCCAAGGGGGCGGCGGTTGCTGCAGCCGAAGGGGATTGGGAGCAGTTCTGATTTCCGAGCGCTTGGCTCCTTGCAGTTCCAACAGCGCGCCCATCGGGCGCGCTTTTTTTGCCGGGGCCAGTTCCTACGGCAGGGTGATGCCCTTCACCTGGGTCAGGCGTTGCAGGGCCTCTTCCAGTGGCAGACGGGCGCGTCCGGCCGCAATGCAGAGCGACCGGTGCAGCGCTGCTTCTTCGTCCGATTCATCTTCGCACTGGCGGCTGTAGCGCTCGAAACCGGCCAGAGCGGTCAACAGCTCGGCCAGGTGGCGCGGGCATTCGCACTGCATGCGGTCGGATGCTTCGGAGATATGGGCCAGGTCGCTCTCGCTGAAACGCGGTGGCGGTACGCTGGCTTCATCCTCGGGTGAGGTGGCCGTGGCCGGCAGTTCGATGCGCTGGATATGGTTGCCCAGCCAGTCGGCGTCAAGGCCATCCATGGGTTTGCGCAGCAGTCGATGACCGGCCTGTTCCAGGCGCGCCACCACCTCCGCCGAGCCGAAACGGTACAGGATCAGTACCGGTACCTGGGCCAGGGCGTGCCGCAGATCGTTCAGTCGCAGGTCCAGGTCGCTCTCCAGCACCGCGCTCTCCAGCACCAGCATGTCGCTCTCCCCGCCGCGCAGGTCCAGTTGATCCAGCGACTCGACGGCGACGGTGATCCTGAAATGCTGTCGCACCAGTGCCTCTCTGCCAGCCTTGGTGGAAATCCAGGGACCGACCACGGCCAGTCGCTTCGATGCCGGCATTGCTGCGCCCAGGTCGCTGGCGTGTGTCTCCCTGCCCGGCAAGCTCTGGGTCAGCGACTCCAGCTCCTGTGGTGACAGGGCGGCCAGTTTGCCGATCCGGTGCCCGGCGTCGACCAGCCGCTTGATCCAGCCCAGTCGTTGCAGGTCGTCCTGCGAATAGAGGCGCTGACCACCGCCGCTGTGCTGTGAGGAAGTAATGCCGTAGCGATGCTCCCAGGCGCGCAGGGTCTCCACTGACATGCCCAGTTGCCGCGCCACGGCACCGGGCCGTAGCAGGGGGAGATCGGTCAGGTCGTCGGGTTGAGGGGTGACATGATCCATTGTGTTTTTGGCAATCAAAAATAATTTGAAGAAACAGGGATATTTTTCCGGGTTATCCGTTCAAATCCGTTGCATTTTGAATTTATGTGCAAATGCACCGAAAAGATGCGTGTTTGTTTTGGTGATTTTTATCAGTATGTCACGCATTTGCAGGATTGTGAACGTGAAAAATAAAAAAGCAAGCGGCGCCGGCCTTCTGCAGGGCGCCGTCTCTTCAGGAACCTTGTCTGTCTCAACGGAAAAATGAACATGAAACTCTCTGACCTGAAAATCGGCACGCGCCTGTATATCGGTTTTGGCATGGTGGCCGCCATCCTGGTGATCCTGGTCAGTGTGGCCTACGCCAACTTCGCCCGCCTGGGGACGGCCAATGAATGGAACGTGCATACCTACGATGTGCGCGACCAGGTACAAGGCATGATGGAAAGCCTGATCAACATCGAGACCGGCCAGCGTGGCTTTTCCCTGACCGGTAACGACGCTTCGCTGGAGCCCTACCAGCTCGGCAACGCCAGTTTCAAGCAGTATCTGGCCAAGGCCCGTGAGCTGACCGCCGACAATGCGGCCCAGCAGCAGCGTCTGCAGCAGATCAGTGAGGCCGAAGGGCGCTGGCTGGCGTCGGCCATCGACCCGGCCATCGCACTGCGGCGCGCGGTGCGTGACGGCCGTGAACAGATGGCCGCCGTGGTGAACTTTGAGCAGGCCGGCAAAGGCAAGACCGAGATGGATCGCATGCGCACCCTGCTGGGCGAGATGGACCGTTCCGAATCGTCCCTGCTGAGTGCCCGTGCCGAGGAAGCCGCCAGCCTGAAGTCGGTGACCGGCAACACCCTCATCGGTGGCGGTGTCATTTCGGTGGTGCTGGCGATGCTGCTGGCCTGGTGGTTGTCCAACAACATCACCCGCCCGCTGGCCACGGCGGTGCGCCTGGCACGTCAGGTGGCCGGTGGCGATCTGACGGCGCGTATCCAGGTGAGCTCGCGGGATGAAACCGGCGAACTGCTGGCCGCCCTCAAGGAGATGAACGCCAGTCTGGTGGGCATCGTCTCCGGCGTGCGCCGGGGGACCGACATGATCGCCACTGCATCCTCGCAGATCGCCAGTGGCAACCTGGACCTGTCCTCGCGCACCGAGCAGCAGGCCAGCTCGCTGGAGGAGACCGCTTCCTCGATGGAAGAGCTGACCTCCACGGTGCAGCAGAACACGGCCAATGCCCGCGAGGCCAACCGCATGGCACAGGCCGCCTCGGATATCGCCAGCAGCGGCGGTGGCGTGGTCAACCGGGTGGTGGAGACGATGGAAGACATCAATGCCTCCTCGCGCAAGATTGTCGACATCATCAGCGTGATCGACGGGATCGCCTTCCAGACCAATATCCTGGCGTTGAATGCGGCCGTGGAAGCGGCGCGGGCCGGCGAGCAGGGGCGCGGCTTTGCCGTGGTGGCCACCGAGGTGCGCAGCCTGGCGCAGCGTTCGGCCGCAGCGGCCAAGGAGATCAAGGCCCTCATCAGTGATTCGGTAGCCAAGGTCGAATCGGGCAGCGTACTGGTCAACGAGGCCGGTGACACCATGCGCGAGATCGTCCAGAGCGTCCAGCGGGTGAGCAACATGATCAGCGAGATCAGTGCCGCCGGTGAGGAGCAACGCTCCGGCATCGAGCAGGTCAGCCAGGCGGTGGGCCAGATGGACCAGGTGACGCAGCAGAATGCTGCGCTGGTGGAAGAAGCGGCGGCAGCCTCGCAATCGCTGCAACAGCAGGCCCAGGAGCTGGCCCAGGCGGTGAGTGTGTTCCGTATCGATGCCGCCCAGGTGCAGGAAGAGGCAGCGCCGTTGCTGGCCAAGGATACGCTGGCGGCCCCGCGCAGCGTGGGCAGCACTGCAGCGCGCACTGCCAGCCACACTGTGCCGCGCACCCCGCGTGAACCGCGCCTGAGCACACCGCTGCCCGCCCGCCAGCTGGCTGGCGGCACCGATGAATGGGTCACCTTCTAAGCCTGCGATGCATGCCGATATCCTGAGACTGGACGGCGCACTGTGCGTGCCGTCCGAAAAAGAACAGCGGCGCCTGGCCGTGCTGGACAGCTACTGCCTGCTCGACAGCCAGCCCGATGCACTGTGCGACCTGGTCACCGACCTGGCCGCCAGGCTGTTCCAGACCGAGATCTCACTGGTCTCGCTGGTGGCGGAGAACCGTCAGTGGTTCAAGTCCCGGCACGGGCTGCAGGCGCAGTCCACGCCGCGTTCGCAATCCTTCTGCAGCCACGTCATCGAGCAGGACCAGGTGATGGTGGTACTGGATGCCTGCCATGACCCACGCTTTGCAGACAATCCGCTGGTCACCGGCGAGCCGGGCATCCGCTTCTATGCGGGCGCTTCGCTGCGGACCAGGGACGGCCTGTACCTGGGAACCCTGTGCGTGATCGGCAAGTCGCCGCGCCAGCAGTTCAGCGACGAGGAAGCGGCCACCCTGCAGCGACTGGCGGCCATCGTGATGGCGCGGCTTGAAATCCTGCGCGACGCCAGCTATGTCGACAGCCTGACATCGCTGCCCAATCGCAGCCGCCTGGTAGGCGACCTGCAGACCTTGCGCAGCGTCGACGGCCCGCTCGACAAGCTCACGGCGGTGGCGGTGGAGGTGTGCGAGCACGTCTATCTGGCCGACATGATCAAGGCGCTCGGTTGGGATTACGTGGAAGGCTTCCTGATCGAAGCCAAGGAACGCCTGCGCCAGGCGCTGGGGGGCATCGCGCTCTATCGCATCGGCACCACCAGCTTTGCCTATCTGGAGCGGCGTGACGTCTGGCAGGCCCAGGCCGAGCAGATCAAGGAAGCCTTCGCCGCGACCGTGGCGCATCAGGGGATTCCGCATCATCTGGACATCTCGGTGGGGATCGTGCCGATGTCGCAGTGCGCGGACGACAATGAACTGGTACCGTCGCTGCTGACCGCCATCGACGTGGCGCGGGAATGCGGCAGCCTGCAGTGTCACTACGAACAGCCGCTGGGGCGCATGCAGAAGCATTCCTTCGAATTGCTGTCGGCCATCCCGGGGGCGCTGTTGGCCACCGATGAACTGTGGCTGGAGTTCCAGCCCAAGGTGGCGCTGATGTCAGGCCAGTGCGCCGGGGTGGAGGCGCTGCTGCGCTGGCGCCATCCGGTGCATGGGCCGATCTCGCCGGGCCTGTTCATCCCGCTGGCGGAAAAGACTGCCCTGATCCGCCAGGTCACGCTGTGGGTCCTGCAGCGCGGCATTGAGCAGGCTGCTGCCTGGATGCGCCAGGGCCGCGCCATTGCAGTGGCCATCAACGTGTCGGCACGCGACTTCGACAACGACGATCTGGTACATGCGCTGGCCACGCAATTGCAGCGGCACCGTCTGCCGGCCGGGCTGATCGAGATCGAGTTCACGGAGAGCGCGATGAGCAAGAATCCGGAAAAGCTCTACGGCAAGATCCAGGAAATCAAGCGGCTGGGGGTGAAGGTCGCCATCGACGATTTCGGCGCCGGCTTCAGCAACCTGAGCTATCTCAAGAACATCCCCGCCGACTATCTCAAGATCGACCAGTCCTTCATCCGCACCATGGAGAGCAACTACTCCGACCAGCAGATCGTGCCGTCGATGATCCATCTGGGCCAGAAGCTGGGATTTGCGGTCGTGGCCGAAGGCCTGGAGACGGAGAAATGCCGGCGCATCCTGCAGCACCTGGGCTGCGAATATGGGCAGGGGTACGGTATCGCCCGTCCCATGGCGGCCGCCGATACCTGGGACTGGATCGCGGCCCGGGGTTGAAGCAAACAGCTGGTCTCTTACGGCCGCGCTTGCGATGAGGATTGGTGAGGAGTATATTGCCGGGCAGAAATATAACGATGGAGACCATCCACATGCCCCGTCCTGCCCCCCTCCTGCTACTTCTCCTGAGTGCCTCGGTATTGACGCTGGGGGCCTGCAGCCGCTCGCCCAAGGAACAACTGGCCTATGAACACGCCGAGCAGCAGTATCAGATCAATGTGCGCAATGCCGAACAGGCGCGTAGCGGCGACCGGCCTGCCATGCCGGTGGAGGCCGGCAGCGCGGGTGGCGGCGAATGAGCGGCCCTGCGTAAGCGCATCCGGCGAGGACTCAAGACACATCCTCATTCCCCGGCCCGCACTGCTTCGAGCGCTGTATTGACCAGGGCTTCCACGGCGAACAGGTCACCCTCACGCAGCAATTGACCCACCCTGGACTGGAACCCGGCACACTGTGGATGCTGCTGCAGTAGCGCATCGCCCCAGTCCAGCAAATCCGAGACCGCACCACTGTCGATCAACACACGTGCCTGCTGCAGGCTTTCCTGCGGCGGCAGTGGGTCCTGTCCGGCAGTGTCCCCGGTCGTCTCGCTGGTTGCTGCAACGGCTGCGACGGTCCCGACCGCTGCAACCGTTCCTGCCAGCGCCGAGCCCAGCTGCGGCAGCGGCAGGCCCAGCAGGCGTGCCAGGGTTTCCTGCAATTCCATGAAGTTGACCGGCTTGAGCAGGCAGGCATCGAATGCCAGGTCATCGGGGCGGTCTGTTGGCGGCCGCAGGGTTGCCGACAGCAACAGCACCGGCACGCCCGGCAGATGCTGGCGGGTGGCCCGCAGGACCTCGCCTCCTTTTGCAGCGGGTAGCAGGTAGTCGGTCAGCACCAGCGCCGGGGCGGGTTTGTCGGTCTGCATGATGCGTGCGACGGCGCTTTCGCCGTCTGCATACAGTTCCACCTCGAAGGCCAGCATTTCCAGTTGCTCTACCAGCAGGTCGGCGATGTCGGGACTGTCCTCCACCACCAGCAGCCGGCGACCAGTTCCATCGATGAGGGGATGCGTGTTGCTGTCTTCGCGGCAGTCGTCACGGGCAATGTCCTGTTCGTCCGCCAGGGCGACCGGCAACTGCAAGGTCAGGACAGTGCCTTGACCGGGCTGGCTTTGCAGGGCGATCTGCCCGTCCATCTGCTGTATCCACTGACGTACCAGGGCCAGCCCCATGCCGAGGCCGGGTTGCGAGCGGTCGGCTCCGGCCCGTTCGAAAGGCTCGAACACGCTTGCGTGGTAGTGTAGGGGAATGCCGCTCCCTGTATCGCTGACCCGCATTTCCATCACGCCCGTTCCGGAGCGCACGGCCGCCGCCTGCCAGCCGACTTCCAGCCTGATACTGCCCTCGCGGGTGTACTTGGCGGCATTGTCGAGCAAGTTGCCCAGGAGGCGGCGCAGCCGGGGGGCGTCGATCCTGAGCACCGGTGGCAGCGCCGGTGAGACGTCAAGGCTGAAAGCATTGTGCTGCCGTCGGGCCAGGGCCGCGCCTTCCTGGCCGATGGTCTGCAGCAACCCATGCACGTACAGGGGCCTGGGTTGCGACAGGTCCATGCGGTCGCCGTGGGCGTAGTCGATGAGGTCATTGATCATGGAGAGCATGTGGCGAGCGCTGCGCACGATGATGCGTCCATACCGCCCTTGTTCGCCGCCGGCGGCCTGCAGCATGTCGGCAAAGCCGAGGATGGAGGTCAGCGGGGTGCGCAGATCATGGCTGATGCTGGTGAAGAAGCCATTCTTGGAATGACGGGCATGATCGGCGACCTCCAGGGCCGCGCGCAGTTCACTGGTGCGATGGTTGACCGCCTGTTCCAGCTTGAACTGTTCGCGCATGCGCAGGGAGAGCACCGACCACTGCATCTGCTCGAACTTGTGATGCAGTTGCAGCGCACGCCCGACCACCATCGTAGAGGCCACGCCGAGCAGGCCGAGCTGGAACAGGGTGGAGAACTGCCAGTCCGGCAGGATGCCGTGTACAATCAGGCCGTTGAGCTCCAGCATCTTCAGCCACATCGCCGACCAGGCCAGGCCAAAGGAGATGGCCAGCAAGCGCGCATTGTCCAGCCCGTGGCGCCAGCCATGCAGCATCGATGCGGCCCACATCAGATAGCAGGTGGCGGCGATGGCATTGGCCACTGGAGCAGTGGCGCGGAAGTCGCCTGCTGCGATCCATATGGTCACCACGATGAGCGCCGCGCTCATGACGTCGTAGATCCGCTTCCAGCGCCGTTCCCAGCGCGGCAGCTGATCCAGACTGACCAGCAGATAGCTCATCCTGAGATGCAGCAGGGTGGTCAGGCAGCCCAGCGTGATGGGGACGCGTACCAGCCACATGCCACCCCTGGGGAGCAGGTAGAGGTAGAGATAGCCCTGGAAGCTGAGGATGAAGAGCAGCGCCGAGCAGATCCACACCGCCATCAGCACGGAACCGCGATCGCGCCATTCCACGCCCTGGATCAACGCGTACGTCACCAGCACCAGGGCGATGCCGATGACGAAGGCCTGGATGGCCAGCTCGCGACCTTCTTCCTCCCGGAACACGGCGGGATCCCACAGCGCCACACCCAGTTCGATCACGGAGCTGCCGGCCACCCGCAGCACCATCGTGCGTTGCTCGCCCGGTGCCAGCGTCAGCGCAAACAGGGCCGTGCGGCCCTGCACCTCGCGTTGCGCAGAGGCGTACTTCGTGCCGGCGACCTGTGGCGGCTGCCAGCGTAGTCCGGCCCCGGGGACGCCCGCCGTGAGCGGTTCCGAGAGATGCAGTTGCACATCCTGCAGGCGCGCCGATCCCATGGCCAGCCAGCGCGTGACGGGGACGGGACTGTCGTTGCGCAGTTGCCCACGCAACCAGAAGGCCCCTTCGCGATAGCCCTCCTGCAGGACAGAGACGTTGATGTTCTCCCACTCCGGACTTTGCATGGCGGAGGACAACTGCTCCGTGGCCCCTTCATCCCGCAGCAATTGCAGATACTGGGTGACGGACTCCCCGTACTGCCACCGGGACAGATCGATGGCCTGTGCCGAGCAGGCCGCTGTGGGCCACACCAACGCAGCCCACAGGACAGGCAACAAGCACCAGCGTGACGCCCACATCATCGCAGTGGCTAGCGGCGGAACTGGCTGGGTGGCATGCCGAAGCGATCCCGGAATGCCGTGGAGAAGTTGGCGGTGTTGCTGTAGCCGATCGCCAGCGCAATGGCACCGATGTCCAGCGTACTTTCGGAGAGCAGTCGCCTGGCCTCCTTCATGCGCTCTTCGCGCAGGTAGTCGAAGACCGTCACGCCGCAGCAATGCTTGAAGGCGACGGAGAGGCGACGCGCATTGCTCCCCACAGCGGCGGCCAGGACATGCAGACCCATCGGCTGGTCGAGTTTTTCCAGTATCAATCGGCGCGCCGCCTCGAACAGCACGACGTCGAAAGTGCTGTTGTTGACGGAAGTCCCCACCGTTGCCGGCGAGACGTCTGCGGCGCTGCTGCCGGCCATGTTTGGCAGGGGCGCCAGCTCCTCGTGCACCGGTGAGCGCAGATGTACGCACAGACGCAGTCGCACTTCCTCGAAATCGAATGGTTTGGTCACGTAATCCACCGCACCTGCCCGTAGACCCGAGATCTTTTCTTCACTGGCATCGGCTGCCGAAAGGAAGATCAGCGGGATATTGCGAGTGACCGCATTGGCCTTGAGCAGGCGGCAGCTCGTGAGCCCATCATAGACCGGCATGCGAATGTCCATCAGGATCAGGTCAGGCCGCACAGTCTGCGCCTTGTGGTAGCCGTCCTGCCCGTCCCGTGCGACATACAGTCGCGCCCCGTAGCGCAGCAGGAAACCGGAGAGCAGCATGCGGTCCTCCTCGGCGTCATCGACAAGCAGGATGCGCTGTCCGGCCAACAGGCCGGTGTGTGCGGTATGTGTGGTACGTGTGTTCAGATTGGTTCTGTGGCTCATGTTCACCTCGTGACGAAAGTTCGGAAGTTACGGCGGGAAGTTACCCCGAAATGGAGGCGAAGCGACGCAAAAATGCCGTTTGGGAACATATTTTTCCCGCCATCAAAACATTGGGATTGGCTGGCAAAAATGTGACGATCTCAGTCCGGATTTTTTTCGGTCGGCCGGTGCCGCGATCACGTTGCAGGGTGCGATGGCGCCTTAGCATATTGCGCCAATAACTTCCATGATCGGCCCGCTAGAATCGTTGGAAAAAGCTCAGTAGAAAATATTTTTCCTTCGTGAACAATCATCCGTGCAGATCGCAAAAGTGGATGCGTGAAAATCCAGGTTTCCTTCGATAAATTCCTTAAACGCCAAATCCGTCGCCTTGATCTGAAGGGGCAAGGGAGCGTTGGCAGATCCGGTCCGCTCGGATTTCCTTGGTTTTATTTCCGATCGGGTCGTTCAAGGATGCGTTTGAGTAAGAAGGAGAAGCCGCAATGGCCAATATTTTATTGATCGAAGAAATTCTGACGTCCGGGCAGCGCCAAGGCAGTCACGCCGTGCGCAAGCTGATGGAGCAACAGGGACACAAGGTGCTGAGCGTGATGGCCGATGGCGAAAAGCTGTTGATGCCGACGCAGGATTGCGACATCGCCGTCGTTGACGTCGGACAGGCCAGCGGGACCGGCTACACGGTGACCGAACAACTCCGCGCCGCGCATGGCAGTATGGGCATCCTGCTGCTGGCGGGGCAGGAAGAGACCGCAGCCCAGCGGGTGGTCGGGCTGCAACGTGGCGCAGACTTCTGCGAAGCCAGACCGGAGCAGACGGATCTGCTCAATGCCTATATCGATGTGCTGCTGCGTCGGGTCGCGTCAGAAGTCTGGCGGCTCGATACCAAGGCACGCACCTTGCGGGCACCCCGACATGATGCTGTGGAGATCAACGTGCGCGAGGTCGCATTGCTGCGCGCGCTGGCCGATAGCGCACGCAATGCCGTGGACCGCCCGACCATCGCCCACGCCTTTGGTGCCGACTGGATCAGCTTTGACGAGCGCGTGCTGGAAAAGACCGTCAGCCGGCTTCGCCGCAAATGGCGTGAGAGAACCCTGGGCGACTTGCCCCTGCGCACTCTGCATGGCGTGGGTTATTGCTTCACCGAAGCGCTACAGGTGCATTGAGAGGACAGCTGGCCGGGCTTCTAGCGCGGCCGCTGTGACTGCGGTCGGTTCAGTTCTTGCGCGCGACCCAGTAGGTCGCGCCGGCATCGCCGTAACGTTCGCTATGAGGCGTGCCGGGCAGCACCTGGAAGCGGTCGCCCGCGACCAGGCGGCGCTCTGCTGCGCCATCAAGCGTCAGAAACATCTCGCCTTGGACGACCAGGGCGTTGGCTTCGAAGGGGTGGGTGTGGGTTTCGAGGACGGTGCCTCCGTCCCAATGTCGTTCCACGACTTCGTCATAGCCTCGTGCCAGCATGGTGTCGCGAAACTGGTCGAGTGTGATGTCAAGGATGGGGGTGTCAAGGGTGGCGGTTGGCTGGTTCATGGTGGTTTCCGGATGGCTGGCGACGGTTGAAGGAACGGCGTGTCGTCACACTATAGCGCTGCCCGGAAAGCCTTGCTGGGCGTGGCCCGGGTGTCAGCCATCCGTCAGAAACCCGTCAGAGATTCGTCAGGATGACGACGGGACGCCTCATGAAAGACGTCACCCAGGCCCGCCGCTGCACTCAGTCCAGTTTGGCCTGGCGCTGGTTGCCGGCCACCACGAACTTGCCGGCGCCGAGGTGGTGCAGGGTATGCAGATCGGCATTGGCGTCAGTGAAGGACCAATGACCGTTCTCGAAGATGCGGGCATCGGCCGCCGCAGCGACCACTTCGCCAAAGAAGGTGTCATAGGCCTGCTCGGTATGGCTCTCCTTGATCCAGCGACACTCCAGCCACGCAGCGCAGCCTTGTTCCAGCACTGGCATGCCCAGGACCGGGCCGGTGCCAGCCTCGATATGGTGGCGTTTGAATTTGTCGATATCGCGACCGCTTTCGCTGCCCACGGCATAGGTCAGGTCCATCTGCGCGGCACCGGGGACGATGATGCCGAAGCTGCCCGATTGCATGATCAGCTCGCGGGTATGGGTGCTCTTGTCGATCACCACCGCGATGCGCGGCGGCGTGAACTCCACCGGCATGGACCAGGCGGCGGCCATGATGTTGCGCTGCCCGCCATGGGCGGCCGTAATGAGTACCGTGGGGCCGTGGTTGACCAGGCGACTGGCGTGTTCCAGGGCGACGGGGCGGAAATGACTGGGATGGGACAAGATCGACTCCTTGGGCAATGGGGAAGACAGGCGGCAAGGATGACACAGAATGCGTGGGCAGGTGGCTTGCGCGGCTGGCCTGACCGCTGATGCAAAAACGGGAGCCTTAGCCCCCGTTTCAGTCATGTCCTGCAGGCGAGCTTGTCGCTCACTTGCCCCAGTTCAGCACCACCGGGTCCAGGCGACGGGCCACGCGCAGCAGGCCTTCGCGCACCTTGGGGTGCATCGGTGCCTGCGGATGGCGCAGCATGTCGGACTTGATCACGCCGCCTTCGAGCATCAGTGCCTTGCAGGCGGCCAGGCCGCACTGGCGGTTTTCATAGTTGATCAGCGGCAGCCAGTGCATGTAGAGCTCGGCGGCCTTTTCGGTGTCGCCGGCCATGTAGGCGTCGACGATCTTGCGGATACCATCCGGGTAGCCGCCGCCGGTCATGGCGCCGGTGGCACCGGCGTCGAGGTCGGGGATCAGGGTGATGGCTTCTTCGCCGTCCCACGGGCCGACTACGGCGTCACCGCCCAGTTCGATCAGATCGCGCAGCTTGGAGGCGGCGCCGGCGGTTTCGATCTTGAAATAGGAGACGTTTTCGATCTCCTTGGCCATGCGTGCCAGGAAGGGCGCCGACAGCGGGGTGCCGGCCACCGGTGCGTCCTGGATCATGATGGGGATGTCGATGGCTTCGGACACGCGTGCATAGAACTCGTAGATCTGCTTTTCGGACACGCGGAAGGTGGCGCCGTGGTAGGGCGGCATCACCATCACCATGGCGGCGCCCGCATCCTGCGCGGCGCGGCTGCGCTCGGCGCAGATCTGGCTGCCGAAGTGGGTGGTGGTGACGATCACCGGCACGCGTCCGGCGACGTGTTCCAGCACGGTGTTCTGCACCTGCACGCGCTCTTCGTCGGAGAGCACGAACTGTTCCGAAAAGTTGGCCAGGATGCACAGGCCGTTGGAGCCGGCATCGATCATGAAGTCGATGGCGCGCTTCTGGCCTTCCAGGTCGAGCTGGCCGTGTTCGTCGAAGATGGTGGGGGCGACCGGGAATACGCCGCGGTAGATGGGGGTGCTCATGGAGTCTCCGTCATGGTTGTCGTGGGCCATCGGTGGATGGCGGCTTGCAATGGCGATCAATATACGTGCGCCCACCGGGGCTGTATAGTGAAGACTTTCCATCATGTGATCGCTTTTTGGAATCACCCATGAAACCCACACCCAGCCTGCAAAGTCTCCAGAGTCTGCTGTCCCGCCTGCGCATGAAGCAGCTGCAGCTGCTGATCGCCCTGGACGAGCACAAATCCCTGCACAAGGCCGCCAGTGCCCTGGCCATGACGCAATCCGCTGCCAGCAAGTCGCTGGCCGAGCTGGAATCGATGCTGGATGCGCAATTGTTTGAACGCACCAAGTCCGGGCTGATCCCCAACCAGTTCGGCCATTGCGTGATCCGCTATGCACGCCTGATGGCTACCGACCTGGGCTCCTTGTGCGAGGAAATGGCGCAATTGCGCTCCGGGCGCGGTGGCCGGTTGGCCATCGGGGCGGTCATGGGGGCGGTACCGGAGATGGTGGTGCCGGCGGTGGATGCGCTGCAACGGCGCCATCCCGAGCTCAGCATCGAGATCGTGGAAGATACCAGCGTGCAGTTGCTGGGCTTGCTGGACGAGGGGCATCTCGACCTGCTGGTGGCGCGCGCCAGCGTGTCGGACCATCCTGGCAAGTATCACTACCAGGCCCTGTCGGAGGAACCGCTGTCGGTGGTGGTATCGGCCGAGCACCCGCGCCCGCGTAGTCGGCAGCTGCAACTGGCGGCGCTGGCCGGCTATCGCTGGGTGACCTATCCCAGCCACATGCCGCTGCACGCGGTGCTGGAGCGCGAGATGGACCTGGCCGGGGTGACCATGCCGGGCAATGCCATTTCCACGGCATCGACCTTCGTGACCGTGGCGCTGCTGCAGCAGGGGACGGACATGGTGTCCATCCTGCCCACAGCGGTGGCGGAGATGTTCGTCCGGCGCGGGATGCTGCGCATCCTGCCGGTGAAGCTGCGCTCGATGTCGCAGACCATCGGCATCGTCACGCGCAAAGGGGGCCAGTTGTCGGGCGCGGGGGAGGCGCTGGTGCGGCTGTTGAGGGAGCGCTCGGCGCTCTGACCTCCATCGACCCTGCTCGCCATGGCAGGGGCTCTTCTTCCAGGTGGGGCTCCTCCCGCCTGATCTTTCCCGCTTGCATTATTTCCGGCATGAAGCGCGGGAGGCGCCTTGTCGCCCATGCAGCCCATGCAGCCTTTCCTACGCTCGCATGCGAGACATTCATCTCATCCATGCAAAAAATTTGAGCATCTTTGCAACTGGCGTAATGGTATAGTGATCATACCAGTTGGTGCGACCCGTCTTTTTCGTCTGCCGCCGCCGCTGGCGATATCAAGAAAACATCAAAGAAACAAAACAAGCAAAGGCAGCCAGGCGACCGCAAGGCGCACAGCCCCCGCAGTCCCTGGCGAAACCCGGAGAGGTTGTCGTTGAACAGGCACAGCCTCTCAACCCGACAGGAGACAAGACAAAAATGGAGACCACCCAGAGTGCCGTCGAAAGATCGGCCATCCGCAAGGTCGCGATGAGGCTGGTGCCTTTCGTAGGCCTGATGTTTTTCATCAACTTTCTGGATCGCACTGCGATCTCGTTTGCCGGCCCCAATGGCATGAGCCGTGACCTGGCGCTCACCGCCGCCCAGTTCGGCTTTGCCGCCGGGGTCTTTTTCATCGGCTACGTGCTGCTGGAAATCCCCAGCAACCTGGCCCTGCACAAGTACGGCGCGCGCCGCTGGCTAGCGCGCATCATGGTGACCTGGGGCATCGTGGCGCTGCTCTTTACCTGGGTCAGCAGCGTGGAGGGGTTGTATGTGTTGCGCTTCCTGCTGGGCGTGGCCGAGGCCGGTTTCTTCCCCGGTGCCATCCTTTACCTGAGCCTGTGGGTGCCGGCCCGGCATCGCAGCCACATCCTGGCGCTGTTCTACCTGGCCCAGCCGCTGACCATCGTCATCGGCGCGCCGGTGGCGGCCCTGCTGATCGAGGCGCATGGTCTGTTCGGCCTGGAAGGCTGGCGCATCATGTTCGCCGGGGTGGCGCTGCCGGCCATCGTGGTCGGGGTGATCGCCTGGTTCTACCTGGCCGACAAGCCGGGTGAAGCCAAATGGCTCAACGAGGCCGAACGCAAGTGGCTCACCGGCGCCCTGCAGGCCGAGCAGAACGGCAAGCGCGTGGAGCATGTGGCCCACGCCGGTGCGGCGCTGAAGAATCCGCGGGTGTGGATGCTCTCGCTGGTCTATTTCGGACTGATCTACGGGCTTTACGCGCTGGCCTTCTTCCTGCCGACCATCATCGGCGGCTTCGAGACCCAGTTCGGCACCAAATTCAATGTCTTCCAGAAGGGCCTGATCACCGCCATTCCCTACCTGCCGGCGGCCATCGCGCTGTTCCTGTGGAGCCGTGACGCCACCCGGCGCGGCGTGCGCAGCTGGCATGTGGGCCTGCCGGCGCTGCTGGGCGCCATCAGCATCCCGGCCGCGCTGTACATGCAGAGCCCGGCAGCCACCGTGATGGCCATCACGGTCACGGCCTGCGCCATCTTCTCGGCGCTGCCGACCTTCTGGTCGATCCCGGCGCGCTTCCTCTCCGGTGCGGCGGCCGCTGCCGGCATCGCCCTCATCAATACGGTGGGCAATGCGGCGGGCTTCATGGCGCCCTTCATCACCGGTGCGATCAAGGACGCCACCGGTTCCTACCAGGCACCGATGTTCGTGGTGGGCGCATTGATGGCGGTGTCGGCGCTGGTGATCTTCGCCATCGGCGCAGGATCGCGGGAAGAGGCGGCCGAGTTGCAGGGCCGCGTGATCGCCGAATAAATCCACCGGTCGGCCAGCAGCCAGTTGGCCTGGCCGACCGGAACTTTGCAGAACTCAAATGACGATAGGAGAAGAAATATGAAGGAAAAGATCGCACTCTTCGGCGCAGGCGGCAAGATGGGCGTGCGCCTGGCGAAGAATCTGAAGAAATCGGATTACCAGGTTTCTCATGTGGAAGTCAGCGAAGTGGGTCAGCAGCGCCTGCGGGACGAGGTCGGCGTGGACTGTGTGAGCATCGACGCGGCGCTGGACAACGTGGATGTGGTCATCCTGGCCGTGCCCGATACCCTGATCGGCAAGATAGCCGCCGAGATCTCGCCCAAGCTGCGCGCCGGCGTGATGGTGATGACGCTGGACGCGGCCGCGCCCTTCGCCGGCCATCTGCCGGAGCGGCCGGACCTGGTCTATTTCGTGGCCCACCCTTGCCACCCGCCCATCTTCAACGACGAGACCACGCCGGAAGGCCGTCGCGATTTCTTCGGTGGCGGCGCCGCCAAGCAATCCATCACCAGCGCCCTGATGCAGGGTCCGGAGTCGGCCTTCGACCTGGGCGAGGATGTGGCCAAGGTGATCTACCAGCCCATCCTGCGCAGCTATCGCCTGACGGTGGAACAGATGGCAATCCTGGAGCCGGGCCTGTCCGAGACCGTCTGTGCCACGCTGCTCTATGCGATGAAGCAGGCCATGGACGAGACCGTGCGTCGCGGCGTGCCGGAAGAAGCGGCCCGCGATTTCCTGCTGGGGCATATGAACATCCTGGGCGCGGTGATCTTCAAGGAAATTCCCGGTGCCTTCTCGGATGCCTGCAACAAGGCCATCCAGAACGGCCTGCCGCGCCTGCTGCGCGACGACTGGCTGAAGGTCTTCGAGCATGACGAGATCGCGGAGAGCATCCGCCGCATCACCTGAGGGAGTGGGCATGGAACGCATCTACGCCAGCTACTGGCTGGAAACCGGGGATGACCCGGCGCGCGCGGCCGAGGTCATCGCCGGGGAGCAATCCAGCGGGACCTTCGTGGCCTTGGCCACCGAGACGCCGGAACTGAAGGCGCGCTCCGGCGCCCGTGTCGAAAAGCTGGAGATCCTCGGTCACAGCAACACGCCCAGCCTGCCCGGCGGCATGACGTCGCAGCGCTATACGCAATGCCGGCTGGAGCTGTCCTGGCCGCTGGAGAACACCGGTGCCTCGCTGCCCAACCTGATGTCCACCGTGGCGGGCAACCTGTTCGAGCTGCGCCAGGTCTCGGGTCTGCGCCTGACCGGCCTGCAACTGCCCAAGGCTTTCGTGGACGCCTATCCGGGACCGGCCTTCGGCATCGAAGGCACGCGCCGCCTGACCGGCGTGACGCATGGCCCGCTGATCGGCACCATCATCAAGCCCAGCATCGGCCTGTCGGTGGAGGAAACGGTGCAGCAGGTGCGTGAACTGGTGGCTGGTGGCATCGATTTCATCAAGGACGACGAACTGCAGGCCGATGGTGGCCGTTGTCCCTTCGACGAGCGGGTGCGGGCGGTGATGCGGGTGGTCAACGACCACGCCGATCGCACCGGCAAGAAAGTCATGGTGGCCTTCAACCTCACCGGCGACCTGGACCAGATGCGACGTCGTCATGACCTGGTGCTGGCCGAGGGCGGAAGCTGTGTCATGGCGGTCCTCAATTCCATCGGTCTGGTCGGCCTGCAGGAGTTGCGCCGTCATGCCCAATTGCCGATCCATGCGCATCGCGCCGGCTGGGGCTATCTCACGCGCAGCCCGCAACTGGGCTGGGACTATGCGCCCTGGCAGCAGCTGTGGCGTCTGGCGGGGGCTGACCATATGCACGTCAACGGCTTGGGCAACAAGTTCAGCGAGCCGGATGACAGCGTCATCACGGCGGCGCGTTCGGTCCTGCAGCCGGTGGTGGCCGGCGCCGACATGGTCAGCACGATGCCGGTGTTCAGCTCCGGGCAGACCGGCTTGCAGGCGGCCGATACCTATGCCGCCATCGGCTGCGCCGACCTGATCCATACCGCCGGTGGCGGCATCTTCGGCCATCCGCAGGGAGTGGCGGCGGGCGTGGAAGCGCTGCGTGAGGCATGGGTGGCCGCCATCGAAGGCGTCCCCCTGGCCCAGCATGCGTGCAACAACAAGGCGCTGCAGGCGGCGCTGGGGTTCTGGAAATGAGCCTGCTGCCTGAGAGCGCACAGCTGCCGCAGGGGCTGCTGCTGTCCTATTACGGCGACGACTTTACCGGCTCCACCGATGCCATGGAGGTGATGAGCGCCGCCGGTCTGCCGACCGTGCTGTTCCTGCGTACGCCCGATGCGGCGATGCTGGCGCGCTTTCCCGAGGTGCGCTGCATCGGCATCGCCGGGTCCTCGCGTGGACGTTCCCCGCAATGGATGGAGGAACATTTGCCGCAGGCCTTCACTGCGCTGGCGGCGCTGGGCGCACCGGTGATGCAGTACAAGGTGTGCTCGACCTTCGATTCCTCGCCCGAGACCGGTTCCATCGGACGCGCCATCGACGTCGGCACGCGCCACCTGCGCGGCGACTGGTCGCCCATGGTGGTGGGCGCGCCCCGGCTGAAGCGCTACCAGCTATTCGGCAACCTGTTTGCCGCAGTGGACGGGCAGGGCTACCGGCTGGACCGGCATCCGACCATGTCGCGCCATCCGGTCACGCCCATGGACGAGGCCGACCTGCGCCGACATCTGCGCCGGCAGACCGCGCGCCGCCTGGAACTGGTGGACATGCAGCAACTGCGCGACGGGGCCGGGCAGGCGCAGGCGCGCCTTGAGGCATTACGCGGTGGCGATGCCCCGGTAGTGCTCATCGACGTGCTCGACGACGAGACCCAGCGCCAGGCCGGGCGGCTGGTGTGGGAGGGTAGGGGGGCGGGTGTCTTCAGCGCATCGTCCTCGGGTTTGCAATACGCGCTCACCGCCTACTGGCGTGAACGCGGCTGGATCGCGGCGCAGCCATCCCTGCCCAAGGCCAGCCCGGTGCCGGTGATTGCGGCGGTCAGCGGCAGCTGTTCGCCGGTCACGGCCGGGCAGATCGCCTGGGCGCGCGAGCACGGGTTTGCCTGCCTGCGCATGGATTTGTCGGCCGTGCTGCGGCCCGAGTGGCGTACTGCCGAACTGGCGCGCCTGGTGGCGGCGGCCGCTGCGGCCATCGCCAGCGGGCGCAGTCCGTTGGTGTTTTCGGCCGAGGGGCCGGATGATCCTGCCGTCACCGGTTTCGATGACATTGCCACCCAAGCCGGGCTGGCGCGGGGCGAGGCGGCGCGCCAGGTCGGCATTGCCCTGGCCGAGACCCTGCGTGCCATCCTCGATGGAGATTCCGGGCAGTCGTTGCAGCGCATTGCCATTGCTGGCGGCGACAGCTCGGGCGAGGTCGCCAGTGCCCTGGACATCACGGCCCTGTCGGTCTGCGCCGGATTGGCCCCGGGCGCGCCGCTGTGCCGGGCATGGTCGGACAATAGCCGCCGCGACGGTCTGGAACTGGTGCTCAAAGGGGGACAGGTGGGCGCGCGCAGCTTCTTCGGGGATGTGCTGGAGGGCGCCGCCAGCTAGGCGCATTGCATGGCGCAATCGCAGGCCGGGCCTGCGATTGCGGTAGATATGGTAGAGTGCGCGTCCAACGAAACCTATACTTTGAGACAGCGCAGCCATGCCGGAACCGATACAGCGACGCAAGTTATACCAGGAAGTGCTGGAGCGCCTGATGGATCGCATCCATCAGGGTGAATTCCCGCCCGGGTCACAATTGCCTTCCGAACGCGACCTGATGGAGCAATACGGTGTGGGCCGCCCGGCGGTACGCGAGGCGATGCAGGCGATGGAGCGTTCCGGTTTCGTGGAGATCGCCCATGGCGAGCGTGCCCGCGTGGTCGACCCCACGGCCGACCGGCTGATCGCCCAGATCGCGGCCGGTGCGCAGCATCTCCTGCGTACCAAGCCGGACATGTTGAAGCACATGAAGGAAGCCCGCGTCTTCCTGGAAACCAGCACCGCCCGCATGGCCGCCGAGCGCGCCAGCGAGGAGCAGGTAGCGCGGTTGCGCCAGGCCATCGCCGAGCATCGCGCCTCGATGGTCAACCTGGAAGAGTTCATCGAACGCGACATGGCCTTCCATCGCGAGATCGCCGACATCAGCGGCAACCCGATTTTCCCGTCCATCGTCGAGTCGATGTTCCGCTGGGCCAGCGAGTTCTATACCACCCTGGTGCGCGCACCAGGAGCGGAAGAACTGACCTTGCTGGAACACCAGCGCATCGTCGATGCCATTGCCGCCCACGATGGCGAAGCCGCCGCCGAAGCCATGCGCGCGCACCTGATGCGCGCCAATGAGTTGTATCGGGAGTTGGGGCAGCAGTAGATATGCCTGCACGCGGGGAGCACAGCCGTGGATGCTCTGGATGATTGCAACCGGTCTTCCCCAGGGTGACAAAAATAGCTCGGTGCGGCCCCGTGTTTTTCCTGCTTCGCTATTCGGCGAAGACTTCTTGCAACGCTTCCAATGTTGCCGTGAGCGTCTTGTCCGTTACGCGCCCGAGTTTCCTGATCAAACGCTCCTTGTCCAGCGTGCGCATCTGATCCAGGACAATCAATCCTTTTTTCTTGTCGAACGTGATCGGTACGCGATACGGGGCGGGCTTACTGCCTGTTGTCATCGGAGCCACAATCACGGTGCGCAGATAATCGTGCATCTCTGCCGGCGAAACGACGACGCATGGACGGAATTTATTGATTTCGCTACCCACAGTGGGGTCGAGCGCGGCTAACCAGATTTCGCCGCGCATCACCATGTCAATTCCTTGTCACCATCGTTTCCAAATTCGGGCCAGACCAGGCCGTCATCCTGTGCGGCCGCAATTTTCTGGCTGGCTTCGGCCCATCCTTCACGGGGCCGTTTTTCCAGTTTGCGAATCACGATCTTGTCGTCTTCGATGTCGATGTCGATATCTTCATCGACCAACATCCCCATCTTGGCCAGAAATGGCTTCGGAATCAGTACGCCTTGCGAGTTACCCATTTTGCGGATGGATGTCTTCATTTTTTTCACCTGGTAAATACAATGTTGTTACATCAGAATTCTCGTGTAAAAACAATGTTATTACAATTTTCCTGAAATGCCTATCGCTGGCCAAGATCGTGATTCAACGCAACATGCCATGCCAGGTAGGCTGCTTTTCCTCATGGTAATAAGGCCGGGTCAGCGGCGCCGACATCACCTGCTCATCCGCCAGCACGGTCACCGTGGCCAGGCCGGGCGGGCCGTCGTAGCGACGGCAGGCCTGGGCCGAATTGCGGTTGTTGTGCATGTCCACCACCAGCAGGCGTTTCTGGGCCTCGCTCATGCCCGGGGTGGGTGGCGGCGCCATGCGCTTGGGTGGGATCACCAGGGCGTCGCCCGGTTCCACCCACAGGTCGGCCAGGCTGATTTCATTGACGTAGGGGCGCCAGCGCGCCACCGTGATCACCAGCGGTTCGGGACCCTGCGAGAAGAAGATGTGGGCGAAGTCGTGGTACTCCAGGTCGGTGGCGTTCCAGGTCAACAGTTCGCGGCTGCGGCCGTCGCCGAGATAGGGGGATTCATAGCCGGCCCATTTGCCGTAGGTGTACTGGGCCATCACCAATCCCTGATAGGTGAAGCTGAGGCACTGGCCGTTGCGCAGCAGCGTGGCGCCGAAGGCCTGGGCATTTTCCGGGGTGGCGGGCAGGGGTTCGTAGCGGACCTCGGGAACGCGGAAGTCGAACTCGGTGATCTCGTAGGCCGGCCAGTCCTTGGGCGTGATCTTGCGCGGCCAGTGGGCAATATCGCGGTAGGTGGCACCGCGTTCCAGTTCCGGTGCTTCCTGGGCCAGGGTGATGAGTTCGCCGACCACGGTCTGGCTCTGCAGGCCATGGCCGTTCTGGTTGCACATGTAGGGGTACTGGTTCGGGTCGAGCAGGGCTTGCGAGGGACCGTCGGCGATGAACAGGACCGGGTCGAAATCACTTTGATCTGGTGGCATGGCTTCCCCTTTTGAATAAGCGTGGCGGTGGCAGGTCGCCGGCCGGCATCCCCCGATGCGGCGCGGCGCCGGGGATGTTCGCACAGATCGGGGGCGTTCAGCGCAGTTTGTTGGCGCCGGGGGACTTTCGCCGGACTCAGCCAGCGGCGATGCGACGGATGCGATAGACGCAGCGTCGTGCTCCGGCCGGCAGGTGCTCTTCGCGGGTGATCTCGGCCTCGCCCCCGAGCACTTCGCCAAAGAGCTGGAGCTCCGAACGGCAGAAGCCCTGGCAGGTCATTGCGGCGGCGCAGATGGGGCAGTGGTCTTCGATCAGCAGCCAGTCCTTGCCCTCCTTCTCCACCCTGGCCATGTAGCCTTCGGCACTGCGGATGTCGGCCAGTTTTTCCAGCTTCTTCGGGAGGGTCGGCAGGTCGGCGCAGAGGCGCAGGTATTGCGACCGCATCTCGGTTTCGCGCTGGCCGATCAGCTTGTCCAGTCCGGGTTCGCCGAACAGCTGGCGGATCGACCCCAGCAGTTGCACCGTCAGTTGCGCATGCGTGTCGGGGAAGCGGGCATGGCCGCTTGCGGTCAGCTCCCATTCCTGGCGCGGCCGCCCGGCGCGCGCCACGGCTGCGGCCTGGCGGCTGGCGATCAGGCCTTCGGCGGCCAGCTTCTGGATCTGTTGGCGTGCCGCTTCGGCGGTCATCTCCAGCTCCCCGGCCAGTTCGCTGGCGGCGGCGGGACCGCGGGTCTTCAGGCGTAGGAGGATGCGTTCGGCGGTGCTGGGGCCTGCCTGAGGAGGGGACTGGTTCGAGGTGAGCGGCTGCATATTTTCCAAGTGTTGGCTTGTTAAATTGTGGACTTCGTTTTACGATACGCTTAATTAAGCAAGAATATTCTTGGATAATAAACCGGCGCAGGGTGTAAGTCGATCAGTCATTGATGCGGCATGTTGCTGCGTGTTGCTACTTGTTGCTACTTGTTGCGGACCTGCCTCCGCCCGCCGCCCTTCATGAAGGATATGCCATGACAACTTCCTCTTCCGCACCTTCCATCGCGACTGCGTCCGAGCCCGCCAGCGTGGCCAGCTGGGGCGACCTGCTGGGGCGTCGCCACGGCTGGTGCGCGGTGGCGCTGACCGGTGGCGTGGCGCTGCATGCGATCAATGTGCACATCGTCACCACCATCCTGCCTTCGGTGGTGGGCGATATCGGCGGCCTCGCTTATTACGCCTGGAACGTGACCCTGTTCGTGGTCACCTCCATCATTGGCTCGACCCTGACTGGCAAGCTGCTCTCGCGACTGGGCGCGCGTAGCGCCTACCTGCTCTCATTGGCGGTATTCGGGGCGGGCGCGATGTTGTGCGCGGGCGCCACCAGCATGGGCTGGATGCTGGCTGGGCGGGCGGTGCAGGGGATCGGCGGCGGGCTGCTGGCTTCGCTGGGGTACGCGCTGATTCCGTTGGTGTTCGAGCAGCGGTTATGGTCGCGGGCCATCGCACTGGTCTCGGGCATGTGGGGTATTTCGACCCTGCTGGGGCCGGCGGTGGGTGGGCTGTTCGCAGCCGGCGGCCACTGGCGACTGGCCTTCTTCGCCTTGCTGCCCTTGTTGCTGCTGCAGGCTGCACTGGTGGTGGGGCAACTGGGGCCGCGCCGGGTGCGTGCCCAGTCCGATGTACATCAGGCCATGCCGTTGGGGCGCATCCTGCTGCTGGCGCTGTCGGTCTTGCTGGTGGCGCTGGCGGCGCAAACTGAGCAGACCTGGGCGGCGGCGGCCTGCGTGCTGGGTGGGGCCGTGCTGGGACTGTGGGTGGCGCGCATCGATCTGCGTTCACGCATCAGCCTGCTGCCGCGTGATGGTTACCGGCTTTCTAGGGTGATGGGGTGCGCCTTTGCCTGCATCTCGCTGCTGGTGCTGGCCAGCTGCGTAGAAATCTTCGTGCCATATTTCCTCCAGACCCTGCATGGCTTTGCGCCGCTGGGGGCGGGCTATGCGACGGCTGCCATGGCTGGTGGCTGGAGCGTGGGTTCACTGGCCGGTTCCGGGCGCAGTGCATCGGCGGCGGCCCGCATGATCCGCCTGGGGCCGTGGCTGATGCTGCTGGGGCTGGTGGCGCTGGCATTGCTGTTGCCGAGTCTGTTGCCCACGCGGCTGCTGGCCAGTGCTGCGCTGGTGGATGTGCTGATGGTGCTGGCGCTGGCGGTGACCGGCCTGGGCATAGGCATAGGCTGGCCGCACCTGGTGGCGCGGGCTATGCAGGCGGCGCGACCGGGCGAGGAAAACCTGACCTCGGCGGCCATCACCACTGTGCAGTTGTATGCGATGGCCATTGGTGCGGCGCTGGCCGGTCTGATTGCCAACCAGGCCGGGCTGGGCCTGTCGGGCGGGCAGGAAGAGGAGGGCGCACGTCAGGCCGCCTGGGTGCTGTTTGCGGCGTTTGCGCTGGCACCGGCGATGGCGACCGTGTTGACGCGGAGGTTGGTGGCGCATGGGGAGTGATGAGATGCCTGTGCCTGCGGAGGCTGCCGCGCTCGGGTTCACGCCCGCGCCCATCAGCGAGATCGACTACCACCTGCTGGTGGCGGAGTTCGACATGCTGTGGTCGCGCCGTCCGGACGTGGGTCTGCGCGAGCGGATGGATCAGATGATGCGCTTGATCTCGGCGTTCGAGGAGAGTCGGCGGATCGCTTCTTCGGCCTGAGCCAGGGCGGCCTCGGGCAGGCGCAGGTGGAGGTGGGCCAGGGTGTCGTGGCGGCTGTCCAGCAGTTGGTACTTTTGCTGCGCCAGCCAGTGCCGCAGTTGCGGTTCGGCCGAATAGACCACCCCGATCTCGATCTCGGCCTGGGCCACGCGTTCGGTGCGTTCGCTGGTCTTGAGGGCAGTGGCGATGGCGTCGGTATAGGCACGCACCAGCCCACCTGCGCCCAGTTTGACGCCACCGTAGTAGCGCACCACCATGGCCAGTACGCCATCCAGTTCGTGGTGACGCAAGACCTCCAGCATGGGGCGGCCGGCGGTGCCGGAGGGTTCGCCGTCGTCGGACATGCCGGACTGGCCGCCGGCCATCAGCGCCCAGCAGACGTGGGTGGCACTGCGATGGGCCTCGCGCATGCGGGCGATTTCCTGCATGGCGGCCTCGCGCCCCGCGACCGGCTGGACGATGCCGATGAAGCGGCTCTTGCGGATTTCCAGTTCGATCTCGGCCCGCTGGGCGATGGTGAAGGTGGCCATGGTGACTTGCCCGTGCGCCTGGGCCTCAGGCCTGCTGGTCGCTGCCGGCCTTGAGCAGGGCCAGTTCGGCACGCAGGCCCTGGTTTTCTTCGGACAGGCGCGAGACCCGGTTCTGCAGTGCGGCGATCTCGCGGCGCAGGGTGGCGGTGAGTTCGTTTTCCTGGCCTTCCACCAAGGGGATGGCGCTGCTGCTGCCGGTGGCGCCGTCGTCGCTGGCGGGGGCGCGCGGGGTGCGGGTGGCGGCTTTCTGTTCGCGCACTTTCTTGGCGGCTTCGCGCAGTTCCTTCTTGCCTCCGGCCACGGCGCTGACCTGCGCCTCGCTGGGCAGGGTCGCCACGGCAGCGGCGGCATTGATGGAGATGGTGCCGGTGCGCACGGCCTCTACCAGTTCCGGGGCGGCGGTCTTGCGGATGCGGTCGATCTGGCCGATGGTGGCGCTGCTGATGCCGGCGGCGCGGGCGATGTCTTCGCGCGTCTTGATGCGACCGGTGTCGTCGTCGGCGTGCCAGGGGGCATCGCCGGACGCGGCGTCCTCGTTGTTCGTGGCGGGGTCGGCGGTGCTGCCGTCGTCGCTGGCGGCCGATTTGGCCGGCGTGGCTTCGGCCTTGGTGCGGGCGGCGATGATGTCGCGCTTGCGCAGGGCCAGCATGCCGCGCTGGAAGTCGGAGACGCTGCGGCGGCCGAGCTGGTTATCGATCATCCACAGCAGCACGTCTTCCAGCGACTTGAAGCTATCGTTGTGGACCGTCTTGAAGGGCAGGTCGTACTTGCGGCAGATTTCGTAACGGTTGTGACCATCGATGAGCACCTCGCCCCACAGCACCAGCGCATCGCGGCAGCCTTCGGCCAGCAGGCTGCGTTCCAGGGCGGCGTATTCGTTGGGGGTGAGGGGATCGATGTACTTCTGGAGTTCTTCGTTGATGACGATATTCATGGGGCGAAGCCTTGCCTAACAGATCGTGAGCCGGGGCCGCATTCTACACCACCGCCCCTGGCGGCCGGCCGCCTGAGGTCGGGTCGGGGGCTTGCAGTACAATGACGGGCTTCGATATTGCCCCGTGGTGTCATGCGCTTCTCCTTCCGCCTGACGGCTGTTGCCGTCGCTTCCACTTTCCTGCTGTCGGCCTGCGGTACCCCTTCCTGGGTGCCGGGCAACGCGTCGCCAGCGTCTGTCGAATCTACCGCCGGTAGCCCTGCAACCCCCGCTGTCACGACAGTCACCCCGGTGCCGGTGGCGCCACGCAAGATCAGGATCGGCCTGGCCCTGGGCGGCGGCGCTGCGCGCGGGTTTGCGCACATCGGCGTGATCAAGGCGCTGGAGGCGCAGGGCATCACGGTAGACGTGGTGGCCGGTACCAGCGCGGGCAGCCTGGTGGGGGCGCTCTATGCCGCCGGCAACGATGGCTTTGCCTTGCAGAAGCTGGCGATGTCCATGGATGAAGCCTCCATCTCGGACTGGTCGGTGCCCTTGTTCGCCAAGGTCAGCGGGGTGATCAAGGGGGAGGGCGTGCAGAACTACGTGAACAAGGCGGTGCACAACGTTCCCATCGAAAAATTCAAGATTCCCTTCGGCGCGGTCGCCACCGACCTGCGCAGCGGCCAGCCCATCCTGTTCCAGCGCGGCAATGCGGGCGTCGCGGTGCGGGCTTCGTCGGCGGTGCCGGGGGTGTTCCAGTCGGTGAAGATCGGCGACCATACCTATGTCGATGGCGGACTGGTGTCGCCGGTGCCGGTGCGCTATGCGCGGCAGATGGGGGCGGACTTCGTGATCGCGGTCAACATCTCGGCCAATCCGGAGGCGCAGGCGG
The DNA here is from genome assembly GCF_000300975.2 of Herbaspirillum frisingense GSF30. GTDB lineage: Bacteria > Pseudomonadota > Gammaproteobacteria > Burkholderiales > Burkholderiaceae_D > Herbaspirillum > Herbaspirillum frisingense. The sequence goes on along the minus strand of NZ_AEEC02000011.1, from coordinate 83,934 downwards.
CTTCCAGCAGTTCCATCGACGTGCTGCTGCAGACCTTTGCGATCATGGGGCAGACCATCAACCAGTATGAGCTGAAGAATGCCGATATCGTGCTGCAGCCGAGTCTGGGGGCGATGAAGGGCAGCGACTTCGCCAGCCGCAACGTGGCCATCCTGGCGGGCGAGCAAGCGGCTACGGCGGCCATGCCGGAGATCAAGCGCAAGCTCAGGTTGATGGCGACGGGGAACTGATTTTCAGGTTTTCCTGACGGAAATAAAAATGGCCGCTGGATTTTCCAGCGGCCATTTTGTTTGTATCGTTTGTATCGTTTATAGCGTTTGCGCTTGCACCGTTGCGGTGCCTATTTCTGCTCTTCTTCGCCCGCCATGATGCGTCTTGCACCATTGAAGCGCTTCTTCCAGTAGGACTCGTCCATGCTCTCGATGCGCACCTGGCCACCGGCCGAGGGTGAGTGGATGAACTTGCCGTCGCCCAGGTAGATGCCCACGTGCGAGAAGCCGCGGCGCAGGGTGTTGTAGAACACCAGGTCGCCAGGCTGCAGATTGTCGCGGCCGATCTTTTCGCCCACGCGGCTGATTTCCAGCGAAGTGCGCGGCAGGTCGGTGCCCCATGCTTCCTTGAAGACGTAGCGCACCAGGCCGCTGCAGTCCAGGCCGGTATCGGGCGAATTGCCGCCGTAGCGGTAATTGATGCCCAACATGGCCAGGGCCTGGGTGGCCAGTTCGGATGCGCGGTTGGTGATGTCTTGCAGGCGGGCGATCGCAAGATTGGTCTTGCTGATCAACTGCTGGGCTTGCGGGGAGGTTGCTTGAGGAGGAGGAAGATCCTGCGCTGCCAGGGAAAGGTCAGCGGAATAGGCCGATGCACTGATCCAAAGGCCGGCTGCGAGCGCGCACGCACGAGCGGTTTGTCGTCGGATTCGGTCAGATCGGCGTAGGGTCATCGGGATCCTCTCAAAATAGGATTGCGGGACTGTAAGGTAAATCTTACGGCTTGTCAAAAGCTGGATTCGTGCCAGCTTGGCAAAATGGAATGATTTGCGGGGCAAAAAGGGGGTATTTAGCGTCATCTCCCAGTAAGTGTTTTTCCTACAGGGCCCTAGGAAAATTTTTCTGTAAATGATTTGCGGATGAGTCGGGGTGCAGTTCTTGTGTTCTCGGGATGTGGGAATTTAGGGGAGGCGTGATTGGGATGGCGAAGTGCTGAAAATGATTCATGCAAGTCGCATGGATGAGTTTGCTGGCATGGGATGTCAAAACGACTTTATGGCCGTACAATCAGCGTTCGATTTTTTATGCCTATCGGAGCAAACATGCAAACCAAACCGTTTCTGTCGCTGGACGACGTGAAGAAGATCGCCGCCGGTGCTGAAGCCGAAGCCCGCGCCAACAACTGGAACGTGGCCATCTCCGTGGTCGATGACGGCGGCCACCTGCTGTGGCTGCAGCGCATGGACGGCACCGCCCCGATTTCCTCGCAGATCGCACCGGCCAAGGCGCGCACCGCCGCCCTGGGTCGCCGCGAAAGCAAGATCTATGAAGACATGATCAACAACGGTCGCGTCTCCTTCCTGAGCGCCCCCGGCCTGGACGGCCTGCTCGAAGGCGGCGTGCCGGTCGTGGTCGAGGGTCACTACGTGGGCGCCGTGGGCGTTTCCGGCGTGAAGTCTTCCGAAGACGTGCAGATCGCCAAGGCCGGTATCGCCGCCCTGGGCCTGTAATACGCCGCGTTGCGCCGGCAGCGCTGTCTGCCGGCGTTCCCTCCTTCGGCACCCCATTTCGGTGCTTCCAGAAGCAAGTTCGGCCATCCGTGATTTGCCGGAGGGAGCCTCTTGCGCTATAATTGAGCGGTTTAGCCAATTTTATCCGCCGTAGCGCATAGCCATTCCTCTTCCTCGTTCCTAACAGGCCCAGCCACGCTCCCGTACCGAATGAGTCGGGGTGTTCGCGCCGGTCGGTTTTGGCGCGCAAAGGTCTTCCGGTCATCCAGCCGCGGCGGTAACAATCTCAGGAGTTACCCTTGCTGCCTCTTCTTTCCGGTCCCGCGATTCCGGCCATCCTCGCGCTCGCAGACGGGTCTGTCTTCCAAGGTTTTTCCATCGGCGCCGCAGGCAACACCACCGGTGAGGTGGTGTTCAATACCGCGATGACCGGCTACCAGGAAATCCTGACCGACCCCAGCTACAGCCGCCAGATCGTCACCCTTACCTATCCGCACATCGGCAACACGGGCGTGAACCGTGAAGACGTGGAAGCCTCGCAGATCCACGCCGCCGGCCTGATCATCAAGGACCTGCCGCGCCTGCTGTCGAACTTCCGCAGCCAGCAATCCCTGTCGGACTACCTGAAGGAAAGCAACATCGTTTCCATCGCCGGCATCGATACCCGCAAGCTGACCCGCATCCTGCGCGAGAAGGGTGCCCAGAACGGCGCCATCGTGGCCGGTGAAGCGGACATCGAGGTCGCTACCGCCAAGGCGCTGGAACTGGCACGTGCCTTCCCGGGCCTGGCCGGCATGGACCTGGCCAAGGTGGTCTCCACCCAGAAGGCCTACAACTGGACCGAGACCGAATGGCGCCTGGGCCGCGGCTATGGTCAGCAGATCACCCCGAAATTCCACGTGGTCGCCTTCGACTACGGCGTCAAGTTCAACATCCTGCGCATGCTGGCCGAGCGCGGCTGCAAGGTCACCGTGCTGCCCGCGCAAGCCACCGCCGCCGAGGCGCTGGCCCTGAACCCGGACGGCATCTTCCTCTCCAACGGTCCTGGCGATCCGGAACCCTGTGATTACGCCATCGCCGCTTCCAAGGAGCTGATCGAACGCGGCATCCCGACCTTCGGCATCTGCCTGGGTCACCAGATCATGGCCCTGGCCTCGGGCGCCAAGACCCTGAAGATGAAGTTCGGCCACCACGGCGCCAACCACCCGGTGCAGGACCTGGATTCCAAGCAGGTGATGATCACCTCGCAGAACCACGGTTTCGCCGTGGATCAGGCGACCCTGCCGGCCAACTGCCGCGTCACCCACATCTCGCTGTTCGACGGTTCGCTGCAAGGTTTCGAGCGCACCGACAAGCCTGCTTTCTGCTTCCAGGGCCACCCCGAAGCATCCCCTGGACCGCATGACATCGCTCCCCTGTTCGACAAGTTCGTGGCGATGATGGAGAAGAAACAAAATGCCTAAGCGTACTGACATCAAAAGCATCCTGATCATTGGCGCTGGCCCGATCATCATCGGCCAGGCCTGCGAATTCGACTATTCCGGCGCCCAGGCCTGCAAGGCCCTGCGCGAAGAAGGTTTCAAGGTCATCCTGGTCAACAGCAACCCGGCCACCATCATGACCGACCCGGAAATGGCCGACGCCACCTACATCGAGCCGATCACCTGGCAAGCGGTGGAACGCATCATCGCCAAGGAAAAGCCGGACGCCATCCTGCCGACCATGGGCGGCCAGACTGCGCTGAACTGTGCGCTGGACCTGCATCGCCATGGCGTGCTGGACAAGTACAAGGTCGAACTGATCGGCGCCACCCCGGAAGCCATCGACAAGGCCGAGGACCGCTCCAAGTTCAAGCAGGCCATGACCAAGATCGGCCTGGGTTCGGCCCGTTCGGGCGTGTCGCACACGATGGAAGAATCGTGGGCAGTGCAGAAGACCATCGGCTTCCCGGTCATCATTCGCCCGTCCTTCACCATGGGCGGCACCGGCGGCGGCATCGCCTACAACGCCGAAGAATTCGAAACCATCTGCAAGCGCGGCCTGGAAGCTTCGCCGACCTCCGAACTGCTGATCGAGGAATCCCTGATCGGCTGGAAGGAATACGAAATGGAAGTGGTCCGCGACAAGGCGGACAACTGCATCATCGTCTGCTCGATTGAAAACCTGGACCCCATGGGCGTGCACACCGGTGACTCCATCACCGTGGCACCGGCGCAGACGCTGACCGACAAGGAATACCAGATCATGCGTAACGCCTCGCTGGCGGTGCTGCGTGAGATCGGTGTGGATACCGGTGGCTCCAACGTGCAGTTCTCGGTCAACCCGGCCGACGGCCGCATGATCGTCATCGAGATGAACCCGCGCGTGTCGCGTTCGTCGGCGCTGGCCTCCAAGGCCACCGGCTTCCCGATCGCCAAGATCGCCGCCAAGCTGGCCGTGGGCTTTACCCTGGATGAACTGCGCAACGAGATCACCGGCGGTGCCACCCCGGCGTCCTTCGAGCCGTCCATCGACTATGTCGTGACCAAGATCCCGCGCTTCACCTTCGAGAAATTCCCGCAGGCCGACAAGCACCTGACCACCCAGATGAAGTCGGTGGGCGAAGTGATGGCCATCGGCCGCACCTTCCAGGAATCCTTCCAGAAGGCCCTGCGCGGCCTGGAAGTCGGCGTGGACGGCATGAACGAGAAGACCACCGACCGCGAACTGATCGAGAAGGAACTGGGCGAGCCTGGTCCGGACCGCATCTGGTACGTGGGCGACGCCTTCGCACAAGGCTTCTCGCTGGAAGAAGTGCATGGCCTGACCCATATCGACCCGTGGTTCCTGTCGCAGATCAAGGAGATCGTCGACATCGAACTGTGGCTGGAAAAGGAAGCTTCCCTGGAGTCGCTCGACAAGGCCACCCTGTTCCAGCTGAAGCAGAAGGGCTTCTCGGACCGCCGCCTGGCCAAGCTGCTGAAGACCACCGACACCGCCGTGCGCGAACAGCGCAAGAAGCTGAACGTGCGTCCGGTCTTCAAGCGCGTCGATACCTGCGCGGGCGAGTTCGCCACCGATACCGCCTACATGTATTCGACCTACGACGAAGAGTGCGAATCCAACCCGACCGACAAGAAGAAGATCATGGTGCTGGGCGGTGGCCCGAACCGTATCGGTCAGGGTATCGAGTTCGACTACTGCTGCGTGCATGCCGCGCTGGCCATGCGTGACGATGGTTACGAAACCATCATGGTCAACTGCAACCCGGAAACCGTCTCGACCGACTACGACACCTCCGATCGCCTCTACTTCGAGCCGGTGACGCTGGAAGACGTGCTGGAAATCGTCGACAAGGAAAAGCCGGTCGGCGTGATCGTCCAGTACGGCGGCCAGACCCCGCTGAAGCTGGCGCTGGATCTGGAAGCCAATGGCGTGCCCATCGTCGGCACCTCGCCGGACATGATCGACGCCGCCGAAGACCGCGAGCGTTTCCAGAAGCTGCTGCAGGACCTGGGCCTGCGTCAGCCGCCCAACCGTACCGCCCGTACCGAAGCCGACGCGCTGCAACTGGCGCAGGAAATCGGCTATCCGCTGGTGGTCCGCCCGTCCTACGTGCTGGGTGGCCGCGCCATGGAAATCGTCCACGAGCAGCGCGATCTGGAGCGCTACATGCGCGAAGCTGTCAAGGTTTCGCACGATTCGCCGGTGCTGCTGGACCGCTTCCTGAACGACGCCATCGAAGTCGACGTGGACTGCCTCTCTGACGGTGAACGCACCTTCATCGGCGGCGTGATGGAACACATCGAACAGGCCGGCGTGCACTCGGGCGACTCGGCCTGCTCGCTGCCGCCGTATTCGCTGTCCAAGGACACCATCGAAGAACTGAAGCGCCAGACCGCGCTGATGGCCAAGGGCCTGAACGTGGTGGGTCTGATGAACGTGCAGTTCGCCATCCAGCAAAGTGAAGTCGATGGCAAGACCGTCGATACCGTCTTCGTGCTGGAAGTGAACCCGCGTGCATCGCGTACCGTGCCCTTCGTTTCCAAGGCCACCGGCCTGCAACTGGCCAAGATCGCGGCACGTTGCATGGTCGGCCAATCGCTGGACAGTCAGGGCATCAAGAACGAAGTGGTGCCGCCGTACTACAGCGTGAAGGAAGCCGTCTTCCCGTTCGTGAAGTTCCCCGGCGTGGACACCATCCTCGGCCCCGAGATGAAGTCCACCGGCGAAGTCATGGGCGTGGGCAAGACCTTTGGCGAAGCCTTCGTGAAGTCGCAGATGGGTGCCGGCGTGAAGCTGCCGACCTCGGGCAAGGTCTTCCTGTCGGTGAAGAACAGCGACAAGCCGCGTGCCGTGCAGGTGGCGCGTGACCTGGTCGCACTGGGCTTCTCCATCGTCGCCACCAAGGGCACGGCGGCTGCCATCAGTGCTGCCGGTATCCCTGTTGCCACCGTCAACAAGGTGGTCGAAGGTCGTCCGCACATCGTGGACATGGTCAAGAACAACGAGATCGCCCTGGTGGTGAACACCGTTGAAGAAAAGCGCAACGCCATCGCCGACTCCGGAGCGATCCGTACCTCGGCCCTGGCAGCCCGCGTGACGACCTTCACCACCATCGCCGGTGCAGAGGCGGCAGTGGAAGGCATGCGCCATCTGGAATCGCTGGACGTCTACGATTTACAAGGCCTGCATAAAGCTATACACTAAACCCACAACACGTTACTTTGTCGGCAGCAGTTGACGCCGACAAGCTAAGAGGGCATCTGAGCAATCGATGCCCTCTCTGACTTTTGGACGACACCCTGCGGCCACAACATGTTCAATGTTGCAGGGCAGATCCGTCCAGGGGACGCTAAGGACATGACGCCGCCGTGCCACGTGATCGCGGACTTGCGCGTGGCGTCATGTCCTTAGCGGCTCTGGGTCAGAGCGCGTGTTGTTGAAGAGCTGACGGAATCCTGCAGCAACGGTCCGTTCACCAGCCAGACTGTTCCCGTAAAGACGACGCTTGTCCGCCAAGTTGGCGGCAATGGTGTGCTTTTGCGTGTTCATCGGCCGGCGGACCTTGGATGCGTCTTCCGTGTAACCCTAACCTTGAGCAAGAGACTTATGAGCACAGTTCCCCTTACCAAGCGTGGCGCCGAACTTCTGAAGGAAGAATTGCACCGTTTGAAAACCAAAGACCGTCCCGAAGTCATCAATGCGATCGCGGAAGCGCGCGCGCAGGGCGACTTGTCCGAAAACGCCGAGTATGAATCGGCCAAGGAGCGTCAGGCCTTCATCGAAGGTCGCATCGCCGACCTGGAAGGCAAGCTGGGCGCGGCCCAGATTGTCGACCCGGCTGATCTGAACGCTGAAGGCCGCGTGGTCTTCGCCTCCACCGTGGATCTGGAAAACCTGGATAGCGGCGAGAAGGTGACCTACCAGATCGTGGGTCTGGATGAAGCCGACATCAAGGAATCCAAGGTTTCCGTGACTTCGCCCATCGCCCGTGCCCTGATCGGCAAGAGCGCCGGTGACGTGGTGGCCGTGGAAGCCCCGTCGGGTCTGAAGGAATATGAAATCCTGGAAGTGCGCTACGTCTGACGTGGTGTGACGGCACCGGCCCCGTGATAGTGCGGGGCGGGTGTCATAGTAACCGGCTTGACCCGTCTGCGGGATCTGTCTTCCTGAGCTGCCTACCTGAGTTGCCTGCAAGTCCGACGAGCCGGAAATGAAAATGCCCGCATCAGCGGGCATTCTGTTTTGCGGGCCATCCCGAGATGGCCGGTCGGGCGGGATCAGCCCAGCGACTTCTTGGTGCTGCGCTGGCGCGGCTTGGCCTTCTTGACCAGGCCACCGGCGGTGACGCGTTCATTGCCCTTGAGCATGACCTTGTTCACCGAAGGACGCTTGGTCGCGTGCGACTTGACGATGGTCACTTCGCGCAGGCCACCCTTGGCGCCGGAGGCGGTTTTCTTGACATCGTCCTTCTGCGGGCGATACAGGGCCAGCAGCTTGCCGATGTGCTGTACCGGCGCGGCCTTGAGCTCGGCGCAGATGGTTTCGTAGATCGCGATGCGGGCTTCGCGGTCGTCGCCGAAGACGCGGACCTTGATGAGGCCGTGGGCGTTCAGGCTCTTGTCGATTTCCTTCATCACGGATTCGGACAGGCCGCTTTCGCCCACCATCACGACGGGGTTCAAGGCATGGGCCTGGGCGCGCAGTTCGCTGCGCTCGGCGGGAGTCAATGTCAACATGGGAATGCAGGTTCGGGACGAGGTCTCGGCGGCGCCAAGTTGTCCCTCAATGAGATAAAACCAGTATTCTACGCGAATGGCAAAGAACAAACTGAACAAAAACTGGTTGCACGACCATATCAACGATCCTTATGTGAAGCTTGCACAGAAGGAAGGTTATCGTGCGCGCGCCGCCTACAAGCTCAAGGAAATCGACGAGGAAGAGCGCCTGATCAAGCCTGGTCAGGTCATCGTCGACCTCGGATGTACCCCCGGCAGCTGGTGCCAGTACGTGCGCAACAAGCTGGCCGGCGCCGAAGGTGGTGGCATCCATGGCACCATCATCGGCCTGGACATCCTGCCGATGGATCCGATTGCCGACGTCCACTACATTCAGGGCGACTTCCGCGAAGATGAGCCGGTGCGCCAGCTGGAAGCGCTGCTGGACGGCCGCAAGGTCGACCTCGTGCTTTCGGACATGGCGCCCAACCTGTCGGGCGTGGCCATTGCTGACGCAGCGCGGGTGGAGTACCTGATCGACCTGGCCATCGAATTTGCCCAGTTGCACATGAAACCTGGCGGCTCCTTGCTGGTCAAGTGTTTCAACGGGACCGGCTATAACGAACTGGTGCACAAATTCCGGGCCGAGTTCAAGACGGTGATGTCCAAGAAGCCCAAGGCCAGCCGCGACAAGTCGTCGGAAATCTTCCTGTTGGGCAAGACATTGAAGAATCCCCGCGTTTGAATTCCGATAACATCGCTCAAACTTGATTCCGATGCGTTCGCTCGTTCAGGTGTTGAGTGCACAATGGACAGGATTTCGGCGCAAATACTGAAGTTTTCTGCCTTGTTTTGCCTGCTTTCAACCCTATATCGACATTTGGAAAACATCCGCTTGTCCCTTCCCGGGCGAGCAGCCTGCAGGTTTCGCCAGTTCAGGATGGTGGAAAAAGTGTTGGCTGGATGGTAACGAAGCAACTGTGGTGGCGCGTCTGCACGGCAATTGTGCGTTGCGCGACGGCACGGCAGGGCGGGGCGGACGGCGGTTTTCTATGTAACGGTGGTTGAATCCGGGTAAAATCGGACAATACAAAGGCAACGTGGCGCCCAGGCGTCGGAGGAGTTCCAGTGAACAATATGTTTTCCAAGGCTGCCATATGGGTGGTCATCGCGCTCGTGCTGTTTATGGTATTCAAACAGTTCGACAGCCGCAGCATGGCAACCAACGCCAAGCCTATCGCGTATTCGGACTTCATCTCCGAGGTCAAGGCGGGTCACATCAAGGATGCGACCATCGAGGATCGCAATATCATCGCCACCACCCAGGATGGCACCAAGGTCAAGACCGCGACCACCGTGCTGGACCGCGGCCTGGTCGGTGACCTGCTCAACAATGGCGTGAAGTTCGACGTGCGCCAGCCGGAAGAGCAGTCCTTCCTCTCGCAGATCTTCATTTCGTGGTTCCCGATGCTGTTGCTGATCGGCGTCTGGATCTTCTTCATGCGCCAGATGCAGGGCGGTGGCAAGGGCGGTGCCTTCTCCTTCGGCAAGTCCAAGGCCCGCATGCTGGATGAGAACAGCAACTCCGTCACCTTCGCCGACGTCGCCGGTTGCGACGAGGCCAAGGAAGAAGTGCAGGAGCTGGTCGAGTTCCTGCGTGATCCGACCAAGTTCCAGAAGCTGGGCGGCCGCATTCCGCACGGGGTGCTGATGGTCGGTCCCCCGGGTACCGGTAAGACCCTGCTGGCACGTGCCATCGCGGGTGAAGCCAAGGTGCCGTTCTTCACCATCTCGGGTTCCGACTTCGTTGAAATGTTCGTCGGCGTGGGTGCGTCCCGCGTGCGCGACATGTTCGAAAACGCCAAGAAGCATGCTCCCTGCATCATCTTCATCGATGAAATCGACGCCGTCGGTCGCCATCGCGGTGCCGGCATGGGCGGCGGTAACGACGAACGTGAACAGACCCTGAACCAGATGCTGGTGGAGATGGACGGCTTTGAAGCCAATTCCGGCGTCATCGTGATCGCCGCCACCAACCGTGCCGACGTGCTGGACAAGGCGCTGCTGCGTCCGGGTCGCTTCGACCGCCAAGTGATGGTCGGCCTGCCCGATATCCGTGGTCGCGAACAGATCCTGTACGTCCACATGCGCAAGGTGCCCATCGCTCCGGACGTCAAGGCCGACATCCTGGCCCGTGGTACCCCCGGCTTCTCCGGCGCCGACCTGGCCAACCTGGTCAACGAAGCTGCCCTGTTTGCGGCCCGTCGCAACAAGCGCCTGGTCGAGATGCAGGACTTCGAAGATGCCAAGGACAAGATCGTCATGGGTCCGGAACGCAAGTCGGCTGTGATGCGCGAAGAAGAACGTCGCAACACCGCCTACCACGAGTCCGGCCACGCCGTGGTCGCCAAGCTGCTGCCCAAGGCCGATCCGGTGCACAAGGTCACCATCATGCCGCGTGGTTACGCACTGGGCCTGACCTGGCAGCTGCCGGAACATGACCGCGTGAACATGTACAAAGACAAGATGCTGGAAGAGATCTCGATCCTGTTCGGTGGTCGTATCGCTGAAGAAATCTTCATGCACCAGATGTCCACCGGCGCTTCCAACGACTTCGAGCGTGCCACCAAGCTGGCCCGTGCGATGGTGACCCGTTACGGCATGTCCGTCACCCTGGGTACCATGGTGTATGAAGATTCGGAGCAGGACGCCTACTTCGGTCGCATGTCTTCCAAGACCGTGTCCGAAGCCACCCAGCAAAAGGTGGATGCGGAAATTCGCAGCATCCTGGACGAGCAATATGCGCTGGCCCGCCGCCTGCTGGAAGAGCATCGCGACAAGGTCGACGTCATGGCCAAGGCCCTGCTGGAATGGGAAACCCTGGACGCCGATCAGGTCAACGACATCATGAACGGTGACGAGCCGCGTCCGCCGCGCAACGGTGTGCCGGCCAAGAAGTCGTCTTCGGACAACAACCGCCCCGGCGACGTCACCCCCAACGCCACGGCACCTGCCTGAAGCGTGGTGGTATCGACGCAGCCAGGCAGTCTGCGGTAAGAGAAAAAGGTGAGGAGCGATCCTCGCCTTTTTTCATTTTGGCCTCCCCGACGCGTCGCCTGGCAGCCGCCAAGCCCTGGCAGGTGCCGGCGAAAGAAGCAGGCAGCCGGCATGCGGCGGTGTATCATGCTGCGCCACGCAGTGTTGCGCCGTTTGCGGCGAAAACTGAACACCTGTTCCACCCTGATAGAAGCAAGATGACGCAAGCATTCCTCAAATGCGGCAGGTTCCGCCTGCCGGTACAGCAAGGGCGCCGGCCGCTGGTCATGGGCATCCTCAACGTGACGCCGGATTCCTTCTCCGACGGCGGACGCCACCAGTCGCTGGAAATGGCCCTGACCCATGCCGAACAGATGATTGCCGATGGCGTGGACATCATCGATATCGGTGGAGAATCCACCCGTCCCGGTATCGCCCCGCTGTCACTGGAGCAGGAGCTCGAACGCGTCATGCCAGTGATCTACGCGTTGCGCGATTGTGGCAAGCCGCTCTCGCTGGATACCTACAAGCCCGCCGTCATGCGCGAAGCCCTGCTGGCGGAAGTGGACATGATCAACGACATCAACGGTTTTCGCGCCGAAGGCGCCATCGATGCCGTCAAGGACAGCGAGGCCGGCCTGTGCGTGATGCACATGCAGGGCCAGCCGCAGACCATGCAGCAAGCCCCGGTCTACGATGACGTGGTGGCGGAAGTTGCCCACTTTTTGCAAGGACAGGTGGACCTGATGCGGGCGGCCGGTATCGCGCGCGAACGCATCTGCATCGACCCCGGTTTTGGATTTGGCAAGACAGTGGAGCATAATCTTGCTTTGCTCAAAAATAGCCGCAGCCTGATCGATCAAATTGACCTGCCGCTCTTGGCGGGCATGTCGCGTAAATCCATGGTCGGCGCGGTCGTCGGCAAGCCGCTGGAACGGCGCATGGCCGGCAGTATCGGCGCGGCGCTGGCAGCAGCCCAGCAGGGCGCAATGATCATCCGCGTGCATGACGTGGCCGAAACCGTCGACGCGCTCACCATGTGGCAGGCCGGGCGCCCGGACCATTGACGCCCCGGCGCCGCATGGCCGCCTGTGACAGGCAGCTGCGGCAGTTTCAGGCAGAAATCGGGCGTTGCCCTATTCATGGCATCAAGGGAGACAGGTCGGCCGTTCGGCCGCCTGCAGGAAAGAGTTAGAGGAAACAACATGGCAGCAAAATATTTCGGCACCGACGGCGTGCGTGGTCGCGTCGGCGTGGCCCCCATCACCCCGGACTTCGTCATGCGTCTGGGCTATGCCGCAGGCAAAGTACTGACCAAGGCCAAGGAAGGCGCGGCCCGCCGCACGGTCCTCATCGGCAAGGACACCCGGATTTCCGGCTACATGCTGGAAGCCGCCCTGGAAGCCGGTTTTGCCGCAGCGGGCGTGGATGTCTGGCTGGCCGGACCGATCCCCACCCCGGCCGTGGCCTATTTGACCCGCGCCTTGCGGCTCTCGGCCGGCGTGGTGATATCCGCTTCGCATAATCCGTATCACGACAATGGCATCAAGTTCTTCTCCGCCAGCGGCAACAAGCTGCCGGACGCCGTCGAAGCCGATATCGAGGCGGCCCTGGAGCAGCCCATGGAATGCGTGCCCTCCGAGAAGCTGGGCAAGGCTCGTCGCCTCAACGATGCCGCCGGTCGCTACATCGAATTCTGCAAGAGCACCTTCCCCGGTGCCATGGACCTGCGCGGCATGCGCCTGGTGGTCGATTGCGCCCATGGCGCGGCCTACAACATCGCCCCTCACGTGTTCCATGAACTGGGTGCCGAGGTCATCACCATCGGTAACCAGCCCGATGGCCTGAACATCAACGAGGATTGTGGCGCCACCGCGCCCAAGACCCTGGTGGCGTCGGTGCGCGAATACCGTGCCGACCTGGGCATCGCGCTCGACGGCGATGCCGACCGCCTGATCATGGTCGACGACAGCGGCCGCATCTACAACGGCGACGAACTGCTCTACCTGATGGTCAAGGACAGGCTGGCCACCGGCGCGATCGATGGCGCGGTCGGCACGCTCATGACCAACATGGCTCTGGAGGTCGCCTTCAAGAAGATGGGCGTACCCTTCGCGCGTGCCAAGGTGGGTGACCGGTATGTGCTGGAAGTGCTGCAGGAAAAGGGCTGGCTGCTGGGTGGCGAGGGTTCCGGTCACCTGCTGGCGCTGGACAAGCACACCACCGGCGACGGCATCGTCTCGGCGCTGCAGGTGCTGTCGGCACTCAAGCGCGCAGGCCAGACCCTGGCGCAGATGACGGCGGATATCAGCATGTATCCACAGTCGCTGATCAACGTGAAGATCCCTGCCGGCTACGACTGGAAATCCAATACCGCCCTGCAGGCGGAAAAGGCGGCCGTGGAAGAGCAGCTCGGCGAGCGTGGACGCGTACTGCTGCGCCCCTCTGGTACCGAGCCCCTGATCCGCGTGATGGTGGAAGCCCAGGAGGCCGAGCTGGCGCGCAGCATGGCGCAGCGTATCGCCGCCAAGGTGCTCTGAGTTCTTCCTGTTTCGGACTGCGGACGATGTCAAAAGAGCTAGCCCAAATCCTCATGGTGGAAGACGAACCCAGCATCGCGGAGCTATTGCGCTTCACGATGCAGGGGGCTGGTTTCGCCACCACCATTGCCACCGATGTGGCCCAGGCCCGCAAGTTCATTGCCGAGGCGCTGCCCCACGTGATCCTGCTGGACTGGATGTTGCCGGACAGCTCGGGCCTGGTGTTGCTCAGCGAATTGCGCCGCGATCCGCGCACCGCCGCGCTGCCGGTCATCATGCTGACCGCCAAGGGCATGGAAGAAGACAAGGTCAAGGGCTTGAACGAGGGCGCCGATGACTACGTGACCAAGCCCTTTTCACCCAAGGAACTGGTGGCGCGGGTGCAGGCACTGTTACGCCGCAAGACCCCCGAGATCGGCAGCCAGGTGCTGCGGTATCGCGACATTGGCATCGACGTCGAGCGGCGCGAAGTCTCGGTCGGTGGCCGGCCGGTGACGCTGGACCAGGCCGAATTCAAGCTGCTGCGCTATCTGGTGGCCCACCCGGAACGCATCTTTTCGCGCGCCCAGTTGCTGGACAAGGTGTGGGGTGACCATACCTTCATCGAAGAACGCACGGTGGACGTGCATATCATGCGTCTGCGCAAATCGCTGGGTGATCTCGCGCATTACGTGCAGACGGTGCGTGGCATGGGCTACAAGTTCAGCGGCGAGCAATGATCGCCTCTCAGGTAGTCGGCGTGCGACGCTGAAGCCGCATCGTGAAGAAAGCGATCCTCGGATCGCTTTTTTCATGGCGGCTCCCTCTCGCCAGGCTCAGTCCAGCGGCACGCTGCGATAGCGGTTGACCTCCGAGGCCGACACCCATCCGCCCTGATTACCCCAGCTGTTGAGCACATAGGACAGTACCGCCGCCACCTCGGAATCGCTTAGTTGCGGCCCGAAGGGCGGCATGCCGAAGGGATAGGGATTGCCGGTCGTGGATGGCGGAAAGCCGCCATTGAGCACGGTGCGAATCGCATTGAGCGGTTGTGGCCCGGCGATGGCATGGTTGCCCGCCAGCGGCGGATAATCCGGCGCGCTACCCTGGCCCTTGCCGCCATGACAGTCCACGCACAGTGATCCGTAGAGCTTCTGGCCCTGCTTGAGGATGCGTTTGGCCTCCGCCGGCTCCGGGCGCGGTGCGCCGGAGCCGGCCGAACTTTCCGATGAGGGTGCCGGCAGCGTCTTGAGGTAGACGCTGATGGCCGAGATGTCGCTATCGGTCAGATATTGCAGGCTGCGGCCGACGATTTCCGACATGGGCCCCAGCGCCGTACCGCGAGGCGATACCCCGGTCTTGAGCAGGGCGGCAATATCGGCCTCGCTCCAGCTTCCCAATCCCTTTTCCCCGCCATGCAGTGGCGGCGCATACCACGCCAGCGCCGGTATCACGCCGCCCTCCAGTGCCAGCGGCGCCAGGCTCGCGCCGAGAGCGTTGCGTGCGCTATGGCAGGCGCTGCAATGGCCGGCGCCCTGGACCAGATAGGCACCACGGTTCCATTGCGCATCGCGTGCCGGGTCGGGCGTGAAGCTGCCCGGTTTGAAATACAAGGCACGCCACAGCGCCAGCAGCATGCGCTGGTTGTAGGGAAAGCGCAGTGCATGATCGCGATTGGGCTGATTGACCGGCGGCAGGCTCTGCAGATAGGCGAAGAGGGCATCGCTGTCGTCGCGGCTCATCCGGGTGTAGCTGGTATAGGGGAAGGCCGGATAGAGGAAGCGGCCATCGCGGCCACGCCCGTGATGCAGCGCGCGCCAGAAATCGTCGCGGCTCCAGTTGCCGATGCCGGTGGCTTTGTCCGGCGTGATGTTGCTGGTGTAGAGCGTGCCGAAGGGGCTGGCGATGGCGCGTCCGCCGGCATATCCCGCTCCGCCGCGCACGGTGTGGCAGGCCATGCAATTGCCGGCCTGCGCCAGGTATTGGCCCTTGAGCCGCTGCGCCTGTGGATCACCGACCGCGGAAGCCACGCCCGGGTCCTCGCTGGCCAGGCTCTGCCAGGCCACCACGCCAGCCAGGCCCACCAGCGTGCCGGCGGTGCTCAGCAGCAGCCACTTCAGGCCGGTTGTGCAGGGCCGCCTCATGGTATTGCTCCCATCGTGCCAGGCTTCGACACCGCCGGCCCCATGCTGCCGCACTGTGTGGGCAATGGCTTGGGCGGTGCAGCGGCCGGGCGGTAATCCGGTGGAACCGGCTGCGCCGCCAGCCAGCTGCTGGCGGCGTTGATGTCTTCCGGGCTCAGGGCGCGGGCGATCTCGCCCATGCAGTCGGGCGCCTTGGCCTTGCGCTCGCCGTTGCGCCAGGCGCCCAGCTGCGCGTTGATGTAATCCTTGGGCAGTCCCAGCAGACCGGGAATGCCAGGCGCCACCCCGCCCAGGCCATCACCATGGCAGGCGGCGCAGGCGGGCATGCGCTGCGCGGGCTGGCCGGTGGTGACCAGCTGGCGGCCGCGTTCCAGCACCGTTGCGCTGGCCTCGGTGGCGACTGGCGGCGGGTAGGGCGGGTGCTGGGCGGCGAAGAAGATCGCAATCTGCTGGAGATAGTCGTCCGAGAGATTGGCCAGCAGGTAATTCATCATCGGGTAACGGCGCTGGCCATCCCGGAAACTCTGCAATTGATGCAGCAGATAGCCTTCCGGCTTGCCGGCGATGCGCGGGTAATAGCCGTCGGCGGTGGCGCGCCCCTCCTTGCCATGGCAGACGGTGCAGGCCGCCATGCGTTCGGCCATGCCCGGAATCGCCCTGGCGTCAGGCGCGGTAGCGGGTGATTGGGCCATGGCCGGTCCACATGCAATCCAGGTCCCCAGTGCGATGGCAGCAGTTTTCTTCATATTTGTTATGAGCGGGCGCATCGACCTATTGTAGTGCAAGCCGCCGCAGTGCTTGCGGCTTTGCAAGCCCGGGCGCAGCGGATACAATAGCGGCCTTGCTGCCCCCGTAGCTCAGTGGATAGAGCGATCCCCTCCTAAAGACAATTGGGCAGCGGCTGCCGAAAGGCGCCGCGTGAATGGAGTCAAATTCGGTGAACCCTGACAGCGCCTGGTCGTGATGACTGCGCGGCTGCTGGCAATACCGAGCCAAGCCGGCTTCCGTGAGGACGCCGGAAGGTGTAGAGACTAGACGGCTCCGGTCTAAAGGCCAGTGCATCAACGGCACTGCCCACGATCAAGGTATAGTCCAGACCACAAACAGACTCTGGTGGCGAAAGCCATAGTGGTATGAAGGGATAGGTCACACGTTCGATCCGTGTCGGGGGCACCAGCATAAAAAAAGCGCAGAAGTCATCTTCTGCGCTTTTTCGTTTTCTGCCCCATCAGTGTTACATCACCGTGGGGCAGCCTCACTCCGATCCATCATCGGTCAATGGCCCTGGTTGGTACTGTCCAGGAAGCGGCGCGCATTGTCGCTCTGCGGGCGCGTTCCCGAAGGCGAGGGCGCAGCCCCCGGGCTGCCGAGGGCGCTGCCTGGCACGTTCGGCGCCGGCTGGGTTGTGCCCGGGGCGGCCGGGGTCTGGCTCGGGGTCCAGCCGAAGAAGTTCGAGATCGCATCCACCACCGTCACGCCCACATTGGTCACCAGACCGTTGTTGGGAGTGAAGTTGTCGTAGTAGGGCTCGCCATCGATGAAGCGGATGCCATCGGGGGCCGGCTGGTCGAACTGCGGCACGCCCTTCAGGGCCTTGGCCATGTAATCGACCCAGATCGGCAATGCCAGCTGGGCTCCGAATTCCATGCCACCCAGGCTCTTGGGCTGGTCATATCCCATCCACACCACGGTGGCCAGCGTGCGCTGGTAGCCGGCGAACCAGCCATCCACCGCATCGTTGGTGGTACCGGTCTTGCCGGCCAGGTCGGTACGGCCGATGCTGTTGCTGCGTGCGCCGGTGCCGCGCTGGGCCACGGACTTGAGCAGGTTGGTCATCATGTAGCTGTTGCGCTCGGCTACCACCCGTGGTGCGCCGTTGCCGACGATCAGCGGTTCCGCCTTGGACAGCACCTTGCCGCGGGCATCGGTGATCTGCGAGATCAGGTAGGGCTGGATCTTGTAGCCGCCATTGGCGAACACCGAGTAGGCCGCCGACAACTGCAGCGGATTGGTCTGGCCCGCACCCAGTGCCATGGGCAGATAGGGCGGGACCTTGTCGGCGTCGAAGCCGTAGGTGCCGGTGATGAAGTCCTTGGCGTAAGGCACGCCGATGTAGTCCAGCGTGCGGATGGCCACCAGGTTGACCGACTTCTGCAGGGCCGTGCGCACCGTGATCGGGCCGGCCGGGGTTTCGTCATCCTTGGGTTCCCAGTTCGGCTGGCCGGGGCCGGCAGGGTAGGACACCGGAGCATCATTGACGATGGAGGCGGGTGCAAAACCCTTCTCCAGCGCCGCCGAATAGATGAAGGGCTTGAACGTGGAGCCGGGCTGGCGCCAGGCTTGCGTCACGTGGTTGAAGTTGTTCTGGGTGAAGTCGAAACCGCCCACCAGCGCGCGGATGGCACCGTCCTGCGGTACCACCGACACCAGTGCCGCCTCCACCTGCGGCAACTGCACCACCTGCCAGTTCTGCTTGGCATCCTGCATCACGCGGATCAATGCGCCGGGGCCGATGCGCACGTCCTTCTTGGCCTTTTCCGACAGCGCCGATGCCACGAAACGCAGCGCCTCACCCTTGACGCTGATCTTGTCGCCGTTGCGCAGCACCGCGTCGATCTGCTTGGGGCTGGCAGCCACCACCACGGCGGCCAGGATGTCATCGTTGTCCGGGTGGTCGTCCATCACGTCGTCGATGGCGGAGGCCCGATCTTCCGCGTTCGAGGGCAGCTCGATGGTCTCTTCCGGACCACGGTAGCCATGGCGACGGTCATAGTCCATCACGCCCTTGCGCACGGCCAGGTAGGCGGCCTGCTGGTCGGCGGCATTGACGGTGGTGTAGACGTTGAAGCCCTGGGTATAGGTGTCTTCCTTGTACTGGGCGTACACCATCTGGCGCACCATTTCATTCACATATTCAGCATGCACCGTGTACTGGCTGCCCGGTGCACGCACCTTCAGTTCTTCCTTGGAAGCCTTGTCGTACTGCGCCTGGGTGATGAAGCCCACGTCCAGCATGCGCTGCAGGATGTACTGCTGGCGGATGTGGGCGCGCTTGGGGTTGACGATGGGGTTGTAGGCCGATGGTGCCTTGGGCAGGCCGGCCAGCATGGCGGCTTCGGCCAGGCTGACGTCCTTGAGGTCCTTGCCGAAATAGGTGCGGGCGGCGGCGGCAAAGCCGAAGGCGCGCTGGCCCAGGTAGATCTGGTTCATGTAGACCTCCAGGATCTGGTCCTTGGTCAGGGCATGTTCGATCTTGTTGGCCAGCAGCACTTCATAGAGCTTGCGGGAGAAGGTCTTTTCCTTGGTCAGGAAGACATTGCGCGCCACCTGCATGGTGATGGTGCTGGCCCCCTGCGAGGCGCTGCCGCGCAGCACGTCGGTCACCAGGGCGCGGGCGATGCCGATCCAGTCGATGCCACCATGTTCGTAGAAGCGATAGTCCTCGATGGCCAGCACGGCGTTCTTCATGTCGGCCGGGATGTCGTCCAGCTTGACCAGGCTGCGCTTTTCTTCACCGAATTCGCCCAGCAAGACCTTGTCTTCGGACCAGATGCGCAGCGGGACCTTGGGCCGGTAATCGGTGATCAGGTCCAGCGAGGGCAGGCGCGGGTTGATGAAGATCAGGGCGTAGACCACCAGCAGCGCGCCGGCGATGCCGAGACCCAGGATGGACAGACCGATGAACTTGGCGATATTGGGATTGAGGAAGCCGCGCTGGCGGCGCAGCGGGTCCGGCAAAGTTGGAAGAGGCATGGGATGAGTGTGAATCGGGATGCGCTATCTTACAGCATCGGGCCACCAGCCCGGCGGACCGGCCGCCGGCAATGCTTTACCAGTTGTAACATGGACCGTTTTCGACGTTGTAATTCGAGAGAATTTTGTTATTTTTCAGAAATACCGTTGCCGTAGTGACAATCGGGGCCGACTACCCGAGGGCCGCTGGCATTTGGTGGCGTCTTTGGGACAGCAGGACGGCGTCAGCGCGCTTAAATCAGCATTTCGCCGGCGCAGTCGGTACAATGCCGCTCTTTCGCCGCTCTTTCGCCGCTGGTTCTCCTTGGTTCTCTTTTTCAGGCGACTTCGCATCCATCCTGCGCGGCCCAGGCCGTCGCATTCACGCAGATCACGCTACTCACGCTATGGCAGTCATTTCCCTCTCAGACGCACAACTGGCCTTCGGCCACGTCGCGCTCCTCGATCACGCCGAATTCTCGCTGGAGACCGGCGAACGCATTGGCCTGATCGGCCGCAACGGCACCGGCAAGTCTTCGCTCCTGAAGATCATCGCCGGCCGCTCGAAGCTGGACGATGGTCTGCTGGTGATGCAGCAGAACCTGAAGATCGCCTATGTCGACCAGGAGCCGCATTTCCCGGAAGAGATGACGGTGTTCGATGCCGTGGCCTCTGGCCTGGGCGAGCTGCCGGCCCTGCTGGCCGAATATGAAGCCATCACCGGCCAGTTCGGCGGCGACAACGACGATGCCCTGCTGGAGCGTATGCACCAGATCCAGACCGTGCTGGATGCGGCTGACGCCTGGTCCATCGGCAACAAGGTCGAGACCACGCTGGACAAGCTGAACCTGAACCGCGAAGCACGCATCGGCGAACTCTCCGGCGGCATGAAGAAACGCGTGGCCCTGGCCTGCGGCCTGGTGGGCAATCCCGACGTGCTGCTGCTGGACGAGCCGACCAACCACCTGGACTTCGGCTCCATCCTGTGGCTGGAAGGCCTGTTGCGCGACTTCAAGGGCAGCATCCTCTTCATCACCCACGACCGTAGTTTCCTGGACAACGTCTCGACCCGCATCATCGAACTGGATCGCGGCAAGATCCTGTCCTTCCCCGGCAACTTCAGCACCTACCAGGGGCGCAAGGCCGAGCTGCTGGCCAACGAGGAGGTGGAAAACGCCAAGTTCGACAAGTTCCTGGCCCAGGAAGAGGTCTGGATCCGCAAGGGCGTGCAGGCCCGCCGTACCCGCGACGAAGGCCGTGTGCGACGACTGGAAGCGCTGCGCGTGCAGCGCAGCGAGCGGCGCGACCGGCAGGGGCAGGTCAAGCTGGAAGTGGGCACCGGCGAACGTTCAGGCAAGATCGTGGCGGAACTGGAAAACGTCAACAAGGCCTACGGTCCCAAGACCATCGTGCGCGATTTCAGCACCATCCTCATGCGTGGCGACAAGGTCGGCCTGATCGGCCAGAACGGCGCCGGCAAGACCACGCTGCTCAAGTTGATCCTGGGCGAGGAAGCGCCTGACAGCGGCACCGTCAAGCAGGGGACCAAGATGCAGGTCGCCTATTTCGATCAGATGCGCGCGCAACTGAATGAAGAAACCACGCTGGCTGACACGATTGCCCCGGGCAGCGACTGGGTCGAGGTCAACGGCCAGCGCAAGCACGTGATGACCTATCTGTCGGACTTCCTGTTCGCGCCGGAACGCGCCCGCTCGCCGGTGCGCACGCTCTCCGGCGGTGAACGCAACCGCCTGCTGCTGGCGCGCCTGTTCGCCAAGCCGGCCAACGTGCTGGTGCTGGACGAACCGACCAACGACCTCGACATCGATACCCTGGAACTGCTGGAAGAACTGCTGGAAGAATATCCGGGGACGGTGTTCCTGGTCAGCCACGACCGCATGTTCCTGGACAACGTCGTGACCCAGGTGATCGCCGCCGAGGGCAATGGCGTCTGGCGTGAATACGTGGGTGGCTATTCCGACTGGGAGCGTCAGCGTCCGACCACGCAGGCGGCCTCCAAGGCTGGCGGCAAGGCGGCCGACAAGGCCACCGACAGTGGCGAGGTCAAGGCCGAATCGACCATGGCGGCACCGGTGGCTGCGCCCGCGGCCAAGAAGAAGCTGAGCTACAAGGAGCAGCGTGAGCTGGAAGAGCTGCCCAAGCGCATCGCCGCTCTGGAAGCGGAGCAGAAGCAGATTTCCGAGAAGCTGGCCGACCCCGACCTCTACAAGAAGAGTGCCGATGACGCCGTCAAGCTGAATCAGCGTTTCGCCGAGATCGACGAAGAACTGCTGGTCAGCCTGGAACGCTGGGAAGAGATCGAAGGCAAGAAGTAAGCGCCCTCAGCCTGCGCAGGCCGCTCAGTTCGGCTTGCGCAAGGCTTCGCGCAGGTCGGGCAGCATCTCGCGCAGATTGGGCGCGTCCTCGGCATAGGGGCGCAGGGCCAGGTAGGCTTCCAGATCTTCCAGCGCGGCCTGGGCCATGCCCAGGTTGGCGAAGGCCAGTCCGCGGTCGCGCTTTTCGGTGACTTCTTCGGGCAGCAGGATCACCAGGCGTTCCTGCACGTCCAGCACCTGTTGCCAGCGCTGGCTTTCCATGAAGATGGCTTTCAGGTTGCGCAGCATGCGCGCCAGGATTTCGCGTGGATGAGCCGCCCGCAGATAGGCCGCCAGGGGCAGCTCGTCGCCGAACTCTTCTTCCGGCTGATGGGCCAGGAAGGGCTCCAGACGCTCTTCCAGTTCTTCCCGCGACAGGCTGGAACCGTTCATGGGGTCCAGCACGATTTCACCCGACTGTACCGATAACTTCATCAGGAAGTGGCCAGGGAATGAAACCCCCTTCATGTCCAGCCCGATCTGCTGGGCCAGTTCGATATAGACCACCGCCAGCGAGATCGGGATGCCGCGCCGGGTCGAGATCACCCGGTGGATGTAGCTGTTGTCGGGGTCATAGTAATTGTTGACGTTGCCGGCGAAGGCCATTTCCTGGAAGAAGAACTGGTTCAGCATGCGCAACTTCTGGATTTGCGACGCATCCGGAGGGAGTCGCTGCCTGAGCTTGAGCGCCAGGGTGTCGAGCGCCATTTCCTCTTCAGCGAAATCCATTTCGGGATAGAAATCCTGTCCCAACGTCAGGGCGGATTCGAACAAGGGAATCGAATCGTCCTGGCGCACCAGCGAAGCAAAATAGTCGAGGGAGGTGAGCGTCATGACACCCATGCTATCAAAATATTGCGCGCTGCGTCAGGTCTGCCTGGAGGGGAGTGAAATTTGTTGTTTCACTCCACCGTTTTCTTTTGCTGAAGCGACAGGAAGGCTGGTTTAGCGGCTCAGCGGCGCGCGATCCGCTTGAATTCGCGCAGCCGGAAACCCATCGCAAACAGGGGGCCGAAGTAGGCAGCTGCACAGACCACCAGTACCAGCATCAACGCGCCGATGCGCAGCAGCGGATGGGCGCGCAGGGCGACCCAGTCGAAGTGGCCGGCGATCCACAAGGCCACTCCGGCCATCACCAGCAAGGCCGCGCACAGACGCACCAGGAACAGGCCCCAGCCCGGTCGCGGCACGTAGATCTGGCGCCGGCGCAGGCCGATGAACAGGCACAGCGCGTTGAGACAGGCGCCCAGCCCGATCGACAGCGCCAGACCGGCATGGGCGAAGATCGGGACGAACAGGCTGTTCATGGCCTGGGTGGCAATGAGCACGCCCACGGCGATGATCACCGGGGTGCGGATATCCTGCTTGGCATAGAAGCCCGGCGCCAGGATCTTGACCAGGATCAGGCCGATCAGGCCCACGCCATAGGCCACCAGTGCGTGGCCGACCATGGTGACGGAAAGTGCGTCGAAACGGCCGTAGTGGAACAGGGTAGCGGTCAGCGGTTCGGAGAGCGTGGCCAGTCCTACCGCGGCCGGCATGGCCAGCATGAAGGTCAGCCGCAGGCCCCAGTCCAGCAGGGCCGAGTATTCCTCCATGTCCTGCGCGGCGTGGGCGTTGGACAGGCTGGGCAGCAGGATGGTCCCCAGGGCGACGCCCAGCAGGGCGGTGGGAAATTCCATCAGGCGGTCGGCATAGGTCAACCAGGAGACGCTGCCGTGCTCCAGGCGCGAGGCGATGTTGGTATTGATCATCAGGCTGATCTGCGCGGCCGAGACGGCAAAGACGGCTGGCCCCATCTTCTTCAACACCCGTTTGACGCCCTCGTCGCGCAACCCGAGCATGGGATTCCAGTACAGGCGCGGCAGCATGCCGATCTTCACCAGTGCCGGCACCTGGATGGCCACCTGCAGCACGCCGCCCACCAGCACGGCGAAGGCCATGGCGTAGATGGGCTGCTCCATGAAGGGCGCCACGAACAGCGAGGCCACGATGAAGGCCACGTTGAGCAGCACCGAGGTCACGGCCGGGATCTTGAATTCCTTCCAGGTGTTGAGGATGCCCCCGGCCAGCGCCACGAAGGCCATGAAGCCGATGTAGGGAAACATGATGCGGGTCATCAGCACCGAGGCGTGGAAGGCGTCCGGGTTGTATTGCAGACCGGTGGCGATGAAATAGACCACGAAGGGAGTGGCCACGATGCCGGCCACGCAGGTGATGAGCATCACCCACATCAGGGCGGTGGCGACGTGGTCGATCAGGTGCCTGGTTTCTTCGATGCCGCGGCGGTTCTTGTATTCGGCCAGGATCGGTACGAAGGCCTGCGAGAACGCGCCTTCGGCGAACAGCCGGCGCAGCAGGTTGGGAATGCGGAAGGCGATGTTGAAGGCGTCGGTGTAGGCGGAGGCGCCGAAGGCACGGGCAAACAGGATTTCCCGGACCAGTCCGGTGATGCGCGAGAGCATCGTCATGCCGGAAATGGCGGCTAGCGTTTTATGCAAGTTCATGGAGCGGCATTATAGCGGGGGCCTTGCGGCGGCGGCCGCAATCGCGGCCCTGGTTCCGGTGCGTCTGCGGGTCTGGATCGGCGATGCGCAGCGGGTGGAGGTAGAGTCGCCGGGTGGATGGCAGGTTCGATGCTGGATGACAATTTCTTTGTGGCAATCCGGCCGTCGCTGAACCTGCATGCTGGCCGATGCAGGGCTGTTTACGGCAGTTCAGCGACAGAAGAGGACAAGTTGATTGCCTTGTCGAGTGAATCTGGTTATAATCCGATGCTTTACAGAATTTGGCATCGCGAGTCCTCGGGGTTTGCGGCGCAAACGACTCTCGATTTAGGATAATTTTCATGGCAAATACCGCACAGGCACGTAAGCGTGCTCGTCAAGCAGTCAAGCAAAACGCTCACAACTCGAGCCAGCGCTCGACCCTGCGCACCGCAATCAAGGCAGTTCGCAAGGCCATCGCCGCCGGCGACAAGGCTGCAGCAACCTCCGTGTTCCAATCTTCCGTGTCGACCATCGACAGCATCGCCGACAAGAAGATCATCCACAAGAACAAGGCTGCTCGCCACAAGAGCCGTCTGGCTGCTGCCCTGAAGGCCCTGGCTGCTTAATTGCTGCTTGGCTTGAGCTGAAGCGCGGTTCACCCGCTTCAGACTGCAGTGCAAGAAAACCGCTTGCTTGCAAGCGGTTTTTTGCGTTTGTCGCCCGTGTTTTACCCGTTTGCCGCGACTTGTTCCAGCCGGTTGTGGTCGCCGGCACGGCAGGCCACCCGCCTGCCGCTCCTGCTGACCACCTTGCTTACTGGGGCAGGCCTTCGATCTTGGTGCCGGGCTTGATGTTCTTTTGCTTGAACCAGCCCTTGTTCATCTCCAGCGCATAGACCGCTGCGCGTTTCGCACAATGCGAATCCAGGGTCTGTTCCTTCATTTCCTCGATGTTGATGATGACGCCTTTTTCATCCATGAAGGCCACCGATAGGGGAATCAGCGTATTTTTCATCCACATGCAGACTCCTGCCGGCTGACCGAACAGGAACAGCATGCCTTCGTTGTCCCCCATCTTGTCGCGGAACATCAGGCCTTGCTCGCGCTCGGCTTCGGACTGGGCCACTTCGGCCTTGATCAGGTGGATGCCGATGTTGAGCTGAGTGGTGGGGAACTTGCGGACCGGCGTCTGGGCGCTGGCAGCGGTACTGGCGAGGCAGCCGATGGCCAGTACGGCAGCGGCGGCGAGGCGCGAAAGGGTGGGGCGGAAAAGTGAAGATTGGCGCATGTTCAATATCTATCGTGGATCAGGTCGGACGAAGAGCAGGCAGCATAGCAGGTGCCGGGCCGGGTGCGACAGTGGATGAGCAGCCAGCCGGCAAAAGCGTGCGGGCATGAAAAAAGGCAGGACCAGCCTGCCTTTTCTTGATGCGGACGCTAATTACTTAGCTTCAGCTGCCTTCTTTGCCTTCTTGGCCTTTTTGGCCTTCTTGGCCTTCTTAGCCTTCGGAGCAGCGGCTTCAGCCTTCGGCGCTTCCGGAGCGGCCGGAGCTTGTGCGAAAGCAGCAGTGGCGAACAGACCAGCGATCAGAGCGGCGATCAATTTTTTCATTTTGCGTCCTTCAATTCAACATGTTAGGGATGTGAGGCAAACGATGATTCGTGCGAATCAATGCCAATAACGGCGGGCGCGGATGAAGGTTGACACTGATTTTGATCTTTTTTACGGGGATTGATGAAGAATCATGCACTCTGCCACAATAAAATGTTGTTAGAGTGACTAGTATTTTGGGGCCTGGCCTGTTCAGGATGGGGCGTCCAGTGCTGCCGGATCGACCTCGCGCCATTCGCCGGGCATCAGAGGATGGCTTGCCAGCGAGAACGGCCCGATCGCGATGCGCACCAGGCGCAGCGTCGGCAAGCCGACGGCAGCCGTCATCCGGCGCACCTGGCGGTTCTTGCCTTCGCTGATGGTCAGCGCGATCCAGCTGGTCGGCTGGTTCTGGCGCTGGCGGATCGGTGGTGTGCGCGGCCACAGCCAGGGCGGTTCCTGGATCAGCCGGGCCTGGCTTTGCTGGGTCACGAAATCGCCCAGGTCCAGCGGGTTGCTCAAGCGTTGCAGCGCCTCCGGGCTGGCCTGGCCTTCCACCTGGGCCAGATAGGTCTTGGGCTGCTTGCGCCGGGGATGGGCAATGGCATGTTGCAGCTTGCCGTCGTCGGTGAGCAGGAGCAGGCCCTCGCTGTCGGCGTCCAGCCGGCCGGCTGGATAGACATTGGGAATATCGACGTAGTCGGCCAGGGTCTGGCGTTCGGGGTGGGCCGAGAACTGGCTCATCACCTGGAAAGGTTTGTTGAATAAGATCAGAGGCATGCGCTAGTGTCGCAAAAACATGGCATTCCGTAAAATCCTGATGCATAATCGACCACGGATGTCCTATATCTTATATAAGACTTTGTGCGTGCATTCCGGAATTTCCCCGACTCAAACCGTGGAAATCTCTTAAAATTCCCCGCTTGTATGACAATCCAGGCAATGGCGACCTGCTGGTCGCCTGGTCCAGATTGTCGCTGATGCCTTCTATCCCTTCTATCGCCACCGCCTCAACCGTCGGAGACCACGATGTCGTACCAACATATCCAAGTGCCTGCTGAAGGGCGCAAGATCACCGCCAACGCCGATGACACCCTCAATGTCCCCAACAACCCCATCATCCCCTTCATCATGGGCGATGGCGTGGGCGTGGATGTCACGCCGGTGATGCTCAAGGTGGTCGATGCCGCCGTGGAAAAGGCCTACGGTGGCGCGCGCAAGATCCACTGGATGGAAATCTACGCCGGCGAAAAGTCGACCCGGCTGTATGGTCCCGATGTCTGGCTGCCGGATGAAACCCTGGACGTGCTCAAGGAATACCTGGTCTCGATCAAGGGGCCCCTGTCCACGCCGGTCGGCGGCGGTATCCGCTCGCTCAACGTGACCATGCGCCAGCAGCTGGACCTGTATGTCTGCCTGCGGCCGGTGCGTTACTTCAAGGGCGTGCCTTCACCGCTGCGCGAGCCGGAGAAGACCGACATGGTGATCTTCCGCGAGAACTCCGAGGACATCTACGCCGGCATCGAATGGCAGGCAGGCACGCCGGAAGTGAAGAAACTGATCGAACTGCTGACCCGCGAGATGGGTGTCAAGAAGCTGCGCTTCCCGGAGACCTCTGCACTGGGCATCAAGCCGGTCTCGCGCGAAGGTACCGAGCGCCTGGTACGCAAGGCGATCCAGTACGCCATCGATCACGACAAGCCCTCGGTCACCCTCGTCCACAAGGGCAATATCATGAAGTACACCGAAGGTGCCTTCCGTGACTGGGGCTATGCCCTGGCGGGCCGCGAATTCGGTGCCGAGCTGATCGACGATGGCCCGTGGATGCGCCTGAAGAATCCCAAGACCGGTCGCCAGATCGTGATCAAGGATGCGATCACCGATGCCTTCTTCCAGCAGGTGCTGATGCGCCCGGCGGAATACAGCGTCATTGCCACCATGAACCTGAACGGCGACTACATCTCCGACGCCGTGGCGGCCCAGGTCGGCGGCATCGGCATCGCGCCGGGTGCCAACATGTCCGACTCCGTGGCCGTGTTTGAAGCCACTCACGGGACCGCGCCCAAGTACGCCGGCAAGGACTATGTGAACCCCGGCTCCAGCATTCTCTCGGCAGAAATGATGCTGCGCCACATGGGCTGGATCGAAGCGGCCGAACTGATCGTGACCGCGATGCAGAAGTCGGTCTCTGCCAAGCGCGTGACCTATGATTTCGCCCGTCTGCTGGAAGGCGCGACCCAGGTTTCGTGCTCCGGCTTCGGCGAAGCCATGATCGAAAACATGTAAGGCCGTCAGACTGCTTCCGGTAGAGATTCGGGTTGCGAAGATGACGAAAAAACAACAGCCGGCAATGTCCGGCTGTTTGTTTTTGGGAAGAAGGGGAAGGGCGATAACGCCGCCACGCGGATTGCACTAGCCGCGCGCCCAATGAAAAAAGCCCTGCAATGCAGGGCTTTTAAGAGCATACCGGGGTTTAAGCGGCGTTCTGGATGTTCGATGCTTGCTTGCCTTTGGGGCCTTGCGTAACGTCAAACTGGACTTTTTGACCTTCTTTCAGGGTCTTGAAGCCGTTCATCTGGATTGCGGAGAAGTGAGCGAACAGATCTTCGCCGCCGTCATCCGGAGTGATAAAGCCAAAGCCTTTGGAATCATTGAACCACTTGACAGTACCTGTTGCCATAAAAGCATCTTTCAAATATTAACTATCACACGAGCCGTCAAAGCAAGAAGCATCGCGCGTCACGCAGCCCCCCTTAAACCGTGCCCCCTTCGCATCGATCAGTTGTTACATTTGGTAACTACTAATCAATGAATTTGCATTGTTCTCGGTCGAAATCCAAAAGTCAAGCAGTTTTCATCTCAAAGTTTATGGGCTTGTTTGGGAGATAGCGCAGGATCCCCTTGATTTAGGATAAATCATCGTCATCTGCGCAAGGTCCGGAAAACAAGTAATATCTATCTCATCTAGAGGTTACGAGATCATTGTGCGTTGCACAGCTTTTGATGGTCCAATAAACGCATGGCAACCAAGCACGTAAATGATGGCGGTACAGTCCTGGAACGGCAGGAGGCCAAACTCAAGCCGCCCGCGATGTACCAGGTTTTTTTGTTGAACGATGACTATACGCCGATGGAATTCGTCGTCGCAGTCATCCAGCAGTATTTCAACAAGGACCGTGAAACCGCGACGCAGATCATGCTCAAGGTTCACCGCGATGGGAAGGGAATGTGTGGTGTGTATCCCAAAGATATCGCATCCACTAAAGTGGAACTCGTTTTAACCCACGCTCGAAAGGCAGGGCACCCCCTGCAATGCGTGATGGAGGAAGCATGATTGCGCAGGAACTCGAAGTCAGTTTGCATATGGCCTTTGTCGAAGCCAGACAATCGCGTCATGAATTCATTACCGTGGAGCACTTGCTGCTGGCGTTGCTGGACAACCCGTCGGCCGCCGAAGTGTTGCGCGCCTGCTCGGTGAACATTGACGATCTGCGCAAGACGCTGACCAATTTCATCACCGACAATACCCCCACGGTACCCGGTACCAACGAAGTGGACACCCAGCCCACGCTGGGCTTCCAGCGCGTGATCCAGCGCGCCATCATGCACGTGCAGTCGGCGTCCAATGGCAAGAAGGAAGTCACCGGCGCCAACGTGCTGGTGGCCATCTTCGGCGAGAAGGATTCGCACGCGGTGTACTACCTGCACCAGCAGGGCGTGACCCGCCTGGACGTGGTCAATTTCATCTCGCACGGTGTGCGCAAGGACCAGCAGGCCGATCCGCAGAAGGCTCCGGAAGGTGCCGAGGACGTGCAGGCCGAAGGCCAGCAGAAGGAAAGCCCGCTCGACCAGTTCACCCAGAACCTGAACAAGGCCGCCGCCGAAGGCAAGATCGATCCGCTGATCGGCCGTGATTCCGAGGTCGAGCGCGTGATCCAGACCCTGTGCCGTCGCCGCAAGAACAACCCGCTGCTGGTGGGCGAAGCCGGCGTGGGCAAGACCGCCATCGCCGAAGGCCTGGCCTGGCGTGTCACGCAAGGCGATGTGCCGGAGATATTGAAGAACGCCGTCGTCTATTCGCTGGACATGGGCGCGCTGCTGGCCGGCACCAAGTATCGCGGTGACTTCGAACAACGTCTGAAGGCAGTGTTGAAGCAGTTGAAGGACAGCCCCAACGGCATCCTCTTCATCGACGAAATCCACACCATCATCGGCGCCGGTTCGGCCTCGGGTGGTACGCTGGATGCGTCCAACCTGTTGAAGCCGGCGCTCTCCAGCGGTCAGTTGAAGTGCATCGGTGCGACCACCTATACCGAGTTCCGTGGCGTCTTCGAGAAGGATCACGCACTGTCGCGTCGCTTCCAGAAGATCGATGTGAACGAACCGACCGTGGAACAGACCGTGCAGATCCTGCGTGGCCTGAAGTCCAAGTTCGAGGAACACCACGGCGTGAAGTATTCCGCTTCGGCGCTGACTTCGGCAGCCGAGCTGGCAGCCCGCTTCATCAATGACCGTCACCTGCCCGACAAGGCCATCGACGTCATCGACGAAGCTGGTGCGGCACAGCGCATCCTGCCCAAGTCCAAGCAGAAGAAGACCATCGGCAAGCCGGAGATCGAGGAAATCATTTCCAAGATCGCCCGCATCCCGCCGCAGTCCGTGAACCAGGATGATCGCGCCAAGCTGCAGACCATTGATCGCGACCTGAAGAACGTCGTCTTCGGTCAGGATCCGGCCATCGAAGCGCTGTCGTCGGCCATCAAGATGGCCCGTGCCGGCCTGGGCAAGACCGACAAGCCGATCGGCTCCTTCCTGTTCTCCGGTCCGACCGGCGTGGGCAAGACCGAAGTGGCCAAGCAACTGGCCTTCATCCTCGGTATCGAGCTGGTGCGTTTCGACATGTCCGAATACATGGAGCGTCATGCCGTGAGCCGCCTGATCGGCGCGCCCCCGGGTTATGTCGGCTTTGACCAGGGCGGCCTGCTGACCGAGGCTGTCAACAAGAAGCCGCATGCCGTGCTGCTGCTGGACGAAATCGAAAAGGCGCACCCCGACATCTTCAACATCCTGTTGCAGGTGATGGATCATGGCACGCTGACCGACAACAACGGCCGCAAGACCGACTTCCGCAACGTGATCATCATCATGACCACCAACGCGGGTGCCGAGAGCCTGCAGAAGCGCACCATCGGCTTCACCGAGAAGAAGGAAGCCGGCGACGAGATGGCGGACATCAAGCGCATGTTCACGCCCGAGTTCCGCAACCGTCTGGATGCCATCATCAGCTTCCGCCCGCTGGACGAGGAAATCATCCTGCGTGTGGTCGACAAGTTCCTCATGCAACTGGAAGAGCAGCTGCACGAGAAGAAGGTGGAAGCCGTCTTCTCCGACAGCCTGCGCAAGTTCCTGGGCAAGAAGGGCTTCGATCCGCTGATGGGCGCACGCCCGATGTCGCGCCTGATCCAGGATCTGATCCGCAAGGCGCTGGCCGACGAACTGCTGTTCGGCAAGCTGGTCAGCGGCGGTCGCGTGACGGTGGAGATGGACGATAAGGAGCAGATCAAGCTCGAATTCCCCGAGGGCGACGATTCGTCCCCGCCGGAAGAGCCGCAGGAAAAGCTCGAAGTCGAATAAGCCTCAGCCAGTAAATCAGCAAGCCAACAAGGCCACTCCGGAAATCCGGAGTGGCCTTTTGTTTTTGGGGCAGAGCACTTTCGATACCCGCGTCCACACAACAAGATACGCACAATAAAAAACGGCGCGGTCTTCACCGCGCCGCTTCAGGGCAAAACTCAGGGCAAACCTCAGGCCAAAGAGGCGTGATCAGAAGACTCAGGGTACCAGTGGCTTGCCCGCTTCCTGCTTGGCCTTCACGATCTGCGTGACCTTGTCGATCATCGACAGACGATAAGTGGTCGCCGGATGCAATGCCGTATAGCCATTCGGCACACTGGCCGGATACTGCTCGGCCAGGCGCTTCCAGAAGGCCGGCACATTGTCGATGTTGTAGCCGGCGCGTGCCAGCAGGTACAGCGACAGGGTATCGGCCGCTGCATCCAGATCCTGCGGATAGACGCGGATGCCGGCCGTACCGGCGGTGGTGGTCGGGTCCGGATGCGGCAGCAGCAGGTTGTCGATCACCTCCGCGATGGTCGACACCATGCGTTGGCGGATCGCATGGCCGAGGATGTTGTGCGCCATGTCCTTGGCGATCAGATAGGCCAGCTCATCATCTGAACGGGTGAACTTGAGCATGCCCCGGGTGATCAGCACGCGGCGACCATCGGCATAAGTGTTGACGTTGTCAGCATTGCCCAGCTCGATGCTGAAGGCGCAGGCGTAGGTCAGCGGCACGTTGAGCGTGCTGTTCTGGCCGTTGCGTTGCACGCCCAGCGCGATCGGCGCCTGCTTGACCACCAGCGGGCTCAGCAGCACGGCGGCCTGGCGTTCGGCATCGGTGCCCTGCGGCATCGGCTTGCCTGCCACCGACATCAGGAAGTCACCACGCTGGATGCCCGCCTTTTCCGCTCCACTGCCGGGCAGCACGCCGGTAACCTGCAGGCGGTCGTCATAGCCCAGGCTGCGGGCGGTTTCAGCGTATTCGATCGGGAAGGAATACTTGTTCTTGGCGGTAAATCCCAGCAGGTTGCGGGCGTTGCCGCGGCATAGTTGCGCGTTGCTGGTCAGCAGCGGGGCGGCCACGCGATAGAGGCGATCCTGCTGGGCGATCAGTTCACGCAGTTGCGCTTGTTGGGGATTGTCGGCGACCGGCTTGGGTGCCTGGGTCACTACCGTCGGCTTGGCGGGGGCGCTGGCCGGCGCGGTGCCGGGTTCCTGGGTGGCGCAGGCGGCCAGGATGGCCAGCGGCGCCAGGGTGGCGAGGGTTCTTATCTTCTGCCACGCGGGCAGGGGGGGTACGAGCATGCGGTTCTCCATCAATAGGGGCCTGCTGGGTCCGGGGTGTCCCGGACAGGCCAGATGACCCATGGGGCTAGGGCCTGTTCACACTAAATCTGTGAGTGCGAGAGGTCGGCAAGCGTTGACTGCCTAGGCGCGGCGACGCGCCGTAGTGGTGCTACGGCAAGGAGCTGCAACAACGGCAGGCGACGCTTGCCGGCCTCTCCCGGAGGGTTGCGCCCAGAAGGCGCGCTGGCGGCGTTGCACGGCAAGGCTGGTGGCACCACCACCAGCCTTGCCGTGCGCCTTGCCACCACGCCTTCTGGGCGCAACGCATCTCGCAGATTTAGTGGGAACAGGCCCTAGGACAAACTCATCCTTGTCACGGTTCCTTGTCGCTTTGTACTGTGGCGTAGGACGGCCGCTGGCGCCGCAGCCAGCGGCAGGGACGATTCAGGACTTGCCGGTGCTGCCGAAGCCGCCTTCGCCGCGCTCGGTTTCGGTGGAGAACTTGTCCACCATGCTCAAGGCCACCTGTACCACCGGCTGGAACATCAACTGGGCAATCCGGTCGCCCGGCTGCACGACGTAGTCTTCCTGGCCCGAATTGGCCAGGATCACGGCGATTTCACCGTGGTAATCGGCATCGATGACGCCGATGCCTTGTGCCACATGCAGCCCGTGCTTGAGCGAAAGGCCCGAGCGCGAGGCCACGATGGCCACCAGCGAGGGGTCCATCATGTTGATGGCCAGGCCGGTCTTGATCAGTTCGCGGCTACCGGCGCGCAGGGTGATCGGGGCTTCGATGCAGGCCCGCAGGTCCAGTGCGGCCGAGCCATCGGTGGCATAGCTGGGAACAGGGATCTGTTCGCCGAGAAGGGGGTTGACGATACGGGCTTCGATTCGACGATGCATATTTCTTCACGGGTGATGGAATGACAAGAATGCGCGCCAGGCTGGCGGCGTGCATCACCTAAGGCCGCAATTCTAGCAACTTCCATCTTGGAATGGATGTTTCTTGCCGCCCCGGCGCGAAGCGGCGATTGCTGCGCGAGCCCGTTGGTTCGGACATCCTTGGTGCACTGCAATGTCCGATCGAGGTGCAATCGCGCCAATGTCGGGCCTGATGCCACGGACGGCAGCGTCTTGGCTAGGCGGGCAAAATATCCCTGATCGGCTGCAAGCGCATAGCCCATGCGGCTTGCGGCGTCCTGTTGCCATCTCTGGCACAGTTTCTGCTCATGACCTCAGGCAAGATTATGCATTATGCATAATCAATGTCGCCATGCCGCTGACACGCGGCATGCGGGTCATCTTCCGTGCCATCCATGCCATTCAAGCAGTCTTCAGGAGCAGGAGCCCATGTCGGACCACCGTCTAGAAGTCGACAATCTGAGCCACGCCTTCATCAAGGCCAACGGCGAAGAAATCCGGATATTCCAGAACCTTCACTTCAATGTCGGCAAAGGTGAGATCGTCGCCATCGTCGGTCGCAGTGGCGCCGGCAAAAGTACGCTCTTCAACCTCATCTCCGGCCTGCTCAAGCCGACCGCCGGCCGCATCGTGCTGCAGCCGCGCGAGGATGGCCGCGCCGGCAGCATTGCCTACATGTTGCAGAAGGACTTGCTGCTGCCCTGGCGTACCATCCTCGACAACGCCGTGCTGGGCATCGAGTTGCAGCGCGATGTCACCGAGGCCGACCGTGAGCGCGCCCGCGCCATGCTCAAGCGCTACGGCCTGGACACCGTGGCGCAGTCCTATCCGCATGCGCTCTCTGGCGGGATGAAGCAGCGCGTGGCCTTGTGTCGCACGTTGCTGGCCGATCCCACCGTGGTGCTGCTGGACGAACCCTTCTCCGCGCTCGACTACGAGACCCGCCTGATGCTGGAAAACGATGTCATCAGCCTCACGCGCAGCGAAGGCACCAGCGTCATCCTGGTGACCCACGACATCGATGAAGCCATCGCCATGAGCCAGCGGGTGGTGGTGCTCGGCGGACGTCCGGCGCAGATCATGCGCGAGCAGCACATCGTGCTCACGGTGGAGGGCAGCGATGGCCTGCGCGACGCCGTCAGCGCCCGGGGCGCGCCGGAATTCCCGCACTACCACAAAGAGATCTGGAACGCCCTGCGTGCCAGTGACGTCGCCCACGCCAGCACCTGAGGAGAGAGTGATGAAATCCAAAGACGGCAGCGCCACCGCCATCGTCGCCACCTTGCTGGTGGTGGCCGTCATCGTGTGGCAGATGGCGGCCCAGTCCAATCTGATCAACGGTCAGCTGCTGGGCTCACCGGCGGGCATCTACAAGTCCGCCGTGATCGGCCTGAGCCAGGGACAACTGCTCTACGACACCTGGGTCACGCTGGTGGAGACCCTGCTGGGCCTGTTGCTGGGCAGCGGCCTGGGCATCGCACTAGGGCTTGCGCTGTGGTTCTATCCGCGTACTTCGGCCATCGTCGAGCAGTTCTCCATCCTGCTCAACAGCATTCCCAAGATCGCGCTGGGGCCCTTGATCATCATCTGGTTCGGCTCGGGCATGGTCTCCAAGATCTGGCTGGCGGGGATCTCCACCTTTGCGGTGGCCATCATCTCTTCCTGCGCTGCCGCGCAGGAGGTCGACAAGGATCTCCTGAACCTGTTCAAGTCCTTCAAGGCCCAGCGCGCCAAGGTGTTCAAGAAGCTGATCCTGCCGGCGTCGGTGCCGTGGATCTTTTCCATCCTGCGCATCAACATCGGCTTTGCCCTGATCGGGGCGGTCGTGGGCGAATTCATCGCCTCCGAAAGCGGACTCGGGCATGCGGTCTTCGTGGCCGGCTCGCTGTTTGACCTCAATACCGTCTGGCTGGGCGTGATCATCCTCACGCTCATGGCGGCCTTACTCACCTGGCTGGTAAAACTGACTGAAGAAAGGGTAATTTCATGGAAAGGCGAACAATGAAGTCCATCCGCAAGGCAAGCGCAGCCGCACTGCTGTGCATCGGCTGTTTCGGGAGCAGCGTCGCGATGGCCGCCGAGAAGGCGGTGATCTACCAGGCCTTCCAGTCCATCCAGTATCTCCCCCTGTATGTCGCCATGGGCGAAGGACTGTTCGCCAAGCGCGGTCTGGAAGTGCAGAAGGTGACCGCCGGCGGGGGCGCCCAGGGTGTGGCGGCGGTCATTGGCGGTCATGCCGATTTCTCGCTGCAAGACCCGATGACGGCCGTGCTGGCCAATCTTAAGGGCGCGTCGTTGACCAATGTGGCCATGGTAGTGGCGGGCGTGCCGGTGTGGACGGTCGCGCCGGCCAATTCGCCGATCAACTCCCTGGCCGACTTCAAGGACCGGACCATTTCCACCGCCATCCCGCCGTCGACCTCGACCTACCTGCTGCAGAACCTGCTCAAGGAAAAGGGCCTCAGTTCGGTCAAGCTCAATACGGTGGCCATCGGTACCGAGATTTCGCCGGTAGCCGCCGGCCGAGCCGATGCGGCGACGCTCTACCAGCCGCAGGTGGAGCAGGCGCTGGCCAACGGCTACAAGATCGTGCATGACTTCGCCAAGCAGTACAACGGTGTCTACGCCTTTTCCACGATTGATACCCTCAAGTCCACGGTGGAGAAAAAGCCGCAACTGGTGCAGAGCTTCGTTGCCGGTATCGCCGATGCCGAAAAGCTGATGCAGTCCAATCCGGAGGTGGCCTACAAGGTCGCCATCGCCGAGTTCCCGCAACTGGACCCGGCGGTGGTGCGCGCTGCCGTCAAACGCCTGCTGGAGCAGAAGGTCTACCCGGCCACCCCCGTCATCTCGCGTGAAGCCTTCCAGGCCGGACTGGATCTGCAGATTGCCATCGGCAACGTCAAGCCCGGGCAGGTCACCTACGAGAGCGCGGTCGACAACAGCTTCGCCGAAAAGACCACCAAGCCTTAAGATCTCCATGTGCCGCGCCGTGCATCCTGCCCCCGGGCCACGGATGCACGGCAGCCAGCCGGTCGCGCAATTGCAGTTGACCGTAGTTGATTGCGCAGTGGATTGGCAGCACGGCACCGCCACCCAGCAGCAGAGGAAGACGATCATGACCACAGAAGCGACGCAGACCGCACCCGCATCCGCAACCGCAACCGCATTTGCCCGCGACCCCAGCCCCCTGGCCACCGCCGTGGCGGCTGCCGACCATCTCGACGAGCGGCTCCGGGCCTTCGTCTGGCGCCCGGAGAGCTATCCCGCAACCCAGAACACCAGCGGGCCGCTGGCAGGCATCCCGGTGGCAGTCAAGGACCTCATCGATACTGCCGACATGCCCACCGCCTATGGTTCGGCGATCTTCGCCGGCCATCAACCCGCCGCCGATGCCTGGATCGTGGCCCGGCTGCGCCAGGCCGGTGCCATCATCTTTGGCAAGACCGTGACCACCGAATTCGCCTGGCGTGATCCCGGCGCCACCGTCAACCCCTGGCATCCGGGCTACACCCCCGGAGGTTCCTCCAGTGGCTCGGCGGCGGCAGTGGGCGCGGGCATCGTCGACATCGCCCTGGGTACACAGACGGTCGGCTCCGTCATCCGCCCGGCCGCCTATTGCGGCGCCTATGGCTACAAGCCGACCTTTGGCCGCATTCCCACCGAGGGCACGCACAAGCTCGCCCCCTCACTGGATCACCTGGGTTTCATCACCTCCAGCCTCTACTGGTCGGCGGTCATGCATGCCGTGATCGTGCGTGACGGCGCCATCGCACCGCCCGTCTCGGCGAGCGCCTTCCATGCCGGCGTCAAACCGGCCCGTGTCGGGATCTATCGCAGTTCGCGCTGGGCGCAGGTACAGGGTGACGTCCAGCAGAATGTCGACGGCGTCATCCGGCGTCTGGAAAGGCAAGGCGTTGCCTGCGTGCCGGTGGAATTGCCCGTCGACCTGGTCGAGATGCATGCCTTGATCAACGAGATCCTGGCCTATGAAGCGCGGGCCGCCCTGCGGGACGATATCCGCGGCAAGGAGGACCTGGCCGGTCCCAACATTCGCGCGCTCATCGAGGCCGGTGCCGCCATCAGCGATGCGCGCTACGAAGAGCTGTGCGCGCGGCTGGCCAGCCTCAGGGCCGAGCGTGATCGCGTCTTCGACGGGCTCGATGCGGTCCTGACCCTGCCTTCGCCGACCACCGCCTTGCCAGGTCTGGACAAGACCGGCGATGCGATCTTCTGCACCCCGGCGACCTTGCTGGGCTTACCGGCGGTGACCTTGCCGTCGGGGTATTCGTCCGACTTCCTGCCCTTCGGCGTGCAACTGATCGGCCCTGGCGACCAGGACCTGGCCTTGCTGCAGCACGCCCAATGGATCAGCACGATCCTGCCCACGATCCGGCCGGCGCAGCGGATGGGGAACTGAGCCGGCCGGCGGGCGGAGCCGGCGCAAGGGCGCGCTTGCACCGGCCTGCCGGGCAGGCCACAATGAGGCTCCCCCATCCTGTAGCCCGCTGCAGGGGGCGTGCCGTCCAGCTCAACGTGCTCATGTCAAAAGCCTTCAAAACCATAGAGCAGCAGGTCCTAAGCCAGCTGCGCAACGATATCCTGCGCGGCAACTATCGCCCCGGTGACAAGTTGCGCCAGGACGATGTCGCGCGCCGCTTCGAAGTCAGTACCACGCCCGTGCGCGAGGCCTTCCGGGGCTTGCGTTCGGAGGGGCTGGTGACCATCGATGCCAACAAGGGCGTGGTGGTCAAGGGGCTTTCGGTGCAGGACGTGGCCGAGATCTATGAACTGCGCATCGTGCTGGAGCCGCTGCTGGCACGCAAGTCGGTCGCCTCGATCCGGCCCGATGCCCTGGAGGCGGCCACCGCGCTGCACGAGCAGATGTGCCGGGCCGACGACCCCCATGCCTGGGCGGCGCTGAACTGCGATTTCCATGATCACCTCATGCGCAGTGAACAGGGATCACGCCTGTACGAGATGGTCCGTAACCTGTTGCTGGTGGCCGCACCCTATGTCTCGCTGTCGATCTACCTGCTGCCGCAGATCCAGCTGACCGACAATGAAGAACACGCGCAGATTCTGCAAGGCTACCGGCAGCGCGATGCGGCCCTGGTCGAGCAGATCGTGCGCCAGCATCTGCAGCAGACGCTGGAGGCGATCCAGGATTCGGTCAACGAAGAGACCTTGGGCAGCGCGTTTCGCTAATCTGGCTATTGCGCCATGCGGCGCGCAATCTCGCGGATCAGCTGGCGTGCCAGGGTCTGCTTGTCGGCGCGCGGCAGGGCGCTGTGGCCCTGGTCGTCGAACAGCATCAGGGAGTTGTCGTCACGGCCGAAGGTCTGGTGGCCGATATTGCCGACCAGCAGCGGGATGTTCTTCTTGATCCGCTTGGCCGTGCCGTATTGTTCCAGGTTCTCCGATTCGGCCGCAAAGCCCACGCAATAGGGGCGTTGGGGCAGGGCGGCGACGGTGGCGAGGATGTCGGGGTTCTGCACGAATTGCAGTGCTGGCGTGTCCTGCTCGTTCTGTTTCTTCAGCTTCTGCGTGCTGGCATTGGCCACGCGCCAGTCGGCCACCGCCGCTACCGCCACGAACAGGTCTTGCCCGGTCACATTGCCCATCACCGCATCGTGCATCTGCTGTGCCGTCTGCGCGTCCACGCGACGCACGCCATAGGGTGTCTCCAATGCCGTCGGGCCGGATACCAGCGTCACTTCTGCGCCCGCTTCACGTGCCGCCCGGGCGATCGCATAGCCCATCTTGCCCGAGGACAGGTTGGTGATGCCGCGCACCGGGTCGATGGGTTCGAAGGTCGGGCCGGCCGTCAGCAGCACGCGGCGGCCCGCCAGCAGCTTGGGCTGGAAGGCGGCGACGATCTCTTCCAGCAGTTGCATCGGTTCCAGCATGCGGCCTTCACCGACTTCGCCGCAGGCCTGCGCGCCGGCATCGGGGCCGAGCAGCAGGATGCCGTCTTCCCTGATCTGGCGCACATTGCGCTGGGTCGCCGGGTTCTGCCACATCTCCACGTTCATGGCCGGTGCCACCATCAGGGGCAGCCGTGCCGGACGCGCCACGCACAGGGTCGAGAGCAGGTCGTCACAGGCGCCATGGGCCAGCTTGGAGATGAAGTCGGTGGAGCAGGGCACGATCACCACCGCATCGGCGTCGCGGGTGAGGTTGATGTGCGGCATGTTGTTGTCCATGCGCGCATCCCACTGGTCGGTATAGACCGGGTTGCCGGTCAGTGCCTGCATGGTCACGGCGGTCATGAAATGGGTGGCCGCCTCGGTCATCACCACATGCACCGACGCTCCGGCGCGGCCAAGTTCGCGCGCCAGCATCGCGGCCTTGTAGCAGGCCACGCCGCCGGTCAGGCCCAGTACGATTTTCTTGCCAGCCAGTTCCATTGCTTGCTCCCTTGCGCCAGGTGGCGCGCCGCAGGTGGGTTGCCGTTCTTGTCGTTCTTACTTCCGGGAGACCCGGCGCAGTTCATCCACCACGAACAATACCGCACCCACGCAGATCGCACTGTCGGCGATGTTGAAGGCCGGCCAGTGCCAGTTGCCGACATAGACGTCGAGGAAGTCGATCACGTGGCCATAGACCACGCGGTCGATCACGTTGCCGATGGCGCCGCCCAGGATCAGCGCCAGCGCCCAGCAGAACATGCGTTGGCCGGGATGCTTGCGCAGCAGGTGGATGATGAACACCGCCGCACCGATGCCGATGGCGGTGAAGAGGTAACGCTGCCAGCCACCGCTGGCGGCCAGGAAGCTGAAGGCCGCGCCCTTGTTGTAGACCAGCACCAGGTTGAAGAAACCGGTCACCGGCAGCGATTCGCCATAGTGGAACAGTTTCAGGATGGTGATCTTGGAGAGCTGGTCCAGCAGCAGCACGATGGTGGCGATGCCCAGCCAGGGCAGCAGGCCCTGGGTGGAAGAGGACGAGGCGGAAGAGGAGGAGCGCTTTTTGGTTGCCATGGATGTTCTTGTTTGAGTGAGCTGCCCGCTGCGCAGAGTGCAGCGGGCAGCTTGCAAGGCCGTCCTGCTTGGATCAGGTGATCAGGCGATCAGGCGATCAGGTCATCAGGCGAAGCGACGCTTCTCGCCCTGGCCGAACAGGTTGCTGACGCAGCGGCCGCACAGGCCGGGATGCTCGGGATGAGACCCGACATCGGCGCGATAGTGCCAGCAACGTTCACATTTCTGCTGGGTCGAGGGCGTGACCACCACGCCTTCTTCCTCAGCGCTGGCCACGCGGGTCACGCTGGCTGCGGAGGTGATGAGCACGAACTTGAGGTCTTCACCCAGGCTCTCCAGCAGATCGGCCTTCTCGCCCGACACCTTCAGTTCCACCTCGGCCTGCAGGGAAGAACCGATGCTGCCGGCGATACGCACTTCTTCCAGTTGCTTGGTGACGGCGGCGCGCACTTCGTGCAGCACTGCGAACTTGGCCAGCAGGGCTTCGGCATCGCCCACTTCCGGCAGCGCGTAGTAGGTCTGCGAGAAGATGGTCTCGCCGCTGGCCTCGAAGGCTTCCTTGCCGGCAAAGAAGCTCCAGGCTTCTTCGGCGGTGAAGGACAGGATCGGTGCCATCAGGCGCAGCAGCGACTGGGTGATGTGCCAGACAGCGGTCTGGGCCGAACGACGCGCCGCCGAATCCACGCCGCTGGTGTAGAGGCGATCCTTGAGGATGTCCAGATAGAAGCCGCCCAGGTCTTCCGAGCAGTACATCTGCAGCTTGGCCACCACCGGGTGGAATTCATAGGACTCGAAGTGCGCCAGTACCTCGCCTTGCAGGCGCGCCATGTTGGCGATGGCGTAGCGGTCGATCTCCAGCAGCTCGGCCACCGGCACGGCGTGCTGCGCCGGGTCGAAGTCGGCCGTGTTGGCCAGCAGGAAGCGCAGGGTATTGCGGATGCGGCGATAGGCTTCCACCACGCGCTTCAGGATTTCGTCCGAGATCGACAGTTCGCCCGAGTAGTCGGTCGAGGCCACCCACAGGCGCAGGATTTCCGCGCCCAGCGAGTCCGAGACCTTCTGCGGGGCCACTACGTTGCCCTTGGACTTGGACATCTTCTTGCCCTCGCCATCGACCACGAAGCCGTGCGTGAGCAGGGCCTTGTAGGGCGCACGGCCATTCAACATGGACGAGGTCAGGAGCGACGAGTGGAACCAGCCACGATGCTGGTCCGAGCCTTCCAGGTACAGGTCGGCCGGGAACTGCGACTGCTGGCGGTGCGAGCCACGCAGCACGGTCTGGTGGGTGGTGCCGGAGTCGAACCAGACATCCAGCGTGTCGCGGTTCTTGACGTAGTGCTCGGCATCCTCGCCCAGCAGTTCCTTGGGGTCCAGCGCCTGCCAGGCTTCGATGCCGCTCTTCTCGATACGCTGGGCCACCTGTTCGATCAGCTCCGGCGTGCGCGGATGCAGCTCGCCCGTTTCCTTGTGCACGAAGAAGGCCATCGGTACGCCCCACTGGCGCTGGCGCGACAGGGTCCAGTCCGGACGGTTGGCGATCATGCCGTGCAGGCGTGCCTTGCCCCAGCCGGGGAAGAAGGCGGTGTCCTCGATGCCTTGCAGCGCGGTCTGGCGCAGGCTGGGGCCGCCATCCTTGGGCGTGTTGTCCATGCTGGCGAACCACTGCGAGGTGGCGCGGTAGACGATGGGGGTCTTGTGGCGCCAGCAATGCATGTAGCTGTGGTCGAACATGACCAGCTTGAACAGCGAACCCACTTCTTCCAGCTTGGCGCAGATCGGCTTGGAGGCTTCCCAGATGCTCAGGCCGGCGAACAGCGGCAGCCAGGACGCATAGCGGCCGTCGCCCATGACCGGGTTGAGGATGTCGTCATCCTTCATCCCGTGCGCCTTGCAGGAGATGAAGTCTTCGATACCGTAGGCCGGCGCCGAGTGCACGATGCCGGTACCGCTGTCGGCGGTCACGTATTCACCCAGGTAGACCGGCGAGAGGCGGTCGTAGCCGGCATCGGCCTTGGCCAGCGGATGGTGGAAGCAGATCAGCGACAGCTTCTCGCCGGTGGTGGTGGCGATGATCTTGCCTTCCAGGCCGAAGCGCTGCAGGCAGGATTCGACCAGGTCCTTGGCCAGGATCAGCAGCGTGGCTTCGCCGTTGCGGCTGGTCTCGACCAGCGCGTATTCGAATTCCGGGTGAACATTGAGCGCCTGGTTGGACGGGATGGTCCAGGGCGTGGTGGTCCAGATGACGATGTAGCCGTGGCGGGTCGGCAGGTCTGCCAGGCCGAAGGCGGTGGCCAGCTTGTCGTGTTCGGCGAAGGGGAAGCCGACATCGATGGCCGGGTCGCGCTTGTCCTGGTATTCCACTTCCGCCTCGGCCAGGGCCGAGCCGCAATCGAAGCACCAGTTCACGGGCTTCAAGCCACGATAGACATAGCCCTTCTCCAGGATCGTGCCGAGCGCGCGCAGCTCATCGGCTTCGTTGGAGAAGTT
The DNA here is from genome assembly GCF_000300975.2 of Herbaspirillum frisingense GSF30. Taxonomy (GTDB): domain Bacteria; phylum Pseudomonadota; class Gammaproteobacteria; order Burkholderiales; family Burkholderiaceae_D; genus Herbaspirillum; species Herbaspirillum frisingense. The sequence goes on along the minus strand of NZ_AEEC02000011.1, from coordinate 40,829 downwards.
CATGGTCTTGTACGGGTTGTCCCATTCACCCAGCACGCCCAGGCGGATGAAGTCGGCCTTCTGGCGCTCGATCTGCTCGCCGGCGTAGGCACGCGCCTTGGCCTGCACTTCGGCCACCGGCAGGTTCTTGCCGAACTGCTTCTCGATCTGGATTTCGATGGGCATGCCGTGGCAATCCCAGCCCGGCACGTATTGCGCGTCGAAGCCGGCCATGTTGCGGGCCTTGACGATCATGTCCTTCAAGATCTTGTTGACGGCGTGGCCGATGTGGATGTCGCCGTTGGCATACGGCGGACCGTCATGCAGGATGAACTTGGGACGGCCGGCCGACGCCTTGCGGATACGTTCGTAGACCTTCTTCTCCTGCCATTGCTTGACCCATTGCGGCTCGCGCTTGGCCAGGTCGCCGCGCATGGGGAAGGCGGTCTCGGTCATGTTGACCGGGTATTTGGAGGGCGCCTTGCCGGCTTTTTCCGGTTTGCCGGGCTTGGCGGAGTTGTCGTTGCTGGACATGAGAAAGCTTTCCTTGGATGCAGTTTGATTCTGGCGCCGGGCGTGCTGACATGCGCGCTGGCGAAATGCGGATGGGGCGGCTGGACGACGGCGGGAGCGCTGCTCCGGCCATCGCCCAGCGTTCAAATTCGGTCGGTGGCCGAGACGGCGAAGCCGGCGTTCTCGCGGAACCAGGCGCGGGCATGGTCGACGTCGCGGGCGATGGCGGTGGTCAGTGTGGGCAGGTCCACGTACTTTTCCTCGTCGCGCAGCTTCTGCAGGAACTCGACCCGCACCAGCTTGCCGTAGCAATCGCCCTGGAAGTCCAGCAGGTGGGTTTCCAGCAGGACCCGCCCGCTGTCATCCACGGTCGGACGCACGCCCAGGCTGGCCACGGCCGGCAGCGCTTGTTCGGCCAGGCCATGTACCTGTACCACGAAGATGCCCGACAGCGCCGGACGCTTGTGGCCCACGCGCATGTTCAGGGTGGGGAAGCCGATGGTGCGGCCCAGTTTCTTGCCATGGACCACGCGCCCGCTGATGGCGTAGGGGTGGCCCAGCAACTGGCGCGACAGGTCGAAGTCGCCCTCGGCCAGTGCCGCCCGCACGGCCGAAGATGAGATGCGCACACCGGCATTGGTCACCGTCGGCAGGGCATGGACCTCGAAGCCATGCTGGCGGCCGGCCTCGATCAGGGTGTCCAGGGTACCGGCGCGGCGCGCGCCGAAGCAGAAGTCGTCGCCCACCATCAGCCAGCGCACATGCAGGCCCTGTACCAGGATCTTCTCGATGAAGTCCTGCGGGGAGAGCGCGGCGAAGTGGCTGCCGAAATGCTCCACGACCACGCGGTCGATGCCGGAGTCGGCCAGCGATTGCAGCTTGTCGCGCAGGTTGGCGATGCGCGCCGGGGCGCGTTCAGGGGTGCCGGCCAGCTGGGCGAAGAATTCACGCGGATGCGGTTCGAAGGTCATCACCGCCGCGTCCAGGCCCAGTTTGCCGGCGGCCTCGCGCACGCGTGCCAGCAGGGCCTGGTGGCCCAGATGCACGCCGTCGAAATTGCCGATGGTCAGCGCGCACGGGGCGCGCGATTCGGCTGTGGGAAGTCCGCGAAATACCTTCATTGAGCCGCTGGAGAGATGCGCTGTTACAAAAGCCTTCCATTATAAATGGTTTCGGAGGCTTTCCCTGATTTGGTGGCGGGATCGGGGGGATCAAGCGCCTGCTTGCGCATCTCAGGAAGCTTTTTTCACATTTCCCAATAGAAATGTTGCTTTTCGTGCATGCCTGGCAAGTCTTGTCTCGGCCTGGCCAAGTTCAGCGCAGGGCCGGCACCGCTTCCGGCTCCTGCAACTGGCGCGCCTCGGCCAGCATCCAGATGGTGATCTTGCGCACCTCCAGCTTGCTCTGGGTGATGTGGGCGCGCAGCAGGATCTGTGCCTCGGTGGCGCGACGCTTGGCCACCAGCTGCAGGATCTTGCCGTGTTCCTCGTAGGTGGCATCGACGCGCTTCTTCTTGAGGAAGTCCAGGCGGCGCACGATGCGGATCTTTTCGGTGACCTCGGTATGGACCCGGGTCATCTCGTGGTTGCCGGCGGCGGCCACCAGGTTGGTATGGAAGGCTTCATCCAGTTCGGCCACCTGCACCGCGTCGGCGAGCCGGTCTTCCGGCTGCACCAGCCAGATCGCGTTCAGCTGTTCCAGGCCGGCGCCGGGCTCTTCCTGGCTGCACAGCTTTTCCAGCGCCGCCATCTCCAGCACGATGCGCAGGTCGTAGAGATTGTCGAGCCGGTCGAAATCGATGGGGCAGACCTTCCAGCCGCGCCGGAAGCCCACCTCCAGATAGCCCTCGCGCTGCAGCCGGAACAGCGCATCCCGTAGTGGCGTGCGCGATACGCCCTGGCGCTGCGCCATCTCGGTCTCGGTGAAATTGTCGCCGGGCAGCAGGCGGAAGCTGAAGATGTCGTCCTTGATCCGGTGATAGACCTGTTCGGCGAGCGGATTGGCAACGGTGACGGTCATGGCGCGGGCATTCTGGTGTTCTCGGGAGGCGGTCTCATGCCATCAGGCTGACGTGGGCGGCGACGATGCGCCAGCCTTCTTCCATGCGGACCCAGGTCTGCATCTGACGGCCGATCCGGTCGGACGTGTGGTCCGTGAATTCGGTGGAGACGGTAGCATAGTCGGTGCCGAAGGTAGTGACAACGGTACGCTGCAGCTTGCGCGAGGCCGGTACCGGGGTGCAGGTCTTGCGGTACTGGCGGATCGCCTCACCACCCAGCAGTACCTCGCCCACGCCATAGCGCACCGTCTGCGGCGCATACCAGAACCAGCGGTCCAGGGTGGGGATGTCATTGACCAGCAAGGCGTATTCGTAATCGGTGAAGGCCTGTTCGACCTCGGCTACCACATGGGGCAGGTTCACTTGCATCATGGATTGTCTCCTGTGTAGGCAGCCACGCCGGCCTGCAGTTGCGCCAGCGGGGCACGCCAGCCGACGATGCCGCCCTGGGCCGTCAGCATCCCCAGCGTGGTGCGATGGAAGTCGGGGAAGTAGCTGGCGCAGGCATCCTCGATCACCAGGCATTCATAGCCACGGTCATTGGCCTCGCGCATCGAGGTCTGCACGCAGACCTCGGTGGTCACGCCGGCCACCAGCAGGTGGGTGATGCGACGCTCCTGCAGTTGTGCATGCAGGTCGGTGGCGTAAAAGGCGCCCTTGCCGGGTTTGTCGATGACCAGTTCGCCCTCCACCGGCGCCAGTTGCGGCAGGATCTGGTTGCCCGGCTCGCCTTGCACCAGGATGCGGCCCATCGGCCCGACATCGCCGATGCCCAGCGTCGGGTTGCCGCGCAGGCGCTTGGAGCGCGGGCAGTCCGACAGATCCGGCAGGTGCGATTCGCGGGTATGCACCACCAGCATGCCGGCCTCGCGTGCCAGCTGCAGCAGCGCCGCCACGATCGGCACGATGGCCGCCAGCGGCCGCACGTCATTGCCGAGGGCGCTGCCGAAGCCGCCTTCCTCGATGAAGTCGCGCTGCATGTCGATCACCACCAGCGCCGTGCTGCGCGGGTGGAACTGGTAAGGGTAGGGCGTGGCGTCGATACGGATCATGCGGCCTCGGCGTGAGTGGGTTGTTCGGAGTGGCCGGCCATCCAGCGGCCCAGCGCGGCGCGGTCGGCGCCCCGGGTGGCGACATCCTGTGCCACATGCACGATGCGGCCTTCGGTCATCACCAGGATGCGGTCGGACAGCTCCAGCAATTCGTCCAGGTCTTCGCTCACCAGCAACACCGCTGCTCCGCGTGCGCGGGCTTGCAGCAGGCGGGCGTGGATGTCGGCCACCGAGGCGAAGTCCAGGCCGAACACCGGGTTGGCCACGATCAGTACATTGGGCGCCGTGGCGTTGTCGCCGTGATTGGCATCGCCAGCGGCCGCATGCTCGCCCAGTTCGCGGGCCAGCACGGCGCGCTGCACGTTGCCACCGGAGAGCGTGCCGATGGCGCGTTCCGGCAACGGCGGCTTGACGTTGAAGGCACTGATGAGCGACTGCGCCTGGCGCTTCATGGCGGCGCGGTCGATGCGCCAGCCACCGCGCTTGAAGGGAGCGACGTCGAAGTTGCGCAGCGCCATGTTCTCGGCCACGCTCATGCCCGGGATGCAGGCATTGCGCAGCGGTTCTTCCGGCAACGCGAACACGCGCAGGCGGCGCATCTCGGCGCGGGTGGCGGCGTAGGGTGCGCCGGCTACGTGGATCTCGCCCTGCAGGTGACGGCGCTGGCCCAGCAGGGCTTCCACCAGTTCCTTCTGGCCATTGCCGGAGATGCCGGCCAGCCCCACGATCTCGCCCTGCCTGACCTGCAACGACAAGGCCCGCACCGCCGCCACGCCACGATCATTGTTGACCGTGAGATCGCGCACCTCCAGTCCCACCGACGCCTGCGCCGGCACCGCAGGGCGCGCCACCTGCGCCTTTTCCTGGCGGGCATGGCCCATCATCCAGTGCGCCAGCTCGTCCGGACTGGTATCGGCCACGCGGGCGCTGCCCACCAGCCGGCCCTTGCGCAACACGGTGACATCGTCGGCATAGGCGCTCACTTCATGGAACTTGTGGGTGATCATCAGCACCGTCAGCTCCTGCTGGCGGGTCAGGGCGTGCATCAGGCCCAGCACTTCGTCGGCCTCCTGGGGCGTGAGCACCGAGGTCGGCTCATCCAGGATCAGGAAGCGACGCCGCAGATAGAGTTGCTTGAGGATCTCCAGCTTCTGTTTTTCGCCGGCCGAGAGGCTGCTCACCGCCCGGTCCAGCGCCAGCCGGAAGGGCATGCGCGCCATGAATTCTTCCAGTGCTGCGCGCTCGCTGCCCCAGCGGATGCGCCAGGGCAGGTCGCCCCGCGCCAGCAGCAGGTTTTCAGCCACGTTCAGGCTGGGCGCCAGCGTGAAGTGCTGATAGACCATGCCGATGCCCAACTGGCTGGGCGTGCGCGCACCACGGATGTCCACCTCGCGCCGGTCGGCCATCACGCTGCCCTGGTCGAGCGGGCTATACCCCACCAGACCCTTGACCAGCGTGCTCTTGCCGGCGCCGTTCTCCCCCAGCAGGGCATGGATGGTGCCGGCGCGAATCTTCAGCGACACCTCGTCCAGCGCCCGGAAGCTGCCGAAGGACTTGCCGGCGCCGAGGATTTCCAGCTCAAGCGCGTGCATGATCAGGCCCCGATCACATCGATCAGCGCGGCCGAATCCGAGACCGCGCCGAAGACGCCACCCTGCATCTTGATCATCGACAGCGCTGCCAGGTGGTTGTTGTGGTCGGTGGCGCCACAGCAGTCGGACAGCATCACGCATTCGAAGCCACGGTCATTGGCCTCGCGCATGGTGGTGTGCACGCAGACATCGGTGGTGATGCCGGTCAGCACGATGTTGCGGATGCCCCGGGTGTGCAGGATCATTTCCAGGTCGGTGGCGCAGAAGGAGCCCTTGCCGGGTTTGTCGATGATGATCTCGCCAGCGATGGGCGCCAGTTCCGGGATGATTTCCCAGCCCGGCTCGCCGCGCACCAGGATGCGGCCGCAGGGACCGGCGTCGCCGATGCCCACGCCATTGGTACCGATCTGGCGCGAGCGCCAGCGCTTGTTGGCAGGCAGGTCGGAGAGGTCGGGGCGGTGGCCTTCGCGGGTGTGGATGATGGTGTAGCCACCGGCGCGCATGGCGGCCAGCACGCGCTTGATCGGCTCAATCGGTGCACGCGTGAGCGAGAGGTCGTAACCCATCTTGTCGACGTAACCGCCGATGCCGCAGAAATCGGTCTGCATGTCGATGACAATGAGCGCGGTATTGGCCGGGGTCAGGGCGCCATCGTAGGGCCAGGCATAGGGTTCGGCCTTGATGAAGAGTTCGGGCATGGTGGCTCCTAGCTTGATTATCGGGATTGTCGGGATTGTCGGGATTATCGGGTCAGGCTCAGTTCGCCCGGGGCGCTGGACAGCGTGCGGTCGGGACGGCAGGTGAGGATCATGATCAAGAGCGTCAGCGCATAGGGCGCCGCATTGAAGAGGTAGTAACCGGAGGTCACGCCCACTGCCTGCAGCGCCGGGCCCAGTGCGCCGGCTGCGCCGAACAGCAGCGCCGCCAGCAGGCAGCGCCAGGGTTGCCAGCGCGCGAAGATCACCAGCGCCACTGCCATCAGGCCCTGGCCGCTGGAGAGACCTTCGTTCCAGCTGCCGGGGTAGTACAGCGAGAGATAGGCGCCGCCCACCGCTGCCAGGAATCCGCCTGCGGCGGTGGCTGCAATACGCGTGCCGGTCAGGCGATAACCCAGGGCGCGGGCGGTTTCGGCATGGTCGCCCACCAGCCGCAGCGCCAGCCCCCAGCGCGTGGCCGACAGGCCCCATTGCAGCAGCAGGGCCAGCGCCACGCCGACGAAGAACAGCGCATTGATCTGCAGGGCGTGGTGCAAGCGCTCATTGCTGCTCCAGGCGCCCAGGTCGATGGAAGGCAGCATCGGCGCCTGCGGCTGGATGAAGGGCTTGCCCAGGAAGAAGGCCAGGCCGGTGCCCAGCAGCATCAAGGCAATGCCGAAGGCGATGTCGTTGACCCGTGGCAGCGAGCACACCACCCCGTGCAGCACCCCCAGCAGCAAGCCCGAACAGCCCGCCGCCAGCACCCCCAGCCAGGCCGAGCCGGTGTAGAAGGAGGCCGCATAGCCGGTCATGGCGCCGCAGACCAGGATGCCTTCCAGCCCCAGGTTCACGCGCCCGCCTTTTTCGGTGAGGCATTCGCCCAGGCTGACGAAGAGGAAGGGCGTGCCGACCCGGATCGCCCCGGCGAACAGCGCCAGCAGCAGGGTCGCATAGTCGAAGTCATGCATGGCGGGACTCCTTGCTCGGGAGGGTTGGCGCCGCCTGCTGCCAGCGCAGCTTCAGGGCGGCCAGGCGGCCGGTGATGGATTCCCAGGCCAGCAGGTTGCAGAACAGCAGGCCCTGCAGCACCAGCGTGGTGGCGTCGGGCAGGTCCAGTCGGCGTTGCAGCAGGCTGCCGCTGGCTTCCACGCCACCGATGACGATTGCGCAGACGATGATGGCCAGCGGATTCTGGCGCGCCGCGAAGGCCACCAGGATGCCCGAGAAACCATAGCCGGCCAGCAGCGCGCTGGTGGCGCTGCCCTGCACCGCGCTGACCTCGAACATGCCCGCCAGTCCGGCCGCCGCGCCCCCCAGCGCGCAGGCCGTGAGCACCAGGCGATTGACCGACAGCCCCACCAGCCGTGCCGTGCGCACATTGCCGCCCACCACGCCCATGGCAAAGCCGGACACGCTATGGCGCAGGAAGACCCAGGCCGCGATACAGGCGATGGCGCCCCAGGCCAGGCCCCAATGCACTTCCAGCCCCGGCAGCGAACCCACCAGGTAGGGGTCGGGCAAGGGCAGGGTGGAGGGCTTGTTCAGGCTGGCCGGGTCGCGCAGGGGGCCTTCCACCAGATGCTTGAACACCGCCACCGCGAGATAGGACAGCAACAGGCTGGAGATCGTCTCGTTGACACCGCGCCACTGGCGCAGCCCACCACACAGGGCGATCCACAGGCCACCGGCCAGCATGGCGGCTACGGCCATGAGCACCAGCATCACCAGCGCCGGCAGGCCCGGCAGCAGTTGCGGCATCACCGCCGCCGCCAGTCCGCCCAGCGCCAGTGCGCCCTCGCCACCGATGACGATCAGGCCCACCCGCGCCGGCAAGGCCACGCACAGGGCAGTCAGCAGCAGGGGCGCGGCACGTTGCAAGGTGTTCTGCCAGGCGAACAGGGTACCGAAGGCACCCTGGTAGATCAGCAGGCAGGCATCGCCCGCCGGCTTGCCTTGCACCAGCAGGAACAGCACGAACAACAGCAGCGTGCCGGCCAGGGCGCACAAGGTCGGCAGGGCCGGCGCCACGCCATTGAGCAGGGCCGACCGCAGCCTGCGCCAGGGCGAGGCCGTCGGTCCGGTCGGCGCAGCCACGCCGGGAGCGGGGAGGGTAGTCATGGTGCCGTCCTGCGTGCTCGCGTCAGACCTGGCCGACCACGCCGGCCACCAGGTAATTCATCTTCTCCAGCGCCACATCGGTCTGGACCTGGGTGGTGCCGGCCGGGATCACGGTATTGCCCTTGTTGTCCTTGATCGGTCCCTTGAAGATCTGGAACTTGCCGGCCAGCATCTGGGCCTTGATCTCATCGGCCTTCTTCTTGGCCGGGGCGCTCACGGCTGCGCCATAGGGAGACATCTTCACGAAGTTGTCCTTCAGGCCGCCGCGCAGGAAGTTGATCATGGGCTTGCCTTCCAGCGTGGCCTTGACGATCTCGGTATAGGGCGTGGCCCAGTTCCACTCGGCGCCGGTGAGATAACCCTTGGGCGCCAGCGAAGCCTGGCTGGCGTGATAGCCGGTGGTCATGATGCCGCGCTTCTCGGCGGTCTCGACGATCACCTTGGGGCCGTCGACGTGGCAGGTGATGACGTCGCAACCCTGGTCGATGAGGCTGTTGGCGGCTTCGGCTTCCTTCACCGGCAGCGACCAGTCACCGGTGAAGATGACGTGGCAGGTGATGGAAGGGTCGACCGACTGCGCGCCCAGGGTGAAGGCGTTGATGTTGCGCAGCACCTGCGGAATGGGCTTGGCGGCGATGAAGGCCAGCTTCTTGCTCTTGCTCATGTGGCCGGCCACTACGCCGGAGAGGTATTCGCACTCCTCGATGTAGCCGAAGAAGCTGCCCACGTTCATCGGGTGCTTGCCGGCGGTCCACAGGCCGCCACAGTGGGCGATGCGCACCTTGGGATATTTCTCGGCGATCTTCAGGACATGCGGGTCGAAGTAGCCGAAGGAGGTCGGGAACAGCAGGGTGGCGCCATCCTGCTGGATCATGGCTTCCATGGTCTTTTGCACGGCCACGGTCTCGGGGACCTTTTCTTCTTCGATCACCTTCACGCCCGGCATCTTCTTGATGATGGCGGCGGCTTGCGCATGCGACTGGTTGTAGCCGAAGTCATCGCGCGCGCCGACATAGATGAAGCCCACGGTCAGGGGACCTGCGGCCAGCAGGTCAAGCGGGAAGGCGGCGCCCAGGGCGGCGGCTCCGGACAGTTTCAGAAAATCGCGGCGGTTTTTCATGTTGTTGCGCTCCAGTCAGAACGTGGGTGGTTGGGAATGGCAATATCGCTCGGGGTAATTTGCAGTGCCTGCTGTCAACACTAACTGCGGCCTGACTACTGGCTACTGGCCGTTCGGACTGAGTAGGCCCTTCAGGGCCGTATCGAAGGCGCGCCTTCGATACGCGGCGTGGCCGCTACTCAGGACGAAAGGGAGTCACGGCGCCCTTTCTCGAAACAATCGTCTTCTTGCATTGCTCAGGACAGCGCCAGCGTTCCCGGCGCCTGCATCCGCGCCGGTTTGCGCACTTCGCGCTGGAAGATTTCCATGGACAGCTTCTTGGCCGCGATGAAGCCCGCCTGCGACAGCGTCTCCACCGTGCGCGGTCGCGCATCCTGGTAATGCAAGATGTCTGCCACCGCCGTCGGGCGCTTGGTCAGCAGCAGGATCTGGTCGGCCAGATAGACCGCTTCTTCCAGGTCGTGCGAGACCAGGACCATGGTGGTGCCGGTCTGCATGAAAACCTGCTGCAGCTTTTCGCGGATGAACAGCGTCATCTCGAAATCCAGTGCCGAGAAGGGTTCGTCCAGAAACAGCACTTCCGGCCCCGGCGCCAGGGCGCGCATGATGGAGGCGGTCTGCTGCTGGCCGCCGGACAGCTCGTAGGGATAGCGCATGAGGTCGAACTTGACGTCGAAGGACGCCACCAGTTCATCGACCCGGTGCTTGATCTCGGCCTTGGACTTGCCTTCCAGCTTCAATGGATAGGCGATGTTGTCGATGGTGCGCTGCCACGGGAACATGGCATCGCGGTAGTTCTGGAACACGTAGCCGATCTTGGTCTGGGCCAGCGACTTGCCGTCGAACAGGATCTGGCCGGCGTCGATGGGGATCAGCCCGGCGATCATGTTGATCAGCGTGGACTTGCCGCAGCCATTGGGGCCGAAGACGGAGACGATCTGCTGCTTGGGGATGTCCAGGTCGAAATTCTCGTACAGGGGCCAGCCGGCGAAATGCTTGGTCAGGCCGCGAATGGTGATATGGGTGCCTGGCGGCCCGGGAAGGAAAGGGGTTTCCGGGGGCAGGTCGATCTTGGGACTGATGACGACGCTCATCTTCCGCTCCAGTGGACGATACGTTTTTCGATGATGATGAAGACCACGTTCAGCACGTATCCGAGGGCGCCGGCCGAGAGGATGGCGGCATACATCTCGCGCACGTTGAGGACCTGCTGGGTATCGATGATGCGGTGACCCAGGCCGTTCTCGGAGCCGATGAACATCTCCGCCACGATCACGATCACCAGCGCCATCGAGACCGCACTGCGCAGACCCACGAAGGTGGCCTGCAGGCTTTCCCACAGCAGCACGTCGCAAAAGATGCGCCAGCGCGACGCCCCCATCACCTTGGCCGCCATGACGCGCTGCTTGCGGGCGTTGAGCACGCCATAGGCGCTGTTGAAGAGCACGATCAGGAAAGCGCCGAAGGCAGCGATGGCGACCTTGTTGATGTCGGAGACGCCGAAGATCAGCAGGAACAGCGGGATCAGCGCCGACGACGGTGTGGAACGGAAGAAGTCGATCAGGAATTCCACGCTGCGGTAGGCGCGTTCATTGCTGCCCAACAGCACCCCGATGGGCACCCCCAGCACCATGGCAATCACGAAGGCCTCCAGCGTGCGCACCACCGTGACGCTGAAGTCCATCAGCAGCGGTCCGCCGGCCAGGCCCTTGAGCATGGCCATGAGCGTAGCTTCGGGCGGCGGCAGCAGGATCGCCTTGATCCAGCCGGCGCGCACCACCAGGTCCCACACCACGAACAGCGCGATGGGGCCGACGATGGGCAAGAGCCGGCCCAGCGCCGGACGCTTGCGCACGACGGTTGGCGGGGGTGGGGGCGAGGTCGCCGTGGGCTTGCTGGCGGCCACGGTCACGGAAGGAGCGACGGTCTCGTTCATGATGGCCTCAGCCCTTGTAGATCAGGTTGTCGACCACGATGCGCTGCGAGAACACACCCTTCTCGACGAACAGATCGTAGAACTTCTGGAAGTAGGCGATATCGCTGGGCTTGAACTCGTTGTAGAGCATGTAGGCCGCCAGCGGCACTTCATTGGTGAGCGAACCCTCGATGGCGGTATAGCCCTTGAGGTAGGTGCGTGCCTGGTCGGGCTTGCTGCGCACCAGTTCGATGCCACGTGCATAGGCGGCGATGTATTTGCGGGCTACCTCGGGATGCTTCTTGATGAATTCCGTGGTCAGCGCTGCCGCACCGCCATGCCAGGGCGCCATCGGGTCGCCCAGGATGTACTTGGCGATCACGCCCGCTTCCAGCACGCGGGTGGTGTTGTTCATGCGGCCGACGGTGCCGGTGGGTTCCAGCGTATAGGCGGCATCGACCTGGCCGGCCGCCAGCGAGGCCACGTGCTGGCCGATGGGCAGTTCCACCACGGTAGCGCCGGTGGCGCCGGCCCGTTCCAGCACGGTCTTGGCCAACGTGACGTTCTGGATGCCGGGGCCAGAGGCGACCTTCTTGCCCTTCAATTCGGCAATCGATTTGACCGGGCTGTCCTTGGGCACCAGGAATTCATCGAGCACGTACTTGGCATTGCTGGGATTGGTGGCGAAGATCTTGAACAGGCCCGGCTGCGCGATCTCGCCGATGGCCAGGTTGCCGGCGCCGGTGCCATTGGCCGAGCCATCGGCACGGCCGGCCAGCATGGCCTCCATCACCTGCTGGGCGCCGGCGAACTTGATGGCCTGCACTTCCAGCCCGGCTTCCTTGAAATAGCCCGCTTCCACGGCGGCGTAGAAGGGCAGGCCGGCGGCCACCGGCCAGTAGCCGATGCGGATCGGTGGCGTCTGCGCGCGCAGGATGGCCGGGGCGCCAGCGATGGCGGTGGTGGCCGCCACCAGACCGGCCCTGGCGATAAAGCGGCGGCGGGTGGTGTCCTGCAGGGGGGAGAGGGTGTTCTTTTTCATGAGCAGCTCCGTGGTGAGGTGTCGGTCGTATCGGTCGTGTCAGTTCAGCGAATCGAGGTAGTGGACCCAGCCGCCGTGGTGGGTGATGTCGGTGGCGCCGGCAATGCCGGCCGGCTCGCAGATGAAGCCCTTGACGCTGCTGCCGTCGGCCAGCTCCACCGTGCCGATGCCCAGCGGTGCCGGAATGGCGGCCACGAAGCCGCCGAACTGGCGCAGCGGCATTTCCCACACTTCCACTGCGATGGCGGCACCATCGCCTTCGGTGCGGGCCAGGCCGGGTTTGGGCGGTGTGGTGCCGGCCAGGGCATACAGCCGGTAGTGGGCGGCGGTGCGGGTGACGGCTACGCGGCGTGCCCCGGCTTCCAGCAATTGCCAGTTCAGCGGCTGGCCGGAAAGGTGGGCGCCGACCACGCAGACCTTGATGGTGCTTTCATTGAAGGGCAGCGGCGCGGCGGCAATCGCATCGGCCTGGGCGGCACCGCCCAGTTGCTGCTGCAGGCGCGCACCAGCCTCGGCCAGCAGGTGGTCGGACCCGGCCGGGCCGATCAGGGTCACACCGGCCGGCAGGCCATCGCGCCGCCACACGCCAGGGATGGCCAGGGCCGCCATGTCCATCAGGTTGACGAAGTTGGTGTAGTAGCCCAGTTGCGAATTGCGCACCACCGGATCAGCCTGGACCTCGGCGATGGTGGGGAAGGTGGTGGTGGTCGGCACCAGCATCAGGTCGCTGCCTTCGAGCAGGTCTTCGGCCTCGCGCCGCAGGTCGGCCAGGCGGTACTGGGCATTGAAGGCGTCCACCGCGTCGTAATTGTCCGACTGGGCGGTGATCTGATGCACCACCGGGTCGATGGCCTGCGGGTTTTCCAGGAAGAAGTCGCCCAGCGCGGCGCGGCGTTCAGCCACCCAGGGGCCCTGGTACAACAGCTGCGCGGCATCGCTGAAGGGGGCGAAGGGAATGCGCGCCAGCGTCACGCCGGGCAGCGCCGCGATCTGCGCCAGGCTGCGCTCCCAGGCTTCCTGGGCGGCCGTGTCGCCGTAGAACTCGCAGACATCAGGAATGGCGATGCGGTAGCCACGGCGCTTCACGCCCAGCATCGCCGGGCGGCGCGAATAACCGTCCTCGGCGTCGTAGCCGGCGGCGCTGTGCAGCACGCGCCAGGCGTCGGCCACGTCGTGGGCGAAGATGGAAATGCAGTCCAGCGTCCGGCAGGCCGGCACCAGGCCACGTCCGCTGATGAGTCCCTTGGTTGGCTTGAGGCCCACCAGATGGTTGAAGGCGGCCGGCACGCGGCCCGAGCCGGCGGTATCGGTTCCCAGCGAAAACATCACCTGTCCCAGCGCCACGGCCACGGCCGAACCGGAACTGGACCCGCCCGAGACATACTGCGGCTTGAGCGCATTGCGCACCGCACCGTAGGGTGAGCGCACGCCCACCAGCCCGGTGGCGAACTGGTCGAGGTTGGTCTTGCCCACCAGCAGGGCGCCGGCGGCCTGCAGGCGCTGCACCACGGTGGCGCTCTCGCTGGCCAGACGGCCGAATTCGGGACAGGCGCCGGTGGTAGACATGTCGGCCACGTCGATGTTGTCCTTGACCGCGAAGGGGATGCCGAACAGCGGCATGGTCTCGAACACCGCCTCGCCCTTGATCTGCAGCATCAGGTCCAGCGCCGCAGCCTGTTGCTTGAGCTGCTTGGGCGGCACCCGGCTGATCCAGACTTCATTGCGACCGGCGCTGTCGATGCGCGCCAGCAGATCGGCCACGGTCTTGCCGGGGGTGCTGCGCCCCTCGCGGTAGGCGGCCAGGGTGGCGGCGATGGTGGGGATGTCCGTACCGGCGCTGGCGTGGATATCGGCGGCTTGGAAGGCAGCTTGTTGCGGGGTCTGGGTGGCGTTCATTTTGGATATTCAAACTTGAATACAAGATTGAATATCTTTAAGCAGAAGCCGTGCCAGGCCATCGTCAGGCGCTGCGGTGGGAGGGGGAAGTCAGGCGGGAAGCGGCTTTGCGGCGGAAATTGCCGCGCGGCAGGATGTCATGGGAGCAACGGCGCAGCTTGTCGATGAGACAAATTGGTGAGGCCTGCGCCGTTTTTGCACCTCAAGTGCGGCGGGTCTGCACGTTTAGGCGGCAGGTCGGCAGATCGGCAAGTCGGGTCAGCCGGAGATTACAGTTCGCCCCATACCGCATTCAGGGCGGCCAGGGCGGCCAGCCCGGCGGTCTCGGTGCGCAGCACGCGGCTGCCCATGGACAGCATCAGCGCGCCCTGGGCGCAGGCCAGGTTTTCTTCTTCCTCGCTGAAGCCGCCTTCCGGGCCGACCACCAGCGTCACTGCCTGCGGCGGGTGATGGCGGGCCCAGCCGGAGAGCGGCTGCTCGCCGCGGGGCGAGAGCAGGATGCGCCGGTGCAGGTCGCTCTGGGCGATCCAGCGCTTGAAGTCGGTCACTTCGGCCAGATGCGGCAGGCGGTTGCGGCCACATTGTTCGGCGGCGGCGTGGATGATGCCTTGCCAGTGGGCCTGCTTCTTCTCGGCGCGTTCGCCCGAGAGCCGTACCACGCAACGTTGGGCGGCCAGCGGCTGGAGGGCGGTGGCGCCCAGTTCCACGGCTTTTTCGATGATCCAGTCCATCTTCGACCCTTCGGGCAGGGCCTGGGCCAGGGTCAGGCCATAGGGCAGCTCGGCTTCGCGCGGGGAAAAGGTCTTGGGTTCGGCGTGGGCGCGCTTCTTCTCGATGGCGGTCAGGCTGGCGGTGTATTCACCTCCTTCGCCATTGAAGAGGGTGATGGTGTCGCCCGGCTGCAGGCGCAGCACCTGCACGTGGTGGGCGATCTGCTCGGGCAGGACCACGGCCGAACCGATCGCCAGGGGGTGCGGGAAATAGAAACGAGGCATGGGGCAGGGTCCTGGGGGCGAGGGAGATCAAGAAAATGCAAGAAACATCGAAAAATCTTGTCAGACGATTCATAGGCCGACCCCGAATTTTAATCCCCCCGACGCACTCTGGTAAAATACGGCCCCGCGCTTGTCCCGGGTATTCCGGGCGGGCGCTTTGGCTTCAGAACCCGATTCATGCGCCAGTCGGCGCCTCCAGCACAGCACACACAGACATCGACATGATTTCCACTCTCCCCACCGACAAGATGGCCAACGCGATCCGCGCGCTGGCGATGGACGCAGTTCAGAAAGCCAATTCCGGTCACCCGGGCATGCCGATGGGGATGGCCGAAATCGCAGTCGCCCTGTGGGCCAAGCACTATCGCCACAATCCGGCCAATCCGCAGTGGGCCAACCGCGACCGCTTCGTGCTCTCCAACGGCCACGGCTCCATGCTGCAGTACGCGCTGCTGCACCTGACCGGCTACGACCTGTCGATGGACGACATCAAGAACTTCCGCCAGCTGCATTCCAAGACTGCCGGCCACCCCGAAGTGCACATCACCCCGGGCGTGGAAACCACCACCGGCCCGCTGGGCCAGGGCATCACCAATGCCGTGGGCATGGCGCTGGCCGAAAAGCTGCTGGCGGCCGAATTCAACAAGCCCGGCCTGTCCGTGGTCGATCATTACACCTACGCCTTCGTCGGCGATGGCTGCCTGATGGAAGGCATCTCGCACGAGGCCTGCTCGCTGGCGGGCGTGCTGAACCTGTCCAAGCTGATCGTGCTGTATGACGACAACGGCATCTCCATCGACGGCCACGTCGAAGGCTGGTTCAAGGACGACACCCCGAAGCGCTTCGAAGCCTACGGCTGGAACGTCATCCCGGCCGTGGACGGCCACAACGTCGAGGCGGTCAGCGCCGCCATCCACCAGGCCAAGCTGGCCGACAAGCCGACCCTGATCTGCTGCCGCACCGTCATCGGCAAGGGTTCGCCCAACCTGGCCGGTACCGACAAGGTGCACGGCGCCGCCCTGGGTGACAAGGAAATCGCTGCCGTGCGCGAAGCGCTGGGCTGGCCCTCTGCTCCCTTCGAGATCCCGGCCGATGTCTACGCCGCCTGGGATGCCAAGGCCACCGGTGCCGACTTCGAATCCAGCTGGAAGCAGACCTTCGATACCTACGCCGCCCAGTTCCCGGCCGAAGCCGCCGAACTGCTGCGCCGCCTGAAGGGCGAACTGCCGGCCGCGTTCGAATCGACGGTGACCGCCTACATCAATTCCACGCTGGAAAAGAAGGAAACCATCGCCACCCGCAAGGCCAGCCAGAACGCCATCCAGGCCTATGCGCAGGCACTGCCGGAATTCCTGGGCGGCTCGGCCGACCTGACCGGCTCGAACCTGACCAACTGGAAGGAATCGGTGGCCGTGCGCGCCGACCAGCGCGGCAACCACATCAACTACGGTGTGCGCGAGTTCGGCATGAGCGCCATGATGAACGGTATCGCCCTGCATGGCGGCTACCTGCCCTTCGGCGCGACCTTCCTGACCTTCTCCGACTACAGCCGCAATGCCCTGCGCATGGCCGCGCTGATGAAGATCCGTTCGCTGTTCGTGTTCACCCACGACTCCATCGGCCTGGGCGAAGACGGCCCCACCCACCAGTCGGTGGAACACGTCTCCAGCCTGCGCCTGATCCCCAACCTGGACAACTGGCGTCCGTGCGACACCACCGAGACCGCGGTGGCCTGGGCCGAGTCGATCAAGCGCAACGATGGTCCCAGCACCCTGATCTTCTCGCGCCAGAACCTGCCCTTCCAGGAGCGTACCGACGCCCAGGTCAAGGACATCGCCCGTGGCGGCTACGTGCTGCGTGATGCGCCCAATGCCAAGGTGGTGCTGATCGCTACCGGTTCCGAAATCGAGCTGGCCACCAAGGCCGCCGATGCGCTGAGCGCCGAAGGCATCGCCGTGCGTATCGTCTCGATGCCCTCGACCGACGTGTTCGACCGCCAGGATTCGGCCTACAAGGCATCGGTGCTGCCGCGTGGCATCCCGCGCGTGGCCATCGAGGCCGGCGTGACCGCCTTCTGGTACAAGTACGTGGGCCTGGAAGGCGCCGTGGTCGGTATCGACACCTTCGGCGAATCGGCACCGGCCGGCGTGCTGTTCAAGCACTTCGGCTTCACCGTCGAAAACGTGGTGGCCAAGGCCAAGGCAGTGCTGGCTTGAGCGCTACGCCAGCCATGAGCGAGCAGGTCCTGATCCGCCTTGCCCGCAAGGGTGATGCGGCGTCCATCGCCGGTGTGCGCATCGACGCCTGGCGTGCCAGCTATCGCGGCCTGGTGCCGGACAGCTACCTCGACCATTTGAAGCCCGAGGAAAGCGTCAAGCTGTGGGAACAGGTGCTGGAAGCCTCCTCGGATGCGGCCTGTACCTTCGTGGCCGAGAGTGGTGGCGAGATCATCGGTTTTGCCTCCGGCATGACGCTGGCCGAAGCCCGCTTCGGCTGCGATGCCGAGCTGACCGCGATCTGCGTGCTGCCCGATGAACAGCGCCGTGGCCTGGGCAAGCGCCTGCTGGCCAATGTCGCGGCCACTCTCATCAGCGCCGGCGCGACCGGCCTGATGGCGTGGGTATTGAGCAAGAACGAAGGCGCCGGGGAATTTTTCGAGTCGCTGGGGGCCGAAAGGCTTTATGAACAAACCTTCACCTGGGATGATGGCAGTGAACTGGACGAAATCGGTTTCGTCTGGCGCCAGCTGAAGTCCTGAGCGTGGATGCGGTAAGAACAAGAACGGCAGGAAGGCCGGAAAAGGCGGAATCATGACCGGGCCAGTGCGCCGCAAGGGCGTAGGCTGACGGGCAGGTCGCTTTACCGGCTATCGGTTTGCATCGATTTTTACTACTTGAGGAGAACAGCATGACCATTCGCGTAGCAATCAACGGTTATGGCCGTATCGGCCGCAATATCCTGCGCGCCCACTACGAAGGCGGCAAGAAGCACGATATCGAAATCGTCGCCATCAACGACCTGGGCGATCCGAAGACCAATGCCCACCTGACCCAGTACGACACCGCCCACGGCAAGTTCCCCGGCACCGTGACCGTCGATGGCGATTCCATCGTCGTCAACGGCGACCGCATCAAGGTGCTGGCCCAGCGCAATCCGGCCGAGCTGCCCTGGGGCGAGCTGGGTGTGGACGTGGTGCTGGAATGCACCGGCTTCTTCACCACCAAGGAAAAGGCCAGCGCCCACATCAAGGGCGGCGCCAAGAAGGTGATCATCTCCGCTCCGGGCGGCAAGGACGTGGACGCCACCGTCGTCTTCGGCGTGAACCACCAGGTGCTGAAGGCGTCCGACACCGTCATCTCCAACGCCTCTTGCACCACCAACTGCCTGGCACCGCTGGTGCAGCCGCTGCACGAAAAGATCGGCCTGGAAACCGGCCTGATGACCACCATCCACGCCTACACCAACGACCAGGTGCTGACCGACGTGTATCACGAAGACCTGCGTCGCGCCCGTTCGGCCACCCAGTCCATGATCCCGACCAAGACCGGCGCTGCTGCCGCGGTCGGCCTGGTGTTGCCGGAACTGAACGGCAAGCTGGACGGTTTCGCCATCCGCGTGCCGACCATCAACGTCTCGCTGGTGGACCTGTCCTTCGTGGCCTCGCGCGACACCACCGTGGAGGAAGTCAATGCCGTCCTGAAGGCCGCTGCAGAAGCCGGTCCGTTGAAGGGCATCCTGACCTACAACACCGAGCCGCTGGTGTCGGTGGACTTCAACCACAACCCGGCATCGTCCAACTTCGACGCCACCCTGACCAAGGTCTCCGGCCGTCTGGTGAAGGTGTCGTCCTGGTACGACAACGAGTGGGGCTTCTCCAACCGCATGCTGGACACGACCGTCGCCCTGGCGACCGCCAAGTAAGGCCTGTCAGTACGCGTGTCAAGGCGCACCGGCCGGGGTTCCCTGGCCGGGAGCGTCAATTTCAGGGCTGTTTCGGCTTCTTTTCCTCGTATGCAAGCCTGCTTGCCGAGGTGAAAATAGACGGATCAGCCTGCAAAAGGATCAGAAGGCTGTTGCGAGCGTCGCTTGCAATGGCCTTTTGTCCGTTTGCCGCCAAGGGCCGCAGGCCCGTCAACAACAAGAGCAACCGACCCAACGAGGGAACGCATGTCAGCAAGCTCATCCCAGGCCCGTCGCCTGTTGGCCAACCTGGCCTTGATATCCGCCGTCAGCCTGTCGCTGTCCGCGTGCGACTATGTCAGCAGCTTCACCAAGCCCAAGCAGACCCCGGAAGAGGCCAAGGCCGAGGGCATCGCGCTGGGCGCCGGCTGCCGCCAGGCCGGCCAGAGCCTGGAAGACTGCTACCAGCGCAATCCCGATGCCCTGAAGGCCGGCATCTTCACCGGCTGGAAGGACATGCACGAATACATGGCGGCCAAGGGCATCCAGACCGTGACGCCGCCGGCGCCGGCACCCGCGGCCGATGCGGCCAAGGATGACGCCAAGGGAAAAGATGGGAAGGACAAGGATGCCAAGGACAGCGATCGCAGCAGCCGTGCCCGCGAACGTGATGCCAATCGCGACAACGCCCGCTCGCGTGACCGCGAAAGCTCCTCGTCCTCCCGCGACAGCAGCACGAGCGATCGTCGCGCCAGCCGCGAAGACAAACAGCCACCCAAGTACTGATCTTCACCTGGCGATCAGTTCGCCTTCAGGAAAGAGGGATGCACCGGCCGGTGCATCCCTTTTTTTTCACTTTTGCGCCGACATGGCCATTTCAACCGAACACCTGCTGCCACAGCCGGATCACGCAGGCACGTTCATGCTCCACGCGGATGGCGTCGATATGCGCCCGGTCCGAGCCCTGTAGCCGGATCTGGTGCTGCAGCTTGCGGAAGAGGCGATAGGCGTTGGCCGCCTCGTCGGCCATGAGGGCATCGATCAACCCCAGCTGCGCCGCCAGCTTCAACAGCGCGATGTTGCCGATGTCGCCGGTCAGCTGCGGGTGGTCGCAGGCATGGCGCAGGACCAGGTACTGCACCATGAATTCGATGTCGATCATGCCGCCCTCGTCGTGCTTGAGGTCGAACATCATGCTGCGGTTGGGATGGGCGTCGCGCATGCGGCGCCGCATGGAAAGCACTTCCTCTTCCAGCTTGTCGGCGTCGCGCGGCTGGCGCAGCACGCGCTCGCGCAGCGCCTCGAAACGTTCGCCGATGGCGCTGTCGCCGGCACAGAAACGGGCGCGGGTGAGGGCCTGGTGTTCCCAGATCCAGGCGGCGTTGAGCTGGTATTTCTCGAACGCCGACAGCGGCGACACCAGCAGGCCGCTGGCGCCGTCCGGACGAAGGGCGATGTCGATGTCGAACAGGGTGCCGGCCGGGGTGTGGCTGGTCATCCAGGTGATGAAGCGCTGCGCCAGCTTGGCGTAGAGGGCCGGGGCTTCCTGGTCGTCATCATCGTAGAGGAAGACCACGTCCAGGTCGGAGGCATAGCCCAGTTCCTTGCCACCCAGCTTGCCGTAGGCGATCACGGCGAACTGCGGGACCTCGCGGTGGCGCTGGGTGATAGTGCCCCAGACCGCTTCGATGGTCACCTGCACCAGTACGTCGGCCAGGGCGGAGAGTTCATCGGCCAGCTTTTCCACCGACAGGTCGCCTTCCAGATCCTGCGCCAGCAGGCGGAACTGTTCGGCATGGTGCAGTTCGCGCAGGATGTCGAGCTGGCGTTCGGTGTCGCCTTCGGCCGTGGCCAGCTGGCGCCGGCAGTTGTCGGAGAAGGCGGCCCAGTCGGAGGCGGCCTTGAGGTTGCGGTCGTCCAGCAGTTCGTCCAGCAGCAGGGGGTGACGCGTCAGGTAGGTGGCGGCCCAGCCGCTGGCGCCGATCATGCGCACCAGGCGCTGCAGGGCGTAGGGATATTCGGTCAGGAGTGCCAGATAGGCGGCGCGGCGGGCAATGGCTTCAAGGAAATCCAGCAGCCGTCCCAGGGCCGGCAGTTCGTCGTAGTGCAGTGCTGCCAGCAGCGGCAGGCAGTTGTTGATGACCGTATTGAGCCGGTTGCGGCTGGCCTCGGGCAGGCTCTGCATGCGCGGCGATTGCCAGGTCAGGTGCAGGCGCCGGGCACCGTCCTCGACGTCGTCTTCCGGGAAGCCGACCAGGCGCAGGGCGTCGGCCAGGCCTTCCAGGTTGTCGTTCTCGCTCACGCTCACGGCCGGGCCATCGGCTTCGCTTTCGCCGGACTGCTTGTCGGCGAAGATGGCGTCGAACTGGGCGGCGACGATGGCGCGCTGGCCTTCCAGCTCAAGCAGCAGGGCCGCGCTGTCCGGGTAGCCCATCATCTGGGCCACCAGCAGCAGGTCGTCGGGATTGACGGGCAGGGTGTGGGTCTGGGCGTCTTCCAGGTATTGCAGGCGGTGTTCGAGGTCACGCAGGAAGCTGTAGGCGTCCAGCAGTTGCTGCACCACCTCGGGCGCCAGCAGTTCCTTGGCGGCCAGGGTGCGCAGGGTGATGCGGGTGGAGCGGTCGCGCAGTTCCACGTCGCGCCCGCCCCGGATCAGCTGGAACACCTGGCTGGTGAACTCGATCTCGCGGATGCCCCCCCGACCCAGCTTGACGTTGTTGCTGCGGTCCGGGTGCAGGGCCTCCTGGCGCTTGACCTCGGCGCGGATCTGGCCGTGCATGGAGCGCAGGGCGTCGATGGAGCCGAAGTCCAGGTAGCGGCGGAAGATGAAGGGGCGGCTGATCGCCTCCAGGGTGGCAATATCCTCCGGTGTGCCGGTCAGGGCACGGGCCTTGGTCCAGGCATAGCGCTCCCATTCGCGGCCCTGGCGCACCAGGTATTCCTCGACCATGTTGAAGCTGGCCACCAGCGGGCCGGAGTTGCCGTTGGGGCGCAGCGCCATGTCGACCCGGAAGGTGAAGCCGTCTTCGGTGATCTCGGCCAGGGCGCCGATGAGTTTCTTGCCCAGGCGCACGAAGAACTCATGGTTGGACAGCGACTTCTGGCCGGCCTCGGCCCGGGTGTCGCCATCTTCCGGGTAGACGAAGATGAGGTCGATGTCGGAGGACACGTTGAGTTCGCCCCCGCCCAGCTTGCCCATGCCCAGCACGATCATTTCCTGCGGGCGGCCGGACTCCTCGCCGATGGGCTGGCCGTAGAGGGCAGTCTGTTCCTGCATCAGCGCGGCCAGATGGGTCTGCACGGCAAAATCGGCAAAGCCGGTCATGGTTGCCACCACTTCGGCCAGGTCGGCACGGCCGTCGAGGTCGCGCGTGATCAGGGCGCAGATGATCAGGTTGCGCAGGCGCCGCATGGCCGCCGGCAGCGCCAGGCCGGCGTCGAGCTCGACCTGCAGGCGCTGCTGCATGCCGGCACGGTCCATGGGCTGGGCGGCGGCGGCCAGGACCAGGGCCGGGCGGGCGGCGTCGGCCTGGGTCCAGCGGGTGTAGTAGCGGGAGGTGGTGGCGTCGACCAGGGATCGTTGATGAACAGGCATAGGGGACCGCAAAGCTCCACGACAGGATGTAAAGGAAGGCAAACCGGCGTCAATGCCACTTCAGCGGGGCGCCCCTGTGACAGACAATATCCAGGCCGCTGACAGCGGGCTGACGTTTTGCACGATAACGGGGATTCTAGCCTTCCTTTTTAAACTTATCGGTGATTTTGCCCCTCATACATCCCCAGCGCCGATGGCATGGTCAGGTTTTCCATGCGATCATGTGGCCTGCCCGATTTCATTCCATACCGAGCTGCCTTTGCATCCTGATGTCCCACGAAAAACATAACGCCGCACCCAAGCCTGGCCGTTGGGCGCTGTGCTGGCGATTTGCACGGGGCAGCTACATTCACCTGAACCGGGCCAGCCACCATGTGCTGGGTTTCACCCTCAAGCTGCTGCTGGCGGCCTACTTCGTCTTTTGCGCGCTGTTCCTGGTGCTGCGCTATGCGGTGCTGCCCGAGATCGGCCACTACAAGCCGCGCATCGAACATCTGGTGTCGGCCCAGATCGGGCGCGCCGTCAGCATCGAGGCCATCGACGCTTCCTGGAGCGGCCTGCGCCCGCAGCTTTCCCTGTCCAATATTACCGTGCATGACCAGCAGGGCGAGGCCGCGCTGACCTTGCCGCGGGTATCGACCACCTTGTCCTGGAGCAGCGTGCTGGTGGCGGCGCTGCGGGTGGAAAACCTGAGCATCGAGGGCGCCGACCTGGCGATCCGCCGCGATGCCGCCGGCAAGCTCTTCGTGGCCGGCATCCCGGTGCCCACGGGGGGTGACGGCAGTACACTGGATTGGCTGCTGTCGCAGCGCGAGATCGTGATCCGTCACAGCAAGCTGCGCTGGGATGACGAAATGCGCAAGGCGCCCGAGCTGGTGCTGGAAGACGTCAACCTGATCCTGCACAACCGCTGGCTGCGCCACCGCCTGTCCTTGCGCGCCAATCCGCCGCAGGAGACCTCGGCGCCGCTCGATGTCAGGGCCGATTTCAGTCATCCGGCCTTTGCCCGCAGTTCCGAGATCACGCGCTGGAAGGGCGTGCTGTATGCCGACCTGCGCGATACCGACCTGGCGGTCTGGCGCGCCTGGGTGGACTACCCGATCGCCATCAACAGCGGTCGCGGTTCGGTGCGGGCCTGGCTCACGCTGGACCATGCCAAGGTCGCCAATTTCACCGCCGACCTGAGCCTGGCCGATTTCAACGCCCAGTTGTCGCGCCAGCTGGAGCCCCTCTCGCTCAAGCGCGTCAATGGCCGCATCTCGGCCAGCGAAACCCTGGGCGCCGGCCAGCAGGACGGCGTGCCCACCTTCGGTGCCAACGGCCACCAGGTGACCCTCACGGATTTCTCGATAGAAACCCCGGATGGCTTCGTCCTGCCGCCGACCTCGATCACCGAGAGCTACGAGCCGGCCACCCCGCTCAAGGCCGAGCGCACCAGTGTCAAGGCCACCTACCTGAACCTGCAGACGCTGTCGCAACTGGCGACCCGGCTGCCGCTGGCACCTTCGCAGCGCAAGTTGCTGGACGACCTGGCGCCACGCGGAGAACTGAACGATTTCACCGTGCAGTGGCAGGGCAGTTATCCGGAACTGAGTTCCTACCGGGTACAGGGACGTTTCAAGGGCCTGGGCATGAAGGGCCTGGCGGCCCATGTGGAGCCGCGCAAGAATCCGGCCCAGCAGGCGCGTGTCCAGTGGGCGGGCTTCCCGGGCTTCAGCAACCTGAGCGGCGAGATCGATGCCACCGAAAAGGGCGGTTCGGTCAAGGTGGATACGCAGCAGCTGGTGGTCGATCTGCCCGCCGACATGTTTGCCGAGCCCAGCATGCCCTTCGATACCCTGAAGCTTCAGGCGCGCTGGCAATATCTGAAGGATCAGACACTGCAGGTGGATCTGGACCAGATGCAGTTCAGCCAGCCCGGCGTGGCCGGCAGCCTGTCCGGTCGCCATCTGCTGCCCTTGCAGGGCAAGTCGGCGGGTACCCTGGACGTGGCCGGCGAGATCAGCAGCTTCGACGTCAAGGCGATCCGGCGCTATCTGCCGCAGCACATGAGCGAACCCCTGCGACGCTGGCTGACCGAGGGGCTGATGGCGGGCAACCTGCATGATGTGCAGTTCAAGCTCAAGGGCGCGCTGGCTGATTTCCCGTTCCATACCGCCAAGCCTGGCGAGCAGCCCAAGGGCCAGTTCCAGCTGAGTGGCGACTTCGAGGGGCTCAAGCTGAATTACACCCCGGGCCATCTCGGGCGTGACGGCAAGGAACCCGAGTGGCCCTTGCTGGAAGAGGGGCGTGGGCGCCTGAGCATCGACCGCACGCGCCTGGAGATCAAGGCCGAGAGCGCCCGCAGCCTGGGCGCGCGGCTGGGGCCGGTGTCGGCGCGGGTGGCCGATGTCGATTCGCACGAAGCCACGCTGGAAATCGATGGCGTGGCCAATGGTCCGATGCCGGCCTTCCTGCAGTACGTGAACCAGAGCCCGGTGGCGCGCTGGACCGGCAATGTCATGGAGCACAGCAGTGCGACTGGTGAGGCCAGACTGGACCTGAAGTTCCAGATGCCGCTGAACCATGCGATCGATACCCGTGCCCAGGGTGCCTTCCACTTCGCCAACAACGACGTCGACCTGCTGCCGGACCTGCCGGTGCTGTATCGGACCACCGGCAAGGTGGAATTCAACGAACGCGGTTTCACCCTCAACGGCGTGCGCGGCCAGTTCCTGGGCGACAGCCTGGCCATCAGCGGCGGCACCCAGAAGGATGGCAGCAGCCAGGTGCGGCTGGAGGGCGCGGTCAATGTCGAGGCGCTGCGCAGGCAATATACCGAGCCCTCGCTGCAGCGCCTGCTGGCACGCCTGTCGGGGAGCGCCCGCTATACCGCCACGGTGCAGGTGCGGCAGCGCCAGCCCGAGGTCAGCATCGAATCCAACCTGGCCGGGCTGGGGCTGGACCTGCCGGCACCCTTGCGCAAGGGCGCACAGGACGTTCTGCCGTTGCGGGTGGACCTGCTGCCCCTGGCCTCGCCCGATCCGCTGATCGAGCGCGAGGAATTGCGCGTCTCGCTCGGGCAGAACATCAGCACGCGCCATGTGCGCGAACGGGTGGTGGCCAGTGGTGGCAATTGGCGCGTTGCCAGTGGCGGCATCGGCTGGAACCAGCCGGCGCCGACGCCGCCGTCCGGACTCAAGCTGGCGCTGGCGACCGACAGCCTGGACCTGGATGCCTGGCTGGCCCTGAAGAACGACTTGGTCGGCAAGGGTAGCAGCAGTCCGGCAGCCAGCTCGGCGGGGCGCCTGGCCAGCGATGATGTGACGCAGTACCTGCAGCCGGACAATGTCTCGGCCCGGGTGGGCGAGCTCAGGCTGATGGGCAAGAAACTCAACAAGCTGATCCTGGAGGCGACGCATCGCCGCAATGCCTGGCAGATGAACCTGGAGTCGCAACAGGCGGCCGGCACCGTCACCTGGGACGAACCCAGCGGCGGCAAGGGCGCGGGCAAGGTGACGGCGCGCCTGTCGTCGCTGGTCATTCCCAAGTCCAGCCCATCGGCCGAGGCGGCACAAGCAGCACAAGCGGTACAGGCAGCACAGGCGGCCCAGCCCCAGCCCGACAGCAGTGACGACAATGTGCAGATGCCGGCCCTGGACATCCGCGCCGACCAGTTTGAGCTGGGAGACAAGAAGCTGGGCCGACTGGAGCTCGATGCCAGCAACATCGTCACCTCGGTGGGGCGCGAATGGCGCATCAGCCGGCTGCTGCTGGCCAATCCCGATGCGCAGTTCCGCGCCGCCGGCAACTGGCTCAGCTTCGGCAGCAACCATACCTCCAACTTCACCTATGCACTGGATGTCGAGGACGCCGGCAAGCTGCTGGAACGCTTCGGGTATCCCGGTACCATCCGCGGCGGTCGCGGCAAGCTGGATGGCGACCTGAGCTGGAAGGCGCCGCCCTATGCCATGGACATGGCCAGCCTGGGCGGCCAGGTCCACATGGATGTGCATTCGGGCCAGTTCCTGAAGGTCGATCCGGGCGCGGCCAAGCTGCTGGGCGTGCTCAACCTGCAGGCGTTGCCGCGCCGGCTGACGCTGGACTTCCGCGACGTCTTCTCGGAAGGCTTTGCCTTCGATACGGTGGCCGGCACCGCCAGCATCGCTCGCGGCATCGCCACCACTGATAATCTCAAGATGGCCGGCGTGACGGCCTCGGTGCTGATGAGCGGCTCGGCCGACATCGCCCGCGAAACCCAGGACCTGCATGTGGTGGTGATCCCCGAGATCAACCTGGGCACGGCCTCGGTGGTGGCCATGGCGGTCAACCCGGTGGTGGGCGTGAGTACCTTGCTGGCACAGCTGTTCCTGCGCAATCCGGTGATGAAGTCGCTCAGTTTCGAATACAAGGTGACCGGGCCGTGGAGCGACCCCATCGTGGTCAAGCAGGGGCAGGTGTCGCCGGTGGACGCCGAGCGCGCCAAGGAAGTGCTGCAGAAGGGCCGGGACGACAAAGAGCAGTCCCCACCGGCCAATAACCTGCCCCCGGCACCGGCGGTGGCCCCTGCCTCCCCGCGTCGTCAGCCTGCGCCCGGCCCGGCCATCAATTCAGGTGCCTGAACCCGATCGGTGACGCCTGCAGATAGTCGCGGGATGGGCCATACTGAAGCATCCTTCATATCATTCACGCGTCCCGCCATAGCCGGATGCGTCAGGCAAGTGCCAGGCAAATGGCAGACAAGAGGCAGACATGAGCCAGACATTCAAGGTGGCGGCCATCCAGATGGTCTCCACCCCCGAGGTACAAGAGAACTTCGCCAGTGCGGCGCGCCTGGTGGCGCAGGCGGCGGAGCAGGGCGCGCAGCTGGTGTTGCTGCCCGAATACTGGCCCCTGCTGGGCCGTCACGAACGCGACAAGCTGGCCCATGCCGAGGACGATGGCACCGGCCCGATCCAGGCCTTCATGCAGACGCTGGCCCGCCAGCATCAGGTATGGCTGGTCGGCGGCACCTTGCCGCTGCAGTCGGCCGACCCGGACAAGGTCCTCAATACCTCGCTGGTCTACGACCCGCAAGGCCAGCGCGTCGCCCGCTATGACAAGATCCACCTGTTCAACTTCGTGCGCGGGCAGGAAAGCTACGACGAGGCCCGCACCATCGAACATGGCGGCGAGGTACGCAGCTTCGAGGCGCCGTTCGGCCGGGTCGGGCTGTCGGTCTGCTATGACCTGCGCTTCCCCGAGCTCTACCGGGCCATGGGCGAGTGCGCGCTGATCGTGATGCCGGCCGCCTTCACCCATACCACCGGCCGCGCCCACTGGGAGCTGCTGCTGCGCGCCCGCGCCATCGAGAACCAGTGCTACGTGCTGGCCTCGGCCCAGGGCGGCGAGCACGTCAATGGCCGCCGCACCTGGGGCCATAGCATGCTGGTGGACCCCTGGGGCGAGATCGTGTCGGTCCTGCCGGAAGGCGAAGGCCTTGTGATCGGCGACATCGACCCCCATCGTCTACAATACGTTCGAGAAAGCTTGCCGGCGCTTCGCCATCGCAAGCTTTGACCTTTTTTGCCTTCCGACAAGACGCTATGAAATTATTTGAACCCAACATGGGCGCCCTGCAAGTGGCGCGCGACGTGCTGCTGACTCCCTTCGGCCTGGACGAATCCAAGCTGCTCAAGGCCCTGGGCAACATGTTCACGCACAAGGTCGACTACGCCGATCTCTACTTCCAGTTCACCAAGAGCGAGGGCTGGAGCCTGGAAGAGGGCATCGTCAAGACCGGCAGCTTTTCCATCGACCAGGGCGTGGGCGTGCGCGCCGTGTCGGGTGACAAGACTGCGTTTTCCTATTCCGACGAGATTTCCGAAGCGGCCCTGATGGACGCCGCCGCCGCCACCCGCACCATTGCCCGCCAGGGCAGTGGCAAGATCAAGGTGGCCGGGTCCATGATCCCCGCCGGCGGTCGCGCGCTCTACCTGCCGCACGATCCGCTGACCTCGCTGGACGCCACCGCCAAGGTGCAATTGCTGGAGCGCGTGGAGCGCATCGCCCGCGCCAAGGACCCGCGCGTCAAGCAGGTCATGGCCAGCCTTTCCGGCGAATACGACGTGGTGCTGGTGGCGCGTGCCGATGGCGTGCTGGCGGCCGATATCCGCCCGCTGGTGCGGGTTTCGGTGACGGTGATCGCCGAACAGAATGGCCGTCGCGAGATGGGTAGCAGTGGCGGCGGTGGTCGTTATGACTATGGCTACTTCTCCGACGTGCTGCTGGAAAAGTACGCCTCGGAGGCAGTTGCCACCGCCCTGGTCAACCTGGACGCGCGCCCGGCCCCGGCCGGACCGATGACCGTGGTACTTGGTCCCGGCTGGCCCGGCATCCTGCTGCACGAAGCCATCGGCCACGGCCTGGAAGGCGACTTCAACCGCAAGGGCTCGTCCACCTTCTCCGGCCGCATCGGCGAGCGCGTGGCGGCCAAGGGCGTGACCGTGGTCGATGACGGCACGATCGCCGACCGTCGCGGCTCGCTCAACATCGACGACGAAGGCAACCCGACCCAGTGCACCACGCTCATCGAGGACGGCATCCTGAAGGGCTATATCCAGGACACCATGAACGCGCGCCTGATGAAGATGGACGTCACCGGGAACGCCCGCCGCGAATCCTTCGCGCACCTGCCCATGCCGCGCATGACCAATACCTACATGCTGGGCGGCGACAAGGACCCGGGCGAAATCCTGGCCTCGGTCAAGAACGGCCTGTATGCGGTCAACTTCGGCGGCGGCCAGGTGGATATCACCAACGGCAAGTTCGTCTTCTCCGCCAGCGAGGCCTACATGATCGAGGATGGCAGGATCACCTATCCGGTCAAGGGTGCCACGCTGATCGGCAATGGCCCCGATGTGCTGAACCGGGTCTCCATGATCGGCAACGACATGCGCCTGGATTCGGGCGTGGGCGTGTGCGGCAAGGAAGGCCAGAGCGTGCCGGTCGGCGTGGGCCAGCCAACCCTGCGCCTGGATGGCGTGACCGTGGGTGGCACCGCCTGAGCCAGCTGACCAGGTTCAGCAGAAGCAGGTTCAACACTGCAATGAAGACCGCCGGAGAGCTTGCCGGCGGTTTTTTTTCGTCGGCTGCGGATGGAAAAAGCTACTGTGGAGGCGTTGAAGGAGACGTCGCCAGATCAAATTACCGCTTTTTTTGCAGGATAACCACAGCAAAAAGTGGCACGGGAGACGGGCAGGGCTTGCATGGGGCGTGATTTTTTATTGCTCTTGGAGGCTTAAATGGCGCATATAAGGCAATAGTCATCCAAATATCCCATAATTTTTGAGAAATATGTGCATGAGCACTGCATCATTCCATTTTTCGCATCTCCCTTGCCAAAGCCCCGGATTTGTAGCACTATGAATATCTGCTTCAATTAATCCATGACGCCAGACATGTCTTTCGCCCGCGCTTACTTTTATTTTTACTTTAGCTATTCCAGCCCCACGGCGGTGAAAAGCGGTAAGCGTTCGTAAAAAGACAAAACCGAATTTCCTAAAAAACCGCCAGTGATGGCGGTTTTTTTTTGGTCAAATTTCCAGCTGAATATTTGCAGCACTCCAGGAGAAAAAAATGCCGCGCACTGACGATCTTCGCATCCGAGAAATGAAAGAACTGGTCCCCCCCTCGCATCTCATCCGCGAATTCGGCTGCACCGAAAAGGTTGAGCGCACCACCGCCGAAGCCCGCACCGCGCTGCATCGCATCCTGCACGGTCAGGACGACCGCTTGATGGTCGTCATCGGTCCCTGCTCCATCCACGACACCAAGGCCGCCATGGAATATGCGCGCCGCCTGGTGGTGGAGCGCGAGCGTCACAAGAACGAGCTGGAAATCGTCATGCGCGTCTACTTCGAGAAGCCGCGCACCACCGTCGGCTGGAAGGGCCTGATCAACGACCCGTACATGGACAACAGCTTCCGCATCAACGATGGCCTGCGCGCTGCCCGTGAACTGCTGCTCAACATCAACGACCTGGGCCTGCCGGCCGGTACCGAATTCCTGGACGTGATCAGCCCGCAATACATCGCCGACCTGATCAGCTGGGGCGCCATCGGCGCCCGCACCACCGAATCCCAGGTGCACCGCGAACTGGCCTCTGGCCTGTCCTGCCCGGTGGGCTTCAAGAACGGCACCGACGGCAACGTCAAGATCGCCGTGGATGCCATCAAGGCGGCATCCCAGCCGCACCACTTCCTGTCGGTGACCAAGGGTGGCCACTCGGCCATCGTCTCCACCGCCGGCAACGAGGATTGCCACATCATCCTGCGCGGCGGCAAGCAGCCCAACTATGATGCGCCCAGCGTGGAAGCGGCCTGCCAGGACATCGCCAAGAGCGGCCTGGCCGCGCGCCTGATGATCGACGCCTCGCACGCCAACAGTTCCAAGAAGCCGGAAAACCAGATACCCGTCTGCGCCGACATCGGCCGCCAGATCGCCGGTGGCGACACCCGCATCGTCGGCGTGATGGTGGAGTCGCATCTGGTCGCAGGTCGCCAGAACCTGGTGCCGGGCAAGGAGCTGACCTACGGCCAATCCATCACCGATGGCTGCATCAACTGGGAAGAAAGCCTGCAGGTGCTGCAAGGCCTAGCCGACTCCGTCAAGCAGCGCCGTCTGGTGGGCGACGAGCGCGATGCCGCCTGATCGGGCCTGATCGGGTCTGACCTGATCCGCTTCAAGCAGCGCACAAGCAAAACGCCGGCAATTGCCGGCGTTTTTCATTGCAAGGCCTGATCAGGCCCGGGGATCAATCACGGAAGTTGTTGAACTCCAGCGGAATGTCCTTGATCTCCTTGCGCAGCAGCGCCATGGCGGCCTGCAGGTCATCGCGCTTGGCGCCGGTGATGCGCACGGCATCGCCCTGGATGCTGGCTTGCACCTTCATCTTGCTGTCCTTGATGACGCGCACGATCTTCTTGGCATCGTCGCTTTCGATGCCGTTCTTGACCTTGATCACCTGCTTGACCTTGTCACCGCCGATCTTCTCGATCTTGCCTTCGTCCAGGAAGCGCACGTCGACGTTGCGCTTGGTCATCTTGTTGGTGAGCACGTCGCGCACCTGGCTCAGCTGGAAATCGGAATCGGCGAAGGCGGTCAGTTCGCGTTCCTTCTGTTCGACGCGGGCGTCGGTACCCTTGAAGTCGAAGCGGGTGGAGATTTCCTTGTTGGCTTGTTCTACGGCATTCTTGACTTCGACCAGATTGGCTTCGCAGACGGTATCGAATGAGGGCATGGCTTTATCCTTATGTTCTTGCAGCCGGCGGAGGCCGGCGTCTGACCCGTGATTCTAGCGGAGTGGGGCCGCCGCCGCCATCGTCGTCCCGCCGACAGCCAATCTCCGGCCTCCGGAGCGCTATAATCGCTGCCCTATGACCATGTCTTCGCTTCCCGTCCAGCACGCCGTTTCCCTGCGCGCCCTCAATACCTTCGGCATCGACGCCCAGGCCCACGCCTACCTGCCCGTCGATGCTGTGGAAACCCTGCAGGCGCTGCGCGCCGATGCCTCCCTGATGAGCTTGCCCCGGCTGGTGCTCGGAGGCGGCAGCAACCTGCTGTTGACGCAGGATTTCGGTGGACTCGTGCTGCATATGCAAGGCCGCGGCATGGCAATCACCGGTCAGGACGAGGACTTTACCTACGTGCGCGCCGCCGCCGGCGAAAGCTGGCACGGCTTTGTCCAGTGGACGCTGGCGCAGGGGCTGGGCGGACTGGAAAACCTCTCGCTCATTCCCGGTAGCGTGGGCGCCGCGCCCATCCAGAACATCGGCGCTTACGGCATCGAACTGAAGGATCGTTTCCACAGCCTGCGCGCCTTCGATCTCGAGCGCGGCGAGATCCTGACGCTGGACCGCGAGGCCTGCCGCTTCGGCTATCGCGACAGCGTCTTCAAGCACGCACTGCGTGACCGCGCCATCGTGCTTGACGTCAGCTTCGCCCTGCCCAGGCGCTGGATCGCCAACGCCAACTATGCCGATGTGTCGCAGGCGCTGGAACAGCAGGGCATCACCGCGCCCGGGCCGCGTGACATCGCCGAGGCCGTCATCGCCATCCGCACCCGCAAGCTGCCCGACCCGGCGCGCATCGGCAATGCCGGCAGCTTCTTCAAGAACCCCATCGTACCGGCCCGCCTGCGCGATCGCCTGCTGGCGCAATACGCCAACCTGGTCAGCTATCGGGTCGATGACGATCACTACAAGCTGGCCGCCGGCTGGCTGATCGACCGCTGCGGCTGGAAGGGCAAGTCCATGGGGCGGGCGGGTGTCTACGAACAGCAGGCACTGGTACTGGTCAATCGGGGCGGCGCCAGCGGTGCCGAAATCGCCAGGCTGGCCAAGGCGATTCAGGATGACGTGCTGGAGAAGTTCGGGGTGCAGCTGGAGCCGGAACCGGTCTTCATCTGAGTACGCGTTTTCCTGCACGTAAAAAAGCCGTCGGTATCGCTACCGACGGCTTTTTCATTCTGCTTTGCTGGCGATCAGCCGAAGTGGCAGACGTAGTCCAGGGTCTCGGTCACTTCGATGTCGAAGCTGGAGTTGCCCGGCACGCTGAAGGTGGTACCCGCAGCATAGGTATTCCAGGCTTCTTCGCCCTTCAAACGCACGCGGCAGCTGCCGCCGTTGATTTCCATGATTTCCGGCGCGCCGGTGCTGAAGTTCAGCGAAGACGGCAGGATCACGCCCAGGGTCTTCTTGCTGCCATCGGCCAGCAGCACGGTGTGCGAGACGCACTTGCCGTCGAAATAGACATTGCCCTTCTTGAGGACGGTGACGTTGTCGAATTGGGTGCTCATCGAATCGCTTCCATTAAACGGTGTAAGGGGGAATCCTGCAGGAATTACTTCTCATCCTTGCCCAGCAGCGGCAGCGACACGGCGGTGCTGGAATCCAGCAGGCCGGTGCCCTGGTAGATCGCCAGCTTCTGGCGGGTGTCGGCGATGTCCAGGTTGCGCATGGTCAGCTGGCCGATACGGTCGATGGCGGAGAAGCTGCCTTCGCCCTTTTCCATGGTCAGGCGTTCCGGGTGGTAGGTCAGGTTGGGCGACTCGGTGTTGAGGATCGAGTAGTCATTGCCGCGACGCAGTTCCACCGTCACTTCGCCGGTGATGGCGCGCGCCACCCAGCGCTGGGCGGTTTCGCGCAGCATGATGGCCTGCGAATCGAACCAGCGGCCCTGGTACAGCAGGCGGCCCAGCTTGCGGCCGTTGTCGCGGTACTGTTCGATGGTGTCTTCGTTGTGGATGCCGGTGACCAGGCGCTCGTAGGCGATGAACAGCAGGGCCAGGCCCGGGGCTTCGTAGATGCCGCGGCTCTTGGCTTCGATGATACGGTTCTCGATCTGGTCGCTCATGCCCAGGCCATGACGGCCACCGATGCGGTTGGCTTCCAGGATCAGGTCGGTCATGCTGTCGAAGGTCTTGCCGTTCAGGGCCACCGGACGGCCTTCTTCGAAGCGCACGGTGACGGTCTCGGCCTTGACTTCGACATCATCGCGCCAGAACGCCACACCCATGATGGGCTGCACGATCTTGATGCCGCTGTTCAGGAACTCCAGGTCCTTGGCTTCGTGGGTCGCGCCCAGCATGTTGGAGTCGGTCGAGTAGGCCTTTTCCACCGACATCTTGTAGTCGAAGCCGGACTTGATCATGAACTCGGACATTTCCTTGCGGCCGCCCAGTTCGTTGATGAAGGTGCTGTCCAGCCAGGGCTTGTAGATCCTCAGGTTGGGGTTCACCAGCAGGCCATAGCGATAGAAGCGCTCGATATCGTTGCCCTTGAAGGTGCTGCCGTCGCCCCAGATATCGACGTTGTCGTCGCGCATCGCGGCCACCAGCATGGTGCCGGTCACGGCGCGGCCCAGCGGGGTGGTGTTGAAGTAGGTGATGCCGGCGGTGGAGATGTGGAAGGCACCGCTCTGCAGGGCGGCAATACCTTCGTTGGCCAGCTGTTCGCGGCAGTCGATCAGGCGCGCCAGCTCGGCACCGTATTGCAGGGCCTTCTTGGGGATGGCGTCGTAGTCCGGCTCATCCGGCTGGCCCAGATTGGCGGTATAGGCGTAGGGGACGGCGCCTTTCTGGCGCATCCAGGTCAGCGCGGCGCTGGTATCGAGGCCGCCGGAGAAGGCGATGCCGACTTTTTGATTGACCGGGACGGATTGCAGGATGTTGGACATGATCTTGACGTTGCGATGAGGATGAATTGACTAGGACTGGCGGGCTGGGCGTCATGCCCAGCCCGGAATTTCATTGGTCGAACTTGCCGTGCACCAGATACTCGAGCAGGGCCTTCTGGACGTGCAGGCGATTTTCCGCCTCTTCCCAGACCACCGACTGCGGGCCGTCGATCACCTCGGCGGCCACTTCCTCGCCACGGTGGGCCGGCAGGCAGTGCATGAAGAGTGCATCCTTCTTGGCGCGCGACATCTTGGCCTGGTCCACGATCCAGCCGTCGAAGGCCTTCAGGCGCGCATTGTTCTCCGCCTCGAAGCCCATGCTGGTCCATACGTCGGTGGTGACCAGGTCGGCATCCTGGCAGGCATCGGCCGGATTGGCGAAGAAGGTGTAGTGCGTGTTCCCGGGCGAGACCTGGGCCGGGTCGATGTCATAGCCCTTGGGGGTGGAGACATTGACGTGGAAGCCGAACACCTCGGCCGCCTGCAGCCACGAATACAGCATGTTGTTGGCATCGCCCACCCAGGCCACGATCTTGCCCTGGATGCTGCCGCGCTGCTCGATGAAGGTGAAGACATCGGCCAGCACCTGGCAGGGATGCTGCTCGTTGGTCAGGCCGTTGATCACCGGCACGCGCGAATGCTTGGCAAAGCGCTCGATGATCTCCTGGCCGTAGGTACGGATCATGATGACGTCGCACATGCGCGACATCACCTGGGCCGCATCTTCCACCGGTTCGCCGCGGCCGAGCTGGCTGTCGCGGGTGTTCAGGTAGATCGCGGCACCGCCCATCTGGTGCATGCCGGCCTCGAAGGAGAGGCGGGTGCGGGTCGAGTTCTTCTCGAACACCATCACCAGCGTGCGGTCGGCCAGAGTGTGGTGGGGCTCGTAATTCTTGAACTTACGTTTGATCACACGGGAACGTTCGATCACGTACTCGTATTCATCAAGCGTAAAGTCGGAAAACTGAAGGTAGTGTTTGATTGCCATAAATAAAAACGGCGGCCAGTGTGGCGCCTGCCGCCGATAGTCGTTAACTCCTTAGATTATAAGGGATTCGGCTTAAAAAGATACCTGCTGTACTTGCCTTGCGGAAACAGTCGGCGAATCCCCTTGTGGGGGCGGGCAATGAAGCTGGCTCGGGCGGCAGAAACAAATTTCTCGACACTATTCGAGCCGCAGGCAGAACTTATTTGAATCAGCTATCGATATCTGACGAGAAAATCCTTCTACTACGAATCGGTCAGCAAATGTCGCGATACAAATAAGAATCATTAGCATCTGCCCCATTAGAATCGGCGCCTTTCTATTCCCTTGGAGTAAAAGCTGCCATGTCCGATTCGCCTGTTGTCCGATCCGGTTTCCGTCTGCGAGCCTTGCCTTCGGCGCTGGCTGCTGCCGTGCTTTCCATGCCGGCCCTGCCTTTGCTGGCTGCCCCCACTGCTGACGACCAGGAAGAAACCGTCACCTCCCGCCTGCCCGCCGTCGAGGTCCGCGACCGGCGCAGCCAGGGTGATCCGCGTCCCGGCAAGCTCAGTAGCGCCACCCGCACCGCCACCGAGCTCACCGACATACCGCAGACCGTGCAAAGCGTCGCCGTCGAACGGGTGATGGCCTACGGCGGGCGCGACATGGCGGCCGCATTGACGGGGGTGCCGGGCATTTCCAATGTCTCCGACACCCGTTTCGACGCCTTCCGCATCCGTGGCTTTTCCAATGCTGGCGACATGCTGCTGGACGGCGTGCGTGACGACGCCCAATACGTGCGCAGCCTCGGCACCATCGAGCGCATCGAAATCCTCAAGGGACCGGCCGCCGTCCTGTATGGGCGGGGCAGTGGCGGCGGCGTGATCAATCGCATCAGCAAGCAGCCGGGTCAGGAAGCTTTCGGTCAGGCCTCGGCCACCTTCGGCAGCTACGGCCAGCAGGGCGTGGCGCTGGACTGGAACCGTCCGCTCGATGCGCAATGGGCCATGCGCCTGAACCTCGGCCGCGAGCACGAGGGCAATTTCCGCGATGAGGTGCGCGGCACCCGCCAGTATTTCGCGCCGTCGGTGAAGTGGGAATCCGGCCGTGACAGCTGGCTGCTGCAGGCCGAATACCAGGAGTTCCTGCGCACCCCCGACCGCGGCGTGCCGGCGCGTGTGACCGCGCTCTCCCCGCGCAATACGGCCACCGCCTATGCCTTGCCGGTGGCCGATGATGGCAAGTTCTTCGGTGCTGCCGGACGCGACGTGCTGCGCGATACCACGCTGGCCCTGCGCTCCACCTTCACGCGCGCCGTGGCGCCGGACTGGAGTATCCGTCACGGCATCAGCCTGTTCGAACTCGATAGCGACTTCGACAATAGCTTCGTCTCGCAGTCCTTCGTCAGCAGCACCCGCAACCTGCAGCAGGTCCAGCGTAGCCGCTTCCAGCAGAACCTGCTCCAGCGCAACCTGCAGACCAACCTGGAGCTGCTGGGCAAGCTCGCCAGTGGGCCGTTGCAGCACGAGTTGCTGGCCGGCGTCGAATATGCCTGGCAGAAGCGCGACCCCCGGCTGTGGATGGGGTCGGCCACCCCGGTCTCCCTCCGCAATCCCGACAATCGCGACAACAAAGGCGTGGTTCCCCAGCCGTGGCAGATGAACTATCACAAGGCCAGCAACCTGGGTATCTATGCACAGGACCAGATCGATCTGGGCGGCCGCCTGAAAGGCCTGTTCGGCCTGCGTTGGGACGACTTCGAGATTGACTCGCGCAACCAGTTGAGGAATCTGCGCAGCGAGCGCTCCAGCCATGCCCTGAGCCCGCGCGTGGGGGCAGTGTGGGAGGCCATCCCCGACCAGCACCTCTACCTGTCCTGGAGCAAGAACTACGCCCCGGTCGGAGGGGACGTGATCGGCATCACGCCCGGCGCCGACGGCAATGCCAATGACCTCGGCCCGCAGTACAGCCGCCAGGTCGAAACCGGCCTCAAGAGCGACTGGCTCGATCGCCGGATCAGCACCACCCTGGCCTGGTTCCAGCTGGAGCTCTACAACCGCACCGTGGCCGATCCCCTCAAGCCGGGTACCTTCTACCAGACCGGGCTGGAGCGCAATCGCGGCGTCGAGTTCAGCGTGGCCGGTGAAGTGCTGCGCCACTGGTTCCTGCGTGCCGGCTGGACGCAGCAGAACGCCAAGGTGCTGCAGGCCGAACCGCAATTCACCGGCAAGCGCGCCAGCGGCGTATCGGCCCGCAATGGCAGCCTGTTCGTCTCCTACGCGCCGCCGCTTGGCTGGTTCGGCGAGACCGGCCTGATCGTCGAGGGCGCGCGTTTCGCCGACCGCGACAACCTGGTCGAGTTGCCCGCCTATACCCGCTGGGATGCCATGGTGGGTTATCGCCTGCAGCGCGCCGATTTCACCCTGGCCGCGACCAATCTGGCCGGCCGCCGCTACTACGCCAGTGCCACCGGCGCCTCCCAGATCATCCCGGGGGCGCCGCGGGCCGTGTCGTTCACGGCGACCTACAGGTTCTGAACCCGAGGTCGCCCATGCCCCGGCGCGTACCCGCTGTCATGTGCGCGGGGCCGGGGCATTTTCCGCAAAGGCGGGCATGCCCGCCAGCCGCGTATGGATGCCCGCCAGCGTCGGCCATTGCGACAGGTCGATGCCCATGCGTTCGGCATTGACCGTCTGCGGGAACAGCAGGATGTCACCCAGCGAAGCTTGTTGACCACCGACGAACGGCCCGGCCTGGTGGCTCTGCAGCAGGCGGTCGATGGCCTGCAGACCTTCCATCACCCAGTGCCGGTTCCAGTCGGCGATCTCCGCAGCCGTCACCCCGGGCAGGGTCGATAGCCGGCGCGCCACCCGGGGCGGGACCAGCGCATGGATTTCGGCGGCGATGGCGATGGCGACCGAGCGCGACAGCGCGCGCTGTTCCAGTTCACGGGGCAGCAGCGGTGGCTCAGGATGCAGCTCGTCCAGGTATTCGATGATGGCGATGGATTGCGTGATCAGCCCGCCCTGATCCGTCACCAGGGCCGGCACCAGACCTTGCGGATTGATGCGCAGGTAGTCCTCGCGGCGGTTTTCCGGATCGTCGCCGAGGATGGAGACCGGCAGCACGTCGACCTCGATCTGCTTGATGGCCAGGGCAATGCGCACGCGCGAGGCGGCCGAGGAGATGTCGTTGAGATACAGTTTCATGTCTGGTCCTTTTGAAGTGATGAAGTGATGAAGCGATGAAGCGATGAAAAATCAGGGGGCAGGTAACGCCGCCGATGGCGCGGGCTTCCCGGCAGCGGTGGACAAAGCCGCCAGGGCGGCTGCGGCCTGCGCCTGCTCCGGTGCGTGGGTATCCCAGGCACAGGGACTGGCCGAGATGGCCAATGCGGTGATCCAGCCGATCATGGTGCGCATGGTGTCTTCCTTTCTCTTGAAAACGATGTGAGTGGTCTGGCCAGCTCGGGCAACTCAGCCGAAGGTGAAGGCGTAGGCAGTGGCGCCGGGGTCGAGGAAGCGCACCTCGAAAAGACGCGGCTTGACCCCGCCACGCTGGCGCACCAGCTGGAACAGCCGGGTGCGGCTGACCGTGCCCTTGCCGGCGGCATCGATGTCGGCACCATGCAGTTCCTCCGGCGCCTGGCCATCCACGCTGACCACGAAGCGCACCGGCCGGCCGTCTTCCCCGGGGCCGAGCACCAGGTGCAGGTCGCGTGCCGAAAAACGGTAGGCGATGCTGCCGTCGGCCTGCTGCAGGCTCGCCGCTTCGGCACCGACCTTCCAGGTGCCGCTCAGACTCCATTGATTCAGTTGCAGTGGCGCGGCGCTGTAGTGCATCGCCACATCGGGCCGCAGCCGTTCTGGCGAGACCATGCCGGTGGCCTGGCGATAGCCCAGATAGCTTTCCTGTGAAGCCAGCCGGGCCAGGTCCGGCGCGGCCTGGATGTCGGTGGCGTTGGGCTTCACCGCAGCATCTCCGTCATTGCCTTTCGCACTCTGGCCGGCCTCCTTGAGCAGGGCCCGGATGGCCTCTTCGGTGCTCTCGTAGCGCCCTTCGCCGAACTGGTGGTAGCGCAGCTTGCCCTGGGCATCGGCCAGGTAGATCGCCGGCCAGTAGTTGTTGTCGAAGGCGCGCCACAGGCGGAATTCGCTGTCGACCGCGACCGGGAAGTCGAGCTTGAATTCGTTCACGGCCTGGCGCACGTTGTCCACTTTGCGCTCGAAGGCGAACTCGGGGGTATGCACCCCGATCACCACCAGGCCCTGATCACGGTATTTCTCGGCCCAGGCCCGGATGTAGGGCAGGGTGCGGATGCAATTGATGCAGGAGTAGGTCCAGAAATCCACCAGCACCACCTTGCCGCGCAACTGTTGCGCCGATAGCGGGGCCGAGTTCAGCCACTGCACGGCACCGTCCAGGGCCGGCAATGCGCCTTCGACCGGCAGGTTGCTGCGGTAGGGGCGCCTGGCCGTCTCCGCCGGATGATCGATTGCGCCGCCAGCCATGGCTGCGGCAACTGGCCCGCGTGGCGGTGCCAGCAACTCGAGCAGGCGGGTCTCAATATCTTCGGTAGGGCTGGCCTTCGCCGCCAGCGGCAGGCTCGCGCCCACGGCAATGCTGGCGATCCCGGCCAGCACGGCTGCGCCCAGCAGCCGGCGCAGCCACTCACCCATCCCCAGCCGACGGCGCAGAACAGCCATCACACCGGCCCCAGCGGACAGGACCACGGCCAGCATGCAGGCCGCCCCGCTGGCGTAGGCCAGCAGCAGGGTGGCAGTGTGCGGCGTCGGGCCGGCCCAGGCGGCGGCCGACAGCACCAGGCCCAGGATGGGGCCGGCGCAGGGTGTCCATAGCAGGCCGGTGGCCGCGCCCAGCAGCACGGCTGCGGCTACGCTCTCGCGCCCGCCCCGTGGCGTCCCACCGCGCTCGGCCAGCACATTGCCCAGCAGTACGCCCGGGCGCGCCAGTAGTGTGGCCAGCGTGGGCGACATCAGCGTCAGACCGAACAGGGCCAGCACCAGCATGGCTGCGACGCGACCCGCTTCATTGACATGGACGGCCCAGTTGGCACCCACCGCAGCCAGCGTGGCCACGGCAGCAAACACCAGCGCCATGCCCGCCAGCAGCGCCAGGCGCAGCCGCCATGGCTGGTCGGCGCGGGCCAGCAGGAAGGGCAGGACCGGCAGGATGCAG
>NZ_AEEC02000012.1 GCF_000300975.2 Herbaspirillum frisingense GSF30 | reverse complement strand
CTTCTTGCGCACTACCCGCTTGCGTCCCTTGGCGCCGCTCGCGGCCGGCCTGTGCTTGCCGGCGCTGGAACCGGCCGCCTGCGCCTCGCTCACCTTGCCCGAGATGACTGTCAACATCAGCAGCAGGACGCTGCACATCAGGAGCCTGGCCAACACGCCAGCGCGGCGCAAAATCTGCAGAAACAAAGGGAAACTATCGTCGGAACGGGGCTGCTGCGTACAAAACATCGTCGAAAACCTCAGTCGGAGCATTCATTCAAGACCGGCCATGATACGGAAACTTGGCCGATGATGCAGCAACGTTCAGCTTTGCATCGATAAAGTGAAGCTTAAAAATGCGTTCTAGTGACAATAAGACAAGACGCCGCGCCGCCGCAAATTTGCTTCCCTGCCTGCAACCGGCCGGCGCATAATCTGTCCATTCCAGGCCGGACCCAGGCATTGCCCCGCTCCGGTCGATTTTGTCAGCCCGATTCAACTTACCTTCATGTCCAATCTCATCGTACACGGTGGCCGCCCGCTGCGCGGCGACATCATTCCTTCCGCCAACAAGAATGCAGTGCTGCCCATCCTCTGCGCCACCCTGCTGACCGACCAACCGCTACGTCTGATCGGCATCCCCGAGATCACCGACGTCAAGAAGATCCTGGAGATCTTCCGCGTGCTGGGCAGCGAGGTATCGGTGGACTATGCCAGCGGCATCCTGGAACTGCATCACCGCGATACCTGCTTCGACCCAAAAATTCACCATCTGCCGGAGGAAATGCGTTCCTCCATCATGCTGGTACCGCCCCTGCTGGCGCGCTTCGGTGTGGCGCGGCTGGAAAACGACGTCAAGGGCTGCACCCTGGGCGTGCGGGAAATCGATCCGCACGTGGAGGTGTTCCAGCGTTTCGGCGCGCGGGTGGAAAGCAGTCCCGATTCGCTCATCATCCGCACCAGCGGCCGCATGCAGGCCAACCATCACTGGCTGGACTATGCCTCGGTGACCACCACTGAAAACTTCGTGCTCTGCGCGGCCTCGGCCGGCGGGGAGTCGGTGCTGACCAATGCCGCCTCCGAGCCGCACGTGCAGGAGTTCTGCCGGTTCATGGCGATGATGGGCGTGCAGATCGATGGTATCGGCACCTCGCGCGTGACGGTGCGTGGCGGTGAAAAACTGGGGGGCGGCGAATTCCGCTTCGACGAGGATTTCCACGAGATCGCGACCTTCCTGGCCATGGGCGCCATCACCGGCGGTCAGGTGCGGGTGCGCAACAGCGCGCCGGAGCAGTTCCCGCTGATCGATCGCACCTTCGCCAAGTTCGGCGTGGAAGTGGTGCACGAAAACGGCTGGTCGCACACCCGCCAGAACGGCCCGCTCAAAGTCGTCAAGCCTTTCACCAGCAACATCCTCACCAAGGTGGAGGCCGCGCCCTGGCCCTACCTGCCGGTGGACCTGCTGCCGATCTTCATCGCGCTGGGGGTCAAGGCCGATGGCAACACCATGTTCTGGAACAAGATCTATGACGGCGCCATGGGCTGGAGCAGTGAACTGTCCAAGTTCGGCGCCCACGTCTTCCTGGGCGACCCGCATCGGCTGATCACCTTCGGCGGCCTGCCGCTGACGCCGGCCTCGGTGGAAAGTCCGTACATCATCCGGGTGGCCATTGCGCTGTTCATGGTGGCGGCCAGCATCGAAGGTCGCTCGGAAATCCGCAATGCCCTGCCGATCCGACGCGCCCATCCCAAGTTCGTGGAAAACCTGCGCTCGCTGGGCGCGGTGGTGGATTGGGTCGAGGAAGATTGAAGCGGCAAGGACGTGTCCGGTGCATGCGGCGTCATTGGCATCAATGACCAAGGCACCGCTCGCACGCCAGGCTCAAGGGCTATCACCTATCGGCAATGGGATCCCCGAATGGCAGCGGTAAAGATCAAACAATATAAATAATATATACTTTTAACGATCAGACATCGCTCCACAGGCTTACGCAAGCTCATCCATGCCTTCCAGGCTGAGCATTGCGTAAGCTGCCTCCCATCCCTTCAGAAGGAGAATCCATGCTCCCCGCAACGGACGTCATCCTCCGCCTGGCCGCAGCTGCCGTTCTCGGCAGCCTGATCGGCATCGAACGTGAACGCCTTTCCTGGGCAGCCGGCCTGCGTACCCACATGCTGGTCTGTGTCGGCTCTTCGCTCATCATGCTGGTGTCGGCCTATGGTTTTTCCGGGATCCTGCAGTCCGACAAGGTGGTCCTTGACCCCTCGCGGATGGCAGCTCAGGTGGTCTCGGGCATCGGCTTCCTGGGCGCAGGGTCGATCCTGCTGCGCGGAGAAATCATCCGTGGCCTGACCACCGCCGCCAGCCTCTGGACAGTGGCCGCCATCGGCCTGGCCGTCGGTGGCGGAATGTATGTCGCCGCCGTGGCCGGGACCTCCATCGTGCTGCTGATCCTGGCCGGGATGAAGCCCCTGGAGCGGCGCTATTTCGCCGACAAGCACAAGCGCGGCATTACCTTCCTGGTCCAGGCCGATACTTTCAATATCGGCCATCTACACCAACTGATGGGTGCCTCGGCGGCGCGGGTGAGCAAATTCGTGGTCAGGCGCGAAGCCGACGGCGGCGCTTTCGACGAAGTGTCCATCGTGCTCTCGCATACCTCGGAGAAGGAATTTCATCGCATCGTTCAGGGCTTTCTCAAGCTCGACGGCATCAAGTCCTTCGATTACATGGAGCTTTGACACCGTTGAAACAGGGACCGCTGAAACGAAGTGCGGGGAAATCCCTTCCCATCAACGAACAAGGGCGGCCATCTGGCCGCCCTTGCTGAATCTACTGCGAGTATTACGTCTACTGCGTCTCCTGCGTCCTCAGAACAACAGGATCAGCAGCAGGATGATGGGGATGGGGATACCCAGTAGCCAGAGCAGAATTGCGCCCATGTCAGTCTCCTCTCAAGGTTGGGGTTCAGGTCGATGTCGTCAGGTTTCAGTGCAGTTCGGGTTCGCCCAGGCGGCCGTCGCGACGGACCACTGCCTCAGCGTAGAGCTCGTTGCGGTCGCGCAGGCGGCCACCATAGGTCGCCAGCAGGCTGGCCACGAAAGCACCGCACAGCAGGGCCAGGAACATCCACAGCGAGGCGTAGGCAGCAGCCTTGCGGGCAGCGTCGGCGGCTTCCTTGGCCTTGGTGCCGGCGTCAGCGATAGCGCCCTGGTAGGCCGCGAAGGTATCGGTGACACGCTTTTCACCATCGGCCTGGGATACGCCGGTATGGCGCGCCACCAGTTGGCCCAGGTAACGGCGGTCGTTATCGGCCAGCTTGCCGCTCGCCAGCGAATAGCCAAATACACGCACCACTTCCATGCGCTGGGCCTGCGTCAGATCGCGACCATCAGCGGCCGTCGGAGCTGCCAAGGGGGCCACCGGCGCAGCAGCAGCGCCGTCGGTTGCGGCCGGCACTGCGGGCTGGTTTGCGGACGATGCAGCACCTGCATTACCTGCATTAGCGGTGTTACCACTACGGAACATCGAATCGATGAAGTAACCGGA
Organism: Herbaspirillum frisingense GSF30; assembly: GCF_000300975.2. Lineage (GTDB taxonomy): Bacteria > Pseudomonadota > Gammaproteobacteria > Burkholderiales > Burkholderiaceae_D > Herbaspirillum > Herbaspirillum frisingense. The sequence continues at coordinate 129,369 of NZ_AEEC02000012.1, read as the reverse complement.
AAAGCGATCGGCCATGTCGCCAGCGCCGCCAGCCGGACGCGCACCGTCCTGGCCCACTGCCATGGTGGCCGCAGCAGCCCCGGTACCCAAGGCACCGCCGGCAGCACCCAGTGTCTTGGCGCCACCGGAGATGACGCTGCCCACGGCCGAGCCCAGCAGCGCAGCAGTAGCCAGCGAGGCCACGGCCCAGGCCAGCAGCCCGTGCGCGGTATCGCGGAAATAGACTTCACGGGTATGCAGCCCGGCCCATTTCACACGCAGGCGCCCGGCCAGGAAACCGCCGATGGCCGATGCCGCGATCTGGGTGAACAACAGCCAGCCGGCCGTGGAATAGCCGATGGTCTTGGCCGACAGCCCTTCGCCGGACCACGGCGAGATGGACGAAAAGCCCAGGCCAAAGCCCAGCATCACGAGGATGAACGACAGCGCGGCGGCCGCAAAGGCACCCGCCAGGATGGCGCCCCACGAGACGCCTGAGCCGTTGCTGTTGACGGCCTCGACGCTGGCCGCAGGAAGGGAGTGGATGGTTGAGGTGGTCATGAGTCTCCTCGCGTTTCTTGATGGATTGATCCCCTGCGGGAGCGCAGGGCCGGGGGCATTGCCACGGAGAGACTGTAGGGCTGCGCTAGCGCAGGCGCCATCGGCGGACTTCGGCAGCTATCGTAGGAGAGTTGGAAAAACGCATGCAGGCATGCGCGAAGGGACGATGAGGGTCGCTGCAGCCCACACCCCCTCACTCTTGGGTAGAATGGCCGCCTCCCACTTGCACGGACCATCATGGCCATCACCACTTTCCTGTTCGATCTCGACGGCACGCTCATGGACAGCGACGCCCTGCATCACGCCGCGTTCAACACCATCCTGGCGCGCTGGGACCGGCATATCGATGTCGATTACTACAAGACCCACATCATGGGCGCCTCCAACGCCATGATCTTCGGTCACCTATTCCCCGGCATGCCGGCTGAGCAGTACATCCCGCTGGCGGAAGAAAAGGAAAGCCTGTTCCGCTCGCAGCTGGACCAGCACGTCGCGCCTACCCCCGGCATCGAGCGTCTGCTGGAGCATATCGCCCGTATCGGCGGGCGTAGCGCCGTCGTCACCAATGCCCCCCGGGCCAATGCCGAATTGATGTTGAAGGCCACCGGACTGGCTGGCCGCTTCGATGCCCTGGTCATCGGCGACGAGCTGGAACGCGCCAAACCCGATCCCCTGCCCTACCTGACCGGGCTGCAGTTACTCGGTGGCACGGCGGCACAGGCGGTCGCTTTCGAGGATTCCAGTTCGGGTGTCAAGGCGGCCAGCAGTGCCGGCATCTGGACCTTCGGCATGCTGGGCGGCCTGGACGAGGCCCGGCTGCGCGCGGCCGGTGCCCATGCGGTGATCCGTGATTTCAACGGCGCCGACCTGTGGGACAAGATCGCGCCACAAGGCTGAGCCCGGCAGCGCCCTATCCGAAGGGATAATGTCGGCCTGTGCAACGGGGTGCTAAGGTGCGCGGGATCATCCCTAGCCCCCTGCCTCCGTGAACAAATCCCGGCTTGAAGCCTTCAGCGATGGCGTCTTCGCCATCGTCCTCACCATCATGGTCCTGGAACTGCACGCGCCCGCCTCAGCCGAGCCGAGCGCCCTGCTGGCACTGGCCCCGGCACTGCTGAGCTATGCCCTCAGCTTTCTGTACGTGGGTATCTACTGGACCAACCACCATCACCTGTTCCAGCTCGCCGATCGCGTCAATCTGCGGGTACTGTGGGCCAACCTGCATCTGTTGTTCTGGCTCTCGCTGCTACCCTTCGCCACCGCCTGGATCGCCGGCCATCACCGCGACATGGCGCCGGTGGCGGCCTATGGGCTGATCCTGCTGATGTGCTCGGTGTCCTTCCTGGTGCTCAAGCGCACGTTGCGCGCCTCCGAAAGCAATCATCCGGAAGCCGCACGCATCCTCGGACAGGGTCGCAAGAACAATACCTCCATCCTGCTCTACGCCCTGGCGATCCTGCTCTCGCAGTGGGCACCGCTGATGGCCTCGGCGATCTACGCGGCGCTGGCCATCGTCTGGCTGCTGCCGACGCGGGCCGCCACTCCTGCACCCCGGCGCTAGGCGCCCGGGCAGGAGCCCCCCCTCAGCTGGCGGGCTGCTGGGTGAATTCCCATCCGATCAAGGCCACCAGGATCAGCACCGGCACGACCAGTGCGGCAAAGCCGATGGCGTGATAGGCAAACGCCGCCGCAATCGCACCCACACCGAAGGACAAGACCGGCCAGACGAACTTGATGCAGCGCTCGGTGGTGCCGGCGTCGGAAGCGCCGCGCAGCATGTCCACCACGTCGATCACCACCTGGGTGACGTTGCCGGTCATCAGGGAAGTCGGCGCCAGGTGCGCCAGCAACAGGCGGCTGATGGCACTATGCACGCCCATCGAGGCCGTGCCCAGCAGGCCAGATGCCATCACCCAGCCGGCCGTGGGCGACTGCACGGGCGCTGCGGCCATGCCACAGACCATGAAACCGATCAGCAACACCAGTTGCAGCACCAGCGACCAGCCCAGTGCACGGCCATTGCGGCGCTGGATGGCGGCAATCAGCAGGCGCCCCACCGCCACCCCGATGATGAAAGCCGGGAAGGCCAGGAATTTCAGCAGGATGGACATCTGCGAGGTGTCGGCCAGGGCCGAACCGATCAGGATGAAGTTGCCCGTGACGTGGGCCGTGAACAGACCGAACAGGGCGATGAAGCCCAGTGTATCGACATAGGCGGCGAGAAAAGCCAGTCCGGAGGACTGCAGGCGGTTGCGTTGTGCGGCATTCATGGAGCGTCTCGCAGAGGGTGGGGAAATATTGAAGAGGCCGCACACCATAGCATCGCCTGCCGCCCGCGCCCATTATCTCTGGGGATAGCAGGGGCGCCCTAAAGGCTTGCAAAAAGAATCACATCCATCGGCAAGAAAATGCAACAAAGGCATTTTTTACAAAAAACAGCACATTTGTACAATCCAAATCCGGCCCGAATGCAGATGATAGGCAACACTGCACAGCTTGGCGCTGGGGCTCCTGACCGCCCGATCACCGCCCTGCTCTGTCGCACAGATTTTTGCAACCAGGCAGCACGGAAGGAACCATGGAAAGTACGGTATTTGTCGTCGACGACGATGGCATGGTCAGGACAGCACTGCTACGACTGCTGGCCTCGGCCAACCTGAATGCACGTGGCTTCGCCTCGGCCGATGCGTTCCTGCACGAGCCTCTTCCAGCCCAACCCTGCTGCCTCCTGCTGGACATGAAGATGCCCGGGTCCGACGGTTTCGAGGTAGTGCGCCGGCTGGAACAGCGGGGCGATGCCATTCCCGTCATCTTCATCTCCGGCTACGGCACCATACCGACGACGGTGCTGGCGATGAAGGCAGGTGCCCATGAATTCCTGACCAAACCGATCGAGGATGACCGGCTGCTGGGCGCGGTCCGCGACGCCCTGGCCATTGCCGACCGGCAACTAGGCATGCGCACCGAGCATGCCGCCAGCACCTCGCGCCTGGAAACACTGACCCCGCGCGAACGTGAAGTGCTGGAACTGGCCATCGGTGGCCTGCTCAACAAGCAGATCGCCACCGAACTGGGCATCAGCGAAATCACCGTCAAGGTCCATAAGCGGCGCGTGATGGACAAGATGCAGACCAAGACCCTCGCCGACCTCGTGCGGGCCGCAGAACGGCTGCAGATCCACTCCGCGCGTCAGCGCTAAGGCCAAGGGTTCAGGCGCCGTGCACCGGTCACCGCTGTAGCCGGTCTAGCCCTGCGCCCGCAACCAGGCCGCCGGCCCCACTCCCTGAATCTGCTTGAACACCCGGCTGAAATGACTCTGGTCGGAAAAGCCGCATTCCAGGGCGATGGCCGTCATGCCCTTGTCGCTCTCGCGTAGCAGGCGACAAGCCAGCTCCACGCGCTGGCGCTGCAGCCAGGCATGCGGCGGCACACCGAAGCTGTGCTTGAAGGCACGTGCGAAATGCGCCCGCGAGATGCCGCACTCGGCCGCAATCTCGGCCAGGGTCAGACGTCGCGCCAGGTGCGAGAGCATGTATTCGCGCGCCCGCACCTGCTGCCAGCCGGCCAGGCCAGCGCCCCCGCCACGACCCACCGGCTGACCTCCATAACGTTGCGCCAGGTGGGTATGCAGGGCCAGGGTGACGCTATCGAGGTAGACGGTATCGCTGTCATTGGCCGCCCCCGTGAGCGCAGGCAGCATGGCATGCAGCAGATGCCAGACCACCGGATCGCGGATCGCCTGGACCTGCTGCAAGGCGCCGATACGACGCCCGCCTTCCTCGCTCACCCGCTCAAGGGAGGCGCGCGGCAGATGCAGGCGCACATTGTCATAGTCCGAGAGATGCTGGCAGCGCCACTGCTCGCGCAGGTCGGTGATGGCCATGTCGCCCAGCCGGTGGCCACCGGCATGCACCAGCCGCTGACCACGCCATAGCTTGTGTTGGCGAAAATCCTGCAACTGCACGATGACCGAAAAGGCGTCATCACTGGGAATATCCAGTACCGGCGGTGGGGGCAGGACCGACGCCGCCGCGTGGTTCTGGGTAGCGCGCACCAGGGCGACATCATCCTGCATGCGGATGTGCTTCACGAGACGGGAGACGGAGGAACTTGCCATCATCGATTTCCAAAGACTGATTCAACAGGAGAACAGGAAGGCAGAAAGCCGACTTTAACAAAAAACGCAAATGGGCAGGACCCGCAGGCCCTACCCATTGCTCAGCTTTCGATCAAGGCTTCGTTCAGTTGAATCCGGGCGGACTCAGACCGAAGTACGCCCCGATTCGAACAGGAACCAGGCACGCTGCTCGGCCTCGTCGATCCAGTTCTCCAGCAGGCTGGCACTGGCCACGTCGCCATGCTCGTCGCACAGTTCGTGGGTGGCCATCATGAAGCCGACCAGGCGCAGGTTGTCCTCGCGCAGTTCGGCCAGCATGTCGGAGGGGGTGACGAAGTCGGCATCGTTGTCGGCCAGCCGCTGCAGCTTGCCGATATGCCCGGTGGAACGCAGGGTGGTACCGCCGATCTTGCGCACCCGCTCGGCCACGGCATCGGTGATGGCGATGATCTGCTGGGACTGGTCGTCCAGCAGCAGGTGGTAGTCGCGGAAGTGCGGCCCGGACATGTGCCAATGGAAGTTCTTCGTCTTCAGGTACAGGGCGAAGATATCGGCCAGCAGCATGGTCAAGGCGCCGCCGATTTCCTGGCTGGCCTGCCCGGAGAGCAGGCCAGGCGTGGCCAGCGGCGCCAGGCGGCGCTTTTCCAGTTGCTGGCGTTGGTTGGCATCGAGACTCATGATGCTTACGCCTTCAGGAAGGCCAGCAGGTCTTCGTTGATCTGGTCCTTGTGGGTGGCGCACAGGGCGTGCGGAGCGCCGCTATAGACCTTCAGCTGCGCACCCGGCACCATCTCGGCCACCAGCTTGCCGGTGGTGGCGAAGGGCACGACCTGGTCGTCGTCACCGTGGATCACCAGGGTCGGGAAGTTGAACTTCTTGATGTCCTCGCGGAAATCGGTGCCGGAGAAGGCCGTCACGCAGTCCAGCGTGCCCTTGAGCGAAGCCAGCATGGCGATGTTGAAGGTCTGTGCCAGCACGCCCGGGCTGACGGCGTCAGCCTTGCCCGGACGATTGGTGCCGAAGAAGACGGCGGCAAAGTCGCTGATGAATTGCGCGCGGTCCTTCAACAGACCACCCTGGATGCCGGCGAACACCTCGGCCGGCACACCCTGCGGGAAGTCCGGCGCCTGGCCGAAGATCGGGGTCACCGCGCCCAGCAGGGCCGCCTTGGCCACGCGCTTGGTGCCGTGGCGACCGACATAGCGGGCCACATCGCCGCCACCCATGGAGAAGCCGACCAGTGTGGCGCCCTGCAGGTCCAGCTTGTCCATCAGCTCGGCCAGGTCGTCGGCGAAGGTGTCGTAGTTGTAGCCGTTCCAGGGCTGGCTGGAACGACCGAAGCCGCGGCGATCATAGGCGATCACGCGGAAACCGCGCTCGGCCAGGAAATTCATCTGGTATTCCCACATGTCGCCGTCCAGCGGCCAGCCATGGCCGAAGACGACCGGTTGGCCGCTGCCCCAGTCCTTGTAATAGATTTCGGTGCCGTCGCGGGTGGTGATGGTGCTCATGGATATGCTCCTTGGGTGAGTGTGAGGTGGAGAAAAGACGCTGCCTACGATTGGGCACTACCGCGTCCCAGGCGCCACTGGCCCGGGCCGCACAGCGCGATGGAAGTGAAGATCACCAGCAGCAGCCAGCCGAACTGGCCCTCGGCAATGCTCCAGCCGGGATGCACCGCCAGCATAGCCACCAGCAGCACGCCGATGATCGGCAGGCAGGCCAGGCGGGTGAAGAGGCCCAACACGATCAGGATGGGACAGAGCGCCTCGGCGAAGATGGCCGCCCACAGCGAGACGGTCGGCCCCATGCCGAAGGGATCTTCGATCACGCTCAGTTCATGGGCGTAATGCAGCAGCTTGGGCAGACCATGGACGTAGAACAGCATGAAACTGCCCGCCAGGCGCAGGAACAGCAGGCCCAGATCCAGGGGCGGGACCGGCAGACCCTGCCGGCGGGGGAGTTGGCGCGCCTGCATGATCAGAACGCGAAGCAGCTGCAACCCAACGCGCCCCAGAAGCCGGCGAAGTTGGAGACCGGGACGCTGGACTTGCGCGCCACGTCGTGGGAGTGACCATGCACGCCGCAGGAACCGACGCAGGCGTGCGGCAGGGTCGCCTTCTTCTGGCGGGCAGCATCGGTCTTTGCCACGGCACGATAGTGCCCCGGAACCTTGGCCACCGGCGACCACTCGGGCAGCACGGGGATCTCGCCCGGACCATGCGAGGAAAACGCACCGGTCCCATAGACCACCTTGCCATCGACCACGGTCATCACCGATTCGATGCTCTTGATCTCGTCTTCATGAACGCTGAAGAAGTCGGACGACAGCACCGCCAGGTCAGCCAGCTGACCGGCCTGGATGCGGCCCTTCTTGGCCTGTTCGCTGGAGAACCAGGCGCTGCCTGCAGTCCACAGTTCCAGCGCGGTCTCGCGTGGCAGGCGACCGGCGGCCCCATACAGCTTGGCACCACCGACCGTGCGGCCGGACACCAGCCAGTACAGCGCTGTCCAGGGGTTGTAGCTGGCCACGCGGGTGGCATCGGTACCGGCACCAACTGGCACGCCCATTTCCAGCATCTTGGCGATCGGCGGGGTGTGCTCGGCTGCCTCCACGCCGTAGCGGTCGATGAAGTATTCGCCCTGGAAGGCCATGCGGTGCTGGATGGCAATGCCGCCGCCCAGCGCCTTGACGCGCTCGATGTTGCGCTCGGTGATGGTCTCGGCGTGGTCGAACATCCAGTGCAGGCCATCGAAGGGGATGTCGCGGTTGACCTTCTCGAACACGTCCAGCATGCGCGAGATCGACTCGTCATAGGTGGCGTGCAGGCGGAACGGCCAGCGGTTGGAGACCAGATGGCGCACCACCCGCTCCAGTTCTTCTTCCATGCCATCGGCCAGGTCGGGGCGCGGCTCCAGGAAATCCTCGAAGTCGGCCGCCGAGAACACCAGCATTTCGCCGGCACCGTTATGGCGCAGGAAGTCGTTGCCATCGCCCGGCTTGACCATGCCGGTCCATTTCTGGAAGTCCGCCAGCTCGGCGCCCTTGCTCTGGGTAAAGAGGTTGTAGGCGATGCGGATGGTCAACTGTCCATCGGCGGCCAGCTTGTTGATGATCTGATAATCATCGGGGTAGTTCTGGAAACCACCACCGGCGTCGATGGCGCTGGTCACGCCCAGACGGTTCAGTTCGCGCATGAACTGACGGGTGGAATTGACCTGGTATTCCTGCGGCAGGGTCGGTCCCTTGGCCAGGGTGGCGTACAGGATCATGGCATTGGGACGGGCGATCAGCATGCCGGTCGGATTGCCCGAGGCATCGCGCACGATCTCGCCACCCGGCGGATTGGGGGTGTCCTTGGTATAGCCGACCGCCTGCAGCGCAGCGCGGTTGAGCAGCGCACGGTCGTACAGATGCAGCACGAAGACCGGGGTATCGGGTGCAGCGGCGTTCAGTTCTTCCAGCGTGGGCATGCGCTTTTCGGCGAACTGGAATTCGGTCCAGCCGCCGACCACGCGCACCCATTGCGGGTGTGGGGTGCGAGCGGCCTGGTCCTTCAGCATGCGCAGCGCATCGGCCAGCGAGGGCACGCCTTCCCAGCGCAGTTCCAGGTTGTAGTTCAGGCCGCCGCGGATCAAATGCAGGTGCGAGTCGTTCAGGCCGGGGATGACAGTGCGGCCGCCCAGGTCGATGACCTTGGTCTGGGCCTGCTTCAGACGCATGACGTCGGCGGCGCTGCCAACTTCGAGGAATTTGCCGCCACCGATGGCAACGGCCTCGGCAATGGGGTTCTGCTTGTCGACGGTGTGGATCTTGCCGTTGAGCAGGATCAGATCGGGGGTAACGCTGGTTGCGGTCGTCATGGAGGCTCCGGACATAGACAGGGACGATGGAGAATGAGGGTGGCGGATCGCACATGTCGATGCCGGCGCGGAGGTCATCAAAACTTCACGTGCCAGTCATCCCATGTGCTTTTATTGGTGTTGGCAGTGTGCAAAAACGCCGTGCCAGCGTCTAGCTATACGAACAGATAATGGCAGCGCCCTGCCCTCTTGCCTATGATCGCCTCCGGCAGCCTCACTCCCGTCTGCCGGGTCGGCCCTGGCCGCGTCTCCCCGTCGCCGGGTCGCCCACACTCCTCCATACACTACCCATCTAGGGAATCATCATGACCATCAATTCCAAACTCGAAGTGCTGACCCCCCAAAACAGCCAGCTCATCATCATCGACCAACAGCCGCAGATGGCTTTCGGCGTGCAATCGATGGACCGTCAGGTTCTCAAGAACAATGTCGTCGCCCTGGCCAAGTCGGCCAAGGTGTTCAACATCCCCACCATCATCACCACCGTGGAAACCCAGGGCTTCTCCGGCTACACCTATCCGGAACTGCTGTCGGTGTTCCCTGAGCACGACGTCCTGGAACGCACTTCCATGAACTCCTGGGATGACCAGAAGGTGCGCGACGCCCTCAAGGCCAACGGCAAGAAGAAGGTGGTCGTGGCCGGCCTGTGGACCGAAGTCTGCAACAACAGCTTCGCCCTGTGCGCCATGGCCGAAGGCGACTATGAAATCTATATGGTGGCCGACGCCTCCGGCGGCACCTCCAAGGAAGCCCACGACTACGCCATGCAGCGCATGATCCAGGCCGGCGTGATCCCGGTGACCTGGCAGCAAGTCATGCTGGAATGGCAGCGCGACTGGGCCCGCAAGGAAACCTACACCGCCGTCATGGACATCGTGCGCGAGCACTCCGGCGCCTACGGCATGGGCGTGGACTACGCCTACACCATGGTGCACAAGGCCGAGCAACGTCCGCACGGCAACCAGAAGACCCTGGCACCGGTTCCGGCCAAGTAATACGGTCTGCCCTCGCCACCTGCGTTGCGGCTCCTCCACGGGCCGCAGACCAGGTGGCGGCGCACTATCTTCACGAGGAGCCGGGCCATGTCCGCTTATCTGATTTCACTGGGCGCCGGCATCCTGATCGGCGTCTTTTATGCCCTGTTCAAGGTGCGTTCTCCGGCGCCGCCGGGCATCGCCCTGATCGGCCTGCTCGGCATGGTGCTGGGCGAACGTCTGATCACTGGGGTCGGCCACCTGTTTGGCGGCTGATCCGGGAGTCTCCATGAAACCCTATCTGATTTCCCTGTTGATGGGCATCCTGGCCGGCCTGATCTATGCCGCCCTGCACGTGCAGTCGCCAGCCCCTCCCATCATCGCCCTGCTGGGCTTGCTAGGCATGTTGATCGGCGAGCAACTGGTACCGATCGTACGGCGCAAGCTGGCCGGAGAACCGCTGACGGCTTCCTGGTTCCACCGTGAGTGCATTCCCAAGATCACGGGTAACCCGCCGCCGGAACAGAAATAATGAATGCCGGTTTTCCGGCCGGACGCATCGGCCGGGAAAGCCTGGCATCACAGATTTATCAGGCCAAAGAGCCGTCACCCGCGAGGGTGCATAACACCGCCGCATCACCTGCCACGCTGCCCACACAGCGACCTTTTCCCAGTGCGCCGCCCGTCTGGCTGCGCACAGCTGCGCCGGCCCGCGCCAATGGCCGGTGCGGGCAACCCCGGCGCCGCGCGGATGAACCTGCGCAGGAGCCGACCTTGGCCGACGATGATGAGCGAAGGGGAGAACACGCCACTGTCACTGTACCGCCCTGTCGCGGTCATTGATGACGACCTCTGGGTACGCGCTGCCTTGTGCAACCTGCTGGATTCGGCCGGGCACCGCAGCTGCAGCTTCGATACCGCCGAGGATTTTCTGGACAGCACCTGTCTGGCCCAGGCTTGCTGCGCCATCGTCGACGTCGGCTTGAAGCAGATGAGCGGCTTCGAACTGGCCGAACAGTTGGCACGTCTGCGGCCGGACCTGCCAATCCTGTTCATCTCGGCCCAGGTCACCCCGCCGCAGCGCATGCGTGCCAGTTCGCTGGGTTTTCCGCTGCTGGCCAAGCCGGTCGATGCCGATACCCTGCTGGTACTGCTGACCGCGACCCTGCTGTATGGCCGCTTCTGACACTCTCCCGGGCGGCGTGACGCCATCGGATACGGCACAATACGGACCTGTCCCATCTTGCCCCACTCGCCAGGAGAACCCCTTGCCGTCCGCCCCATCGTCTCCCGACGACCACGATGCCCTGCTGCAAGCCCTGCGCGACCTCAGTGCCATACGCGACCCGGATCGCCTCAAGGCCGCCATCACCCATACCGTCTGCCTGTTGGCCGGCGCCCGACGCTGCCTGCTGGTAAGACAGCAGGCCGGGGTACCGCTGATCGAGGCCGAGACGCGTCGGGCCGACGACCCTGGTGACTTCCCCACGAGCGACCGCATCGCCAGCACCGAGGAACTGGCAGGCGCAACGCTGTCTCTCTCCCTGCTGCACCAGGGCGAGCAACAGGGTTGGCTGTATCTCTACTATGCGTCGGCTCCGGCGCCAGAGCTCGCCCATCTGGCGGGCCAACTGGCTGCCCATGCAGCGGTGTCACTGGCCAATGCCACTGCCCACGCCCAGTTGCTGCAGGAAAATGAACAACTGCTCTGCATCGAACGCGAACTGCGTACCAGTCGCGAACTGCTCAAGCAGGGCGAGCGCTTCAACCATACCGGCAGCATGCGTTACCTGGTACGCGAGGACCTGATGTTCTGCTCCGACGAGCTGTGCCGCATCTACGGCCTGGCACCGGGCCGCAACTGCATCACCTATGACGAGTTCGCCGCCATCATGCATCCGGATGACCGGCAGGAAGTGATCGATACCGTCAACGCCGCTGTCGCCATGGGTGGCACCATCCGCGTGGAGCACCGCATCTGCCGCCAGGACACCGGGGAGGTGCGCTATCTCTCCGGCATCGGCAAGCCGGTGTGGGTGGACGGCACCTTCGTCGAATACATGGGCACCGCCACCGACATCACCGTGCGACGCCAGGCCGAATATGCGATCCGCGCCGCCCAGATCGACATGGAGCGCGTTTCGCGCGCCAATACCGTGGGACAACTGACGGCCTCCATTGCCCACGAAATCAACCAGCCGCTGATGTCCATCGTCTCCAACGCCGGCGCCAGCCTGCGCTGGCTGGACCGTCCCACGCCCGAACTGGTACAGGCGCGCGCCGGACTGCGCGACATCATCACCGAGGGAAAGCGTGCCGCCGGCATCATCAAGGGGCTGCAGAACCTGACGCGCAATACGGAACCTTCCTTCACGCGGGTCAATCTGCATGGCTTGATCCGGCACATCCTGATGCTCTCGCGCAGCGAGCTGGAGCGACGCGAAGTGGCGCTGAACCTGGCGCTCAATCCGGTGGACGTCTATGTACTGGGGGACCTGGTGCAGCTGCAGCAGGTGATGCTGAACCTGGTGGTCAATGCCCTCGAGGCCATGGATGCAGCACCGGAGAAGACCGGTACGCTGAGCATCAGCGCCAGTTGCTGCAACGAGCAGCGGGTCGAGGTCAGGGTGCAGGATAACGGCGTGGGGATTGCCGAAGAGGCGATATCACGCATCTTCGATGCCTTCTACACCACCAAGGACGACGGCATGGGCATGGGCCTGGCCATCTGCCGCTCCATCATCGAAAGTCATCGGGGACGCCTGCGCGCCAGCGCTGCGCCGTCCGGCGGCAGCATCTTCAGCTTCGACCTGCCGCGCGTGCCGTAAGCGGGTCGGTGTCGGATCAGCGCCCGATCCCTCTATTTTCAGCCGAGCGCACCTCAGCGCTGACTACGACGCCAGGCGCCCGGCGTGGTCCCTGCCACCTGCGTGAACACACGGCTGAAATGACTCTGGTCACAGAAATCGCAAGCCAGCGCGATCTCCGCCAGCGACAGTTCGGTCTGGCGCAGGTAGTGGCGTGCCGTTTCCACGCGCTGCACCAGCAGCCACTGGTGGGGCGTGTGGCCGGTACTGGCCTTGAAGGCGCGCAGGAAATAACTGGCCGACATATTGCACTCGCGCGCGATCTCGGGAATGGAAACGTTGCCCCGCCCCTTTTGCAACAGCATCTGCTTGGCGCGTTCCTCATGCAGGCGCGACAGACGCACGGTCTGCGAAGATGGTGCCGACGCTCCACCGTAACGCCGCAGCAGGTGGGTACCGATGGCCACGCCTAGCTGGTCCACGAACAGGAGGCTGTCTGGCTGGGGCCGGGCCTGTGCCAGTGCCGGCGCCAGCGCGCATGCCAGGTGGGCCAGGATCAGGTCGGACTGGCCGGTCACGGTCGCCAGGCCGGTCACGCGCCGCTGCCCGGCGCGCAGCTCATCGCTGGCAGTATGAAACCAGGACAGCGGTAGCTCCATCAGCAGGAAATCAAACGGTCCCTGCAGATCGGCCCGATATTCCTCGGAAAAATCGCGCGTATAGACGGCACCCGCTCCGAAATCGAAGCGGGCCGCCTGACTGCCCCGGAAGATGCTGCGCCGGTGCTGCGGTGCCATCGAGATGCCGACCAGGAAACCGCGATCCGAGGGCGGCGTATGCACCTGGGACAATTCCTGGCCGTCGACCCGCTTGCGATAGAAACTGAACTCGCTGCCCTGCAGTTCCTGGCTTTGGCCCAGGCTCCGGGCGGAGCAGCCAAGGGAGTCACTGCGGGCAGCATGGGGGGACAAAGGGGACAGGGAAGACATGGGTGCCCTCGTTGCAAGCGGGAAAAACGGAACGGTGTCCAGGCACCGATGCGGGGAATTCTACACAGAGGCGGTCAGTACGTGTGTACGTAACTTCACTGACATCGCGCAATTAGTTACCAGTAAGCGCCGATATGCAGCCAATTTGCAGTCCATCAGCGGACAAGCTGCACCGTGGCCTTATGACTTTTTCGTTGCAGCCTCCAGCATGGCCTGGCCGATTGCCGCGTGGCCACGTGCCAACAAGGCATTACCAGCGCCGACGATGTCACGCACTTCCTTGTTCTGGCTCAGCTTGCGCTTGCCTTCCAGACGTGTGATCTCGATCTCAATGCCGACGATGGCCTGCAGCAGGGTATCGGTGAATTCGGCGGGCGCATCCGACATCTTCCACGGCTTTTCTTCGGCGGCTTCATGGGTGCGCGTCAAGCGGGCCACCACGCCGCGCACGTAGCGCTCGTCGTCGCGGATGGTGACCCGGCCATGGGCATGCGCCACCATGTAGTTCCAGCTGGGCACCTGGCGATGGGCTTCATGCTTGCTGGGGTACCAGCTGGGCGAGATATAGGCGTCACCGGCCGAGAACACCACCAGCACCGCATCGCCGTCGGCCAGTTCGCGCCACAGCGGGTTGGCGCGTGCTACGTGCAGGTGCAAGGTACCCAAGTCCCCCTGCACGGGATCGAGGTGACACGGAAGGTGGTTGGCATCGAGCCCGCCAGCGGTGTGCGAAACCAGCACGCCGAAGGGATGCGCGGTGATCAGCTGATGCAGCTCGGCAGTATCGGTCTGGGCGAAATGGGCGGGGACGTACATGGCAGTTCCTGGCGGGATGGGTAGCGCGCTATTTTAAAACAATACGGCGGTCAGACAGTGGCGCTACCCGCGCCGGGATCAGCGGGTGCCTGCGATCGGTGCCGCCGGCTTCGCCTGGACAGGCTGCGACTCGAGCGGCAAGGCCGAACTGGGCAGGCCGAAGATGCGGTCGAACAGCAGGTTGAACAGGTAGGTATAGATCATGAAGAAGACGATCAGCCCGAAGTCCAGCACCAGCGCGTCCCAAAGGCTGATGTCCAGCCACCAGGCGAACAGCGGCACCAGCATCATCACCAGCCCGCCCTCGAAACCGATGGCGTGCACTGCGCGACGGCCGAAGCTGCGGCCACGACGCGGCTGGCGTGCTTCCCAGCGCTCGAAAAGACCATTGAACACGAAGTTCCACAGGAAGGCGATGGTGGAGGACGCCACCGCTGCCGCCCAGGAATGGCTGCTGTCGTGGCCGGCGAATACCGTCAGGCCCACCGTGGTGAAGACGATGGCCAGCGCCTCGAAAAGGCTGGCGTAGACCAGCTTGCGTTTGAAACCTTGCATGAGTTCTCCTGTTGCAAGCCCTGGCCGGCCACAGGCTGTGGTTGAAGCAACACGGCTGGTCTTGCAATGGAAAGCATTCTATGATGATGTTTTTGATAGAAGAAGTCGGCTTCTTTCAGTTTTTCTGATAGATCGCTGGCCGCTTCGCCACCCTTCCCTGCCATGGCTTTCTCCAGCGACAACGTCAAGGTCTTCCTGGCCGTCCTCGACAGCGGCTCCTTCTCTGCGGCAGCGCGCGCGCTGGGGCGCGTGCCCTCCTCGGTGAGCATGACCATCAGCCAGCTCGAAGCGGAACTGGACCTGGTGCTGTTCGACCGCACCGCCCGCGACGCCCGTCCCACCGAACTGGCGCGGGCACTGGAGCCGGATGCCCGCCTGCTGGCCAGCACCCTGCGCCAGCTCGACACCCACGCCCTGGCCATGCATCGCGGGCTGGAGCGCAAGTTGACGCTGGCCGTGGCGCCGGAACTGCTGTCCATTCCCTGGGCCCGGCCGCTGGCAGTCCTGGCCACGGAATTCCCCTCGCTGGAGGTGGAGGTGCTGTCCTCGCCGCAGGCCGACGCCATGCGCATGCTCTATGACAATACGGCGCAACTGGCACTGGTCTTCGAGCGCCATGCCGGCAACGACCGTGAGGCCTTCCAGGAATTCAGCAGCGAGATGATGGTGGCCGTGATCGCGCCGGATCATCCGGCGCGGCTGCGCAAGAAGCGCAAGCTGCGCTACGAGGACCTGTACGACATCCGCCAGATCGCCGTGGCCAGCCGCGATGCCCGCATCTCCGACCCGCGCTTCTTCCTGGCGCGGCAGATCTGGCGCACCGACAATCACCTGGCCACGCTGTCGCTGGTGCGCGAGGGCCTGGGCTGGGCCTACCTGCCACACAGCCTGGTGCAGACCCAGATCGAGGCTGACGCGCTGGTGGTAATCGACTTCGACAACATCAGCAACCAGCAGCGCATGTGGGTGGACGTGGTCTGGAGCAAGGACCGCCCGCTGGGCCTGGGCGCGCAGCGCTTCGTGGCCCTCATGCGGGAGATGGCACCGAGCCGGCGCAAGCGCAAATGAGCGGCCTGCGCCGGCATCCGGGCCGGCGCTGGCAATGGCAATGGCAATGGCAATGCGCCGCGCCGCTCAATACTTCCAGCGCAGGCTCACCGTGCCGTTGATCGGTGCCGCATAGTAGGACTGGCTCCAGTAGACGGTGGTCAGGTACTGCTTGTTGAGCACGTTGTTCAGGCTGGCCGACAGGGTCAGGTTCTTGCTGATGTCATAGCTGGCCATCAGGTTCAACACCGAATAACCGCCCTGGTAAGCGGTATTGCTGCTGTCGTAGCTGCTCTTGCTCTGGTAGTTCAGGCTGGCGCCGATCTTGGCCTTTTCCAGCTGCGGCAGGCGGTAGGTGGTCGACAGGCGCAGCTGGCGGCGCGGGACGTACAGGCGTACCTGCTTGCCCTCGTCACCGGTGATGCGTTGCCAGACCACGCCGGCACCGACCTGCCAGTCGCGGGTGAGCTCACCCGACACCTCATATTCGATCCCTTCTGAGCGCGCATTGATGCCACGGTAATAGGCGCGGGCGCCGATGGTACCGGCCTGTTCGGCCACATTGCTCTGGTCGACCTGGAACACGGCCAGCGAGGTATTGAGCTTGCCGTCGGCAAACTCCCCCTTCACGCCCAGTTCATACGAACGACCGCGGGCGGCGGCCAGCACGGCGCCGGCCGCATCGGTTCGGGTCTGGGGATTGAAGATCTTGGTGTAGTTGCCGTACACCGAGAAATGCTCATCCAGGTCCACCGTCAGGCCGACATAGGGCGACAGCGCCGACTGCGCCAGCGCATGCGGTTCGCCATAGGCGTAGCCGGAGGCGTCGGCCTGGGTGTAGTTGGCCCCCAGCATCAGTTTCGCCCGGTCCGACAGGTTCAGGCGGGTGGCCCCATAGACGCTCTTGCGGCGGTCGGTGTAGCGACTGCCATCGGTCCCGTCATC
Source organism: Herbaspirillum frisingense GSF30 (assembly GCF_000300975.2). Classification (GTDB taxonomy): domain Bacteria; phylum Pseudomonadota; class Gammaproteobacteria; order Burkholderiales; family Burkholderiaceae_D; genus Herbaspirillum; species Herbaspirillum frisingense. The sequence goes on along the minus strand of NZ_AEEC02000012.1, from coordinate 112,715 downwards.
GAAGACCGGCAGCGCAAAGCTGCCATCGAAGGCCTGCTGCCCGAACAGCTCGGTGCCGATGCCACGGCCGTAGTTGCTGACATCGACTACACGGGAGTTGGAGAGATTCACGCCCAGGTTGAATTCATGCTCGCGCCCCAGCAAGTTGTATTTGCCGCTGAGGTTGCTGTCCAGGTAGGCCTGGCGGTTCACGCCGGCATACAGACTGGGATAGGCATACAGCCCGCCGCCGGTGCTCTTGTCGGGTGTGCCATAGACATAGAACAGGGCGGAATCGGTACGCATCTCGTTATAGCCCACCGTGCTCTTCCATTGCCAGCCTGCGCTGAGGTCCTGACTCAGTTCGGCAAAGACCCGCTGCTGTTCGGTATCCATTCGCGACCAGTCCGCAGATGTGCTGGTATTGCTGCCGTAATGCGTGGCCGTGCCATCGGTATAGCTCAGGGGCAAGGCTCCCCACATGGCGCCCTTGCCATGCACTTTCTGATAGCTGTAGCCCAGGGTCAGCAGGGTGCTGCTGCTGAGGTTGGCCTCCACCACGCCGTAGAACAGGTCGCGCGTAGGGCGATAGCGGTCGAGGTAGGAATTGCCCTCCTGATGGCTTGCCACCACTCGCGCCGCAACAGTGCCGGCCTCGTTGACGGCACCGGAGATGTCGGCTTCCAGCCGGCGGGTATTCCACGAGCCATAGCTGAGCGCCGCCGAAGCCTGGAAATCCGTGGTCGGCCGCTTGCGGATGAAGTTGATCGTAGCCGACGGGTCGCCCGTGGAGGTGGTGAGCCCGTTGGCGCCGCGCACAATCTCCACGCGGTCGAACATGGCCATTTCGGTATCGCCGTACATCAGGCCGTAGGTCATGGGGATACCGATGCCATCGAACATGAAGTTGGTGATGTCGAAACCGCGTGAGGTGTAGTAGGTACGGTCGGTTTCCACGCGGTCCACCGTCACTCCGGGCGTGGTGGCGAAGACATCGTTGATGCTGGTGAGATGGAAGTCTTCCATCCTGGCACGCGTGACCACCGACACCGACTGCGGCGTCTGGCGCGGCGAGAGCGAGAACTTGGTCGCCGAGCGGCTGCGCTTGACGGTATAGCTGTCGCTGCCTTCGGTGGGCGGCTGCTCGACCTGCGGGGCCGAGACGGTGACCTCGGGCAAGGCGCCACTCTGGTCGGCGACTGCTTGCTGTGCCTGCGCACACAGGGTGAACCCGGCCATGCCGGCCATCAGCATGGCACGGCACAGAGGACGCAGGGAGGGATGGGAGTTTGATGCGGGAACGGCAGATGCAAAGAGGGAGGGTGACATCAAAGTTATCCTGATCGAAGAAAAATTTGTCAGTTTCATTTATTTAAATACGAATGATAATGGTTCGTATTTGTGACAAATTTTATGCTGTATCGTAGATTTCGTCAGGGAATTTCGTTCATTTCGACGCGTCTTTACATTTGCCCTGGACGGCGAAGCAGCTTGCCGAGCGACGTGGACACGTAAGCAGACAAAGACGACAGTGGGAAATACAGGAAAAAGTACGGGGAAGGCGCGGAGGGTGCGGCGACAGCCATTCGACCAACGGCAGCGCAGTGCGGGGAAGGTAGAGAAGGCGGAGAAAAAAGAGAGCGAAGGTAGAGACCACGACGGAGCGACGCGCTGCGCTCCGCCGTCGATGCATTTACTGCGGACTGGCCTGCCGGTAGATGTCCGGCCGGGAGATGTGCCAGACGAAATCGCCGCGATTGATGGCTTCGAATCCACAGCTGGCATACAGCCAGGGGGCCGTCGAGGTGGTCAGCATGACCCGGCGCAGCTTCTGCAGGGTGGGATGCTGGTTCACCGACTCGATCATCCAGCGGCCCAGGCCCTGGCGGCGCAGGTCGCTGATGACGAAGACGTCGCACAGGTAGCCGAAGGTGGCGTGGTCGGTCACCACGCGGGCGAAGCCGATCTGCTCCTTGCCGCGATAGAGGCCGAAGCACAGGCTGTTGGCAATGGCGGTGCGCACGGTGTTCAGGTCGATGCCGGGGGACCAGCTCGATTGGGTCAATACGTCGTGGATGAGGGGGATGTCCAGCCGGTCGGGATCGGTGTCGATGAGGAAATCATCGCGCCGCCAGATCAGGTGATGGCTCATGGTCGTTCCTTGCTTGATGGCTTGTTGTCGTAAAAAGATTGCCTGATGCGGTGTTGCGAAAACAGTTTGGAACGTTTCCCCTCTTCCGGTCGTGTCAATGATTGATCTGCGCAAGGGCTAAAGGCCGCCCGATTAATTGCTCGATTGATCGATTCCATTGATGAGATTTGTTCCGTGGCCGTTCATGATGCCACACCCGCCCCCGCCTTGCGCAAGGCTTTCCACCGGGCAAGCGGCCTGCACGACCAAGTTGCCACCAGGTTGCGCCCCCATCCGGCCACTGAAACATCGCTTGCACTTCCGTTACACCTCCCTCTTGCCGGTTGACGGACTATAGGTTCACTTCAATGCGTTGGAAGCCGAATACTTCTTCAAGCCCCTTCCTTCCCGCGCAACTCGGCAAGGAGAATGACGTGAACAAGAAATCCCTGGCCTGGGCCGCCTGCCTGCTGTTTTCACTGGTCTCGGGCCTGCCCGCGCAGGCGCAAAGTGCCTACCCCGCGGTACCGGCCGCCCCGCCCGTCTACACCCAGCAACAACTGGACCAGATGCTGGCGCCGGTGGCCTTGTATCCCGATTCGCTACTGGCACAGGTGCTGATGGCCTCGACCTATCCGCTGGAAGTGGTGCAGGCGCAGCGCTTCGTGGAAGCCCGCCCCGGCCTGCAAGGCGATGGCCTGGCGCGGGCGGTGGCGCCCATGCCCTGGGACCCGAGCGTGAAGGCGCTGGTGCAATTCCCCTCAGTATTGGCCATGCTCAATGACCGCCTGGACTGGACCCAGCAGATGGGCCAGGCCTTCCTCGGCCAGCAGGCATCGGTGATGGACACGGTGCAGAACCTGCGCGAGCGTGCGCGCATTGCCGGTACGCTGGAATCCAGCCCGCAGCAGCGCGTAGTGGTGCAGGATGAAATGATCGAGATCGTGCCGGTCAACCCGCAGGTGGTCTATGTGCCCTACTACAACCCGGTGGTGGTGTATGGCGACTGGTGGTGGCCGTCGGCGCCGCCCGTGGTGTGGGCGCCGCCGCCACGCTATCGCCCGCCCAGCTATGCGCCGGGCTTCTCGGCCAGCATCAGCTTTGGCGCCGGCATCGGCGTGATGAACGCGGTGTTCGGCGATGCCCGTCCCGACTGGCGGCAACGGCAGGTGATGGTGAGCCAGACCCGCATCAATAACGTCACCAATGTCACCAACGTGAACAACATCAACAACACCCGGGTGGTCAATAACGTGACGGTCAACCAGCGGCCGGTGGTCTGGCATCACGATGCGCGCTATGGCGGCGGTGGCCGTTACGCCCGCCAACCGGCACCCGCCCTGACTCCGCCGCCCGGTCTGGGGCAAGCTCAGGCCCAGGCCGCACCATCGTGGCGCGATCACCCGATGCCGGGCGCCCAGCCGCGCCCGCTGCCGGTGGCGGACAATGTCCAGCAGCGCGTGGCCCAGCAGGATCAGTTGCGTCAGCGCCAGGCGGTGGAGCAGCAACACCAACGGGAGCAGCAGGCCAATGAGCAGCAACGCCAGCGCGAACAGATGATCCGCCAGCAGCAGGACCAGCGCGAGCAGCAAGGCCGGGAACAACGCCAGCAGCAACAGGCGCAGGAGCGGCAATGGCAGCAGCGCCAGCAGGAGACGCAACAGCAACTGCAACATCAGCAACAGACGCAGCAACGGCAATTGCAGCAGCAACAGCGTGAACAGCAGATGCGCCAGCAGGAGACGCAACAGCAACTGCAGCACCAGCAACAGATGCAGCAACGGCAATTACAACAACAACAGCGTGAACAGCAGATGCGCCAGCAGCAGCTGCAGAACCAGCAGCATGATCAGCAGCGCCAGATGGAACAGTCGCGGGGACAGGCCCGCCAACACCAGGAACAGGCGCAACGCCAGCAGGTTCAGCAGCAGGCACGCCAGCAACAGCAGAGGGAGCAGCAACGCGACCAGCATCCTCGGCGCGAAGAGCGCCGTGACGAACGTTCCTGAGGAGAACGTTCCTGAGCACCGTTACAAAGCACTCTTCGCAACGGCCCGCCCCGGCAGAGCTTGCCATCCGGCAAACATGCGGGAGCGCGGGCCGCTTCAGTTATAATCTCGGGTTCTCCAGAGCTTTCCAAACAGGCGACCCGCCATGCAAGAACCCAGCAACGCACTCCCCGACGTCGCCAGCAGCGCTGCCGACGACGCCTCCGACGCTTCGGACGTCTCCAGCGGTGGCCGCAAGGTCTCGTCCGACCTGATCGCGCGCGAAGTGAAGCGCCGCCGTACCTTCGGCATCATTTCCCACCCTGACGCCGGCAAGACCACGCTGACCGAAAAGCTGCTGCTGTTCTCGGGTGCGATCCAGCTGGCCGGTACCGTGAAGGCCCGCAAGAGCGGCCGTCATGCGACCTCGGACTGGATGGAGATCGAAAAGCAGCGCGGCATCTCGGTGGCCAGCTCGGTGATGCAGTTCGAGTACCGCGACCACGTGGTCAACCTGCTTGACACCCCGGGCCACCAGGACTTCTCCGAAGATACCTACCGCGTGCTCACCGCCGTGGACTCGGCGCTGATGGTGATCGACGCCGCCAAGGGCGTGGAAGAGCAGACCATCAAGCTGTTGAACGTCTGCCGCATGCGCAATACGCCCATCATCACCTTCATGAACAAGCTGGACCGCGAGACCCGCGATTCGCTGGAGCTGCTCGATGAGCTGGAGTCGGTGCTCAAGATCCAGTGTGCACCGGTGACCTGGCCGATCGGCATGGGCAAGAACTTCCGTGGCGTGTATCACCTGCTGCGCGACGAGATCATGCTCTTCAAGGCCGGCGAAGAACGCGCCAACGGCAACGTGGAAATCATCAAGGGCATCGACAACCCCAAGCTGGCAGAGATGTTCCCGTTGGAGATCGAACAACTGAAGATGGAGGTGGAGCTGGTGCATGGCGCCTCCCACCCCTTCAATCTGGACGACTTCCTGGCCGGCGTGCAGACGCCGGTGTTCTTCGGTTCGGCCATCAACAACTTCGGCGTGCGCGAGATCCTCGACGCGCTGCTGGACTGGGCGCCCGGTCCGGGCGGCCGCGACGCCACCGTGCGCGAGGTCAAGCCGACCGAGGAGCCCTTCTCCGGCTTCGTCTTCAAGATCCAGGCCAACATGGACCCGGCGCACCGCGACCGTATCGCCTTCCTGCGCGTGTGCTCGGGCCGCTTCGAGCGCGGCATGAAGTTGAAGCACCTGCGCCTGAACCGTGACATCAAGGTGTCCTCGGTGGTGACCTTCATGGCCTCCAGCCGCGAGCAGGTGGAAGAGGCCTATGCCGGCGACATCATCGGCCTGCCCAACCACGGCAACATGCAGATCGGCGACAGCTTCTCCGAAGGCGAGATGCTGCAGTTCACCGGCATCCCCTACTTCGCGCCGGACTTCTTCCGGGTGGCGCGCATCCGCAATCCGCTCAAGATCAAGCAGTTGCACAAGGGCCTGCAGCAGCTGGGCGAAGAAGGCGCGGTGCAGGTCTTCAAGCCGGTCACCGGCAGCGACCTGATCCTGGGTGCGGTGGGTGTGCTGCAGTTCGAAGTGGTGGCCAGCCGTCTGTTGAACGAATATGGCGTGGATGCCGTCTTCGAAGGGACCAGCATCAGCAGCGCCCGCTGGATCACCTGCGAGGACAAGAAGAAGCTGGCCGATTTCGAACGCTCCTCGGCCGGTGCCAACCTGGCTGTGGATGCGGCCGGCAACCTGGCCTACCTGGCCAGCTCGGGCGTGAACCTGCGCCTGACCCAGGAACGCTGGCCGGAAGTCACCTTCCACGCCACCCGCGAGCACGCCGCCAAGCTGGATTAAGACTAGCCTGAGCCCCTCTCCAGACCGTTCGGACTGAGTAGACGTGCAGCGTCGTATCGAAGACGCGGCAGCCGCAGACAAGGCGCTGACGGAGCGCCCCTTCGCCAGGCTCAGGACAGGCTTCGATACGGCCCATTCGGGCCTACTCAGTCCGAACGGGTGTGGTTGGTAACCGACGGATCAAAAAAAATCGCCCGACAGGTTTGCGCCTGTCGGGCGATTTTTCTTGGTACGGCGTCGGGATTACTTGGCGTTCTTGAACGCTTCCACACCGGCCAGGATTTCGGCGCGGGCAGCGTCCGGACCTTCCCAGCCTTCGACCTTGACCCACTTGCCCTTTTCCAGGTCCTTGTAGTGTTCGAAGAAGTGCTTGATCTGGTTCAGGCGCAGTTCGTTCAGGTCTTCCGGCTTTTGCCAGTGGGTGTAGATCGGCAGGATCTTGTCGACCGGCACGGCCAGCAGCTTGGCATCGATACCGGATTCGTCGGCCATCTTGAGCACGCCGATCGGGCGGCAACGCACCACCACGCCCGGGATCAGCGGGAACGGGGTGATCACCAGCACGTCCACCGGGTCACCGTCCTGCGACAGGGTCTGGGGAATGTAGCCGTAGTTGCACGGGTAGTGCATGGCGGTGCCCATGAAGCGGTCGACGAAGATGGCGCCGGTGTCCTTGTCCACTTCGTACTTGATCGGATCGGCGTTCATCGGGATCTCGATGATCACGTTGAAGTCATTGGGCAGGTCGCGGCCGGCGGGGACGTTGTTCAGGCTCATGGGATTCTCACTAGGGAAAGAAAACAGAAAGCTTTTTCGCGCAGGCCGTACGGCGGGCCTGATCGCGGAAAGCCGCAATTATAGCGGCAATCGGACTTGGGTCTGCATCTTGGCGGCTGCAACTTACGCCAACATGACAGTCGCCTGCAAAAAAGGCGGAAGGGCTTGCGCCGCTTCCGCCTTGGTCATTCCTGCCTGCAACAAGTTCAACGGATGGCCGTGGCCAGGGCGCATTGCTTGTAGTGGGCGGCGGCCTGGTCCGGCTGGTCCAGCGCTTCATGCAGCTGCGCCAGCGCCAGATGCGATTCGCGCACGGTGCGCGGCTCGATGGCGTCCGACAGGGCTTGCTCCAGATGGCGCTGGGCCTTGCCCCACAACTTCTGGCGCAGGCAGAACATGCCCAGGGTCAGGGCCAGTTCGGCGTCGGTGGGATTGCGGGAGAGCCAGGATTCGCAATGCTCGATCTGCGACAGCAGCGCCGGCGAGCCTGCCTCGGCCGTCGATTCGCGGTAGGCACGCAAGAGGCGGATATCCCAGTCGGCCGCCAGGGCGCGTTCCAGCAGGCTGCGCGCTTCGTCATGCAGGCCACGGCTGGAGAAGGCCTGGGCCGCGCGCACGGCGATGTAGGGCTTGAGCTTGTCGGTGCCGGGAACACCGTTCCAGAGCAGGCGGATCGATTCGGCATCGTGCGCCCTGTCCGACAGCAAGGCGTCGTAGGACATCTCGCGCAGACGGTTGGACAGCGCCGGATGCAGGGCATTGCGCTTGTCCAGGGTCTGCAGCAGACGCAAGACCTCGGGCCAGTTCTTGGCTTGCTGGTTGGCCTTGAGCGCCCACTGCAACGCCTGGATGTGGCGCGTACCGTTGGCGTTGAGTTCTTCCACCGTTTCCAGCGCCTGCTTGAAGTGGTGTTCATCCACCTGCAGTTCGAGCGCGGTCATCAGGCGCGCCGCCTTCAGGGTGGGATCGACCTCGGTGCTGGCCAGCCAGATGTCGCGGCGTTCGCCCTGGCGCATGCGATGCGCGGCGCGGGCGGCGATCAGGGCCGCGATGCCGGCATTGTCGGCCAGGTCGGAGGCACGGGTGGCCGACTTTTCAGCCTGGCCGAAGCGACCTTCGAAATAGGCCTTTAGCGCATCGCGCAGGGCCTTGTTGCTTTCGTTCTCGCGCTTGGCACGGCGATAGGCGATCACGCGGCCAGGCAGCTTCTGGGTCAGGCGCACGGCGCGGATGACCACGTAGATCGCCAGGAACACCGCCAGCACGGCGAAGATGAAGAAGTTCAGGGACAGGTCGATGCGGTACGGCGGGTAGAACAGCACCACATTGCCCGGGTTGAAGCGTGCCAGCACGGCCAGGCCGATGGCGGACGCGAAGAGGGTCAGGAGCCAGAGCAGTATTTTCATATCAGGTATGCGTCAGCGGCTCAGGGACGGGCCTTGTAGTTGCGCACCGCGTTGAGGCTTTCCGCCAGCGTGGGCAACTGGATGGACAGGTTGCTGCCCTGCACCTGCTTCAACAGCGACTGGGTGGTCTGGACCTGCTTGGCGCGGGTATCGAAATACTTGGCGATGGTGTCCTGGGCCGAGGCCAGATCGTTGCGGAAGGCGAACTCATTGCGCGAGAGCAGCGCCAGGCGGGCATTCAAGAGACGCAGCTTGAGGTTTTCGCGGACGAAATAGGCCTGACCGGGCGAGAGCAGGATCGCCTCGGGCGTCTGCACTTCGCGGATGCGCACCAACTGGCGCAGCTCGGACCACATCTCGGTGCTCATGCTCTGCCAGGTTTCACGGGCGCCGGCCAGCCATTGCGACCAGGCGGAGGCTTCGGCCGGTGCGGCTTCGGCCTTGGTGTTGGTCTTGGGATGCGCGGCATTGGCCTTGCTGACCGGGGCCGCAGCGGGCGCCGGGCTCACGCGCTGTGGCCGGGGTTCGGTGGCCGATTCCACCGGACGCTCGTCCACCAGCAACGGCATGTTGTCGATCTGGCCGATGGCGCTGTCCAGGCGCACGGCGATGCCGGCGATATCCACCGTCGGCAGTGCCTTCAGACGTTCGATGTCGCGCGCGATGGCGCGGCGGATGACGATGAACTGCGCCTTGTCCGAGCGCGACAGGCTCTTGTCGGCATTCTGCAGGGCGATCAGGGCGCCCTGGACGTTGCCGGCCAGTTCCAGCTGCTGGTCGGCGGTAGAGAGCACTTCCTCGATCTCGGAGAGTGCCCAGTCGTCGCGGTTCTTGTTGAGGTCCTGGTACATCTGTTCCAGGGCCAGTTGCTGGCTCTGGGATTCGGCCTGCTTGCTGTCGAGCACGCTGACCTTGGACTGCAGTTCCTTGGTGCTTTCCTGCACGCTCTTCAACACGCCCTTGAGCTCATTGCTGCTGTTGTCGCCACTCTGCAGGCGCTGCGCCACTTCGCTGCGCAGGTCGCGCAATTCGGTATGCGAGACCCACCACTGTGCGCCCAGGCCGGCGATGACCAGCAGCAGCACGACGGTCTGTGCCCGCTGGCGACGGCGGATCACGGCGGTGCCGTCCGGCGTGGTGAAGGTATAGGACGCCTGCGAGGCGGCCGCACCAGCGCTCTGGCTGGCTTGCGGCTGGGGCTCCGGCAATTGGGGAGTGGATTGCTGTTCGTTCATGGGCTGGATTGTAACGCGGCAAATTACGCGGCCACTCAAGTAGCAGAGGCAGCAAGGGCAGCAAGCAGGCGCTCATCGCCCGAACCGGTCTGGATCACCTGCACGAAGCCCTGCTCCCGTGCGTTCTCGGCGATCCTGTGGTGCGAGACGAAGATACGCTGTCGTTGCAGTTTTACCACACGTTCCTCGCCCCCGGCTAGTCTTGCCAACTCCAGCAAATTGCGCAAGGCCTCCGAACTGGTGATCACCCAGTCGGCTCCGCCGTCCAGCAAATCCAGCAGCTGCGGGCGAGTTTGCGCATCCAGCACCGGGGCCAGGCGGCGATAGGCGGTCAGGTGTTCGACCATCACGCCGTGTTGTTGCAATGCTTCACTCAGGAAGTCACGGCCGCTCTGGCCGCGCACGATCAGAGCACGACGACCGCGCAATTGTTCCAAGGGGAGGGATTTGAGCAATTCTTCCGAATCCATCTTGTCGGCCCGCTGCGGGCCATAGAGAGTGGTATTGGAAGCCTGTACGCCATGCGCGCACAAGGCCAGCCGGCTGCCCTCGCCGACGATGCCTATCGGCAGTTCACTTGGCCAGCCATCCAGGTGAGCGAATGCGGCATCGATGGCATTGGGACTGACGAAGACCACCAGCGCAAACTCCTGCAGCCGCGACAGTGTGGCCCGCAGGGTGCCGACATCCTCGACCGGCGCGATCTGCAGCAGCGGGAACACCACCGCTGCCCGCCCCAGCTGCCGCACGGCGTCGGCAAAGGCCTGCGCCTGCTGCAGTGGTCGCGTGACCACCACCGGCAAGCGGCTTGCCGGCTCAGCTGGCAGCGGCATCGGCCTGGGCCTTGCAGGCGGCCAGGATGGCGTCGGCGCCACGGGCCTTGAGCAGATCGGCAACCTGGGCGCCCAGTGCTTCCGGCGCGGCTGCCGTGCCTTCGGCTTCGGCGGCGGCAGCCTGTTCGCCGTCAGGCGTGGCGATCATGGCGCGCAGGTGCAGGCGATCGCCGTCCAGCGTGGCATAGGCCGCCAGTGGAATCTGGCAGCTCGCACCGAAGATGCGCGAGACCGAACGTTCGGCCGCCGAGACCACGGCGGCGGCTTCGTCATGCAGCGGCGCCAACAGGCGCTTGATGTCGTCGCGGCCCTCGGGGATTTCGATGGCCAGCGTCCCCTGCCCCGGCGAAGGCAGGCTCTGCTCGGGCGCCAGGAAGGCGCGGATGCGCGCCTTCAGGCCCAGGCGATTCAGGCCGGCCACGGCCAGGATGATGGCGGCATAGTCGCCGCGATCCAGCTTGCCCAGGCGGGTATCGAGGTTACCGCGCAGCGGCTTGACCACCAGTTCCGGATAACGGGCGGCGATCATGGCCTGGCGACGCAGGCTGCTGGTGCCGACCACGGCGCCGTCGGGCAGGTCGTCCAGCGAGGCGTAGTCGTTGGAGACGAAGGCATCGCGCGGGTCTTCGCGCTCCAGCACGGCGGCCAGCTCGAAGCCTTCGGGCAGATCCATCGGCATGTCCTTCAGGCAGTGCACGGCCAGGTCGGCGCGGCCTTCGGCCATCGCCACTTCCAGCTCCTTGACGAACAGACCCTTGCCGCCGACCTTGGAGAGCGTGCGATCCAGGATCTGGTCGCCGCGCGTGGTGGTGCCGAGGATATTGATGCTGCACTGCGGATATAATGCCGCCAGACGGTCTCGCACGTATTCGGCCTGCCACATGGCAAGGCGACTTTCACGCGAAACGATGACGATGTTGGAAGGAGGAAATTCTTTCAAGACGGGCTTTCCGATTCAGTCGTGGCACCCGCGGCAGAGGAGACAAGGAAAGCAGGAGACCGGCGAATCCAGACTGTAAAACGATCAAAAACGCAGTTCAGAAGCGAAACGCAACCATAAAAAACGAGGCAAATTCTAGCACGCACACCACTGGCAAACCGATCCACAAGCACGACTTTCCTCCCCGAAAACCGCAGCAACCGTTGATCATGGCGACTACAAATCCAACTACACGCAGTGCCCGCTCCGCTTCTTCCAACTCCCGTCCGGCTGGCGCCAAGACTGCCAAGCCTGCCATTGCACCCAGCAAACCCGCACGCGGCACCGACAAGGATGCTCCGCTCAAGGAAGACATCCGTCTGCTGGGCCGCCTGCTGGGCGAGGTGGTCCGCGAACAGGAAGGCGATGACGTCTTCGAGGTGGTGGAGACCATCCGCCAGACCGCCGTGCGCTTTCGCCGCGAATCCGATGCCAAAGCCGGTGCCGAGCTCGACAAGCTCCTGAAGAAGCTGACCCGCGACCAGACCAACTCGGTGGTGCGCGCCTTCTCCTACTTCTCGCACCTGGCCAACATCGCCGAGGACCAGCACCACAACCGGCGCCGCCGCGCCCACCTGCTGGCCGGTTCCGAAGCGCAACCGGGCAGCGTGGCCTATGCCCTGTCGCGCCTGGATGACGCCGGTGTTTCCGGCGCCCAGGTGCGCAGCTTCCTCAAGGAAGCGCTGGTGTCGCCAGTGCTGACCGCCCACCCGACCGAAGTGCAACGCAAGTCCATCCTCGACGCCGAGCGCGAAATCGCCCGCCTGGTGGCCGAGCGCGACCTGCCGCTGACGCCCCGCGAACTGCGCCACAACACCGAACTGCTGCGCGCGCGCATCGCCACCCTGTGGCAGACCCGCATGCTGCGCTACACCAAGCTGACGGTGGCCGACGAGATCGAGAACGCCCTCTCCTACTACCGCATCACCTTCCTGCGCGAGCTGCCGGCGCTGTACGACGACATCGAAGCCGAGATCGACAGCCAGTTCCCCTCGCGTGCCAAGGCGCGCGTGGCCGAGCTGCCGCCCTACCTGCAGATGGGTAGCTGGATCGGTGGCGACCGCGACGGCAATCCCAACGTCAATGCCGCCACCATGCAGCATGCCCTCAAGCGCCAGTCCACCACCATCTTCGATTACTACCTCGATGAAGTGCACACACTGGGTGCCGAGCTGTCCATCTCGACCCTGATGGTCGATGCCAGCCCGGAACTGCTGGCCCTGGCCGATACCTCGCCGGATCACTCCGAACATCGCGCCGACGAGCCCTACCGGCGCGCCCTGATCGGCATCTATGCGCGCCTGGCCGCCACCGCCCGCTCGCTGGGCGTGGTCAACATCCTGCGCCAGGAAATCGGCAGTGCCGCCCCCTACGCCAACCCGGCCGACTGCGTGGCCGAACTGGATGTGCTGGTGACGTCGCTGCAGGCCCATCACGGCGCCGCACTGGTCAAGCCGCGTCTGGCCGGCCTCAAGCGCGCCGTGGAAATCTTCGGCTTCCACCTGGCCACGCTGGACATGCGCCAGAGCTCGGACGTACACGAACGCGTGCTGGCCGACCTGTTCGCCAAGGCCCAGGTCGAGGCCGATTACGCGGCCCTGAGCGAAGAGCGCAAGATCGCGCTGCTGCTGGGTGAACTGTCGCGACCACGACTGCTGTACTCGCCCTACGTGCAGTATGCCGACGAGACCGACTCCGAACTGACCATCCTGCGCGCGGCCCGCGAGATCCGCCGCCGCTATGGCGAGCGCGCCATCCGCAACTACATCATTTCGCATACCGAGACCCTGTCGGACCTGCTGGAAGTGCTGCTGCTGCAGAAGGAGACCGGCCTGCTGCATATCGAAGGCAACCAGTTGCAGGCGCTGGAGCTGATGGTGATCCCGCTGTTCGAGACCATCCCCGACCTGCGCTGCGCCGCCGAGATCATGCGCGGCTGGCTGACCCAACCCCAGGTCAAGGGCCTCATCGCCAAGCACGGCAAGCTGCAGGAAGTGATGCTGGGCTACTCGGACTCCAACAAGGACGGTGGTTTCCTGACCTCCAACTGGGAGCTCTACAAGGCCGAGAACCAGCTGGTGGAGCTGTTCAACGAGGCCGGCGTCAAGCTGCGCCTGTTCCATGGTCGCGGCGGCACCGTCGGCCGTGGCGGCGGCCCCAGCTATCAGGCCATCCTGGCGCAGCCGCCGGGTACCGTAAACGGCCAGATCCGCCTGACCGAACAGGGCGAGATCATCGCCTCCAAGTTCTCCAACCCGGAGATCGGTCGCCGCAACCTGGAACTGCTGGTTGCCGCCACCCTGGAGGCCAGCCTGATGCCGACCAACACCGACAGCAAGGAAGCCAGGAAGCTGGCCGAGTTCGAGCGGGTGATGGAGGAATTGTCGGAACGCGCCTATCAGGCCTACCGCAACCTGGTCTATGAAACCCCGGGCTTCACCGACTACTTCTTTGCCGCCACGCCGATCGCCGAAATCGCGCAACTGAACATCGGCTCGCGCCCGGCCTCACGCAAGGCCAGCCAGCGCATCGAAGACCTGCGCGCCATTCCCTGGGGCTTCTCGTGGGGCCAGTGCCGCCTGCTGCTGCCGGGCTGGTATGGCTTTGGCAGCGCGGTCTCGGGCTGGCTGGGCGAGGCCGGCAACGCCAAGGAGACGTCCAGGCGCCTGGCGACCCTGCGCGCCATGTGCAAGGAATGGCCATTCTTCGCCGCCCTGCTGTCGAACATGGACATGGTGCTGTCCAAGACCGACCTCGCCGTGGCCTCGCGCTACGCCGGGCTGGTGGCCGACCGCAAGCTGCGCAACACCATCTTCGGCCGTATCACCGACGAACATGAACGCACCAGCGCCGTACTCTCCACCATCACCGGCAGCAAGGAACGGCTGGCCGCCAACCCGCTGCTGGCACGCTCGATCAAGAACCGCTTCGCCTACCTCGACCCGCTGAACCACCTGCAGGTCGAACTGATCAAGCGCCACCGCGCCACCGCAGCGGCCAAGCGCACGCCGGAAGAACGCGTGCAGCGCGGCATCCACCTCACCATCAACGGGGTGGCCGCCGGCTTGCGCAATACCGGTTGAGCGTCGCTGCATCAGATGTTTCACCGCAAGCTGCCCGGGATGACCGGGCAGCTTTTTTTTCGCCCTGCCATGAGAAGAGCGATCATCGCCGGGAGACGCCCCGTCTCAAGTTCAGGCTTTACATGCCGATAACAGATGGATGAAGTGACATTTGGCAAGACGGCAAGCTGTTGCGAAGGATGGACAGCCGCGCCCGAGGTTTGTGCAGGATCAGGTTTTTGCAGCGCAAAAAACCGATTTGCCACGCCGACGAGCTCTTCACTTTTGTAAAATAAAGGCTGAACGAATTTAGAACACGTCACCGTCGCAAACCCTGAAGGATATTGCTTCAGAGACCATTTTCCCGGGCCATGGGGCGGGCCTGGAAACAGACGGTGCGGCATCGATACGGGGAATCACACACTATGCAACACTGGGGAAAACCGGTAGCCGCGTTCTGCATTGCAGCAACGCTGGCCCTGATCGGCGCACGCGTGCAGGCTGCGCCCACTGCGGCAGCACCGCCGCCACTGGAAGCCCGCCGTGTCTCGCTGACCAGCGTGGACAGCAAGGGTGGCAAGGCGACCGCGCTCTATGGCGTGTGGATCAAGGCGCGCAAGTCGCTCAACAGCAAGGGACCTTATCCCACCGTGATCGCCCTGCATGGTTGCGGCGGCCTCTACAGCATGGTGCGTGATGGCAAGGGCGAATTCACGCCACGCCACCTGGCCATGGCGCGAGTGCTGACCGACGCCGGCTACAACGTCCTGTTCCCGGACAGCTTTACCCCGCGTGGCCGCCGTTCCACCTGCCAGGACACCGTGGCCCAGCGCGAGATCAGTGCCATGAACCGACGCTTCGATGTGCAGGCGGCCATGCACTGGGTCACCTCCCAGCCGGATGTGGACGTCAAGCGCGTGGCCCTGCTGGGCTGGTCGCACGGCGCCTCGACCCTGCTGGCCTCGATCAACCTGGCGGAAACCGATGTGGCCGTGCGCAAGATCCAGCCGCGCGCGGCGGTGGCCTTCTATCCCGACTGCCGCCCCTATGCCAAGACCGGCGAAGCCTTCAAGCCGGCCGCGCCGTTGTTGATCCTGATGGGCGAAAACGACGACTGGACCCCACCCCAGGCCTGCGAAGCGATCGAACAGAAGATGCAGGGCAGCGATACTGAAATCGCCCTGCGCCTCTACCCCGACACCTACCACGACTTCGACGCGCCCGGCCTGCCGGTGCATGTGCGCATGGACGTGGCCGGCGTGGGCAAGCGCGGCGAGGGTGTCACCAGCGGCGGCAACCCGGATGCGCGCAGCCAGGCCTACCGCTCGATGCTCAACTTCCTGGACGCCAAGCTGAACTACTGAGCGCAGCGACCACACTGACCGTACTGCGGAAGCACCAAGACAAAATGCCGGCCCCTTGCGGGTGCCGGCATTTGTCATTTGCAGCCTGCCAGAAGCAGGCAAAAGGCAGGCAAAAGGCGATCAGGCCACCAGTTCCTGCATGCCCTCGCTCAGCTCCGGCAGCGGCGGCATCTCTTCGGTGAAGGTCGCCAGCGTCAGGCCCAGCTTGGCGGCCACCTCGCTGGGGAAGGTCGATTCCATTTCATCGGCGGAGTATTTGTTTTCTTCGGCCCGGGCACGCCAGGTGGCCAGGTGGACGATGGCGGCGAAAGGATCGTACTTGCCTTCCAGCGGCTGCGGGAAAGCCTTGATGACCTGGCTGAACTCGTCCGGGAAGCGCCAGCGGCGGGCCAGTTCGGCGCCCACGTCGGCAAAGTCGTAACCGAAGGACTTGCGTTCCACATCCAGGCGACGGGCGTCCAGGGGGCCGGCCACCTTGTCCACCTGCAGCGCCTGTTCCGGCATGGCCGCATGCATCACCAGCTGGCCGATGGCATGCATCAGACCCACGGTGAAGGCGAAATCGGAATTGAGCTTGGCCTGCTTGGCCAGCCACTTGGACACCACGGCCGTATCCAGGCTGTAACGCCAGAACAGCTTCAGGTCCACGCCCGGCAGCTTCTTGAAGCTGCCCGCCATGCCGGTGCTGACCACCAGCGTACGCACGGTCATGAAACCCAGCATCAGGACCGCGTCCTCCACCGTGCCGATGGTGCGCGAGACGTGGTAATAGGAGGAATTGGCCAGGCGCAGGATCTTGGCGCTGAGGACTTGGTCGGCGGCCAGTTTCTTGGCGATCTCTTCGATCGAGACTGACTCGTTGTTGAAACTTTCGATGACTTCCTGCACTACCTTGGGAATGCTCGGCAATGCAGTTTGCTGCTGAAACAGTGCTTCCAGATTCATGCTTCTCTCCTGTAAGACGACCCCCAAACATCTTGCTCATGAGCGCTAACAGGACCACCCCCGTGGCAACTGCGACCCGCCGTCGTCCCGATTTTGCATCGGTTCATGCCGGCCTGGCCGGAAGAGGTAGCCCTTTCCTCACCGGGATTCCCGCTCCCCGGATCAGTCATCGCCAATCGAGTATAGCCTTAGCTTTTGTCATCAGTACAAGGGTTTTTTGCGCTGCAGGAAGACTTGCGCAAAAACAACAAGCAAAAATGATGCCATGTGGAAATAATCACATTTCATCGAGGCCAACGGAAGCTCTCCAACACCATCGGGCGAGAAGGGACGAAAAAAGCGTGCAGGCTGACCGCTGGCAAATGCGAAAAATCCGCGCCCCGCAGCATTTCCGGCTGCATTGGCGTGGCCTGGCGCAGTTGTGCTTGCTATAATCGCCCATTCTCCGGAATTCCCAATATGACAGACCAATTTGCTAAAAAGGGCGAAGCCTGGTCGGCTCGCTTTTCTGAACCCGTCTCCGATCTCGTCAAGCGCTATACCGCATCGGTGTTCTTCGACAACCGCCTGGCCCAGGTCGATATCCAGGGCTCGCTGGCGCACGCCGAGATGCTGGCCCACCAGGGCATCATCAGCGCGGCCGACCACGCCGAAATCCAGCGCGGCATGGCCCAGATCAAGGGCGAGATCGACGCCGGCAAGTTCGAATGGCTGCTGGACCTGGAAGACGTCCACCTGAATATCGAAAAGCGCCTGACCGAGCTGGTCGGCGATGCCGGCAAGCGTCTGCATACCGGCCGCTCGCGCAATGACCAGGTCGCCACCGACATCCGCCTCTACATGCGCGGCGCTGTGGACGACATCGTGGGCCTGCTGCGCGAACTGCGCCTGGCCCTGCTGGACCTGGCCGAGCAACACGCCGACGTGATCCTGCCGGGCTTCACCCACATGCAGGTCGCGCAACCGATCACCTTCGGCCACCACGTGCTGGCCTATGTCGAGATGTTCGGCCGCGATGCCGAGCGCATGCTGGATGCCCGCAAGCGCATCAACCGCCTGCCGCTGGGCGCCGCCGCCCTGGCCGGCACCACCTTCCCGATCGACCGCCTGCGCGTGGCCAAGACCCTGGGCTTCGACGACGTCTGCCGCAACTCGCTGGATGCCGTCTCGGACCGTGACTTCGCCATCGAATTCTGCGCCGCCGCCGCGCTGGTGATGACCCACATCTCGCGCATGTCCGAAGAGCTGGTGATCTGGATGAGCCCGCGCGTGGGCTTCATCGACATCGCCGACCGCTTCTGCACCGGCTCCTCGATCATGCCGCAGAAGAAGAACCCGGACGTTCCCGAACTGGCACGCGGCAAGACCGGTCGCGTCAACGGCCACCTGATCGCCCTGCTGACCCTGATGAAGGGCCAGCCCCTGGCCTACAACAAGGACAACCAGGAAGACAAGGAACCGCTGTTCGACACCGTCGACACGCTCACCGACACCCTGCGCATCTTCGCCGACATGGCCCGCGGCATCAGCGTCAAGCCCGATGCCATGCGCGCCGCCGCCCTGCAGGGCTACGCCACCGCCACCGACCTGGCCGACTACCTGGTCAAGAAGGGCCTGCCCTTCCGCGACGCCCACGAAGCCGTCGCCCACGCCGTGCGTACCTGCGTGGACAAGGGTTGTGACCTGGCCGACCTGTCGCTGGACGAACTGCGCGCCTTCTCGGAGCTGATCGGCGAAGACGTCTTCGCGGTCCTCACGCTGGAGGGCTCGGTGGCCGCACGCGACCATATCGGCGGCACCGCACCCAACCAGGTGCGCGCGGCCATCGCCCATATCCGCAAGGAACTGAACTAAACACAGGTGGCGAACCCGTTTTCCTTTCAATACCCGTTCGGACTGAGTAGCGGCGTAGCCGCGTATCGAAGGCGCGCCATTGCTGCGCCTTCGATACGGCCCTGACGGGCCTACTCAGTCCGAACGGGAATAGATGGATTTCGCCACGGCACCAGGCAACAGCACCACCCCGTCCGCTGGCCGGACGGTTTCGCATGCCGCTGCGGCGCACCCTACCCGGGTGCGTGGCGGCGGGTTGTAATTGCTGGCGCAGCCTGCTTTTTCGGGTATGCTGTGCCGGCTGTATCGAAAGAGGCCGCAAAACGGTCTTCAGAGGATGGAGCACAAGTCCCGGCCATCCCGGGCGTCTTTTGCATCATCCTCGATGAAGGAATCGCCTTGTGACGTGGCGCTGGTCTGCGCTGCCTGACGGGGACGGTTTCTACAATATCTAACTGAGGAGAGAACTCGATGCAATTCAATACCATGCTCAAGACCATTCCGGCCCTGCTGATCGGTGCCACTCTGTCTTCGGCCGCACTGGCCGCCGACATCAAGCTGGGCGTCGCTGAAGCCCTGACCGGCCCGGCCGCCAAGTACGGCGTGGCCATCAAGAACGGCTTCACCCTGGCTTCCGAAGAAATCAACGCCAAGGGCGGCGTCAACGGCGACAAGCTGGCCCTGGTGATCGAAGACGAACAAGGCAAGAAGGAAGAAGCCATCAACGTCTTCAAGAAACTGATCTTCCAGGACAAGGTGCTGGCGGTGTTCGGCCCCACCCTGTCCAACTCGGCCTTCGCTGCCGACCCGATCGCCAACGCCTCCAAGGTGGTGGTCTTCGGTACCAGCAACACCGCTGACGGCATCACGGCCATGGGCCCCTTCACCTTCCGCAACTCCGTCATGGAAGCCGACGTGCTGCCCGTGACCGTGAAGGCCGCCGTGAAGCACTTCGGCATCAAGAAGGTCGCCGTGATCTACGGTAACGACGACGCCTTCACCAAGTCCGGCTACGACGTCTTCAAGGCCACCCTGGAACAGCAGAAGATCCCCGTCACCACCACCGAGGCCTATGCCAAGGGTGACGTCGACTTCAAGGCCCAGCTGACCAAGATCAAGGCCGGCAACCCGGACGCCATCGTCTGCTCCTGCCTGGCCGAAGAAGCAGCCAACATCATCCTGCAGACCCGCGCCCTGGGCATGAAGCAGCCCTTCATCGGCGGCAATGGCCTGAACTCGCCGAAGCTGTTCGAGATCGCCAAGGATGCCGGCGACAACACCCTGATGGGTAGCCCGTGGTCGGCCGAGAACCAGACTCCGGCCAACAAGGCCTTCATCGCGGCCTACAAGGCCAAGTTCGGTTCCGATCCTGACCAGTTCGCTGCGCAAGCCTATGACGCCATGTACATCGTGGCCGATGCCCTGAAGAACGTGAAGCTGTCGGGCAACCTGGCCAAGGATCGTGACGCCCTGCGCGCCGCGCTGCCGGCCGTGAAGATCGATGGCGCCACCGGCAAGTTCGCCTTCCGCGCAGCCCCGGCCGTGGCCGGCAAGCAGGTCGGCTTCGATGCGGACCAGGAAGCCATCGTCAACATCGCCAAGGGCGGCAAGTTCGTGCTGCTGAAGTAAGCACGCGATACCTTGAAGCAAGGCTGCCGGTATGCCGGCAGCCGCAACGATACTCTCCCGCAGTTCCGCCGCAGGGGCATTGCCTTGCCCCTGCGGCGATCCTGGCGCGGGATGCGCAAGACACTGCCAGGCCGGAACGGGGAACCACAGGCAGCCAGTCGGGATGACAGGCCGCTGATTCCGGCAATACGACGTAACGAGGGACTTCGTCCGCGCCATGCATGCATGCAGTGCAGGCAGCGAGCGCCGCGCCCCATCACCTATCGCAGGTTCCAATGTTAGAACAACAGCTCATCAATGCCCTTTCGCTGGGCAGCGTGTATGCGCTCTTCGCGCTCGGCTTCACGCTGGTCTTCGGCGTACTGGGCGTGATCAATCTTTCGCACGGCGCGATCTTCATGCTGGGCAGCTATGCCGCCCTGCTGTTGGTCGAGCAGATGGCACTGCCCCTGTGGGTGGCCCTGCTGCTGGCCATGGTGGCCACGGGCCTGCTGGGTCTCATCATCGACGTGCTGGTCCTGAAGCCCTTGCGCCGCCGCAATGCGCCCCACCTGACCCCCATGATCGCCACCATCGGCGTGGCCATCATGATCACCAACATCTCGCAGGGCCTGTTCGGCGCCGAGAACAAGCGCTTCCCCCAGGGCACCATCCCTGAAGAGAGCGTCAGCCTGGGCAACCTGCACATCACCGCCGTGCAAGTGGCCATCATCGTCATTGCCTTCGTGCTGATGGTGGTGCTGCTGGGCGTGATGCGCAAGACGCAGCTGGGCCGGGCGCTGCGCGCCATCGCCGAGTCGCCCAAGGCGGCCTACCTGCTGGGCATCAACGTCGAAGGCCTGTTCCTGCTGACCTCGTTTGCCGCCGCCGCCCTGGGCGGTGCTGCCGGCGTGCTGGTGGGGGTGTCCTTCAACGCCATCTCCCCCTTCATGGGCCAGCCGATGCTGCACAAGGGCATCGCCGTCATCATCCTGGGCGGCATGGGCGATATCCGCGGCGCCATGATCGGTGGCCTGTTCCTGGGCTTTGCCGAGGTGCTGACGGTCGCCTATATTTCGAGCGACTTCCGCGACGCGGTGGCCTTCGGCCTCCTGTTCCTGATCCTGCTGGTAAAACCCTCCGGCATGTTTGGCAAAGTGCTGGAAAGGAAGGCATAAGATGGGCTTCATGGAATGGTGGGATGGCTTCTGGGCCACCTACAACACCGTCATTTTCAGCATCGGCGTCAACGCCATGCTGGCACTCTCGATCTACGTCACCCTGTCCTGCGGCCTGCTGTCGCTGGCCAATGCCGCCTTCATGGGCATCGGCGCCTACACCGCGTCGCTGTTGACGATGCAGTTCGACCTGCCCTTCCCCATCGCCCTGGCCGCAGGCGGCGTGCTGCCCTCGCTGGTGGCGCTGGTGATCGGCATCCCCACGCTGCGCCTGTCCGGCGTCTACCTGGCCATGGCCACGCTGGGCTTTGGCGAGGTGGTGCGCGTGATCGTGCTGAACCTGGACATCACCGGCGGCCCCATGGGCTTGAACGGTGTGCCGCCCATCACCGAGTGGTGGCATATCGTGCTGATCCTGGGCGTGACCATCTACGCGCTGGCGCGCCTGCGCCGCTCCAAGACCGGGCGTGCCTTCGAGGCCATCAAGGAAGATGAAGTGGCGGCCCGCCTGATGGGCGTGAACGTGGCCGGCTACAAGCTCTTGGCCTTCGTCATCGGTGCCGCCATCGCCGGCGTAGCCGGTGGCCTGAACGCCCACTACACCTTCACCATCGGCCCCAACAACTATGGCTTCGAGAATGCGGTGGACATCCTGACCATGGCCGTCTTCGGTGGCACCAGCAACCTGATCGGCCCGATGATCGGTTCGACCATCCTGTCGCTGCTGCCGGAAGTGCTGCGTCACTTCAAGGACTTCCGCCTGGCCATCAACGGCCTGATCCTGATCCTGGTGGTGCTGTATCTGCCCAAGGGCATCTGGGACCCGCGCCGCATCCGCGCCTTCCTGGGTCGCAACGCTGAGAAGAAGGTGAAGTAATGCTTTTACAACTGAACGACATCAGCAAGAACTTCGGTGGCCTGCAGGTGCTGCAGGGCGTGAACTTTAACGTCAAGGAAGGCGAGATCTTCGGCCTGATCGGCCCCAACGGCGCCGGCAAGACCACCGTCTTCAACCTCATCACGGGCCTGTTGCGCGCCTCATCGGGCAGCATCCGCTTCAACGACGACGACATCGGCGCCGTCGCCCCGCACAAGATCACCGAGCGCGGCATCGCCCGCACCTTCCAGAACATTCGCGTGTTCAAGGAAATGACGCTGCTGGAAAACGTCGTGGTCGGCATGCACGAGCACCTGAACTATGGCGTGGCCAGCATGCTGTTCAACCTGGGCGGTTTCCGCAAAGCAGAGAAGGAAGCCCGTGAACGTGCGCTGGAACTGCTGTCCTGGGTGCGCCTGGACCACAAGGCGCACATGCTGGCCGATAGTCTGTCCTATGGCGAGCAGCGCAAGCTGGAGTTCGCCCGGGCGCTGGCCACCAAGCCAAAGCTGTTGCTGCTGGACGAACCGGTGGCCGGCATGAATCCGGCCGAGAAGACCGAGTTGATGAGCGAGATCGTCAACATCAAGCAACGCGGTTTCACCATCTTCATGATCGAGCACGACATGCGCTTCGTCATGGGCCTGTGCGAACGCATTGCCGTGCTCAACTTCGGCAAGATCATCGCCGAAGGCACCCCGGACCAGATCAAGAACAACCAGGAAGTGATCGAGGCCTATCTCGGCAAGGAAGAAGCATGAGCGCCAGCGGTAACAAGCAACCCATCCTCCAGGTGGAAGACCTGGCCGTGGCCTATGGCCACATCGAAGCCGTCAAGGGCATCAGCCTGTCGCTCAACGAAGGCGAGATCACTGCCCTGGTCGGTGCCAATGGCGCCGGCAAGAGCACCTCGCTGCTGGCCATCTCGGGTCTGGTGAAGGCGCAGCGCGGCCGCGTGCTCCTCAATGGCCAGGACCTGCTGCAGATGTCGCCGCACCGCATCGTCGAATCCGGCGTGGTGCAGGTGGCTGAGGGCCGTGCCACCCTGACCACGCTGACCGTAGAAGAGAACCTGTCCTTGGGCGCCTATACCCGTCGCGACAAGGACGGCGTGGCCCGTGACCTGGAGTGGGTGTACTCGCTCTTCCCGGTGCTGAAGAACCGCGCCGCCGGCCTGGCCGGCAATCTCTCCGGCGGCGAGCAGCAGATGCTGGCGATCGGCCGCGCCCTGATGGCCAAACCCAAGGTGCTGCTGCTGGACGAACCCTCGATGGGCCTGGCACCGCTGATCATCCAGGAAATCTTCCGCATCGTGCAGGAGATCAACAAGACCGGCATGACGGTCCTGCTGGTGGAGCAGAACGTACGCCAGGCACTGCGCATCGCGCAGCGCGGATATGTGCTGGAGACCGGCAAGATCGTGCTGCAGGACAGCGGCGCCAACCTGCTGGGCAATCCCAAGGTGGTGGAAGCCTACCTTGGCGGATGAGCTTCATCGGCCTCTGATACGGCACTTCAAAACGGCGGCCCGAGGGTCGCCGTTTTTCTTAGTTTTTCGGGACCTGTTGCAGGTGGAGACAGGCAGGCGAAAAATAATAAAAGATTTTTCAATTAAGTGTTGACCACCTTCCTGATAGGCCTTAATATGCAGCCTCTTTCAAGCACAGCAGCTTACCGCTGATGCCAGAAGGCCCACGTGGCGGAATTGGTAGACGCGCATGGTTCAGGTCCATGTGCCGCGAGGTGTGGGGGTTCGAGTCCCTCCGTGGGCACCAAAACATAAAAGGTCGATTGATGAAAATCAATCGGCCTTTTGCGTTTTGGGGACCACGAGCAAAGCGCCTGCGCCCTAGCCAATTCCTTCTATGCCCTGCCCGCCCGCACCGTCCCCCGCATCACCAGTTCCACCGCAAGTTCGCGAATCACCGGCGCACCACCACCCTGCTCCATCTGCGCCATCAACAGGTCGCAGGTTTCCTGCACCAGTCGCGGAATATCCTGGCGGATGGTGGTCAGTTGATAGGAAGCCCAGCTTGCCTCCGGCGCATCGTCGAAGCCAATGACCGAGATATCTTCAGGAATGCGCACCCGATAGGCGCAGCGCAAGGTATCCATGAAGCCCAGGGCAATCATGTCGCTGGCGCAGAAGACGCCATCGGTGCGCGGTGCTTCCTGCATCAGGCGATGCGCGGCGGCGCAGCCGTCCTGGTAGGAAAATGCGGCGTCGATCACCAGCGGCACCTGCACCTGCGTTTTCTTCAGATGGGCGGCAAATCCTCGGAAGCGTTCTTCATTGGTGGAGGTACCCGGGTTGCCGGCGATGTAGGCCAGCGAGGTGCAAGCGGCGGCGACCAGCGTGCTGGCGGCCAGCTTGCCGCCATGCTGGTTGTCGCTCAGCACCGCGCTGATGCTGGGATCGCGTTCGCGGCGGGCGAACTGGATCACCGGCAGCCCCTGCTCCGCGCATTCGCGTGCGAGGCTGGAAGACAAGGTCGCGGAGGCCACCACCAGGCCTTCGATCTGGTAATCGAAGAAGGTGCGCACGGCTTCATCGGCATTGCTGAAATTCTCGGCCGTGACGATCAGGGTCTGGTAGCCGGCCTGGTGCAGTCGCTGGCAAAACTCCGCCAGCGCCAGTGAATAGATCGGCGTGGCCTGCTGCGGGAAGACCAGGCCGATCAGGCGCGAGTGACGGGTGATCAGGCCGCGCGCAAAGGCGTTGGGCTTGTAGCCCAGTTGACGGGCCGCGGCCTGCACCCGCTCGCGCGTGGCGTCCGAGACCGATGCGCCCGGCGTGAAGACCCGCGAGACGGCCGACTGCGAGACCCCCGCCAGCCTGGCCACGTCCTTGGAGGTGGGCGCAGCGCGGGCGATGTCGGGCTTCTTGCCACCGTCGGCCGCGCTGTCGATTTTCTTTGCTTGGTTGTTCATGCCGCCTGTTCAGGTATCCCGTTGCATACGCAATCCAGCCATTTTTCCATCGAGATGATACTGGAACGCTCTGCCTCGATGGGGAGAAAGTGACCGCAATCCGGGACCCTGACCAGCGAACATCCACTGCGCACGAACACCATTTCGGCTTGCCGCTGCGGCGGGCACAGCTGGTCGTTCTGGCCGCACTGCACCTGTACCGGCACCTGCATGGCAGCCAGGGTGGACATGGAATCGGGCCGGCTGATGGCATAGCGGACCTGGTTGCGGAAGACCGCCGCCGGCGTCTGCCGCGCCATGGTCAGCACCAGTTCGTTCCAGCGCTGCCGACTCTCGGCATCAGCACCCGGATGGAAATAGCCGGGCAACATCTCCTGCTCCATCAGTGCCTGCACATCGCCAGCCTCGAAGCGTTCCAGCTGCAGGCGCCGCAGCGTCAGGTTGCGCGGCGCATCAGCACGGGCGGTGGACGACACGATGCACAGCCCAGCCACCCGTTGCCTGGCCTGGCGCACCAGTTCGAAGGCCAGGATCGCACCCAGCGAAAAACCGCCGAGCGCGAAACGCCGGGGCAGCATTGCCAGCAAACGGCTGGCTTCGCCGCTCAAGCTGACTTCCAGCCCGATCTGCGGCACGATGACCTCGCGCTGTCGTGACAGCGCAGCCACATGCGCGAGCCAGATGCGGCTGTCGCACAGCGTGCCGGGCAGCAGCACCAGCGGCAAGGCATCCGCCGCGCCGCCGTGCCCTGCTTCAATAGCCACCGGCTCCTCCGCCCTCCCGCGCAGCCGGCTGGGGAGCATGCCCGGAGAGACTGCGTCCACCGCGACTGCGTTCCAGACGCCGTCGCAATTCGCTGCCCAGGCTACCCACGTCATTGCCCGGGGTGACCAGCGAGAAGCCCTGCTGCAGCCGCGCCTGCGCGCTGTCGCCATCGGCGCAGAAAATACCGGTCATCAGATTGCGTTGGCGTGCCGCTTCCAGGATGGCAGCGATGGCCTCCTCCACCCGGGGCGCGAAGGCAGCGCCCGGTCGCTCGCCCAGCGACAGCGCGAGGTCATTGGGGCCGACATAGATGCCATCGAGCCCATCGGTCTCCATGATGCTTTCCATGTTGCGCATGCCCTCCACCGATTCGATCATGGCCAGCGTCAGCACGGTGTGATTGGCGTGGTCGAAATAATCCGGGCCGCCATACAGGAGACCCCGGGCCGGCCCGAAGGAACGATTGCCCATGGGCGGGTAACGGCACGCCGCCACGAACTGGCGCGCGATCTCCGGGGTATCGACCTGCGGGCAGATGACGCCGTAGGCACCGGCGTCCAGCAGGCGCATCAAGTGGCTGGGCTCGGCGCTGCTACTGCGCACCAGGGGCACCGCTTGGGTGGTGCTGATGGCCTGCAGCATGGCGACCGCCTGCGCGAAGTCCATCATGCCATGCTGCAGATCGACCGTGACCGAATCAAAGCCCTGGGCTGCCGCCACCTCGGCGGCATAGGCGCTGGGAATGGAGAGCCAGGCGTTGACCAGTGGCAGGCCGTTCTCCGATTTGCTCCTCAAGTCGTTGGGGCGCATGCGGTTTCCTTTCGTATCGGGATAAGGGACATCACTTGAGCCAGTGACTGGTGCTGGGCATCAGTTCGGTGCGGCACAGGTAGTCGCTGGCATCCAGCGCCACGCCACGGGCGCCGACGGCCACCTGGATGGTTTCGGTGAAGCGCGGGCGCTTGCGCTCGTCACCGGCGCAGATGAGCAAGAGTTCGACATCGCTGCCGGAGGCATTGGCAAAGCAGCGCCAGACCTCACCCGGGATGGACAGGGTGTCCTGCTCCTGTAGCTCCACCACGCTGGAGGCATCTTCATTGAAGGCCACGCGCACGCTGCCCCGGATGCAGATGACCACCATCTTCTGGCTGATCAGGAAGGGACCGGCCTCCTGCCCGGGTGGCAAGCGCATCCATTCGATGGAGAAGCCCTGCGGGTCCTGCACCCGGGGGCGCTGGTTGCGGTCCTGGGTGATGCCGTAGCCGATCACCGGCGCCAGCTGGCTGGCATGGCCGGGCAGGCAGGCATCAAGCAGCGCGTGGCTGCTGAAGGCGCGGTCCTCGGCGGTGGTGACACGGCCTCGCATTTCTTCCGGCGAGACCTTGCGCAGGCGCGCCACTTCCTCCGCCGGGAACGGCGCCATCCACTTCAAACCCAGGGGCAGGAGCTGGCCGGCGCGGCGGTCGATGAGCTGGTTGTCCTCGGCCAGATAGAGGCCGGTCTCGTTGGCCTGGCCCATGATGTCCGGGCTCCAGATGACGCCGCCGGTGTCGTCCCCGCCCAGGCAGGAAAACAGCCAGCCGTCATCCGGCCCGACGTTGGTAAAGCCGCGGAAGATCCAGGTCGGCAGGCAGACGATATCGCCGGCCTTGAGCACATACTCGCCCTCTTCTCCTTGCGGCCCCCAGCGCAGCAACCACTCGCCACGGGTGCAGATGAATACTTCGCTGGTGAAGTGGATGTGCAGGTTGTTGGTCACGCCATGGGGCATAGCGGCGGCGCCGATGTTGAAACCGTGCGGCTCCTTCAGGTTCACCACCTGGCTGGCGCTTTGCGTCACGCCGGGGCCGATGATGGAATAGTTTTCCTTGGGCATGGAGCCCGGCAGGCGGCAATCCAGGAAGGCTTCGTCGCAGGAGACGTATTGTGTCTTCCGGATATGGCGTGCCTCGGCTTGTTCTTGGGTCAGATAGATGCTCATCTCATTGTTCCTGTGTCTTTGATCCTGTGTCGTTGGTCTTGCCTCATTGATCGATGCGGTCGCCGCTTTCCGCGTCGAACCAGTAGAGGCGTTCCGGGCGGATGCAGAAGGCGATCGGGTCGCCTTCCTTGACGCGCTCGCCCTTTTCCAGCTTGGCCACGAAATACTGGCCCTCCAGCTTGACCGTCACCAGCGTGTTGTCGCCCAGCAGTTCGAAGGCATAGACCTCGCCCAGCAGGTTGGCTGTGCCGGGTTCCCTGGCCAGTTGCACATCCTCGGGACGCACGCCCAGGATCAGCTTGCCCGCGCGCGGTGGCTGCACCGCCACCACATGGCCACCGCCGACCAGGAAGCGGTCCTGGTCACCGTCGCCGTGCAACAGGTTCATCGCCGGCGAGCCGATGAAGCCGGCCACGAAGGCGTTGGCGGGACGGTTGTAGATGTTTTCGGGCGTATCGATCTGCTGCAGCACGCCCTCCTTCATGATGGCCACCCGCGTGGCCAGGGTCATGGCCTCGACCTGGTCGTGGGTGACATAGACGGTGGTCACCTCCAGCTCCCGCGCCAGGTGACGCAGCTCGGCGCGCATGGTGCCGCGCAGCTTGGCGTCGAGGTTGGACAAGGGCTCGTCCATCAGGAACACGCGTGGCTTGCGCACGATGGAACGTGCCAGGGCCACGCGCTGGCGCTGGCCACCGCTGAGTTCAGCCGGCCGGCGCTGCAGCAGGTGCTGCAATTCCACCCGACCGGCGGCGCGCTGCACCGCGGCCTCGATCTCGGCCGCCGGCTGGCGGCGCAGCTTGAGCGGATAGGCGATGTTGTCGCGTACCGTCATGTGCGGATAGAGCCCGTAGTTCTGGAACACCATGGAAACGTCGCGCAGGCGCGGCGCGATGCCGTTGACGCGTTGTGCGTCGAAATACAGGTCACCGGAGGTCGGCTCTTCCAGCCCGGCGATCATGCGCATGGTGGTGGTCTTGCCGCATCCGGACGGCCCCAGGAGGACCAGGAATTCGCGGTCCTCGATCTGCAGATCGAGATTCTTGACGGCATGGAAGCCGTCCCATTTCTTGTCTATGCCTTGCAGGCGCAGCGTGGTCATTCTGTCTTCTCCATTCTTGATATTGGCTGGGCTGATAGGGGGTGCGCTATCGCACCGAACCCTGGGTCAGGCTCTTGATGAATTGTTTTTGCACCGTCATCGACAGCAGGAACATGGGCAGCGCGATGATCATGCCGGCCGCCGCCATCAGCTCCCACAGGTCGCCGCGCTCGGTCCTGAGCGCCACCAGGGCGATGGGTAGCGTGACCGCGTTCTGCTTGGAGGTGATGAGGGCGAAGATGAACTCGTTCCAGGTCAGCGTGAAGCTGAAGACAGCCGAGGTGATGATGCCCGGCAGCGCCGTGGGAACGACGATGGTGGCGATGATGCGGCCCAGCGATGCGCCGTCGATCATGGCGGATTCTTCGATATCCACTGGCACGGCATCGATGAAGCCCTTGATCATCCAGATCGAATACGGCAACACGATGGAGAGGTTGACGATCACCAATGCGCTGCGGGTGTCGAGCAGCCCCAGCTGCTTGAACATCAGGAAGTAAGGCAGCACCACGATGGCCGCCGGGATGAACTGCGAGGCTACGATGCCCACGAACAGTGCCTGCCGGCCGGGGAAACGGAAGCGCGAGAACGCATAGGCCGCCGCCACCGCCAGCGGGATCGCCACCAGCACCGTCCCCAGCGCCACCCAGAGGCTGTTGGCGAGCTTGTCGCCGAGATGCCAGGGGGCGGCGAAGACGGTCCTGAAATTGTCCCAGGTGGGGCTGAACCAGAGCTGCAGGGTGTAGACATCGCGCGGGGTCTTGAAGGACGTCAGCACGATCCAGAGGATGGGCAGCAGGATGCAGCCGATGATGGCGTAGACGCCGATCAAGCCGCCGATCCGCGCCAGCCGCGATGTCATGACGCCGGGGTTGCAGGGCTTGCTCATTCAGATTCCTTTCTTGAAAGCGAGGCGCATGTAGAAGCCGGCCAGCACCAGCATCACCGCCGTGAGG
Organism: Herbaspirillum frisingense GSF30; assembly: GCF_000300975.2. GTDB lineage: Bacteria > Pseudomonadota > Gammaproteobacteria > Burkholderiales > Burkholderiaceae_D > Herbaspirillum > Herbaspirillum frisingense. Next base: position 82,921 of record NZ_AEEC02000012.1, on the reverse strand, counting down.
ACATAACCGGCCGCCGCCGCATAGCCCATGTCGTAGTACTTGAAGCCGATCTGGTAGACCAGGTAGGCCAGCGTGGTGGTGGCATTGCCCGGCCCGCCATCGGTGAGGGCGAAGACGGCGTCGAAGGCCTTCAGTGCGAACACGGTCTTTAACAGGATCACCACCGCCACCACCGGCTTGAGCTGCGGCAGCGTGATATCGACGAAGATGCGCAGGGGCGAGGCGCCATCGACGGCGGCCGCTTCTTCGGTCTCCTTGGGGACCGAAGCCAGGCCACCCAGCAGGATCAGCGTCATGTAGGGCGCCCAGTGCCAGACATCGCTGATCACCAGCGCCACCATGGCCCAGGCCGGATGCGCCAGCCAGATCAGGCTGGCCAGTCCGGGAAAGAGCTTGCCCAGCGATGCGGCGATGACGCCGTATTCCGGGTTGAGGAAGAAGCGCAATGAAATGCCGATCAGCGCCGGGCTCATCACGAAGGGCAGCATCAGCAGCGCCCGCGCCACCGAGGTCACGCGGCCGGCGCGACGCAACAGCAAGGCGCAACCCAGCGCAATGAGGCAGGTCGCCAGCACGTCGATACCGACGAAGGACAGCGTGGTCGCAATGGAGGCGACGAATTCGGAATCACCGGCCAGCAGCTCGGCATAGTTGTCCAGGCCGACGAAGGGGCCGGGTGCCGACGAATACGACAGCTTCCAGCTGCGGAACGACAGCGCCAGGGAATACAGCAAGGGGAATACGGTAGTGACGGCGATGACCAGCAGCGCCGGCAGCATCAGCAAGTACGCCAGACGATTGTTTTTCATGGAACGGGGTTGGAATCAGGTTGGGACGGCCGGCCTGGCCGCCATGGCAGGGCTGCCTGCCCTCCGGGTGGAGGACAGGCAGGCCAGGTCAGACTGGGTCAGACCAGCTTGCGGACCTTTCTGGCAGCGTCGTCAAGTCCCTCCTTGACCGGGACGGTGCCCAGCGCCATCTTCGAGATCGCCGTATCGAGGATGTCGGAGATCACCGGCCACTGCGGGATGAGCGGCAGCACGCGGGCGTTCTTCAAGACTTCGCCGGCCATCTTGTGCATGCCCTGCGAGAGCGCATTGACGGCGGGGTCGGCCAGATTGGCGTTCTGCACGCTGACGATCTCGTGCTGGGCCGGGTCCAGCAACAGGGATTTCTCGATGGCAGGCTGGGTGAGCCAGGCCAGGAATTCCATGGCTGCTGCCTTCTTCTTCGAATGACGATCGATACCGTAGAGCCACAGGTTGGTGTGGGACGGCGTGGCCACGCCGGGGTAGCCTGGCATGGGCGCAAAGCCCACTTTCTCCGGCGAGAGCGTGGAGGACTTGGCATCCGTCAGCCCCTGGTAACGCCACCACCAGGTGGGCAACATGGCGCACTTGCCCTGGGCCATGGAATTGACGGCATCGGTCTCGTTGAAGCTGACCGAACCGGCCGGCGTGACCTTGTGCTTCAACATCAGGTCCAGGTAATCCTGGGTCGCCGCGATGCCGGCCGGGGACTGGAAGGCGGGCTGGTTGCGCGCATCCAGCAGTTCACCCCCGCGTCCCCACAGGAAATCGAACCAGACCATCAGGTTCTGTCCCGAGTTCTTGCCGTAGTACATGGCAATGCCCGGCATGCCGGCACCGGCCTGGATAGCCTGCGACACCTTCACCACCTCAGCCCAGGTCTTGGGGACGGGCAGCTTGAGATCGGCCAGCACATCCTTGCGATAGAACAGCAATTGCACGTGACCGCGAATGGGCAGGCCGATATAGCCGGACTCGTTGCGGCTGGCGCGCAGGTAGGCATCGGGATAGCGCGTCATGTCGATGCCCTTGTCGCGAATGCCGTCGTTGAGCGGATGCAGCAGGTTCTTCAGCGAGGGCGCCCAGACATCCATGACGGAGACCACATCGTAGTCGCCGTTCTCGGCCACCATCTCGGCGGTGAGCTTGTCGCGGATGCTGGTGAAGGGCACGTACTGGTACTTGACGCGGATGCCGGTCAACTCTTCGAAGGCCGCCAGGCGTGCCTCGTGGGCGCGGAACTGCGGCGCCACCACGGTCAGCACGTTCAGCTCGACACCCTTGAAGGGCTTGCCCGGCGTCACCCCGTTCGCTTGCGGTTGGGCCCGTGCCAGCAGCGGCAGGCTGCCACTTGCGCCTGCCCCCAGCATGGCTGCGGACGACAGCAGGAAACCTCGACGATCTTGTTTCATGTTCGACTCCTCCCCTGGGCCATTCAGAAGGCCGTGCGCATGGCCACGCGCGAGACCACCTGCACCCCATTGGACGACGGTGTGCCGGCGCCGAACACGTTCAATGCACCGAAGGCGCGATCATGCTGGTAAGCCACGGTGGAATAGAGCGAAGTGCGCTTGGACAGCGAATAGGAAAGCGAAGCCGTGACCTGATCGGCCGCCCCCAGATCGCTGTTGCGGGTCTGGTGCTGCCAGGACAGACCGCCGTTGACCACCGGCGTGAACTGGTAATCGGCGCCGATATCGAGCGTGTCCACCCGCGCGCCCTTCCAGCTGATCCCGCGTGCCGCGTAACTGACCAGACCGTCGAAATGCACCTGGGTGTAGGAACCGTAGAGGGCCAGCTTGTCCAGCGTCAGCTTGGCACCCGCGCCGGCCAGCCGCTTGGTGGCGTACTGGCTGTCGCTGCCCGGCACGCTGGAGACGCCCGCCACAGCGCCGATGAGGAAGTTGCCCTGTCCGTAGTTCAGGCCTGCCTGCGCGGTGCTGCCACGCGACTGCGAACCGGCCTGCTCACCCAATCCCAGCAAGGCCCCGAAACGGAAACCCGAAAAGCTGTTGCTGGAAAACTTGAGCGCATTGTTGACCCGTGCGCCGTAGGTGTGATTGCCCAGCTGTGCCGTCGCAGCGATGGCGCTCATGCCATCCAGGCCCTGTCCGCTGGCGCCGATGTTGTTGTGACCGGCGTTGGTATACCCCATCAGGTTGAGGTAATCGAACATGAAGTCGTACTGGCGTCCGATGGCCCACAAGCCGGCGGCCGTGTTCAGTCCCACGTAGGACTGGCGTCCGAACAGCAGACCGCCCTGCCCCATGCTGCCCTTGGCCGCGTCGAAGCCGTTTTCCAGCTTGAAGACCGCCGACATGCCGCCGCCCAGGTCTTCGCTGCCGGAGAAGCCGACGCGATTGCCGGCCGCGATGCCGTTATCCAGCCGCAGCGCCGAACCGGATGCTGCAATCTGGCCGCCATTGAGCGCGACGCTGTTGCTGTAGTAGCTCAGCCCGGAATCGACTAGGCCATAGATGACGATATTGGACGTTTCATGGGCCTGGACGGGCTGGACGAAAGTAGCGAAATGGCCGAGCGAAAGCGCAGCCATGCCGAGAGCAGCATGGATCCTCAAGGTGGTCTCCTGTTGATGTTGTGGTTTTGAGAGGGAGTATGCAAAGCTGACTTGAGCTGTTTTGCATACGTATGCAATATAGCCAAAGAATTGCCTTGTGTAAACTATTTAGTGAAGGATTGAGGCTGCGCAAGAACCCCTGCCTGAAAATCCGGCAGGGAAATGGGCGTGGGAAGGTGGGTGTCTCGCCGGAATCGCATCCGGCTGAAGGGGGGGTGTTGAAGGCTTGGACGACGCGCACGCAGTCGCAGCAGTGCAACCTGCGCCGGGTGGAAACAGCAGGGATAAAAAATTGAAATTAGGTAGTGACGGCGAAGAAAAATGCCATTAGAATGCAGCCTCTTTCAAGCACGGCGGATTGATTGCTGCTGCGAAAAGGCCCACGTGGCGGAATTGGTAGACGCGCATGGTTCAGGTCCATGTGCCGCGAGGTGTGGGGGTTCGAGTCCCTCCGTGGGCACCAAACAAAAAAGGTCGATTGATGAAAATCAATCGGCCTTTTGCGTTTTGGGGACCACGAGCAAAGCGCCTATTTCTTTTGCGGCAAAGCGGGCCGCTCCACCGCCCCCCTCACCTCAAATCGCAGACTATCGAGCTCCTTGCCCGACGCATCCTGCAAGGCCAGCACATGCCGGCCCGGCCAGGGCATCCAGTCGAAACCGAGTTCTTCCACATCGCTCTGCTGCGATGAAGCAGCCACCTTCTGCGCCTTGACCCGCCCTGTTTGCATGACCGACTCCGGCATGCGTTTGCCATCCAGCACCCAGCGGCTGCCAGCCGGCGCACCCTGGGCGCGGAAGCGGATACGCTGGCGCGCCGGTGGGATGTCCGGGTCCAGCGCCACCAGCATGCCGGCGGTCGGATAGGTGATGGCCGGACGGATTTCGCGCGCGTGCGCGATGCGGATCTCGGACTGCGCCGTGCCGGGCAGGAAGTATTCGGTGCGGGCGGCCTCCACATTCTGTTCATAACGTATCGTCTGGGCCTGTACGCCGGCCGGCTTCTGCGGCGGGCTGCTGCGGCCATCCCGACTGCCGCCGCGGCCGCGTTCATGCAGGTACTGCATCACCTCCTGCCACACCGGTGCGGCGCCGGTCACGCCGGAGACATCCCACATCGGGGCACCGGAAGCATTGCCGACCCACACGCCGACGGTGTAACGCGAGGAATAGCCGACGCACCAGTTGTCGCGCATGTCCTTGGAAGTGCCGGTCTTGACCGCGGTCCAGATACGGGTGGACAGCGCATTCTCCAGGCCGAAGGTACGGGCGCGAGCGCTGCGGTCGGAGAGGATGTCGCCGATGATGTAGGCGGCATCGGCGTCCATCACCGGTACCGGGCGCGGCGCGGTGCGGGCGTCATCCAGTCGGCTGCGCAAGGGGGAATAGCGGCCCTGGTTGGCCAATGCGCGATAGGCATTGGCGAGGTTGGCCAGAGTCACGTCGGCACTACCCAGGGCCAGGCTGTAGCCGTAGTAGTCGCCACTCTCGCGCAGGTTGAAGCCCAGTGCCTGCAGGCGGCGGAAGAAGCGTTCCGGCGTGACCATCACCAGCGTGCGCACGGCGGGGATGTTCAGGGAAGAACCCAGCGAGGTGCGCAGGCTGACCAACCCCTTGTATTGCTTGTCGTAGTTCTGCGGGATGTAGAGTCCGGCGCTGGTGGCGAGGTTGACGGGGGAATCGTCCAGCAGCGAGGCCGCCGTGAGCCACCTTTTTTCGATCGCCAGTTCGTAGAGGAAAGGCTTGAGCGTCGAGCCGGCCTGGCGCTGCGCGACCACGCCATCGACATTGGCGGCCGCCGACAAGCTGCCACTGGAGCCGACCCAGGCTAGGACTTCACCGGTGGCGTTGTCGATGACGATGATGGCGCCATCCTCGATGTTGCGTTCGGCCAGGCCGGCCAGTTGATGGCGCAGGGCTTGCGAGGCGAAGCGCTGCAGGGGCGCGTCCAGCGTGGAGCGCACTTGCTGGCCGGCCGTGTTCAAGAGCTTGCGCGCCAGGTGAGGGGCCAACTGCGGTGCATCGCTGGCGCCCGGCAGGTCGCGTTTGGCGGCGGCACGGGCCAGGACCAGTTCGGTGCGGCCATCCATGCCATTGCATTGTTCGGCAGCGCCCTGCTCCTTCAAGATGGCGCAGGCGCGCTCGGCCACGCGGCGCGGGGTGGCGTTGGGGGCGCGGATCAGGGCGACCGCGATGGCGGCTTCACCCTGATCCAGGCCACTGGGATGCTTGCCGAACATGACGCGCGACAAGGCATGCACACCCACCAGCTCGCCCCGGAAGGAGACCAGGTTGAGGTAGGCCTCCAGGATCTGGTCCTTGCGCCAGCTGCGTTCCAGCGATTGCGCGATCCACGCCTGCGAGACCTTCTGCGTCAGCGTGCGTGCGCCGGATTTGCGACGCAGGTCATCATGGAGCAGGCCCGCCAGTTGCATGGTGATGGTGGAGGCACCGCGGGTCCGGGTATTCCAGAGATTGCCCCAGGCCGAGGCCGCGACGGCATTCCAGTCGATGCCGCTGTGCTGGTAGAAACGTCGGTCTTCGGAGGCGATCAGGGCCTGGCGCAGGGCGGGGGAGACATCTTCCAGCTTCACCCAGGCGAGCTTGCGTTCGTCCATGTTCACACGCAGGCGCTGCAGCAGCTCGCCGTTGCGGTCCAGCAGGCTGGCCTCGGAGGGGAGGAAGTCGCGCTGCACCTCGGCAAACGAAGGCAGCGCGCTTGCGCTGCCTGGCAGCAGCAAGGCCAGCACCAGCGCGCAGCGTACGGCGGCGCGGGACCAGGGCGTGCCGCTGGCGATCACGGTGCCGCCTTGACGACCAGTTTGGCGTTCGGCACTTCGCCAAACATTTCCGGCGCATACATGGCCTCCACCCGCGTAGGCGGCAGGTTGAATTCGCCGGCATTGTTCAGGCGCACGGTGTAGCTGATGCTGGTGCGGCCCTTGGGCATGGACTCGTAGTAGGCGCGATAGGCTTCGAAGCTGCGTTCCTCGTAGGCCAGCCAGCCCATGCCGCGATCACGCGGGCTGTCCTGCTTGCCCTGGGCGATGGCGGAATCACGCCCCAGGCCGGAACCCAGCAGGGTCGCGCCGCCCGGCACCGGATCGCTGACCACGACCCAGGTCATCTCGCTCTGGGCATCGATGTCCAGCGTCACCCGCAGCACATCGCCACGGGTATAGATGCCGGCCTGCTTCTGTTCGATGGCCTCGACCTTGCGGCTGATGCGGTAGCCGGCCGCGAACGCTTGTTTCAGGGGCACGGCGGCCAGGCTTTGCAGTGTGACCCAGGGCTTGCCATTGCCCTCTTGCGTGAAGCGCACATTGCCGCCTTGCGCATTGCCGTCGGGCCAGGGCAGTTGCAGCTTGCCGCCGCTGGCGGCGCTGCTCCAGGCCTGGCTCTGGGTGGCACCGGCGGCACTGGTGGCACTGGCAGCACTGTTGCCCCCACCCTGCTCCAGCGTGGCGCGGGTGCTGCCGGTGACCGGTTCGGATTCGAACTTGCGGGCGAATTTCTCCAGGGCCAGGCTGCCCCAGACGTTGGCGGTGGTGGTGCTCCAGTGCCCGCGCTGCTGGCGGCCGATGGCGCCGGCCACCAGACGCGGCAGGTCGTCGCGCCAGGCCGGGTTGTTCAGTGCCAGCAGGATCAGGCGGTTGGCATTGGCGTCGCCGCTGCTCATGAGCCACCACCAGTAGTCGCCCTCTTCATTGGAGAAGCCCATGCGCGTGCCCTGGAAGTTCAGACGGGCGCGCAGGATCTGGTCGGCTTCGTCGAGCTTCTTCTGACGTTCGGGGATGGCAGTGACTCGCTGCAGGATGGCGATCCAGTCCAGCAGGCCGGAGGTGGGCCACTGGTTGGGGTTGATCTGGATCGATCCGAGCATGGCAGGCTGCACGCGGTTGTAGCGCGACAGAGCTTCCAGCGCGGCCAGCTTGCGCACGTCCAGGTCCTTCTGCGGCGACCAGAATTCGCGCATCACCTTGCCCTCCACGAAGCCGGCCAGGCCGTCCAGCATCTTGTCGCGGCTGGCGGGCGGGATGGCATAGCCGGCCTCGTTGGTGGCCGCCAGCAGGTAGGCGGTGAGCGTGTCGCTGCCACGCCGCGCGCCGCTGTCGCTGGGCGGGAAGTAGTAGGCCAGGCCGTCGCCGTCGAGATAGGTCGGCAGGTCGGCCACGATCTTCTGCCACGCCGCTTCATCGCGCAGGCCGATGGCCTTGGAGGTCTTCTGCTCCAGGCAGGCAAAGGGGTAGTTGACGAAGTAGCGGGTCAGCGCATCACTGCCACCGGCCAGGCTGGGCTTGAGCGAGATGGCCAGGCCACCGCGTCCGGGGAGGCTGTCGGCCGGGCGGGAGACGCTGAGGGCGGCGCTCTTGTCCAGCTGGAACAGGGTCGCCTGCTGCACCGTCACCGGGACCGCCGGCACCACGCGCTGGCTGAACTTCATGGCGTCCTTGGCCTTCTGGCCGCCCTGCTCCTGGGCGCTGATTTCCCAGGCCAGCTGATTGATGCCTTCCGGCGTCTGCACCGGCCACATCACTTCGGCCGACTGGCCGGCCGCGATCTTGATGTCGCGCTCGGGCAGCGTCAGGGTGCTGGCGGGCGTTCCGCCCTGGGCGCGTGCGCTGACCTTGAGGGTCATGTCATGGGTAGTGGTATTGCGCACGGTGACGCTGCCGTTGAAGCTGTCGCCTTCACGCACCAGGGGCGGCAGGCCGGAGATGACCTGCACATCCTGGGTGGAGCGGATGCTGATACTGCCGGTCCCGAAATCGCTGACGCCATTCTCGGCAATGGCCACGATGCGGAAGGAGGTCAGTGCATCGTTCAACGGCACCTCCAGTTGCGCCCTGCCCTCTGCATCCAGGGTAACGTTGGGCTTCCATACCAGCAGGGTGTCGAACAGTTCACGCGTGGGGGCGCGACCACCGCCGCCACCGGCCGGTGTGGCCTTCTTGCCGTAGTGGCGCTTGCCGACCACCTGCATCTGCGCGGTGGAGGTTTCCACGCCATAGCTGCGTCGTTGCAGCATGGCGCGCAAGACATCCCAGCTGCCATTGGGCTGCAGCTCCAGCAGGGCTTCATCGACGGCGGCCAGGGCGAATTCGCCCCCGGCGGCCGGTTTGCCGTTGGGCAGCTTCACCTGCACTTGCACCTTGGCGATGGCGCGGATGGGATAGGTGGGCTTGTCGGTCGTCACCGCCACCTGCAGGCGATGGCCGGCATCGCCGATGTTGACTTCGGCGATGCCGAACTTCCATGCCGGCTTGGAGAGATCGACGATGGGGCCGGGCCCCTGATAGGTGCGGAATTCATGCCACCAGTTGAGTGGCTCCTTCCAGCCCCAGACGAAGAAGGAATACCACGGCACCTCGCGCATGCGACCGCGCACGGCCAGCACCGAGACATAGACATTGGGACCATACTCGGCTTTCATCGGCACGCTGATGGTGGGGTCCTGGCCGGACAGTTGCACCACGCGTGTATCGATGACGCCTTCACGCTCCACGGCAACCAGCGCGGTCGCGTGACGGAAAGGCATGCGCACCTGGAAGGTGGCGGTCTCGCCGGGCTGGTAGTTCTTTTTCTCGGGCAGGATGTCGATGCGGTCCTGGTTCTCGCCATCGAACCAGACTTCGCCACGCCCGGTGACCCACACCGAGGAACGGGCGGCAGCCGCATTGGCATTGCCATCCCTGGCGCTGGCGATCAATTCCACATTGCCGGCCTCGGAAAGTTCGGTGTCGCAGGTGAACATGCCGTGCTGGTCGCTCTTGCCGGCGCAAAGCTTGCCGAGGTCTTGCTTGCTCTCGTCGTTTTCATAGGCGTAGAAGCCGCCCACCATGCGCTTGCGGTGCGAATTGGTCTTGCGCGCCAGGCCACGGATTTCCACCGGCACGCCGGCCTGCGGCTGACCGGCGGTATTGAGGGTGACGGCGGTCAGCGTCAGCTTTTTCTTGACTGACACCCAGTTGCCCGTGCGCAGGCCCACCACCACCGCCGATGGCCACAGCGGCGTGACGCTGGAGATGGTCTGCACTTCGCCATTGGGGTCGCTGTAGGTCATCTCGGTGAGCAGTTCCTGCGGGCGTTGCAGCACTGGCAGCTTGCCGATGACGGCGCGACCGCTGCCGTTCTTGTCGAGGGTGACGGCGAGCTTGTCGGCGACGATCTTCTGGTCGTCGGCATTGCTGTCGTCATCGCTGCGCGGAGGGTAGAAGGAGAAACCGTCGTAACCCGCGATGTTCACCCCGCGCGAACGCAGCAGCGACGATACCCGCACGGCCTGGTTGGCCGCGCCACCGCCGTTGATGTAGTTCAGTTGCAGGTCCAGCGGCAATTCCTTGATGGCGACCTGGGCGCCCTTGGGCGGCGTGATGCGGCCCTGCATCAGCGGCAGGCGGAATTCTTCCACGCGGAAGCTGCCGGTGACGTAGCTGCCGCGTCCGTAGCCGTCTTCGGCCTCGTCCTCGTTCGCGCTGGCGCTGGTATCGACCTCGCCCTGGTCCAGCACCACTTCATAGGTTCCCAGCTTGGCTTCGCGTGGCAGGACGAAGCTGGTCTCGGCGCTCTTGTTGCCGCGCCAGGTCAGGGGAAACTGGTATTGCTGGCCACTGCCCAGATGGCTGATGCGCACGCGGGTAGGCAGGTCTTCCTTGCGCAGCAGGCCGAAGCCTTGCAGGGTCTCAGTGCGGATGACGTGCTTCATCGAGACCGTTTCGCCGGCACGGAACAGGCTGCGGTCGAAGATGGTGGTGGCGCGCACGGTGGCGGCGCGGTCCATGTCGGTGGGCAGGTTGAAGCGCCAGGATTCGATGCCGTCGTTCCACGACGTAAGCGCAAAGGCCATGTCCTGGCGGCCCCGCTCATCGGTCTTGCGGGCGCTGACGAAGAGGCCGTTGATGCTGTCGGCATTGTCCTCGCTGTAGGGACGATGGGCGCAGGCGTCCTCCAGTGCTGGCATCATCGCCACGCCATTGGCATTGGTCTTGCCCTGCCAGAGCGACGTGCCTTCGCAATTGGAGACGCGGATCTCGGCGTCGGCCACCGGTCTGGCGTCGTCCAGCCGGGTCACCCATACGGCGCCGTTGGCGCGGCCCAGCTTGACGTGGACGGCCAGGTTGGTCACCAACGCGCTGGTGCGCACGTACATGGGCTGCGGCTTGCCCAGCAGGGAGGCACCCAGTTTCTGCGATTCCAGTTCGACCACGTAGAAGCCGGGGTCCTTCAAGGGGATGCCGATCACTTCGAAGGGCCACTCGCCGTCCTTGGCCTCCTTCTGCGCGGGGAGGTCGAGCTTCTTCGCGCCCGGTTCCTTGGCCAGCAGGCTGACGCTGCGCGAATCCACCTTCTTGGGGTCGCCCCATTTCTCGTGATACTTGTTCAGGCGCGTGAGCCAGGCGATCACCGCCTGGTCGCCATCGACCTTGAGATCGGCCACCTTGCCGGGCATGGCGCGACCATCCTTGCCGCGCAGCTGCAAGCCGGCTTCGACCCGGCGCAGGGTCATCGGCAGCGTGGGATCGGCGTTGAGTTCGATGATGCCGAAGGGCGCGGCCGGGAATTTGGCCAGCGGCGGGAAATCGGCCAGGGCTGATTTCAGCGGGAAGGCGGCGGCGTTGGAGAGCGTGCGACCATCTTCGTCCTTGAAACCGGAAGGCAGGCTGATGCTGAACTCGGATTTTTCCGGGAATGGCGGCTTGAAGCGCAGTTCGCGCACGGCGGCATCCTTGTCGCCGTCCAGGGCGGGCTTGATCTTGCCGGTGCTGGCGTTCATGACGATCTGCTCGGCCAGATTGCGCGGCACCGGGGCCGAGAACGACAGGGTTACCGGCAGGATGGGCGAGCAGGCGGCATTGGCGTTTTCGCGCTGGCAGGAAAGGCTGGCCGTGAATTCGCTACGCACCTGGAAGCTGAAGACCTGTGGCTTGGTGGTAACGATGGCCGGTGCGGCCGCGGCGGCAATACCGCGATCCCAGACCAGCTTGACGTGCGCTTCATTGGGCAGGCGCTGCTGGCACTGGACGATGGTCACCGAGGCCGGATCGACGCCCTTGGCGAACTGCTGCAGCAAGGCCTTGCGGTCGGACTCACCGACTGCCTTGGTAGGGATGCGCTCGTTGATACCCTCGGCTTCGCAGTACAGGTGTTGACGTACCGAGGCTTCGGTGGCCGGGCCATTCTGATAGAGGATGAAGGCCTGGTCTTCAGTGATGCGCGCATCGTCATAAGGCTGTACGCGGCTCACGACCGGTCCGCCGGTGCTGAACTGGAAGCGGGTCTTGCCGGACACCGCATTGCCCGCCGCCGAGCGGGCATCGCTGCGCAGAGTGAAGCTGCAGCGGGTACCGGGCGGCAGGTCGCGTTCGAAGTCATAGACCCAGTTCTTCTCATCGGCCCAGCGGGCAGTGCCGGCCACGGCGCAATCGGCGTCGAAGGGCGAGGCAGCCTTGGGGTCACCGAACTTGATCATGGCTTCGGAGAAGCGCGCCCTTACCTGGCGGATGCGCTGGACTTCGCCCTGGGGCGAAAAGGTCTGCACGCTGGCAGCGGCGGCGCTGGCGGACGGCGCCGGCAGCAGCAGCGCGGCCCCCAGGGCGAGCGCAGCCAGCAGCAGGCGACGGACCTGCCGTGGCCAGTGGGTGATCCATGGGCGACCTGCAGCCCTACCGGTGGGTATTTGCTTCATCTTGTTCTCTCCGGATCAAGTTCGTGTGATGGCGGCCACAGGTCGTTTCCCCCTTGCGGCAATGTTGGCGCTCAGACTTGGTTTAAGGCAAAACGTTTCCGATTTAAAGCTTGCACTGCAAAAAATCGAGGAAGCAGCTGATGCGGCGCGACAGCTGGGTGTTGTGATAGTAGACCGCTGAAATCTTCTGGCGGAAGCCACTATCGTTCTGCGCCAACAGGCGCACCAGCCGTCCTGCCGCGATATCGTCGTCGGTCATGAAACTGGAGAGGCAGGCGATGCCCTGCCCCTGCAGCGCCAGATGGCGGATGGTCTCGCCGCTGGAAGCGCGCAGCGCCGGCCGGGTCTGGTAGCGGTCGCCGGCGTGGTGGCGCAGGGGCCAGTGATTGAGGATTTCCGGCTGCGAAAAGCCGATCAGCTGGTGCTGTTCCAGCGCCTCCACCGATACCGGCGCGGGGTGCCGCGCCAGATAGGCGGGACTGGCGACGATGTTGAGCCGCGCCGAACTGAGGGGACGGGCATGCAGGGTCGAATCCTGCAGCTCGCCGATGCGAATGGCGATGTCGGCACGCTGCTCCACCAGGTCGATGAAGCGGTCATTGGTGGTGAGCTCCAGTTCGATGTCCGGATAGGCCTCGCGAAAGGCGCCGACATGCGGGACGATACAGTGCAGCATGAAGGGCACGGCGGCGTCCACGCGCAGCTTGCCGACCGGCTTGCGGGTGCGCATGCGCACCGTTTCCTCAGCCTGCTCCATGGCTGCGAGGATGGCCCGGGCCTGTTCCAGGAAGGCACCGCCCTCTTCGGTCAGCTCCATGCGGCGGGTGGTGCGGGTCAGCAGGCTGGCGCCCAGTTTTTCTTCCAGCCGCGACAGCGCGCGGCTCACGCCCGAGGTGGTCTGCTCCAGCACTTCGGCCGCCGCCGACAGGGTGCCAGCCTCGACCACGGCGACGAAGGTGCGCAATTCCTCGGACTGGATATTCATTGTTGACTCCGGATCAAATATTCTTTGATTGTAACGGCATTTTTCTCAACAAAGACTGCGGGCACAATCCTTCACATCGCTGGCAATCCAACTGGAGAAGCCGGCCTACTCCACACCACAACAAGAGGATTGCCATGCCAATTGCACTTTGGGCGCTGACCATCAGCGCATTCGCCATCGGGACTACCGAATTCGTCATCATGGGGCTGCTGCCGGAAGTGGCCTCCAACCTGGGCGTGAGCCTGTCCTCGGCCGGTCTGCTGGTGACCGGCTACGCGCTGGGCGTGTTCGTGGGTGCACCGCTGGTGACCGCTACCACCGGCCGCCTGCCGCGCAAGACGCTGCTGATTGCGCTGATGGTGGTCTTCGTCATCGGCAATCTGGCCTGTGCCATTGCACCGGGTTACGCCACGCTGATGCTGGGCCGGGTGGTGGCTTCCTTTGCCCACGGCGCGTTCTTCGGGGTCGGCTCGGTGGTGGCCACCAGCCTGGTCCCCAAGGAAAAGCAGGCCTCTGCCATCGCGCTGATGTTCACCGGCCTGACGGTGGCCAATGTGCTGGGCGTGCCTTTCGGCACCTGGCTGGGCCAGAGCTACGGCTGGCGCGCCACCTTCTGGGCAGTGACCGTGATCGGGGTGATCGCCCTGGCCGCCACCGCCGTGCTGGTGCCGCGCTCGCAAGGCGGTGAAGAGGCTGACTTCGGCAAGGAAGTGCGCGTACTGATGCGCCCGCAGGTGATGCTGGGCCTGCTGATGACGGTGCTGGGCTTCGGTGGCGTGTTCGCGGCCTTCACCTATATCGCCCCGATCCTGACCGATATCAGCGGCTTCCCGCCTTCCGCAGTGTCGCCCATCCTGCTGCTGTTCGGCCTGGGGCTGGTGATCGGCAACCTGGCCGGCGGCAAGCTGGCCGACAAGCGCCTGATGGCCACGCTGCTGGGCAGCCTGGTGCTGCTGGCAGTGGTGCTGGTGCTGTTCGGCCTGACCAATGGCAACAAGATCGCAGCCATCGTCGGCGTCGGGCTGATGGGCATGGCGGCCTTCGCTACCGTGCCGCCGCTGCAGATGCGGGTGCTGGAAAAGGCCACCGGTGCGCCCAACCTGGCCTCCTCGGCCAATATCGCGGCCTTCAACCTGGGCAATGCGGCAGGGGCCTGGCTGGGCGGCGTGACCATCGACCACGGCCCGGGCCTGCATGCCGTTCCCTATGTGGCCGCCCTGCTGCCGCTGGCGGGCATCGCGGTGGCCCTGCTGAGCTGGAAGATGGATGGCAAGCCGGTGCAGTCGCCCGCCAGCCAGCGTACCGAAACCTGCTGAACTGATGGAGGCCCGCATGTCCCCGAACGCAACCCCACGCAAGACCGCCCTGGTGGTCGGCGCCCACGGCGTGATCGGCAGTCAGCTGATCACCCACCTGCTCTCCCTGCCGCAATGGGAGGTGATCGGCCTGTCGCGTCGTGGCGGAGAAAGTCGCAAGCAGGATCGCCTGCGCCACGTCGCCGTCGATCTACTCGATGCCAGTCAAACCGAGCGCCAGCTGGCGCCGCTGGAACAGGTCAGTCATGTGTTCTACGCCGCCTACCAGCATCGTCCCAGCTGGGCCGAGCTGGTGGCGCCCAACCTGGCCATGCTGCAGAACACGGTGGAGGCGGTGGAGAAGCACGCGCCAGGGCTGCAGCACGTGAGCCTGATGCAGGGCTACAAGGTGTATGGCGGCCATCTGGGTCCCTTCAAGACACCGGCACGCGAAAGTGATGCGCAGTTCATGCCGCCCGAATTCATGTTCGACCAGCAGCGTTGGCTGGAACAGCGGCGCATCGATTCCGGCCGCTGCTGGAGTTGGTCGGCGCCACGCCCGGCGGTGGTGGGTGGCGCAGCACTGGGTAATCCCATGAACCTGGCGCTGGCCATTGCGCTGTATGCCTGCATGTCCAAGGCGATGGGCTTGCCGCTGCGCTTTCCCGGCAAGCCCGGAGCCTATGACAGGCTGCTGGAGATGACCGATGCCGGCCTGCTGGCCAAGGGCACGGTCTGGGCGGCCACCCACGAGGCGGCCGCCAACCAGGCTTTCAATATCGGCAATGGCGACCTGTTCCGCTGGAGCGAGATGTGGCCCAGGATCGCTCAGTATTTCGGCATGGAAGTGGGGCCGCCGCTGCCGCTGAAGCTGGCCGAGGTGATGGCGGACAAGTCGCCCATGTGGGAAAGTATCGTCACCGCGCATGGACTGAAAGCGCATCCTTATGCTTCACTGTCGGCCTGGGAATTTGCCGATTTCGTGTTCTCCTGGGATTACGACATGTTCGGCGATGGCAGCAAGGCGCGCCGGCTGGGTCTCCATGAATACGTGGAGACGGAGCAGATGTTCTACCGGCTCTTCGATACCTTCAAGGAGCAGAAGGTCATTCCTTGGTCCTGATGCTCCTGACCCGCGCATCAGACAAGTACGACAAAAAAAAAGAGCTTGCCGCGGCAAGCTCTTTTCACATCTGAAGCATCGTTGGTGAAGACGATGCTCAGGCACCCTTCTTGATCCAGGCCGCCAGCTGGTGCGGGCCCAGACCGTCGTACTCTTCGAAGGGCTGGTGGATCCACGGATTGGTGGGCAGGTAGTCGATGTGGAAATCAGGTTCCACGACCGAGCAGGCCTTCCACCACAACACGGCACTCTTGATCTCAGTGACGGCCGGATAGTGCTCCTTCAGGTGCAGCATCACCTTTTGCAGGGTGACGCCGGAGTCGACCAGGTCGTCCACCAGCAGGATGCGGCCACCCAGGGTTCCCTTGGTGATGGTGATGTACTTGGCGATGTCCAGCGAGCTGCGGATGGTGCCGGCGGCTTCGCGGTAGGAGCTGGTCGAGAGGATGGCCAGCGGGACATCGAAAATGCGGGACATCACGTCACCCGGGCGCAGGCCACCACGCGCCAGGCACAGCACCTGGTCGAACTGGTAGCCGGATTCATAGACCTTCAACGCCAGTCGTTCGATCTGGCGGTTGTAGTCGTCCCAGGAGACCCAGAGGTCTTTATCGTCAGAGATCTTCATATTATTGATTGCTTCGTGTTGCTTTGTTACGTGGTACGGCGATGGCCTGATTACTTGAACGGGTGACGCAGGACGATGGTCTCTTCGCGGTCGGGACCGGTGGAGATCATGTCGATGGGCACGCCCACCAGTTCCTCGATGCGCTTGATGTAGGCACGGGCATTGGCCGGCAGTGCATCCAGCGACTTGGCGCCGACGGTGGTCTCGGACCAGCCCGGCATTTCTTCGTAGATCGGTTCGCAGGCTGCGGCTTCTTCGGCGCCGACCGGGAAGATGTCGACGGTCTTGCCGTTCAACTTGTAGCCGGTGCACAGCTTCAGCGATTCCAGGCCGTCCAGCACGTCCAGCTTGGTCAGGCACATGCCGGAGACACCGTTGATCTGCACCGAGCGCTTGAGCAGTGCGGCATCGAACCAGCCGCAACGGCGGGCACGGCCGGTGACGGTACCGAATTCATGGCCGACCGACGCCAGGTGCTTGCCGGTGCCGACATCGGTGGGCAGTTCGGCCGGGAACGGGCCGGAACCGACACGGGTGGTGTAGGCCTTGGTGATGCCCATGATGTAGTGCAGCATGCCCGGGCCGACACCGGCACCGGCGGCGGCATTGCCGGCCACGCAGTTGCTGGAGGTGACGAACGGGTAGGTGCCGTGGTCCACGTCCAGCAGGCTGCCTTGCGCGCCTTCGAACAGGATCTTGCCGCCGGCCTGATGGATGGCGTACAGGTCGCTGGAGACGTCGGTGACCATGGGCTTGATGCGCGGCACGTTGGCCAGGGCTTCGTCCAGGGTCTTCTGGAAGTCCACCGGCTGGGTCTTCAGGTAGTGGGTCAGGACGAAGTTGTGGTAGTCCAGGTTGGCCAGCAGCTTTTCGGCAAAGCGCTTTTCGTTCAACAGGTCGGCCACGCGGATGGCGCGACGGGCTACCTTGTCTTCATAGGCCGGGCCGATGCCCTTGCCGGTGGTGCCGATCTTGGCATCGCCACGGGCGGCTTCGCGGGCCACGTCCAGGGCCACGTGATAGGGCAGGATCAGGGGACAGGCGTCCGACACCTTCAGGCGCGAGCACACTTCCACGCCGGCGGCTTCGAGCTTGTCGATCTCGCGCAGCAGGTCGGGTACGGACAGCACCACGCCATTGCCGATGTAGCAGGCCACGCCTTCGCGCATGATGCCCGAGGGAATCAGTTGCAGCGCAGTCTTCTTGCCGCCGATGACCAGCGTGTGGCCGGCATTGTGGCCGCCCTGGAAACGCACCACGCCTTGCGCGTGATCGGTCAGCCAATCGACGATCTTGCCCTTACCTTCATCGCCCCACTGCGTACCGATGACGACGACATTCTTTGCATTGCTGTTCTGTAACATGACTCAACCCAAGTTTTTGATAATCCAGTTTCCATTGCTGAAATCGAGTGCGCGATCGCAATCGAATTCGTCCTGATCGTGTTCGTGGCCGGGAAGGCTTTGGATCACGATCTCTCCCGCTTGCCGCAATTGCGCTATTTTCTCACGCAGACCGGCTTCCCTACCCCAAGGGGCAAGAATGGCGCGTTTTCGTTCTGCGCCTGGCATCAGTCGTGCCAGTTCACGCAGGTCCAGGGAGAAGCCGGTAGCCGGCCGCGCACGGCCGAAGGCTTCACCCACATGGTCGTAGCGGCCGCCGCGCACCACCGCATTGGGCAGGCCCGGCACATAGGCGGAGAACATCACGCCGCTGTGGTAATGATAACCGCGCAGGTCGGCCAGATCGATGGTGACGGCCGCACCTTCATGGCCGGCGGCCAGTTCCACCAGGGCCTGCAGCTCGTCCAGCGCCTGGCCGATGCCGGGCAGTGCCGGCAGGGTGATGCGGGCGCGGGCGATGACGGAGATGTCGCCGTACAGGTTGGGCAGGGCCAGCAACGCGGCACGGGTGCCTTCCTGGAAGCCGGCGGTGATTTCCTGCAGGCCAGGCAGGTCCTTGGCCTGCAGCAGGCCGAACAGGTTGGCTTCCTGACGCTTGGCGGCGGGGTCATTGGCGATGATGGCGCGCAATACGCCCACGTGGCACAGGTCCAGGCGGATGGTGCGCATGCCGGCCAGGGCCAGCGAATTCAAGGCCAGTTCCTGGATTTCGGCATCGGCTTCGATGCCGGCATGACCGTAAATCTCGGCGCCGATCTGGATCGGTTCGCGCGTAGCATGCAGGCCGGTCGGGCGGGTATGCAGGACGCTGCCGGCATAGCACAGGCGGGTCACGGAAGCGCGATTGAGCAGGTGGGCGTCGATACGCGCCACCTGGGTAGTCATGTCGGCGCGCACGCCGAGGGTACGACCGGAGAGCTGGTCGACCAGCTTGAAGGTGCGCAGGTCGGTGTCCTGGCCGGCCCCGGTGAGCAGGGATTCAAGGTACTCCAGCAGCGGCGGCATGACCATTTCGTAGCCATAGAGGCGGAAATTGTCGAGCAGGCGGCGACGCAGTTCCTCGATCTTGCGCGCTTCGGAGGGCAAGACATCGGCGATGTTTTCGGGAAGAAGCCAGTTAGGCATAAACAAAAGTCAAAGCTAAAAAAACGGATACGTGGACCGGCGATATGCATTGCGACGGCCATCATGGCAATGGCGACCACGGCAATAACAAGCGGCCAGACGAAAAACCGGGGCGGTACAGGAAAAGCTGCCGCCCCTCTTCTTGCATCCCGGGAAAATTGCATCCCGGAACATTGTGTCCGACCAAAAAAGGAAAGATGCCCTCTACCAGCGGCATCCATCCTGTTCGCCCTGCCCGCTTCACTCGGAGGCGGCGCAGGAAGCTTCACATTATCGCCTGTTCGGCGGATTTTTACTTCTTTGCAGCGCTGGTGGTGTTGCCACCCACACCCTTGAAGTATTTGAAGAATTCCGAGCTCGGGTCTACCACCATCAGATCGTGACGGTTCTTGAAGCTGGCGCGGTAAGCCTCCAGGCTGCGATAGAACTTGTAGAAATCGGCATTCTGGCTGAAAGCCTGGGCATAGATCTGGGAGGCCTTGGCGTCGCCGGCACCGCGAATCTTTTCGGATTCACGATAGGCTTCGGCCAGGATCACCACGCGCTGGCGGTCGGCATCGGCGCGGATCTTTTCCGATTCGGCTGCACCGGTGGAACGCAGTTCGTTGGCTACGCGCACGCGTTCGGACTTCATGCGCTCGAACACCGAGGCGTTGATCTGGTCCACGTAGTCCACGCGACGCAGACGCACATCGATGACTTCCACGCCAATCTGCTTGGCCTCGTTGGCCACGCGGGCCTGGATGGCATCCATGACGTTGTTGCGCTGGCTGGAGATGACTTCGCGCACGGTGCGCTTGGTGATTTCATCGTTCAGCGCGGCCTTGACGATCTGCGACAGGCGGTCCTGGGTACGGCGCTCGTCAGCACCGAAGCTGACGAAGTACAGGCGCGGATCGACGATGCGCCACTTGACGTAGGCATCGACCAGCACGTTCATCTTTTCAGCCGTGATGAAACGGTCGGCGTCCGGGGTATCCAGGGTCTGGATGCGCTTGTCCAGGTACATCACGTTCTGGAACGGCGGCGGCAGCTTGAAGTGCAGGCCAGGCTCGTTGATGACCTGCTTGACCTCGCCCAGGGCGAAGACGATGGCCGAAGAGCGCTGGTCCACCACGAAGATGGTGGAAGAGGCCAGCCAGATCGCGACGACGGCGACGATGACGGAAGTGACGAGGCGGCCCATCAGCGCACCTCCCTTTCACGCGACTCACGGGGATCGCGGTTTCTGGTATCACGCATCAGCTCGGAAGAATACACAGTGTCGTTTCCTGCAGTCGAATTGGAGGACGCTGCGCCCAGCGACGGTTGGCTGGCCGCGGGCGCCTGCTGCTTGCCGGCGGCCGGAGCCGCGTCGCTGCCGCTTTGCTGGATCAGCTTGTCCAGCGGCAGGTACAGAAGGTTGCTGCCTGATTTGGCATCGACCATGACCTTGGTGGTATTGGCGAAGATCTGCTGCATGGTCTCGATGTACATGCGGTCGCGGGTGACGGCCGGGGCCTTGGCATAGGCTTCCTGCACCTGGGTGAAGCGCGAGGCATCACCTTCGGCATTGGCCACCACGCGGGAGCGGTAGGCTTCGGCTTCTTCCAGCAGGCGCGAGGCGGCACCGGAGGCGCGCGGGATCACGTCGTTGGCATAGGCCTGGCCTTCGTTCTTGAGGCGCTCACGGTCCTGACCGGCCTTGACGGCGTCGTCGAAGGCAGCCTGCACCTGCTCGGGAGGTTGCACGCCTTGCATGGTGACGTTGGTGATCTGCACACCGGACTTGTAGCGGTCCAGGATCTGCTGCATGCGCTGGCTCACGTCCAGCGCGACCTTTTCACGGCCTTCGTAGAGGACGAAATCCATCTTGCTGCGACCGACGATTTCGCGGATGGCGGTTTCAGCGACCTGGCGCACGGAATCGTCCGGATCGCGGTTGTTGAACAGCCATTCGGCGGCATTCTTGAGCTTGTACTGGACGGCGAACTGGATGTCGATGATGTTTTCATCATCGGTGAGCATCAGGGATTCTTTCAGCTGCTTGTTGCGCACGCTGCCGCGGTAGCCGATCTCGGCGGTACGCACCTGGGACATGTTGACGATTTCATGGCCCTGGATGGGGTAAGGCCAGCGCCAGTTGAAGCCCGGCAGCGTGGTGTGGCTGTAGCGGCCGAAGGTGGTGACCACGGCGGTCTGGCCTTCCTGCACGATGAAGAAGCCACTGGCCAGCCAGAGGAAGGCAACGATGACGGCGATGACGCCCACACCGATGCCGGCGCCCTTGACGTCGCCGCGATTGAAGCCGCCGCCACCGTTACCGCCATCGGAGCCACCACCACCCTTGCGGCCGAGCAGGCCGGCGACGCGCTGGTTGAAGTCGCGCCAGAGCTGGTCGAGGTCGGGCGGACCGTCGTTGTTGCCGGACGGTTTTTCGGGCCGTTTGTCGCCGTTACTTCCGTTATTCTGATTCTCGCGGTTGTCGTTTTGCGAACCACGTCCCCATTGGGGGTCGTTCAACGAAAACTTGACACCGATTTTCCTGAATAAAGACACAAGCATGCGTTTGCGATCCGTCTGAAGTGATGGATTAAGAGAATCAAGGAGGAATGCGCGCCGGGAACGTGCGAAAGGCCGTCCCCTCGAACGGCTCAGGCGTGCATGTCTACGGAATCGACTGGCGTGGAACGGCTGCGACCCCTGGCCTCCAAGGCGGCCTTGAGCGAAGCGGCGATCGCTTCGCGCAGCAGATCCAGGCCAGCACCAGACTTGGCACTGACGAAAACCCGCTGGATTTTACCATACTCGTCATACTCGACCGCCGGTTCCAGGCCGGCAGCGTCGATCTTGTTCCAGACCAGGATCTGGGGCACGTGGTCGGCGCCGATTTCCTTCAAGACCAGGTTGACCTCGTCGATCTGCTCCATCCGCACCGGGCTGGCGGCATCCACGACGTGCAGCAGCAGGTCGGCATGGATGGTTTCTTCCAGCGTGGCACGGAAGGCTTCCACCAGTTGGTGCGGCAGTTCGCGGATGAAGCCGACGGTGTCGGAAATAACCACGTGTCCCACCTCGCCCAGGTAGACGCGACGTGAGGTCGTGTCCAGCGTGGCAAAAAGCTGGTTGGCGGCATACACGCCCGCCTTGGCCATGGCATTGAAGATGGTCGACTTGCCGGCGTTGGTATAACCCACCAGCGAGACCGAGAAGGTTTCGCTGCGCCCACGCGCACGACGCTGGGTGGCATGCTGCCGACGCAGCTTGGCCAGCACGGCGCGCAGCGCCTTGACGCGCTCGCCCAGGAGGCGGCGGTCGGTTTCCAGCTGGGTTTCGCCGGGACCACGCAGGCCGATACCGCCCTTTTGCCGTTCCAGGTGGGTCCAGCCGCGAATGAGACGGGTCGAGAGATGCTGTAACTGGGCCAGTTCGACCTGCACCTTGCCCTCGTGGCTCTTGGCGCGCTGCGCAAAGATATCAAGGATCAGGCTGGTACGGTCGAGCACACGGACCTTGAGCACTCGCTCCAGGTTGCGTTGCTGGGCCGGTGACAGGGCATGGTTGAAGATGACCAGTTCGAGCTGGAGGTCGGCGACGGCGTCGGCGATTTCCTGTGCCTTGCCGGTACCAACGAAGAGAGCGGCATCCGGGCTGGCGCGACGACCGGTGATGGTGATCACCGGTTCTGCACCAGCCGATTTTGCCAAAAGGAAGAGCTCATCCAGACTTGCGGCGAAGTCGTTCTTGCCGAAGTCCAGGCCGACTAACGCGGCACGCATGTCAGAATGCCCACGGCGTCAAGCCGGCCAGGTAGACCATTATTCGTCGGACGAGGATTCGAGACTGAGGTTGACCGCACGTGCAGGCACGACGGTGGAGATGGCGTGTTTGTAAACCATTTGCGTAACAGTGTTGCGCAGCAGGACCACGTATTGATCGAAAGACTCCACATGGCCTTGCAGCTTGATGCCGTTGACCAGATAGATAGAGACGGGAACGTGCTCTTTTCTCAATGCGTTCAGGAATGGGTCTTGTAACAATTGCCCTTTGTTGCTCATGGCAGCTCCACGGTGTTGTTGTGATTAGGACTTGGAGGCACTTCAAAGAATATCAAGTGCTTTACCAACTTTATGCTATTCAATTTAAACGATTTTCGCTCCAACGCCAAAAACATTGATCGAATAGCAGGTTTACGATTTATTTTTCCTGCCGGATGAAAGGATTCTTGCCCGACTTGAACTCGATACGCAGTGGAGTGCCCACCAGAGAGAAAGTTTCCCGGAAGTGCTTTTCCAGATATCTCTTATAGTTGTCGTCGATGGCTTCCAGGGCATTGCCGTGGATCACCACCACCGGCGGGTTCTGACCACCCTGGTGCGCATAGCGCAGCTTGGGACGGATCGAACCCTTGCGTCGCGGCTGCTGGTGCTCCAGCGCCTCTTCCAGCGCACGGGTCAGGCGCGGCGTGCTCAGCTTGGCCATGGCGGCGGCGTAGGCCGAATCGATGGATTTCATCAGCGGGCCGATGCCGGTCGACTTCAGCGCCGAGATGAAGTGGAATTTGGCGAAGGACAGGAAATTGAGCTTGCGCTCCAGATCCATCTTGATCTGGTCGCGCTGGTCACTCTGCATGCCATCCCATTTGTTCACCCCGACCACCAGCGCCCTGCCCGACTCCAGCACGAAGCCGGCAATGTGGGCGTCCTGTTCGGAGATATCCTGCTGGGCGTCCAGCAGCAGCAGCACGACGTTGGCGTCTGAAATCGATTTCAGGGTCTTGACCACCGAAAACTTCTCGATGGCTTCGAACACCTTGCCGCGGCGACGGATGCCTGCGGTATCGATCAGGGTGTAGTGACGGCCTTCGCGCTCGAATGGGATCTCGATCGAGTCGCGGGTGGTGCCGGGCATGTCGAAGGCGATCACGCGCTCCTCGCCCAGCAAGGTATTGACCAGGGTCGACTTGCCGACGTTGGGGCGGCCGACGATGGCGATCTTGGTGCCGCGCACGGCAGCCTCTTCCGGCTCCGGCTCCTGGGCGCGCTGGGCTTCGATCTGGTCCAGTGCTTCCTCCACCAGATCGGCCACGCCATCACCATGGGCAGCAGAGATCACGTAAGGATCGCCCATGCCCAGTTCGTAGAAATCGGCCGTGACCGAGGTGTACTTCATGCCTTCGGACTTGTTGACCACCAGCATCACCGAACGTCCGCATTTGCGCAGGAAGTCGGTGATGGTCTTGTCGTGCGGCGTAAGCCCCTGGCGGCCGTCGACGATGAAGACCACGACATCGGCCTCGACCACGGCCTGCTTGGTCTGCTTGGCCATTTCATACATGATCCCGTCCTTGGCGACGGGTTCGAAGCCACCGGTATCGATCACCAGGAACGGACGTTCGCCGACCCGGCCTTCGCCGTAGTGACGATCGCGCGTCAGGCCGGGCAGGTCCGCCACCAGCGCATCGCGGCTGCGGGTGAGCCTGTTGAACAACGTCGATTTGCCGACGTTGGGACGGCCTACAAGTGCAATTACCGGTTTCATTTCTTTTCTTTAAGGGTCGTTCGTCACTTATTCAGCGACGACGGAGACCACTGTTCCTGATTTGGTTTGGAAAACGACAGACGACCCGGTCGAGACCGGAGGCGCCTGGATTGCGCTACCGTCGGTGGACAGACGCGCCACGAAGGCACCATCTTCACGCGACAGGAAGTGAATATAGCCCTGGTAGTCAGCCACTGCCACTGCCTTGCCCACGGCGATCGGGGCCGACAGCATGCGATTCTTCAGACGATCGTTACGCCAGATGACGGCACCGGTATCGCGGGCGAATTCGGTGACGGCACCGCCGATATCGGCGGCATAGACATAGGCATCGTCCAGATTGACGCCGACGTCACTGGAGAACTCCTTGATCCAGCGCACATTGCCATTCAACAAGTCGAAGCAACCGATACGGCCCTGGTAGGACGCGGCGCAGATATCACGCGAACCCAGCGCCGGCACACCGGACACATCGGAAATACGCTCCAGCTCGGTGGTGCCGCGCGGATCGCCGACCGGCACTTCCCAGCGCGGACCGCCGTTATTCAGAGCCAGGGCCGACAGACGGCCACCTGGCAGCGCCACGAAGGCAGTCTGCGAACCGATCGCGATGCCCGGCGCATTGCGCAGCGTCAGCGAGGGTACGTTACGCTGGACCATCCAGCGCTGGCTGCCGTTGTCGGCATCATACGCCGTCACGCGGTTGTCGATACTGCGGATGACCACCAGACCTTCACCCACTGCCGGCGAGGATAGCACTTCGCTGGGCGCCTGGGTGCTCCAGGTAGGCTTGCCGGAGGTGGCATCGAAAGCCTGGATACGGCCCTTCTGCCCCACCACCACCACGGTGCTGCCATCGGTGCCGACACCGGCGGTCAGGTCCATGTCGGTACGGCTGCGCCACAGGGTCTGGCCGTTC
Organism: Herbaspirillum frisingense GSF30; assembly: GCF_000300975.2. GTDB lineage: Bacteria > Pseudomonadota > Gammaproteobacteria > Burkholderiales > Burkholderiaceae_D > Herbaspirillum > Herbaspirillum frisingense. The sequence goes on along the minus strand of NZ_AEEC02000012.1, from coordinate 57,851 downwards.
TGGGCGTTGATGCGAACCACGCTGCCATCATTGGCGGCGGCAAAGATGCTGCCGGCGGCGTAGGCCGGGCTGAACTGGAAGCTGCCGGATTTGCCCACCGAGACCGACCAGGCGGTCTGAACGCGCAGTTTCTGCGTGAATTCGACCAGCGGTGCCGGCGGATTCGGATCCTTCTTGCTGGAAAACAGCGAGCAGCCGGACAAGGTAACCACGGCTGCAACTGCAGCCAGCTTCAGCACCAGCCTACCGGTGCGAGGGGAACGAGCAAAGGATGTTGCCTGGGCAGCGGTGGCTGTCACACTACGCATATTCTGTTTCCTCTAAGCGATGAATGGATTCGCGGTGGGATTGCGGTTCAATTCCCGGGATGCTCTCCGCAACCCGGGCGGCAGGCACGACGCCCGCCGTGACGGACCTCATGCCGGCGCGATATCAGTCAGCCGATCAGGCCTTGGGCGCTTCGCCGCCGATGGCGTCCAGCTTGATCTGGATGAGCTGGCGACCGGGATCCTTGGCGTCGCTCTTTTCCAGGGCCAGCTTGTAGGCGGAGCGCGCTTCATCGCGCTTGCCCTGGGCCAGCAGCACATCACCCTTGCGGTCGGCGATGGCACCGGCAAACTGGGCCGGATAGTCGCCGGAGAGCAGCTTAAAGGCTTCATCATAGGACTTCGCATCCAGCAGCACGCCAGCCAGACGCACTGCGGCGATTGCCTTGTATTCCTTGCCGCGACCGTGATCGATCACCCATTGCAGCTGCTTCTTGGCGGTCTCGATGTCATTGGCATCGAAGGCCGAACGGGCAGCTACCAGGGCGCTCATCTCGGCGTAGGCCGTGCCGCTGAACTTGTCCTGGATGTCGCTGGCAGCGCGCTGCACCTTGGCATTGTCCTTGGCGGCGAACGACTTCTGCTGCTCTTCGTACAACACCGAGGCCTGTCCGGACTGGCGGGCCTGGTAGGTGTTCCAGCCGGTCCAGGCCGCATAGGCGGCCAGCGCGATGATCAGCGCCCAGGTCACCAGGTTGCCGTACTTCGCCCACCAGGCCTTGATGGAATCAAGCTGTTCTTGTTCTTCGAGATCGTATGCCATGTAACTCTGCGATTAGAAAACTGTGTTGACGGATGACGCTTGCTCAGGGGTGGTAGTGCACGTGGTCATGATCATGATCGTGGTCATGATCGCCGACGATCTGCTCCACGATGTAGTCGACCACGGCATCGAATGCCATGTTGCTCTGGTTGGCGCGCCCTTCCTCGGCGTTGCCTTCGCGCATGTGTTTGACGGTGGCAGTGCCTGCCTTGAGCTCGTCCTCGCCGATGATGATGGCGAAGGCGGCGCCGCTGGCGTCAGCGCGCTTCATCTGCGCCTTGAACGAACCACCACCATTGGACGATGCGCAATGTAGCACAACATCGAGCCCGGCAGTCCGCAAACGTTCCGCCAGGACGAAAGATTGCAGCTGGGCATCATCACCCTGGTGAACCAGATAGACATCGCACTGGTTGGGCGCATATTGCTCGCCGTTGGCCTTCATCAGCTCCAGCAGGCGCTCCACGCCCATGGCAAAACCGCAGGCCGGCGTCGGCTTGCCGCCGAACATTTCGATCAGCGGGTCGTAGCGGCCGCCGCCACAGACCGTGCCTTGCGAACCCAGCTGGTCGGTGACCCACTCGAACACGGTACGGTTGTAGTAGTCCATGCCGCGCACCAGGCGCGGATTGATGGTGAACGGAATATTGTTGTGACGCAGGATCTTCTGCACGCCTTCGAAGTGCGCGCGGGACTCCTCGCCCAGGTAGTCGAGCAGCTTGGGGGCGGCGTTGACCATTTCCTGCATGGTCGGATTCTTGGTGTCGAGGATGCGCAGCGGATTGGCGTGCAGGCGGCGCTGGGCGTCGGTGTCCAGCAGGTCCTTGTGCTGCTCGAAATAGGCGATCAGGTCGGCACGGTGCTTGTTGCGCTCTTCGGCGTTGCCGATCGAGTTCAGCTCCAGGCGGATGTCGGACAGGCCGAGGTCATCCCACAGGCGCTGGCACATCATGATCAGTTCGGCATCGATGTCCGGGCCGCTGAAGCCGACCGCCTCCGCTCCGACCTGGTGGAACTGGCGATAACGACCGCGCTGCGGACGCTCGTGGCGGAACATGGGACCGACGTACCACAGGCGCTTGGGGCCGTCATAGGTCAGGTTGTGCTCAAGGGCGGCACGTACCACGCCGGCAGTGTTTTCCGGACGCAGGGTCAGGTTGTCGCCGTTCATGGAGTCGGTGAAGGAATACATTTCCTTCTCGACGATATCGGTCACCTCGCCCAGGCCGCGTGCGAACAGCGCGGTCGGTTCGACGATAGGGGTGCGGATCTGCTGGAAACCATAGCTCTTGAGCACCGATTGCACGGTGTTCTCGAACAGCTCCCACAAGGGCGCATCGGCGGGCAGGATGTCGTTCATCCCTTTGACGCCAACGATTTTTTCGACTTTCTTTTGTTCTGACATACCGAATACCGGAGAGTGTTGTCTTGAAACTTCAATTCTGGAAGCTATCACCTGTCGCATCATTCATGCGAGCGGTCCAGCGCAAGTGGGCAAGTGTAACGCATGGCCTGCCGCCTCCAGCCACGCTGGGCGGCCCAAGCTGCAGCCCAATCCTGCAGCTCAATCAGGCATGGCTGCCCTGGCCATAGTGTGATTCGACGTATTGCAGCACCACATTCTGGAATTCCTCGGCGATGCGTTCGCCGCGCAGGGTCATCTTCTTTTCCCCATCGATGAACACCGGTGCCGCCGGGGATTCGCCGGTGCCAGGCAGGCTGATGCCGATATTGGCGTGCTTGGACTCACCCGGGCCGTTGACGATGCAACCCATCACGGCCACATTCATGGCCTCCACACCAGGGTACTTGCCCTTCCACACCGGCATCTGCTCGCGCAGGAAGGTCTGGATCTTGTCTGCCAGGTCCTGGAACACGGTGGAGGTGGTGCGACCGCAACCTGGGCAGGCGATCACCATGGGGGTGAACTTGCGCAGGCCCATGGTCTGCAGGATTTCCTGGCCGACCACCACTTCCTTGGTACGATCGCCGCCCGGTTCGGGGGTGAGCGAAATACGAATGGTGTCGCCGATGCCTTCCTGCAGCAGCACCGACAGCGCGGCAGTGGACGCCACGATGCCCTTGCTGCCCATGCCGGCCTCGGTCAGACCCAGGTGCAAGGGATAGTCGCAACGGCGTGCCAGTTCGCGATAGACCGCGATCAGGTCCTGCACACCGGAGACCTTGCAGGACAGGATGATCTTGTCGCCGGCCATGCCCAGCTCTTCTGCACGCTGGGCGTTTTCGATGGCCGAGGTGACCAGTGCTTCGTACATCACCGCCTGCGCCGACCAGGGTTCGGCACGCCCGGCGTTCTCGTCCATGATGCGCGCCAGCAGCGCCTGGTCCAGGCTGCCCCAGTTGACGCCGATGCGCACCGGCTTGTCGTACTTGCAGGCCACCTCGATCATCTGGGCGAACTGGGTGTCGCGCTTGGCGCCCTTGCCGACATTGCCGGGATTGATGCGGTACTTGGAGAGCGCCTGGGCACACTCGGGATAGTCGGTCAACAGGGTGTGGCCGTTGTAGTGGAAATCGCCCACCAGCGGCACATCCACGCCCATGCGGTCGAGTTGCTCGCGAATGGCCGGCACCGCTGCCGCCGCTTCGGGCGTATTGACGGTCAGCCGGACTATTTCGGAACCGGCGCGGGCCAGGTCCTTGATCTGGATCGCCGTCCCGATGGCGTCGGCGGTATCGGTGTTGGTCATGGATTGCACCATCACCGGTGCCCCCCCGCCGACAACGATCTCCCGCGCACCGTGGCTGATGATCACGCGGCGGCTGTTGCGGCGGGCCAGCGGCCCGGAAGCGATCGGGGAGGAAGACATGATAGGCAGACGGTTCAGTTCAGGTTCAGCCGTGCGACGTTGCTGCCGCCCGGGGATTTCAGGTCCAGCGGCTGGCCGCGCAAGGTGGCGTCGACGCCGGAGGCATTGCCGATGATCAGGGTCGTGGCGTCGGAGACGTCGAAGGTTTCGGTGGTGCCGGCCTTGAGCAGGCGCGAAATCACGGTGCTCTTGTCGGCACGACGGATCTCGACCCAGGAGTCCTCGCGGAAGGTCAGACGCAGCAGGTCTTTGCTGTTGACGATGTTGAGGCCACTGGGAACAGTGGTCGCGGCCATCTGGGCAGACGACGAGGGTGATGAAGACGATGTGGCCGAAGCAGGCGCCGCCGTCACGGTCGAAGCCGGTTGCGCAGCGGCCGGGGTCGCCGCCTCCACAGGAGCAGCGACGGACGCTACCGGAGCGGGCGCGGGCGTTGCGGTGGCAGCAGCCGATGATTCCTTGGCCGCCTCATTTCCGGTCGGCTCGACAATCGTATCGACACGGGCATTGACCGGTGTATCGGAAGAGACGGTTTCAGCATTTTGCGCCGCTTCCGGGGCCGACGCTTCGTTCTTGTGCGACTTCAACCAGGCCAGTTGCGGCACTGCTGCACCCAGATCGGTCCAGCGCACCGCAGCCGCACCGGCCAGCAAGGCGACCACGATCACGCCCGCCACGATGGGCAAGGCCGAGCTATTGCCGCGGGTGCTCATCATCATGGCCGGCAACGGACCTTCCGAGAAAGGCGTAGACAGCGAATGCTGCGGCACGATGTGATCGCGCTGCGCCACGGCCGACTCCTGCGGCATGGCAGCGGTCAAGGCATTGGCGTCCAGCCCCAGCACCTTGGCATAGCTGCGCACGAAGCCCCGCGCCACGGCCAGGCCAGGCAGGGCGGCGTAATTGTCGGCCTCGATGGCCTGGATCTGGCGCGGTGCCAGCTTGACCAGGCTGGCCACCTGCTCCACCGACCAACCCTTCTTCTGGCGTGCAGCGGCCAGCATGGCACCCGGCAAGAGGACGGCCTGGGACGATTGACCTGCATCCTGCGGTTGTTGCGACGACATTTCGTTCATTTGTTGATCACTCATCAAATGCTCCACATGGAAAAGCTTTTTTTAACCGGCCCTGGCCGGATTCTTCTGGAGCGTCCCTGCGCGACGAGCGTCGCGCCCCTCCCGGGAATTTCGACCACATCAGCATGCCCTGCCGGTCAGCGGCAGCACACGCAATCATTTCAACAAGAACACAAAAAGGACGTGCGATGCTTGCGCCCCAGCGCAACATCGACGCCCCTGCAACGGATTCAAAAAAAAGAGGTGCATCTGCCCTCGCCACCACGGCAAGGGCTGGTGATGCGCAACCAGCCAGGGTATCCAGGCACCTTGCCGTCACCCGGAGATCTCCACGATGCGGCCGAAATCACGGCCGTACTTGTCCTGATACTCCGCCATCTTCTGCATGCGCTCCTGCACCCGGGTGCGATCCTTGACCTCACCAGCCAACTGCCCGCAGGCAGCGTCGATGTCGTCACCACGCGTCTTGCGGATGGTGGTCACGATGCCGGCATCCATCAGGATTTGCGCGAACGCCTTGATGCGAGGATTGTGGGAACGCTTCAGGCCCGACTCGGGGAAGGGATTGAAGGGGATCAGGTTGAACTTGCACGGGATGGCCGTCTCGCCTTCCTTCACCAGCGCGACCAGTTCGCGGGCATGGGTGTCGGTGTCATTGACGCCATCGAGCATGCAATACTCGAAGGTGATGAAGTCACGCGGCGCGAATTCGAGATAGCGCTTGCATGCCAGCATCAGCTCGCGCAGGGGGTGCTTGCGGTTCAGCGGGATCAGCGAATCGCGCAGCGCGTCGTTGGAGGCATGCAGCGACACCGCCAGCGCCACTGGGCACTCCTGGGACAGCTTGTCGATCATCGGCACCACGCCGCTGGTGGACAAGGTCACGCGACGGCGCGACAGGCCATAGGCATTGTCGTCCAGCATCAGGCGCAAGGCGGTCACGGTCGGCTCGAAGTTGAGCAGCGGCTCGCCCATGCCCATCATCACCACGTTGGTAATCTGGCGCTCGCCCTTGGGACCGCCCTCGATACCCTTGGTCTTGCGCAATTCGAATTCCGCCATCCACAGCTGGCCGATGATCTCGGCAACGGTCAGATTGCGGTTGAAGCCCTGCTTGCCAGTCGAGCAGAATCGGCAATTCACGGCACAGCCCGCCTGCGTGGAAACGCACAGCGTGCCGCGATTTTCTTCAGGAATGAACACGGTTTCCACCGCATTGCCCTGGCCCACGTCGACCAGCCACTTGCGTGTACCGTCGGTGGAAGTATGGTCACTGATGATGGCCGGCGCACGCACTTCGGCGCGGGTCTTCAATTTGTCGCGCAGCGATTTGGCCAGATCGGTCATCTGATCGAAATCAGACACCCCGAACTGGTGTATCCAACGCTGCAACTGCTTGGCACGAAACGGCTTCTCACCCAACTCGCCGCAGTAGGCGACGAGTTGCGCGGGATCCATATCCAGCAGATTGGTGAGAGCTGTAGTCATGATGCTTGCGGCCGGGACCAGGACGGAAAGACGCGACAGGAATTGCAGCGCCGGTTTCCGCTCCGATCCGGAAGACCGATGGAAAACAGGAACAGATTAACGCGAATAGACGTTCAGCGCCGGGAAGAAATAGGCGATTTCGCCCTTGGCGGTTTCTTCAGCGTCCGAACCGTGCACGGCGTTGGCATCGATGGAGTCGGCGAAGTCGGCGCGGATGGTGCCCTTGTCAGCCTTCTTCGGATCGGTAGCGCCCATCAGGTCGCGGTTCTTCAGGATCGCGCCTTCGCCTTCCAGCACCTGGATCATGACCGGGCCGGAAATCATGAAGTCCACCAGATCCTTGAAGAAAGGACGCTCGCGGTGCACGGCGTAGAAGCCTTCCGCCTCGGCGCGCGACAGTTGTGCCATACGGGCAGCGATGACCTTCAGACCAGCGTTTTCGAAACGGGTGTAGATCTGGCCGATCACGTTCTTGGCGACGGCGTCGGGCTTGATAATCGACAGGGTGCGTTCAATTGCCATGAGAAAAACTCCAATAAAAATAATGGCTTAAAGCCAAGAATTGATAATTCAATGAACCTTGTATTTTAGCATGAAACCATCAGATATCATGTCAATTCACCTCCTTTGAGATGTCTGGCACACATCTTTCGCGGCGTGCACTGCAGTGGGGCATTGCTTGTCGGTTCAAGTGGCAGAACAAGTCAGCAAAGTGGGCGCGAACCATGAGGAGGGAAGACTTGTCTTAACAACGAGCCGCCGTGTTATTCTCTGGCTCGCATTCAACGCTTCGGAGGACACATGAACCAACTGGACACGACCTTCGGCCACTCGACCACGAGCCTGGCCACCCGCAACCGCGTGCTGCGCAACACCTACTGGCTGCTGGCGCTGTCGATGATCCCGACCGTGCTGGGCGCTTGGCTGGGCGTGCAGATGCACCTGAACCTCTTTGCCGCCAGCCCGATGATTGGCTTCGTGCTGTTCCTGGCGATCGCCTTCGGCTTCTTCTACGCCATCGAGAAGACCAAGAATTCCGGCTGGGGCGTGGCCTTCTTGCTGGGCTTCACCTTCTTCATGGGCCTGATGCTGTCGCGCCTGATCGAGTTCACGCTGGGCTTTTCCAACGGCGCCGGGCTGATCATGACCGCCTTCGGCGGCACCGCGATCATCTTCTGCGGCATGGCCAGCATCGCCACCGTTTCCAAGCGTGATTTCTCGGGCCTGGGGAAATTCCTGTTCGCGGGCGTGCTGGTGATCCTGGTCGCTTCGCTGGCCAACATGTTCCTGCACCTGCCGGCGCTGCAACTGACCATTTCGGTGGTGGCCATCGCCATCTTCTCGGCCTACATCCTGTTTGACGTGCAACAGGTGGTCAACGGCGGCGAAACCAACTACATCTCCGCCACGCTGGCGATCTACCTGGACGTGTACAACGTCTTCGCCAACCTGCTGTCGATCCTGGGTATCGTGGGCGGCAACCGCGACTGACAAACGTTGCCTCTTGCATCCTGAGCAACAAAAAAGCCGGCGCAAGCCGGCTTTTTCATTGGTACGCCGGATCAACCGGCCCCGGCCTTACTCCGGCAGGTCGAACACCGCGATCGACTCGACGTGGGCGGTATGCGGGAACATGTTCACCACGCCCGCATACTTGAGTGAATAACCGCCCAGATGGACCAGCATTCCGGCATCGCGCGCAAGGGTAGCGGGATTGCAGGAGACATAGACGATACGCTTGGGCTTGAGGTGCTGTTGCTCCGGCGGCAACTCCACCAGGGCCTTGCAGACTTCCATGGCACCTTCGCGCGGCGGGTCGATCAGCATGCGGTCGAACTTGCCCAGGGCCACGAAATCCTCGGGCTTGGCCTCGAAGAGATTGCGGCAGTAGAAGCTGGTCTTGGCATCCACACCATTGACCTTGGCATTGTCCAGGGCGCGCTCGGTCAAGGCCGTGCTGCCCTCGATACCCACCACCTCACGCGCCAGCGTGGCGATGGGCAGCGTGAAGTTGCCCAGACCGCAGAACAGGTCAGCTACGCGGTCTTGCGGCTGTACATCCAGCAGGCGCAGCGCGCGTGCCACCAGCACGCGATTGATCTGATGGTTGACCTGGGTGAAATCGGTAGGCTTGAAGGGCATGCGGATGCCGAATTCCGGCAGCGTGTACTGCAACTTTGACTGGGCCGGGTAGTACGGCGCGGCCGTGTCCGGCCCCTTGGTCTGCAACCACCATTCGATCCGGTACTGGTCGGCGAAGGCCTTCAGCAAGACCTCGTCGGCCGGGGCCAGGGCCTCCATGATGCGCAACACCAGTACGGTAACCTTGTTGCCATCATCACCCTCGCCCACCGCCAGTTCGATCTGCGGCATACGATCGCGGATGGTCAGCGCGGCCACCAGCTCGCGCAGCGGCACCAGCATGGCCGAGACATTGGGGGGCAGGATCTCGCAGGTCTTCATATCGGCGATGAAGGAAGAGCGCTTTTCGTGGAAGCCCACCAGCACCCCGCCCTTCTTGGCCACATGGCGCACCGAAATACGGGCGCGGTAACGGTAACCCCAGGTCGGACCATAGATGGGCCGCAACATGACCTCTGCCTTGGTCTTGCCCAGATGCCAGAGATTGTCTTCCAGCACGCGCTGCTTCATGGCAACCTGGGCCGAAGGCTCCAGATGCTGCATGGCGCAGCCACCGCACGTACCGAAATAGTCGCAGCGCGGCTTGACCCGCAGAGAAGACTCGCGATGCAAGGCGGTCATCTCACCGGCTTCCCACTTCGGTTTCTTGCGATAGGACTGGAAACTGACCCGTTCACCGGGCAGCGCGCCTTCGACGAAGATGACCTTGCCTTGCGTGCCATCCTCGTTTTCGAGGTGACCAACGCCGCGCCCGTCCATATCGAGCGACTTGATTTCAATGATGATGTCTTGTTGCATGAGGGAAACCACTGGGTGGGACCGAAGTCCGCGGCCGAAAACAAAAGCGGTATTGTCCGCGATCCGGGACCGGGAGGGAAGCGCGTCGCACATCCGGACGCGGCTGGATGAAGGAAATCGAAAGAAATCAGCGAAAATTCAGCAGGAGCGTAGATGGGCCACGCCCCACAGGTCGACTCAGAACAGGGCGTCCCGCCCCACGCCGCGCGAAGTCAGCAGCCGCTTGAGCTTGACCAGTGCCTCCTGCTGCACCTGGCGCACGCGCTCGCGGGTGATGCCCATCTCGCCGGCAAGCTGCTCCAGGGTGGACGGATCGTCGTTATCCAGGCCGAAGCGGCGGGCCACGACCACCCGCTGCTTTTCCGACAGGCTCTTCAGCCACTCCCGGATCAGCAAGGCGGTTTCCTGGCTTTCGGCACGGGTATCGGGATGCTCCTCCACCGCGCTGGGCAAGAGGTCCATCAGACTGGCCTGGGGATCGTTGTCCAACGGCGTGTCCAGCGAGGCCGCATGTTCGGACAAGGCCAGCACGTCCTGCACCTCTTCCACCGGCCGCCCCACCAGATGGGCGATATCTTCCGCCCCGGCATCGCGACCATCCCGATGCTGTGCTTCCAGGTGGTACTTGGCGCGCAGGATCTGGTTCAGCTCGCGCACCATGTGGACCGGCAGGCGCACCGTGCGCGCCTGGTTCATGATGGCGCGCTCGATGCTCTGGCGTATCCACCAGGTGGCATAGGTGGAAAAACGGAAACCGCGTTCGGGTTCGAACTTGTCGATGGCGCGCATGAGGCCCAGGTTGCCCTCCTCGATCAGGTCCAGCAGGGCCACGCCACGATTGATGTAGTGCTTGGCGATCGACACCACCAGTCGCAGGTTGTGCTCGATCATCTTCTGGCGCGCCTCGAACTCGCCCTGCTTGGCCAGGGTGGCGAAATGCAGCTCCTCGGCGGCCGTCAGCAAGGGCTTGGCGCCGATCTTGTTGAGGTAGTGCTGGGTGGTGTCGGTGGAGAGTTCGGCGGCCAGCACCTTCTTGAGCTCGTCCACTCCCTCGGCGGGTGCCGCTTCCTGGGGCTGCTCGGCGGCCGCATCGGCATCGCCATCGATCACTTCCGGTTCATCGATCTCATCAATGGGATCGTCGATGTCCTCTTCGCGAGGGTCCTGGTCTGGCAAGTGATCGCGGCGATTGCTTGTCATACGCTAGCGTGGCGGTAAGTATTTGGAGGGATCAACAGGTTTGCCCTGTTGGCGGATCTCGAAGTGCAACTTGACGCTGTCGCTGTCGGATTTACCCATCTCAGCGATCTTTTGACCCTTGGTCACGCTCTGGCCTTCCTTCACCAGGATGGTCTTGTTGTGGGCATAGGCCGACAACAGGTTGTTGGTATGCTTGATGATCACCAGGTTGCCATAGCCACGGATACCGCTACCGGCATACATGACCTTGCCACCGGCGGCCGCCAGCACCGACTGACCGTCCTTGCCCGCAATATCGACGCCCTTCTTGCCGCCTTCGAAGGTCCCGACCACCTTGCCGTCGGCCGGCCACATCCAGGACACGCCCTCATCGTCACCGGCGGCCGGCTGGCTGGCGGCTGCCGGCTTGTCGGCGGCATGCGGCGCCTCAGGCTTGGCCGTGGCCACAGCGGGTGCCACCGGAGCTGCCGCCGGGGCTGCATCCGGCTTTTCCAGCTCGGCCAGGGCGCTGTCCGAATAGGCACGCTTGTCACCACGCGGCCCGGTCTTGTTGCCGCCCGACGCCATCGGCGCGGACGTTGCCGGTGCCGCTGCTCCCGGCGCGCCCAGCGGCTTCACATCCAGCCCGGCGCCTGGTGCCGCGACCACGGCAGCGGTCTGCGGCGCACCGCCGACGCGATCAGGCGGCGCCACCCGCAACACCTGGTCGACCTTGATGTCGTTCGGGTTGGTCAGGTTGTTCCAGGCCACGATATCACGCCAGTTCTGCCCGACATCCAACGCGATGCGATACAGGGTATCGCCCTTCTTGACCGTGTAATAGCCACGCCCAGAAGGAACCGGAGCCGGCGCCACGACGGCATTGTCCACTGGCTTGACGGTGCTGGTGGTGCGGTCGACGACGGGCGCCGGCTGCTGATTCGGTGTCGAGCCGCAGGCGGCCAGCAAACTGACGACACTGCCCAATACAGCCAAACGAATTTTCTTCATGCTCTTACGTAAGATTTTGTACGACGCTAGTTGACACGCAGCCAGCGCCAGAAGTTCATCAGGGAAATGCGGCCCCCTTGCCTGCCCATCCGCTCTCTTCATCGATCCGCGGCTTGGATGCTTGTGCTTGTTGCCGCCCGTTCCCTGTTTCGATGATGCCTGGCGGATCCTGATATCCGCCGATGCTGCCTGCCACCTGTGACCATCGCCCCTTGCCGGGGCGACCGCATCACACCGTACCCGGCCGTAACGGCACGAAATGGCATTGTTCCAGGGTACTGCGCCGCCAATCACGCTGGCCGACGCGTTCTATCAATTCCAGCACTTGCTGACGTTCGCCCACCGGGGCGACCAGCCGGCCACCGATGGCCAACTGCTCCAGCAGGGCCTGCGGCACTTCAAGTCCGGCTGCGGCAAGGATGATGCCGTCGAAAGGCGCCACTTGCGGCAGGCCAAGCATACCATCTCCGTAATGCAAGCGGATATTTGCTATCCGCAATGGACGCAGATTGGTCTTGGCCAGTTCATGCAGGGGCTTGATGCGCTCGATCGAATAGACTTCGCCGGCCACCCGCGATAGCACTGCGGCCTGGTAACCGCAGCCGGTGCCGATTTCGAGCACGCGGTCCAGGCGTCCGCCGTGACGGTTCTGGCGCATGATCTCGATCATCCGCGCCACGATGTAGGGCTGGGAAATGGTCTGGTGGTGGCCGATCGGTAACGAAGCGTCGATATAGGCCTGGCTGGCCAGGCCCGGCTCTACGAACATGTGCCGCGGCACCGCCTCCATCGCTGCCAACACCTTGGCATCGGCCACGCCTTGCTTGGCCACGCGCGCCACCATGGCCTTGCGCACGGCTTCCGAGGCCAGCGGCGAGGCATGGTGGGAATCGTTGGTCTGGGTCACCGTCATGACGTTCTTGATCGCCGTACGCGGCGCCGGTGCGGCACTGAGCAGACGCTGGGCGGGAACCACCGGAGCCCGTGGTGGCACCGGCGGCGCGCGCAGGGCCTGTGCCAGCCCCTGCTGAACCGGCTTGAGCGCAGCCCGCTGGGATGACTGGGCGGCATTCTTGGCCGCAGTCTGGGTCGTCGCCTGGGGCCGGCCTGCCACATCTCGATCCCGGCCGCCGCCAGAGCTCTTTTTCTTGTCCACCACCGAGGACAGGCTCAGCGGGAAGCGGCTGGACTTGTCGCTCATGCAAGCGCTTTCTTGAGGTTGTCCAGCTGGGTGGCGTGGGTCAGGTCGATCTGCAGCGGCGTGATCGAGACATAGCCATTGGCGGTGGCGTGGAAATCGGTTCCCTCACCGCCATCGCGAGCGGCCCCGGCCGGACCGATCCAGTACAGGTCGCGACCATGCGGATCGGTCAGCTTGTGCACCGGCTCGGACATGTGCCGCTTGCCCAGGCGCGTGGCCAGGCTGCCCTTGATCTGCGCATACGGCAGGTTGGGAATATTGACATTGAGCAGATACGGCTGCGGCAGGGCGTCGAAGCGACGCTCCACGATCTCGCGGGCGATGCGCGCCGCCGCATCCAACTCGGCCCAGCCCTTGTGCAATTGCGAAAACGCGATCGATGGAATCCCGAACAGGAAACCCTCGGTGGCCGCCGCGACGGTGCCCGAATACAGCGTATCGTCGCCCATGTTCTGGCCCTGGTTGATGCCGGAGACGATCAGGTCCGGACGCTCCTTGAGCAGGCCGGTCAACGCCACGTGAACGCAGTCGGATGGCGTGCCATTGAGGTAGTAGAAGCCGTTGGCGGCCTGCTCTACCCACAGCGGACGATCCAGGGTCAGGGAATTGGAGCTGCCGGAACGGTTGCTGTCCGGCGCGACGACGGTAATGTCGGCGATGGGGGCAAGTGCCTCCGCCAGGGCGTTGATGCCCGGGGCGAGGTAGCCGTCGTCGTTGCTGATGAGGATTTTCATGGCCTGAATTTTAACCGAAGCCGGGCGTTGGGCAGCCCCCGCCAGCGACATTCTTGGCACCCTGCTGCGGCCCTACTCCTGCTGGCTCAGTTCCTGGTAGACATAGGCCGCAAGCACCAGCTTGTCGCGCACGCTCAGGCCGGAGAACTCTACGCCGTACTGATGGAAATCAGCCTCGCCCAGCGCCTCGACGGCGCGCAGCACCACCCGCAGGTCCAGGCTCAGTTGCTGGTCGGCCACGGCCGCCACGAAGCGCAATTGCCCCACCACGCCCTTCTGCGCCGCCACCTTGCCCGACAGCGAGGTCGCCACCAGCGAGGCCCCGCCCAGGCTGAGATCGATCACGCTGGCCGGCAGCGGATTGGCACCGTCCAGCGCCAGATAGCCTTCGGCACCCACCGCCACCCGCGTGGCCTGGCGGATCACGGTGGAGCGTATTTCCTTGGGCAGTGAAAGATGCAGGTAGACGAACGGTGTCTGCTGGTACTTCAGCAACTGGGCTGCAAAGGCATAGGCGCGACGCCCCGTCAGGGCACGCACCACAAACGGCTGGCCATCGCGCACGAAGAGCTGCTTGCCCTCCTTCTGCGGCGCGGTGACCAGGATGCTCCGATTGGGCAGGCAGCCCACCAGCGAGACTGCATAGCGCTGGGTCGCATCGTCGGCAAACTGCAGCCACAGGGTGTCGCCGATATTCCAGCGCACCTCGTCCAGCGTGATCACACTTTCCTGGCCACGCACGTTTGCCGTGGGCTTGACCGCCTTCTTGCCACCTTGCTTGCGGCGCAGTACGTCACGCGCCTGCGGCAGCGGCACCGACTCGGTATCAGGCTCGGCGATCCAGCGGGCATTGCGATAGAGACCGTTTTCGATCAGCCCAGCCAACTGATCGGCAGTGTCGATCAAGGTACCGCGCGCCAGCAACAATTTGCCGGCTTCGTTGTAGATCGGCCAGGGCGCCGGCTTGCCTACCATCAGCGCGGAGGCCCGTACCGGCACCAGGGAGGTGAGGTCGGCCATCTCAGCCGGCTTCCGGGCCGTTGCCCTCGCCCGCTGCAGCGGCCGCCCGGCGCTCATCCTGCTCGCGGAAGAAGGCCTGTACCACGTCCAGCTCGCGGGTACGCTTGAACGGCGGCAGGCTCTGCCAGATGCGACGGCCGTAGTTCTTGGTGATCAGGCGCGGATCGCAGATCATCAGCACCCCGCGATCACCCTCGTCCCGGATCAGGCGCCCGGCACCTTGCTTTAGATTGATGATCGCCGCCGGCAACTGATGATGCACGAAACCGTTCAGGCCCTGCTTTTCCATCTCGCTGATCCGTGCTGCCAGCACCGGATCGTCCGGCGGCGAGAACGGCAGCTTGTCGATGATCACCAGAGACAACGCATCGCCACGCACATCCACGCCTTCCCAGAAACTCTGGCTGCCGATCAGCACGCCATTGCCGGCGGCGCGGAAACGGTCCAGCAGCTCGGTCCGACCGGCCTCGCCCTGCACGAACAGGGGAAACGCGTGCCCGCGCGCCTCGAACTCCGCCCGCAAGCGTTCGGCGGCACGGTTGACGGCGCGCAGCGTGGTGCACAGGAAGAAGCAGCGCCCACCCGCAGCTTCGATGGTGGGCAGCGCGGCGTCGATGACGGCGTCGGTGTATTCGTAGGAATTGGGTTGCGGCAGGTTCTGCGGCACATACAGAAGACCCTGCTCGCCATAGTTGAAGGGACTGGGCCAGGATTGGGCGGGCGCGTTCCACAGCCCCATCTGGGCCGCATAGTGATTGAAATCCTTCTTCACCGCCAATGTGGCCGAAGTGAAGATCCATGAGCGCGGGGTGCCTTCCCGCTGCTTGTTGAAGATGGGGGCAATCGACAGCGGCGTGCGATGCAACTGCAGCGACGACTGAAAGGCCTCGATCCACAGCACATAGAAAGGCTTCTGGGCAGGCTCGTCGCCGCCTTCGCCTGGCTCGCCTTCGGACTTGGCGGCAGCGCTCGCCTTGGCAGCCGCTTCCGCCTGTGCCTTGGCGATTTCATCGGGCGTACCCCAGTTTTCCAGCTGACGCAGCAACTCATTGGCGCGGTCGCGGCATTGTTCGATGGTCTCGGCACGCTCGGCCTGCTTGTCCAGCACGGCGATCATGTCGTCCATGCAATCCTTGAGCGTGTCGAGGGCCGGGAAGAATGCGCTGGACGGGGCGATCTGGTTCAGCGCCAGGCGGATCGAATCCTCCGGGAACGCCAGGCGCAGGTCACGCGCAGCGCGCTCCACCGGTGCCACCAGGCGCGCCCAGTCGGCGCCGTCGCGGGCATGACTCAGGCCTTCGGCCAGCACATCGCGGCACAGCTCCAGGATCTGCGAGGTGGAGATGGTCTCGCCGAAGAACAGCGTGGCCGTATCCGGCAACTGGTGCGCCTCGTCGAAAATCACCGTATTGGCCGAGGGCAGCAGCTCGGCGATACCGCTGTCCTTCAGGGCGACATCGGCGAAGAACAGGTGATGGTTCACCACCACCACGTCGGCCTGCTGCGCTTCCTTGCGCGCCTTCATGACGAAGCAATCCTGGTAATACTGGCATTCGGCGCCGAAGCAGGTATCGCGGGTCGAGGTCACCAGGTTCCACACGGAGGCGGTCTCGGGGACCTTGGTCAGTTCGGCCTTGTCCCCCGACGAGGTGGATTTGACGAAGCGGGAGATCTCGCGCAGATAGCCAACATCCTCGCGCGCAGTCAGTCGGCCATTCTGCAGCGTGCGCTCCAGGTGGAAATGGCACACGTAATTGCTGCGGCCCTTCAGCAGCGCTACCGACACCGGCGCATGCAGCGCCTTGCGCACGGTAGGAATGTCGCGGTTGAACAGTTGGTCCTGCAGGGTCTTGGTCCCGGTGGAAACGATGGTCTTGCCGCCCCACAGCAAGGCGGGGACCAGGTAGGCGAAGGTCTTGCCGGTCCCGGTACCGGCCTCGGCGATCAGCGTTCCCTGCTCGGCAATGGCCGTGGCAATGGCCTTGGCCATCTCGGTCTGGGCATGGCGTGGCCGGTAGCTGCCCACGGCACCACCCAGCGGACCGCCGGCACCGAAGAGGCGATCGATCTCGGCATCGTGTACGCCAGGAGACGCATCCTCGTCACCCGCGGGAACCATGCTGGCGCTGCTATCGACGATATCGGTGGGAGTTTCTGGAGCAGTCACTGCGGCAAACCTGTAGAAAAAACGGGAAGGCAGGCTTGATCAGCTACCTGCGGCTTCAGCACGTCAATGGAAGAAGCCGCTATTCTACGCGGACTCGGCCGGTCACTTCGAAGTGGTGAGAAAGCGGTAGTGCCGCACTCGCGGCAATTCGAGGGAGAGCCTCATCGGTGGGCGCACGCAGCGGTGGCGGCGCCAGCAACAGGCGCTCAGGCAGGGATGTCGGGAACCAGCTGCATCTTCAGCAGGGCGATGTGATCCTTCAATTGCAGCTTGCGCTTCTTGAGGCGCCGCAATTGCAGATCCTCGGAACGGGCATCGCGGATGAGCATGTCGATCACGCTGTCGAGATCACGGTGCTCGACTTCAAGTTCGATGATGCGGCGCTGGATATCTTCGCGATGCGTACTGGTCATGATGGCTGGCTGGTTGCGGATGTGCTTGCTAGTGTAATCCAGTGGCAGGCGCGCGCCAATCCACGCGCGCGTACCGCTGGGTCGCCACCCTGCTTAAGCAGTTATTTGGCTGCCGGAGCAGTGGTCGACGAATCCTGTTGCTGCTTCTTCTTGCGCTCGGCACGTTCGCGCTCGTTCTCGGCCTTCTTGCGCTCCACTTCCAGACGGTGCTCTTCTGCTTCCTGGATGCGCCGCTGGCGCTGCGCGGCATTGGCTGCGCGCTCAGGTGCGCGGGCGGCCTCCTCGGCCTGCTGACGACGCACTTCGGCTTCATGCTGACGTACGCGGTAATCGGCCGGTACATCCTTGTTCTGGTCGATACGTTGCTGAACCTCGCGGTTCTTGGCGTTGCTTTCCTCCACCTTGCGTGCGGAACTGGCTTCCTTGTCCTTCTGTTCCTGCTGGCGGCGGGCGGCGTCCTGCTCATCCTTGGCGCGTTGATCGGCCAGGGAACGGTCACGGTCGTCCACCGTCGCCTGGCGCTGGAAGACCTTGGCCTCGTACTCGACCTGCTTGATGCGCTTTTCCGCCAGACGCTTGCGGTCGCGTGCTGCTTCCAGGCAATCCGCCACCAGGAACTTGGGGTAGCAGGCGCGCTGGTCCAGGATGTAACGCAGGTCCATTGCCTGCCGGTCTTCGGCGGCTTCGTCCAGCGCCTTCTGCGCCTGCTCGTCGGACTTGATGGTGCCGGCCGGGAAACGCGTGGTAATCGGTGCGCGGGCTTCCAGCTCGTCAAACCGCTCACGGCTCATGGGCGCGGCCGAGGTTGCCGGTGTGGCCGAGGATGTCGAAGGTGTCGCGGCCACCGGTGCCGTGGCTGCCGGCACCGGCAGCGACGGGGAAGCCGCTTCAGGGCTGGCGGCAGTCGTCCCCTGTGCCTGCGCCACGCAGGTGGCACTGGCCAGCGCCAGCATCAGGCCGCACAAGGAAGAGGTGACGCCCTTGGCATCGGCGAAAAGACCTTGCATGTGGTTCTTGTCCATCAGGTAAATGTTCAGGAGAGGCTGTCGGCAATCGAGCGCCGGTCCGCGTCCAGGTATTCCTTCGATTGCATCTCAATGATACGTGAAACGGTACGGTGGAACTCGTTGGACAGGGTCCCCACCGTGTAAAGCTCGTCCGGCTCTACGGCCGCCGACATGATCAGCTTGACCTTGTGGTCGTAGAACACGTCGATCAGCCAGGTGAAGCGGCGCGCCTCGGAGGACATGGCCGCCGACATGCGCGGGATGCCCGAGAGGATCACGGTCTGGAAGCGGCTGGCCAGCTCCAGGTAGTCGTTCTGCGAACGCGGGCCGCCGCACAGGGTCGCGAAATCGAACCAGATGGCGCTGCCGGCGCGGCGCAGGGCGCGGATCTCGCGCGCCTCGATGTGCACCCGCGGATCTTCATCGGCCGCCTCGGCCACGGCGGCGAAGGCACTGCGCAACTCCTCATCGGTCTTGGCGTTCAAGGGCGTGTGATAGACCTTGACCTGTTCCAGCACGCGCTTGCGGTAATCGATGCCGGCGTCGATGTTCATGACGTCCAGCTTTTCCTTCAGCAGTGCGATGGTGGGCAGCATGCGGTCGCGGTGCAGGCCGTCCGGATAGAGCGTGCTGGGCTCGTAATTGGAGGTCATGACGAAGGAGACGCCATGATCGAACAAGCCCTTGAGCAGGTTGTAGAGGATCATCGCATCGGCGATGTCGGAGACATGGAATTCGTCGAAGCAGATCAGGCGGTATTTCTTGGCGATGCGCTTGGCGACCTCGTCCAGTGGATCGGCGATGCCCTTGAGCTCATCCAGCTGACGATGCACATCGCGCATGAATTCGTGGAAGTGCAGGCGCGTCTTGCGCACCACAGGCACCACCGAATAGAAGCTGTCCATCAGGAAGGATTTGCCACGCCCCACCCCGCCCCACATGTAGACGCCGCGCGGCACGGCCGGCCGGCTGATCAGGCGCTTGAAGGTCGAGGCACGCTGGGCCTTGTAGGCGACCCATTCCTCATAGGCGCGCTGCAGGCGCTCGATGGCGCGCAATTGCGCCTCGTCGGATTGATAACCGCGCTGGGACAGCGACTGTTCGTAGAATTGACGGACATCCATGGTGTGGTCTTGTAAAACGACAATGGGCGAGCCAGGCTCGCCCATTGGGTTGGCATCTCAATGCTCAATACGCGTGCAACACAAGCGTGGCAGGTGCGGGCGACGCGTATTGTCGCATTGATCGCGCATCAGAAGTTCAATGCGCGCTTGTCGACGGCCAGGGCCGCTTCCTTGGTCGCTTCGGACAGCGACGGGTGAGCGTGGCAGATGCGGGCGATGTCTTCCGACGAAGCACGGAATTCCATGGCCACCACGGCTTCGGAAATCAGCTCGGAAGCCATCGGGCCAACAATGTGCACGCCCAGGATTTCGTCGGTCTTGGCGTCCGCCAGGAACTTGACCATACCCGAGGTATCGCCCAGCGCGCGGGCGCGACCATTGGCCAGGAACGGGAAGGTACCGGCCTTGTACTGCACGCCGTCGGCCTTCAGTTGCTGCTCGGTCTTGCCGACCCAGGCGATTTCCGGCGAGGTGTAGATGACCCAGGGAATGGTGTTGAAGTTGACGTGACCATGCTGACCGGCGATACGCTCGGCCACGGCAACGCCTTCTTCTTCGGCCTTGTGGGCCAGCATCGGGCCGCGCACCACGTCACCCACCGCCCACACATTGGGCAGGTTGGTCTTGCAGTCGCCGTCGACGGCGATGAAGCCGCGCTCGTCCAGCTTCAGGCCCACGCCTTCGGCGTTCAGGCCGATGGTGTTGGGGGTACGACCGATGGAGACGATCAGCTTGTCGAATTCGCCGGTGTGGGCTTCACCCTTGGCATCGGTGTATTCCACGGAGACGCTGTTCTTGCCGGCCTTGATGGTACCGATCTTCACACCCAGGTTCACGGCCAGGCCCTGTTTGGTCAGCAGCTTCTGGGCTTCCTTGGCGATCTGTTCATCGACGGCACCCAGGAAGGTCGGCAGGGCTTCCAGCACGGTCACTTCCGCGCCCAGGCGACGCCAGACCGAACCCATTTCCAGGCCGATCACGCCGGCACCGATCACGCCCAGCTTCTTGGGCACTTCGGAGATGGCCAGTGCGCCGGTGTTGGAGAGGATCAGCTTTTCGTCGAACTCGGCGCCCGGCAGTGCGCGGGCGTTGGAGCCGGTAGCGACGATGACGTGCTTGGCGATGATGGTTTCTTCGGCAGCGCCGGCAACCTTGATCTCGTAGCCGTTGGCATCACCCTTGACGAAGGAGCCGCGGCCGTGGAAGAAGGACACCTTGTTCTTCTTGAACAGGTACAGGATGCCGTCGTTGTTCTGCTTGACCACGGTGTTCTTGCGACCCAGCATCTTGTCCAGGTTCAGACCCAGACCCTTGACTTCGATGCCATGCTCGGCGAAGCCGTGGTTGGCATGTTCGTAGTGCTCGGACGATTGCAGCAGCGCCTTGGAGGGAATGCAACCGACGTTGGTGCAGGTACCGCCCGGTGCGGGGCCGCCCTTTTCGTTCTTCCATTCGTCGATGCAGGCGGTGTTGAAGCCCAGTTGCGCTGCGCGGATGGCAGCGATGTAGCCGCCGGGGCCGCCACCGATGACGACGACGTCAAAATTCTTGCTCATGTCATTTCCAATTCTGTTTGTCGCGGACAAGCTATCCGCGGATACAAAAAAGCGCTGAACGCTTTGAGCTTTTCAGCGCCTAGACAACTCTGTGGGCCGTCGGAGGGGCGTAGCGAGCAGCCCGAGGTCGCTGCGAGAAGCGCAGCCGTACTGTCGTACGGCGAGCATCGCAGCAGCGAGATCGGGTTGCGCAGTAGCCCCTCCGGCGGTCATTACAGGTCCAGCAGCAGGCGGGCGGGATCTTCCAGGGCTTCCTTGATGGCCACCAGCGACAGGACGGCTTCGCGGCCGTCGATGATGCGGTGGTCATAGGACAGCGCGAAGAAGTTGATCGGGCGCACCACGACCTGGCCGTTTTCGACCACTGCACGTTCCTTGGTGGCGTGGATGCCCAGGATCGCCGATTGCGGCGGGTTGATGATCGGGGTCGACAGCATGGAACCGAAGGTGCCGCCGTTGGAGACGGTGAAGGTACCGCCCGACAGTTCTTCGATGGACAGCTTGCCGTCCTTGGCCTTCTGGCCGAATTCACCGATCTTCTTCTCGATGTCGGCGATCGACATCTGGTCCGCATCACGCAGGATGGGCACCACCAGGCCGCGTGGCGAACCGACGGCCACGCCGATGTCGAAGTAGCCGTGGTAGACGATGTCGTTACCGTCGACCGAGGCGTTGACGATCGGGTACTTCTTCAGGGCGTGCACGACAGCCTTGACGAAGAAGGACATGAAGCCCAGCTTGACGCCGTGTTCCTTCTCGAACTTGTCCTTGTACTTGTTGCGCAGGTCGATGACCGGCTGCATGTTGATTTCGTTGAAGGTGGTCAGGATGGCGTTGGTCGATTGCGATTGCACCAGACGCTCTGCCACGCGGGCACGCAGGCGGCTCATCGGCACGCGTTGTTCCGGACGGCTTTCCAGACCAGCCTTGACCGGTGCGGCAACAGCAGCCAGGGCCGGCTTGGCGGCAGCGGCGGGAGCAGCAGCAGGAGCCGACAGTGCGCCCAGGACGTCGCCCTTGGTCACGCGGCCATCCTTGCCGGTACCGGTGACTTGCGAGGTCGACAGGTTGTTGTCGGCCAGCAGCTTGGCGGCGGCGGGCATGGCGACATCGCCCTTGGAAGCCAGCTCGGGAGCAGCCACCGGGGTCGGTTC
This sequence comes from Herbaspirillum frisingense GSF30, assembly GCF_000300975.2. Lineage (GTDB taxonomy): Bacteria > Pseudomonadota > Gammaproteobacteria > Burkholderiales > Burkholderiaceae_D > Herbaspirillum > Herbaspirillum frisingense. The sequence continues at coordinate 35,861 of NZ_AEEC02000012.1, read as the reverse complement.
GTTGGTCGATTGCGGAGCAGGAGCAGCCTTGACTTCGGTCGGGGCGACCTGGGCGGAGGCGTCGGTGTCGAGGATGGCGATGACTTCGCCGGCCACGACGGTAGCGCCGTCAGCCTTGATGATCTGGGTGATGACGCCGGCGTCCGGCGAGGGCAGTTCCAGGACGACCTTGTCGGTCTCGATGTCGATCAGGTTTTCATCACGGGCGACAGGTTCGCCGACCTTCTTGTGCCATTGCAACAGGGTCGCTTCTGCGACGGATTCCGACAACTGCGGGACTTTTACTTCGATTTGAGCCATTAGGGTTCTCCGATTTTCGGGTGATTCGTTTTATGGAAACAGGGACGTACTGCCCTCGCAGTACGCCCCGTTCGCAACAATGCTTACTTGGTCAGGACAAAGCCCTTGAGCTTGGCGAAGGCGGTTTCGATCAGCGCCTTTTGCTGTGCGTAGTGCTTGTCGTAGTAACCGACGGCCGGCGAGGCGCTGGCCGGGCGGCCTGCATAGGCCAGCTTCTGACCTTCGGAGAGATTCTCGAAGATGTTGTGCTGGATCTGCAGCCATGCGCCCTGGTTCTGCGGCTCGTCCTGCGCCCACACCAGTTCGTTGAAGTTCGGGAACTGCTTCAGTGCAGCCGCGAACGCCTTGTGCGGGAACGGGTACAGCTGTTCGACGCGGATGATGGCGGTATCGGTCTGACCACGTTCCTTGCGGGCGTTGACCAGGTCGTAGTACACCTTGCCCGAGCAGGCGACGATGCGCTTGACCTTCTTGGCGTCGATGGTTTCATCGACTTCCGGGATCACGGTCTGGAACGAACCCTTGGCCAGGTCGGACAGGGGCGAACCGGCATCCTTGTTACGCAGCAGCGACTTCGGCGTCATGATGATCAGCGGCTTGCGGAACAGGCGGATCATCTGGCGACGCAGCAGGTGGAAGATCTGCGCAGCGGTGGTGGGCTGCACGACCTGCATGTTGTTGTCGGCGCACAGCTGGAGGTAACGCTCGATACGTGCCGAGGAGTGTTCCGGACCCTGGCCTTCGTAGCCGTGGGGCAGCATCTGCACCAGACCCGAGGCACGGCCCCACTTCACTTCGCCGGAGCTGATGAACTGGTCCATGACGACCTGGGCACCGTTGGCGAAGTCGCCGAACTGGGCTTCCCAGATGGTCAGGGTGTTCGGTTCAGCGGTCGAGTAGCCGTATTCGAAGGCCAGCACGGCTTCTTCGGACAGCACCGAGTCGATCACGGTGAAGGTGGACTGGTTTTCAGCCACGTTCTGCAGCGGGATGAAGGTACCGGCATCCCAACGCTCGCGGTTCTGATCGTGCAGCACCGAGTGGCGGTGGGTGAAGGTGCCGCGGCCGGCATCCTGACCGGTCAGGCGCACGGCATAGCCGGAGGAGACCAGGCTGGCGTAGGCCAGGTGTTCACCCATGCCCCAGTCCAGGTTCATCTCGCCACGGCCCATGGTGGCGCGGTCGTTCAAGACCTTCTCGACCAGCGAGTGCACCTTGAAGCCTTCAGGGACGGTAGTGATCTTGGCGGCCAGGCGCTTCAACTCGGCCATCGGCACGGCGGTCTCGGCAGCATCGGTCCACTTGCGGTTCAGGAACGGCAGCCAGTCGACGGCGTACTTGCTCTTGAAGTTGGTCAGCACCGGGTCGATGGCGTGCTTGCCGGCATCCATCGCGGCGCGATAGGCCTTGACCAGTTCTTCACCGCCGTCGGCGGGGATGGTCTGCTGGGTGACCAGCTTGTCGGCGTACAGCTTGCGGGTACCAGGGTGCTGGGCGATCTTCTTGTACATCAGCGGCTGGGTCAGAGCAGGCGTATCTTGCTCGTTGTGGCCCAGCTTGCGGAAGCAGATGATGTCGACCACGATGTCCTTCTTGAACTTCATGCGGTAGTCGACAGCGATCTGGGTGGCGAACACGACGGCTTCCGGATCATCGCCGTTGACGTGCAGCACCGGGGCTTCGATCATCTTGACCACGTCCGAGCAGTACAGCGTCGAACGGGAGTCGCGCGGGTCGGAAGTGGTGAAGCCGATCTGGTTGTTGATGACGATGTGGACGGTACCACCGGTGCCGTAGCCACGGGTCTGGGCCAGGTTCAGGGTTTCCATCACCACGCCTTGGCCGGCGAAGGCGGCATCACCGTGTACCAGGATCGGCAGCACTTGCGAACCATCCTTGTCGCCGCGGCGATCCATACGGGCCTTGACCGAACCTTCGACCACCGGGTTGACGATTTCCAGGTGGGAGGGGTTGAAGGCCAGCGACAGGTGGACCGGGCCGCCCGGGGTGGACACGTCCGAGGAGAAGCCCTGGTGGTACTTGACGTCACCGGCCGGCAGGTCGTCGGCGTGACGGCCTTCGAACTCGGAGAACAGTTCCTGCGGGGTCTTGCCCAGGATGTTGACCAATACGTTCAAGCGACCGCGGTGGGCCATGCCGATCACGATTTCCTGCACACCCTTTTCACCGGCGCGCTGGATGGTTTCATCCAGGGAGGCGATGAAGGATTCGCCGCCTTCCAGCGAGAAGCGCTTCTGGCCGACGTACTTGGTGTGGAGGTAACGTTCCAGGCCTTCGGCAGCGGTCAGGCGCTCCAGGATGTGCTTCTTCTTGTCCGAAGAGAAGCTGGGCAGGGCACGGGTCGGCTCCAGGCGCTCTTCCAGCCAGCGCACTTCGGCCATGTCCGAGATGTAGGTGAACTCGGCGCCGATGGAGCGTGTGTAGGTGTCGCGCAGCATCTGCAGCAGGTCACGCAGGGACGCGGTTTCCGGGCCGAAGTAGGTGTTGTTGATGTTGAACACGATGTCCATGTCGGCATCGGTGAAGCCGTAGAAGGAGGGATCGAGTTCGGGGATGTTGGGGCGTTCCTGGCGTTGCAGCGGGTCCAGGTTGGCGAAACGGGAGCCGAGGTCACGGTAGCCGGCGATCAGCTGGGTGACAGCGACGCGCTTGCGACCCATGTCGGAGTCGGCGGATGCGATGACGGTGCGGATGGGGCCTTGCTTGGCACGTTCGGCGAAGGATGCGATCACCGGAGCGTGGGCCACATCGGGACGGGTGGAGCCGTCGGTGGCGGGGACGTGTTGCACGGCGTCGAAATAAGCACGCCAGTTATCGGGGACAGAGCCAGGATTGTTCAGGTAGGCTTCGTACAGTTCTTCGATGTACGGAGCATTCCCACCGAACAGGTAGGAGTTGATGTTGTATTGCTCGTAGAGCTTTGTCATTTGCTCACCTTTCTTCGCGCTTCGCGAGATTAGCGGGTTTCTACACCTTCCGCGACACGGCCTGACCGGTTAGCGGATTGCATCAAGTTGTGGGGAAGGACCTTGTCTACCTGAACTTCTGTACGTCATCCAGTCAGCGCATCGGAATTATATCTCCTAATATCAAATAAAAAAGCGAATCCTAAGGGATTCGCTTTTTTATTTGAAACCAGAAGCAATGGGCGTTTCCGGCAACCAACGCTGGACCGCAAAGCCTTGTCGCACGGGCTTCTCACCCTCCCCCATCGACTCCCGGGGGACGGGATGATGCCTCTTGCACCACCCGTTGTCTGTCCGACAACGGGCAGACAACAAGCGACAGCTGGCAGACCGATCAGCGCTTGTCGATCGGCGGCACGTCGCGACGCGGCGAGCCAACGAACAGCTGACGGGGACGGCCGATCTTCTGTTCCGGGTCCGAGATCATTTCGTTCCACTGGGCGATCCAGCCGATGGTACGGGCCATGGCGAAGATGCAGGTGAACATCGAGGTCGGGATACCCAGAGCGCGCTGCACGATGCCCGAGTAGAAGTCGACGTTCGGATACAGCTTGCGGGAAACGAAGTAGTCGTCTTCCAGAGCGATCTTTTCCAGCTCCATGGCCAGCTTGAACAGCGGGTCATCGTGCAGGCCCAGTTCGTTCAGGACTTCGTAGCAGGTTTCGCGCATCAGCTTGGCACGCGGGTCGTAGTTCTTGTAGACGCGGTGACCGAAGCCCATCAGCTTCACGCCGGAGTTCTTGTCCTTCACCTGCTTGATGAACTCGGGGATGTTTTCGACCGAGCCGATCTGTTCCAACATGTTCAGTGCAGCTTCGTTGGCACCGCCGTGGGCAGGGCCCCACAGGCAGGCGATGCCGGCGGCGATACATGCGAACGGGTTGGCACCGGAGGAGCCGGCCAGACGCACGGTCGAGGTCGAGGCGTTCTGTTCGTGGTCGGCGTGCAGGATCAGGATGCGGTCCAGCGCGCGGACCAGCACTTCATTGACCTTGTACTCTTCGCACGGGTTGGCGAACATCATGCGCATGAAGTTGGCGGTATACGACAGGTCATTGCGCGGATACACGAAGGGCTGGCCGATGCTGTACTTGTAGGCCATGGCCACCAGGGTCGGCAGCTTGGCAATCATACGGATGGCCGACACTTCGCGGTGATTCGGATTGGAGATGTCCAGCGAGTCGTGGTAGAAGGCCGACAGCGCGCCAACCGAGCCGGTCAGTACGGCCATCGGGTGAGCATCGCGACGGAAACCACGGAAGAAGAAGTTCATCTGCTCGTGGACCATGGTGTGCTGGGTCACGGTGGTGACGAACTCGGCCTTCTGGTCGGCAGTGGGCAGCTCGCCGTGCAGCAGCAGGTAGCAGGATTCCAGGAAGTCGCAGTTCACTGCCAGCTGTTCGATCGGATAGCCACGGTACAGCAGCTCGCCCTTGTCGCCATCGATATAGGTGATGGAGGAGTTGCAGGACGCCGTCGACATGAAGCCGGGGTCGTAGGTGAACTTGCCGGTGGCGCCGTACAGCTTGCGGATATCGATCACATCAGGACCGATGCTGCCCTTGTAGATAGGAAAATCTACGGACGGAGACCCGTCGGAGAACGACAGGGTAGCTTTGATATCGGTATTGGACATAGCTTTTCCTTTTGCTGGGATGGTGAAACCGTTAATCAAAAGCCGCGACCGCAAGCCGGGCGGCATCATGGTTCGGATGCGCCGGGTGGCGAGTTGGAACAGGCCGCGATCGAGCAAAATCGGTCTGGCTTGTGGCCAGGCGCAATATTCGTGCAACAGTCAGGCAGTACGCAGTTTCTTCAGCAACGCATGCACTTGGGGCAGATCAACCGCCGCTTCCGGCTCCTTGCGGGCCAGCAGCAGATCCATCAGGTCGTTGTCGGTCAGGTCCATCAGGCGCGAGAAGGCATCGACCTCGTCGTCGCTCATCTGTGCCTCGTTGGCATCCAGATAGCGCGTCAGGATCAGGTCATTCTCCAGCAGCCCGCGGCGCGCGCGCCAGCGCAGTCTCGCTCGCTTGGCTGGATCATCCTGATGACGCTGTTCAGTCATGAACTCGCTCATTTCTTGTCTTTCCAATCACTTCAACCGGACCAAACCTGAAGGAACCGGTCGGGGAAGCCGCTTCCAGCCCTGCTTCCCCTCGCTGCAGCCCGCCATGCACGGCGGCTCTGGCAGGCATCACACCCATTCGGCTTACACCGAGCGACGGACCATCAATTCCTTGATCTTGCCGATGGCCTTGTTGGGGTTCAGACCCTTGGGGCAGACATCGACGCAGTTCATGATCGAACGGCAACGGAACAGGCGGTACGGGTCTTCCAGGTTGTCCAGACGCGCGCCGGTGGCTTCGTCGCGGCTGTCGGCGATGAAGCGGTAGGCTTGCAGCAGACCGGCCGGGCCGACGAACTTGTCCGGATTCCACCAGAACGACGGGCAGGAGGTCGAGCAGCAGGCGCACAGGATGCACTCGTACACGCCATCCAGCTCTTCACGCTGCTCGGGCGACTGCAGGCGCTCCTTCTCGGGCGGGATGCTGTCGTTGATCAGGTAGGGCTTGATCGAATCGTACTGCTTGAAGAAGTTGGTCATGTCCACGATCAGGTCGCGGATCACCGGCAGGCCGGGCAGCGGCTTCAGAACGATGGGTTCGGTCAGCTCGTTCAGGTTGGTGATGCAGGCCAGACCATTCTTGCCGTTGATGTTCATGGCGTCGGAGCCGCACACGCCTTCGCGGCAGGAGCGACGCAGCGCCAACGAATCGTCGACGTCGGACTTGATGCGTTGCAGGGCATCCAGTAGCATCTTGTCGGTGGGCTTGAGTTCCACCGTCAGGTCTTGCATGTACGGCTTGTCGTCCTTGTCCGGATCGTAACGATAGATCTTGAATTTCAGGGTGCGAGTCATGTTGCGACCTCTTAGAAAGTACGTGCTTTAGGTTTGAAGGTCTCGACGGTCAGCGGCTGCAGGTTGACCGGCTTGTAGTCGAGACGATTCCCCTCGGAGAACCACAGCGTGTGCTTGAGCCAGTTCACGTCGTCGCGCTGCTCGTGGTCGCTTTGCGCGTGGGCGCCGCGCGACTCCTTGCGGGCTTCGGCCGAGGTGATGGTGGCCTTGGCGGTTTCGATCAGGTTGTCCAGCTCCAGCGCTTCCACGCGGGCGGTGTTGAAGACCTTGGACTTGTCCTTGAAGGAGACGTGCTTGCGACGCTCATCCAGTTCCATGATCTTCTGATAGCCTTCCTTCAACAGGGCGTCGGTACGGAACACGCCGCAGTACTTCTGCATGGTGGCGCGGATGTCGTTGGCGACGTCCTGCACACGCTCGGAACCGGTGCTGTTTTCCAGATGGGCGATGCGCTCCAGCGAACGGTCCAGGGCGCCGGCCGGGATAGGCTTGTGGCTCTGGTCCTGCAGGCGGCTGCCGACAATGTGGTTACCGGCGGCGCGGCCGAAGACCACCAGGTCCAGCAGCGAGTTGGTGCCCAGGCGGTTGGCGCCGTGCACCGACACGCAGGCGCATTCGCCGATGGCGTACATGCCCTGCACCACTTCCTTCATCGAACCGCCCTTGGGCGCGACCACCTGGCCGTGGATGTTGGTGGGGATGCCACCCATCTGGTAGTGGATGGTCGGCACGACGGGAATCGGTTCCTTGGTCGCATCGACGTTGGCGAACTTGTGGGCGATTTCCAGGATCGAGGGCAGACGCTTCTTGATGGTATCGGCGCCGATGTGACGCAGATCCAGCAGCACGTGGTCCTTGTGGGGACCGACGCCGCGACCTTCCTTGATTTCCTGGTCCATCGAACGCGAGACGAAGTCACGCGGTGCCAGGTCCTTCAGGGTCGGCGCATAGCGCTCCATGAAGCGTTCGCCGTTGCTGTTGATCAGGATGCCGCCTTCGCCGCGCACACCCTCGGTAATCAGCACGCCCGCGCCGGCCACGCCGGTCGGGTGGAACTGCCAGAATTCCATGTCCTGCAGCGGCAGGCCGGCGCGTGCCGCCATGCCCATGCCGTCGCCGGTGTTGATGAAGGCATTGGTCGATGCGGCCCAGATACGACCCGCGCCGCCGGTGGCGAACAGGGTGGTCTTGGCGTGCAACATCATGATTTCGCCGGTTTCCATTTCCAGTGCCACCACGCCGAGGACGTCGCCCTCTTCGTTGCGGATCACGTCCAGCGCCATCCACTCGACGAAGAAGTGGGTCTTGGCGCGCACGTTGCGCTGGTACAGGGTGTGCAGCAGTGCGTGACCGGTACGGTCGGCAGCAGCACAGGCGCGCTGCACCGGCTTTTCACCCAGGTTGGCAGTGTGGCCGCCGAACGGACGCTGATAGATGGTGCCATCAGGGTTGCGGTCGAAGGGCATGCCGAAGTGTTCCAGCTCGTAGACGGCCTTCGGTGCTTCGCGGCACATGAATTCGATGGCGTCCTGGTCACCCAGGTAGTCCGACCCCTTGACGGTGTCGAACATGTGCCAGTACCAGTTGTCTTCCGACATGTTGCCCAGCGAAGCGCCGATGCCGCCTTGGGCAGCCACGGTGTGCGAGCGGGTCGGGAAGACCTTGGACAGGACAGCGACGTTCAGACCGGCTTCGGCCAGTTGCAGCGAGGCGCGCATGCCGGAGCCACCGGCGCCGACGATGACCGCATCAAAGCGGCGGGTAGTGATGGCGGATTTGATTGCAGCCACGATTAGTTTCTCCAGAGAATCTGCGCAGCATAGCCAGCGCAACCGATCAGCCACAGGATGGTGGCAACTTGCAGGACCAGGCGAATGCCGACCGGCTTGACGTAGTCCATGAGCGCATCACGCACGCCGATCCAGGCGTGGAAGAACAGCGCCATGAACACGGCAAAGGTGGCGACCTTGAACCATTGATGCGAGAACAGCGCCGCCCAGCCCTGGTAGCTGAAGTTGGTCGAAGTGAAGAAGCACACCAGCAGGATCACGGTGTAGACAGCCATCACGACGGCGGTGGCACGTTGCGCCAGCCAGTCACGCAGGCCATAGTGGGCGCCGACGACCAGGCGCTTGGGTCCGATGTTGTTATCAGCCATTTTCAGAAAGCTCCGAACAGTTTCAATGCGACCAGGATCATCAGCGCGATGCTGATCACCAGGACAGTTGCCGAGGACTTGCGTGCGCTGTCCTTGTCCAGACCGATGTGGTTATCCATGATCAGGTGGCGGATGCCGGCGCAGAAGTGATGCAGGTAGGCCCAGGACAGGGCCAGGATGACCAGCTTGACGAACCAGCCGGAGGTGAAGCCCTTGAGATAGGCGAAGGTACCTTCCGAGAGCAGGCTGCTGTCCAGAAGGAACAGGATGAAAGGAAGCATCAGGAACAGGAACAGACCGCTGATGCGGTGCATGATCGAGACCAGAGCGGCCAGGGGCATGCGATAGCCGGCAATTTGGGTTAGGTGTATGTTACGAAATTGCGGCCGTTGTGGTTTAGCGGCTTCAGACATACAAGGTTCTCCTCAGTTTAAAACAATATGCAATTTTCGCCGATTTTCGAAATCACCATCAACTTTTATTGCGCTTCGCAGCATGCCGGCAGGGCCTAGCGCCCGGCCCCTCCCGCTGCACGGGCGGTTGCCACCGACCCGGGACAAAACAGCGTCGTCCGCTCAGCTCAACTCGCTTTGGTAATGATGATTCGTCGTCAGGTACAGCCCGCGCCGCATTTCCACCGGCTTGTCGCCATAGGTAAATGAAGCCCGCTCCACACTCAGCAACGGCGTTTGGGGCGCCACGCCCAGAAACTCTGCCGCATCCATATCCGCCCCGACGGCACGGATGCGCTCTTCGGCACGGATCATGCGCGTGCCGAACTCCGACTCGAACAGGCCATACAGCGGCCCGCGGTATTCCACCAGGCGTTCGGCCGTCAGCCCCTTGAAGATGGCGCCGGGCAGCCAGATGTCTTCGAGGATGATAGGAACGCCATTGAACGATTTTACCCGGCGAATGAAAATGACGGAGTCGCCCGACTTCATGTCGAGCTGACGGGCCACTTCGGCCGACGCGCGCACGCGCTTGACTTCGATGATCTTGTTCTCGGGACGCTGCGGCTCGTCGCTGTCGGCCATCAACCGCAGGAAGCGGAACTGCGCCTGGGTCTCATGATGGGTGGCAACGAAGGTCCCCTTGCCCTGGCGGCGCACCACCAGGTTTTCGGCCGCCAGTTCGTCGATGGCCTTGCGCACCGTGCCCTGACTGACCTTGAATCGATTGCCCAGCTCCACCTCACTGGGAATGAGCTCGCCGGGCTTCCACTCACCGGCCTCCAGGCGCTGCATGATGAGCGCCTTGATCTGCTGGTACAACGGACTGAAGGTGGGCGCAGGACTGGCAGCACCCGCCCCCGCGGCATGCGCGTCGGCGTTGTTCGAATTAGGCAGGATCGAGCTCATAACCTCGAATTTCACCACAAAATCCCTTCCGGCGTCCAGCAAAAACTAGGCAATAATATGTCTTATATAAGACATAAGATATTGATTGACAGCGCTCTTTCGCAGGCCTACACTCGCGAGCAACCTGAAGACCTGCAAGGCAGACCGGGTGCGATTTACAGGCCGGAGGGCGCTAACGAGAATCGCTCTCATCCAGACCCATCGAAGGCGGCGTTTTCATGCAGGCAGAGCACAAGTTTGACAGGTTTTTGATTTGTCGGCAGAGCCCGAACCGAAAGCAACTGACTCGCTGCGTTTTCGACGGTATCATGGCGGCCTAACAAGAATTCGAGGAAGTCGCGCAATTTCCTGCGCAAACCAGAAGCAACCGCAGACGGCCCTGCCGCGCTCTCCGCGACGCGACCGCAACGTGCGCTTCATGCAGTCTGAACGCTTTTTTTCATCACCTCTTTTGGAGATTCAACATGGCTAAAGCCCCCATGCGTGTTGCCGTCACCGGCGCCGCCGGTCAGATCGGTTACTCCCTGCTGTTCCGCATCGCCAACGGCGACCTGCTGGGCAAAGACCAGCCGGTCATCCTGCAACTGCTGGAAATCCCCGATGAGAAGGCACAGAAGGCGTTGAAGGGCGTCATCATGGAAATCGATGACTGTGCCTTCCCGCTGCTGGCTGGCGTGACCGCCCACAGCGATCCGATGACCGCCTTCAAGGATGCCGACATCGCCCTGCTGGTGGGCGCCCGTCCCCGTGGTCCCGGCATGGAGCGCAAGGACCTGCTGGAAGCCAACGCCCAGATCTTCACCGTGCAGGGCAAGGCACTGGATGCCGTCGCTTCGCGTGACGTCAAGGTCCTGGTGGTCGGCAACCCGGCCAACACCAACGCCTACATCGCCATGAAGTCGGCACCGAACCTGCCGGCCAAGAACTTCACCGCCATGCTGCGCCTGGACCACAACCGTGCGCTGTCGCAAGTGGCGGCCAAGATCGGCAAGCCGGTCTCGGCCATCGAAAAGCTGTGCGTCTGGGGCAACCACTCGCCGACCATGTACGCCGATTACCGCTTCGCCACCGCCGATGGTGCCTCCGTCAAGGACACCATCAACGACCAGGAATGGAACAAGAACGTGTTCCTGCCCACCGTCGGCAAGCGCGGCGCGGCCATCATCGAAGCCCGCGGCCTGTCCTCGGCAGCATCGGCAGCCAACGCGGCCATCGACCACGTGCGTGACTGGGTGCTGGGCACCAACGGCAAGTGGACCACCATGGGCATCCCCTCGGACGGTTCCTACGGCATCCCCGAAGGCACCATGTTCGGCTTCCCGGTGACCACCGAAAACGGCGAGTACAAGATCGTCCAGGGTCTGGAGATCGACGAGTTCTCGCAAGAGCGCATCAACATCACCCTCAAGGAGCTGTTGGAAGAGCGTGAAGGCGTGAAGCATCTGGTCGGCTAATTGACCAGGGCGCGGCGGTCTTCAATCGCCGCGCCCGTCGTCTTACTGAAATACCGGCAATACCCGCAATATCGCAATACCGATCGATCCGACAACCTTACCCCAGTCCCATTCGCAGCAATGCATCCTTCCCAGGTCTTGTTCCCAGGTGCCCAGCAGCCGGTTTCGCTCCCGGTGTGCGATCACTACGCCGGCTCCGAAAAGCTGATGCGCAAGTCGATGGCCCTGCAGGAGGAACTCGGTCCCCGGTTCGACATCACCTTCGACTGCGAAGACGGCGCCGCCGCCGGCAATGAAGCCGCGCACGCCGAGCTGGTCGCCTCGCTCATCGCCGGCCCCGACAATGTCCACCGCCGCATCGGCGCGCGCCTGCATGACGTGGGCCATGCGCATTTCGAGCAGGACGTGGCCATCGTCTGCGGCGCCGCTGCGCGCGAGCTGGCCTACGTGATGTTGCCCAAGCCGGAAGGCATTGCCGACGTGCTGCGCGCACTGGAGAGCATCAATCGCGTGGCCGCTGGCGCCGGCCGTGCGCAACTGCCGGTGCAGGTGTTGATCGAGACCCACGGCGCGCTGGCCGATGCCGCACGCATCGCCGCCCTGCCCCAGGTCCAGTCGTTGTCGTTCGGAGTCATGGATTTCGTCTCGGCGCACTACGGCGCCATCCCCGGCAGCGCCATGCGCTCCCCCGGGCAGTTCGACCACCCGCTGGTGCGCCGCGCCAAGCTGGAGATTTCCGCCGCCTGCCATGCGCACGGCAAGGTGCCGTCGCATAACGTGACCACCGACATCAAGAATCCCGCCGCCGTGGCCGATGATGCGCGCCGGGCGGCACAGGAATTTGGCTACACCCGGATGTGGAGCATCCATCCGGACCAGATCCGTCCCATCGTGCAGGCCATGTCGCCCTCCACCGAGGAGGCCGAACTGGCGGCACAGATCTTGCTCAAGGCGCAGTCGGTGCAATGGGGTCCGATCCAGCACCTGGGCAACCTGCACGATCGGGCCAGTTATCGCTATTACTGGAGTATCCTGCAACGCGCCCACGCCACTGGCGTGGCGCTGCCGCCGGAAATCCTAGTCTGGTTCGCCGCCGGCGACTCCCCCTCAACCACGCAGTAAAGACCGTTTCGATCACCGCACATGAAAAAGCACCTGACCCTGATCGCCCTGCTGGGCGCCCTGTTCGCCACCGCCGGCATCAGCCCGGCACAGGCCGAGACCGCCACCGCCGCCAAGCCCGCTGCCAAGAAGAAGGTGGTCAAGAAGGTGCCGGCCAAGAAGGCCGCAGCCGCTGCCGCCGCGGCTCCGGCTTCCAAGATGCCCTTCTCGTCGGACGCCGAGGATGACGACAGCGAACCCGAACTGGGCGGCACCCTGTCGGCCGACTTCCAGTGCGAAATGGGCCACAAGCTGACCATCTGGAAGAACGAGACCGACGACAAGCACATCGCCATCCGCTGGGACAAGCGCATCCACCGCCTGACCCGTGTGGAAACCACCACCGGCGCCAACCGCTTCGAAAACCGCAAGATGGGCCTGGTCTGGATCGGTATCCCCGCCAAGGGCCTGTTGCTGGACTCCAAGAAGGGTCAGCAGCTGGCCAACGAATGCAAGAACGCCGAGCAGATGAAGGCCGCCGCCGCACCGGCAGCGAACCCGACCGTTGCCGCAGCGCCGCAGCAGAACTGACACGGGAAGCCGCGCTTCCCGGACCAGACCCCAGCCGTACCAGAGAAACAAAGAATCACAGAATCAGGCAGCACCCCGCAGTTCACCATTGCAGCGCAAACCGGATTCGACTAGCTAGCATCACTAAATTGCCAAATTAAGGAGAAGAGGCCATGTCTCGCAACACATTGAACACCCTGAAGGAATTCAAGATTTCCGATTCCAAGAAGGGCAAGTTCTACTCCCTGCCCGCCCTGCAAAAGTCGCTGGGCGTGAATATCTCGCGCCTGCCGGTGTCCATCCGTATCGTGCTGGAATCGGTGCTGCGTAACTGCGATGGCCAGAAGGTCACCGAAGAACACGTCAAGCAACTGGCCAACTGGGGTGCCAAGGCTGCCCGCGTGGATGAGATCCCCTTCGTGGTCGCCCGCGTGGTGCTGCAGGACTTCACCGGCGTGCCGCTGCTGGCCGACCTGGCCGCCATGCGCAATGTCGCCAGCAAGCTGGGCAAGAACCCCAAGAACATCGAACCGCTGGTCCCGGTGGACCTGGTGGTGGACCACTCGGTGCAGATCGACCACTTCCGCGAGAAGAAGGCGCTGGACCTGAACATGAAGCTGGAATTCTCGCGCAACAACGAGCGCTACCAGTTCATGAAGTGGGGCATGCAAGCTTTCGATACCTTCGGCGTGGTGCCCCCGGGCTTCGGCATCGTCCACCAGGTCAACCTGGAGTACCTGGCACGCGGTGTGCACAACAAGACCGGCGTCTACTACCCTGACACCCTGGTCGGCACCGACTCCCACACCACCATGATCAACGGCATCGGCGTGGTCGGCTGGGGCGTGGGCGGCATCGAAGCCGAAGCCGGCATGCTGGGCCAGCCGGTCTATTTCCTGACCCCGGACGTGGTCGGCGTGAACCTGACCGGCGCCCTGCGCGAAGGCGTCACCGCCACCGACCTGGTGCTGACCATCACCGAACTGCTGCGCCAGACCAAGGTCGTGGGCAAGTTCGTCGAATTCTTCGGTGAAGGCACCGAATCGCTGTCGCTGACCGACCGCGCCACCATCGCCAACATGGCTCCGGAATACGGCGCCACCATGGGCTTCTTCCCGGTTGACGATGCCACCATCGACTACTTCAAGGGTACCGGCCGTACCAAGGCCGAGATCGACGCCTTCGAAGCCTACTTCAAGGCCCAGGGCCTGTATGGCGTGCCCAAGGCCGGCCAGATCGACTACACCCAGGAAGTCTCGCTGGACCTGGGTACCGTCGCTCCCTCGCTGGCAGGTCCGAAGCGTCCGCAAGACCGCATCGAGATCGGCAACGTCAAGTCCACCTTCGCCGACCTGTTCACCAAGCCGACTTCCGAGAACGGCTTCAACAAGAAGGCTGAAGACCTCACCGCCGCCTACAAGAACGCCGACGGCGTGGATGTGCACAACGGTGACGTGCTGATCGCCGCCATCACCTCCTGCACCAACACCTCCAACCCGAGCGTGCTGCTGGCTGCCGGCCTGTTGGCCAAGAAGGCGGTCGAAGCCGGCCTGAAGGTCGCACCGCACATCAAGACCTCGCTGGCCCCTGGCTCGCGCGTGGTGACCAAGTACCTGGAAGCGGCTGGCCTGTTGCCCTACCTGGAAAAGCTGGGCTTTGGCGTGACCGCCTACGGTTGCACCACTTGCATCGGCAACGCCGGTGACCTGACTGCGGCCATGAACGAAGCCATCGTCAAGAACGACGTCGTGGCTGCCGCCGTGCTGTCGGGCAACCGCAACTTCGAAGCCCGTATCCACCCGAACATCCGCGCCAACTTCCTGGCTTCGCCGCCGCTGGTGGTGGCCTACGCGATCGCCGGCAATGTCACCCGCGACCTGATGACCGAACCGGTCGGCAAGGGCAAGGGTGGCAAGGACATCTACCTGGGCGACATCTGGCCGACCTCGCAAGAGATCGAAAAGCTGCTCAAGTTCGCCATGAACGCCAAGACCTTCAAGGAAAACTACGCCGACGTGAAGGGTGCCCCGGGCAAGCTGTGGGAAGCCATCAAGGGCGTCGCCAAGGGCGAAGTCTACAACTGGCCGACCTCGACCTACATCGCCGAGCCGCCGTTCTTCGAGAACTTCAGCGAAGAGCCCAAGATCGCTGCCGCCGGTATCTCCGGTGCACGCGCCCTGGGCGTGTTCGGCGACTCGATCACCACCGACCACATCTCCCCGGCCGGTTCGATCAAGGAATCCAGCCCGGCCGGCAAGTGGCTGCAAGCCAACGGCGTGCTCAAGGCTGACTTCAACTCCTACGGCTCGCGCCGCGGCAACCACGAGATCATGATGCGCGGCACCTTCGCCAACGTGCGCATCAAGAACCTGATGATCCCGGCCAAGGAAGACGGCTCCCGCGTCGAAGGTGGCATCACCCTGCACCAGCCGACCGGCGAACAGATGTCGATCTATGACGCCGCCATGAAGTACGTGGCCGAAGGCACCCCGACCATGGTGTTCGGTGGCGAAGAGTACGGCACCGGCTCCTCCCGTGACTGGGCCGCCAAGGGCACCCAGCTGCTGGGCGTGAAGGCCGTGATCGCACGTTCCTTCGAGCGTATCCACCGCTCCAACCTGGTCGGCATGGGCGTGCTGCCGCTGCAGTTCCTGGGTAGCGACAGCGTGCAGACGCTGGGCATCACCGGTGACGAAACCTTCGACCTGAAGGGCCTGGACGGCGAGATCAAGCCGCAACAGGAAGCCACCCTGGTGATCCACCGCAAGAACGGCGAGACCAAGGAAGTCAAGCTGCTGCTGCGCATCGATACCCCGATCGAAGTGGACTACTACAAGCATGGCGGCATCCTGCCGTTCGTGCTGCGTCAACTGCTGGCAGCCTAAGCAGGACGGGCAGCGCGGCGCCCCCCGGTGCCGCTGCTGCCATGCAGTCTGCACGTTTGCTGAAACGAGAAACGCCGGATTCGTCCGGCGTTTTTTATTTTGTCGCTGCCGCAGGCTGCCCTTTGGAATCGGGTCAGCAGTCTGAAGACGGATAGCGCTGCCAAATCATCTACAATAGACGGTTTCGTTTCCACAGATTACAGATAGCCTACATGCGTCGTCCTGCCAAACGTTCCTCCTCCAAGCTCTCTGCCGACAGCCAGCACCTGGTCACCTTTGCGCAAGCCATCGCGCAGGCGTCCAGCCGGCTCGAAGAGCGCGCCTGGCTGAAACCCCTGGACGCCCTGCTCAACAAGCTCCTGCGCGCCGGCAACCAGGGCCTGATCGACACCGCGCTGGACCACCTCTTCAAGGCCGACCTGGACGCCTACGATGTCCTGATCGAGGCCGTCGAGGCCGGCAGCGAAGCCACCACCCTGGAACACGACGGCCAGGACTACGATGTCCAGCTGCTGGTCCTGCCGGTGCTGGCCTGGACCCGCTTCGCCATCGCCTCGGGCCCCATTGCCGGCGACCTGCAGAACGCCATCGCGGCCCACCTGCACGCCCACATCCTGGCCAAGGACGCGCGCCTGGCGCTGGCACCCAGCCTGTTCTCGATCGAGCAGCTGCCGCGCATGCACGCCGACGTGTTCGCCCTGACCCGCCAGTTGGGCCAGAGCGCACTCAAGAACACCCCGGTGCAGCTGCGCGGCGAACAGCCGCCGACCGCCGCCTTCCTGGCTGATACCCGCTATGCCATCGCCGCCGTGGTGCTGCCCGCTGGTGGCGCCCTGTTCCACTGGCAGGAAAGCGAACAGCAGAGCCACTTCTCGGCCAACAAGACCGCTGCCTTCGACGCCTGGACGCAGCAGGTCACGCCGATCTTCACGCGCCTGCTGCCCGGCTGCAATGTCGAGCTGCTGCTGCCGCAAGCCTATTTCTTCGGCTGCCGCGAGGCCGACAAGCATATCCGGCCGGCGTCGATCCGTGCCGCCGACTACTTCCTCACGCAGACGCTGGATATCGCGTCCTCCGAGCTGCATGCCAGCATCGGCGGCTTTTCCGAAGACATCAACGGCCAGATCGACGAATACCGCATCGGTTTTTCCATCGGCAACGACCCCACCGTGGTCTACGGTACCGTGTGGCCGCTGTACGAGCAGGAAAGCGGCGAAGACCTGCCCATGATGATCCCCGGCGGTGCCGGCCTGCTGGAAGGACTCCCGGCTAGTCCGCTGCAGCAGATCCTGGCCACCCTGCGCGAATGCGGCATCGTCCAGATCAAGCATCACAGCGAGCGTTTCACGATGGAATTCTGCGATGACTGCGGTGCGCCCCTGTTCCCCGATCGCGAGGGTGAACTGGTGCATGCCGAGATGCCGGAAGATACCCCGCCTCCGGTCGAACACTTCCATTGACACACCATCGGGCTGTGCGGCCTGCCGCATAGTCCGTGGGAGGCGCCACGCCGTACCTTGCCTGACGGCATTGGGAGCGGGCAATAAAAAAGGCATCCACCACACGGCGGATGCCTTTTTCTCTTCTGTATCGGGCTAGCCTGCCCGCTTTTCCTGCGGTACCGAACGACGAAAAACGTCAGATCCGGACTGCGTCTCCTCCGGATCCCTTAGCTTCCTGACAGACCTGAGGGCGATCAGGCAGCCAGCTTCTCGATCAGGCCCATTTCGGCGCTGGACATCAGCTTGTCGATATCCACCAGGATCAGCATGCGCTGTTCCAGGGTACCCAGACCGATCAGGTAGTCGGAGTCAAAGGTGGTGCCCATTTCCGGGGCCGGCTTGATCTGTTCCTGGGTCAGGGTGATCACGTCGGAGACGCTGTCGACCACCATACCCACCACACGACCACCGATGTTGAGGATGATCACCACGGTGAACTGGTCGTAGGTCGGCTCGCCCAGCTGGAACTTGATGCGCATATCGACGATGGGGACGATGATGCCGCGCAGGTTGACCACGCCCTTGATGAAATCAGGCGAGTTGGCGATACGGGTCACGGCTTCGTAGCCGCGAATTTCCTGAACCTTCAGAATATCGATGCCGTATTCTTCCTTACCCAGGGTGAAGGCAAGAAACTCGTTTCCATTGCTGTCGGTTTTTTCGCCGAAGCCGGAAAGATTCTTGGTTGCAGTGTCAGACATGTTGTGGCCCTTTAAATATCAGGAAAATACAGATTCGTCGTTCAGTTGGCGGCTGGATCGCAGCAAGGCTGCCACATCGACAATCAGGGCGACGCCGCCGTCGCCCAGAATGGTTGCTCCGGAAATGCCGGCGACCTTCCGGTAGTTGGATTCCAGATTCTTGACAACGATCTGCTGTTGTCCGATCAGGTCATCCACGAAAAGTGCCGCCTTCTTTCCATCTGACTCCAGAATGACCACCAATCCTTGCGAGGGATCGGTGAAGGAGGGTTCGATGTTGAAAATCTGATAAAGCGGGATCAGGGGCAGGTATTCGCCGCGTACGCGCAGCACCTGGCCCTGACCGGAAATCTCTTTGATATCTTGCGCCAATGGCTGCAAAGATTCAACCACATATCCCAGCGGCAATATGTAGACTTCTTCACCAATCCGGATCGACATGCCGTCCAGGATGGCCAGCGTCAGCGGCAGCGAGATCGAGATGGTGGTACCAAAGCCCTTGCTGGAGCGGATATCCACCGCCCCGCCCATGGCCAGGATGTTGCGCTTGACCACATCCATGCCCACGCCACGTCCCGACACGTCGGTCACCTGCTCGGCGGTGGAGAAACCGGGCTCGAAGATCAGTTGCCAGACCTCGGCGTCCGACAGGTTGTCGGTGACCGGCATGCCCTGCTGCTTGGCCTTGGCCAGGATCTTGTCGCGGTTCAGGCCACCACCGTCGTCGGTGACCTCGATGATGATGTTGCCGCCCTGATGTTCGGCCGACAGGGATAGCACACCTGCCTCACTCTTGCCGGCGCTGCGACGGGCATCCGGCAGTTCGATACCGTGGTCGATGCTGTTGCGCACCAGGTGCGTGAGCGGATCGACGATACGTTCGATCAGGCCCTTGTCCAGTTCGGTCGCGGCGCCATGGGTGACGAATTCGACCTGCTTGCCGAGCTTGTGCGCCAGATCGCGCACCATGCGCGGGAAGCGCGAAAACACATAGTCCATGGGCATCATGCGGATCGACATCACCGATTCCTGCAGATCCCGGGTATTGCGGCTCAACTGGCTGACACTGTTGAGCAGGTGCTCATGCTGCATCGGATCCAGCTTGCCGACACGCTGCTCGATCATGGCCTGGGTGATCACCAGTTCGCCGACCAGGTTGATCAGTTGGTCGACCTTTTCGATGCTCACACGGATCGACGAGGATTCCGGTCCCTGGGCGGCGCCCCCCTTGGCGGATTTCTTTTCCGAGGAGGCATGCTCGCCATGCAGATGGGCGTCGTCGTGATGGCCGTTGGCACCATTGGTGCCATGGGCGGCGGCAGCGTGGGCGCTCTCCGGCTCAGGCTTCTTGGCGCTGATGTCCAGCGGCACGAAGGGAGCGAAGAAGCCGTAGCCCTGCTCGCGCTCCTTGTCTTCCACGGTCGTCTGGGTGTCGAAGAAACCGTAGCCCTGGGCGCGTTCGCGCTCTTCCTGGGTCACGAAGTTATCGAAGAAACCATAGCCGCGCTCTTCATCGGCGGTCTTGCCGGGATCGACAGCCTGCGAAATCTTCAGATCGGCCACATTGACGATGAAGGCGCAGATGGCGACCACGTCATCGATCGGTTCGGCCGTATCGAGAATGAAGACCCAGTTTCCTTCGGCAGACTTGGTCTTTTCAATCTTGCCCAGCATGGACAGCTCGTCGGCCAGCGCCTCGGCGTCCTTGTCAGCGATGACCGGCATCTCCAGCCGATAGCGACGGGCGCCGTCGGGGCCCACCACGGCCGCGGCCGCGGCCGCAGCCGGTCCTGCAGCAGCCCTGGGAGTGCTCGCGCTGGAGCTCTTGCCCTGCGACAGGGCTTCGAGCAGCATGCGTACATCACCCACGGCATCCTGATCCACCTCGGCGCCATGCTTGTGGCCGTCGAGCATGGACTTCAATACATCCTTGGCCGCCAGGAAGGCGTCCACATGTTCCGCGGTCAGGGCCATCTGGCCCTGGCGGATACGGTCCAGCAGCGACTCCAGTACGTGCGTGACCTCGGCGATGTCGGTCAAACCGAAGGTCGACGAGCCGCCCTTGATGGAATGCGCGGCACGGAACACGGCATTGAGGTCCTCCGGATCGGGCGAGGCCACATTGACGGCCAACAACAGCTTTTCCATTTCCGCGAGCCCTTCCTCGGCCTCGTCGAAAAAGACCTGGAAAAACTGGCTCATATCAATGCTCATGCCTGGGCTCCATGCTGGATGCGGTTCGTGTCGTTCTTGTTATCCCGGCAAGATCAGCCGATCACCTTGCGCACTACCTCGGTCAGGCGCTGCGGGTCGAAGGGCTTGACCAGCCAGCCATTGGCGCCGGCCGCCTTGCCCTTGGCCTTCATCTCGTCACTGAACTCGGTGGTCAGCATCAGGATCGGCACCCGCGCATAGCTGGTCAGCTCGCGCAGTGAGCGGATCAGGGTCAGGCCATCCATGCGTGGCATGTTCTGGTCGGTCAGGACCAGGTCGAAGGTATGCGTCTTGGCCTTTTCCAGCGCGTCCACGCCGTCAACCGCTTCGGTCACGTTGTAACCCGCAGCCTTCAGACTGAATACCACCATCTGGCGCAGTGACCCGGAATCATCTACTGCGAGAATCGTTTTGGACATCGTTACTCCCTGTTTCTTCAATAAGGCTCATGCGCATGTGCATTATGCCGCAGCTCCGGCCGCCGACCTATTGCCCTGCGCCCGGCCGGAATGACCTAGTTCAATCTTGACCCACTCAGCCCGCAAAGGCTTAGAACAACTCGATATCGCCGCTTTCCATGCGTGTCTGGCGCACCGCTTTCCACAGCCCGGTGTCGAGCACGGTCAGCCGTTCCTCCATCGCCTGCACGGTGCTGGCCAGCAGCTCCCTGAGTTCCTCGTCGGTCTGCCCCTGCTCCGGCACGATCTCGAAACTGTTGGCGCTCAACACCCCCAGCGCTTCACGCAGGCCGATCACGCGCCGCACGATACGCTCCAGCAGCTGGCTGGTCATGTCCTGGAACTGCAGACCGGTGACCGCCGCGTTCACATGGTGGCTGACCTGCGCCTGGGTCGCCTTGAGCTGTTCGATACTCTCGCTGTCGAACTCGCCCGTGCCATTCATCAGTCCCTCGAGGATGGTCTGCTGGGTCTGCACAGAACGGTGCAGCTCCATGAAACTGGTACCCAGCTTGCCGATGGCTTCGCCCAGAAGGATGTTGGTCTGGACCAGGTCCGACTCCACTTCCGTCAATTGGCGGCTGCCGCCGCTGGCAGTATCGAGCAACAAGCGCTTGAGCTCCTGCAGCATGGTCTTGGTCGGCATATCCAGCTCTCTTCCCCTGTTCAGTTGGAACACTTCTGCTTCAATGGCAAATCCCCGCCCGTCACGCCTGCCTCAGTTCTTGGGCGGCGCGGTCAAACCCTGCTGAATGTCGTCGTCGCTGGCGTCGGTGGGCACGTTCAGCGAGCCACTATCCTTCTCGACCAGTTCCTCGGCCTTCTTGTTCATGACGATGATGCTGATGCGACGGTTGATGGGGTTGAACGGATCTTCCTTGTCCAGCAGCACCGCCGAGGACAGGCCCACCACCCGCAGCACCTTGGATTCGTCCATGCCACCGGTGATCAGCTCGCGGCGCGATGCATTGGCGCGGTCGGCCGACAGTTCCCAGTTGCTGTAGCCCTTCTCGCCACGGGAATACGGCGTGGCATCGGTATGCCCGGACAGGCTGATCTTGTTGGGGACATCGTTCAGGGTGCGCCCGATCTCGTGCAGGATTTCCTTCGTATAGGGCTGCAACTGGGCGCTGGCCAGGGCGAACATGGGGCGGTTCTTCTCGTCCACGATCTGGATGCGCAGGCCTTCAGAGGTGATGTCGATCAACAGCTGGTTCTTGAACTGCTTCAGGGTCGGATTGGAATCGATGGCCTTTTCCAGGCGCGACTTCAGCTGTTCCAGGCGCGAGCGCTCGGCCTTCTCCAGTTCCTGCTGGGCCTGCTTGAGGGTCTGCTTGCGAGTGACCACATCGTTCTCGCCCTTGCGCAACTGGCCGTCCTGGCGGGTCAGGTCCTTGCCGCCGCCTGGCAGCACCGTATTGGCGTCGCCGCTACCGGAGCCGCCGGCCATGGCGACCTTCAGCGGTGTCTTGAAATATTCGGCGATACCGTTCAGGTCGCCCTTGGCGGTCGAACCCAGCAGCCACATCAGCAGGAAGAACGCCATCATCGCAGTCACGAAGTCGGCGTACGCGATCTTCCAGGCGCCGCCGTGGTGACCACCGCCGCCCTTCTTGATCCGCTTAACGATTATGGGACGTAGCCCTTCGTCGGCCATGCCTTACTCCTGCTCAATGCTGATGTCTGTGTGAATCGATGCGCGTACCATCCGCCAACGGCAGGATTACTTGCTCTTGGCCTGCTTGACGTGCTCTTCCAGTTCCAGGAAGGTCGGACGCTCGGTCGAGAACAGGACCTTGCGGCCGAATTCGATCGACAGCGCCGGCGCGTAGCCATTCAGGCTGGCCAGCAGCGTCACCTTCACGCACTGGTAGATCTTGGTCGATTCGTGCAGCTTCTGTTCCAGCAGGCTGGACAGCGGGCCCACGAAACCGTAGGCCAGCAGAATACCGAGGAAGGTACCCACCAGCGCGTGCGCAATAAGCATACCCAGCTCGGACGGCGGAATACCCACCGATTCCATGGTGTGCACCACCCCCATCACCGCGGCCACGATACCGAAGGCCGGCATACCGTCACCCAGCTTGGCGATGCAGTGCACCGGAATCTCACCCTCGTGGTGGTGGGTCTCGATTTCGTTGTCCATCAGGTTTTCGATCTGGAACGCATCCATGTTGCCCGACACCATCAGGCGCAGGTAGTCGGTCATGAACTCGATGAGGTGATGGTCGGCCAGCACGCCGGGGTACTTGCTGAAGATGGGGCTGCTTTCCGGCTCTTCGATGTCACCTTCGATGGACATCAGGCCTTCCTTGCGAGACTTGGTCAGGATCTCGAACAGCAGCGCCATCAGCTCCATGTACAGCGCCTTAGTGTAGGTCGAGCCCTTGAGGACGGTCGGCAAGGCCTTCATCGTGGCCTTGATCGCCTTGCCGTTGTTACCCACCAGGAACGCGCCACCGGCGGCGCCGCCGATCATCAGCAGTTCAAGTGGCTGAAACAGCGCCCCCAGATGGCCGCCGGACAGGGCAAAGCCGCCGAAGACGGAGCCCATGACAATGACATATCCGATAATGACTAACAAAGTGCCTGCTCCCGTCCCAGTGGCGTTGCATGTATTTTCACGTTCGTCAGATTACAGGTATTCCAATCAAGCAAATGAGGGAATACATATCCGAAAAACGCCCTTCCTTTTCGATTTACGGCTCAATCCGGGCAAACTTGATACGTCGCGTCTCGCATTGCGTCACTTTATGCGCTCACATGCGCCAGCCATGCAGCACCGGCCCGCCCCCCTCGGGCTGGATCACCAGGTCCGGCGTGGTCCCCGGAATATGGAATTCGTAGCTCAGTAACAGCGTCCCCGGCCGCATTTCGGCCCGGGCCTTGTGCCACAGGGCCAGCATGGCGGCTGGCGAAAGATAGGCGAACACCACGTCATACTCTGCGAAATCGAGCAACAGATAATCGCCCCGCACGAAGCGGCAGCGATTGCCCGCCAGCGCCGCGCGCAGGCGGCTCACCAGCCAGGGCAAGGGCGCGATCTCGATGCCGGTGAATTCACTTTCTGGCCGACGATGCGAAAGATCCAGCACCGCGCCACCCAGGCCGCTGCCGATATCCATGAAGCGGATCGCCCGTCCCTGGGGCAACAAGGCGGCCACCGCATCCCAGGCATTGCGGCCGGAGGGATAGAACGGCACCTGGCTGCGGAAGGTGGACCAGAACAGCACCAGCATGAACAGGAATACCGCCAGGAACAGCCAGGGCGGCAATTGCAGCCGCCCTACCAGCAGCGCCGCCAGCGGGAACACCAGCAGGATCAGCCACCACCACACGGCCATGCGGCGCAGACGTGCCAGCAGCGCGGCAATCGCACCGTGCAGCACGGAGGTTTGCAAGGGAGAAAAGGGAGAAAGACCGGCGCGCTGGCACAGCACGTCGATCACGTTGGCGCCCACCAGGCCCAACACGAACAGCAGCAAGGCCTGGATCGCCGGCGCCTGCAGCAGTGGCCTGCGGCGGGCGCCGGGGTGGTTCTCTAGGTCAGACATCTAGACAATCGGCCTCATTCTTCCTGGCAGAGTAGCGGCGCCACTGTCACGGTCAAGCGGCCGAACCGCGACCGCATCGACAGCGATGGCGCAGCACTGCGGATCAGGCAACGGCCGCCAGCACCGGCTCGGCGACCATCGGGGCGGAGGCTGCCACCGGCAGGGCTTCCACCAGACCCATGACCACCGCATCCTTGGCCTTCTTGGTCTTGCCAGCACGCGAAGGCATGTGGCACAGGCCGCACAGATAGTCCTGATGCAGGTCCAGGCGATGCACCACGAAGTGGCCGCCGCACTTGCAGCAGGGCGTGGTCATGAGCATCTTGCTTTCGAAGAAGCGTACCAGCGTCCAGGCCCGCGTGAGCGAGAGCACCGGCTCGCCAGCATCGCTCTGACCGACCTGTTCCAGATAGAGCTTGTAGGCCTTCATCACGGCTTCGATGCCGCTGATGCGGGCATGCTCCACCAGATAGCGGTGCACGTTGATGAACAGCGACGAATGGATATTGGGCTGCCAGGTGATGAACCAGTCCGTCGAGAACGGCAGCATGCCCTTGGGCGGCGAGACGCCCTTCAATTCCTTGTACAGCTTCAGCAGGCGCTCGCGCGACAGCGAAGTTTCCGATTCCAGCAACTGGAGGCGCGCCCCCAGGTTGATCAGTTCAATGGCCAACTGAATTTCCTGCGCCTCTGTGACAACGCTCTTTTTAGCCATGGTGCTACCCCCCGGTGATTTCGTAGTGACACTGCCTGCCCCCTCTCCATGTGCACAAGGCAGATGGACATCAGGCTGCAAATCCAAGACACAAACTCATTAACTGCTACGGTACGTCTTCCCCTCCGGCGCATTGACCCCTGCCCGCGCCGGTCCTGCTCTTGTCTTGTTGTTTTACGAAATTTGTTCGCTGGGCTGACAGGCCATCAGGATGGCCGCATGCGACTGGGCCAGGCTTTTGTCCTTGTTGTAATTGGTGAGCATGCCGAGGATGGCACCATCGTCGAAACGGAAGCGCGTCAACATCATGTTGGTCGCGGCCAGTTTCATGATCTGGGCATTGGACAAACCCTCGATCAGATCGGCGATCTCTGCGCTGATACCCAGCCGGAAGATTGCGGTCGGCTTGTCCTGACGGATCATCTGCTGTGCCAGCATCAGATAGCTCAGGTTGGCATCGCGGATCTCCGCCATCATGTCGTTGGTATTCATTTGCACCCCACCTCGGTAAGAACTCCATACTGCTCTGTGCTGCTCTCGGCTGCATTGAGCTGCTTACAATCGCTTACATTTACTTGACTGCAAGCCAATTCTGAGGGGGGGCGGACAGGCGGGAAATTAGACTTGATCGGTATTTTTCGTCCGAAACAAAACCAACAGGCTTGTCAGACTTTGTCTTACAAGAAGACCTATTTCGCCTGCAGTTTTGATGCCAGGGAAATGAACAGCCAGAGTCCTTGCGACTTCCGGCGACAATCAGGAATTTCCTGATCAAAAGGTTTCTTGACCGAAATGGCTCAACAAAATTGACACCAAAGCAACAAAATAAATTGTAAATTTTGGCGGTTTTCTTGTGCCATGTTGCTGTGTAACGACTAGCTCAGCCGCATTTCTTCTTCGACTGCCGAGCTAAACTGTAGTTTCCTTCAACACGGGGCCGCAGAAAAATTGCAATGTTTTACGCGGTCTGACATCTTTTGCGCCACTGGACGAGAAAATGCGAAGCGGCCCAGCGGTATGAGGATGCCGTATCAAGAATGACTAGCATTTTATGACCGCCTCCTTCGCACCAAAACGAGAAACAGAGGCAACATTTACCTTTATTCAATTTCTGGACGGCAAACTCGGTGCAGACGCACCGCGCCGGGTTGGCTCGACGCTTACATGCGTGCCAGGGCCTGTTCGATATCGGCGATGAGATCTTCCGGCGCCTCCAGGCCGATGTTGAAGCGCACCAGCTGCCCTTCTCGCATCCAGTCCCGACGCATGCCCCGCATCCGGTATGGCACGCACAGGCTGTGTGCACCGCCCCAGCTGTAGCCGATCTTGAACAGGCGCAGGCTGTCGACAAAGCGGTCGGTCTGCTCTTCCACGTAGCGCGGATCGAAGATCACCGAGAACAGGCCGCCTGCGCCGGTGAAGTCCCGCTTCCAGTGCGCATGGCCAGGGCATTCCTCGAAGGCCGGGTGCAGCACCGAGACGATCTCCGGACGCTGCTTCAACCACGTCGCCACCTTGCGCGCGGCCGCATCGTGCGCCTCGAAGCGCAGGCGCATCGACGACAGGCTGCGCAGCACCAGATAGACGTCGTCCATGCCCACGCCGAACCCCAGGCGCATGTGCGCCAGCTCCAGCTTTTCATTGAGGGCCTGGTCGCGCACCACCACCGCGCCCATCAGCACATCAGAACCACCGGACTGGTACTTGGTGACGGCTTGCATGACGATGTCCACGCCATGCTCGAAGGCCTTGAAGGCCAGGCCGGCGGACCAGGTATTGTCGATCGCCACCAGCACGCCCCTGGCGTGGGCCGCCCGGCACAGCGCCGGAATATCAGGCACTTCCATCGATACCGAACCCGGTGCCTCGGTCCACACCAGACGGGTATTGGGCATGATCAGGTCGGCCAGACCCTCACCGATCATCGGGTCATAGAATCGCGCCGTGATCTGGAAATCACGCTCCAGCCACTGGCCCAGGTCCTTGCTGGGCCCGTAGACGTTGTCCGGCAGGAGCACATCGTCGCCACTCTTGAGGAACGCAAAGTTGACCATGGCGATGGCGGCCAGCCCGCTGGGCGTAACACGACAGTAATTGCCGCCCTCGATCTCGGCCAGCCGGGCCTCCAGCACGAAACTGGTGGGCGTGCCGTGCAGGCCATAGGTATAGCCCAGCTTTTCGCGCCAGTCGCGCGAGCGCATCGCCTCGACGTTGGGGAATACCACCGTGGAAGCGTGATGGATGCCCACCGGGAAGGCCTCGAAACCGTCAGGGGCGCGATAGCTGCTGTGGATAAGGGAAGTTTGCGGCGTGAGAGAAGTCTCTTTGGGGTCGGACACGATTCTGCCTCTGAAAACGAGACGCGCAGCGAAGGGCTGCGCGCAAAGGCATCACTATACGCGCAGCCTGCCGACACCGAAAGCCGGCGTCAGCAAATCACGCGATCAAGGGTTCGGAGACGATCAGCCCGGCCTCAGGGCAGTTGCAACGCGAATGGCTTGGTGACGGCACCATCGGCACTGGACCAGGTACCGGTGATGGACTGGCCCTGCCGATGCCCTTCCCACTGGCCCGACACATCCTTGCCATTGACTGATTCTTCCATGATGAAATCATCGCCATCGACCTCACCGGCAACCAGGATGTCAGGCGATCCGCCGAAGAAGAAGTAACGCCCTTCCACGCCGTCCTCGTTCTTCTTCGGTTGCAGCGAAAGCTGCATGTCGCGCCCGTCGATCTGGCCACGCAGCACCAGCGCATGGGTCATCAGCAGCTGTTGCAGCGAACCCTCCGGAGCGCTGGCGGCCGGTCCTGGCCTGGCGGCCCAGGTCGATGCCGGCATGAGGACCGAGCAGGACAGCGCCGCCACCAGCAGGCTGCGCATCAGCAAACGCTGCGCCTTCACTCGGCCGCGCCCCACAGGTCGTGAGCATCGGCAGCGGTGATGCGCACGTCCACGAACTGGCCCACTTCCAGCTTGCGATGCGGCTCGAAAGGTGGCTTCACATAGACCACGCCGTCGATTTCCGGGGCATCGGAATAGGTGCGGCCGGTACCGCCGTTACGGTCCACCTCGTCGATCAGCACGCGCAGTGTCTTGCCGACCTTGGCCTGCAGGCGCTTCTTGGAAATCTCTTCCTGCAATTGCATGACACGGCCGCGACGTTCTTCGCGCACTTCTTCCGGGACCGGATTGGCGATCTCGTTGGCGGTCGCGCCTTCCACCGGCGAATAGGCAAAGCAGCCCAGGCGATCGATCTCGGCTTCCTTGAGGAAGTCCAGCAGATATTCGAACTCCGCTTCGGTCTCGCCAGGGAAGCCGGCGATGAAGGTGGAACGGATCGTGAGGTCCGGACACATGGCGCGCCAGGCCTGGATGCGTTCGATGTTCTTTTCGCCGTTGGCCGGGCGCTTCATGCGCTTGAGCACATCCGGATGAGCATGCTGCAGCGGCACGTCCAGGTAAGGCAGGATCTTGCCTTCGGCCATCAACGGGATGATGTGGTCAACGTGCGGATACGGATAGACATAGTGCAGGCGCACCCAGGCACCGTACTGCTGGGCCAGCTCACCCAGCGCACCGACCAGCTGGGTCATGTGGGTCTTGATCGGCTTGCCGTTCCAGAAGCCGGTACGGAACTTCACATCCACACCATAGGCACTGGTGTCCTGCGAGATCACCAGCAATTCCTTGACGCCGGCCTTGAACAGGTTCTCGGCCTCCAGCATCACGTCGGCGATGGGACGCGAGACCAGGTCCCCGCGCATGGAAGGAATGATGCAGAAGCTGCAGCGGTGGTTGCAGCCTTCGGAAATCTTCAGGTAGGCGAAATGCTTGGGCGTGAGCTTGACGCCCTGCGGCGGCACCAGGTCGATGAAGGGGGCATGGGGCTTGGGCAGGTGCTTGTGTACCGCCTGCATCACCTCGCCCACCGCGTGCGGACCGGTCACTTCCAAGACCTTGGGGTGAATCTTCTGGATGATGTCGTCGCCCTCGGCGTCCTTCTTGGCGCCCAGGCAGCCGGTGACGATCACCTTGCCATTTTCGCTGAGCGCCTCGCCGATGGCATCCAGCGACTCCTGCACGGCAGCATCGATGAAACCGCAGGTATTGACGATCACCAGATCGGCGCCGTCGTAGGACTTGGCGGTGTCATAGCCTTCGGCCCGCAACTGGGTCAGGATCTGTTCGGAATCGACCAGTGCCTTCGGGCAGCCGAGGGAGACGAAACCGACCTTGGGCAGGGCCGGGCTGGCGGGAGAGGATGGGTTGGACATGGCAGATGGCTCAATGAGACGGGCCGCAAGCGGCCGAAAATACGGGAAAAAGCGAAAAATGCTTTAAAAATCAGGGCGCTATTGTACATGGTCCGCTCATTTGCGCCTGTTTTCGGGTCATGACCGCCCTGGCAGCCCAGAAAAGCGAAACGGCCCACGCGGGGCCGTCGGGTCGGGCAACTTTTGTTCCGGCTGCTTACTTCTTCTGTTCCGGCGGGGTACCGGTGGCGCCGAAGGGGAAGGTGCCGAACATGTTCTTGGTCTGGCTCTGCATCTGCTCCTGCATCTGGATGAACAGGTTCTTGCTCTGCTCGATGTAGTTGCTCATCATGCCCTGCATCATCGGCCCCTGCACGTTCATGAACTGGGTCCACATCTCCGGGCTGAAGGGCTTGCCTTCGTAGAAGCCCTTGGAATTTTCGGCCAGCTTGTTCTGGATATCGATGAAGGTCTGGATGTTCTTTTCCAGATAGTTGCCCATCATGCCCTGCATGGCATGGCCGTAGTAGCGGATGATCTGCGACAGGGCACCGCTGGAGAACATCGGGACACCGTGCGACTCTTCTTCCAGGATGATCTGCAGCAGGATGCTGCGGGTGAGGTCATCGCCGCTCTTGGCGTCGACCACGGTGAATTCCTCATTGTCCAGCACCAGCTGCTTGACGTCGGTCAAGGTGATGTAGGAACTGGTCTGGGTGTCGTAAAGACGGCGGTTGGGGTACTTCTTGATCAAGCGGTCTGCCGAATTTTTTGCAGTAGTCATCTGAAGTCCAGTCTCTCTCATTGCAGCCGTTGGCCGGCCTTGGTTTGCAGCGGTGCGGGCCGTTTCGATGCGCTCCCGACCCGCGGGCGTCCGGGACATTGATGCTGTCCTCTCCTTGCTTCTTCTACTGTGATGCAGCTTGCGTCGTCCTCGCGACGCGGTCGCGGTCCTTTTGCAGGGCAGCAACGCAAGCCATTATAGGGGGGAAGACGCACAATGGGGAGCCCGATCGTGCAGTGCGGAGAAATTCTCCGCCGATGGCCGCAGCAGAGGCAGGCGGACAACCTGCCTGCTGCAGCAAAGGACATCAGCCCATGTACAGGCCGCCGTTGAGGGAGAAGTCCGAACCGGTCGCGTAACCGCCCTCGGAAGAGGCGATCCAGGCCACGATGGAGGCGATTTCCTCCGGCTCGCCCAGACGCTTGACGGGGATGCCGGAGACGATCTTCTCCAGCACTTCCGGGCGGATGGCGCGCACCATGTCGGTACCGACATAGCCCGGCGAGACGGTGTTGACGGTCACGCCCTTGGTTGCCACTTCCTGCGCCAGCGCCATGGTGAAGCCGTGGATGCCGGCCTTGGCGGTGGAATAGTTGGTCTGGCCGAACTGGCCCTTCTGGCCGTTCACCGACGAGATATTGACGATACGACCGAAACCGCGCTCGCACATGCCTTCGATGACCTGTTTGGTGACGTTGAAGAGCGAATTGAGGTTGGTGTCGATGACCGCATCCCAGTCGGCCTTGCTCATCTTGCGGAACTGGCCGTCGCGGGTGATGCCGGCGTTGTTGACCAGCACGTCCACTTCACCGATCTCGGCGCGCACCTTTTCGAACGCCGCCTTGGTGGATTCCCAGTCAGAGACGTTGCCTTCAGAGGCATGGATGTCGAAGCCGTGGCCGCGCATGGTGGCCAGCCAGGTATCCTTGCGGGTGGAATTGGGGCCGCAGCCGGCCACCACGGTGTAGCCGTCCTTGCACAGACGGGTGCAGATGGCGGTCCCGATGCCGCCCATGCCACCGGTCACATATGCGATACGCTTGCTCATTTGCTGCCTCCTATTGGATGGTGATTATTGGGGTTCCAACTGCTGCCTGTTACCCCTGTTTCGGGTCTGCTTTGCACCGCATTGGTCGGGAGGCCGGGTCTTGCCTGGCTTCCCCGTATTGGTCTGGCCGATGCCGCCGCGGATGCGACGCCGGTCGTCTCTCTCTGTCGGCGGCTCCGGTCTGCCGGATCACCGCCCTCTTTTCATCATCGCCGCCGACTTCTGGGCCTCCCCTGGCCGGCTGGCTGATCCTTCAGGCCACCAACTGGTCGGCCTTGACCTTGACATAGCGGCCCGGGGCCGGCTCGATGTGCTTGTAGCGGGTCGAACCCGGCGCCTTGGGCGCGGCCACCTTGCGTCCGCCATGCTTGGCCAGGAAGGCCGCCCACTCGCCCCACCAGCTGCCGGGATGCTCGGTGGCGCCGGCCAGCCAGGTATCGGCATCGGCGCCGGCACGGGCCTTGTCGTTGGTCCAGTAATTGCGCTTGTTCTTGGAGGCAGGATTGATCACGCCGGCAATGTGTCCCGACGCGCCCAGCACGAAACGGTTGTTGCTGCGTTTGCCGGCGTTGACCAAGTCCAGCGAGGCATAGGCGGATTTCCAGGGCACGATGTGATCATCACGCGAGGCATAGATGAAGGCCGGGGCGCTGATCTTGCGCAGGTCGATCTTCTCGCCGCCCACCGTCAGGCGGCCCGGTTCCTTGAGCGCATTCTCCAGGTACATATGCCGCAGGTAATAGCAGAACATCGGTCCGGGCAGGTTGGTGCTGTCGGCATTCCAGTACAGCAGGTCGAAGGCGCTGGGCTTTTCGCCCTTGAGGTAATTGGATTCGACGTAGTTCCACAGCAGGTCGTTGGGACGCAGGCTGGAGAAGGCGCTGGCAAAATCGCGCCCGGCCATCAGGCCGCGCTGGCCGATCATCTGCTCGCGCAGGGCCAGTTGCATCTCGTCGATATAGACGTCGATGGCACCGGTGTCGGAGAAATCAAGGAAGGTGGTCAACAGCGTCAGGCTGGCCACCGGGTCTTCGCCACGGGCGGCCAAGAGCGCCAGCGCGCAGGACAGCAGCGTGCCGCCCACACAGAACCCGAGGGCATTGATCTGCGGCTGCTTGCTGATTTCCTGGACGATGTGGATGGAACGTGCCACGGCATCATCGACGTAATTGTCCCAGGTCGCTGCCTCCACCGCCTCGTCGGCATTGCGCCAGGAAATGAGGAACACAGTGTGTCCCTGCTCCACCGTGTAGCGCACCAGCGAATTCTGCGGCTGCAGGTCGAGGATGTAGAACTTGTTGATGCAGGGCGGCACGATCAGTAGCGGCACCGCATGCACGGTCTTGGTCAGCGGCTTGTACTGGATCAGCTGGAACAGCTCGTTCTCGAAGACCACCGAACCCTCGCTGGCGCCGACGTCACGCCCCACTTCGAAGGCGGTCTCGTCGGTCTGCGAGACATGGCCCTTCTGCAGGTCGGCCAGCAATTGAGCGATGCCCTTGGTGAGACTCTCGCCGCGGGTCTCGATGATCTTTTGCTGGGCCACCGGATTGGTCGCCAGGAAGTTGGCCGGCGACATCGCATCAATCATCTGCTGCACTGCAAAACGTAATTTGTGCCGCACCTTATCGGTGCCCTTGACCGCATCGGCCATGGCCAGCAGGAAGCGCGAATTGAGCTGGTAGGCCGCCGCCTGGAACGCGAAGTAGGGATGCTCCTGCCAGGCCGGTGCCGACAGGCGGCGATCGGTGATGGTCGGCGCCTTGGCCGACAGCATCGACTGCCACAGTTCGCCGAACTCGCGGGTGTATTCCTGCTGCAGGCGGACCGCATCGGCGGGGTCGAGCGTGGCGCCCATGTCGCCCAACTGCCTGGCCAGCAGTGTCGGATCGATCTGACCTGCACCGGGCGGCATGCCTGCCATGCCGGCCATATTGGGCATGGGCGGCAGATGCGACCTGAATTGCTCGAACTGGGATTGGAATTGGGACTGCAGCGAGGTCCAGAACTTCGGATCGGACATCTGTGCCAGCCACGCGGATACATCGGGAGAGGGTTGCTGCGGATTCTGCTTGTTCATGCTCGGATCTGCAATTTTCGCGTATCTTTACGGTTTGTCTCGAAGCGCCATCTCACCATGTATATCGTCGCTATCGCATGGCTCTACGTCGTCTTCATGATGTCGATCACCGAACAGTCAGCGATTGCCGGCATCGCCACTTTCCTGCTGTACGGGATAATTCCCCTGACCATCGTTTTATACCTGATGGGTACGCCGCAACGCAAGCGGAATCGTCAAAATATGAAGAAATTGGCAGCGACCCGCAAGGAAGACTTGGAACATGACAGTTCCGTGAAACGCGAGTCCGGGTCCGAGCCAGAGGACCGTCACCCTTCCTGAAAAGACTTGACGGCCACTCAATCCGGCGAACAGGAAAACTTAGAAAATGGCAGGCCGCACGCACCATCATCGTGAACCCGCGCGCTATACGGCACACAGGTTTGCGCAGTGCATCATGGGAGCGGACTGCACCGAAAACCTCAGTCCTGGCACTCAGCGCCTGCGGGAACGACGCAGGGCAATCGGTCGGTAACACGGCTTGAGGACGGCCAGCATGTCACGCAGGACGGCCGAGCCTCGCCACGGTGGCGAGACATAGGCCATACGTAACTTCAATCCTTGACTGTCACGTAACTCACAATCAAGCATGGCAATCATGCAGCCATCCAGCCAGGCATAGACATGCACTTCGCCGGGCAACTTCTGCTTCGGCCCCTCGATCCGCCAGGTCGGTGAGGTCATCGCCACCATGGCGCCAGCTCGGTGATGTGCCAGGCCAGATGGAGACCCAGCAGCAGCAAGCCGATGAAAAAGGCGCGCCGGAAGCTGGCTGCACGGACCATGCCGCGCACCCGGGTGCCGATAGCCATGCCCAGCAAAGCCGGCACCAGCACCACCAGCGAGGCCCAGCCTACGCCACCGCTAAAGGCTCCACCCTGCCCCAGGTTGACGGCCAACGCCAGGGTGGAGACCGTGAAGGACAAGCCCAGCGCCTGGATCAACTGATCGCGCTGCAAGCCCAGCGCCTGCAGATACGGGACAGCGGGAATCACGAACACACCGGTGGCCGCCGTCACCAGCCCGGTCAATAGCCCGATGACGGGCGACCACCAGCGCTCCCGCCCGGGCCGTACGCTCGGCGTCCACGCCGCCAGTCCGGCGATGGCATACAGCATCAGTGCCAGGCCCAGGATGACAATGGCATGGCGGCCACCGTCCACTCCCATCAGACCGCTCCCTGCCAGCGTACCCACCACGATGCCGGCCAGCATGCCCCACAGGCGGCGGGCCAGCGCCAGGAAGGCGCCGCCGCTGGCCAGCTGCCAGCCATTGGTGACCATCGACGGCAGGATCAGCAAGGCCGCCGCCTGTACCGGCGACATCACCAGGCTCAGCAAACCGATCGCCACCGTCGGCAAGCCCAGGCCGATCACGCCCTTGACGAAGCCGGCCAGCAGGAACACCGCCAGGCTCGCGGCCAGGACGGTGGCATTCATATCGAGGAAGGAAAACAGGCTGGGCATGGCGAAAGGAGAAGTCGAAGGTGCTTGCTACAAGGCGTTCAGTCTGCCAGCCTCGGTCGGCTCTGCAAATGTGGAATACACTTAGGCAGCCTTCGGCCTGGCCGAAGGCACAATCCGGCTGCCTGCCCCATTTTGCCTGTTGTGGACCTGCGCCCCTCCCCACACTCCACACCACGCCCTACACACCATGAGCAACCGATTCGAACTATCCGACCTGCGCCTGTTCCTGTACGTGGTCGAGAGTGGCAGCATCACCGCCGGCGCCACCCGCGCCCATATGGCACTGGCATCGGCCAGCGCCCGCATCCGCAATATGGAGGACGCCCTGGGCACGCCCCTGCTGGAGCGCGGCCGACGCGGCGTGCAGACCACCGATGCCGGGCGCGCGCTGGCCCACCACGCACGCATGATGGCGCAGCAGATGGAACAGTTGCGCGACGAACTGGGCCAGTACGCGCAGGGCCTGAAGGGGCATATCCGGCTGCTGTGCAATACCTCGGCCATGACGGAATTCCTGCCGGAAGTGCTGGCACGCTTCCTGGCGCGGCATCCGCATACCGATATCGAACTGGAAGAAAAACTGAGCTACGAGGTGGTGCAGGCCGTGGTAGACGGGGTGGCCGATGTCGGCATCATCGCCGACTCCACCGACAGTGGCCCGCTGCAGACCTATCCGTTTCGCCAGGATCACCTGGTGGCCGTGCTATCGAAAAAGCATCCGCTGGCCCGCCGTAAGTCGCTGGCCTTCAGCGAGCTGCTGGGTGAGGATTTCGTCGGCCTGTCCGGCGACAGCGCCTTGCAACAGCATCTCTCGGGCCACGCCACACGGGCCGGCCGACGGCTGCAATACCGGGTCCGGCTGCGCAGCTTTGACGGCATCTGCCGCATGGTCGAGCATCAGGTAGGCGTGGCGGTGATACCGGAAACGGCGGCCCTGGCCAGCGCCGGCCACATGGATATCCGTGCCATCCCGCTCAGCGACGGCTGGAGCCGCCGCCAGTTGCTGATCTGCGTACGCGGACTGGAAGGCATGCCGGGGCATACGCGGGAGCTGATCCAGGCCTTGCAGCGCCATCCCTGACGGCGCGCAAAGCACGAGGACCGGAATTATTTCAGCCAGATCAGTGAGGCCATGCGGCCCGTGGTCTTGTCACGCCGGTAGGAGTAGAAGCGTTGGTCGGCGACCGTGCACAGACCACCGCCGCTGACGTCGTGCACCCCGACTGCGGCCAGGCGCTGGCGCGCCAGCTGGTAGATGTCGGCCAGGTACTTGCCGGGGCGACCGGGATAGTCGCGAAAGGCGG
>NZ_AEEC02000013.1 GCF_000300975.2 Herbaspirillum frisingense GSF30 | reverse complement strand
CCGTTCCACCGGCGCCAGCCGGCATGGCCGGTACCAATGCCGCAGCCAGGTAGTCCAGGTTGAGCTGGGCCATGCGGCGCAGTTGCGCCTGCGGGTCTTCCTGCTGGCGACGCGGCCAGAACAGGTAGCTGGCCAGGACCGCCACCATCGCGCCAATGACGTTGTTGCCGGCACGCAGCGCGGCATTGGCCAGTTCATGGGCCGGATCGCCGCCGACATCGGCCACCAGCACGAATACCGGTGTCAGGAAGGTGGCATACAGGCCATAGCTGACCGGCCGCAGGGCCATGGTCAGCACGGTCAGCGGGAACACCAGCAAGGCCAGCCCCAGCGGCGAATGCACCACCAGACAGACCGCCACCGCCAGCACGCCACCGACCACGCTACCGACGGCGCGCTCCATGCTGCGCGACCAGCTGTCGGAGATGCTGGGCTGCATCACCAGCATGGTGGCCATGGTGGCCCAGTAGCCGAAGGGCAGTTCCAGCAGATGCACGATCAGATAGGTGGCCCCGGCGGCGGCGGCGCAGCGCCAGGCGTGATGCCATTCGGCCGAACCGGCGCGCACGTGCAGGGCGGCCTTGCGGGCTGCCGCGCTCAGCAGATGAAACCAGGCCGATACTCCCACCCGCTGCGCGCGCTCGGCGCGGGCGGCCTGCTTCAGGCGGGCGGGATCATCGCCGCCATGGGCCAGTGGCGTGTCCACCCGCTGCAACAGACGGCCGGTGCCGCTGGGCAGTCGCGCCACCAGTTGCCGCAGGCGCAACATGATGCGGGCATCGTCATCGGCGGCAATGGCATCACCGCGCTGCATGTCGCGTTGCATGGCCTGCAGCTGGCGGGCGATGGCGGCCAGCACGCGGCCGGTGCGCTGGCGGGCGCGGGGCGCCTGATAATGCGTCAGCTGCAGGTCGGCCAGCACGGTGATGCCATCGAGCAGCACCTCGGCACGGGCCAGGCGGACCAGCAGGTTTTCATACAGACGGCGGGATTCGGTACGCTCCACGGCCACCGCCTCCAGGGCGCGATGCGCACTGGCCAGGTCGAAGCGGGCGTGACGGCGGGTGTGGGCGGCCAGTTCGGCGGCATGCACCGCATAGGCCGGGTCGTCCAGGTCATTGGCGGCCGCAATGGCGGCCAGTTCGGCCAGGGTGCCATAGGCGCGTGCGACGGCCTGGCGTGCCGGGGCGAAGGGGTGGATGCGCCAGACCGTCAGGCCCAGCAGCAACGCCCACAGGCAGCCCGCGAAATAGATCAGGACGTGGCTTTGCGAGAGCGGCCACAACACCACCGGCGCATCGGCCATGATGGCCGAGACCCCGGCCGCCAGCATCAGCACCAGGCCGACGGCTGCACCATAGATACGCGAAAACCCGGCCGCACCGGCGCAGGCCATGATGGCCAGCAAACCCGCTTCCACGCTCAGGCCGGCGGCGCTGGCGGCGACCATGCCGCCCAGGGTGGAGGCCAGGGCGAAGCCGCCCATGGACGCCAGCCTTGCCCGGTTGGAGCCGGCACTGTCGGCCAGCGAGGTGAGAAAGGCACCGATGGCGGCCCAGGAGAAGAGCGGATTGCCCAGCCATTCGCCCAGCAACAGCATGGCCGCCGCACCGCAGGCGGCACGCAGGCCTTCGGAGAGATTGGCGTGACGCAGCGGGAACTGCATGCGCCAGCGTTCGACCCGGGTGCGACAACGACGGCAATGGGTCAGCAGCAGAAATCGGTAGAGCGAAAACCGCGATGACAGCAGCGACAGGGATTGCAAAAGCGGGAGCGACGACAAAGGCGGCGGCATGATCACGTGCTGACGTAGAGGGCTGGGGTGCAGGCGGCCTGGAAACTGGCCATGAGGATTGCCGACACCTGCGCACTCACGGTCGCAACGACGTCATTCCGGTTCCGCCGTCACGGGTGAGGAGGGGCGGCAGGCATCGGCAGTGCTCAGTATAGGAAGCTGCGCTCATGCACGGCATGACTTAAATTCCGGCTTTGCATTCCATTTGAGAATATTCAGGAATGCATGGAGAGATGCCACCCAGCCGGTGAGAGATGGGGTAGTCGCAGTCCTGCGGACAGAGGGTGGTCCTTGTCAGTCAACCCTACTTGCGGCCCTTGCCACCGGCGAACAGCTCGCCGCTCAGGTCCATCCATGCCCTGGCCGCATGCGAGAGATAGCCGCCCCGGGTGACGTAGGCCACCTGCCACTGCACCTCCGGCTCGACCAGGCGCACCGCCTGCAACTGGTCGGTGGCCAGGCGGTGGATGAAGGGTTCCGGCAGCAGCGCGGCACCCATGCCCGCCAGGGCCATGGCCACGAGCCAGTCCCATTGGGCGCTCTGGGCCACGATCTCGGGCGCGATGCCCTGTTCGCGGAACACGCCACGCAGGCTTCGGGTAAGACCGAATTCGTTGTTGAGCAGCACCAGCGGCATGCCGTCGAGCTGGGCGCAGCGCAGGGTAGAGCGGTTCTTCTGGAAGCTGCCGGCCTGGGCCACCGCCCACATCGGATAGCGCGCCACCGGCATGGTCTGCAACTCCAGCGCGGGGTCGGCCGGCAAGACCGTCATGCCGATCTCCAGCTCACCGCTGGCGACGCGCTGCTCGATCTGCGGGCCGGTATCTTCCTGGAGCACGATGGCGATCTCGGGATGGCGCTCGCGGAAGGCCTTCAGGACCGGGGTGCAGAGGATGTTGATCATGGGCGGTATGCCGATCTCCAGCCGGCCGCTGCGCAAGGCCTTGGTATCGCGTACCTCGGCATCCAGGCGCTGCATCGACGCCAGGATCTGCTGCCCCTGCTCATAGACCACGCGGCCGGTGTCGGTCAGCTGCAGGCGGCGGCCATCGCGAATGAGCAGAGGAGCTTCCATCTCGTCCTCCAGCTGCCGCACCATCTTGCTGACGGTGGACTGGGTCACGTGCAAGGCGTCGGCGGCGCGGCTGAAGCTGTTCAGACGCACCGTTTCGGTGAAATAGCGCAGGGCGCGGATATCCATGGCGAGGGCTTTCTGCAGCGGGAAGGCGGGCCGGCCAACCTATGCGTTTTACGACTGGAATGCGGGAATTTTAATCATACAGTGCATAGCGACCCGCTCCTACACTTGATACAAACAAGAATGCAAGAAGTCCGTCGAGGATGCACTGCACACCCCCTAAAGAACCCGAGCAGGAGCACACCATCCATGGATAGCCAGCGCATCCGCCAGCCCGCATTGGCCGGCAAAGTGATGTCGGCCGCAGAAGCGGCGACATTTTTCCACAACGGCATGACCATCGGCCTGAGCGGGTTCACCCGTGCCGGCGACGCCAAGGCCATGCCCCGTGCGCTGGCCGATCGGGCCGCGCATGAAGAACTGCATTTCACCGTCATCACCGGCGCCTCGCTGGGCAATGGCAGCGACGGCCTCATGGCCGAAGCGGGCCTGCTGGCGCGACGCCTGCCGTTCCAGGTCGATCCCACGCTGCGCAAGAAGATCAATGCCGGCGAGGTGATGTTCATCGACCAGCACCTCTCCGAAACGGCCGAGCAGCTGCGCAGCGGCACGCCTTCGCGCATCGACATCGCGGTCATCGAAGCCGCAGCCATCACCGAGGAGGGCATCGTGCCGACCATGTCGGTGGGCAATTCGGCCAGCTTCGTGGAGCAGGCCGCGCAGATCGTCATCGAACTCAACACCAGCATGCCGCTGGCACTGGAAGGTCTGCACGACATCTACCTCCCGGCCCCGCGCCCGGAGCGCAAACCCATTGCGCTGACCGCCGCCGGCGACCGCATCGGCCATCCCACCATTCCCTTCGATCCGGCCAAGGTGGTGGCCATCGTGCTCACCGAGACGCCCGACAGTCCGTCTTCGGTGCTGCCGCCGGATGACGAGACCCGGGCCATCGCCCGCCATGTGATCCACTTCCTGGAATGCGAAGTCGAGGCCGGTCGCCTGCCGCATACGCTGGCGCCGCTGCAGGCCGGCATCGGCACGATTGCCAATGCGGTGCTGCACGGCCTGGTCGATTCGCCGTTCCGCGATCTGGTGATGTATTCGGAAGTCTTGCAGGACAGCGCCATCGACCTGCTCGATTCGGGCCAGCTGGCCTTTGCCTCGGCTTCCTCGATCACGTTGTCGCAGGCCAAGTATGCGCACTTCCTGGCCAATATCGAGCGTTACCGCGACAAGCTGGTGCTGCGCCCGCAGGAGATCAGCAATCATCCGGAGCTGGTGCGCCGATTGGGCATCATCGGGCTGAACACGGCGCTGGAGTTCGACATCTACGGCAACGTCAATTCCACCCACGTAGGCGGCACGCACATGATGAACGGCATCGGCGGCTCGGGCGATTTTGCGCGCAACGGGCAGATTTCGATCTTCGTGTCGAAGTCGGTGGCCAAGGACGGTGCCGTCTCCAGCGTAGTGCCGATGGTCTCGCATGTGGACCACAGCGAGCATGACGTCGATGTACTGGTCACCGAATGGGGCCTGGCCGACCTGCGTGGCCTGGCGCCGCGCGAACGCGCCGTGAAGGTGATCGAGCAGTGCTGCCATCCGGATTACCGCCCGCAGCTGCGCGACTACTTCGAGCGCGCCTGCCATGCCGGTGGCCATACGCCGCACCTGCTGGGCGAGGCGTTCTCCTGGCACCAGCGCTTTGCCACGCACCAGACCATGCGTCTGGACTGACATCGGCCGACCGCCGGGCGGCTACCGGTCAAGTCCGGCCGACGGCCTTGTGGACCACACCGGGCATGGCTTCCTTCATGGTATCGATGAAGTGGCGCAGGCGCGCCGGGTAGAAGCGGGCGTAGGGGTACAACAGCGAGACCGGCAGGGGTGCCGGCTCCCATTCCGGCAGCAATTGCACCAGCCGACCGGCGGCCACATCCTCGGACAGTACCCAGGATGAACCTACGGCCGCGCCCATGCCGGCGATGGCCGCATTGCGCAGGGCGTAGAGGCTATCGGTGACCAGCTGGGGCCGGAACGCCACCTGGCTGCGCTCCCCACTGTGGGCGTGGGTCAGCGTCACTTCGCGGCGGTAGAAGGCGGGAATGGCGATCCATGGCAGGTCCGCCAGCTCGGCCGGCGACTGCGGCAATGCCCGTCCCTGCAGAAGGGTGGGGGCGACCACCGTCATGCGCGGCACCTCGGCCAGATGGATCGCCACCACCGAGGGGTCAGCCACCTCACCGACCTGGATCGCGCAGTCTATCCCCTGGCTGATGAAATCGGCGGCACGGTCGTGCAGCAGCCATTCCACCGTGATGCGCGGATGGTTGCGCATGAACTGCGCCAGCGGGCCGATCAGCTGCTCCTGGCCGAAGGCGTGCGGCACGGCCACCCGCAAGGTCCCTTCGGCATGCTGCCGGGCGCCACGCAACTCGTTCTCGAACTCATCCCACCCGGCCAGCAATTCCTTGGCCCGTTCATAACAGCGTTCGCCATCCTCGGTCATCTTCATCGCATGGGTGGAACGCTGCAGCAGGCGTACGCCCAGCGAGCGCTCCAGGGTCTGCAGGCGACGACTGATGGTGGGCTGGGTGGTGGCCAGCTGGGCCGCCGCCGCCGACAGGCTGCCGGCATCGACGATGCGTACGAAAGTCTGGATCAGCTCGATGCGGTCGGTCAGCCCGGCCGCGGAAAAGCTGGCCGTATTGGGCTGATCGGACGCGCCAGGGGAGGGGGGGATAGGCTTGCTCATACGGCTAACGTATAACAATTCTGCCGCGTGCGCTACTACCGGATGCGAGCCAGGAGGCGGAGAATCCGTTCCAACGCTGGCAAAGAGGGGGTTTCCCGGGCCGGCCGCAAGACAAACCCTACGGAGTTCCATCATGAACAGCATTCAAAAGACGCATACCGCTGCCCCGGTTTCCGGCCAGCCAGCCGCGCATGCCAATGGCCTGTCGGCGGCCCTGATTGGCCTGCTGGCCACTGGCGCCGGCCTGGCCGTGGCTTCCCTCTACTATTCGCAGCCCATGCTGGGCGTGCTGGCCGATGACATCGGCGCCTCCGAGCGCGCAGTGGGCATGGTGCCGATGTCGACCCAGCTCGG
Source organism: Herbaspirillum frisingense GSF30 (assembly GCF_000300975.2). GTDB lineage: Bacteria > Pseudomonadota > Gammaproteobacteria > Burkholderiales > Burkholderiaceae_D > Herbaspirillum > Herbaspirillum frisingense. The sequence goes on along the minus strand of NZ_AEEC02000013.1, from coordinate 124,409 downwards.
CTATGCCCTGGGCATCCTGCTGCTGGCACCGCTGGGCGACCGCTACGACCGCCGCCGCATCATCCTGATCAAGGCCGCCATCCTGACGGTGGCGTTGCTGCTGGCCGGCGCCGCCTCGGGTGTAGGCACGCTGCTGGCGGCCAGTCTGGCCATCGGCCTGACCGCCACCATGGCCCAGGACATCGTCCCGGCTGCCGCCACCCTGGCACCGGAACAGCATCGCGGCCGCATCGTCGGCACCGTCATGACCGGCTTGCTGCTGGGCATCCTGCTCTCGCGGGTGGTCAGCGGCTTCGTGGCTGAACACTTCGGCTGGCGCGCCATGTTCGTGGGCGCCTCGGCCAGCATCGCCCTGGTCGGCCTGGCCGCGTGGCGTGGCCTGCCGCGCTTCCACCCGACTTCGCGTCTGTCGTATGGCGCGCTGCTGGGCTCGCTGGGTACGCTGGTCAGCAAGCATGGCGCCCTGCGTCGTGCCGCCCTGGCCCAGGGCCTGCTGTCGGTCGGTTTCTCGGCCTTCTGGTCGACCCTGGCGGTGATGCTGCATGGCGCACCCTTCCACCTGGGTAGCGCCGCTGCCGGTGCCTTTGGCCTGGCCGGTGCCGCCGGTGCGCTGGCCGCTCCCCTGGCTGGCCGCATTTCCGACAAGAAAGGTCCGGAACTGGTGACCCGTCTGGGCGTGACACTGGCTGCCCTGGCCTTCGCCTCGATGGCGCTGGCACCGTGGTTCTCGACCCAGGGTCAACTGGTCTTGCTGGCCCTGGCCGCCATCGGCTTCGACCTCGGCGTGCAGGCTACCCTGGTGGCACACCAGACCATCGTCTACAGCATCGAACCGGGCGCCCGCAGCCGTCTGAATGCCGTGCTGTTCGTAGGCATGTTCATCGGCATGGCCGCCGGTGCCGCCCTGGGCAGCCTGGCGCTGGCCCAGTGGGGCTGGATCGCGGTAGTCGCCCTGGCAACCCTGTCGGCCCTGCTGGCCCTGGTGGTGCGGATGTGGCCGGGGGCGGCCACGGCACACTGAGCCTTAAGCGCGATCTGTTTTCCCTGAGATTGACTGAAACAACGACGGTCCCGGCTTTGCCGGGGCCGTTTTTTATTTTTCTGGTCCGTCATGCCGTCTCCCCGTCTGTCATTAACAGACCCGCAATCAGGTTGACGGCCACGGCAGTGCTATCTAAAATTTCTGTAATGACAGAAATAACGGAAGAGGAATGACAATGGATCTTGGCCCAACCGCACAGAAATACGTTCTCCACTGGGGAGAAATGGGGACACGCTGGGGCGTCAATCGCACCGTCGCGCAAATCCAGGCCTTGCTGTTCCTGGCCGACCAGCCCATGCACGCGGAAGAAATCACTGAAACGCTCAATGTTGCACGGTCCAACGTCAGTAACAGTCTCAAGGAGCTGCAAAGCTGGGGCCTGGTGCGCATTGTTCATCTCGCTGGCGACCGGCGTGATCATTTCGTGGCGCTGCAAGACGTCTGGGAAATCTTTCGGGCCATTGTGGAGGAGCGCAAGCGGCGCGAGATCGACCCGACCTTGACGGTATTGCGCGACTGCGCTTCCGAAGCCAGGCATGACAAAAGTTTGAGCAAAGCCGCGCAGGGGCGCATGGATGAGGCGCTGAACTTCCTGCAGATGCTGACGGCTTCCTACGACGACTACAAGCATCTTCCGCCTGCCACGCTCAAGCGCTTCCTGAAAATGGGCGGCAAGGTGGCGCGACTGCTGAGCACCGACGACAAGACCTGAATGATCAAGCGAGATCTCCTTACCGGAAGATCTCGCATTTTTTTAAAGAATTATTTCTGTATTTACAGAAATAAATGACAAAACTTTCGGAGAAACGACGATGAGGATTCTGGTTCTGGGCGCCACGGGCGCCATCGGCGCGTGCACGCTACAGGCATTGCTGGCAGAGGGTCATGAGGTCATCGGCGCCAGTCGTCGACAGCCGGAACAGGAGGTCGCCGCAAGCACCGCGCCATGGATCGGCGTGGACGTCACCCAATTACCGACCACCGCCCAGTGGGAGGCCATGCTGGAGGGGGTCGAGCTCGTCGTCAACTGCGTCGGCATCATCGCCGAAAAGCGAAGCGGGGACTTCGAGATACTCCATTGCACCATGCTGCAAGCCCTCAGCGCGGCATGCAGGAAGCGGCATTGCGCACTGATCCATCTCTCCGCGCTGGGCAGTGCCAGCACCGTACCTACTGCATATTGGGCCAGCAAAGGAAGGGGAGAAGAGTGGCTGGCCGCACAGGATATCGCCTGTACCATCCTGCGCCCCTCGCTGGTCTTCAGTCCCCAGGGCGCCAGCAGCAAGCTGTTCCTGGGACTGGCCACACTGCCCCTCGTGCTGCTCCCTGGCGCGAACGTGCCGGTGCAACCCATCTCCGTGGACGACCTGGCGGCGCTGATCGTGGCCCTCGTGCGCATGCGGCTGGCCGGAGAGACCTGGCCACGCCGCATCGACGTCGCCGGCCCGCGCAAGATGACCCTGGCGCAGTACATCAGCCTTCTGCGTCAGGCCATGGGAGCGCCGCCTGCCTGGCTGGGCCACTTGCCGTTTGCCCTGGCGCAACCGATCGCGCACGTCAGCGCCTGGCTGCGACTGCCGATGCTCGCCCCGGAGCCGCTGACCATGCTGGCGGCCAGCCAGGACGGTCGCCTCTGTCCGGATAACAGCATGATGTGCCAGATTCTGGGCCGTTCGCCACGTGATCCCGCCGGTTTCGCCACCCCCTCCCTCCGGCCAGCGGCCATCGCCGGCTGGGCCTATCCGGCCTTGACCGTGATCATCGCCTGGCTATGGCTATATACCGCGTATGTCTCATGGTTCGCCTGGCCACACGAACAAAGCCATGCCTGGCTGTCAGCATGCGCCATCCCGCCCAGGCTGCATGAGTTCGTGCTGGCCACCGCCAGCCTCACCGATGCCGCGCTCGGTACGGCCCTGTTGACAGGACTGGTCCGTGCCCGTCGCTGGCATGGCGTGCTGTGGCCGGTGCAGATAGGCCTGGTCGCGGGTTACACGCTGCTGATGACGGTCTTTCTGCCGCAATTCTGGGCTCACCCATTCGGGCCGCTCTCGAAGAACCTGCCTTTGCTGCTTCTCTTTTGCGTCATGTGGCGCCTACGTTGAAAGGAATTTCCATGACCTACCTCACCATCAAGTGGGTACACATCATCTCGGCCACGTTCATGTTTGGGACCGGCTTCGGCACCGCCTTCTACATGTTCTTCGTCAATCGCAGCCACAACGTGCAGGCCATTGCCGTGGTCACGCGCTGGGTCGCACGCGCCGACTGGTGGTTCACGACGCCGTCGGTGATCGTGCAGCCCCTGTCGGGCTTCTGGATGATCCACCTGGCGGGTTATCCCTTGCATTCGCCCTGGATCATCTGGTCACTTGCGCTCTACGCCCTGGCTGGCGCCTGCTGGCTACCGGTCGTCTGGCTGCAATTGCGGATGCGCGACATGGCGCAGATCGCCGCTAGGCAGGGCACTGAGTTGCCGGCGCGCTTTTGGCGCTTGGAAAAAATCTGGACTGTGCTCGGCTTTCCCGCTTTCGGCGGACTGCTCGTGGTGTATTGGTTGATGGTCAACAAGCCGATGTAAGCAGGTTTTCTTGCGGGGAACATCTGCCGCCGCATGCCCCCTGATCCTTCACATCTTCTATAATCGCGGGCAGGAGACAACCCATCGCCAACATGATCCCGGCCAGTGATAGCGCCCATCCGGCGCGGCGCGGCGGCCACGCGGCGAACAACACGGCACGGTGAACGGCATGGCCCTGTATTTCAAGAACAAGCGACAGAAGACCTTCCTTGGTGCGCCCGTGGGCTGGCCACTGATGTTGCTGATGGCCGTCGACCTCTGCATTGCGGCCCTGATGTTTCTGTCCGATCACGACTGGAGCGGCCTGATCCTCCTGTATCCGCCACTGGCGCTGGCACTGGCGATGCTGGCCGATGCCCGCAAGGAGAAACGCGCCGCCCAGGAAGCAGAACGACAAGCCGCCCGTCGCCAACGCCGTTGAAACGGCCTCACCCAATCCATCCGATGACCCAAGCTGCTGATCGTGCTGCCCTGCTGCTGGCTTCCCGCCTCAATTTTTCCTATCCCGGTCTGGATCTGTTCCAGGACTTCTCGGCCCGCATCACCTCCGGCGTGACGCTGGTGCGTGGCGGCGATGGGCGCGGCAAGACCACGCTGCTGAACCTGCTGGGCGGCTTCATGCCGGCACGCGACGGGGTTCTGGAACTGGACGGCATGCGCCTGGACAGCGATGGCGAAGCCTATCGACGTCAGGTCTTCTTCATCGACCCGCGTACCGAGGCCTACGACCAGATGTTGCCGGCGGAGGTATTCGCGGCGATGGCCGCGCGGTTTCCGCGCTTCGACCATAGCCTGCTGCCGGCCCTGACCGAGGGCCTGTCGCTGACGCCCCATCTGGAAAAGAAGCTCTTCATGCTCTCCACCGGCAGCAAGCGCAAGGTCTACCTGGCGGCCGCCTTTGCCGCCCACGCCACGCTCACGCTGCTGGACGACCCCTATGCCAGCCTCGACCGGGCCTCGATCAACTTCGTCGCCGCCACGCTCGATGCGCATGCCGATGATGCCCAGCAGGCCTGGGTGGTGGCGATGTACGAAACCCCGACGGCCATCCGCCTGGCCGGGACCATCGACCTGGGCGACTGAGCGATCCCACGCCCGGTCCCCGTTCCACCTTCACATTCTCTCCCCGCCGAGTTGCGTCGGGACGCCTGAGTCTTCGGCCTGTCGGCGCCCGCCCGCAACAAGGCCGTGCTTGGTTTCAACTGCATCGTCTTCTATGCTGGAAGAGGCAGGGCACAACCGGACTGCTGCCCGCGCCTTGCTTTCCGGTTACGTCGCCCAGCCTGCTTGCCTACCGACAATGAAACGATAACAGGGGGAATTCCATGCAACTTTCCAACGTCACCATCCGTGTGCGTCTGTGGTTGGGCTTCGGCCTGCTGATGGTACTGATGCTGGCCATGGCCGCCAGCGGCATCGTGCGTCTGGCTCAGCTGAATGGCCAGATGAAGGACGTGATCCACGACAAGTATCCCAAGACCGTGGTTGCCGGCGACATTGTCGACCAGCTCAACCTGGTGGCGCGCTCGGTACGCAACATCGTGCTGCTCAAGAAGGAGGCACAGATCAAGAGCGAGTACGACCGCATCACCGGGGCCGACAAGGCCGTGCGCGAGGACCTGGCGCAACTGGACCGCCTGCTTACCGACGCCGACAGCCGTGCCGCCCTGGGCAAGCTGCTCAGCGCCCAGACGGCCTACATGGAAAAACGCGACAAGGTCCTGACCATGGTGCAGCAGGGTGGCAAGGAGGGTGCCATCGATGTGCTCATCGACGAAGTGCGCCCGGTACAGAGCGCCACCATGAGCGCCGCCGACGCCCTCATCAAGCTGCAGCACGACATGATGAAAAGGGCGGGCGACGAAGTCGAGGACAACTACCAGCAAGCGCGCGCGCTGCTGCTGACGCTGGCCGTCGTCGGTCTGGCGGCCGCCACCGCCATCGCCTGGATGATCACGCGCAGCATCACCCGGCCCCTGGACCGCGCTGTGCGCGTGGCCGAGACCGTGGCGGCCGGCGACCTGACCTCGGCCATCGACGCCCATGGGCGCGATGAGACCAGCATGCTCCTGCGTGCCTTGAAGAAGATGAATGACCGGCTGCTGGAGATCGTGAGCCAGGTGCGCGTCTCCACCGATACCATCGCCACGGCCAGCAGCGAGATTGCGCGAGGCAACCTGGACTTGTCTTCCCGCACCGAGGAGCAGGCAGCTTCGCTGGAGGAGACTGCCTCATCGATGGAGCAGCTCACCGCCACCGTCCGGCAAAACGCCAGCCACGCCGGCCAGGCCGATCAACTTGCGGGCTCGGCCTCGGACATCGCGCGCCAGGGAGGGGAGGTGGTCAGCCAGGTGGTAAAGACCATGGGAGCCATCGACGATTCTTCCAGGAAGATCGTGGACATCATCGGTGTCATCGATGGCATCGCCTTCCAGACCAACATCCTCGCCCTGAACGCAGCGGTGGAAGCGGCCCGCGCCGGCGAGCAGGGCCGCGGCTTTGCGGTGGTGGCCTCGGAGGTGCGTGCGCTGGCGCAACGCTCGGCCACGGCGGCCCACGAGATCAAGGGCCTCATCGCCGACTCGGTACAGCGGGTCAGCGATGGCAGCAAGCTGGTGGAGCAGGCCGGACTGACCATGCAGGAGGTGGTGCAAAGCGTGCAGCGGGTGGGTGCCGTGGTCAACGAGATCAGCTCAGCCGGGCAGGAACAGAGCGCCGGCATCGAACAGGTGAACCTGGCCATCGTGCAGATGGACCAGGTGACCCAGCAGAATGCAGCGCTGGTAGAGCAAGCCGCTGCGGCGGCGCAGTCGCTGCAGGACCAGGCCGCGCAACTGGCGCGGCTGGTGTCGGTGTTCAGGCTGGAAGGAGGGACGCCGGGATTGGCGGTGCTGGAGTTGCCGACGAGGGGTCGGCTGGCCTATGCGTAGGTCGATCCGCTATTGAGCGCTGAAGTTGTTGGCACTGGCAATCAGGGTCGCGCCGCAACTGGTCTTGTGGCCCTCGTAGGCGACGGCGACGCCATTGATCTTGTGATGGGCATGGCCTTCGACGATGGTGCAATTCTCGTGGCCCTTCTGCGGGCAACTGCAAGGGTCGCCTACACGGGCCACGGCAATGCCATTGACCTTGAAGTGTGAGGCGCTGACGCTGGTGACCTTGCCACCGTGGGAGGTGGCGTCACCGAGACGAATGATCTTGGGCATGGGGATTTCCTTTCGGGCAGGGATTGGAGAGAGTGATCAGGAGGCGGACCCGGCGGGGTGGGCAACGCCGGATTGTGGAGTCTCGGCAGGCTGGGGCATCCCGGCAGGGGGATCGCGGTGAAGCAGCTTTTCGGGGCTTGCGGTGGGGCGTACGCGGAAGCTGTTGAGAACTTCGTCCCAGAGCTTCATGGCTTGCTCATCCGTTAGTTTTGTCTTTTGCGGATTGCGGTCTTTGTCGCGGTGACCGGTGGTGAGTTCGATCTTGAGTGCTGGCGTGTCCAGGGTACCTTCGCCTTCGGTTTCCCAGATGAAGCTGTGACCGCGCATGCCGCCGCTGTTCGGCGCCGTTGCCAGATGCTCCTGGCCACGGTAGGGGCCGACTTGTCGATTGCCGCTGCGCAAAACCCGTACCGACGTGGCCAGGCGACCCAAAAATTGCAGCACTCCGCCCATGCGTTCCAGCAGTGGACGGTCGTGCCTGCTCATGTGTAGAGGGTAAAACCAGACGGAGACAAACGCATCGGGATGACCGGCGATGTCGATATCGATTCCGGCCTCTTCCAGCTCCCACTCCGGGCTGGCGATAAAGCCGCCCTCAAAGCAGTAGCCGGGTTCTGCAGGAATTTCAGTGTCGAGACGCGGACGAAGATGTGAAAGAGCCTTTTCCATCTTACCGAGGATCAGCTCTTCTCGGCTTATGGTTCCCTCGACCGGCGGGCTGGTTCCTGCTCGCGCTTTCAACACATACTGTGTGCCATCAATCCAACGGTATCCTTCGACTTCGATGAGACCTGCCGACATATCGAATTTCCAGAAACTTAAAACACGAGAGTCTGCTGTCGGCGTCCTTGATATGCGCAAGAGGCTTGGGTCCTTCTCGTGCTTTTCCGCTTTTAGCCGTGCTTCCTTTTGATTGAATTCGCGATGAAAGTCCTCGAACGACTTCGGCTCAGGACGCTCGATCTGCAGGTAATCGTACTTGTAGTCTGCTCCACTAAGCCTAGATCCCTGGGGTACGTCGATAAGAAATCGCCCTACGCAGAAAGTGGACACAGAAGGAGCTGGACGGTCGTTTATCAGTTCTGATCGCTGGTCACCACTATCAGCAGCGCAGGTGGTCACGACCGACACCGCTAGTGAGAAGATCAACCAAGAGAGTGCGCGGCGCATCACGACTTGCTCCTGCCTTGCGTATCTGCATTTTCACCAGCGGAGCCGCTTTCAGAACTGGTGACGTCGGCCCCTTCTTCATAATCGACCAGGGCCCATACGGTCTTTGTTTCATATGTCGGTGGCTTCTTGCGCAATGCCTGCCACAGGTTCGGCGGACCCAGCAGGACAACGGAGGGCATCGTCTCCCCAGCCTTGAAGAAGCGCCGACGACCGCCCGCAACATTGCCCGTGTCAACGCATCGCCACCAGCCATTCTGCGGGCAGATGCTACCGGTCCCGGCGAGCTCGCCGAGAGGACGCAAGGGGGAGGATGGAGGATTGTTCTGGCTGGTTTTCTGCGGGTCCGTGGTCGGACGCACGCGGAAGCTGTTGAGAACTTCGTCCCAGAGCTTCATAGCTTGCTCATCCGTCAATTTTGTCTTTTGCGGGTTGCCATCCCTGTCTCGATGACCGGTAGTGAGTTCGATCTTGAGTGCTGGCGTATCGAGGGTACCTTCACCTTCGGTCTCCCAGATGAAGCTGTGGCCGCGCATGCCACCACTGTTCGGTGCCGTCGCCAGATGTTCCTGGCCACGATAGGGGCCGACTTGGCGATTACCGCTGCGCAGGACCCGCACTGATGTGGCGAGGCGACCGAGCGATTGCAGAACTCCATCCATGCGCTCCAGTAGCGGGAGGTCATGTTTGCTCATGGCTAAGGGATAGAACCAAACTGAAACGAATGCGTCGGGATGATCTGCAATATCGATATCGATACCTGCTTCTTCGGCCTCCCACTCGGCGCTAGCAATAAAACCTCCTTCAAAACAGTAGCCGGGTTCCGCAGGGATTTCCGTTTCGAGGCGCGGCCGAAGATGCGTGAGGGCCTTCTCCATCTTGCCGAGAACAAGCTCTTCCCGACTCATCGTTCCCTCGACAGGCGGGCTGGTCCCAGCTTGCGCCTTGAACAGATATTGTGTTCCATCGATCCAGCGATACCCCTCAACTTCAATCAAACCTGCTGCCGTAGGAAATTCCCAGAAAGAAAAAACACGAGACTCCATACTCGGCGTCCGCAATTCGCGCAGCAGGCTCGGATCCTGCTCGTGCTTCTCCGCCTTGAGGTTGATTTCCTTTTGGCTTAGTTCGCGCTGAAACTCCTCAAACGACTTCCCAACAGGGCGTTCAATCTGAAGATAGTCGTAATTGAAGTTACCACCGCTAAGGGCGGATCCCAGTGGTACATCGATAAGAAATCGACCTACGCAGAATGTTGATACGGCCGGGGAAGTGAAGTTAGCTTGCATGTTCATATAATTGGAACGCCGGTCAGCGCTGTCGTTATCGCCACGTGTTGCAAACAATAGCGAAGAATAAAATACGAGATGGACAAGGTATCGTCGTTTCATGTCTTCGCCGATTGGCGCCTCACCCATGGAGACGAGGAAACAATGCTGACAATGGAATACAGAGTTACTGCCTGTGCAATTGGGGCGTTATATGAATGTTGATGTTCGTAACTATCATGCGATTTCGATTTTCCTTCGTGCCTGAAGATCTGAATTGCATGCGGCTTAGGTGCCGCGCCCGACTCGGCAGGTACCGTGCCGTCTCCTGGACCAGTCCCATCCTGAATACTGAAGCGCGCTCGATGCTTTCCCGCGATGGCGAGTTCTACCGTTCCGTTTAGATCATCGAGTTTCAGTACGGCTGATCTTGGAGTGCTTGGTACAGGTAATGGACTTTTCCACGTCACTTCATTCCACGATGGCTTCTGAGGATCAGCAGCGTAATAAGCGTAAGTCGTCGGGTGATACTTATCGGCGATCATCTGGTGGAGCTCCATCGCTATCTTCATATTTTTTACATACTTATCAAAGTCCGCGTTGTCGGGGCCACCTGTAGCCGTCCGCTTGCCATCGGACTTAGCTCTCGCCTGAACCTCCCTGCCCACCGGATCAATCAAATCCTCCCTCACCAGTTTCCACCAATCAGTCGTATTGTTGAGATAGATGTTCGCGTAAGGATCGCCTTCACCCAAAAAGCTCTCCATCTCTTCAGGGAACCCACGCTGCCCCATACTGATATAGCTGACCCGTAGCCAATGCCGCTCTACGCCGTTGGCCCAGGTCCGGTATTGATTGGTAGGAAGCAGTTCCAGTGGCCCTGCGGCGTTCGCCATTACGGCGGTACACTCAGCGCCATTGCGACCGAGGATCACCTGTGCCGCCCCTTCGAAGCCAGCGCGTATGCGCTTGTAGGTGGCCGGTGCTCCCAAGGCCGGCATAACTCCATGCACTACACCAAGGATGCGCTCCTGCATTTCTGGTAGCTGTACACAGGCGCGGGCGACCAGACCGCCCATACTGTGCGTGACCAGGATCACTTGCTCGCAAGACTTCCTCTTACTACGGTAATAGGCGGTAATGCGCTCGATCTCTGTAGCCAGTCGCTTCGCCGAGACCTTGTTACTCTGCAACCAGTTGTAACCCACCGCATGTACTGGATAAAGTAATTCGGCCGCGTCGCGGAGCTGCTGCTCCTTCAACACAACGAAGGGCTTCTGCGCGCCCAGCTTCCCGGCATCCTGACGATTCATCACCAGTTCCTGCCACTGCGAGGTGAGCTTCTTGCCTTGGCTGGCCGGGTCAAAAATGAGCGCCATGCTCTTTTCCAAAAAATCCAGGATCTTTTCATAGCTATCGCCATGTAGCTGTCCCCAGCCCCGCCATCGGACGCGCTCGGCGTCGGTCTTGCCCGGCGCAAACGATAACAAAGTTTTGCTTATGTCATCAGGGTAGGCGGGGCCTTCATCATCGACCTCGGTATTGTTGGGATTAAGTAGCCGCTGCCGGTCTGCTGCGGTGCGTCTTGTATGCCCAAGCAGAAGGGCGATGCCGTCCCATTTACCTTCCGGCGGAAACCATGCCGCCCCTTTATCACGGCCCTTGACCTTGAGCCGCGTCCCCATGATCCCCGGCACGAAGACGATGGGCAGCACCGCATCCGGCGAGGTGAGGCACAGGGCGCGCACCTTCATGCTCTTGCCGGTCAGGACCGACTGCGCCACATCGTTGCCCTGATCGTCCCAGCTGGTGCCGACCAGGCGGGTGGGTTCCGGGTTGTTTGCCTGCTTCACTGTCTGATTCATTGCCTACTCCTTCAGTAGATGCAGCCGGGCGATGCGCAAGGCCATGTCCTGGCTCAGCTCGGTGCGGCCCTGCTCGTCGGTGATGCCTTCCATGGCGCTGCCATCATCAAGTTCGATGCGGTAGCGCTGGTGCGCATGGGGTCGCCCGCTGCCGCGGCGGGCCAATATGAAGCGCTCGTCAGTCGGCACATTGCTGACCGGCAGGGTGACCTCGGGAACGTGCGCGTCTGCACCGCCCAGGTGATGGAAATCGGCCGAGCGGATGACGTGGTCGCCGCTGCTCTGCTGGGTGATCGCGCCGCCGCCGAGATCAATCTGCGCGCCCTGTGCAACGAAGCGCAGGCGCGGTGCCTGCAGCACGATTTCTTCTGCGGCGGTGAGAACGATGCGTTTGGCAGAGGTGGCTTCGATGTTGTCGGCGTCCGTCTGCAGTTCCAGCTTGCCGCTGGCGGCGACCAGCTTGATCCCCAACCGATGGGCGAACAGGCTGATGCTTTCGGCCACGCGGGCCAGCAGCTTCTTGCCCACTGAAAGCTGGGTGTTGCCCACGCTGATCATGTCGATCTGGGTCTGTGCGCCGATGGCGATACTGTCTTCGCTGCTGATGGCGACGCCGGCGGGCGCGGTCATGGCGACCATGGGGCGCCCACCGCCGCTGCCTTCCTTGTCGGTGTTGCTGCCGGCTTCCCAGCGTTCGAGGCGTTCACGCAATGTGCTCAGGGCGCGGGCCTCAGTGTCGCCGGCGCGGTGGGTCTGTGCCAGGGAAGCCAGTTGCTGCTGGACGTCCTGCAGCGCCGTCATGAGACCGAGCAACTCCTGCCTGTCGAGTTGCCCTCCACTGGCGGCCGGGCGTGCGGCGGCGCTGATCAGTACGCCTTGTCCACCGCGCAGGGCCAGTGACTGGTCGGTGCGCAACTCCGCGCCTTCACCCCGCGCGGTCCCAAAACCCTGGTCGCGGGGATGGGTGAGCCAGCCCAGGTTCAGTTCGCTGTAGCCATGCTGGGAGGCGAGCTGCGCGCTGATTTCGCGCGGCGTGTCGTCCAGCCGTAGCTGGTTGTAGCGGTGGCCTCGGACTTCCTTGCTTTTGATGCCGGCGAGGAAGCGGTTGGCCGGTAGGGCGCCGATGTCGCTGAAGCTGGGCGGCAGGGAGGTGGCGCCGTGTACGCGACCGATGATGATGGGCTTGTCGGGATCACCGCCGAGGAAATCGACGATGACTTCCTCGCCCACCCGCGGCAGACTGATCGCGCCCCACTGGTTGCCGGCCCAGGTACTGGCCACGCGCACCCAGGCCGAGTCGCGCCCGCTGTCGCTGGCACCGGCGCCATTGGCGTGGTGATGATCCTCGATGCGGGTACCGGGAAACCGGATCTTGACCCGGCCAAGCGCGTCGCAGAACACCGCCTCGTTGGGGGGACCGACCACGTGCGCGTTCTGCAGGCGGGGCGTTGGCACATCCTGTTGCGGATCGAAGGCCGGTACCACCGGGGTGCCGCGCCGTACGCAGGAAAAATGGTTGCGGTAGCGGAACGTCCGGGTGGGCGCACCTTGATTCGCGCTTTCAACGCCCTGGTGTCCATCCTCGTCGCCTATTTCCCATCGGTTTCGAAGCGACAAGGCCTTCACCTTGGTCGCCAGGCTATGCGGCAGGTTGTTCTCGGCCTCGACGTCGAGGCTGGTGATAATGAATTCCCGCTCGTGGGCGGGATGCCTGTCCAGCTCCGGATGATCTTCGACGGTGATCCACTCGCCCACGCGCAGTGCGCGCACAGTGGAGCGGGCCTGGAAGGATTTGGATTCGTATGCGTGGCGCTGCATGCGCAATTTGCCAAGCTGGCGATAGTCTTCCGCGTCGTTGCCGGTACGCGGGGCATCGATCCGGTAGTCATCCACACTGGCGGCGAAGCGGCTGCCGAGGATGCCCTGGTCCGCCCGGGTCGTTTCCCGGCTGTGCATGGGGCCGCCCTTGGCGTGGTCCCAGCCATAGCGATTGACGCTGCCGGGCCGCAGGGTTCTCATCGCGCTCCAGTGCGTGATGCTGTCCTGTTCGCCGGGCGCATGATCTCGGTGATAGCGCACCGTGCCGGCGGCGTTGGCCGGCAACTGGAAGGCATCGTTGAATAACACCAGGGTGTGGGTCGGCCGGCCTGTGCGGTCCTCGGGTGCCGGCTCGCCCGGGCGGATGAACCAGCCTATGCCGCGCCGCTTCCAGAGCCGGCGCAGGAAGTCGCCATCGGACTCGTTGTGCTGCATGGTGAATTCGCGCAAGGGATAGCCTTCGGCCAGCAGGCTCCAGTCGACGTCGAAGCAGGACGTGAGCACGGGATTGACGGTGCGCCACTCGGAGAGCAACACCTGCGTGACATCAAGCTCATTGGCATGCAGGAAGACCCGCGTATTGCTCCGCTGGCCCATCAGCGCCAGGGCATCACGCAGGATCAGCCGATAGCTGGCGAGGCCGTCCTCGACTTCACCGGCACTGGCCTCGGCAATCAGGCCGGACACCCGGCGCAATTGGCCACGATCGGTCACGAAGCGGATCTCGGCGGGCAGCGCGATAAAGTCCTTGAGCGGCAGATCGGCCTGGGCGGAGATGCAGTGCAGACGGTATTCGAATGCACCGCAGACGGCCTCATGGCCTGAGACGTGGGTCACCAGCAGGAGCTCGTCCAGGCGCGGCGCGGAAGCCGGCCCGGGTTCGGCGGGTGGCGGCTGCATCAGCCGCAAATGGATACTGCGTGCGATGTCGGAGTAGCCCGTAAGCGACTCCTTCAGAGAGCGGAAAACCATGCCAGGGTCCTCGATGCGAATCCGCCTGGGTGCCGGGGGCATGCAGGACGGCAGAGCTATAGATGGAATGGGGTAGGACGCAATGCGATTGAGGCGGTTATGCTAGCGGCGGCATACGCAAGCTTCGCGGCGAGGAAGACTGTTGAAGGGTATTTTCGTTAGAATTCGATAACACGCATTGCCGCACATGCATGCAGCAATGGACGGCCTGCACGCAGTCCCGCATGCTGCGACAAGGCCAAGGCGGTGAAAGACAGGCTCATACCGGCCTGACCCACAAATCAGAGGCGCGCCCGCGTAGGCAGCGCCCACCGGACCACCCGGGACCGTACGGCCCCGACACCCGAAGGAGACCAGAAGTGAATCCCACCATCCCGCCACGCACCGTGATCAATGGCACGCACTACCGCCACGAGGAAGCGGCGCCGTACCAATGGCAGATCCCCGAATTCTTCAACATCGGCATCGCCACCTGCGACCGCTGGGCCGATGGCAGTGGCCGTCCCGCCATCATCAGCGAGGAGGCCGACGGCAGCGTCACCACCTGGAGCTACGACCAGCTCAAGACCCTGAGCGACCAGTTTGCCCAGGTGCTGGCGGAGGCCGGCATCGGGCGCGGGGACCGCATCGGTATCTACCTGTCACAACGCATCGAGACGGTGATCACCCATATCGCCGCCTACAAGCTGGGGGCGATCACGGTGCCGCTGTTCTACCTGTTCGGGCCGGAGGCCATCGCCTATCGGCTGCAGAACAGCGAAGCGGCGGCGCTGGTGACCGACAGCAGCGGCATGGACAAGGTCCACCTGGCCGGCGAACTGCCGGCGCTGAAGGTGGTGTTCTGTGTGGAGCAGTCCGATATCGTACTGCCGCAGACCACCGACTTCTGGGATCGCCTGCGCGCGGCGGCACCGCTGCCGCAGGCGTTGGCAACACGGGCCGACGATCCGGCCATGATCATCTATACCTCCGGCACCACCGGCAAGGCCAAGGGAGCGCTGCATGCACATCGCGTGCTGCTGGGGCATCTGCCGGGGGTGGAGGTCTCGCACGACAGTTTCCCGCAGCCTGGCGACCGCTTCTGGACGCCGGCCGACTGGGCCTGGATCGGAGGGCTGCTGGACGTCTTGCTGCCGTCGCTGTATCACGGTGTGGCGGTGGTGGCGCGGCGCCTGGAGAAGTTCGATGCCGAGGCCGTGTTCGGCCTGCTGGCGCGGCATGACATCCGCAATGTGTTCTTCCCGCCGACCGCCCTGAAGATGCTGCGCGGGACACCCTCACCCCGGGAACAGTGGAATTTCTCGCTGCGCAGCGTGGCCAGCGGCGGCGAGACACTGGGTGATGACCTGATCGCCTGGGGACGCGAAGCACTGGGCATCACCATCAACGAATTCTATGGCCAGACCGAATGCAATCTGGTGGTCTCATCCTCGTCGAAGCTCTATCCCAGTGCTTCGGGCAGCATGGGCCGCGCCGTGCCTGGCCACGATGTGCAGATCGTCGACGAGGATGGCCGGATCGTGGCGCGCGGTGCCGTCGGCAACATCGCCATCCGTGCGCCGGACCCGGTGATGTTCCTGCGCTACTGGCGCAACGAAGAGGCCACACAGGAGAAATTCACCGGCGACTTCCTCCTCACGGGGGATCTGGGCAACATGGATGAACAGGGCTATATCCGTTACCTGGGCCGCAATGACGATGTCATCACCAGCGCCGGTTATCGCATCGGGCCGGCGCCGATCGAGGAGTGCATCATGCGCCATCCGGCGGTGCGCATCGCGGCGGTGGTGGGCACCAAGGATGCATTGCGGACCGAGGTGGTGAAAGCCTTCGTGGTGCTCAAGGAGGGCCATGCACCGGGCCAGGCACTGGTGGCCGAGCTGCAGCAGCATGTGCGGGCACAATTGGCAGCCCATGAATATCCGCGCGTGATCGCCTTCGTCGATGCGCTGCCCACCACGGCCACCGGCAAGATCATGCGCAAGACCCTCAAGGAGATGGATCAGTAGTCCGGTTCACCCTGCCCAGGCGTCATGGCCCGTGTGCGGCCCATTGCATCAACCATGACAGGCCGAACAGCAGGGCGCCGATCAATCCCCCCACCAGCGTGCCGTTGATGCGGATGTACTGCAGGTCGCGCCCGATGTTCAGTTCGATCTGGCGCGACAGCTCGGCGCTGTCCCATTGCTTGATGGTGTCGCTGATGTGGCGCGTGAGCAGTTGCGCTACCTCCGGGCTGAGGCTGGCCATGGCCCGCTCCAGGTGATCGTTGAGGGAGGCGCGCAAAGCCGCGTCCTCCTGCAGGGCGCGACCTATCCACTGCGTGGCGGCAGCAGCCTGCGCTTGCAGGGCCGAATCGGGTCGTTCCAGGTCTTGCCGTAGCCAGGTGCGCAAGCTCTCCCAGAGACTGCCGACATAGGCGTTCACGGCCTCGCCTTGCAGGACCTCGCGCTTGATCTGCTCGGCACGCTCGCGCAGGGCGGGGTCCTGCTTCAGACGCTCGATGAAGCCTGCCAACTGGCGGTCGAAGGCCTGGCGCAGCGAGTGTTGCGGGTCCTCGGCGATGCCGCTCAGCAGTTTGTCCAGGATATCGGCCAGGGTGGTGGCGGATTTCTCGCCGATCCAGTTGGATGGCAGCAGCTTTTCGATCTTGGGATATTCGCGCTGCAACCATTCCACCATGCGTTCGGCGATGAAGGCGCGGGTCTCTTCGCGATTGAGCAGTTCGGCCAGTGCCACGATGGCACGGTCCAGCAACTGCTGGTGACGGCCGTCCAGGGTAAGGGTATCGAGGATGGTCGCCAGCGAGCGCGACAGGTCCAGCTTGCCCAATGCCGCATGCAAGGCGTCGCGCACGAAGGCCTGGATGCGACGGTCGTCGGTGAGCGTGAGCACGGCACCGACCGCCTGCGCCATGTAGCTGCCCAGGCGGGCGGCATTCTCGGGTGCGGCCATCCAGGCCGACAAGCGCTGCGCCGGATCGTGCCGACGCACCAGCGCAGCGAGCGATTGCGGGCTCAGGAATTTCTCTTCGACGAACACCGCCAGGTTGTCGGCGATGCGATCCTTGTTGCGCGGGATGATAGCGGTGTGCCGCGACAACCAGGGCAGTGGCAGATGGCGGAACAAGGCGCTCACCGCAAACCAGTCGGCCAGCGCGCCCACCATCGCCGCTTCGGCCATGGCCCGCAGCAGGCCGCTCCACGGCGAAGGCGGCGCCAGCGACGCGCCGACGAACAGCGTCATCGCCGCCAGCAGGCAGATCAGGGCCAATCGTTTGGCGCGACGCAAGGCTTGTGATTTGTCCATGTCGATGCAGTGCGTGTGATGAAGGTCCTTTTGCTCGCGGGATGAGACAAAGAGCAACAATCAACAGCGAAAGTTCTGATTATTTCGAAGAAAAACTAGAGCTTTTTCGAAGAAATACTCAACCAAACTACGATAACAATCTCGTTATTTTTCGATTATTCCGCGAGAGATTCGCAGGTATAAGTGTTTGTCACGGATAGTTTGTGCGTTTGTAATTGTAGCTAATCGACCGTCACCCCTAGCCGCCCGATCCTTGCGCACATGAAAAATACAGAGACTCCACCAAGCGCCCGCATCATCTTCGGACAAAACGTTCGCAGAGTTCGCCGGCTTAAAGAGATGTCACAAGAAGAACTGGCATTCCGCGCTGACATCAGTCGCACCTACCTGAGCGAGGTTGAACGCGGAGATCGCAATATCTCCGTGGACAACATGGAAGCCCCGCCATCGCCCTGGAGATGGAATTGCCCGATCTCATGCGGCATACCCTGCTGGCGCTGCCCAGCGAGGATTCCCGCTGAGACCCCGGTCCGGCCGATGCCCCTGGCCTTCAGGCCTTACCTGACGAACCTGCCTGCGCCATGGGAAAGCGCAGGGTGAACACCGTCTCACGGCCCGGCATGCTGCTCACGCCCGCCTGGCCACCATGCAACACCATGATCGACCGCACGATCGCCAGTCCCAGCCCGCTGGAGCCACTGGCGCTGCTGCGTGAGGGATCGGCCCGATAGAAGCGATCGAAGATGCGCTCCAGCAGGTCGGCCTGGATGCCCGGGCCGGGGTTGGATACCGCAATGACGGTGGCGCCATCGACGGTGCTGGCTGCGATCGTGATGCTGCCCTGCGCCGGCGTAAAGCGGATGGCATTGGCCACCAGATTGCCGACGGCGCGCCGCAGCAACATCACGTCGGCCTGGATGCGCCCGTTGCCGATGACCGCGATGCCCACCTGGGCGTCTTCGGCGATGCCCTCGAAATACTCGGCGATGCGATTCAATTCCTGCGCCACATCGAGGTCCTGAATCTGCAGCACCACATGGGCGTTCTCGGCACGGGCCAGGAACAGCATGCTCTCCATCATCCGCGACAGACGCTCGTACTCCTCGATATTGGAACTGAGCAGGGCCTGGTATTCATCGATTCCGCGAGGTTTGCCCAACGCCACCTGGGTCTGCACCATCAGGTTGTTCAATGGCGTACGCAGGTCGTGCGCCAGATCGGCCGAAAACTGGCTCAGTTGCTGGAAGCTGCGATGCAGCCGGTCCAGCATCTCATTGAAGGATTGCACGATCTCGTGCAGTTCACGCGGCGCGGCCTGCAGATCGAGCCGGGTATCAAGACGATTGGCGGAAATGGCGCGCGTCTGCAGGGCCATCATGCGCAAGGGCCGCAAGCCGCTGCGCACCAGGAAAAATCCAAGCAAGGTCGCCAGGACCGTCCCGATGCTGGCCGCCCACCATACGTCGGAACGATAGTCGGCCAGCAACTGCATGCGGTCCGAGGCGGTGCGCACCACCAGCACCACGGCCTGTTCCCCCGAGAGGGTGACGGGCTTGCTGGCGATATAGCGGGCGCGCAGATCGCCGATGTGCAGCGACTGGATACTGTCCCAGGTGCGCAGGTCGATGCGCGAGAGGTCCAGACCCGGCGTGCCGCTGGACGGGTCGTGGCTTTCCATGAGCGTACTGCCGTCGGCACGGGCGATGCGCACCAGCAGCTGATCGTGACCGGAGAGGGTATCGAGTACCAGATGACGGCGCGCCAGGATGTCGTCCAGCGACGCCGCATGTTCGACCAGATGATTGATGGAGCGGCACTTGCCGGCCAGTTCCTCATCGTCGCGCCGCTCCAGCTGCACATGCAGCGAATGCGAGAGATAGCTGCCCACCGCCGTGAAAATGAGCAAGGCCAGCAGCCCGAACAGCACCACCAGCCGCAGGCTCATCGAGGCCGGTGCGCGCTGGCTCACTGGCGCGCCTCGAAGACGTAGCCCATGCCCCAGACGGTATGCAGCAGCTTCTTGTCGAAACCGTCATCGAGCTTGGCACGCAGGCGGCGCACGGCAACGTCGACCACATTGGTATCGCTGTCGAAATTCATGTCCCACACCTGGGAGGCGATCTGCGGGCGCGACAACACTTCGCCCGGCCGCCGGATCAGCATGTGCAGCAGCGCAAATTCCTTGGCGGTGAGGTCGATGCGCTGGCCGGCCCGCGTCACCTTGCGCCTGACCACATCGACCACGACATCGTCGTAATCAATGACATCGGCCTCGCGGCTGGGGCCACGGCGCAGCAGGGTGCGCACCCGCGCCAGCAGTTCGGTGAAGGCAAAGGGCTTGACCAGATAATCGTCGGCGCCCAGTTCCAGGCCCTTGACGCGGTCTTCCACCTCGTCGCGCGCGGTCAGGAACAGGACCGGTGTATCGTGGCTGCGCCGCAGTTCGCGCAGGATATCCCAGCCGTTCATGCCAGGCAGCATCACATCCAGGATGATCAGCTTGTAGTCCAGCGTGCGCGCATGGTGCAGGCCATCCACGCCGGTCTGCACCCAGTCCACGACAAAGCCGGACTCGGTCAGCCCGCGCTGCAGATAGTCGCCGGATTTGGGCTCGTCTTCCACCAACAAGATATGCATGATCGGATTCCTGACGGATAAGCCGATATTGTGAACTAGCCCCGTCGGGCATTCATTACAAATCTGTAATGACTGGGCAATCTTTCTGAGCGGACCGGCTCCTTAGAATCCATTCCAACGATACGCCAGACACACCACTGGTCATCGCGTCGGCCCTGGCCGATGCACGCCACCCATCCGGGCGGGCATCGAACTGGGCCTTGTGGAACCACTTCTCAAAGGAGCTTCATCATGAAAATCTCGCATCTCGTCATCGGCACCCTGGTCAGCGCTTTCTCCCTGTCGGCCTTCGCCCAGTCCACCGTCCCCACCGAAGCAGCCCGCGACCAGGCCAACCTGTCGGCCCGCAACAACTATCCGGTGGTGCAATACCAAGGCACCAAGACCCGCGCCGACGTGGTCGCCGAACTGAAGGCGGCCGAACTCGGCCAGCCGATGCAGACCGCCGGCGCCAAGCCCTCCCTGCAGGACAGCAGCACCCAGAACCAGGCCTTTGACTCCTCGCTCTACAACGGGGCATAATCGGCGCCGGTCGTTACCGCAGCGGTAACGGCGGCTGTGGCCGTGACTGCGGTGACAGCCCCCATCGTGGCTACCTGCCTGTCCCGGGCCGGTAGCCAAACCCACGTCTTCTTCATGCGTGCATTGATTCTTTTCCTGGCCTTGTTGTTGCCGTTGCAGCTCTCGTGGGCTGCAGTGGCCAGCTATTGCCAGCCGGAAAAGGAAAGCCACGGTGCCGCACCCACCAACCATCCCGGCCACCATGAACACGTTGCTGCACCAGCCGGCGACGAAGCCTCCCCCGACGGCCGTGGCAACGCGGGGCAGGGTGGCGACGCCGATGCGGCCTGCGCGGTCTGCCAGCTGTCCTGCATGAAATCCATGCAATGGCAGGGCGCGCCGATGGCTGAACAGACCTGCACCACGCTTGACGTTTTCAGCACCATCGCGCCCCATCCCAACTCCCACATCGCCGACGGGCCAGACAAGCCCAACTGGCCGCTCGCCGCCTAGCCTGGCGAGCACGCTTCCCTTCTTTCTGCACTCGCCGGATTCCCCTTTTCACCACTGGAGAATTCGATGTACCGGCATATCCCCATGCTGGCGCTTGCCCTGCTCGCGCCGACCCTGGCCGTGGCCCAGGCCACGCCGCCCGTTGCTGTCCCGTTTTCGGCACCATCCACCGACGCGGCGCCCGTCCTCACCCTGGCCGCCGCACTGGACCTGGCGGCCGCCCACAACAAGGCCTTGTCGGCCGCCCGCCTGGAAATCGAAGCGGTCGAAGGCAGCCTGATGCAAGCCGGCGCGCGCCCCAATCCGGAGTTTTCCGCGCTGATGGAAGACACCCGCAAGGCCAGCCGCACCACCACCTACCAGATCAACCAGCCCATCGAACTGGGTGGCAAGCGCAGCGCCCGCATCGATGCGGCGCAGCGCCAGCTGGACATGGCCAGGCTGGAATACGCCAGCCTGCGCCAGCAAATGCGCAGCCGCGTCACCAGCGCCTATCACGAGGCCTTGCTGGCCGGTGAGCGCCAGCGCCTGGCGGCCGAACTGGTGCAGCTGGCGCAGACCGCTGCCGATATGACTGCGCGGCGCGTGCAGGCCGGCAAGGTCTCGCCGGTAGAACAGACCAAGGCACAACTGGCGCTCTCCACGGCCCAACTGGAACGCCAGCAGGCCGAGAGTGACGCCACTCTCGCGCGCGGCCAGCTAGCCAGCCTGTGGAACGCCCGGCAGGCCGACTTCGTGCTGGCCGATACCGCGCTTGAGACCCTGCCGCCACTGCCGGCCATCGCCGACCTCACCGCACGCGTGGGCAAGGGACCGGCGGTGCAGCTGGCGCGACTGGAGGTGGAACGGCGCGCCGCGCTGGCACGCATCGAAAGCAGCAAGCGCGTTCCCGACCTGACGCTCTCGCTGGGCAACAAGCGCGACGAAGAGGCCGCACGCAACATGTGGGTGGTCGGCTTCTCGCTGCCCATCCCGGTATTGGACAGCAATCGCGGCAATGAACTGGAAGCCATCAAGCGCACCGACAAGGCGCGTGACGAACTGGCCCTGGTCGAACTGCAGATGCAGAACGACGCCGCGCAATCCTACGAGCGCCTGCGCAATGCACGGGCCGAAGCACTGGCATTGCGCCAGGACATCGTCCCCGGCGCACAGAGCGCCTATCTGGCCGCCCGCACCGGCTTCACGCTGGGCAAGTTCGGCTTCCTCGACGTGCTCGACGCGCAGCGCACCTACTTCCAGGCCAGGGCGCAGTACTGGAAAGCCCTGTCGACCGCCTTCCAGGCCGCCGCCGAACTGGATCGCCTGGCCGGCGACGCCCCCCTCAACCTGCAATGAGAACCACCATGACCAGCAAACAGAAACTCGCCATCGCCGCGATCATCGCCATTACCGCGCTGCTGTGCGGATGGACCCTGATGAAGGGCCAGGGCGGCACCGAAGCCACCTCTACGCATCAGGAAGAGGGCGCCCACAAGGAGGATGACCATCAGGAAAAAAACGGGTCCGACGGCAAGCCAGCCCATGACGACCACGGAGCCCATCAAGACCACGACGAGGACAAGGAAGGACATGGAGAGCAAGAAGGCAAGGTCGCCCTCAGCCAGGAACAGATCACTGCCGCCGCCATCACCCTGAAGCAGGTCGGCGCAACGCGCATCGAAAGCGGGCTACAGCTGCCGGGCGAGATTCGCTTCAACGAAGACCGCACCGCGCATGTGGTGCCGCAGGTCGCCGGCGTGGTCGAATCGGTCTCGGCCACGCTGGGCCAGAAGGTGCGCAAGGGCCAGGTACTGGCCGTCATCAGCAGCAGCGCCGTCTCCGAGCAGCGCTCCGAACTGCTCAACGCCGAACAGCGCCTGAGCCTGGCACGCAGCACCTGGCAACGCGAGAAACAGTTGTGGGAACAGAAGATCTCGGCCGAACAGGATTACCAGCAGGCGCAACTCTCCCTGCAGGAAGCCGAGGTCGCTGTGCGCAATGCACGCCAGAAGCTGCGCGCCATCGGCGTCACCGGAACGGGTAGCGGCGCCCTCAACCGGCACGAGATCCGCGCCCCCTTCGACGGCACCGTGGTCGAGAAGCACCTGGGCCTGGGCGAGGCCGTGCGCGAAGATGCCAACGCCTTCATCATCGCCGACCTCTCCAGCGTATGGGCCGAGATCATCGTCTCGCCCAAGGACTTGCAGAAGGTCCGCGTGGGCAGCGCCGCCGCGGTGCGCGCCACCGCCTTCGAGGCGAACGCTACCGGCCGCATCTCCTATGTCGGCGCCCTGATCGGGGAGCAAACCCGCACCGCCAAGGCCCATGTGGTCTTGCCCAATCCGCAAGAGAGCTGGCGTCCGGGCCTGTTCGTCACCGTCGATGTGATGACCGAGGCCAGCGAGGTGGCACTGGCCGTGGATGCGGAAGCGATACAGACGGTGGACAACAAGAGCGTGGTCTTCGTGCGGGTGGACGATGGCTTCAAGGCGCAGGAAGTGCGCACCGGGCGCAGTGACGGCAAGTCGGTGGAAATCCTCTCCGGCCTGCAAGCCGGGCAGCAGTACGCCGCCAGCGGCAGCTTCGCCATCAAGGCCGAGCTGGGCAAGGGCGCGGCGGAGCATAGCCACTGACGCGGATCGCGACCATCGCGTCACACCACTCCCACCATTCTGAAAGACGACGATCATGTTTGAACGCATCATTCGCTTCGCCATCGAGCATCGATGGCTGGTCCTGCTGGCGGTGCTGGGCATGGCGGCCTATGGGGTCTACAACTACCAGAAGCTGCCCATCGACGCCGTGCCCGACATTACCAACGTGCAGGTGCAGATCAACACCGCCGCCCCCGGCTATTCACCGCTGGAAACCGAGCAGCGCATCAGCTACCCCATCGAGACCGCCATGTCGGGCCTGCCGCAACTGGAACAGGTGCGCTCGCTGTCGCGCTACGGCCTGTCGCAGGTAACGGTCATCTTCAAGGACGGCACCGACATCTACTTTGCGCGGCAACTGGTCAACGAGCGCATCCAGCAGGCCAGGAGCCAACTACCCGCTGGCATCGATCCGGCCATGGGGCCGATCTCCACCGGCCTCGGTGAAATCTACCTGTGGACCGTGGAAGCCCGCGAGGACGCCCGCAAACCCGATGGCACACCCTATGGCGCAGCCGACCTGCGCGAGATTCAGGACTGGGTCATCAAGCCGCAGCTGCGGCTGGTGCCGGGGGTGACCGAGATCAACACCATCGGCGGCTACGCCCGCGAATACCACGTCGCCCCCTCGGCCGAACGCCTGGCCTCCTATGGCATGACCATGGAGAGCATCATCAAGGCCCTGGAAAAGAACAACAGCAATGTCGGCGCCGGCTACATCGAACGGCGCGGCGAGCAATACCTGATCCGCGCACCGGGCCAGGTGGCCTCGCTGGAAGACATCGGCAATATCATCCTGGCCAATGTGCGCGGCGTGCCCATCCGCATCCGTGATGTGGCCGAGGTCGGCATGGGACGTGAACTGCGTACCGGTGCGGCCACCGAGAACGGGCGCGAAGTGGTCCTGGGCACGGTCTTCATGCTGATCGGCGAGAACAGCCGCACGGTCTCGCAGGCGGTGGACAAGAAGCTGCGCGAGATCAACCGCAACCTGCCAGCCGGGGTCGAGGCCATCACCGTCTATGACCGCACCGTGCTGGTGGACAAGGCCATCGCCACGGTCAAGAAAAACCTGATCGAAGGCGCGCTGCTGGTGATTGCGGTGCTGTTCGTCTTCCTCGGCAACATCCGCGCCGCCATCATCACGGCCATGGTGATTCCACTGGCCATGCTGTTCACCTTCACCGGCATGGTCTCCAACAAGGTCAGCGCCAACCTGCTGAGCCTGGGTGCGTTGGACTTCGGCATCATCATCGATGGCGCGGTGGTGATCGTGGAAAACTGCGTACGCCGCCTGGCCCATGCGCAGCAGCACCACGGCCGCCCGCTCACGCGCAGCGAGCGCTTCCATGAGGTCTTCGCCGCCGCCCGCGAGGCGCGCCGGCCGCTGCTGTTCGGGCAACTGATCATCATGATCGTGTACCTGCCCATGTTTGCGCTGACCGGGGTGGAAGGCAAGATGTTCACGCCCATGGCCTTCACCGTGGTGGCGGCACTGCTGGGCGCGATGATCCTGTCGGTGACCTTCATCCCGGCGGCCATTGCGCTGTTCATCGGCGAACGCGTCTCGGAGAAGGAGAACATCCTGATGCAATGGGCCAAGCGGCTCTATGCGCCGCTGCTGGTACGCGTCATGGACAACAAGCCGGTGGTGCTCAGTTTTGCCGGTGCGCTGATCGTGGTGTGCGCGGTGCTGGCCACGCGCCTGGGGACCGAGTTCGTGCCCAGCCTGAACGAAGGTGACATGGCAATCCAGGCCTTGCGCATCCCCGGCACCAGCCTGTCGCAATCGCTGGAGATGCAGCAGCAGATCGAGAAGACGCTGATGCGGCAATTCCCCGAGATCGAACGCGTCTTCGCCCGCACCGGCACCGCCGAGGTGGCGTCGGACCCGATGCCGCCCAATATCTCCGACGGCTACATCATGTTGAAGCCGGAGTCGCAATGGCCACAGCCACGCAAGACGCATGCACAACTGCGCGAGGCGATCCAGCAGGCAGTAGCCGGCATCCCCGGCAACAGCTACGAGTTCTCGCAACCCATCCAGCTGCGCTTCAACGAACTGATCTCGGGCGTGCGCAGCGATGTCGCGGTCAAGATCTTCGGCGACGACATGGCCGTGCTCAACGACACCGCCGCCAAGGTCGCCGCCGTGCTGCAGAAGACCCGCGGCGCCACCGAAGTGAAGGTGGAGCAGACCACCGGCCTGCCGATGCTGAGCGTGGACATCGACCGTCAGAAACTGGCGCGCTATGGCCTGAACGTGTCCGACCTGCAGGACACGATCGCCACCGCCATCGGCGGCACCCAGGCCGGCACGCTGTTCCAGGGCGACCGCCGCTTCGCCATCGTGGTGCGCCTGCCCGAGGCCGCCCGCGCCGATCTGGACGCCCTGCGCCGCCTGCCCATCGCGCTGCCGCTGCAGGAGGGCGCCAGCCGCATCAGCTATGTCCCGCTGGCCGAGGTGGCGACGCTCAACATCGCCCCCGGTCCCAACCAGGTCAGCCGCGAAGACGGCAAGCGCCGCATCGTGGTCAGCGCCAACGTACGAGGCCGCGATCTGGGTTCCTTCGTGGCCGATGCGGAACAGGCACTGCAGGCAGAGGTACGCATCCCCACCGGTTACTGGACCACCTGGGGCGGCCAGTTCGAGAACCTGCAATCGGCCACGCAACGCCTGCAGATCGTCATCCCGGTGGCGCTGCTGATGGTGTTCGTGCTGTTGTTTGCGATGTTCAACAACGTCAAGGATGGCTTGCTGGTCTTCACCGGCATTCCCTTCGCGCTGACCGGCGGCATCCTGGCGCTGGCCGCACGCGGCATTCCGATGTCGATCTCGGCAGCGGTGGGCTTCATCGCGCTGTCGGGCGTGGCGGTGCTCAACGGGCTGGTGATGATCTCCTTCATCCGCAGCCTGCGCGAGGAAGGTCGCAGCCTGGATGCAGCCATCCACGAAGGTGCCATGACACGCCTGCGCCCGGTGCTGATGACGGCGCTGGTGGCATCACTGGGCTTCGTGCCGATGGCACTGGCCACCGGCACCGGTGCCGAGGTACAGCGCCCGCTGGCTACGGTGGTGATCGGCGGCATCCTGTCCTCCACCGCGTTGACGCTGCTGGTGTTGCCGCTGCTGTATCGGATGACGCATAGGGAGGACGAGGGGGACGAGGAGGTCCAGGAGGGCGAAGCTGAGCGCCCGGGCGCAACGACGCGCAGCCCGCGCTGGATGAAGTGGTTGCCTGGCTATCGGACTGCCCGGCGCTGATGTCCAGCGGCAGCCCTGCCAGGCGGATCAGCGGAAGCGATCCGGCGTCGTCAGCAGTTCGACGAATTGCTCGCCCGGCATGGGCTTGCCGTACCAGTAGCCCTGGTACAGCGAACAGCCTTGCGCATGCAGCAGGTCGCGCTGCTGCTGCGTCTCCACCCCTTCGGCGATGATGGACAGGTTCAGGCTCTGGCCCAGCATGATGATGCTGCGCACGATGCTGGCCATGGCCGCATCCTTCTCCATTTCACGCACGAAGCTCTGGTCGATCTTGATCTGGTCGATGGGGAAGCGCCCCAGATAGGACAACGACGAGTAACCGGTCCCGAAATCATCCAGCGAGATCGAGATATCGCTGGACCTCAGCATCTGCATCTTGGCGATCACGTCTTCGACCTGGTCCACCATCATGCTTTCGGTCAGCTCCACCTTCAGTGCATGGCTGTGGAGGCGATACTTGCCAATGATCTCGCGGAAGCGGCCCACGAAATTGTCCACCTTGAATTCCTGCGCCGACACATTCACCGCCACCACCAGCTCATGCGCCAGCCCCCGGCGCTGCCAGGCCTGCAGATCGGCACAGATGGCATGCAATGCCTGCTGACCGATCTGCTCCATCAGGCCCATGTCTTCGGCCACCGAGATAAAGCCGCCCGGCGCGACGACGCCCTTTTCCGGATGCTTCCAGCGCAGCAAGGCCTCGGCCCCGACCACTTCACCCTCATAGGTCACCTGCGGCTGGTAATACACGATGAACTGGCGCTGCGCGACCGCCTGGCGCAGTTCGGCTTCCAGCAGGCTGCGCTGGTTGGCCAGCGCCTGCATCGCAGGGTCGAAGAAGCGGAAGGTATTGCGGCCGGCCAGGCGCGACTGCACCATCGCCAGCTCGGCCTGCATCAGCAGTTCGGCCGCGCCGTGATGATCGTCATGGACGATATTGATACCCAGGTTGACCGCGCAAGGGAAGCGCGCAGCGGCGAGGGCATGGGGATCGGTGAAGGTGGCGATGATGCGATGGGCCAGCGCCTCGCAGAAGCGGAGGCATTCGGCCAGGTCCTGGGTCCGGATCTCGCTGCCCAGCGCGAACTTCGCGCCCTCCAGGCGTGCCACGGTCTGCTCGGGCGTGACACACCCGGAGAAGCGGCGCGCACATTCGACCAGCAACTGCTCGATCTCCTCCGAACTGGCGCCGCCATAGGAGAGATCGGCCCGACTGATCTCCATCACAAAGACCGCCCCGGCCGTACCGTTGCTGCGACGTCGCGCCAGACCGCGTCGCAGGCGGTCCATGAAGAGCGTCTTGTTGGGCAGCTGGGTGACCGGGTCATAGAAGGCCAGGCGGTCGATACGGTTCTCCGCATCCAGCCGTGCACTGACATCGATGACCACCCAGATCTGGTCCGCCGGCCGCGCCGGATCGATCAGCGAGGTATGCAACTCCGCCGGGAAGCTGCCGCCATCACCCCGGCGCAACAGCACGATCTCGCCGGCCGCCCCACTGGAACGGGCCACCGCCTGCGCCACGTAGGCCGCCTGCTGGGCTGGTTCGACAAAGACTTCTTCGGCGGGCTGGCCGACGAGATTCCTGTCCGCACTGCCGAGCAGGACCTGGGCGGCCTCGTTGACGAAAACGATGCTGCCGTCGCGCACGAACAGCACCCCCGCCGGGATGTTACCGAGAATGGCCGCCTGTTCATCGAAGAGCGCCTTCAGGCTGCTTTGCATCGATTCCATATGGCGCGCCAGCTGACCGATTTCATCCTGCTGCGGGATGGCGATGCGTTCATCGAAGCTGCCGCGCTCGATGCGCTCGGTGGCTGTAGTCAGCATGCCGATGGGCCGGAGGATGCGACGATAGACCAGCAGCCCGATGATGATCAGCGAAGCCACCGCCTGCGCCAGCAGCACCAGGGTGTGGAAGCTCTTGTCAGCGGCCAGCTTGCGTTGCAGCTGGTAGTCCGACACGATCAGCTGCAGGCTGCCCAGGCTCACGTTTTGATGGTTCTGCTGCATTACCAAAGGCACGCTGCGCGAGATGATATTGCCCAGGCGCCGCTGCCCGTCTTCCACGCGGGCGATGATCTTTTCATCGGGATCGGTGATCTCGGCCGACACCACCTGCGGATCGAGCATGGCCCCTTGCAGCACGGCGTTGATGTCGGACTTGTCCAGGCTCCACACCGGCAGCACCAGGCTGTGCTGCATGGTCTGCGCCTTTTCGTTGACCAGTGCCTGCATCTCGATACCGATCTGCTTTTCGCGCACGCCGTTGAGCACGGTCAGCGCCAGCACCACCGGCAGGCACAGCGCCACCAGCATGGCAATGGCGATATAGACGCCGAGGCTATTGAGTTTCTTATTCATGGTCGTGCAGAGAACGTGACGAGGGCGAAGCCCGCTTATTTGAACCAGTCCAGGCGATAGGTCTCGATGGCCTTGCGCTCCAGGGGCGTGAGGCGATCATTGTTGAGGACGATGACGCGCGGGTGGGTCGACTTCAGCAACTGGCGCGCCTGGCGCGTGGAGCGATGCTGCCGGATCAGCTCGGCCAGCTCGCCGCTGCGGTGGATCTTGCGCAGGCCGTCGAGCAGGGCGTCGCGGATATCGTCGCGCCCCGGCGTGGTGTAGAAGAACAGGTCCACCGGGTAGTACAGCACCAGGTCCGGCACGATGGCCAGCTGGTGGTCGCGGTCGTAGGTCTCCAGCTCGCCGCCCGCTTCGAAGACCGAGCGGTTATAGAAGTCGAAGCGCCTGGCCTTGAGCATCTCGAAGAGATTGAGATAGTTGCCCTGCACGACGTCCAGGCCATTGGCCTGCATGATGTGGGTGTCGGTCCAGCCGATACCGGAGCCGATGCGGAACCTGCGCAGGTCGTCGAGGGTACGGATATCCCGGGCGCGCTGCAGGCTGGCGGTATTGGCCATCAGCACACGGTAGCCTCCGCCGCCGAGGTAGATCGGAAAGGGAATGCCTTCCAGCCCGCGGGTCATGGAACTGCCGGCGGAGGTGGTCATCAGGTTGCAGTACTGGCCGGCCTGGATCAGCTGGACGAAGCGCTGGTCGGAGGTGGCCACATCGGCCACCTGGCAACCCTTGATGGAGAAGCGCTTGCCGGTCGCCCGCATCGCCAGTTCGAGGACGGCCTTGCGGTAATCGATGAGGGGGTTGTCATCGTTGAGATCGGCCAGCTTGATCTCGATGACGTGATGGGCGGGGTCGGGGCTGGCGTTGGATTGGGCGCGGGCAATATTGGCGCAGAACGCACCCATCACCAGGACGAGCAAGACTGCGGCAACTGTTCGGGCGCTCGTCTTGATGTTACTCATACAGGGCGGTGTGATCGAAGTGAGATTCGATGGTATGCAAGCATCAGGGGATGTGCAAGATTTTGTGGGGCGGGGAGGGGGTGGGGTGTGGCGGGATGGCACAGCTGTGCGCAATGGGTGGGAAATCGGCGATGTAATTGGTGTTTTGCGTGAGGATGTGAGATTTTGTGTGAAGAGAAGGGGGCTGATTTGCCCTGCTCAGACCGGATTCTTGTTTCTAGCCATCAGCGGGGAAGGTACAGGCCCGATGTGGTCTCCACGGCCAGACAATTGCTTCATCAAACGGAAGCAAATCTACAGTTTTAGCTGCCTTAAACGGAAGCATAAAATTTCCACTTGCTAGCCTATCAGCTATCATTAATGGTCATCTCAGTAGCTTATAGGCTAGCAATGTCACCTGAACTGAACCAGCTTCGCCTTGAGCAGTTGCAAGCCAAGCTATCCGCGTACGCGGATCTGGCCAAACGCCAGGTCCCGCCTCGAGGATGGCTGAAGCTTATCCGCGAAGCATTAGGTCGTACCCAACGCCAACAGGCGCAGCGGCTTGGCATTTCCGGACCGACCCTGCACAAGTCCGAACAATCCGAGGCCGACGAGCGCATCACGCTCGGGCAACTTCGCAAGCTTGCCGACGGGCTGGACTGCGAGCTGGTGTACGCTCTGGTTCCGCGCCGCCCTCTCACTGAGGTCGTGCAGGAACAGGCCCGCGCGATCGCCCGGGAAGAAGTGGCTGGCGTCGCCCACACCATGGGCCTGGAAGACCAGCGGCCAGGTGCCGAAATAGTGGGCAGGCAGGTCGAGCGCAGGACGGAAGAGCTGCTGTGCGGCCGCTGGTCGGACTAGGGCGATAAGCAGGTCAGAATAAACTTGAAGAACATCATGCTCTCAACGATGCACGAGCTGGGATGAACAGAGTTCTTAGATCTGAATGACGATTGTTCTTTCAGCAATTTAGGTGAGGCGTTGCCGAAGTCCCATTCATATCCTTTTAGGTCTATCGGAAGCTGATATGTCTCGAACCAGAGATCTAAACCGCTCGTCCATTTGCTCGCTGTTCAAAGGCCGCGGCTCTGGACTTTCCGATTAAAGGTTTGCAGACCTAGCGGCTGTAGAGATCGCAAACACTTCCTAATAGGTATATATTTATATTTATATATCAATAAAAATATTTTAATAAACACATGTTTAAAACAATATTTTTTATTTATTATAATTAAGAGAATATATTTAAATTTGATGTTTGGTAATATTTTATTTTCGCGGTTATAGTGTCAGAAAATTGCTTTGCCACCTACACCTATGCCCGCGAATCCTTTTGAAGTGCTTTTACCTGGCCTACGCTGCTGCCGATGCGAACATACCTGGGTTCGTCGCTCGTCCACGTTGCCGAAGGTTTGCCCTCATTGCAAAAGTCCATATTGGGATACTCCTCGACGTAGAGACAGTAAGAATCAGGAAACAAAGTCGTCAAAGGAACAATGAAGATGCCAAAGAAGATACCCGTCATATCTTTATTTTCTGGCGCAATGGGGCTCGATCTTGGCCTAGAAGCTGCTGGATTCGAGGTTGTACTTGCTGTTGAATGCGATGAACAGGCGGTCGCTACAATTAAAGCTAATAGACCAAGCCTTCCGGTCATCAAAAGCAAAATTGAAGACGTTTCTACCGCCGAGATGCTCAAGAAGGCCGGACTAAAAGCTGGCGGAGCCTTTGTGGTTTCCGGCGGACCAAGCTGCCAATCTTTTAGCACTGCAGGAGCTCGTCGATCCCTCGGTGACCCTAGAGGCGGCCTGTTCCGCCATTTCATGCGAGTGGTGGAGGAAACGCGGCCCAAGTTCTTCCTTATGGAGAACGTGAAGGGGATGCTTTCGGCCGCGATAAAGCACCGTCCTCTTAACGAGAGAGGGCCAGGCTTCCCGCCGCTGGAAGCGGAAGAAGAACTGGGATCTGCTTTCAGAGTGATCGTGACCGAACTCAGACGTCTAAATTACTACACCGCCTTTGACGTATTGAATGCGGCCGACTTCGGCACGCCCCAGTCAAGAGAGAGAATAATTTTTATCGGTTCTCGCGACGGAAAGCGCATTACTTTACCGAAGCCAACTCATGCTGAGCATCCAAAGAAGCATCAGAAGAAATGGGCTAGCTTGAGAAGTGCAATCGGGCGATTTAGCGAAATCGATTCACCCGGAGCCAAGTTAATTGCATCGCAAGAGAAATATCTAAAGATGATCCCAGAAGGTGGCAACTGGCGAGATCTTCCGGAAGCAGATCAAAAGGAAGCATTGGGCGGTGCGTATCACTCATGGGGAGGGCGCAGCGGTTTCTTCCGCAGATTAAGCTGGGACAAGCCTAGCCCAGCACTGCCTACGACACCCAACGCCAAGGCTACGATGCTATGCCACCCTACCGAATTGCGCCCCTTGAGCGTTCGAGAATATGCGCGAATTCAGCAATTCCCTGATGATTGGAAGTTTTCTGGATCTATATCTAGCCAATACCGTCAGATTGGCAATGCCGTACCTACCGGTTTAGGTCAAGCGTTAGGGATGGCCATCCTTGATGCATGGAATCGTAGAAATGGGCTTGCGCAACTAGGTACTGTAGAAACGCACAATGAAGACCTTGTCAGGCGGATGGCTTCTAGACCCGTCACCATGCTTAATCCACCTTCGATGCGGAAAAAGAATGGAAATGAGAACTCTACTGAATGGGATCAGTCGCGTCTCAAAAAACGCTCTGACTCCACGCAATACTCTGCGACAACTCAAGTCACCAAGGCAGCATGATTCATCGCTTTTCTTGTAGCGCTTAACATTTAGTCAAGATAAACAAAAACGCCCCAGGCATTGATGCCTGGCGTTTTTATTTGTACTTGTGTGTCAGAAAACAAAGTTGCATAGATTGCCAGATAGGAAATTTCAGATGACCATGGATTTAGCACCCATATCCTGTCCCAAATGCAGACTCTCCTGTACGGACTGGATACCGAAATACCGTACCACTAAAAGATCGCGGGCTAAGACGAGCTCCTGCAAAGAAGCCGTCGAGAGTAATGCCTGTCCCAGCCAGAGACTCTAGGATAGGGAGCACAAGAAATGCTCAAAAGGAAAGAGGATGGCGCTAGCAGATAAAGAAAAAATCGATGCGGAACAAAGACTCGCAAAAGAAGCTGGCCGAGCGGGCAATGCCGCTGGAATGGTTAAACACCTCTTCGAAAGTTCTCTCATGGACAAATTGGCACATTTTGTCCGAAAGCAATATTTTGGAGCCTTATCCTCCGAAGAAGTTGATGACTGTCTAGCGGAAGCCGTTTCTGGTGCATTTGAGGCTTTACGCCAAGGGCGCAACATTAATTCGTTGCATTCATATCTTCTTAAAGCAACAAAGAATCTCGCAAGCGATCTTGCGGCAGATAAGCCACTCCCATTTCTGCCTGGAGCTGAGGAGAGAATAGAAGCACCTTCAAGCTCGAAATCACAGGTTGAAAATCATATGAGGGATACATTGAGGCAGAGAGCGTTAGCACAAGCGCGCCAACTCCTACCTCAAATAGGGCAGGAAAACATCCGTCGGGTAATGGACGTCCTCTTAGATGCTATCGAGAAAGGAATACCTGACATCACAGATCGCCAGATAGCTGAAATAACCGACTTGAAAGAAGACACAGTTCGACGATTGAAAAATCGTGCAATTGAACGACTCACCAAACTTGCAGAAGCTGCGGGATATCACTTTGAGCAATATCAGGTTGCTGACGAAGATGATTCACTATAACCAATACGATAGGGAAAAGAAAAATGGAAAAGATTACTGAAGAACTGAATCGTGAATTCACTCGTTTAATCGAACGGGCGCATGAGATTTCAGCAGACGTTGGAACGGAAATCGACTTGATTTTCCAAGAAGAAGATAGCGAATTGCTTAACTCGGTAGAAATACGCAAGCTCATTGACAAGGTTATTAATGCGATTCAACGCAAGCTGGATTCTGGCGACCATAAGTCTCAGGTTGTAGAGCAACTTTCATCATTGGCCGATGAATTG
Source organism: Herbaspirillum frisingense GSF30 (assembly GCF_000300975.2). Lineage (GTDB taxonomy): Bacteria > Pseudomonadota > Gammaproteobacteria > Burkholderiales > Burkholderiaceae_D > Herbaspirillum > Herbaspirillum frisingense. Next base: position 90,254 of record NZ_AEEC02000013.1, on the reverse strand, counting down.
ATTAAGGTGCGCGAGTTGAATTCCAGAGATCTACAAGTAGGTAATAATCCGATTGAAATGGTGGAACACAAGGGAATATCTCCACATCCTGTCAAACCCACTCCCACATTCCATATGCGCGAAGTAGCGCTGACGGAAGGCTTTGTAAGAACTAAAGATATTGATCTTTGGGATTCGAACGAGCGTATCGAGATTCATCTTCAGCAGTTCGCCAAAAAATATGGCCGTAAACCTTCTCCGCAAGAGCTTCTTGACATCATGTTCTGCCATTTGAAGCTCGATGGCGTTACGGAGGAAGATCAATTCGGCATTCCCGCATTGGCCAGAAGTATCGCGGCGAATGGCCTCCGAAAATATCCAATTCTTTCTTTCAACGGCAGACTTTTGGATGGAAATCGGCGCTTGGCTGCCTGCTACTACATTCTCACCAGTGATGAATTCACAATCGAGCAGAAAAAGCGCGTCGAATATATTTTAGTTTGGAGGCTCACCGAGCATTCAGACGAAGATGACGAACAAGCAATCATTGTTTCTTTAAATTTTGAAAATGATCACAAACAGGAGTGGCCTGAATACGTGAAGGCGAGAAAGGTTCATCTGGAATGGGAATCTGCTTTGGCTCTTGACCCAACAGCTGGATCAAGTCGTCAGCTACAAATTCGGCGTGATATCTCTAAAAAATTTGCGCTCGGATCTGATGTCTCCGTCGTCACACGCTACATCCGAATGGTCACTAGCGCGACCGAATTCGAGGATTATCACATCATTGAAAAACGACGTGACAAGTACGAAGTCAAGCATAAGGCGGCTCAATACTTCCAGTACTTTGATGAGCTTACAAAAGGCGTTTCTTCCGGAAAATTAGGATATGAGCTGGGACGAAACCCAACTTTCAAGCATCTCGTATTCGAACTTCTGTATGCCGGGAAATTCAAAAATTGGCGCCAAATTCGTGACCTCATTTACATCATGGACAACCAGGTCGCTATTGATGCGCTTCATGAGCAGGCAGAGATTGAAATAACAAGCGTCGAGAAAAGAGAAGAGATCCAGGACAATGTAGATCGCGCGATCGCACTGGGAAAAGCCAAACAGGCCGAACAACGGCAAATAGGAAAAAACGCTCGCATTGAGGTGTTCGTGAAATGGCTACTCGAGCTCCCTGTTGGTATCTTTCAAGATCCCAACCAAATTAGTCCAGCGAATGTTAAAGATCTGCACGATGCCCTAAAGTTTGTTACGGATATCATGGATCGCAATAGTTCCACAGATAGCACCTATCAATAAATCTATGGATAGCGCAATCAAAAAAATGCAACCAACTATATTGGAGGGCGCAGTTATTGCGGATGTGGTTCGGGCCGCCGATCTCAGTTCTCTTTATCTTGTGCCTTACCGTCATGTCGATCCGCATTTTTTTCTGACGACGTTAAAACGGATCTTTCCTGATGAAGATATTCGGAGAACTGCGCAAGGCGTGGCGCTATCGCTCCCCGCCGCTGAAAAACTTTGGAAGTTTAAAAGTAGCGCCTTCAAGTGGTCCGGAGATGCAAAGCAGTACATAAAAAATAGGTACAAGCTAAAGCAAAAATATGAGGCCCTAGTTTCCCAAGTGGCTGCCGTGCGCGACGGTGACAGAAGTATCGTCGCTCGACTTTTAAACGACGATGGTCGATTTGAAGTCTTGGACGAACATCAATTGAAGAATGTGGCGGCAATGACTCTTGCTACGGGACCAGGTCTTTGCTTGTTTGATGAGCAGGGGGCAGGAAAAACCGTGAGCATGATTTATACCTACGATGAATTAGTACATCGAAACGAAGTAGATTTCATGCTCATCGTTGCTCCAAAAAGTATGGTCGGAGAATGGCCCAAGGACTTGCACCGATTTATGGATGATACGTACCGTGTATCGGTGGCCGAAGGTAGCGTGAGAAAGAAGGCTGAAACGTTAAATCAGAGGCCTGATGTAGTAATTACAAACTTCGAGACGGCAGTCTCTCTTGAGCGAGAACTGGAGGCATTTCTAAGATCATTTGAAGGTCGAGCCATTATCGTTGTAGACGAGTCATTCTTTATCAAGTCAGCCGATGCTCGCCGTACTCTTACGTTACGTCGTCTCCGAGAATGGTGCGGTCGAGCCTACGTTCTGTGTGGCACGCCTGCACCAAACTCTCCGATTGATCTTGTGCAGCAAATCAGCTTCGTTGATTTTGGTCTTGCATTTAATGGCATAGATATCCCAGATGATCGGGAAGCTGCGCTTCCTATCGTTCAAACCACCATCGAGACACGTGGTCTTTATCTACGAAATTTAAAAGCAGATGTTTTACCTGGCTTGCCAACGAAGTCTTTTCAGCAAGTCCTTGTAAAAATGGAGGCCAAGCAGGCAGAACTCTATCGAGCTGCGCTAGCGGCCTTAGTGCAGCAAATCCAAGCGACATCCGACATAGAGTTTAAGCGAACCATTACTAACTTCCTTAGCCAGCGCTCGATGCTTCTTCAGATATGCTCGAATCCGGCGGCAGCAACAGAACGTTATGATGCCACCCCAGCTAAGGTGCAGGCATTGGACGATATTCTTGAGCGATTAATCGTCGTCCAGAATGAGAAGGTCGTACTTTGGTCGTTTTACACGCGAACTATTGACCTCCTGATGAAACGATATGAAAGGTATGGGGCTGTTCGCTACGATGGAGCTGTATCATCTGTCGAAGATAGACAGTCTGCTGTGTCACGGTTTCAACAAGATCCAAATACGAAATTGTTTATTGCAAACCCTGCTGCTGCAGGTGCTGGCCTTACTCTACATAGCGCTCGCTTTGCGATCTATGAGTCGATGTCCAATCAAGCCGCACACTATCTACAGAGTTTAGATCGAATACATAGACGTGGACAGCAACGCCCTGTTGAGTACATCGTACTTATATGTGAAAACTCTATTGAGGAAGTCGAATATCAACGTCTCTTGCGCAAAGAACAGTCGGCGCAATCATTGCTGGGTGATATTGTTGATCGGCCTCTGATACGTACCACCATGCTAGACGAGACTCTCGCACTGCTAAGCGCCCTTCCCCAGGATAGTTAAACTGGAATACGATCTCTTGATCCGTTACGTAAGGAATCGCGTAATTTGTCCATGAGGCATCGGAATTAAGAAAAGAGGGCCCATATATTTCTCATATATGGGCCCTCTTTTTCTCAGATTATGTAGCTATCTACTGACGACATCAAACATCAATATTCCCCGCCTGCAACGCATTAGACTCAATAAACGCCCGACGCGGCTCCACATCATCGCCCATGAGCGTCATGAAGATCTGGTCAGCCGCAATGGCATCCTCGATCTGCACCTTCAACAAACGACGCACGGTCGGGTCCATGGTGGTTTCCCACAGCTGCTCGGGGTTCATCTCGCCCAGGCCTTTGTAGCGCTGCTTGTTGACGCCGCGTTCGGCTTCGTCGCGCAGCCAGCCCATGGCCTGGCGGAAGTCGGTGATGGCGGATTCCTTGCGCTTTTCGCCCTGGCCACGGGCCACCGTGGCGCCCTTGCGGATGAGGCCCTTGAAGGTCTCGGCGGCGGTGGAGAGCACCTGGTAGTCGGGGCCGCTGACGAAGTCGGCATCGATCACGGTGGCCTTGATGTTGCCGTGCTGGCGACGGTGGATGTGCAGGGCGACCTTTTCGCTGAGCTCGTCCACGCGGGCTTGCACGTCGATGTTGCTGTCGTTGATGGCCTTCTTCAGTTCGGCCGCGGTGGCGGTGGCTTGTTCGATGTTTTCCATCTTCAGTACCACGCCGCCGGTCATGATGGCGCTCAAGGCGGCGTCATCGATGGCGCGCGACAGGCGCATGATGATGGCGTTGGCGGTGTTGTACTGGCGGGCCAGTTCGATCAGTGCATCGCCGCTGATGGCGGGGGCGTCTTCAGCGGGCTTGATCTCGGCGTCGTTCAGGGCGATCTGCATCATGTATTGCGCTTCCTCGATGTCGTCCTTGAGGTAGCGCTCGTCCTTGCCGGCCTTGACCTTGTACAGCGGCGGCTGGGCGATGTAGATGTGGCCGCGTTCGACCAGGGCCGGCATCTGGCGATAGAACAGGGTCAGCAGCAGGGTGCGGATGTGGGCGCCGTCGACGTCGGCGTCGGTCATGATGATGATGCGGTGGTAGCGCAGCTTGTCCGGGTTGAATTCGTCAGCGCCGATGCTGGTGCCCAGGGTGGCGATGAGGGTGGTGATCTGCTCGGAGGAGAGCATCTTCTCGAAGCGTGCCTTCTCCACGTTCAGCACCTTGCCGCGCAGCGGCAGGATGGCCTGGAACTTGCGGTCGCGGCCTTGCTTGGCGGAGCCGCCTGCGGAGTCACCCTCGACGATGTAGAGCTCGCACAGGGCCGGGTCGCGTTCCTGGCAGTCGGCCAGCTTGGACGACAAACCCAGGCCGTCCATGACGCCCTTGCGGCGGGTCAGTTCGCGGGCCTTGCGGGCGGCTTCACGGGCACGGGCGGCTTCGACGATCTTGCCGCAGATGATCTTGGCGTCGTTGGGCTTCTCGGCGAGGAAGTCGGTCAGGGTCTTGGCGACGATTTCTTCCACGGGGCCGCGCACTTCGCTGGAGACCAGCTTGTCCTTGGTCTGGGAGCTGAACTTGGGTTCCGGTACCTTCACCGAGAGCACGCAGGTCAGGCCTTCGCGCATGTCGTCGCCGGAGATTTCGACCTTGGCCTTCTTGGCGAGATCGTTTTCTTCGATGTACTTGTTGATGACGCGGGTCATGGCGGCGCGCAGGCCGGTCAGGTGGGTGCCGCCGTCACGCTGGGGGATGTTGTTGGTGAAGCAGAGCACCTGTTCGTTGAAGGCGTCGTTCCATTGCATGGAGACGTCCACCGAGACCAGCGTGCCCTGGTCGGATTGCTTCTCGCCGGTGGCCTGGAAGATGGTCGGGTTGAGGATGCTCTTGTTCTTGTTGATGTATTCGACGAAGCCGCGGGTGCCGCCTTCGAAGGCGAAGTCTTCTTCCTTGCCGGTGCGCTGGTCGGTCAGCTTGATGTGCACGCCGTTGTTGAGGAAGGACAGTTCGCGGATGCGTTTGGCCAGGATCTCGTAGTGGAATTCGACGTGGGTGAAGATTTCTTCATCGGCCCAGAAGTGGACTTCGGTGCCACGCTTGTCGGATTCGCCCACGACCTTGATGGGCGAGACCTGCACGCCATCGATCATTTCCAGTTCGCGGTTCTGGACGATGCCCTTGGCGAATTCCATGGCGTAGTGCTTGCCGTCGCGGCGGATGGTCAGCTTCAGTTTCTTCGACAGTGCGTTCACGCAGGACACGCCCACGCCGTGCAGGCCGCCGGAGACCTTGTAGGAGTTCTGGTCGAACTTGCCGCCGGCGTGCAGCTCGGTCATCACGATTTCGGCGGCGGAGCGCTTGGGTTCGTGCTTGTCGTCCATCTTCAGGCCGGTGGGAATGCCGCGGCCGTTGTCGGTGATGGAGATGGAGTTGTCGGCGTGGATGGTGACGTGGATCTCGCTGCAGTAGCCTGCCAGGGCTTCGTCGATGGAGTTGTCCAGCACTTCGAACACCAGGTGGTGCAGGCCGGTGCCGTCAGAGGTGTCGCCAATGTACATGCCGGGACGCTTGCGCACCGCCTCCAGGCCTTCCAGGATCTGGATGGAAGAAGCGCCATAGCTTTGTTGCGCGGAATTGGTGTTGTCTGCGGGGCTGGAGGACATGGTTACCTTCTGAAATTGCTAGCCAAACGACTAGGGGACTGCAAAAAACGGAATTCGTCGGAGGATTCTTGGAATTCTTAAAAGCAACCGAGGGGCCGTCTGGGACGGCCCCTCGGGCGCGTGGAGCGGTGTTGCTCAGATCCGCATCGGCATGACGACGTACTTGAAGTCGGCGTTCTCGGGGATGGTGATCAGGGCCGAGGAATTGGCATCGCCCAGGGCGATGTTGACGTAGTCGTTCTTCAGGTTGTTGAGCACGTCGAGCAGGTAGCTGACGTTGAAACCGATGTCGACGGTGTCGCCGCCGTAGTCGATTTCCAGTTCTTCGACCGCTTCTTCCTGGTCGGCGTTGGTGGAGCTGATCTTCAGGCTGCCGGGGGCGATCACCCAGCGCACGCCCTTGAACTTGTCGCTGGTCATGATGGCGGCGCGTTGCAGCGAGCGCAGCAGCTGGTCGCGGCTGATGGTGAAGCTGTTCTTGTAGCCCTTGGGCACCACGCGGGTGTAGTCGGGGAACTTGCCTTCGACCAGCTTGGAGATAAGTTCGATGTCAGCGAAGGTCAGCTTGACCTGGTTGTTGGCGATCTGCAGCTGGACTTCATCGTCGCTGTCGTCGAGCAGACGCTGCAGTTCGATGATGGTCTTGCGCGGGATGATCACTTCCTGGCGCGGGAAGTCCTGCTCGGTCTCGACCTGGCAGAAGGCCAGGCGGTGGCCGTCGGTGGCGACCGCGATCACGTTCTTGCCTTCGACCACCAGCAGCAGGCCGTTGAGGTAGTAACGGATATCCTGCTGGGCCATGGCGAAGTGGACCATGTTGAACAGGTGCTTCAGGGTCTTCTGTGGCAGGTTGACCTGGGCGTTGTAGTGCTCGGCCTGGGCCACCGTCGGGAATTCCTCGGCGGCCAGCGTCTGCAGCGCGAAGCGGGACTTGCCCGATTGCACGGTCAGGCGCTTGTTGGACAGGGAGATGGCGACTTCGCCGGAGTCGGGCAGGGCGCGCAGGATGTCGAGCAGCTTGCGGGCGGCCACGGTGGTGGCGGTCGTTTCATCGCCGGAGCCGACGTCGGCGTGCGTGGTGATCTGCACTTCGATGTCGGTGGACAGGAAAGAGACCTTCTCGCCGTCCTTGCGGATGAGGATATTGGCCAGAATCGGCAATGTGTGCCGACGCTCGACAATACCACTCACGATCTGCAGAGGACGCAGGAGCGTGTCTCGTTGGGTTTTAACCAATTGCATAGTCAGTTTGTCCTTGCTAGTAATGGTTTAAAGGATGCCGTCGGCCGGCTTTGCGTCATGCCCATCTTGCGCGTGTTCCTCCTCTGGTGAAAAACGCTGTCTGCACTGCAACCTGCCTGAATATGCAACGCTCCTGCATGTGGCATGACCGGTAAGCGACCGGTCCGGAATCCGTTCCCGCAAAGCTGGTGATACAGCGACCCGCGATTGTCCAGGTAGGTAAGACAATGGCGGGCAGCCAGAAACACTTGGCTATACGTTTGGAACATTTGAATACTTTTGCCGGGTGTTTCCGGGTATTTATTCGAAGTTTCCGTGCTATCCCGCGGATTTCCTGCTCCGTGGCCGGCCCTTGCGTCCGCCTGCGAAATAACGCCTTCCATTGTACCAATCATCCCCTCTTCGGAGTAGTCCGCCAGGGGGGAGGGTGGGCGCCTGGGCATCAAAAATCCGGTGGTTGGGGAGGGAAAATTCCCGCTCCCCGGGCAGAGGAAGCGTCGCATGCGGAGCAGTTGATTTATCCACAGGCTTGCGCGACGAGGGGAACCTGGAAGTTTCGTTGTGGAAAAGAAAATGCCGCCGGCGCGGACGCGGGCGGCATTGTCATCTTATCCACAGGCGCTGCCGGTGGCAGCCAGGATCAACCCTTGAGGGTTTGCTCCAGCACGTGCAGCTCGTGGTTGCATTCCGGGCTCTTGGCGCGGTCGGCGGCGATCTTGCGGACCGCGTGCAACACCGTGGTGTGGTCGCGGCCGCCGAAGAGGTCGCCGATCTCCGGCAGGCTCTTCTGGGTCAGCTCCTTGGCTAGGTACATGGCGATCTGGCGCGGGCGGGCGATGTTGGCCGGACGCTTCTTGGAATACATGTCGGCGACCTTGATGTTGAAGAAGTCGGCCACCGTCTTCTGGATGTTTTCCACCGAGATCTGGCGGTTCTGCACCGACAGCAGATCCTTAAGGGCTTCCTTGACGACATCGATGGTGATGTCCTTGCCGTGGAAGCGCGAGTAGGCCAGGATCTTGCGCAACGCGCCTTCCAGCTCGCGCACGTTGGAGCGCAGGTGCTTGGCGACGAAGAAGGCGACGTCATCGGACAACACCACGTCCTCGGCGGCGGCCTTCTTCATCAGGATGGCCACGCGCATCTCCAGCTCGGGCGGCTCGATGGCCACCGTCAGGCCGGAGTCGAAGCGGGAGATCAGGCGGTCATCCATGCCGCTGATTTCCTTGGGATAGGTATCACTGGTGATGATGATCTGCTTCTTGGCCGCGATCAGGGCTTCGAAGGCGTAGAAGAATTCTTCCTGGGTGCGGCTCTTGCCGCCAAAGAACTGGATATCGTCGATCAGCAGCAGGTCCAGCGAGTGGTAATAGCGCTTGAAGTCGTCGAAACCCTTGCGCTGGTAGGCCGTGACCACGTCGCGCACGTACTGTTCGGCGTGGATGTAGCGGATCTTGGCGCCCGGGTTATCCACAAGCACCTGGTTGCCGATGGCGTGGATGATGTGGGTCTTACCCAGACCCACGCCGCCATACAGGAACAGCGGGTTGTACGAGGTACCGGGGTTGTTGGCGACCTGGGTGGCGGCCGCGCGGGCCAGCTGGTTGGCCTTACCGGTGACCAGGTTATCGAAGGTCAGGACCGGGTTGATGCGCGACTGCTCCTGACGCGGCGCCACCGCCCGCACGGGCTGGGCCGGTTCGGGATCCAGGTGCAACTGTTCGTGGTTGGGCAAACCCAGGCCGTTGGCACCGCCGCCGGCCGCTTGCGGGCTGGCGGCCGGGCGCCGGCCCTGGTTGCCGCGCGGGTCCAGCACGAACTGGACTTCGGTCGGTGCGTCCCAGTATTCGCAGGCCAGTGCGGTGATGCGGTTGGCGAACTGGGTCTTGACCCAGTCCAGCTTGAAGCGATTGGGCGCGGCGATGCGCAAGAGCCCATCCTCGAAGTCGAGCGGCACCAGCGGCTTGATCCAGGCGCTGTATTGCTGAGGGGTCAGCTCCTGCTCGAGTTTATGGGAGCAAGCCTGCCAGAAGTTTTCCATGAAGCTTTCTTATCGGATAAGTGCGGCGCCCGCCTGCCGCGTCCGGAGGACGGGCCTGGATGGACGAAGTCGTCCGGGCGCGAAACGAGGGACGCATTTTACTCCGGTAAACCCAAGTTATCCACAGGTCGACCGGCAAAAATCCCTGAAAAATCTGAACTATCCACAGGCTGCGCAGCAGCGCATCGTCACCCTGACACCGGAAAGCCCGTGAGCGGGCGGTGTTAGGGGGACAGAGTCATGATCTGTGGATAAGACAAGGCGGGCAATCTGCCCGCCTTTTTTGTAACAGCCTGTGCAAAAGTGGATTTTGGCGGCGGATTTGGCTGTGGACAGGTGACTGTGGTGGGCAGTCGGCTTGCTCAGTCGACCACGTTGCCGTCGACAAAGACCTTCATTTCACCGGCCTGGAAAGCGGTCCAGACTTCATTGTCGGTCAAGGGCTGGGTCACGATCACGGCAACCCGGTCATTGGTGGTGGTGACCTGGGCAAAGTCGACCGAGAGGTCGTCGTCGGACAGCTTGGCGGTGGTGAAGGGGTGCTGGCGGACGATGTAATAGAGATGGGTGGAGCAGTGGGTAAACAGCGCCGAGCCGTCCGAAAGCAGCATGTTGAAGGTGCCGTGGCTGGCGATGCCGTCGACGATCTCGCGCAGGGCCGCGCGCAGGTCGGCCAGCAGAGGCAGGGTGTCGCCGAAGCGCTTGCGCATTTCCTGCAGGATGTAGCAGAAGGCCAGTTCGCTGTCGGTGGTGCCGACCGGGCGGTAGGGGCCATCGAGCTCGGGCGTGAAGTTCTTCAGGTCGCCGTTGTGGGCAAATACCCAGTAGCGCCCCCACAGTTCGCGCACGAAGGGGTGGCAGTTGGCCAGTGTGACACGGCCCTGGGTGGCCTTGCGGATGTGGGCAATCACGTGCTGCGACTTGATCGGGTAGCGCTTGATCAGTTCGGCCACCGGGGAATCGACGGCCGCCTGGTGGTCGACGAAGGTGCGCACGCCCGAGCCCTCGAAGAAGGCAATGCCCCAGCCATCGCGGTGGTGGTCGGTCAGGCCGCCCCGGGTGGCAAAGCCGGTGAAGCTGAAGACGATGTCGGTGGGGGTATTGCAGTTCATCCCGAGGAGCTGGCACATGATGTGTTGCAGAAACGCTGTGAAGGTTGGCGGGTGAACAAGTTATCACGTTGCCGCCGGCCCGGGTCCGGGCTGTGGATAAAAAAAGCCCCGCGAGCTTGCGCTGGCGGGGCTAATCCTTCCTAAAGAGGGAGGAGGAGACACAGTACGTACTACAAAACTACAAAACGACCAGAAGACGGATCAGAGGTCGCACCACATGCGGGGACCGGACTTCAGTCGCGCGCGGCCATGTTGCGCAGCTCGGCTGCAAAATTCGGTTGGGTCATGCTGTATTCGTTGGCCATGCGGTTGAGCATGCGCTTGCCGCTGAACTTGTGCGCCAGGATGCGTTGCTCCAGCGACTTGCGGGGCTTGACCAGCAGGACGGCGGCTTGCGCCAGACCCAGGATCAGCGGCTTGAACACCATGACCAGCGTGACCAGTGCGCCCAGACCCAGTGCCGGGCGGATATACGCCACCAGCATGCCCATCAGGGATTGCGCGAAGGGCAGGGCTGCTTCAGCAGGAAAGGCCAGGTTCAGGAAGGACATGATATTTCTACCTCTGATAATCAGGCCGCGACACGACTGCGCGGCGTTCAAGTTCACTGTTGTTGCGTCGCAGTATGCAGTTTGGCCTCCTGTATGACTACTTTAGAGTTCTCATATCAGATATAGGGTTTGTGAATATAGGTCTTCAGCGACCAGCAAGCACCGGACAATCTCCCGCAAACCCTTGATGGCTGGCCTTCATTGCATTTTTTACATTAGCCGGCTGGCAAGATGGCGATGGCTTGTCTGACCACTATGCGGCAAATTTGCAACGCCGTTTGACTGAGCGCGAAGGGCCTGTGAATATCTCGAACGGAAGTCGTCGCGGATAGTGAACAGCCTGTTCGCAATGCACGAAAAAAAACCCCGCAGGCATGGCCTACGGGGTTAATCCTTCCTAAAGAGGGAGGAGGAGACAACGGATCGGTGTCCTGACGCGTTGATCGAATCAGCGTCAACATAAGCGCCGTACGCGCCGGAACTACCGAAATCCTTGATACCGGCACCGGTCTCCAGGACCTGATGCCAGCGTCACGCAAGTGTCATGCGCGACGGGTAAAACCTGAATCTGGTGAAGCAGAAACCTTCGATTAACCGCGCGAAGCGATGAAGCGCAGTTCAGCAGCCAGGTTCGGCTGGGTGGCTTCGAACTTGTCGGCCATGCGGTTCAGCTGGCGGGTGCCCGATGCGCGATCCTGTTCGGCGGCGACCAGAGCAACGGCTTGCAGCTCATGGGCCTTGACGAAGTGGATGAAGATGTTGCGCATGACGGCGGCGAACTTGCTCTTGAAGGTGCTGTTGGTGCTTTGTGCGATGGTTGCCATGATTCGATCCTTGACGTTGTGTGTTATGTTGCATTGCAGTGTAGAGAACTCACATTTGTTTGACCACTTTCCATTTCGGATATCAGTTATATAATCTGTGAATAATATTTTGGCCGGCGATCACCCGCGCTCATCTGCCGCCCCCACGACTTCCTTCCTGCCGCAAAGGCCCGCCCCATGAGCTTTCTCACCCTGGACCTGAACCTGTTGCGCGTATTCGACGCCGTCATGACCGAGCAGAATCTGACGCGTGCGGCCAACTTGCTGGCCATGACCCAGCCGGCTGTCTCCAATGCGCTACGCCGGCTGCGCGACACGCTCAATGACGATCTGGTGATCCGCACCGCCCATGGCGTCAAGCCCACGCCCCGCGCCGAGGAACTGTGGCCCACCGTGCGCCGGGCGCTGTCGGAGCTGGAAGCGGTGATCGCGCCGGAAAGCTTCGATATCTCGCGCGCCCAGAACACCTTCCGCATGGCCATGGTGGATGCCACGGCCGCGCTGTGGCTGCCCTCGCTGGTGCGCACCATCATGCGCGACGCCCCCCGCATCAAGATCCGGATGATGCCGCTGACCACGCGTGACCCGCGTGCCATGCTGTTGCGCGGGGATATCGACCTGGCCGTGGGCTTTTTCCCCGGCGTGACTGCACAGCTGGCCGATGGCCAGGGCATGGCCAAGAGCCAGATCAGCCATGCCCGGCTCTACACCGGGCAATATGTCTGCGTGATGCACAAGAACCACCCGCTGGCCGGCCAACCGCTGACGCTGGACAGCTATTGCAGCGCCGACCACCTGCTGGTGAGCCTGTCGGGCAAGCCGCACGCGGTGATCGACGACGTGCTGGCCGGCATGAACCGGGAGCGCAAGATCCTGCTGACGGTGAACCAGTTCTTCACGGCCGGTCGCATCGTGGCCAGTTCGGAGCTCATCACCGTGCTGCCGCGCCACCTGGTGGCCGCCACCGGCATGGCCGAGGTGCTGGTGGTGAAGGAGCTGCCCTTCCAGACGCCGGAAGAGCATGTGGATATGTTGTGGCATGAACGCGACGCCCGTAATCCGGCCCATAAGTGGCTGCGAGCTCACTTGTCTGCAACAACACATGACGAATTCGGTCGTATCAACATGAAGCGCTGATGCGGCGCTGGCAGCAAACGGCTTTCCCGGTCTGATCTATCCACAGGCGCCATGGAGACTGGCGCGCGGGAAAGCCGCTGTCGGCGGGCGTTGGCGCATGTTGATAACCCTCCATAGGGGACGCCGAAGCGATGTCGCGCCTGACCAACATCCTGCTCTGGCTGCTTGCCAGTCTGCTCATCCTGATCGCCGCCGCGGTCATTTTCATCCTCACCTTCGACTGGAACCGGGCAAAACCCTGGATCAACGAACGCGTCTCGACCGCGATCGGGCGCGAGTTCGCCATCGACGGCAATCTCTCCCTGCACTGGCAGCGCGCTGGCACGGACGCCACCCCAGGTGCGGCGCCACCGGGCTTCTGGGCGCGCTGGGTGCCGTGGCCCCGGCTGCAGGCGGAGGATATCCGGGTCGGCAATCCCCCCACCTTCAGCAGCGCTGGCCAGATGGCCACCGTGCGCCTGGTCAGCTTCACCCTCAATCCGCTGCCGCTGCTTGTGCATAGGATTTCCCTGCCGTCGCTGGAGGTACAGGCGCCCTCGGTTTCCTTGCTGCGCAACCGTCAGGCTGTGAACAACTGGACGTTTGCCAGCAACAACAGCGCTCCCTCGGCCTGGCAGCTCAGCCTGGGCCGCATCAGTCTCAGCCAGGGCAAGCTGGCGCTGGACGATGCTGTGCAAAAGATCAATATCAAGGCCGATATCGACACCCTGGACCCGGACAAGGAGAAGCTCTACGGACTGGGCTGGAAGCTCGGCGGCACCTTCAACGGCGCCCCGGTGAGCGGGCAGGGCAAGGCCGGCGGGGTGCTCTCGCTGCAGGACCAGCAGCAGCCGTATCCGCTGCAGGCCCAGGTCAAGGTGGGCAAGACCAGCATCGGTATCCAGGGGACGCTCACCAAACCGGCCGAACTGGCTGCGCTGGACCTGCGCCTGTCGGTGGCCGGGGCCAGCATGGGCAACCTGTATCCGCTGACCGGCATCCTGTTGCCTGAAACGCCGCCCTTCGCCACCGAAGGTCATCTGCTGGGCAAGATCGGCGAGAGTGGCAGTCAGTGGCATTACCAGGACTTCAGCGGCAAGGTAGGGGACAGCGATCTCAACGGCAGCCTGGATTACGTCACCGGGGGCGCGCGTCCGCAACTGACGGGGGCGCTGACCTCCAATGTGCTGCGCTTCGATGACCTGGCACCGCTGATCGGCGCCGACTCCAACGCCGAGAAGGCGCAGCGTGGCGCGGAGGAACGCCAGCCGGGCAACAAGGTGCTGCCGGTGAAGACCTTCAGCACCGAGGCCTGGGGCGCGCTGGATGCCGATGTGCGGTTCACCGGCAAGCGCATCATCCGGCAGAAGGACTTGCCGATCACCGACCTGCAGGCCCACCTCATCCTGAAGGACAAGGTCTTGAGCCTGGACCCGCTCAACTTCGGCATGGCCGGCGGCAATCTGCGCTCCACCATCCGGCTTGACGGCCAGGCGGCTCAGATGAAATCGGAGCTGAAACTGGCCGCCCGCAACCTGAAGATCCAGAAGCTGTATCCCCAGCTCGATGCCTCGCGCACCAGCTTCGGCGAGATCAACGGCGACGCCAGGCTGTCGGCCACCGGCAATTCGGTCGCAGCCATGCTGGGCTCGGCCAACGGCGAGGTGAAGACCCTGGTCAACAAGGGTGCGATCAGCAAGTTCCTGCTGGAGGCCGCCGGGCTCAATGTGGGCAACGTGGTCATCAGCAAACTGTTCGGGGACAAGGAGGTGAAGCTGAACTGCCTGGCCGGTGACCTGCCGGTGCAGGACGGCGTGATGCAGGTGAAGACCTTGTTGCTGGACACCGAAGACGCCCTGATCGTGGTGGACGGCGACATCGACATGAAGCGCGAATTGCTGAACCTGAACGTGCATCCACGCAGCAAGGGCCTGCGCATCATCTCGCTACGTTCGCCGTTGTACGTGAAGGGCAGCTTCAAGGATCCGGACGTAGGCGTGAACAAAGGGGTGCTGGCCTTGCGGGCGGGTGGCGCGGTAGCGCTGGGCCTGCTGGCACCGGTGACGGCCATCCTGCCCCTGATCAATGTGGACGGCGACCAGAAGGCCGACTGCGATCACCTGCTCGAAGAAGTGAAGAAGGCGCCGCAGGCGCCGCCACCAGGCAAGAGTGCCTCCGACAAGGTGGCGCCTAAAAAATAGGCAGCACGAAAATACTGTTGTTTTATCGGCGGGGGCAGGGGATAACTTTCCTGTCCCCGCCTCGTTTTAGCCACGTTTTTCGCAACAGTGGAATTGACCGCCTCGGGGGTCGTTGCCATTACAAGACAAATTCCCCCGCTTTACCCCTGTCACTACCCCGTCAAAGACCGAAATCGGTGACCAAATGACTGATTTCACCCACTTCGTCACTTTTGCCGTTTCCAAGCCCGTCATTCCCCCAAATTCGATTCGCCTGTGGATAAAGTTCTGAATAACTTTTTCATCGATTGGGGAAAACTCGAAAAGTTATCCAAAGCTGAATTTTTATCCAAGATTGGTAATCGGCTCATACAGAGTTTGCCCTTGTGTTTATCCCGAGCGCAATCGATTGATTTTTCGCCAGTAAACCAAGTTATCCACAGTAAACCGGTGACGTTAACCATCACTACTAATCTTATAAACAGCTTAGATATAAAGTCTAGGTGCGCGAGCTTTCGCAGCGCCCCCCCTCTGCCAGCAGGGCAGGACCCACGCACTTTGGTTTGGCAGATAGGGGAATCACACACGGCTGAAAAAGGCCGTGATATCGCTCTCTGCCAGGCACGGGCCGTCAGAGCCGCGCCACGGACAGCGTCCAAATTCAATGCAGGGGGCAGGTCACCGCAGGCAGATCGCGCCGCCTGTGGGCAAATGGGATGCCTGGGAAGGTTTTTTATCCACAAGCCAGGGTGAAAAAAGCCAATTGCCGCCGTTCGCAGAAATCGGCGGTGGATAAATCAGTCGCCGCGCAGCGAAACCGCATCCGGCACATGCAACACCAGGTCACTGCGGGCCTCGGCGACACAGGGTAGTAGCCAGCCCTCGTCCTTTTCCTCCCGGGTCAGCCCGGGCCACTCGATCTGGTAGGCGATTTCGCCTGTGGACAGTTTGCACATGCAGGTCCGGCAGCTGCCATTGCGGCAGGAATTGGGCATGCGGATGCCGGCGGCTAGTCCCGATTGCAACAAGGAAAGATGCGGTACTTGTTCAAATTGCAAACCCGAGGGCTGCAGGACAACCCGGTAGCGTTTGGCTTCTGTCATCTCGGTCTTGTCGGTTTGGCCAGGGTTTGAAGGCGTCTGTGGATAAGTCTTTGCATATCTGCTGGGCGCTTTGGGTATATCTGGATAATTTATCCACCTCCGATTTTTTGTCCAGAATCTGTGCCTTTGATGTGCATAAGCTTACCAAGCGTTTATCAGAAAGCTAAATGCTTGATTTTTTTCGTGTAAACCGAGTTATCCACAGTTTTTGGCGACGTTAACTACTACTACTACTTATATATATCCACATCTAAATTAAAAGAGCAGAAGAGCGCACGCGGTGGACATCTTTCCAAAAACTTGGCTTTCAAACACCAAAACCAGGCAAAAAGCCCTTGGCAAAGGCATATAGCGGCACGACAGCCCTTTAGGTTCGGCAGGAAAACGGTGAGATCAATCAGTTTGTTGCCATACAGATACATCATTAGTATCGGCAACGCCGCTGTCTGGTCGATATTTCAATTCATCAGGCTTGCCAGACTTCTTGTAATAGTTGAAACACTGCCTTGATGGCATCTTCGTGTTGTCTTTTTTCTAATGAAATAAAACTCAAGTCAGTGGACAACTCGACTGCATCCGCGATGACCAGGCCATGCGCCTGTGCCTGGTTCAAGGCAATCGACTCGCGCGCCAGGGACAGCCCGACACCGGACTTGACCAGGTCCAGCATCGATGACTCCTGGTCCACCAGTGCAACCGTGTGCGGTTTTGATTGATTCTGCGCGAAGATACGGCTTAATAGGCGATGATGTGCTGATTCTGCCGGAGTCCAGATCCAGGGCAGGCGTGCCAGTTCCTTCCAGCTTTTGCCCGAGACCCGGTTCTTCCATCCCGCCGGGGCGATGACGTTGTAGGTGAAGGAGGTCAGCGTCATGGCGTGGAAGCCCTTGCCGGGATCGCCCAGGAAATAACCGACGTCCAGATGGCCGGCCCGCACTTCGTTGAGGACCGATCCCGACATGTGATGCGATAGCTGGGTCGACAGACGCGGATGATGTTCGACCAGCAACTTCAGGAAAGCACCGAGACGGATGAATTCCGGATCGAGGATGGTGCCGATGGCCAGTGTTCCGGTCAGGACATTGTCACTGGAGCGCAGTCCGCTGGCATGGCGACGCAATTCCTGGACATCGGCCAGGATGCGCTCGGCCAGCGGCAGCAAGGTATTGCCTTCCACCGTCAAGACCATGCCGGATGCACTGCGATTGAACAATTGCAGGCCCAGGCTTTCCTGCAGCCCCTTGATCTGCAGACTGACAGCGGGTTGGGTCAGATGCAGCTTTTCAGCGGCCCGGGTCAGGTTGCCTTCATGGGCAACCGAGATAAATGCGCGTAATTGCGTCAAATCCATCATCATCTCCAGCGATCACAGGTCTATCCTGGCTTGCCACACTTGTGGATAAGGCCGTGGATATCCTGGTGAATAGCTTGTGGGAATCGTGTGGGTAGTATGTGAACAATAAAGACGGATTATAAGCATCCTTTATATTGCTCTTGATAATTCCTCATTGGATGCGGGCTCGGGCGAGGACTATTCTTGCTGTTCCATGCCGACCCCGACCTGGTCGACGCATCGCAGGAAGGCGCAGGAGACGGCACCTTCACCCGACATCGACAACACCAAAGGAAAACTTATGAGCCTCCCGCACATCGACCACTTCATCAATGGCCAGCTTTCGCGTTCGGAAAGCGGTCGCAGCCAGGATGTCTTCAATCCGGCTACCGGCGCCGTCGCAGCCAAGGTGTCGCTGGCATCGGTGGCCGAAGTCAACGCTGCAGTGGCCGCTGCCAGTGCCGCCGCACCGGCCTGGGCCGAGACCGCGCCCCTGAAGCGCGCCCGTGTGCTGTTCAAGTTCAAGGAGTTGATCGAGCAGAACCACGATGCCCTGGCCCGCGCCATCACGCTGGAACATGGCAAGGTGTTCTCGGATGCGAAAGGGGAGGTGACGCGTGGCCTGGAAATCGTCGAATTCGCCACCGGTATCCCGCAATTGCTCAAGACCCAGTTCACCGACAACATCGGCGGCGGTATCGACAACTGGAACCTGCGCCAGCCGCTGGGCGTGACGGCCGGCATCACGCCATTCAACTTCCCGGTGATGGTGCCGCTGTGGATGGCGCCGATTGCGATCGCCACCGGCAACAGCTTCGTGCTCAAGCCCTCCGAGCGTGATCCTTCACCTTCGCTGATGCTGGCTGAACTGTTCAAGCGCGCCGGCCTGCCCGATGGCGTCTTCAACGTGGTGCAGGGTGACAAGGTGGCGGTGGATGCGCTGCTGGAGCATCCTGAGGTGCAGGCGGTCTCCTTCGTCGGTTCCACCCCGATTGCCGAATACATCTATCGCAAGGCCACCGAACGCGCCGGCACCTTCCCGCTGCGCGCGCAGGCCCTGGGCGGCGCCAAGAACCACCTGGTGGTCATGCCTGACGCCAACCTGGAGCAGGCTGTGGATGCGCTCATCGGCGCGGCCTATGGCTCGGCTGGCGAGCGCTGCATGGCGATCTCGGTGGCGGTGGCCGTGGGCAGCGTGGCCGACAAGCTGGTGGACGCCCTGATCCCGCGCGTGAAGGCCTTGAAGGTCAAGAACGGCATGGAAGACGATGCCGAGATGGGCCCGCTGGTGACCGCGGCCCACAAGGCCAAGGTAGAAGGCTATATCCAGAGCGGTGTGGATGCCGGCGCCAAGCTGCTGGTCGATGGCCGCGGCCTGAAGGTGCCGGGCCATGAAGAAGGTTTCTTCATCGGCGGTACGCTCTTCGACAACGTCGGCACCGACATGAAGATCTACCAGGAAGAAATCTTCGGCCCCGTGCTGTGCGTGGTGCGGGTGCCGGACTTCGCCTCGGCCGTGCAGCTGATCAACGCCCACGAATATGGCAACGGTGTGTCGCTGTTCACCGCCGATGGCAATACGGCGCACGAGTTCTCGCGCCGCATCCAGGTCGGCATGGTGGGCATCAACGTGCCCATCCCGGTGCCGATGGCCTGGCATTCCTTCGGCGGCTGGAAGCGGTCGCTCTTTGGCGATACCCATGCCTATGGCGAGGAGGGCATCCGCTTCTATACGCGCTACAAGTCCATCATGCAGCGCTGGTCGGCGACGATCGGCAAGGGGGCGGAGTTCACCATGCCGGTGGCCAAGTAAGGCCGACGAGACAATACCGACCGTTCGGACTGAGTAGCGCCGCAGGCGCGTATCGAAGATTCTCCGTAGACGCACCTTCGATACGTCGCTACGCGACTACTCAGGCTGAACGGCCGAAGCAACTCAACGGCAAGAACAAGAACATAGCGGAGACAACATGCAATCGGCAGGGCAATACGACTACATCATCATCGGCGCCGGGACAGCCGGCTGCGTCATGGCCAACCGGCTGTCCAGGAAGACCGGCAAGAAGGTGCTGCTGATCGAAGCGGGCGCCAAGGACGATTACATCTGGATCCATATTCCGGTGGGCTATCTCTACTGCATCAACAATCCGCGCACCGACTGGATGTTCCGTACCGAGGCCGATCCCGGCCTGAACGGGCGCAGCCTGATCTACCCGCGTGGCAAGGTGCTGGGCGGCTGTTCTTCCATCAACGGCATGATCTACATGCGCGGTCAGGCGCGTGACTACGAGCACTGGGCGGACGTCACCGGCGACGACAGCTGGCGCTGGAACCAGGTGCTGCCCTGGTTCCGCAAGAGCGAGGACTACCACCTGGGCGAGAGCGAATTCCACGGCGCCGGGGGCGAGTGGCGGGTGGAGAAGCAGCGCCTGCGCTGGGACATCCTGGATGCCTTCCGCGACGCCGCCGCCGAGAACGGTATCCCCAAGCTCGATGACTTCAACCGGGGCGACAACGAGGGCTGTGGCTACTTCGACGTCAACCAGAAGCGCGGCGTGCGCTGGAACGCTTCCAAGGCCTTCCTGCGGCCCGCTATGAAGGATGGCAGCCTGACCATCATGACCGGCTCGCACGTCAGGAAGCTGCGCATGGAGCAGGGCGCCAACGGACCGGTCTGCACCGGCGTCGAATTCACCGGTGGTGGCAGCGAGTGGCTGGCCGAGGCCAAGGAGACCATCCTGTGCGCCGGCGCCATCGGCTCGCCGCATATCCTGCAGATGTCGGGCATCGGTGCGCCTGCGCTGTTGCAGCAGCACCAGATCCCGGTGATCCACGCCTTGCCCGGCGTGGGCGAGAATTTGCAGGATCACCTGCAGATGCGCATGGTGTTCAAGGTCAACGGCACCAGGACCCTCAATGCCATGGCCTCGACCCTCTTCGGAAAGATGAAGATCGGACTGGAATACCTGTTGATGCAAAGTGGCCCGATGTCGATGGCGCCTTCGCAGCTGGGCGCCTTTGCCAGGTCCGATGCGCAGCAGGCCAGCGCCAATCTGCAGTACCACGTGCAGCCGCTGTCGCTGGAAAAATTCGGCGATCCGCTGCATGCCTTCCCGGCCTTCACGGCCAGCGTGTGCAACCTGCGTCCGACCTCGCGCGGTCACGTGCGCCTGGCCTCCACCGATCATGCGCTGGCGCCGCGCATCACCACCAACTATCTGTCCACCGAAGAAGACCTGAAGGTCGCCGCCGACGCCCTGCGCCTGACCCGGCGCATCGCCGCCTCTCCCGCCCTGGCACGCTATCGGCCCGAGGAGTACAAGCCTGGCGTGCAGTACCAGAGCGAAGAGGATCTGCGCCGCGCCGCCGGTGACGTGGGCACCACCATCTTCCATCCGGTCGGCACCTGCCGCATGGGGCGCAGCGACGATGCCGCCGCCGTCGTGGACGCGCATTGCCGCGTGCGCGGGGTGTCGGGACTGAGCGTGGCCGATGCCTCCGTGATGCCCTCCATCACCTCCGGCAATACCAATTCGCCGACCGTCATGATTGCCGAGAAAGTCGCTTCCAGCCTGCTTTCCCGGGCGTAAACGGGGTATTCTCAGCCGCTGGCGGATACGGTGTTTATACGTATTGTATGAATGGTACGAACCGGCTACTATGCGCCAAATATTAAAACGAGCTTCTCGATTCGCCAGGTAGAAAACGGCGGCGCCTGCATCCACAAGATGCCGGCCAACCGCAGCAGGCAGGCCTTGACGACCGGATCAACCGGCGCGGGCATCAAAGGGAAAGAAGAGACCATGACAGACGTCATTCTGGAGACACGAAACCTGACGAAGGAATTCAAGGGTTTCACGGCAGTGAGCGCGGTCAACCTGCAAATTGAGCGCGGCCATATTCATGCATTGATCGGCCCCAATGGCGCCGGCAAGACCACCTGTTTCAACCTGCTGACCAAGTTCCTGGTACCGACCTCGGGCCAGATCCTGTTCAACGGCAAAGACATCACCATGGATGCACCGGCGCAGATCGCGCGCCAGGGCATCATCCGTTCCTTCCAGATTTCGGCCGTCTTCCCGCACATGAGCGTGCTGGAGAACGTGCGCATCGGCCTGCAGCGCAAGCTCGGTACCTCCTTCCATTTCTGGAAGAACGGCGAGAGCCTGAAGCAGCTCGACGAGCGTGCCATGCAGCTGCTGGAAGAAGTGGACCTCACCGGTTTCGCCCACACCACCACGGTGGACCTGCCCTACGGCCGCAAGCGCGCGCTGGAGATCGCCACCACCCTGGCCATGGAACCGGAACTGATGTTGCTCGACGAGCCCACCCAGGGCATGGGCCACGAAGACGTGGACCGCGTCACGGCACTGATCAAGAAGGTCTCGGCCGGTCGCACCATCCTCATGGTGGAGCACAACATGAGCGTGATCTCCGGCATCTGCGACCGCATCAGCGTGCTGCAACGTGGCGCGCTGCTGGCCGAAGGCAGCTATGAAGAAGTTTCGCGCAATCCGCAGGTGATGGAAGCCTACATGGGCAGCACCTCGGTCGAACTGCAGGGAGCGCACTGATGAGCACCGCCACCATGAATGTCACCACCAGCACCTCGTCTTCCAACGCGCCGCTGGTACTGCAGATCAGTGACCTGCAATCCTGGTACGGCGAATCGCACATCCTGCACAACGTCGACCTGAACGTGCACCAGGGTGAAGTGGTCACGCTGCTGGGACGCAACGGCGCCGGCCGCACCACCACGCTGCGTTCCATCATGGGCCTGGTCGGTACCCGCAAGGGATCGATCAAGATCAACGGCCAGGAAACCATCAACCTGGCCACCCACAAGATCGCCCACCACGGCGTCGGTTACTGCCCGGAAGAACGCGGCATCTTTTCCTCGCTCTCCGCCGAGGAAAACCTGATGCTGCCGCCCTTCGTCTCCAAGACCGAGAAGGGCATGTCGATCGAAGAGATCTACGACATGTTCCCCAACCTGAAGGAACGCCGCAACAGCCAGGGCACGCGTCTGTCCGGTGGCGAACAGCAGATGCTGGCGGTGGCCCGCATCCTTCGCACCGGCGCCCGCCTGCTGCTGCTCGACGAGATTTCCGAAGGCCTGGCACCGGTCATCGTGCAGGCACTGGCGCGCATGATCACGACCCTGAAGGCCAAGGGCTACACCATCGTGATGGTCGAGCAGAACTTCCGCTTCGCCGCGCCCCTGGCCGATCGCTTCTATGTCATGGAACATGGCCAGATCGTCGAGTCCTTCGCCTCCTCGCAGCTGGAAGCGAAGATGCAGACCCTGAACGAGCTGCTGGGCGTCTGATCCCGATCCACGCTCGCGTGAGCGGCGCCACGGCTGCGCCGCCTTCCTGATTTTTCCGTAGCACCTGCATCACCAGAACAAGAAGTACTGCCAAACAAGTACGTCAGCGGGGTGAGCGATCCTTTCCCCGTTCCACCAAGTTGTCTCGCTTCACTATGACACGCGGGCTTCATAACAGAGGAGATGAATATGAAACTTAAGGCAATGGCACTGGCGATCACCGCAGCAGCGGCAGCATTCGCGACGGCATCGGCTTCGGCCCAGATTTCGGGCGACGTGATCAAGATCGGTTTCATCACCGATATTTCGGGCGTGTATTCGGACATCGACGGCCAGGGTGGCGCAGAAGCCATCAAGATGGCGATCGCCGACATGGGCGGCGCCATCAACGGCAAGAAGATCGAACTGGTCGTGGCCGACCACCAGAACAAGGCTGACGTGGCCGCCAGCAAGGCCCGTGAATGGTTCGACCAGCAGGGCGTGGACATGCTCATCGGCGGCACCAACTCCGGTACCGCCCTGGCCAGCGCCAAGGTAGCGGCCGAGAAGAAGAAGGTCTACATGCAGATCGGCGCCGGTTCGGCCCGTCTGACCAATGAAGAGTGCTCGCCCTATACCGTGCACTACGCCTACGACACCGTGGCCCTGGCCAAGGGTACCGGTTCGGCAGTGGTGAAGCAGGGCGGCAAGAGCTGGTTCTTCCTGACCGCTGACTACGCCTTCGGCCACTCCCTGGAATCCGACACGGCCAACGTCGTGAAGGCATCCGGCGGTACCGTGGTGGGTTCGGTCAAGCACCCGCTGGGCGCGTCCGACTTCTCCTCCTTCCTGCTGCAAGCACAGAGCTCCAAGGCCCAGATCATCGGCCTGGCCAACGCCGGTGGCGACTTCATCAACTCGGTGAAGGCTGCCAACGAGTTCGGCATCACCAAGACCGCCAAGCTGGCCGGTCTGCTGGTGTTCATCAACGACGTGCACTCGCTGACCCTGAAGAACACCGAAGGCCTGTACCTGACCGATAGCTGGTACTGGGATGCCAACGAAGAGACTCGTGCCTTTGCCAAGCGCTACTTCGCCGTGCGCAAGAAAATGCCGTCGTCCCTGCAAGCCGCCGACTACTCGGCCGCCCTGCAATACCTGAAGGTGGTCAAGGAAATCGGTACCGACGATTCGGACAAGGTCATGGCTGCCCTGCGCAAGGCCAAGTTCAATGACATGTACCAGAAGAACGGCTACCTGCGCGCCGACGGCCGCGTGATGCACGACATGTACCTGTACCAGGTCAAGGCCCAGTCGGAATCGAAGTATCCGTGGGACTACTACAAGCTGGTGCAGACCATTCCTGCCGAGCAGGCCTGGACTACCAAGGCTGAATCCAAGTGCGCGGCCTGGAAGTAAGCAGGACGCACCGAGCAGCGCGCAACAAGCAGTAAGGCCATCGCACAGCCCAGCAAAATCTGTCATTTCTGTTCACGCGGGGATGGCAGATTTTTGCTGTAAAGCGCCGGGCGATGGTGATTTTCACCCATCTGGATGAACGGGTTTTTATGGAACTATTCGGCATACCCCTGCAAGCCCTGTTGAGCCAGCTCCTGCTGGGACTGGTCAACGGCTCCTTCTACGCCATGCTCTCGCTGGGCCTGGCGGTGATCTTCGGCTTGCTCAACGTGATCAACTTCGCGCACGGCACCCTGTACATGCTGGGCGCTTTCCTGGCGTGGATGGGCCTGTCCTATCTCGGCCTGAACTACTGGGTCATGCTCATCGTGGCACCGATTCTGGTGGGCGCATTCGGCATCGTCATCGAGAAGACCATGCTGCGCTGGCTCTACAAGCTGGACCACCTCTACGGGCTGCTGCTGACCTTCGGTATCACGCTGATGATCGAGGGCATCTTCCGCTCCATCTATGGCGTCTCCGGCCAGCCGTATTCGGTGCCTGACCTGCTGCAGGGCGCCACCAACCTCGGCTTCATGGTGCTGCCGAACTACCGCGCCTGGGTCGTGGTGGCTTCGCTGATCGTCTGTTTCGCCACCTGGTTCGTGATCGAAAAGACCCGCCTGGGTGCCTACCTGCGCGCCGGTACCGAGAACCCCAAGCTGGTGGAAGCCTTCGGCATCAACGTGCCGCTGATGGTGACCCTGACCTACGGCTTCGGCGTGGCATTGGCTGCTTTCGCCGGCGTGCTGGCCGCACCGGTGATCCAGGTCTCGCCGCTGATGGGCTCCAACCTCATCATCACGGTGTTTGCGGTGGTGGTCATCGGGGGCATGGGCTCCATCCTCGGCTCCATCCTGACCGGGCTGATGCTCGGTCTGGTCGAGGGCCTGACCCGGGTGTTCTACCCCGAGCTGTCGGCCACCGTGGTCTTCATCATCATGGCCATCGTCCTGATGGTCCGTCCGGCCGGCCTGTTCGGCAAAGAGAAATAATCGGAGACCGGCATGAACAAGAAAATCGGAATTGCTGTTTTACTAATATTGTTGTTGGCTGCACCGTTCGGTATCTATCCGGTGTTCCTGATGAAGATGCTGTGCTTCGCGCTCTTCGCCTGCGCCTTCAACCTGCTGATCGGCTACACCGGCCTGCTGTCCTTCGGTCACGCCGCCTTCTTCGGCTGGGCCGGCTACATGTGCGGCCAGGCGCTGAAGGTATGGGGACTGCCAACCGAGCTGGGTTTGATCATTGGCACCCTGGTGGGCGCCCTGATCGGCCTGGTGATGGGTTTGCTGGCGATCCGCCGGCAAGGCATCTACTTCACCATGATCACCCTGGCACTGGCGCAGATGCTCTTCTTCGTGGCCTTGCAGATGCCGTTCACCGGTGGCGAGGATGGCTTGCAGGGCGTGCCGCGTGGCAAGCTGCTGGGCTTCCTGAGCCTGGAAAGCGACATGACCCTGTACTACGTGGTGCTGGCCATCGCGGTGGCGGGCTTTGCCCTGATCGTGCGCACCATCCATTCGCCCTTCGGGCAGGTGTTGAAGGCGATCAAGGAGAACGAGCCCCGCGCCATCTCGCTGGGCTATGACGTGGCGCGCTACAAGCTGCTGGCCTTCGTGCTGTCGGCTGGTCTGGCGGGCCTGGCCGGTGCCACCAAGACGCTGGTGCTGGGCTTCGAGACCCTGACCGACGTGCACTGGAGCATGTCCGGCCTGGTGGTGCTGATGACTCTGGTGGGCGGCCTGGGCACCATCCTTGGTCCCATCGTCGGCGCGGTCATCATCATCATGTTGGAGAACAAGCTTGGTGACATCGGCAGCTGGCTGGCCAATGCCACCAGTATCGACTGGTTCAACACGCTGGGTGACTCGGTGACCATCGTGACCGGCTTCATCTTCATCGTCTGCGTGCTGGCCTTCCGCAAGGGCATCGTCGGGGAAATCCAGGCGCTGATCGGGAAAGGGCAGGCCAAGAGCTCGCACTAGCCCATCTTCGACAGAGCGCGGGTCACCCACAGGATGATCCGCTTGCCGCCGGCAAGTCACCGATCAGGTGATTTCCCGGCGGTAATTTTTTGTCCACAGGCTTTTCGTCGTGCTGCCAGGCATAACAGATCGTTCATGTTCCGGAACAGCAATATGCTGGCCGCATCTGTTGCTGATGCCGACGGAGCCGGGGCGGTAGAATGTGGGCCGGTCGGAGGGCGCTCGGCGTCACGTGTCTGCCGTTCCCGTGCTCCCGTTCTCCGATTATCCAGATCACCAATCCGCGTCTTATCTTATGCACAGCCTTGCGTCACTGCTATCGGTCCCATCTTCCCCTTGTCCACATCACCTTATGCCGGTCCGGTCCGTTTCGTCATGGAGGTGAGGCATGCTTGATTACGTCATCCTGTGCGGCGCTGCGTTCGTTGCCGGTCTGATCGATGCGGTGGTGGGCGGGGGAGGGCTGGTGCTGGTGCCGACCTTGTTCTCGGTCTTTCCCAATACCGCACCGGCCACGCTGCTGGGTACCAACAAAGTGGCCGGCGTCATGGGTACCAGTGCTGCCGCCATCAATTTTGCGCGCAAGGTGGCAGTACGTTGGAGCACCGTGACACCGGCGGCCATGGCGGCGTTTGCCTTTTCCTTCTTCGGTGCGTACGTGGTGACGCATATCCCGACGGATCTGATCCGCAAGGCCTTGCCCTTTGTATTGATCGCGGTGGCGCTGTACACGCTGAAGAAGAAGGATTTCGGTACGACCCATGCGCCCACGTTGAGTGGGAGCAGGGAAATGATCTACGCCGCCCTGATCGGTGGTGCGGTCGGTTTCTACGACGGTGTGTTCGGCCCGGGTACGGGGAGCTTCCTGGTCTTCCTGTTCGTACGAGTGTTCAGCTATGACTTCCTGTCGGCATCGGCGGTCTCCAAGTTCGTCAACATCGCGACCAATCTCGCAGCCTTGTGCTGGTTCGGGTATAGCGGCCATGTGATCTGGCAATTGGGTCTGCTGATGGCAATATTCAATATCGGTGGCTCGCTGGTTGGCACCCGACTGGCGATGAAGCATGGCAGCGTCTTTGTGCGCAAGTTGTTCCTGATCGTGGTCGGAGCGTTGATCCTGAAGTCCGGGTACGACGCGTTTCTTCGCTAGAAAGCATGTTTGATGTTTCACGTGAAACAGCGTGAATGAAGTTGAAGACGGAGCCGATGGCTCCGTTTTTATTTGCTCGTTGAATTTCATCCAAGCACAAAGACATCCTCCCGATGTTCCACGTGAAACAGTAGCGATGCTGTTTCATTGATCAGCTATACCTATCGGAAGTCATCGCCGATAGCGTTAGACAGGGCAGGGAAGTGCGGTAAACCAACAGCCAGGGACCTGCCTGCCGACCCCTCCGGATAAAAGGTCTTATAATCTCGCCTCTGTTCTCACCTCACCACGAGGCCCGCATCATGCTATTCCCCACACAATTTGACGTCATTGTCGTTGGCGGCGGTCACGCCGGCACCGAAGCTGCACTGGCCGCAGCCCGCATGGGCCAGAAAACCCTGCTCTTGACGCACAACATCGAGACGCTGGGCCAGATGTCCTGCAATCCCTCCATTGGCGGGATCGGCAAGGGTCACCTGGTCAAGGAAGTCGATGCCATGGGTGGGGCGATGGCCATTGCCACCGACGAGGCGGGCATCCAGTTCCGCATCCTGAACTCCTCCAAAGGGCCGGCCGTGCGCGCTACCCGCGCCCAGGCTGACCGCATCCTGTACAAGGCAGCGATCCGCTCCCGTCTGGAGAACCAGCCCAACCTGTGGCTGTTCCAGCAGGCAGTGGATGACCTGATGCTGGAAGGTGACCGCGTCGTCGGCGCTGTGACCCAGGCCGGTATCCGCTTCGCGGGCCATGCAGTGGTATTGACCGCGGGTACCTTCCTGGACGGGAAAATCCACGTAGGACTGAACAATTATTCCGGCGGCCGTGCCGGTGATCCGCCAGCCGTCTCGCTTTCCGCCCGATTGAAGGAATTGAAGCTGCCGCAAGGCCGTTTGAAAACCGGCACGCCGCCGCGTATCGATGGCCGCAGCATCAACCTGGCCATCCTGGAAGAACAACCAGGCGATCTCGATCCGGTACCGGTGTTCTCCGTCATGGGCAACGCCGCCATGCATCCGCGCCAGATGCCGTGCTGGATCACCCATACCAACAGCCGTACCCACGACATCATCCGTGGCGGCCTGGATCGCAGCCCCATGTACACCGGCGTCATCGAAGGCGTGGGCCCGCGTTACTGCCCCTCCATCGAAGACAAGATCCATCGCTTCGCCAGCAAGGATTCTCACCAGATCTACCTGGAACCCGAGGGCCTGACCACCCACGAGTTCTACCCCAATGGCATCTCCACCAGCCTGCCATTCGACGTGCAGCTGGAGCTGGTGCGCTCGATGAAGGGCATGGAAAACGCCCACATCCTGCGCCCCGGCTATGCCATCGAATACGATTACTACGACCCGCGTGGCCTGAAGTCCTCGCTGGAGACCCGCCAGGTCCAGGGCCTGTTCTTCGCCGGCCAGATCAATGGCACCACCGGTTACGAAGAAGCCGCCGCCCAGGGCATGCTGGCCGGCATCAACGCCGCCTTGCAGACCCAGGGCCGCGACGCCTGGACTCCGCGCCGCGACGAAGCCTATCTGGGCGTGCTGGTCGATGACCTGGTCACCCAGGGCGTGCAGGAGCCGTATCGCATGTTCACCAGCCGCGCCGAATACCGTCTCTCGCTGCGCGAAGACAATGCCGACCTGCGCCTGACCGAAATCGGCCGCGAACTGGGTTGCGTGGGCGATGCCCAGTGGGAAGCCTTCGAACGCAAGCGCGAAGCCGTTTCACGTGAAATGGAACGCCTCAAATCCACCTGGGTGAATCCGCGCATCCTCGCCGCTGCCGAAGCCGAGCGCGTGCTGGGCAAGGCCATTGAGCGCGAATACAACCTGCTGGACCTGCTGCGCCGTCCCAACGTCAACTACGACAGCCTGATGAGCCTGACCGGTACCGAAGGCCAGCCCCTGGCCGGCCCCGGCATCGAAGACGGCCCGGTGCGCGAGCAGGTCGAGATCCAGGTCAAGTACGCCGGTTACATCGCCCGCCAGGCCAACGAGATCAGCCGCCAGGACCATAGCGAAAACCTGAAGCTGCCCGCCGATCTGGATTACATGGACGTCAAGGCACTGTCCATCGAAGTACGCCAGAAGCTCAACAAGCATCGCCCCGAGACCCTGGGCCAGGCCTCGCGCATTTCCGGCGTGACCCCGGCGGCGCTGTCGCTGTTGCTGGTGCATCTGAAGAAGGGCGGCCTGAAGCAGTTGGCCGCCAGCGACAACCAGGCGGCCTGAAGCTGCGCAAAGCTTCACATTACTGCCCGCGGCACTACCGACCCAGATCAATAACAAGGCATCACGGATGAGCAACACTGCAGACCTGTCCTCACTGACCCGCACTCTGAAAGAGGGGGCCCAGGCCCTCGGGCTCACGCTCTCGGAGGCGCAGATCGCCAGGCTGATGGCCTACCAGGCCTTGCTGGCGAAGTGGAACAAGGTCTACAACCTGACCGCCTTGCGTGACCCGGCCCAGATGGTGTCGCACCATCTGCTGGATTCGCTCTCGGCCATGACCGCCTTTGCCGGCGCGCAGCGCGTGCTGGATGTGGGCGCCGGCGGTGGCCTGCCGGGCATCGTGCTGGCGATCTGGGCCGCCGAGGCCGAGCCGCAGATGAAGATCACCCTCGTCGATACGGTCCAGAAGAAGACCGCCTTCCTCAACCAGGTCAAGGCTGAATTGCAACTGGGCAATGTGACGGTCCTGCATGCCCGCGTCGAGCAGTTGCCAGTCGAGCAACAGTACGATGTCATCACGTCGCGTGCCTTTGCGGAACTGAAGGACTTCGTCACATGGTCGAACCACCTCCTGCAACAAGGTGGCAAGTACATCGCCCTCAAGGGTGTGCTGCCGCAAGAGGAAATCGACCGGTTGCCGGCGGGGTGGAAGGTGCAGCAAGTGCAGCCCCTGCAGGTGCCGGGCCTGGATGCCGAACGGCATCTCATCTTCATGGAAAGAGCGACCTGATGAACAAACTCAAACAGGCCCTGGTGGCCACCATGGTCTCGATGGCAGCCTATGGCGTCATCGCCACCGCCAGCGCCCAGGAAGTCAAGACCGTGCCCTCCGTGGACCTGAAGCGCTATGCGGGCAAATGGTACGAAATCGCCAAGATTCCCAACAGCTTCCAGAAAAAATGCATCTCCGGCACCAGCGCCGAGTATGCTGGCCGTGACGATGGCATGATCGACGTCACCAACCGCTGCAAGACCGCCGATGGCATCGATGAAGCCAAAGGCGTGGCACGGGTGGTCCCGGGCAGCAACAACAGCAAGCTGGAAGTGCGCTTTGCGCCAGCCTGGCTGTCGTGGGTGCCGATGGTCTGGGGCGACTACTGGATCATGGACCTGGACGAGCAATACACGCTGGCCACCGTCGGCAGCCCCTCGCGCGAATACCTGTGGATTCTCTCGCGCACGCCGACCATCAGCGACGAGCAATACGAGAACGCACTCAACAACGCCACCAAGCAGGGTTTCGATACCGCGCGGGTGGTCAAGAGCAAGCCGTAATACGGCACCTGACATCAGGCCGGCGGCCCGGGCAGCAACCCGGGCCGCTCACATTCAAGGAGACCCACCATGCAGGCGATCTTTCATTCCCTCGGCATCACCGATATCTGGCAACTGATTGCCGCCACCATGGTGTTCCTGCTGCTGCCCGGCCCCGGTACCTTCTGCGTGCTGACCTGCGCGGCCAAGGGTGGCTTGCGCGGTGGCTTCATGGCGCAGGCGGGTCTCATGCTCGGTGACATCGTGCTCATGTTCCTGGCGGCGGCCGGCGTGGCCGCGCTGCTGCACGCCAACCCCTTGCTGTTCCACGGCCTGCAATACCTGGGCGCGGCCTACCTGGCCTACCTCGGCGGGCGTCTTTTGTTTGCAAGAGGCGAGGGCGGTGGTACAGTCGTACCCTTTTCCAACGCCGCAGAATTCCGGCGCGGCTTTCTGGTCACCTTGTTCAACCCGAAAGCCATCGTGTTTTACATGGCGTTCTTCCCGCTGTTCCTGGACCCCGCCACGCAACAGGGCTCGCTCACCTTCTTCACGATGGGCGCCGTGATCAGTACCTGCACCTTGTTCTACGGCAGTTTCCTGATCTTCGTCGGCAATGCCGCCGCCCGTCGCATGGCCCGCAATCGCACCATCGCCAAGCTGGCCTCGCGTGCGGCCGGGATCTTCCTGATCGGTTTCGGCATCAAGTTGACCACGCAATAACGCTCACATAAAAAAGATATGGCAAAAATATTTTGTGTCGCCAACCAGAAAGGTGGCGTAGGCAAGACCACCACCGCGGTCAACCTGGCCGCCGGTCTGGCGCAGCTGAACCAGCGCGTGCTGCTGGCCGACCTCGATCCCCAGGGCAATGCCACCATGGGTGCCGGCATCAACAAGGCCACGCTGGAAGCGTCGATCTATGAAGTGCTGCTGGGCATGTCCGATATCCGCAGCGTGCGCAAGCGTTCGGAGGCGGGCGGTTTCGACGTGCTGCCGGCCAATCGTGAGCTGGCCGGTGCCGAAGTCGAGATGGTCGAACTGGAGCAGCGCGAGGCGCGCCTGAAGATTGCCTTCGCCGAGGTGGCGGAAGACTACGACTTCATCCTCATCGACTGCCCGCCGGCACTGTCCATGCTGACCCTGAACGGCCTGTGCTCGGCGCATGGCGTGATCATCCCGATGCAGTGCGAATACTACGCACTCGAAGGCCTGTCGGACCTGGTCAACACCATCAAGAAGGTGCATGCCAAGCTGAACCCGGAGTTGAAGGTGATCGGTCTGCTGCGGGTGATGTTCGACCCGCGCATGACGCTGTCGCAACAGGTCTCGGACCAGCTGGAACAGCACTTCGGCGACAAGGTCTTCAAGACCGTCATCCCGCGCAATGTGCGACTGGCCGAAGCGCCTTCGTACGGCTTGCCGGGCGTAACCTTCGATCCTTCCTCCAAGGGTGCGCAGGCCTATATCGCGTTCGGCGCGGAAATGGTCGAGCGCATCAAGACGCTGTAATCAGGCATCGTTTTCATCAGGCAATCGCATGGCAACTCTACCGAAAAAATCCAAGGGACTGGGACGCGGACTGGACGCACTCCTGGGTGGCTCCTCCGACATCACCGAAGAAGCGCAGGCGCAAGCGGCCAAGGCCGGCCTGCCCAGCGTGATGGCCGTCACCGAGCTGCAGGCCGGCAAGTACCAGCCGCGCACCCGCATGGACGAGGGCGCGCTCAACGAGCTGGCCGCTTCCATCAAGGAACAGGGCCTGCTGCAGCCCATCCTGATCCGCGCCATCGGCCAGAAGAACGGCCGCGACGTCTACGAGATCATCGCCGGCGAGCGCCGCTTCCGCGCCGCCAAGATCGCCGGCCTGACCGAAGTGCCGGTGCTGGTGAAGAACGTGGACGACCAGACCACCGCCGCCATGGCGCTGATCGAAAACATGCAGCGCGAGGACCTCAATCCCCTGGAAGAAGCCCAGGGCATCCATCGCCTGATCACCGATTTCGCCTTCACCCACGAGCAGGCAGCGCTGGCCGTGGGCCGCTCGCGCAGTGCGGTGTCGAACCTGTTGCGCCTGCTGAACCTGGCCAAGCCGGTGCAGACCATGCTCATGGCCGGCGACATCGACATGGGCCATGCCCGCGCGTTGCTGGCGGTGGATTCGGCGACCCAGATCCAGCTGGCCAACCAGATCGTGGCCAAGCGCATGTCGGTGCGCGACGCCGAAAAGCTGGTCACCCGCGCCTCCGCCGAACAGGCCGCCAAGCCACGCGAAGCCCGCGACAAGTCGCGTGACATCGCCCGGCTGGAAGAAGAGCTCTCCGACCTCCTGGCGACCCAGGTCAGCATCAAGACCGGCGCCCGCAACAAGGGGCAGTTGATCATCAACTTCAACGACCTCGATGCCCTGGATGGCGTCATCGCCCGCCTGCGCGGCGAGTCGGTGGAGAGCTGATCGCCAGCTTGCGCATGTTTGCGCCTGATGTGATGCACGGCACGATGCAAGATGCGATGCCGAAAAAAATGGGCTGCAAGTGATATCACTTGCAGCCCATTTTTATTGATATAAACAATTTACTGTTTCTGTACCTCGGGATCAGAAGGTCCGCTGCACATCCGAACGCGGCGGCAGCTGATAGCTCCAGGTCTCGGTCAGCGGCTTGCCGTTGGCGGTGAGCGCGGCCCGCAATTCCACCGCCTGTGCAACGTTGCGGATCTTCACCCGCAAGGTCAGGCGCCAGCCGTTGATGGCTGGATTGGGCTGCAGTTGCGCATCGATCAGCTCGCCATTGTTGGACACGCTCACCTGCGGCTGCACCTGGGTCCCGGCCGGCAGCTTGCCCAGCGGGCCGCCGGTGAAGTCCACCAGCAGGGCCGTGGTACCGTCGAAGGCACGGATCAGGTTGGCCTGCGTGAGCTCGCCATCGGTATGGAAGGTCTGCTTGACCCAACCCACCTCGTTGTTGAGGATGGCCGGCTCGTCCATGGTCCAGTGGATGCGGTAGTCGTAGGCCACCGGTGTGCCGCGGGCCGGCAATTGCGACGGCAGCCAGTAGGCCACGATGTTGTCGTTGGTCTCGTCGGCGGTGGGGATTTCCACCAGTTGCACCGCGCCACGACCCCAGTCGCCACGCGGCTCGATCCAGGCCGAAGGACGCAGGTCGTAGCGGTCCTTCAGGTCTTCGAAGGCCGAGAACTCGCGGCCCCGCTGCAGCAGCCCGAAGCCACGTGGATTGGTCACCTCGAAGGAACTCACTTCCACGTTCTGCGGATCGTTGAGCGGACGCCACAGCCATTCGCCATTGCCAGTGTGGATCGCCAGACCGTTGGAGTCATGGATGGCCGGGCGGAAGTTGCGGCGCGAGGATTGCTGGTTGGGGCCGAACAGGAACATGCTGGTCAGCGGTGCAATGCCCAGGCGGCCCACTTCGCCGCGCAGGAACACGCGGGCCTGCACATCCAGCAGCGCATCCTGGCCCGGGGTCAACGTGAACTTGTAGGCGCCGGTGGCGCGTGGCGAATCCAGCAGCGCATAGAAGGTCAGCTGCTTCTCCCCCGGGGCTGGACGCTGGATCCAGAATTCGGTGAAGTGCGGGAATTCCTCGCCGCTCAGCATGGCCGTATCGATGGCCAGGCCGCGCGCCGACAGGCCATAGACCTGGCCCTTGCCGATCACGCGGAAATAGCTTGCGCCCAGTACGCTCATGACCTCGTCTTCCTTGTCATCGCGGTTGAGCGGATAGACCACCCGGAAGCCCGCATAGCCCAGGTGCGCGGTGCTGTCCTTGGCCAGCGCCAGGTCACCGAAGTTGAAGCGGTCGGTGCTGTAGCCCACATCCTGCACGCGACCATCGATGATCTCGTGGATCGCCACCGGCGCGTTGAACTGCATGCCCTGGTGGTAGAAGGCCAGCTTGAAGGGCGTCTTCTGGTCGCGCCATTCGAACTTCTCGCTCTTCGGCTGGATCTTCATGTAGTCGGCAAACTGCATCGCCGCAAAGGTCGGCGAGAGATTGCTCGCCGGTTTCTGGTAAGGCTTGTCAGCCAGCGCCCTGGCGCGTGCCACGGCCTGGTTGAGGTCGAAGCCCTGGTTGCTCTGCGCCTGCACCGAGGCTGCCAGCAGCGAGGCTGTCAGCACCATGCCGTGCAGGAAACTCCATTTCAATCCACGTTTGATCAATGCATCTCTCCACAAAGAGGCGGCATTCCAGCACAAACGGGCTGGTCACCGCCATGGTCCTGTCTGTCCTACAGGCATCAAAACAGAATAATATAGCGAACCGTCCGACCGGCTAAGCATCATAGAAGACAAGCAATAACTGATCCCGCCGGCCAGACCGCCTTCGACGGGCCGCTGCACCCTGTAGAGAGCAGCGCGCCGCCAAAGTTTAGAAAAAGAGAGGAAACCCGTGTCCCACAAGCTTACCGAGCGGCAAGCCGCGCCCGTGCGCCGCCCCCGCCTGGCCTTGGCCATGACCCTGTGCGCGCTGGCCTGTAGCGCCGCGCTCAGTGGCCCCGCGGCCCATGCGCAAGCCAACCCCGCCTTGCTGGGTGACAAGACCGCCTTCATCGACGACCTGCTGCGCCAGATGACGCTGGAAGAAAAGATCGGCCAGTTGCGCCTGATCAGCATCGGCCCGGAAATGCCCGCCAAGAAGCTGGCAGAGGAACTGGCCGCCGGCCGCGTCGGTGGCACCTTCAATTCGGTCACCCGCGCCGAGAACCGGCCGCTGCAGGAAGGCGCGATGCGCTCGCGCCTGAAGATCCCGATGTTCTTCGCCTACGACGTGATCCACGGCCATCGCACCACCTTCCCGATCGGACTGGGCCTGGCCTCCAGCTGGGACATGGACCTGGTTGCCAAGGCCATGCGCACCTCTGCCGAGGAAGCCGCGGCCGACAGCATCGACATGACCTTCGCGCCGATGGTGGACATCAGCCGCGACCCGCGCTGGGGCCGCACCTCGGAAGGTTTCGGTGAAGACCCCTACCTGGTCTCGCGCATCGCCGATGTCTCGGTGCGCGCACTGCAGGGCGAGACCCGGCCCATCGCCGCCAATCGCGTCATGGCCAGCGTCAAGCACTTCGCGCTGTATGGGGCGGTGGAGGGCGGGCGCGACTACAACGTGGTCAACATGGACCCGCAACGCATGTACAACGACTACCTGCCGCCGTATCGCGCCGCCATCGATGCCGGCGCCGGTGCGGTGATGGTGGCGCTCAATTCCATCAATGGCGCCCCCGCTACCTCCAACACCTGGCTGCTGCAGGACCTGCTGCGCCGCGATTGGGGCTTCAAGGGCCTGACCGTGTCTGACCACGGTGCCATCACCGAACTGGTCAACCACGGCGTGGCGCAGAACGACAGCGAAGCGGCGCGCCTGTCCATGAAGGCCGGCACCGACATGAGCATGGCCGACCAGGTCTACATCAAGCAACTGCCGGAGCTGGTGCGCTCGGGCAAGGTCTCGCAGCAGGAACTGGACAACGCCGTGCGCGACATCCTCGGCGCCAAGTACGACCTGGGCCTGTTCAAGGACCCGTTCGTGCGCATCGGCCGTGCTGCCGATGATCCGGCCGATGTCTATGCCGATGCACGCCTGCATCGCGCCGCTGCCCGTGAAGTGGCGCAGCAGTCCATGGTGCTGCTGGAAAACCGCAACGCCACGCTGCCGCTGAAGAAGAATGCCCGCATCGCGCTGGTCGGCCCGCTGGCCGATTCGCACATCGACATGCTGGGCAGCTGGTCGGCCGCCGGCCGCGACAAGCAGACCATCACCGTGCGCCAGGGCCTGCAGGCCGCGGTGGGTACGCAGGGCAGGCTGGTCTATGCCCGTGGCGCCAACATCACCGAAGACAAGCATATCGTCGATTACCTCAACTTCCTGAACTGGGATGATCCGGAGGTGGTGCAGGACAAGCGCAGCCCGCAGGCGATGATCGCCGAAGCCGTGCAGGCGGCCGCCAATGCCGACGTCATCGTGGCCGCCGTGGGTGAGTCGCGTGGCATGTCGCATGAATCCTCCAGCCGCACTTCGCTGTCGCTGCCGCAGAGCCAGCAAGATCTGCTCAAGGCGCTCAAGGCCACCGGCAAGCCGCTGGTGCTGGTCTTGATGAATGGCCGCCCGCTGGACCTGAACTGGGCACGCGAGAACGCCTCGGCCGTGCTGGAGACCTGGTACACCGGCACCGAGGGGGGCAATGCGATTGCCGATGTGCTGTTCGGCGACGTCAATCCTTCCGGCAAGCTGCCGCTGACCTTCCCGCGGTCGGTGGGGCAGATCCCGAGCTACTACAACCATCCGCGTGTCGGTCGTCCCTTTACCGAAGGCAAGCCCGGCAACTACACCTCGCAATACTTCGACGAGCCCAATGGCCCGCTCTATCCCTTCGGCTATGGCCTCAGCTATACCGAGTTCAAGCTCTCCGAGGTGAGTTTGTCGCAGCCGACCATGCAGGCCGATGGCAAGGTGGAGGCCAGCGTCACCGTGAAGAATATCGGCCGTCGCGCCGGTGCGACCGTGGTGCAGCTGTACATCCGCGACGTGGCGGCCTCGGTGGTGCGCCCGGTCAAGGAACTGAAGGATTTCCGCAAGCTGATGTTGCAGCCGGGAGAAGAAAAGCAGGTGCGCTTCAGCATCGACCGCAAGGCGCTGTCCTTCTATAACGCCAAGCTGGAATACGTGGCCGAGCCGGGTGAATTCCAGGTGCAGGTGGGCCTGGATTCCAAGGAGGTGAAGACGGCTTCGTTCAATCTGCAGTAAGGGTCTGCGGAAAGGGCGATAGGTCTCCCATCAGTCGGACTTCCGATCGGACTGAGTAGGCCCTGTGGGGCCGTAACGAAGGCGCTCCCCGGCCTGTTGAAATGAACGCTGACGGCGCGCCTTCGATACGCGGCGTTGCCGCTACTCAGTCCGAACGGTATGAGATGGGAACCGCCATGGATGATCATGCGGATCTTCGTCAGGCAAAGAAAAATGGGCACACTCAACAGAGTGTGCCCATTTTCATTTCCGGCCCGGCTTTGCATAAATGATATAAATCATTTATACAGCGACGGCATCAGGCCGCTGCTGCTTCGTCTTCTTCTTCGCCCAGGAAGCCACCGCTCTGGTGCGCCCACAGCCGCGCATACAAGCCGTTGGCCGCCAGCAGCTGGCTGTGCGTGCCTTGCTCGACGATGCGCCCCTGGTCCAGCACGATCAGGCGATCCATGGCCGCGATGGTGGACAGACGGTGCGCGATGGCGACTACGGTCTTGCCTTCCATCAGCTTGTACAGGCTGGTCTGGATGGCCGCTTCCACTTCCGAATCGAGCGCGCTGGTGGCCTCGTCCAGCAGGAGGATGGGCGCATCCTTGAGCATCACGCGGGCAATCGCGATGCGCTGGCGCTGGCCGCCGGACAGCTTCACGCCGCGTTCGCCGACATGGGCGTCGTAGCCGGTACGGCCCTTGGCATCGGCCAGGGTGCCGATGAAGTCATGCGCCTCGGCCTGTTCGGCGGCGCGGACCATCTCGGCATCACTGGCGTCGGGGCGGCCATAGATCACGTTCTCGCGCACCGAACGATGCAGCAGGGAGGTGTCCTGGGTGACCATGCCGATCTGCGCACGCAGGCTGTCCTGGGTGACGTGGGCGATGTCCTGGCCATCGATGGTGATGCGGCCACCCTCGATATCGTAGAAACGCAGCAGCAGGTTGACGATGGTCGACTTGCCGGCACCGGAGCGGCCGACCAGGCCGATCTTTTCGCCGGGTTTGATCACCAGGTCCAGGCGGTCCACCACCGGACGTGGCGCCGCGCCACCATAGCTGAAGCTCACGCCCTCGAAGCGCAGTTCGCCCTGCGCGACCTTCAGCGGCTTGGCATCCGGCGCATCCTTGACGTCATGCGCCAGCGCCAGCGTATTGATGCCGTCCTGCACCGTACCGACGTGCTCGAACAGGGCCGACATTTCCCACATCACCCAGTGGGCGATGCCGTTCAGGCGCAGCGCCATGGCGGTGCTGGCGGCCACCGCACCGATGCCCACCTTGCCCTGGGTCCACAGGTACAGCGATACCCCGCTGGCTCCGATGATGAGGATCATGTTCAGGATGTGGTTGACCACCTCGAAACCCGAAACCAGCCGCATCTGGCGATGCACCGTGGTCAGGAATTCGCGCATCGCGCTGCGGGCGTAATCAGCCTCGCGGCCGGCATGCGAGAACAGCTTGACGGTGGCGATGTTGGTGTAGGCGTCCGTGATGCGACCGGTCATCAGCGAACGCGCATCGGCCTGGTTGCGTGCCACCGCCGACAGGCGCGGCACGAAGTAGCGTAGTGCCACCGCGAAGGCTGCCAGCCAGACGAAGAAGGGCGCCAGCATCCACATGTCGAAGCTGCCGACCACGCCGATCAGGGTCGCGAAGTAGATGGTGATGAAGACTAGGATGTCGCCCACGATCATGCAGAAGTCACGCACCGCCAACGCGCTTTGCATGACCTTGGTGGCGACCCGGCCGGCGAATTCGTTCTGGTAGAAGCTCATGCTCTGGCTGAGCATGAGGCGATGGAAATTCCAGCGCAGCAGCATGGGGAAGTTGCCGGCCAGGGTCTGGTGCTTGAACATGGTCTGCAGTGCGATCAGCAGCGGACTGGCGGCCAGGATCAGCAACAGCCACAGCAGCGTGTGTCCCTCTTGCGCCCACAGGTGTGCCGGTTCGACCTTGGCCAGCCAGTCGACGATGCGGCCCAGCGCCGCAAACAGCAGTGCCTCGAATACACCGATGATGGCCGTCATCAGCGTCATGGCGGCGATGTAGGGGCGTACGCCCCGGGTACAGAACCAGATGAAGCGCATGAAGCCGCGTGGCGGCGGCAGGGGATGTGTTTCCGGGTAGGGATGGACCAGTTTTTCGAACCAGCTGAACATGCAACAAACTCCAAAAAGGGGGGCGGCGGGCGACGGCGATACTGCGGCGGGCGCAGGACAGGTTGGCCTGCGGCGCGGCTTCATGCGTGGCTGGCAGATCGTTGCGGCAGCAGGGCCGCTATCGTGATCCGGGGGCTGGCCCGCGATAGGGTGGACGCCATGGAAGCCGCATCATCTCATAGGCGTGGGGCCCAGGTGTATCGGACAAGACAAAAACACTTGTCGGAAAATCGGAATGGTGGCCGGCGCTTGAAGTTCCCTGATCGGCGATACTGATGAATTGCCATCCATTCATCTGTTGCAGCCATGAATCTCTCTCAAGCCGCCGTCGCCTTCCTGCCACAGGAGCAGTTGGCCCTATCGTTGTTGCCCTATGTCCTCGATGACGCCGGTGATGGTTCGCATGATCTCTCGCATCTGCTGCGGGTCTGGAACAATGCACGCCGCCTCCAGCAGGAGGAGGGTGGTGACCTGCGCATCCTGCTGGCCGCCGTGCTCTTGCATGACTGCGTGCGGGTGGAGAAGGATTCGTCCCTGCGCGCCCAGGCCTCGACGCTCTCGGCGCAACGTGCGCGGGAAATCCTGGACGCACTGGGGTGGACCGCGCAAGACGCCGACCGCGTAGCCCATGCCGTGCAGGCTCACAGCTACTCCGCGCAGATCACGCCGCAGTCGCTGGAGGCGAAGATCGTGCAGGATGCCGACCGGCTGGACGCCATCGGCGCCATTGGTGTGGCTCGTTGTTTCTATGTGGCAGGGCGGATGGGGTCGGCGCTCTATGAACCGCTGGACCCACAGGCGCACGGGCGGGTACTGGAGGATCGTCGCTTCGCGCTGGACCATTTCCCGGCCAAGCTGTTGCGCTTGCAGGAGGGCTTCCAGACCGCCAGCGGAGCGGCCATGGCCAGCGCACGGCAGGCACGCATGCGCGCGTTCGTGGAGGACTTCCTGGGAGAGTTGTGAGGGGAAGGGTGGTGCACAGAGGGTAGCGCCAGCAGCGCCTGCCCGCTCGCGAGGGGAAGACCAGGTGGCCCCGGATCGAGGCCACCTGATCATCGGATCACTTAAGCATCAGGCTGCCAGTTTTTCCATCGGCAGTGCCGGTGCCACTTGCAGCGGGACCTGTACGGTACGCAACAGCGGCGCGGTTTGTGCAGCCCTTGCCGTGGACACCCCCGCCACCGGTGCCGGCACCAGCGCGTCCGGTGCTTCCAGCTGGAATACGCCCACCGCCTGGTTCAGGTTCACCGCCTGCTCCTGCAGCGTGGCCACGGCGGCGCTGGCCTGTTCCACCAGCGCGGCATTGTGCTGGGTCACCTGATCCATCAGGGCAATGGCCTTGTTGACTTCCTCGATGCCCACGCTCTGCTCATGGCTGGCGGTGGAAATCTCACCCATCACATCGGTGACCTGCTGCACGCTGGTCACGATCTGTTCCATGGTCTCGCCGGCACGTTCCACCAGGCGGGTCCCGGCTTCGACGTTGTTGACCGAGGCGTCGATCAGTTGCTTGACTTCCTTGGCGGCCGCCGCACTGCGTTGGGCCAGGCTGCGCACCTCGGTGGCGACCACGGCGAAACCGCGTCCCTGTTCACCGGCACGGGCCGCTTCCACTGCGGCATTCAAGGCCAGGATGTTGGTCTGGAAGGCGATACCGTCGATCACCCCGATGATGTCCACGATCTTGCGCGACGAGGTGTTGATGGCGGCCATGGTATCGACCACCTCTTCGACGATGGCGCCACCCTGCTTGGCGATGTCGGAGGCATTGCGTGCCAGCTGGTTGGCTTCGCGGGCATGGCCGTCGTTCTGCTTGACGGTCGCGGTCAGTTGCTCCATGGCCGAGGCGGTTTCTTCCAGCGAGGCGGCCTGGTCTTCGGTGCGGGCCGAGAGGTCGCTGTTGCCGGCGGCGATCTGGGCGCTGATGGTGGCGACGCCAGCGGCGGCATCGCGCACTTCGCTGACGGTGTTGCGCAGGTTGCCGCTCATTTCGGCCAGGGCTTCCATGATGCTCTGGCGACGCGCATTGCCGAC
Organism: Herbaspirillum frisingense GSF30; assembly: GCF_000300975.2. Classification (GTDB taxonomy): domain Bacteria; phylum Pseudomonadota; class Gammaproteobacteria; order Burkholderiales; family Burkholderiaceae_D; genus Herbaspirillum; species Herbaspirillum frisingense. The sequence continues at coordinate 48,684 of NZ_AEEC02000013.1, read as the reverse complement.
ACGGCGCAGCGTCACCTCGTGGTACAGCTCCCCACGGTCCACGGCCAGCGCCACTTGCTTGACCTCGTCCGGTTCGGCGCCCAGTGCGCCACGGATGGAGCGGGTGATCAGCGTGGCCAGCACCACGCCGGCCACCAGCGCGGCGCTGAGCAGGATCAGCATGAAGGCCTGGAAGCCGCGTGCGGTGCTGCGGGCCTTGGCTGATTCCGCCTGGCTCATGCCTTCTTCCAGGTCGATGAACTGGTTGATCGCGGCCAGCCATTCGACAAAGGCCGGCTTGACCTGGCCCAGCATCAACTGGCGCGCAGCCTCGATGTCACCCGCCTTGCGTGCCGCGATGGCCTTGGCGGCCAGCGGCATGGCGCGGGCTTCCATGGCCTTGATGCGTTCCAGGCTGGCGCGCTCGTCGGGACGCACGCTCATGCTGGCGAAGACCGCATCGAGCGGCTTGGCCGACTGCTGATAATCGGCGTCGAGCTTGTCGATCTGGGCCGTCACGTCCTTGACCTCGGCATCGCCCACCAGGGTCAGGTCGCGCAGGGCGATGGCGCGGTCATGCACGCTGCCGCGGAAGTTGATGGCGTAGCGCTGCTTGACGTTGTTGTCTTCGCTGACCCGCGCCAGGCTGCCTTCGATGGCATTGACCTTGGTAATGCTGACCACGGTCAGCACCAGCATCATCGCCAGTACCAGCGCAAAGCTCAGTGACAATTGGGCGGCGACGCTCAGTGAGCGACGCTTGGGGGTAAGTGGATGCATGACAGGCTCCCTGGAATGATGGACTGGTGACGCGACAGTGACTTGTGACCGATGCTGCCGATGTTGCCGATTATTGCGGGTCAGCCCGCAGGCGCCTACCAGACGATGGTATTAGTCCACCTTCGGACACGGCGTTGATGACCGGCAACATGGTGCGAAGAGGGCAGTCTAGCGGCAATCGCCACGGCCCTGGATTGAATCTTCCGATGGAAGCGATAGCCTCTGCGCAGTCCCACGGGATGGGCGAGAGAGGGGGCTTAAGCCTGCGTTAAGTCTTCTGCGGCAAGCTGGGCAGCAAAACAACCGCCAGGACCACGACATGACCGAACACCCGTCCCCTGCAGTCGCTTCCACGCCACCGGCCGATCCCAGCCATCTCGCCAACCGTGCCACCCGCGCCCAGATATGGCGGCTCATCCGGCCGTTCTGGGTGTCCGAAGAAAAGTGGAAGGCCTGGGCGCTGCTGCTGTCCATCATTGCCCTGAACCTGGGCATGGTCTACATCAACGTGCGCCTGAACTCGTGGAACCGCGACATGTACAACGTGCTGCAATCGCGCGACTATCCGCAGTTCAAATCGCTGCTGTGGCAGTTCTCGGGCCTGGCCTTCGTGTTCGTGGCCATCGCCATCTACAGCGTCTACCTGAAGCAGGCGCTGCAGATCCGCTGGCGCTACTGGATGAGCACCCGCTATCTCGACCAGTGGCTGGCGCATCGCGCCTATTACCGCATCGAGCAGGGGCAGGAGGGGCGGCTCTCGGACAACCCCGACCAGCGCATTGCCGAGGACCTGCATGCACTGACCTCCGACACGCTGTCGCTGGTGCTCGGGTTCATCTCCAGCAGCGTCACCCTGTTTTCCTTCATCCATATCCTGTGGTCGGTCAGTGGCCCGCTGAGTTTTTCGGCCGGTGGTCACAGCTGGGTCATTCCCGGTTACATGGTCTGGTTCGTGATCGCCTATGCCGCCGTCGGGTCCGGGCTGGTGTGGTGGATCGGTCGTCCGCTGGTGGGACTGAGCTTCAACCAGGAGCGCTTCGAGGCCAACTTCCGTTTCGGTCTGATCCGCGTGCGCGAGCATGCCGAGGCGGTGGCCCTGTATCGCGGCGAGGCGCAGGAACGCACGCAGCTCACGGCACGCCTGGACGATATCCGCCGCAACTGGTGGGACATCATGCGGCTGACCAAGAAGCTCAATGTGGCGGTCAATTTCTATGGCCAGTTCGCCGTGATCTTCCCCATGCTGGTATCGGCGCCGCGCTACTTCTCGGGCGCCATTTCGCTGGGTGTGCTGATGCAGATCAGCGATGCCTTCGGCCAGGTGCAGGATGCGCTGTCATGGTTCATCAATGCCTTCACCACGCTGGCCAGCTGGAAGGCCAGTATCAACCGGCTGGCGGGCTTCCATGCCGATGTGGAGCGTGCGGCCGGCATGGCGCGCACCATCGAGGTCACGCCGCATGCGGGCAGTGCGGTGACGGTGTCGGGTTTGCAGCTGTCCTTCCCGGATGGTGCGCCGATGATGCGCAGCCTCGATGCCCGGGTGGAGTCGGGCGAGCACGTGCTCATCAGCGGCCCCTCGGGATGTGGCAAGTCCACGCTGATCCGCGCCATGGCCGATGTCTGGCCCTATGGTCATGGCCAGGTCGGCCTGCCGCAGGATGCGCCGGTGATGTTCCTGCCCCAGCGCAGCTACCTGCCCATCGGCAGCCTGCGGGCCGCGCTCTCCTATCCGGCGGCCGAAGGCAGTTTCGAAGATGCCCGCATCACCCGTTACCTGGCCCTGTGCCGCCTGTCACACCTGGCCGACCGGCTGGATGTGGCGGCCAACTGGAGCCAGGCACTGTCGCCGGGCGAGCAGCAGCGGCTGGCCTTCGTGCGGGTGTTTCTGAATCGTCCGCGCATCGTGTTCCTGGATGAAGCCAGCAGCGCCATGGATGGCGAGACCGAAGAGGTGCTCTATGCCGCCTTGCCGCGCGAGCTGCCGGGCGTGACCGTGATCAGCATCGCGCACCGTGAGACGCTGGCGCGCTTCCACGATGTGCGCTGGAAGTTCGTGCCGGCGGCAGCGGGCGAGGGTGAGGGCGCGGGGCATCGGGTACAGATGCAGCCCATCGCGTCGTGACCTCACCGGTTGGTGCGACCATACCGTTTTTGCATAAGCTCGGCAGAGAGGGCGTGACAGAATGGATTCATCGCGGCACGGTTCGCCGCATCCACCCGCTCACCCACGATTACTGGAAAGCCCACCATGAACGATCCCATCGTCTATCTCAATGGCGAACTCACGCCGCTGTCCGAAGCCCGCGTCCCGGTGCTGGATCGCGGTTTCATCTTCGGCGATGGCATCTACGAGGTGATCCCCATGTATCGCCGCAAGGCCTTCCGTGGTCGCCAGCACCTGGCGCGCCTGTTCCGCAGCCTGGACAGCATCGGTATTCCCAATCCGCATGACGAGGCCGGCTGGAACGCCCTGATCGACCAGGTCGTGCAGGCCAACGGTCTGGACGACCAGATGATCTACCTGCAGGTCACCCGGGGTGTGGCCAAGCGCGCCCACGCCTTCCCCAAGGAAGTGGTGCCGACGGTACTGATCATGACCAACCCCATGGCACTGCCACCGGCCGCGGCCATCGAGCAGGGCGTGGCCTGCGTGACCATGGAAGATCGCCGCTGGCTCAATTGCCAGATCAAGTCGACCTCGCTGCTGGGCAATGTGCTGGCCGCGCAGTTCGCCGCCGAAAACCAGGTGACCGAGGCGATCCAGTTCCGTGACGGTTTCCTGTCGGAGGCGTCGTCCTCCAATGTGTGGGTGGTCAAGGATGGCCAGATATCGGCGCCGCCCAAGGACAACCTGATCCTGGAAGGCATCCGCTACGGCCTGATGGAAGAGCTGTGCGCCGAAGAGGGCATCGTGTTGCAGTCGCGTCGCATCACCCGCGAGGAAGTGCTGGCCGCCGACGAGCTCATCATTTCCTCGGCCAGCAAGGAAGTGCTGCCGGTGGTCAAGCTGGACGGCCAGCCGGTAGGCAGCGGACGTCCGGGTCCGGTGTTCGGCAAGGTCTATGCGGCCTACCAGGCAGCCAAGGCCCGTCTGTAAACGTGTCGGCAATGTGGTCAATGGCGACCCTGACGTTTTCTGCACGTCGGGTCGCCGGCATGGCGTAGAATGCAGGTATCCCCCACCCGTATTCACCTGACCCTCCGCTTGAAGCGCGCCGGTTCATCCCCATCTGGGAGCATTGAAACCAGGAGCGCCGAAGCGGACAACGCCAAGGCGGTTTGCCATGACTATGCCCACTATTTCCCCTGAAGAATCCCTGATCGAATATCCCAGCGACTTCCCCATCAAGGTGGTCGGGATCACCCATGACGATTTCGCCGAAACCATCGTCGCCATGGTCATCGAGCACGATCCCGAGTTTCATGCGGGCAAGGTTGAGATGCGGCCGTCCACCCAGGGCAAGTACCTGTCGCTGACGCTGACCGTGCGCGCGACCAGCCGCACCCAGCTCGACAACATCTATCGCGCGCTGTCCACGCACGAGATGGTCAAGTTCGTGCTCTGATCCGGTTCGCGGTGTCGCAAGGTCGGCAAAGACCGGCGCAGTCCTTCGGGATGCGCCGGTTTTTTCATGGGCTTTTCGCTTTTTTGCGGGCTGGCGTTTTCGGCACATCGCCCGGCCAGCCAGGGATGGCCTGGAAGCGTTGCATCTCCTCGAAGATCCATTGGCGGAAGGCCACCACGCCGGGCTTTTCCAGTCCTTCCGGCAGGTGCACCAGGTAATGCGCCTCCTCGCACAACTGGGCCACGTCGAACAGGCGTACCAGCGTGCCACTTGCGATTTCCTGCCAGGCAATGGTGTGTCGCGACAGCGCCACGCCCTTGCCCTCGACGGCATGGCGCAGGGTCAGTGAGGAGTCTTCCACCACCAGCGTGCCGCTGGGTTCCGGCAGATCCAGCCCGGCCAGGGTCAGCCAGGGTTGCCAGGACTCGCGGGTATCCATGCGCAACAGGGTGCAATGGGCCAGGTCGGCCGGGCGCGTGAGCTTGCGGCTACGGCCACCGTCACCGCGATAGCCGGGGGCGGCCACCGGGTAGTAGTAATCGTCGCTGAGCTTTTCGGTGACCACGCCGCTGTACTGCCCGCGACCGAAGCGGATGCCCACATCCACCCCGTCCAGACGCAGGTCGGCCAGATGGCTGCCCGATTGCAGCACCACCTCGATCTCGGGATGGGCATCGATGAACTTCCACAGGCGCGGCGCCAGCCAGCGCGAGGCGAACGAGGGCGTGGCCGAGATCACCAGGCGCTGCTGGCGGTTCAGGCTGCGCAGATGTTCGGCGGCCTGGGCGATTTCGCCGAGCGACTTGCGGATGGTGGCGGCGAAGCGCTGGCCGGTCTCGGTGATGGCGATGCGCTTGCCGTGGCGTTTGAAGAGCTGCAGGCCCAGGTCTTCTTCCAGCGCACGCACCTGGTGGCTGATGGCGCCGGGGGTGACATGCACCTCCTCGGCCGCGCGCGAGAAGCATTCGTGGCGGGCAGCCGCGTCGAAGGCGCGCAGGGCGGCCAGGTTGGGCAGTTTCCTGAGATCGGCCATGGTGGGTTCCTTGTGAATTCCATTCGCAAAGAAACGCAATATATATCGTTTTGTCGGCCTGCAGGGTTTTCCTACAATGGTGACTCATTCACCATCACTCCAGGCATTTTCCCTCTGAAAGCCGCACCCGATCGGGCAGTGCGGCAGGGACGCGGCTTGTCTGGATTTTCGCAAGGGAGTACCCGCCATGGCAATTTCATTCGCAGATCAGACGATTCCGGAACGGCTTCTGGAAGGACAGACGCAGACCCGCCGCCTGCGCGGTGGCGTGCGCATCCGCGTCACCAGCGGCCTGGTGTGGCTGACCATTACCGGCTGCCGGCAGGACATCTGGCTCACGGCCGGACGTTGCTTCGACTACCACGGACGCGGGCTGGCGATCCTCGAAGCGGTGCACGGCGCGGCCGAGTTCACGGTGTCGCCCCTGCGCGTCGCGGGCTGGCGCAGCTGGCTGTCCGGTGCCGGTGCTGGCATCGCTCCCCAGGCGCCGCTGCTGCCGGTGGCTGAGGGTGACGACACGGTGCGTATCAGCAGTATCAGCAAGTTGTTGCCGCACGGACTGATCCGCTGGTTCTGACACGGCCCTGTCCGAATTTCGCTACACTGGCGGGCATGCAAACCGCACTACCCCCCGCCAGCGCCAGCACCACGCCCGCCGCCACGGCCCGCCGTCCAGAGATCGTACGGCGCGGCGTCGAGTCCTACGAGACCAGCTTCGCCGCCATGCGCGCCTACACCGATGCGCGTACCGCCGACAGCCCCGATCAGCTCTGGATCGTCGAACATCCCCCCGTCTATACCCTGGGCCTGGGCGCCGACCGCGCCCATGTGTTGAATCCGCACGACATCCCGGTGGTACAGACCGACCGGGGAGGCGAGGTCACCTACCACGGTCCCGGACAGGTGGTCATCTACCTCCTGATGGACCTGCGCCGCAACCGCAGCGGGGCGCGCCTGTTCGCCCGCGAATTCGTGCACAACATCGAAGAGGCGGTGATCGCCGCGCTGGCGGCGTATAATCTCGCCGGTGTACGCAAGGAAGGGGCGCCCGGCATCTACGCCGCCGACGGCCCCTGGCAGGGCGCCAAGGTGGCCGCGCTGGGCTTGAAGATACGGGGCAACGGCTGCACCTACCACGGGGTATCGCTCAACGTGGCCATGGACCTGGCGCCGTTTTCCTGGATCAACCCCTGTGGCTACGAAGGCCTGGCCACCGTGGACATGCAGACCCTGGGGGCCGGACAGGCCCGCCTGGCCGATGTCCAGGACTTGCTTGCCGACCAACTGATCGCCCGCTTCGCGGGCATGGCTTGAGCCTCACGCGCTGAGCGCGCCCGGGGCCGGAACGACCGACATGACGACCGAAATCACTCCCGCAGCAGATTCTTCCTCCAATGCCAATGCCGCCGGTGCGGCCCGCGTGAACCCGCTGGACAAGCAGAAGGGCGCCGGCAAGACGGCCTGGATTCCCATCAAGGTGGTGGCCGCCGAAAAGCTGAAGAAGCCGGACTGGATTCGCGTCAAGGCCGGCTCGCCGACCACGCGCTTCTACGAGATCAAGGACATCCTGCGCGCCAACAACCTGGTGACGGTCTGCGAGGAAGCCTCCTGCCCCAACATCGGCGAATGCTTCGGCAAGGGCACTGCGACCTTCATGATCATGGGTGACAAGTGCACCCGCCGCTGCCCGTTCTGCGACGTCGGCCACGGTCGCCCCGACCCGCTGGACCCCAACGAGCCGGAAAACCTGGCCAAGACCATCGCCCAACTGCGCCTGTCCTACGTGGTCATCACCAGCGTGGACCGCGACGACCTGCGCGACGGCGGTGCCGCCCACTTCGCGGCGTGCATCCAGCGTGTACGCGAATTGTCGCCCGAGACCCGCATCGAGATCCTGACTCCGGACTTCCGCGGCCGCATGGACCGCGCCCTGGAAATCCTCAAGATGGCCCCGCCGGATGTGATGAACCACAACCTGGAAACCGCGCCGCGCCTGTACAAGGAAGCCCGCCCCGGTTCCGACTACGAATATTCGCTGAGCCTGTTGAAGCGCTTCAAGGACCTGCATCCGGAAGTGCCGACCAAGTCCGGCATCATGGTCGGCCTGGGCGAGACCGACGAGGAAGTGCTGCAGGTCATGCGCGACATGCGCGCCCACAACGTCGACATGCTCACCATCGGCCAGTACCTCATGCCCAGCGGCGACCACCTGCCGGTACGCCGCTACGTGCACCCCGACACCTTCAAGATGTACGAGGAAGAGGCCTACAAGATGGGCTTCGTGCACGCCGCCGTGGGCGCCATGGTGCGCTCCAGCTATCACGCCGACCAGCAGGCACACGGGCTGGTGTAAGCCGGCCGGCTTCGCACTGCAAGGCCCCGCCGTGTGCGGGGCTTTTTCTTGTTTGAGAGCAATTCAAATTCTCCATACAAGTCGCTCAGGTGGCTTGTATGGGATAGCGGGGCGCTGAAAGAAACCCAGCCGCAAGGTAAGATACGCGGTTCTGAGCATTCGATTCGAAAGCAGGTTGTCATGTCCTCATCCATCGCCCCGGCCGCCGCCGCGCCGGAAGAAAAACTGGTCTTCGTCAGTTCGTGCAAGTTGCCCATGCCCTGGGCCACCTTCGAGCTGCACGCCTTCTACGATGAAGTTTCCGGCAAGGAACATCTGGCCCTGACCCTGGGCGATGTCGGCAACGGCGTGCCGGTGCTGGGCCGCGTGCATTCCGAGTGCCTCACCGGCGACGCCTTGTTCTCCCAGCGCTGCGACTGCGGCGCCCAGCTGGAGGCCGCCCTCAAGAAGATCGCCAAGGAAGGCCGTGGCGTGCTGTTCTACCTGCGCCAGGAAGGCCGTGGCATCGGCCTGTTGAACAAGATCCGCGCCTACCATCTGCAGGACCAGGGCGCCGATACCGTGGAAGCCAATGAACGCCTGGGCTTCCCGGCGGACATGCGGCGCTACACCATCGTCTTGCCCATGCTGGCCCACCTGAAGATCACCAGCCTGCGCCTGATGACCAACAATCCGCGCAAGGTGAAGGCGCTGGAAGAGAGCGGCATCACCGTGGCCGAGCGCATTGCCCTGATCGCCAACCACAATCCTTTCAACATCGGCTACCTGGGGACCAAGGCGCGCAAGCTGGGGCACCTGCTGCCGGGCCTGGGCAAGGGCGAGGCCCAGCCGCAGCCGGAGAAGGTGCCGCTGGATGCGCACGACAATGAGTGAACCGCACGGGTAAGCAGCGCGAGGGAATCGCACAACACCAGACGGGCCGATACGGTCCGTCTTTTTTTTTCCCGTTCCGGCCTGCCCCCTTGACGCATCGGTTAGCATGGTGACTGGACTGTCCATTCTCATTCCGTCTTTACAACATGAACCCATCCGTACCCGCCGGCGCTGCGCCGATTCCCGTGTCCCTGCTCACCGGCTTCCTGGGCAGCGGCAAGACCACGCTATTGAATCACCTGATCACCCAGCCGGAAATGAAGGACACGCTGGTCATCATCAACGAGTTCGGCGAGATCGGGCTGGATCACCTGCTGGTGGCGCACAGCCAGGAAGAAACCATCGTCGAGATGAGCAGCGGCTGCCTGTGCTGCACCATCCGTGGCGATCTCAAGAAGACGCTCAAGGACATCACCTGGCGCTTCGCCGAAGGCGGCCAGCGCAAGTTCAACCGGGTGGTCATCGAGACCACCGGCCTGGCCTCGCCCACGCCCATCCTGCACACGCTGATGACGGACCCCTTCATTTCGGAGCGCTATCGTCTCGATGGCGTGATCGTCACGGTCGATGCGGTCAATGGCATGTCGACCCTGGACAATCATCCGGAAGCCGTGCAACAGGCGGCGGTCGCCGACCGCCTGCTGCTGACCAAGACTGACCTGGCCGACGCTGCCACGCTGTCGGCCCTGCAGGCGCGCCTGCGTACGCTGAACCCCGGTGCGCGCCAGTTGCAGCCGCAGGTGGGCCAGATCGCTGCCGGCGAGCTGCTGGATGCGGGCCTGTTCAAGCCGGGCGAGAAGATGCCCGACGTGGCGCGCTGGCTCAACGAGGAAGCCTTCGCCGAGAAAGCGGCCCAGCATCACCATCACGGGCAGGACCACCATCACCACGGTCATCATGACCATGGACATGATGATCACGGCCATGCGCATGCACACGCGCATCACGAGCATGAGCACGAGCATGATCACGCCCACGACGTGAACCGTCACGACGACCATATCCGCGCCTTCTGCTTTACCTTCGACGAACCCATCGATCCGGTGCTCTTCGATGAATGGCTGAGCTTGCTGGTGGGCTTCAAGGGGCCCAACATCCTGCGCATCAAGGGCATCCTCAACCTCAAGGGCGAGGAACTGCCGACCGTGATCCATGGCGTGCAGCACATCTTCCATCCCACCGCCACCTTGCCGCAGTGGCCCTCGCAAGACCGCCGCAGCCGCATTGTCTTCATCACCCGCGACGTCGAGCGCGCCACCATCGAGCGCTCCTTCGATGCTTTCATGCAGGCCCAGCAGATCGAGCGGGAGGCGCGCGAGGCGCAGCAGAAGCGCAATGCGGCACCGGCCGCGTATTGAGCAGGACCGGCCGCGCAGGCGGCCGCATGTTCCCGCGAGGAAACATGAAAACGACCCGGCGATGGGATCAGCGCCCGCCGGGAGTGTGCCGATTAAAAATAAATCCGCTACGGCCGATAACGAGGGATAGTCCGGATTATGATCGGGCTCACTAGAGATATAACGATTCGTTTATGCAGCGTGTGATCAACAAGCTGGGGGCAACGTTGTCGGCATCGCTCACGCTGATGCTGGGTTTGTGCGCCACCGTGACGGTCTTCGTCGCCACCAGCCACCTGGAAGAGGATGCCGTCAACCTGGACTTCGAGCGCCGGGCCGGTCTGCGCGCCTTTACCATCCAGCGCGGGCTGGAAGAGGCGGTCCAGGTGCAGTCGGTGGTGAATCACTTCTATGCCACTGTGGGCGACCCCAGCCGCGAGCAGTTCGAGAGCTTCACCCGTCCGCTGCTGGAACGTTATCCCTATGTGCGCGCCTTCAGCGTGCAGCGTTTCGTGTCCGACGAAGACCGGCCGGTCTTCGAGGCCCTGCGCCAGGGGGCCAAGCCGGGATTCGAAATCACCACCCTGCAGGATGGTCGTCTGCAAAGCGCGCCGCAACAGGCTTCCTATCTGGTGGTGGATTATGTCGAACCTACCGCCGGCAATGAAGCCGCGCTGGGCTTGGACGTCTCCGGCAACGCCGCCATCCGGCATGCCCTGGATGCGGCCCTGGTCAGCGGCCGGCCGGCCTCGACGCTGCCGCTCCAGCTGGCCCAGTCCGGTCCCGACGAGCGCGGCCTGCTGGTGATCCAGCCGGTCTACCGGGGCGGCGTGCAGCCCACCGACCACGCGGCGCGGCGCGCCCTGCTGGTGGGCGATACCACGGCGGTGCTGGAACTCAATGGCCTGGTGCAGAAGATCCTCGACGGTGCCGGCCTGACCTCGGATCACGAGATCGGCCTGCGTATCTACGTCGGCCGGGAGGCCGAGCCGGGCAATCTGGTGTATCGCCACGACAGCACGCCGCGGGAGACGCAGTGGCTGGACCAGTTGCTCAAGCCCGGTACCCTGTTTCGCCATCCTTCCAGCACCGTCACCCGTTTCGACATCGCCGGCCAGACCTGGCACATGGAGATCAGCATCCCCCCGCGCTCGGTCTTCGCTGACCATTACGGTTCGCTGCTGATCTTGCTGGTGGGGGTGATCGCCTCGCTGCTGGGCGCGGCCTACATGCGTGCTCTGTCGATGCGTTCACACCGGGTGCAGCAACTGGTGGAAGACAAGACCGCCGAGCTGCGCACCACCAATGCCCTGCTGTCGGACGACATCAAGGCGCGCCGGCTGGCCGAGCGCGCATTGCGCCTGCGCCATCAGGCCATCGAGGCCAGTGCCAATGCCATCCTGATCCTGTCGGCCCAACAGCCTGACTACACCATCGAATACGTCAACCCGGCGTTTGCCCGCATCACCGGCTACAGCAGCGCCGAGGCGGTGGGCAAGAGCATCCGCTTCCTGGAGGGACGCGACAGCGATCCCGAAGGTTTCGAGACCGTCTGGATCGCCATGCGTGAGCAGCGCGAGCACAACGTGGTCCTGCGCAACTATCACAAGGACGGTTCGGAGCTGTGGAACGATTTCTACATCGCCCCGGTGCGCGACGAGAGCGGCGAGGTCACCCACTTCGTGGCGGCGCTCTACGACATCACCTCGATGAAGCGCTACGAAGCCGAACTGGAATTCCAGGCCAGTCGCGATACGCTCACCGGCCTGATCAACCGCCATATGCTGCGGCACCATCTGGAACAGGCCATCGGCGTGGCCGAGCGACAAAAGCAGGCCCTGTGGGTGGTGTTCGTCGACCTGGACCGCTTCAAGTTCGTCAACGACACCCTCGGCCACAAGGCCGGCGACACCCTGCTGCGCACGGTGGCCGGGCGACTGCGCGCGGCGGTGCGCGAAGCCGATACCGTGGCACGCCTGGGGGGTGACGAATTCATCATGATCCTGCCCGAGCAGGATGAGCTGTCACTGGATACGCGCAGCCTGCAACGCATCATGGATGCGGTGGCGGCACCGGTGACGCTGGGCGGGCATACCCTCTTTATGACCTGCAGCATCGGCGTGGCCTGCTATCCCAACGACGGCACCGATGGCGAGACCCTGATCAAGCATGCCGATATCGCCATGTATCGCGGCAAGCAGACCGGTCGCAACAATTTCCAGTTCTATACCCCGGCGATGAACGAGCAGGCGCTGGAACGCCTGCGCATCGAAGGCGACCTGCGCAATGCGCTGGACCACGGCGAATTCCTGCTGCATTACCAGCCCAAGGTGGACCTGGCCAGCGGCCGCGTGATCGGCAGCGAGGCATTGATCCGCTGGCAGCATCCGCAACTGGGCATGGTCTCGCCGGCACGCTTCATCGGCCTGGCCGAGGAGACCGGCCTGATCCTGCCCATCGGCGCCTGGGTCCTGCGTACCGCCTGCGTGCAGTGCCGCCAGTGGCAGTTGAAGGGGCATGAGGACATCAGCGTCTCGGTCAACCTCTCGGTGGGCCAGTTCCTGCAGAAGGACCTGGTCTCCTCCATTGCCGACGTGCTGGAAGACACCGGCCTGCCGCCGGCCTCGCTGGAACTGGAACTGACCGAGAGCCTGATGATGACCGATGTCGAGCACGCCATCGGCATCCTGGCGGGGTTGAAGAAGCTCGGCGTGCGCCTGTCCATCGACGACTTCGGCACCGGCTATTCCTCGCTGGCCTACCTGAAACGCTTCCCCATCGACGTACTCAAGATCGACCGCTCCTTCGTGCGCGACATCACCATCGACGCCGACGATGCCGCCATCACCGCATCCATCATTTCGCTGGCACGCCACCTGAAGCTGCGCGTGATCGCCGAAGGCGTGGAAACCGACGAACAGCTGGATTACCTGCGCCACTACGGTTGCGACGAGATCCAGGGCTACCTGTTCAGCCCGCCGGTGCCGGCCGACAAGTTCGAGCAGATCCTGCGCGAGGAACGGGTGATGCTGTAAGCGCGCCGGCGCTGTCGTGGCCGGTACTGCGCATCACCTTCAGTGGTGTGCGATCCAGGCCAGGATCACGGCGATGGTCGGCAGCGAGAGCGTGGTAGAGATCAGGATGGCGCGCGACATGGCCGTCACTTCCCGCTGATACAGCTCGGCCAGCATGAACGGCCCGGTGCCGATCGGCATGGCCGCCAGCAAGACCGCACTGTCTGCCCACACCCGGGGCAGGGGCAAGATCCAGTAGGCCAGCACGGCCGTCACCGCCGGTTGCAGCAGCAGCTTGAAGGCCACCAGCAGCCACACCGGCGCGCCCTCGCCACGCTGTACCGGCTGCGCCAGGAACAGCCCCAGCGACACCAGTGCACAGGGGCTGGCCGCGCCCCCCAAAATCTTGAACAACTGCTGCACCCCGCTGGGGATGGTGGCTCCGCTCAGGGCCACTGCAATCCCCGCCACCGGCGCGATCATGATGGGATTGCGCAGCAGCGAGCGACCCACCTTGAGCACCGTCTGCCCCAGCCCGGCCTGGGCATGCAGACAGGTCTCCAGCAACACGATGGCCACTGCGAAGAGCAGGCAGGCTGTCATCATCATTGCGATCACCGAGGGCGGCAGGCCATCGCGGCCGAAGGCCAGGTAGCACAGGGGAATCCCGATGAAACCGACATTGGCGTAGGAGCTGCCCAGGCTGTCGATGATGACGTCGGCCGCCGCCGCCTTCTGCCGCAGGCGCAACCATGCGGTCAGCAGGAACACCAGTGCCACGCCCGCCGCAAAGACGCCGATGAAGCGCAGGTTGGCGAAGTCGGCCGCTGTCAGTCGCGACATGGAATCGAACAGTAGGGCCGGCAGCGCCAGCCAGATCACGAAGCGGTTCAGCTCGCTGGCCGCGCCGGCCGACAGGATGTTGCGGCGACGGCAGATCCAGCCCAGGAAGATCAGTGAAAAGATCGGAAAGACGATATTGAAGATGGCAAGCATGGCTGGGCGCAGCCGTGCTGCGAGCGAATGAAGGTGAGGGTGAAGTGGTCAGGCCTGCCTGCCGGCCTGGCCTGTCTGTTCTCTTTGTTCTCTTTGTTCAGTTTGTTGTGCGCCATCCAGCGCCCGCGCCAGGTGTCCGGCCGCGCCTTCGGCATGCTCGCGCGCCAGCTTGTCGGCCAGCGCCGGCTTGCCCTCCAGCACGGCCTGCAGGATCGCCTCATGCTCGTCCCACACCATCTGGTGCGAGCGCACATCTCCGGCCAGGATGGCACCCATGGCGCGGCGGATGTGCTGCCAGTGCAGGGCGGTGGTCTCGGCGATGACGGGATTGCCGCTGCTGCGATAGAGGAACTGGTGGAAATCCATGTCGGCCCGGATGCGCGCCGACAGGTCGTCCATGTCCGGCAGGGCGCGGGCCGCCGCGATCAGGGCCAGGCCCTCGCTGGCCGTGGCGGTGCGGCGGGCCGCATCCTGCTTGCAGTGCGCGGCACAGTCGCGTGCGGCCAGGCCGTCCAGGACCGCACGCACCTGGTAGAGCTGCAGCAGCCGCTGCGGATCCAGGGCGGTCACCATCACCCCCTTGCGACCGGCATCAGTGATGAAGCCCTCGCGCCGCAGGATCTGGAACGCCTGCAGGATGGGCTGGCGCGACACGCCCAACTGTTCGGCCAGGCCTTCCTGCGTGATCTTGCTATTGGGCGCCAGCGTGCCGGTGCAGATGGCATCCAGGATGGCGTGGTAGACCTGTTCGATGAGCTGGGCGGGGGCGGCAATCTTGAGCATTGCGTGTAGGTTTGCTTTTTCTGTGTTCTGTATGCAGATTATGGAGAGCGGTGGGCTTTGTCAAGGCGCAAGGTCTGCGCAGGCGGGCGGCGTAGAATGGCGGCCTTGATCGATCCCGCTCCTGGATGCCCCGAGAATGCCTGCCTGCCCCCTCCAACCTGCCTCCCCGGAATTGCTGGCCGCCTGGCGTGCCGACGCCGCGCAAGCTGCGCCCGGCCCGGTGGCGATCCCTGATTGCCTGAGCGAGCAGTCCACGGCCGTGGTGCTGGACCTGCATTTCGGTCTGGGCCATGCCTTTTTCGCCACCTGGCATGCCTTCGCGCGACAGCGGGCGCAGGGGCCAGTGCAGCGCCTGCATTACATCGCCATCCTGCCGCACCCGCCGACGGCGGACGCCCTCCATTCAGATTTGACTTATGCACAGGCCTTGCGCGAAGCCTGGCCCTTGCCGCTGCCCGGCACGCACCGGCTGCTGCTGGACGAGGGCAGGGTGGTGCTGACACTGATCTGGGGCGCACTGGAAGAAGAGCTGGCGCGGCTGGAGGCGCCAGTCGATCTGTTCTACCTGCATGCCGATCCGCAGCGCTTCGACGCCGCTGCTCCGCCCTGGCATGCGCACGCTTGCAAACGGCTGGCGCGCCTGGCCTGGACCGGCGCTCAGGCCATGGTGTGGGGGATTGACGAGGCGGCATCAGTGGCCTTGACGGCGGCAATGCGCCAGGTCGGCTTTTCCGTTCACCCACGTGGCCCGCTTGGTGACGACGTATTGACCTTGCGCTACGCGCCGATGTGGGCGCGTCCGGCTTCGCATGTGGCCACCAGCGATACCCCGTTGCAGCGTCACCCGCGCCAGCCCCGTCATGCACTGGTGATCGGCGCCGGCCTGGCCGGCACGGCCATCGCCGAACGTCTGGCCGCACGTGGCTGGCGCATCGATCTGGTGGATGCCGGGCCGGACGTAGCCACGCGTGCCTCCGGCAATCACGGCGGTCTCTTCATGCCCGCGTTGGCACGCGACGACAGTCCGCTGGCGCGCCTGACGCGTGCGGCCTTCC
Organism: Herbaspirillum frisingense GSF30; assembly: GCF_000300975.2. GTDB lineage: Bacteria > Pseudomonadota > Gammaproteobacteria > Burkholderiales > Burkholderiaceae_D > Herbaspirillum > Herbaspirillum frisingense. Next base: position 32,912 of record NZ_AEEC02000013.1, on the reverse strand, counting down.
TGTTCGCAGCGCAACGCTGGCAGGCACTGGGGGGCGTGGGCTTGGAGGAGGGCGCGGCCATCACCGGTGAATGCTGCGGCATCCTGCAGTTCGGGCGCGATGCCAAGCAGGCCTGGTCCTTCGAACAGGGGGCGCAGCAATGGCAGTACCCCGCCCGTTATGCACGCTGGATGTCGGCTGCCGAAACGGCTGCTGCGCTGGGCATGCCGACCATGGGCGGGGGCTATTTCTTTCCGGAAGCAGGCTGGTTGCATCCGCCCTCGGTCTGCCGCCGCCTGCTGGCGCAGGCCAGTTCACACGGACAGCTTGCCACCCACTTCGGTCGCGCCGTGGCGCGCCTGCAGCGCGAGCAGGCGAGCGCGCAATGGCAGGCGCTGGATGCAGCGGGCAGCGTGATCGCCCAGGTGCCGTTGGTGATCCTGGCTGCCGGGGCACAGGCCAGGGCGCTGGCCCAGGCGGCCGACCTGCCACTGAACGCGGTGCGCGGCCAGGTCACGCATCTGCCGGCGCAAGGATTTCCCGACCTGCCGTACGCCCTGTGCGGTGACGGCTACCTGACCCGGCCCTACGCCGGGCAAGTCTGCATGGGTGCCAGCTACGACCGCTTCGACGATCCCGTCTTGCGGGTCGACAGTCATGCCGACAATCTCGACCGTCTGCGCCACATGCTGCCGCAGATCGACCAGCACCATGGGCAGCCGGGGTTGCCGGATGCCGCCGATCCCGATCTGGGCGGGCGGGTCGGTCAGCGCTGCATCGCGCCCGACCGGCTGCCGCTGGTGGGAGCACTGCCGGGGCAGGATCCGGGGCTCTACGGTTTGCTGGGCTATGCGTCGCGGGGCCTGATCTGGGCACCGCTGATGGCGGAACTGCTGGCGTCGATGATCGAGCGCGAGCCCTTGCCGCTGCCGCGTGATCTGGTGGCGGCGCTGGACCCGGCTCGTTTTGCGGGCTTGTCAGCCGGTGCGTTCGACGCGATCAACGCGCCCAGTGACCCGGAATGAAGTGCCAGCCGCCGCCCGGGCCTTGTTGCCAGTGGGCCGGCTCATAGCGCGCATAACCGCGGCGCACGCGTTCCCAGTGGCCACCCACCCAGACGTGGCGGTGACCGTTCCAGGCCCAGTAGCCCGGTGCCCAGGCATAGCCGTGGCGGGGCGGCGGGGCGACTTCATAGCGCGGGGCCGGTGGTGGCGTGCCGATGCGCACATCCACGCCCACCACCTGCGCCTGGGCGGCGGGGGCGGCGGCCAGGGTGGCGCCCAAGGCGGAGAGGGTGGTGACAAAGGCGAAGGCGATGCGACTTGTTGTGGTTTTCATCATGGACTCCTGTAATGGACAGCATGGTGGTGGATGCAGCGCGTCGCTGTGGTCGCGCCGTGAAGCCACTGTAGGAGCCGCTCTTCTTTAAGACTGTAATGTTGTGTTTCCAGTTGTTTCCTGGTGTGGGTGTGCGCTGCGCCGGCATGGGCGCGGGCGCAGCACTGCATCCGGCTGCCGTAACAACTCCGGGCAGATTGATACTTTGCGATACCGGCTTGATCAGCGCCGGGCCGGTTCAGTCACTTCAGCCACCTTGCCACGTGCTGCCCGCACATAGCGCTGCTCCACCACCCGGCTGCCCCATTGCTCCCCGGGCGACTCCTCGGCCAGCGTGAAGCCTGCCGCCAGATACAGGTGGCGCGCCGCATCCAGCCCCTGGAAAGTCCACAGGTAGCATTCGAATCCGTGCGCATCGACAAATGCCATGGCCTCCTCCAGCAGGCGCCGGCCCACGCCGGCGCCGCGCAGGCTGTCATCGACGATGAACCAGCGCAGGTGGGCCACCCCGCTGGCGGGATCACCATCGATGACGATCGACGCCAGGGTGCGTCCCTGCTCCACATGCGTCCAGAGTTGCTTGCCGGCGACCGGTAGCAGCTGGGCGAAGGCCCCCAGTTCACTACCCACCTTGTGCTCGAAGAACACGCCGAAACCGGCCGCCTCGGCGTAATAGCGCGCATGCAGGCTGGCGATGTCGCCGATGCAGCCGGGCTGGTAGCCGAGGCACAACGGTATCGGCTGCTTCTCTTGCGAGGCTGCGGCGTTCGGGTTTTCACGCGACAGGGCCTGCGAATACAGCGCCAGTGCGCGTAGCAGGCCTTGCTGGTCTTCCGGCACGATCCGCCGCAGCGCTGCGGAGACCTGGTCGGTGGCGAACTTGTCGATCTTCTTGCGCAGGGCCTGCCCGGCCTCGGTCAGCGCCAGGCTGAAGGCCCGCCCGTCAGCTTCCAGTGGCGTACGGCGCACCAGGCCCAGGGCTTCCAGCTTGGCCAGCTGGCGGCTGGTGTTGGACTTGTCCAGATACAGCAGCTCGCCCAGATCGCGCGCCTGGATGCCGGGATTGAGCCCGATCTCGATGATGGCGTGCACCGCCGAGGGCGCCATGTCGCTGCCGGCCAGCGTGCTGCGCATGAAGCCCAGCTCGCGCACCAGCTTGCGGGAGAGCTCCCGCAACTGGCGGATGGTGTGTTCCCGTGACGGTAGCTGCAGGCCGTCGTAGTCCATGGTGTTCTCCCGGTTCAGTCATATGGTTGCGATATGCAATCAATGTACGACCAGATGATTGCGTAGTGCAACCAGTTTTGCGGGCCGCCCGCCAGGCTGTCTCGCGCGCGCAACTGGCGTTGGGCGGCGTCGGGTTGGGGGCGGCCAGCCTGCTGGAGTAGAATGTCGCCTTTCGCGCAGCCCGCCCGCCGTGACCCTACCGGCCGCCGTGGCGCGCCACCTCCTGCATCCCCAGCCTTGTTGAAAGTCTCCGCACATGTTGCGCATCTCTGAGCTAAGCCTTCCGTTGAATCATACGGAAGATGAACTGAACGCCGCCATCCTCGACCGCCTGGGCATCCAGGCCGACGAGATGCTGTCCTTCACGCTGTTTCGGCGCAGCTACGATGCCCGCAAGAAGACGGCCATCACCCTGAACTACACCATCGACGTCGCGCTCAGGAACGAAGCCGAAGTCCTGCAGCGCAACGCGAAGAAGACCAATGTCGGCCCTACGCCCGACACTTCCTATCATTTCGTCACCCGCGCCCCGGCGACCCTGAAGAAGCGCCCGGTGGTGATCGGGTTCGGGCCGTGCGGCCTGTTCGCCGCGCTGATCCTGGCCGAGATGGGCTTCAACCCCATCATCCTGGAACGCGGCAAGACCGTGCGCGAGCGTACCAAGGACACCTGGGGCCTGTGGCGCCAGCGCGAGCTCAAGCCCGAGTCCAACGTGCAATTCGGCGAAGGCGGTGCCGGTACCTTCTCCGACGGCAAGCTCTACAGCCAGGTCAAGGACCCCAAGCATTACGGTCGCAAGGTGCTGTCCGAATTCGTCGCCGCCGATGCGCCGCCGGAGATCATGTACGTTAGCAAGCCCCACATCGGCACCTTCCGTCTGGTCAAGATGATCCAGCTGATGCGTGACAAGATCGAGAAGCTGGGCGGTGAATTCCGCTTCGAACAGCGGGTCGAGGATGTACTGATCGAGGATGGCCGCATCCGTGGCCTGACCCTGGCCACCGGGGAACAGATCGAGGCCGACCATGTGGTGCTGGCCATCGGCCACAGCGCCCGCGATACCTTCGAGATGCTCTACGAGCGCGGTGTCTACATCGAGGCCAAGCCGTTCTCCATCGGCTTCCGCGCCGAACACCCGCAGTCGCTGATCGACAAGTGCCGCTTCGGTCCCGGGGCCGGCCATCCCATCCTGGGCGCGGCCGATTACAAGCTGGTGCACCATGCTTCCAACGGACGTTCGGTGTACAGCTTCTGCATGTGCCCGGGTGGCACGGTGGTGGCGGCCACCTCCGAGCCAGGCCGGGTGGTCACCAACGGCATGAGCCAGTATTCCCGCAACGAGCGCAATGCCAACAGCGGCATCGTGGTGGGCATTTCGCCGGCCGACTATCCCGGTCATCCGCTGGCCGGCATCGCCTTCCAGCGCGAGTGGGAAAGCCGCGCCTATGATCTGGGTGGCAGCAACTACGACGCGCCGGCGCAACTGGTGGGTGACTTCATCGCCAATCGTCCCTCGACGCAACTGGGCAGCGTGGAGCCTTCCTACAAGCCGGGCGTGAAGCTGGGCGACCTCAATCCTTCGTTGCCGAGCTACGCCATCGAGGCCATCCGCGAAGCGCTGCCGGCCTTCGAAAAGCAGATCCGCGGCTATTCCATGCACGATGCCGTGCTGACCGGTATCGAAACGCGCACCTCATCGCCCATCCGTATCAAGCGCGACGACCATAGCCTGCAGAGTCTCAATACCAAGGGTCTGTATCCGGCCGGTGAAGGTGCCGGTTATGCCGGGGGCATCATGTCGGCCGCCATCGACGGTATCCGTGTGGCCGAGGCGCTGGCGCTGGACATGGTGGCGCAGGCCTGATTGTCGGACCGCCCATGCAAAACGCCGCTCCGGTTGCCCGGAGCGGCGTTTTTCGTTTGCCTTGCTGCGTATTGCCTGACGCGTTGGCTTGCTGTCTGGCTTACTTCTTGGCGCGGGCCGAGGCGACGGTCTTTTCAGCTGCAGCCGTGAATTGCTTGGTGGCGTTGGCCAGGTTGGCTTCCAGCGTTTCCACAGCCTGCTTGGAGTTCTTGGACAGTTGCTCGTAGGCAGCGTTGGCGTTGGTCAGGGTGGCCTTCAGGATGGACACGGCCTGTTCCGAACCCGGGGGCGCATTCTTGCTGATCTCGTCGATCAGGGCCGACAGCTTGCGGCTGGTTTCGGAAATCTGGGCTTCGGCCGCCTTGGTGAATTCAGCCTGGGTCGAGGACACGATGCCGGCCAGGTGACGGCTGTAGGCGGTGGCCTTCTCGGCGCCCGGCTGGGCTTGTGCAGCGGCCAGCGACAGCAGTTCCTGCGGGTCCTTGGCGGCCGCCAGCTGCTTGGCGGCGGCGGTGGCTTCTTCCAGGGTGGCCTTGGTGGCCGACAGGTTCAGTTCAACGATCTTTTCCACGCCTTCGAAGGCCTTGGCGGTCAGGTTGTTGATGAGGTCCAGGTGGGCTTGCAGGTTGGCCTTGGTAGCGGCGGAAAACTGATCTTGGTACGAAAACATGTTCATCTCCTAGGTGATAGATATGACAAATGAGCTTGCCGACGAGCGTGACGATCAAACAATCGGCTTTCGAGAGCGGCTTTCGACCAGAATCAACAAACAATCATGATTTGTGCGCCGCAACAATTCCTATTTTATGCACTTCTTTGGTGAAATCAAGTGTTTTTTGTGCGACGCACAAAAATAGTGGCGAGGTCGTTGAAATTATGCCACGCCGCGCCCGCAGCGGCTTTGCGGGCGATCAAGCCGAACGTTCGGTCGTTTTCTCCGGCTGCACCTGCGTATGGCCGCTGGGCAGGTCATGCACCACGATGCCGGCATCGGTCTCGCTAAAGGCACAGCCCTTGCCCAGGGCGATGGCGCGCAAGCCATCCTGATAACCCTGTTCCCAGCGCCATAACACGGAGCCACGGGCGAAATTGACATCCTTGGAAGCCATGTTCCAGTCACGTCCTGCATAGGCCAGCCGCACGATGTGAATGGTACTGTCGGCGCCGAGCTCGGCCATCATCTGCTTGTCTTCCTGGGTCAGCATTTCACGCGGCAGCCGCTTGTAGAGCGCATGGGCGGCGCGGCGCAGGTGGTACTGCTGCAGGTAGGCATCGATGTGGCGCTGCGAACGCGAGGCGAAGGTGACGTCCTTCTCGCGCGTCTGCACCTCTTCCAGGGTACGCGGTTCGGGACCGTCGGCATGCCACAGGTCCACCATCATGCACAGCAGGTTGGTGCGGGGCTCATCGTTGAGCACGGCTTCCAGCGGCGTGTTGGAATACAGGCCACCGTCCCAGTACAGCTCGCCGTCCACCCGCACCGGTGCGAAACCCGGGGGCAGGGCGCCGCTGGCCATGACGTGTTCCGGCCCCAGGGGTTGTTCGCGGGAGTCGAAGTTGACCAGCGTGCCACAGGTGACCTTGACCGCCGCCACCGTCATGCGGATGCCGGACTGGCTGTTGAGGTAATCGAAATCCACCAGCCGCGACAAGGTCTCGCCCAGCTCGGCGGTGCTATAGAAACTGGCGTCCTCGGGTGACACCGGCAGGCCCAGCGAAAAGGCATTGAGCGGGCGCGGCCGGAAGAAGCCGGGTGCACCCCGCAGGAAGGTATCCAGCGTAGTCACGCGGGTGGCCCAGGGGCGCAGTGCATCGGGCACCTGGCGCAGGTCGAACAGGTCGGGGTGGGCCACCGTTTCCCAGAACTCGCGCAGACGGGCGATGCGGGTCTCGCGTGGGTTGCCGGCGATCAGGGCGGCATTGATGGCACCGATCGAGGTCCCCACCACCCAGTCCGGCGTGAGGTCGTGCTCGTGCAAGGCCTGATAGACACCGGCCTGGTAAGCCCCCAGCGCGCCGCCGCCCTGCAGCACCAGTGCCACGCGCGGCTTGACCGCCGGCACGGCGGACCGGCTGGCGGGTTTGCGGGGAGCGGACGGAGCTGTCTGTTCGGGGTCCTTGCGCATCGTTCATCCTTTCAGGGAGTGCCTGTCACCGCCAGGGCGACCACATCGTCAAGGAGTCTAGGATAGCGCGCTTACGGGAACGTGACCGGACCAATATGCAAGTGCCGGCAAATGCCCGGCGGCACCGATCAGCTGGCCAGCCAGGCCTCGATCAGTTGACGTGCCTGTGCATCGATCTGTTCCAGGTCGACCTCATGACGGCGATGGAAGATCATCAGCGCGTACAGCCCGGCGAGGGCATTGACTTCGGGGGATAGTGCGCACTCCTCTCCGCTGGCCGGACGCTGCTGGCGCCAGTAGTTGATTGCATCTTCGAGTTCGGTGAGGGTGAGCATGGCGGTGATTCTTGATAAAGACTTAAGCTGAAACGTCGGCGCATTCTAACGCATTTCGCCCCCGAATACTGGTTGGAAATACAGTGCTGACGCGCTTGCCGGAGGGCATCAACCCCGGGGGCGGGCGCTGACTGCGCCAGTGGCAGCATGCGAAAAGCAAACAAGCACATGCGTAATGCTTCGTTCGGATTCACAGGTCGCTTTGCTCTAATGAACGTCTGCTGACGCAAGGCTTGCGCCACCGGTCTCCCATTTTCTACTGAGCTGGCCCCGACCCTGCCCTGACTTCCCCCGAACCTGATCGCCCGCCATGACCCAGACTGCCGCTGCTTCCGCCACCCTGCTCGATACCCTGCCGCCGCCCTCGGCGACCTCCACCCGCCTGGTCGCCCGCATCCGCGACGAAGCCGAGGCGCTGGCCGCTGCCCGCAAGTTGGCCGAGGATTTCCGCCGTGAAGCCGGCCTGCGCGACCGTGAACGCAAGCTGCCCTGGGACGAGCTGGAGCGCTACGTGCGTTCCGGCCTGTGGGGCATCAGCGTGCCGCGTGAATACGGTGGTGCCGGTGTGTCCTATGGCACGCTGGCCGAGGTGATCGCCATCATCTCCGCTGCCGATGGCTCGCTCGGACAGATTCCGCAGAATCACTTCTATGCGGTGGAGCTCATCCGCGTCAACGGCAACGAAACGCAGAAACGCTTCTTCTTCGAGCGCGTGCTGCAGGGCGACCGCTTCGGCAATGCCCTGGCCGAACTGGGCACCCGTACCTCGCACGAGCGCAAGACCAGCCTCACACGCAACCCGCACGGACCGGGCTACCGCATCAACGGTCGCAAGTTCTACGCCACCGGCGCACTCTATGCCGACTGGGTCCCGACCTCGGTGATCGACGAACAGGGCGTGCAGCAACTGGCCATCGTCCCGCGCCATGCCGCCGGCCTGACCGTCATCGATGACTGGTCCGGCTTCGGCCAGCGCACCACCGGCAGCGGCAGTGCCGTATTCGACAACGTGCAGGTCCCGGCCGACGCCGTGATCGGGTTTGCCTCGGCCTTCACGCGCCCGACCCAGATCGGCCCGCTGGCGCAGATCCTGCACGCCGCCATCGACCTGGGCATCGCCCGCGCCGCCTATGCCGACCTGCTGGAGTTCGTGCGTACCCGTTCGCGTCCCTGGATCGACAGCGGTGTCGAACGTGCCGGTGACGATCCGTTGACCCTGCGCGAAGTGGGCGACCTGACCATCCAGCTGCATGCCGCCGAGGCATTGCTGCAGCGTGCCGGTGACCGGCTCGACACCGCTGCGGCAGAGCCGACCGAAGACAGTGTGGCCGCTGCCTCCATCGCCGTGGCCGAAGCGCGGGTCTTGACCACCGATGTCTCGCTGGCCGCCGGCAGCAAGCTCTTCGAACTGGCCGGTTCGCAGGCCACCCTGGCGGAGCACAACCTCGATCGCCACTGGCGCAATGCCCGTACCCACACCCTGCATGATCCGGTGCGCTGGAAATACCACGCCATCGGCAACTACGTGCTCAACGGCCAGAAGCCACCGCGCCACGGCGCGCTCTGAGCCATCCGGGAGCCATCATGAGCAGGAAGGAAATCCGCCTCAACGCATTCAACATGAACTGCGTCAGTCACATCAACCACGGCCTGTGGACGCATCCTCGCGACCGCTCGCAGGACTACACCGATATCGCCTATTGGACCGGCCTGGCGCGCCTGCTGGAACGCGGCAAGTTCGATGGCCTGTTCCTGGCCGACATCGTCGGCGTCTATGACGTCTACCAGGGCAATACCGACCTCACCCTGCGCGAAACCATCCAGTTGCCGGTCAACGATCCCATGATGCTGGTGTCGGCCATGGCTGCCGTGACCGAGCACCTGGGTTTCGGCATCACCGCCAACCTGAGCTACGAAGCCCCGTTCCTGTTCGCACGCCGCATGTCCACCCTGGATCACCTGAGCAAGGGACGCGTGGGCTGGAACATCGTCACCGGCTATCTGGACAGCGCCGCCCGTGCCATGGGCCTGCACGAACAGCTGGAACACGATCAGCGCTATGACCGCGCCGACGAATTCATGGAAGTCGTCTACAAGCTCTGGGAAGGCAGCTGGGAAGACGGTGCCGTGCTGCGCGACCGCGCGCGCCGCATCTATGCCGACCCGGCCAAGGTGCACAAGATCGCCCACCATGGCGACTACTATCACGTCGAAGGCATCCACCTGAGCGAACCCTCGCGCCAGCGCACGCCGGTGCTGTACCAGGCCGGTTCTTCCGGGCGTGGTCAGGCCTTCGGCGCGCGTCATGCCGAGTGCGTCTTCATCTCCAGCCAGAGCAAGGATGCCACCCGCAAGCTGGTGCAGAGCATCCGCGATGGCGCCGTGCGCGAAGGGCGCGATCCGGATGCAATCAAGATCTTCATGGGCCTGACCGTGGTCACCGGCCGCACCGAACAGGAAGCCCAGGACCGCTATCGCGAATACGCCAGTTACGCCAGCCCGGAAGCCGGCCTGGCCCACTTCTCGGCCGGCACCGGGATCGACTTTTCGCGTTACGACCTGGATGAACCGATCCGCCCTGCCAAGACCAACGCCATCCAGTCGCTCACCAAGGCGGTCACGCAACCGGAGTCGAACTGGACCAAGCGCAAGCTGCTGCAGCAACTCGAACTGGGTGGCCGCTATGCCAGCATCGTCGGCGCCCCGGATCGCATCGCCGACGAACTGGAAAGCTGGGTCGCCGACACCGGCATCGACGGCTACAACCTGACCCGCACGGTGACGCCGGAGAGCTTCGAAGACTTCGTCGACCTGGTCATTCCGGTATTGCAGGAGCGCGGCTCCTACAAGCGCGAATACGCACAGGGCAGCCTGCGCGAAAAACTCTTCCAGCGTGCCGCGACCCTGCCGCAAGAGCATGTAGGCGCGGGCTTCCGGAGGGCCGCTGCGGTCGAACACGCCTGATTCCACCCCGGGTGCTGGCGCGTGCTGGCACGTGCTGGCACATGCGCGCAGCACATATGCAAAGCGGAAATGATTCCTTCCGCCCCGCTTGAGCGGTCGCTACATTGGACCTTTTTCAATCGGGGAAGAGAATGAAGTTCAACGCAGCGAAATGGATTTCCGGCATCGCCCTGTGCGCGCTCGCCAGCATCGGCGGGACGGCACAGGCCGCACCGGATCAGGTGATCCGCGTCGGCGTCACCAGTGGACCGCACGCACAGATCTTTGAGCAGGCACGACGCGTCTTCGAACGCGACAACCCAGGCTACAAGGTCAAGATCATCGAGTTCAACGACTACATCCAGCCCAACGCCGCCCTCGATGCGGGTGAACTCGACGCCAACAGCTACCAGCATCGCCCCTTCCTCAATGCCCAGATCAAGGCACGTGGCTACAAACTGTATGCCGAGGGCAAGACCATGATCGGCCCGATGGCGATCTATTCGAAGAAGTACCGCAAACTTGAGGACGTCCCCACTGGTGCCAAGATCGGCATCCCCAACGACCCCGCCAACGAAAGCCGCGTGCTGTTGCTGCTGCAGAAGCATGGCGTCATCAAGCTGCGCGCCGGCATCGACCCGCTCATCGGCACCAACGCCACCCCCATCGACATCACCGAAAATCCGAAGAAGTGGAAGTTCGTCGAGATCGACGCTGCGCAACTGCCACGCACGCTGGACGACCTCGATGCCTCCGCCATCAACGCCGACTATGCTTCCAAGGCCGGCTTCAATCCCGCCCGCGACAGCCTGGTGGTGGAAAGCGGCGACAGCCCCTATGCCTGCCTGATCGCCGTGCGCGAGAAGGATCGCGGCCAGCCATGGTTGGGCAAGCTGGTGCAGGCCTATCAGTCGCCGGAGGTGAAGCAGTACATCGAGACGGAATTCAAGGGCGGGATTCTGGCGGCGTGGTGACATCGGCAGGATCGATCTCGCAGTAATTTTGGACGCGGTGCGAAATGTTTTGACACCGCGGCCTTTCCAAGAGGATTTGCCTTTTTCCAGCAGATATTCGCTTACCTTTCCGATGGCGCGTCGAACCCCAGGATGACGCCAACATCGACAATCACATCGGAAGGCAGGCACATGAGGAATTTCTTTCGGAAACTCTGGCGGGATTTATGCAAAGGTGAAATCCACTCCGCACCTGTGGCGTGGGAGGTATTCAGTATCGGACTGCTATTGCTTATCGCCCTGTTTGTCGGTGCGGAGCGGCTGGTGGCCTATCTGTTGCACTGACCGCCGGACAAGTCGCGCCCTCGCGTTTCGGTCATTGCTCTTGAACGGGTAAAATGCTGGCTCCCCCAGCGCGCCACATTTCATGGCGCCTGGTCCCGAGACAAACATCAAACCGCACATGAGCTACACCCCCAGCCGCCCCATGGGCTACGGCTGCCTGATCCTGAGCATGTCCATGGTGGGCGCCTACGTGGCGCTGACCAAACCGCTGGCGGCGATGCTGCCGGTGTTCCTGCTGGCCTGGCTGCGCTTTGGCATCGGCGCCATCGCCATGCTGCGCTGGCTGAAGAAGCCGGCCGATGAAAAGCCGCTGAGCCCGCAATCGCGCTGGCTGGTCTTCCTCGAATCCTTCCTCGGCAATTTTCTCTTCACGCTGTGCATGATCACCGGTGTGTCGATGACCAACGCGGTCTCGGCCGGCGTGATCATGTCGGCGATTCCGGCGGTGGTGGCGGTGATGAGCTGGGTCTTCCTGAAGGAGAAGATCAGCCTGCGCGTCTGGGGTGCGGTGGCCTGCGGCGCCATCGGTATCGGGTTGCTGTCGCTGGCCAAGGATCATCACGGAGCAGCGGCCGCAACCAGCCACGGCCAATACGCGTGGCTGGGCAATGTGCTGGTGTTCTGTGCGGTGCTGTGCGAGGCCGCCTATGCCGTCATCGGCAAGAAGCTGACCGCCGTGCTTACGCCCAAGCGCATCAGCGCCGTCATCAACCTGTGGGGACTGCTGCTGATGACGCCCATGGGCCTCTATACCGCTCTGCAGTTCGACTTCATCTCGGTGCCGGCCAACATCTGGCTGTTGCTGGTGTTCTACGCGCTGGCGGCCAGTGTGTGGACCGTGTGGCTGTGGATGACCGGCCTGAAGGTGGTGCCGGCCGCGCGCGCGGGCGTGTTCACGGTGATGCTGCCGATATCGGCTGCCGTGGTCGGTGTGCTGGCGCTGGGCGAGAACCTGTCGGCGCTGCAGGCCACGGCCTTTGCGGTGGCCCTGGCGGGAATGTTCCTGGCGACCTTGCCTGGCCGTTCCAGTTCTGAAAAATTACCGCTGCATTGAGCGAGGAAGACATGAATCAAGCCAAGCGCCCCTCCGGCAAATCACCCTCGAACGCACCCCGGAAACCGGCTGCCGGCCAGTCCCGCCCGCCGGCCAAGCCGGCCGCCCAGGGCCCGGTCCGCGACAAGCCCCGCACCCACGTCTCCACCGAGGCGGCACGTCGGCGCCAGCATCAGGCCCACGCGGCCTCGCAGAGCCTGGACGAAGACGAACTGCGTGTGCAGCAGATGGTGGCCCTGGCCAGCGCCGTGGCCGCCAGTGCGCCGGACCGTCGCGGTCGCCGTACCGGCCAGGATGAGCTGGAGCGCATGGTGCGCAATACCCTGCGCGAGCGCGACGACGATACCCTCTACGAAGCACTGGAACAGTTGCGCTACGACGATCAGCGTGGTCATGCCTTCCTGCGCGAGGTGGTGGAAGAGGGCGCGGACATCATCGTGCTGCGACGGGGAGAGAAGGAGCTGGAGATCAACGCCTTCCTGATCCCGCTGCTGGTGCGCACCCGTGGCGGCCTGAAGGAAGCGCTGGCGCTGGCCGATGGCGATGCCTTCGATGCGCTGCGCACCAGCCTGCAGGAGGCCGGCCTGGAAAGCCCCGGCGCGCGCGTGGTGCTGGTGCACCATCTCTATCATCCTGAAGAAATCAATGCGCTCAGCTTCAGCGAAGTCGAGGCCATGAACCGCGACGCCTTCGCCTCGCTCACCGACAAGAAGATACTGAGCGTGCCGGCCATCGAGCGCAGCATGCGCGGCTGGCCGGAGGGCGCCTTCGGGGCTGACGATGAGGCGCTCGAATTACGCTTCCTGCTGGGCTTTGCCTTGAAGGATGTGGACGATCCCTTCTATGCCATTCCGGCGGAAGAGGCGGCAGCCGATGCCTATTTCGAAGCGCGCGCGCAGCGCTTCCGCCAGTGGAGCGAGCAGATCACGCCGCTGATGCAGCAATGCCTGACCGGGCAATCCGGCGAGGCGGCGCAGTGCCAGCTGCACTTCCTGTACCAGGACCTGTTCCACGGCGCCAAGCAGACCGGCAATGCGGAATATCGCACGCTGCAGATGCTCTCGGAACTGGAGGTTGGACTGGCGCAGGCAGGTGTGCAGGCCGCGCAGGCCAGCGCCTTCTTTGCCATCGACGATGCAGAGGGCGAGATCCAGCTGCAGGTCGTGCTGCGGGGTGCGCAGGGACTCCTGGCGCGTTCGGTACAGCCTGTCGACGGGGATGTGCAGGTCGCCCTGTTCGATGCTGCCGATGCCGTCGCTTCGCTGGGTGTAGCCGCAGTGAAGCTGGCCGAGGCGATCGATGCCGATGGCCAGCCGCTGCGCGAGCGCGATTTCCCGAAGGCCTAGTCCAGCAGCGCCTGCAAGCTCACGCCCGTGGGCTGGCAGCGGAAATACAGGTCCACCTGCATCGGTCGCCAACCGCGCACCAGCTGGCGCAGGTCGGCCTGCATCTGCTGCCGGCCGCAGAAGTCGCGGGCCTTTTCACGCGCTGCCGCGGTGAGGGCAGGGATGGACATGGTGTAGCTCACGCCCGTGGCCGAGACCTGATAGAGCTCGTCCTGCCCGGCGCTGACTTCGCTGAAGTTGGCGCAGCCACCCAGGGCGACGGCGCTCAGGCAGGCGAGCACGATGCCGCCCCTATGCTGGCTGGTTTGTTCAATACGCATGAAATCCCCCCGTTGACTGGTCCTCGCGTGTGTGTGCATGGCAATCGTGGCATTGCCGTGCGGCATCGATGCGAGATGTCCCAGATTAAGCGCACGGGTTTCCGTGGAGCGTCGGCCTTACCCGGTTTTACCCGGATGGCGTGGCTGTAAGAAAATCTTCAACCCGGCTTGCACGCATGCGCAGGCTGTCAGATTTCGTTCAACGGTGTGAGTCCGCCACTGTTTGTGCGGTAGCCGGGAAATTTTTCCTGCCTGCTGGGAGGCAGCCCCACTCGGGTCCCTGCTGCCGGCAATTGCCCGGGCGGGCCGCCTGCGGCTGGGCTAAAATCGTCGACGCCGTCCGGCGTGGGCCGGGCGCAGACCACTTGCGCAACGCTGCCGTCCACGCGGCGGCCGCGCCATCCGCCAAATCAGGGAGAACAGAGAAATGACCAACCGTCGCAGTTTCATCACCAGCGTGGCCGGCCTTGCCGCTGCCAGCGCCATTCCGAATGTCTTCGCCCAGGCCGCCGCTGCGACCGGCTCGACCGAACCGACCCTGGCCCGCGTGCAGCGTACCAAGACCCTGCGTATCGGCGCCGTGCGTGGTGCTGCGCCTTACTACAACAAGGATCTGGCCAGCGGTGAGTGGGGCGGTTTCATGATCGATTTCGCCAAGAGCCTGGCGGCTAGCCTGAACGTCAAGCTGGACATCACCGAAACCACCTGGGGCAACTCGGTGCTGGATCTGCAGACCCACAAGATCGACCTGTTCTTCGGCATGAACCCGACCCCGGCACGCCGCGAGGTGATCGGCTTTACCGAACCGCTGTTCCTGAATGCCTTCACCGTGGTCTCCAAGAAGGAATTCAAGACCTGGGCCGACCTGAACAAGCCGGAAGTGAAGATCGCCGTGGACATCGGTTCTTCGCACGACCAGATGATCAGCCGCGTCTGTCCCAACGCCACCATCGTGCGCCTGGAAAAGGCTGACGATGCCACCCTGGCGCTGCAGACCGGTCGTGTCGACGCGCAGGTGCTGGTGTGGCTGCTGGCGCTGAACATCCTGAAGAAGAACCCGGCGCTGGGCAAGATGTACGTGCCGCAACCGCTGGAAGCAACCTCCACCAACATCGGCGTCCCCAAGGAAGAGGACAAGGCCTGGGTCGAGACCATCAACAAGTGGATCGTGGCCGAGCGCGCTGCCGGCAAGATCAAGCCAACCGTGCTGGGCAACCTGCAAAAGCTCTCCGGCGTGAAGCCGGAAGATGTGCCGCCGCAGATTCCGCTGTAAGTACAGGTCGGCGTCCCCGCGCGCCTGCACTCGGACCGCACCAGCGATGGTGCGGTTTTTTTTTCCTGTGCAGGACCGGGTTGAGAACTGTGCTTGATTCGGGGGAGGGGTGGAACTGCCCGTCGAAGGCCGGGCGTTTGTCGTCAATTGAGGCGTTTGAATTCGCTGGAGCGGATCACCACTTCCAGCAGGGTCTCGAGCCTGATCATGCGCTCGGTCAGATTTTCTATCCTGGCCTGTTGCTGGCGGATCGCTTCGCTTTGTCGCGTGACCTTGTCTTCCAGTTTGATGATGGCGGTCAATGCCGTCCACAGCCGCCCGGTGAGACCGAACATCAGGACCTCGCCGCGCTGACCTGCCGTTGCGCCTCCAGTGCCGCCAGGCGGGCGTTGCTGGCGGCAACAAAGTCCAGCGTCTCATCGATGGCGGCACAAGCCCGCTCGGCAGCCTGTCGGGCCAGGCTGGCCAGTTCGCCCAGCGCCTCATCCATCTGTCCGCCTTCGTAGGCCAGTGCGCCCTTGCACATCAGGTCCGGTACATCCAGGCCGAGCCTGCGCGCCTTGGCGGAGATGACCAGCTTTTCACGGGTGGTCGCCCTGACCACGATGGTTTCGTTGGCAGACGTTTTCATTGCGTTTCTCCTGAGAGGACGGTTGCGGGAAAGCGGTACGCTGCCTGATCCGGATAACCATGTCGAGTCGGCACTGGCTAAACTGCACAAGAACTCGATTTTTTTCAGCGCCCCTCCCGCCTGTCGATGGCACCTGAAATGAAAATGGCGCGCCACCGAAACAGGTGACACGCCATTCTCATGAGTTACGTTGAACGTAATTCAGTGTAACTAGGGCCTGTTCACATTTAATCTGCGAGATGCGTTGGCCCCAGAAGGCGTGGTGGCAAGGCGCGCGTCAGGGCTGGTGGTGGTGCCACCAGCCCTGACGTGCAACGCCGCTAGCGCGCCTTCTGGGGCCAACCCTCCGGGAGAGGCCGCCAAGCGTCGCCTGCCGTTGTTGCAGCTCCTTGCCGTAGCACCACTACGGCGCGTCGCTGCGCCTAGGCAGTCAACGCTTGGCGCCCTCTCGCACTCGTAGATTAAATGTGAACAGGCCCTAGCAATCAAGCATTGAAACGTGACAGGAAGGCTTGGGTCGCCGCCTGCTGCGGATTGTCGATTACCTGTGACGGCGGTCCGGCTTCCACCACCACACCGTCGCGCATGAAGACCACCTGGTCCGCGACTTCACGGGCGAAGGCGATTTCGTGGGTGACCAGGATCATGGTCATGCCGTCGGCGGCCAGGCTGCGGATCACGTTGAGCACCTCGCCCACCAGTTCCGGGTCCAGTGCCGAGGTGGCTTCGTCGAACAGCATCACGTCCGGTTGCATGGCCAGGGCGCGGGCGATGGCGACGCGCTGCTTCTGGCCGCCCGAGAGCTTTTGTGGATACATGTCGGCACGGTCTGCCAGGCCGACCTTCTGCAGCAGTTCCATGGCTTGCGTGCGGGCCTGCGCCTTGGGCGTGCGCAGCACGGTGACCATGCCTTCCATCACGTTCTCCAGCGCCGTCATGTGCGGGAACAGGTTGAAGTGCTGGAACACCATGCCGGTGCGGGCGCGGAAGGCGGCCAGTTCACGATCCTTGGGCAGACGCGACTTGCGGCCGTCGAATTCGAAGTGGCGCTCGCCGATGCGCACCGCGCCCTGGTCGGGCACGGTCAGCAGGTTCAGGCAGCGCAGCAGGGTGGACTTGCCCGAGCCGGATGGCCCGATCATGGCGACCACGCTGCCCTTGCCGATCTGGATGGAGATGTCCTTGAGCACCACGTGCTCGCCGAAGGCCTTCTTGAGATTGCTGATCTGGATCATCGCGTTGGCGTTGTTGTTGACCTGGGTGTTCATCCTGTTCTCCTCAACCATGCTGCGCCGACAGGCGATTTTCCAGGCGCTTGGCCAAGATGGTGGCCGGCAGCAGGATGATGAAATAGATGATCGCCACCAGCGTGTAGATTTCCAGCGGACGATATGTTTCGTGGGCGATGATCTGGCCCTGGTACAGCAGGTCCGGCACGGCCAGCACCGACAGCAGCGAGGTGTTCTTCAACTGCATGATGGACTGGTTCACCAGCGGCGGGGTCATGCGCTTGAAGGCTTGCGGCAGGATCACGCGTTTCATCAGCTGGAAGCGCGTCATGCCCAGTGCCCAGCCGGCTTCGGACTGGCCCAGGTCGATGGAGACGATGCCGCCGCGGATGATCTCGGAATAGAAGGCGCCGCCGTACAGCGCCAGCGACAGCATGGCGGCGGTGCCGGCCGACATCTCGATGCCCAGCAGCACCGGCAGCGCGTAGTAGAACCACACCAGTTGCACCAGCACCGGGGTGCAGCGGAACACTTCGACGAAGGCGCGCAGCGGACCGGAGATGAAGGGGTTGGTGGACAGCCGACCCAGACCGACCACCAGGCCCACCAGCAAGCCAAGGGCAATACAGGCAACCGTATAGCTCAGCGTATAGACGAAGCCGATGCCGATGATGCTCCTGAATTGCCAGAGCGAGCCGAAGTCCCATTGATACATCTGTGTTTTTCCTTGGTTACGAAACGCGTGATTCCAGCGAAGGGCGGGGGCCGGCTCCGTGGAAGAGGGATGCCCGCATCGCATGCACGAACCATGCCCTGTGCGCCCGGGGCGCATGCTGGCATGGGTCAGGTAGAAGGTCGGACATGGGAAGGGGCGTCATCACATGGACCAGCATGGCCGGTGGCGCATGCCGTGAATCCTGCAAATCCGGCCATTGTAATGGAGAACGGTCGGCCGGCACATCGCGCAGGACGGCAATCGACAGCCCGCAAGCCCACGCCGCGACTGGCTTTGGCTAAAATGGCGGGATTGCGCTGACGTGCATCCACGTCAATTCCCGGCATCCGGGAACGCGCCTTCTTTTCTTCAGGACCATGAGCGCATCTTCCCCCGCCATCGATGGCGAAACCGTCCGTACCGTTCTCATCACGGGCGCTGCCCGTGGCATTGGCGCGGCGGTCGCCACCACCGTGGCCGCGCCCGGCGTGGCCTTGATCCTCCATGCGCGCAGCGACTCCCCCGAGCTACAGGCGGTGGCGCAACACTGCCGCGCTCTGGGTGCGCGCTGCACCCTGGCATTGGGCGACCTGGCCGATCCGCAGACAGCTGTACATCTGCGTGATACGGCGCTGGCGCAGCACGGTCGGCTCGACGCGCTGGTGGCCAATGCCGGCTTTGCCGATCGCAAGCGCATCGGCGAGCTCTCCGAGGCGGACTGGTCGCGTTCGCTGGATGCCTTGTTGAGCGGCTTCTTCCGTCTGGTCACGGCCTGCCGCGAGCCGTTGATGGCCAGTGGACAGGGCAGGGTGGTGGCGGTGAGTTCCTTCGTGGCCCATGTGTATCGGCTGGGCGAATCGGGCTTCCCGGCGTCGGCGGCGGCCAAGGCCGGCATCGAGGCGCTGGTCAAGTCACTGGCGGTGCAACTGGCGCCGGCAGGCGTGACGGTCAACGCGGTGGCGCCGGGTTACGTTCAGAAGAGTGATCCGGCCAAGTCGGCCATCGATCCGGCAGCGTGGCAGGCGGCATTGGCGCGCATTCCCATGCAGCGCCTGGGCCAGCCGCAGGAGATCGCCAATGTGATCGGCTTCCTGCTCAGTCCGGCGGCGTCCTATGTCACCGGCCAGGTGTGGCATGTGGATGGTGGCCTGACGCTGTAGTGCACATGCTGTCATCCACGAAATAATTTATAAGATTTACGTCATTCAACTTTCTTCGAGAAGTCCAAACCATGCGCATCATCGTGCTGGGCGCCGGCATCGTCGGCGTCACCACTGCTTATTTCCTTCGCGAGCGCGGCCATGAAGTGGTCGTGGTCGAGCGCCGCGCCGAAGTGGCGGCCGAGACCAGTGTGGGCAATGCCGGACACGTCTGTCCGTCCTATGCTACGCCCTGGGCCGCACCGGGCATGCCGGCCAAGTCGCTGAAGTGGTCGGTACAGAGCTGGCTGGGCATCGAGGCGGCGCTACGCTTTACACCGCGCCTGGATGCGCACCAGTGGAAGTGGCTGCAGCGCTTCCTGGCGCAATGCACGCCTGAGCGCTATGCCATCAACAAGGCCCGCATGGGGCGTCTGGCGCGCTACAGCCATGGCCAGTTGAAGCAGATCCGCGAACGCCTGGACATCCGCTACGAACAGACCACCGGCGGCAACCTGCAGCTGTTCCGTACCCAGGAGGGACTGGACAATGCAGGCCTGTCGACCCGGGTGCTGGCCGAAGCCGGCGTGCCTTTCGAATTGCTGGATGCCGATGGCTGCGTGGCCTTCGATCCCGGCCTGCACGCAGCGCGTCACGAACTGAAGGGGGGGCTGCTGCTGCCCCTGGACGAGACCGGCAACTGCCCGTTGTTCGCGCGCGCCCTGGCGGCCTGGCTGCAGGCGCACGGGGTGGAGTTCCACTTGTCCACAGAGGTAGAGGCCATCGAGGTGGCCGGTGGTCAGGTCAGCGGCGTGCGCACCCGGAACGCCACGCTGCGCACCGATGCCTACGTGGTGGCCTGCGCCAGTGCCTCGGTGCCGATGTTGAAGCCGCTGGGCCTGGACCTGCCCATCTATCCGGTCAAGGGCTATGCCATCACGGTGCCGGTGGCCGACCCTGCCAGCGCGCCGCGCAGTGGCGTCATGGACGAATACTACAAGGTGGCCATCACCCGCATGGGCCAGCATATCCGCGCCGCCGGCACGGCCGAGATCGGCAGCTGGGACACACGCGTCACGCCGCGCGATTGCGCCACCGCGCTGAAGTCGCTGAAGAATCTTTATCCACAGGGCGCCGACCTGGCCAAGGTGGAATACTGGGCCGGCCTGCGACCGATGACCCCGGATGGCGCGCCGCTGATCGGCGCGACCCGTTATCCGAATCTGTGGCTCAACGCAGGCCATGGTTCCAATGGCTGGACCACGGCCTGCGGTTCCTCGCGTCTGATCGCCGACAAGATATCGGGCGTGGCCAGCGAGATCGAGAGTGCCGACCTGGAGCCGCAGCGCGTGATCTGAGTGGAGCGTCGCCGGGCTGCCGTCAGCGATCGAACAGCGCGTCGACGTCGGCGCCGTTGCTGAAGGTGCTGACCGCCCAGCCGGCCGGCGCCTTGTAGAAGATGAACATCCAGGGGATGGCCTGGCGCTCGGTCTTTTCGATGTAGGTCAGCTTGATGAGGGATTCACCGACCTTTTCCGAACGGATGAATTCATAGCCGACCGAATTGCCGACCAGGGCTTCGATGGCCATGCGCGAACTGCGGGCGTTGGTGCGGGCGGTTTCGAAGGCGCGGATGTCGACCAGCGCATATGGCGAGAGCATGCCGTAGGCGTCGTCGGTACGGCCGGCACCGGCCTGGGCCATGATCTTGTCGGTCAGGGCGCGCACCTCGGTTTCGGACTTCAGGGTATCGGCCTGAGCGGCCGGCAGCACGACCAGGGCCAGCGCGGCCAGCAGGGTGCGGGGGATGAAAGCGGACATGGAAATCTCCTTGTGGGCATGGCACAGGTGGCCACAGCCGGCTATTGTGCCAGCACCGTGGGCCATGTTGCATCCGTTCGTGCCGGCGCGGCTTTGCGTCTTGCTGCCTGCTGTAAAGCGCGCAAGCGGCCAGCGTAAATACAGGTAAAACGGAACAGTCGCCCTGCCGTGCGCCGCTATGATGGGCAGCCTGTGATCCGGCCACCCGCGCCATGCGGGATGCGGCACATCGGATTGCGCTCGGGGGAGAGCATCATGCGCACCATCATCACTGCCACCTTGCTGGTTTCATCGCTCGCGGGTTGCGTCGTCACTTCCGGCAATGCCCTGGTGGATGCCGTGGGCCTGGTGGGCTCGGCGGCGTCCAGCGTCAAGGCGATGACGCCCAACACCACCCAGAATCCCATCGTCTACAGCAAGGATCCGATCCGCGATGTCTGCATCGAGTGGAATGGCTCGGTGGCGCTGAGCGATTTCGTGCCGGGCCTGCAGGGCGAGCTGCAGAAGCACGGGGTGCAAAGCCGGGTCTATGATGCCGGTACCCAGGCGCTGGCCTGCCCGGTGACCTTGAGTTACGTCGGTTACGTCAAATGGGATACTAAGGTCTTCACCGATGCCTATACCCCCTATCTCACCTATGCCGCGTTGACCCTGCGGCGCGATGGTCGCGTACTGGGTACGGCGCAATACCGGCTTGGCTCCTTCGGCCAGGACAAGTGGGCGTCTGCCGGTGACAAGCTGGCGCCCCTGATCGATGCGCTGTTCCCGGGCAATCCCATCGTGGCGGACAATTCGCCGGACAACATGCGCGGTGCCGCCAACGGATTCTGAGACGAAGCGGCTGGGCGTTCATCAGGCCCGTACATCCAATGCTATCCAGTACGCAATGAAAAACGGCAAGCCAGGCTTGCCGTTTGTCTTTTGTTGCCTTCGCTGTCAACGTGCTTACCAGATCGTCAGCAGGCGGCGGAAGAAGTTGCCATCGGTGCTGGCGTCGGCAATGGAGCCGCCGCCGACCTGTTCCAGCCGGGCATCGGCGACGTTGGAGGAGGCCACGATGCCGCCCCGGATATCGCGTGTGCGCACCACGCCCGAGAAGCGCAGCGTGTTGATGTTGCCGTTGACGCCGATGCGTTTTTCTCCAGCCACCACCAGGTTGCGGTTGGGAAGCACTTCGACGATGGAGACCATCAGCGTGCCGCTCATGGTGTTGGTATTGCTGCTGTCACCCGAGCCCTTGAAGGTGTTGTTGCCGGAGGCCGAATAGTTGGCGTCGTAGAGCTGGGTGAACAGGCCGCCCAGCGGTGCGCCCGAGCCGGGTCCCTTCTGCGTGAGGGAGCTGTCGCGGCTGTTGTTGGTGGCGGCCTTGTTGCTGCTGCTGATCGACTCGGAAATGTCGATCTTGATGATGTCACCGACGTTGTAGGTGGTCGGCTCCTCGAACAGCTGGGCGCTGGAGACGCGGAAGATGGCGCCATTGTTTTCCACGTTGGGCACCTGATAGGCAGGGCGTACGCTGGTAGGTCCGTTGACCATCGGTGCCGGGCTGTTGCAGGCCGACAGCGAAACGGCCAGCGCGCAGGCGCCGGCAAGGCGAAACTGGAATGACATGACGATCCCCCCGTTGGACGGCCTGGCTGGATGCCCGGCGCGCGTGGCCACCGACGCCGTTGCAGGCGTGGCGGCACTGGCAGGGATGATGGTGGGTAACGGTGTAAGCAGCGGTTAGGTCCTTGTAAAGTGCGGCAAACAATCTTCAACGAGAGTTAAGTGCAGACCTTGCGAGCCGGTGGATTGACCCGGGCTTGACGCAGGTTGGGCGGCAATGCGCTCGCGCATTTCCGTGCATAATGGCGCCACCCCCAACTCTGCGATCCCGTCGTGCGTGATCGCATACCATCATGGCAACAGAAAAAAACCAGGCCGCGGTGAGCGCCGAGGCAGCCGCAGCCGCACCGACGATGCATGATCAGTTGGTCTCGGCCCGTATTCGCCAGCGCATCAAGGCGGCCGGCGTGCGTTTCCACGCCAACGACAATATCGCCGCCTTCATCAAGGAGGGTGAACTGGAGCAGTTGCAGGCCGAGGTGCAGTCCAAGCTGGCCGCTGTCCTGGAGAGCCTGGTGATTGATGTCGAGAGTGACCACAACACCCAGGACACCGCCAAGCGCGTGGCCAAGATGTACCTCAATGAAGTCTTTAAGGGCCGCTACCAGGTGGCGCCGCCGGTGACCGAGTTTCCCAACATCGAGCGCCTCAACGAGCTCATGATCGTCGGCCCCATCACGGTGCGCAGCGCCTGCTCTCACCACCTGTGCCCGATCATGGGCAAGGTGTGGGTGGGGGTGATGCCCAATGAGCATTCCAACCTGATCGGCCTGTCCAAGTATGCGCGCCTGCTGGAGTGGGTGATGAGCCGTCCGCAGATCCAGGAAGAGGCGGTCTCGCAGGCGGCCGACCTGCTGATGCAGAAGCTGCAGCCGGACGGCCTGGCCATCGTCATGGAAGCCGACCACTTCTGCATGCACTGGCGCGGCGTCAAGGACGTGGAGTCGAAGATGATCAACAGCGTCATGCGCGGCTCTTTCCTGCGTGACGCCAACCTGCGCCGTGAATTCCTGGCGCTGATTTCCCAACGTCAACGAGGTTAATCATGCTGGTTCGTCTGATCTATGCAAGCCGCGCACGCGAGACCATCACCCACGAGACCATCGAAGGCATCCTGGCGGCGTCGCGTCAGCGCAATCCGCAACAGGGCATCACCGGGGTGCTGTGCTACAGCGATACCATCTTCGTGCAGGTGCTCGAAGGCGGACGCGATCAGGTCAACCGACTGTACGGCCGGCTGCTGGGCGATGCGCGACATCAGGATGTGATCCTGCTGGCCTATGAGTCGATCGACGAACGCCAGTATTCCTCCTGGACCATGGGCAAGATCCGGCTGGACAAGATCAATCGTTCCCTGCTGCTGAAGTATTCGGTCACCGGTGAGCTCAATCCCTACGAGGTGTCCTGCTGTTCCACCGTGGCACTGTTGAATGAACTGGCCTCGACGGCGGCATTTGCGCAACGTGACTGAACGGGGTTTGCGGCAGCACTGACATAGCAACGGCGCCAGGGACGAAACTGGCGCCGTTTCTTTTTGGGCGGGCCCTAGAGCAGGTCGATGCTGGGCAGGCTGCGGATGCCCCACTTGGCCGGGTCGGCGTAGGCGACGATCTTGTCGCTGCCGTGCGCGAGGTCGACGATGTCGGACTTCAGCGGCATGCGGCTGGTGGTCGAGTAGAACACCTTCACGCGCGGCGTGAGCAACTGGTCCGGACGCTGGTCCACCACCACGCCCAGGCGACCCGACTGCAGGATGACGCAGGAGCCGGTCGGGTAGATGCCGATGGCCTTGACGAAGGCCTGCATCGTCACCGGGTCGAAATGCCCGGCACTGCTGGCCATGTGGCGGATCGAACGGGCCGGGTCCCAGCCCGCCTTGTAGGGACGATTGGAGGTGATGGCGTCGTAGACGTCGCATACCGCCCCCATCTTGGCCATGATGGAAATACCGTCGGACTTGAGATTGAAGGGATAGCCGCTGCCATCGATCTTCTCGTGATGGTGCAGCGAGACATCCAGCGGAACCTCGCCGATGCCTTCGATCTGCTGCAGGATGCTGTGGCCTTGTACGGTGTGCGAACGGATGGAGGCGAACTCCTCTTCGGTCAGCTTGGCCGGCTTGTTGAGGATGTCCAGCGGCACGGCCATCTTGCCCACGTCATGCAGCAGCCCCGCCATGCCGGCCTGCTTGGTCTGCTCCTGCGTCATGCCCAGCTGGTTGGCCAGGGAAATCATCATGGCGCAGACGGCCACCGAATGCATGTAGGTGTAATCGTCAGTGGTCTTCAGGCGGGCCAGACTGATGAGGGCGTCGGCGTTGCGGGAGACCGAGGAGGTGATCTCGGTGACCAGCTCGGCGGCATCCTTGACGTCCACCGCCTTGCCCATGCGCGCTTCGGAAAACATGTTGAGCACGGTGGACTTGGAAGAGGAAATGATGCGTGCCGCACGTTCGCGTTCGACCGCGGACTCGGTGCGCTGGGCCGGCTTGCGTACGGCCACGGCGACCGCTGCGGTAGGGTCATGCTCTTCGTGAGCATCTTCCGGGTCGTCTTCCAGGTGGTCCGGCGCAATGTCGCGGCCCTTGGCGGTATCGATGGTGACCTGGTCGATCGGACAGTCGCGCAGCGTCTGCAGGTCTTCCAGGCTCTCGATCTTGAAGGATTTGCGCCAGAAAGGATGACTGATCCATCCCCCGGGGATGGAGTGGACATACATGCCCAAACGCAATTGTTCTAAGGCGATGGATTTCAACATATCGAATTCAGGTCTGTGCCTGTCACTGTTTCCCGCTTTGAAAGCGGTTCGATTTCCCTGATGAAATGACGCCTATTATTGGTAGTGTCTCCCACGTGGCAGAACTCGCTTGCATGGCTAAGCTAGCTGAAATTATCGTAACAGAATGCGTTTTGCTTGAGGTCGATTAAGCGGGGATTAACGGTCGAAATTTCCGTTTGCGCTCGCCAATGTTGGTGTGTGGAAAAGAGTGAGAATGCAGCGCCCGCCGAAGCTGACAAAATGCTGAGGAAAGATAGCCGCCGCCTGAGAATCCGGCAGGCCGCGGCCGTGAGGAATGGTGAGAAAAACTTATTTTTTCAACGGTGGTGCGTAGGGATTCTTGGTCAGCAGACGCAGGAAGCTGGCAATGCACGCGACCCCTGCAAAGGCGGCGCCGAAGCCCAATGCCAGGCGCGAGCCTTGCGTTTCGGAAAGATTGAAGCATAGCGCGACCAGCGCTGCGCCCACGCTTTGACCGAGCAGGCGGGCTGTGGCCACGATGCCGGATGCGCCGCCACTGCGATGGGGGGGCGCACTGGTCATCAGCGCTTTCAGGTTGGGTGACTGGAAGAAGCCAAAGCCCATGCCGCACAGAAGCATGCGCCAGCTGATTTCCCAGACGGTGGGTGCGGCCGGCATGAAGGTCATCGACAAGAGCCCGGCGCACAGCAGCGCCAGACCGACGCCACCGAGGATGCCGACCGGATAGCGGTCCGACAGGCGTCCCGCGATGGGGGCCATGATGGCCACGGCCACCGGCCAGGGCGTCATCAACAGGCCGATCTCCACCTGGCTGCGTCCCAGGTCATGATGGAAGAAGAAGGGGAGCGAGACGAAGGCCAGGCCTTGCGCGGCGAAGGAGCAGATGGCGGTGACCGTCGAGAGCGAAAACATCGCATGGCGGAACAGGTCCACCGGCAGCATCGGCGCCGGATGCGACAGTTCGCGCTTGAGCAGGAACAGGCCGCAGACAATGGCGGCCGCCAGTTCCAGTCCGACCACGCTGGCCTGGGCCTGGTGCGCGCCTTCGCCGATGGCCAGGATCAGCAGGCCGAAGGCGGCGGCGTTGAGCACTGCGCTGCGCAGGTCGAAGGTATGGGTGGACAGCGTGGTATGCGGCAACGAGGGCAGGGCCAGTACCACTGCCAGCACACCCAGCGGCACGTTGACGGCGAACAGCCATGGCCATGGTGCGATGGCGAGGATGCCCGAGGCCACCGAGGGACCGACCGTGAAGGCGATGGCGACGATGAGCGTGTTCAGTCCCACGCCGCGGCCCAGCGAGCGGGTCGGATAGATGAAGCGGATCAGCGCGGTGTTGACGCTCATGATGCCGGCCCCGCCCAGGCCCTGGAGGAAGCGCGCCATCACCAGCGTAGGCAGCGACCACGCCACTGCACACAACAGCGAGGCCGCGGTAAACAGCACCAGTCCCCAGACGTAGATACGGCGATAGCCGACGATCTCGCCCAGCGCCGCCAGGGGCAGCAGCGACACCATCATCGCCAGCTGGTAGGCGGTCACGATCCAGACCGAGGCGGCCGGGGTGGTGTTGAGGTCCAGCGCCATGGCTGGCAGGGCGGTGTTGGCGATGGCGGTGTCGAGCGTGGCCAGGCCGACGGCGATGCCCAGCGCCAGGATGGCGCGGCCGCGCTGGTCGGGCGGCAAGCCTTCCCCTGCGATGACGATGTGGTGTTTGGGATCAGTGGCGCCGGGGGAGGAGGGCAGCGTGGACATGGGTCTTGGGTATCTGGCGAAGGTGTGCGTGCTGGCGTGGCACCGGATGCCGGAGCTCTGCCGCCGCTTGTTTGCTCTTGGAATCCTGCAATGAAGACAGGTGCGGCCCGGCTGGGCAGCGCCGCACAATGATAGCGGGGAACGTGCAAGCGCGCTGGCGGCGGTCACGAGCGGGGCGGCTGCGCTATGATGGCGGTTTGCGCTGGCGTGGCTGGCGCGTTTTGATCACGGAGTCATCAGCATGTCCAAACAGCAGTTGTCGGAGCGCCTGTGCGCGTGGATCGATCAGCATTTCGACGAGGAGGTCGGCGTGCTGCAGCAGTTGATCCGCATCCCCACCGATACGCCCCCCGGCAACAATGCCCCGCACGCCGATGTGGTGGCCGAGCTGGTGCAGTCCTGGGGCTGGAATGCCGAGAAGTTTCCGGTCCCGCAAGAGCAGGTGCGTGACTATGGCATGCAGAGCATCACCAACCTGATCGTGCGCCGCCCCTATGCCGAGGGCGGCCCGACACTGGCCCTGAATGCGCATGGCGACGTGGTGCCGCCGGGCGAGGGCTGGTCGCATGACCCCTACGGCGGTGAAGTGGCCGATGGCCGCATCTATGGCCGGGCGGCGGCGGTCTCCAAGAGTGACTTCGCCAGCTATATCTTCGCCACCCGCGCGCTGGAGGCGCTGGGCGCTTCGCTGCGCGGTGCGGTGGAGCTGCATTTCACCTACGACGAGGAGTTCGGTGGCCTGCTCGGCCCCGGCTGGCTGCTGGAGCAGAAGCTGACCCAGCCGGATTACGTGCTGGCGGCCGGCTTCAGCTACAACGTGGTGACCGCCCACAATGCCTGCCTGCAGTTCGAGGTGACCGTGCATGGGCGCGCCACCCACGGCTCCATGCCGGAGACCGGCCACGATGCGCTGCAGGCCGCCAATGCCGTCCTCAATGCCATCTATGGCGCCTTGCCTGGCCTGAAGGACATCCGTTCCTCCATCCCCGGCATCAGCCATCCGACCATGATCGTCGGCCGCATCGATGGTGGCACCAATACCAATGTGGTGCCGGGCAAGGTAGTGCTGAAGATGGATCGTCGCATGATCCCCGAGGAAGACCCGGCGCAGGTCGAGGCCGGCGTACGCAAGCTGATCGAGGATGCGGTGGCGGGGCTGCCGGGCATCCGCGTGGAAATCCGCCGCCTGCTGCTGGCGCGTGCACTGCGCCCGCTGCCGGGTCACGAGAAGCTGGTGCAGAGCCTGCTGCGCAATGCCGAGACGGTCATGGGCGAAACGCTCACCACCAACGGCTCGGCGCTCTATACGGACGCCCGCCTGTACGGCGAGCATGGCATCCCGGTGGTGCTGTTCGGCGCGGGTCCGCGCACGCTGATGGAATCCAACGCCAAGCAGGCCGACGAGAACCTGGCCCTGGACGACCTGCGCAAGGCCACCAAGGTGGTGGCGCTGATGCTGCTGGACTTCCTCGGGCCGCAGGACTGAGTGCGACGCCTGGCGGGCGTGAATTGAAGTTGCCCGCCGGGAAGTTGGCCGGATCGCCGCCGGATCGACAAATGATTACAATGTGTGCCCGCGCGCTGATGGCCGACATTTCCTGTCGGCATCTTCCGGGCCGGGAGGCTTCCTGCTTGCCCGGGTAACGAAGCAAGTCTTGAGGGACCGAGATCAATCGCATGTTGAACGCCATCGAGCACACCCATCCGCCCCCATCGGCAGCCACGCGCAAGCCCGGCTATCTCGGCTTGTCGTTCCGGCAATTGCTGCTGGCGGCGTTCCTGCTGATTGCGGCCCTGCTCAGCGGTACCTCCATCCACGCCCTGTTCACGCTGGACCGCATGTCGGCCAACAGCCGGGACACCGCCCGGCAGGCGGTGCAACTGACCGAGGCGGCACAGCGCCTGGCCGAGCGCACCGTGGCCATGGAGCGCAGTGCGCGCCAGTATCTGGTGCTGGATGACGCCGCTTTCCACGACCGTTTCAACGAAGCGCGCGACCAGGCCCGGCAGGCGGTGGGTGAGCTGTCCGACGCGTTGCCGATGGCACCGCGGGAAATGTTCAGTCAATGGGGCCTGTATGTCGATGAAGCGGCGGCCGTGCTGGAAGCCGATTCGCGCAAGGACAAGGGCGAGCAGGCCAAGCTGTTCCAGGACTTTGCCCGCCTGCCGGCACTGAACGAGCGCATTGCGCTGGAAAGCCGGCGCGAGGTCGATCGTCGCAACAATGCCCTGTCCGCGGCCCTGGAACAGCAGCGCCAGCTGCTTACTGCCCAGGTGGTGGGCGCCATCGTGCTGGCGGTGTTGCTGGCATTCTGCTTCGGCCTGTGGCTGTCGCGGCCGATGGCACGGCTGGAGCAGGCCATCGGCCGGCTGGGCGACAATCGCTTCGATCAGCCTATCGACGTGCGCGGCCCGGCCGACATCCGTCGCCTGGGTCAGCAACTGGACTGGCTGCGCCAGCGCCTGGCCGATCTGGAGGCCGAGAAGTCGCGCTTCCTGCGGCATGTTTCGCATGAACTGAAGACGCCCCTGTCGGCCTTGTGCGAGGGTGCGGCGCTGCTCGATGACGGCGTGGCCGGCCAGTTGAGCGAGAACCAGCGCGAGATTGCCCGCATCCTGCGCCAGAATACGCAGTCGCTGCAGACGCAGATCGAGGACCTGCTGCGCTATAACGAGGTGTCCTTCGATGCCCAGCGCATCCATCCGGTGCCGGTCGACCTGCGTGCCTTGCTGCACAAGGTGATCGATGACCAGCGGCTGCAATGGCTGGCGCGCCAGCTGAAGGTGGAGATCGAAGGGGCGGCACGTACCGTGGTGGTGGACCCCGAGAAGATGGCCATCGTGCTGGCCAATCTGCTTTCGAATGCCGTACGCTTCAGCCCCGAGGGCGGGTTTATCCGTTTCATGCTGACTGAGGCGCCGGGCCTGGTGCGGGTCGAGTGTATCGATCAGGGGCCGGGCGTGGCGCCGACGGACGCGGCCCGCATCTTCGAACCGTTCTATCAGGGCCTGCACCAGCCTCCGGGCGCGCGCCGTGGCAACGGTATCGGCCTGTCGGTGGTGCGCGAGTATGTGCAAGCCCATAGTGGCAAGGTCTATCTGGTCCCGCGTGAGGGCGGGGCGCATTTCCGAATCGAGTTGCCTGATGAAAAATAAGATCCTGATCCTGGCTTCCTGCATGGTGCTGGCGGCGTGTACGGCGCAGCCGCAAGCACCCACCTCGACCGTCCAGCTCATCCAGTCCAGTAGCAACATCGACGAACTGCTGGCCTATAACGCCCAGTTGCGCAAGATGTCGCCGGCCGAACTGGGGCGCGAAGTGCAGCGTTTGAACGCCTATCCGGCCGGCCCTGCCACGACGGTACGCCGTGCGATGGCGCTTTCGCTCACCCGGGACCCCATCGATCTGGCCAAGGCCGAAGCCCAGCTATGGAACGTCATGGCCGATCGCAGCGTCGAAGCGGAGAAGCTCAAGCCGTTGGCGCAATTGCTGGCAGGTCATTATGCCGATCTGCGCCGGGTGGCCGACAATGCCGAGAAGTCTTCGGTGCAACTCAAGGAAGCGCAGCGCAAGGTAGACCAGCTCAATGACAAGCTGGAAGCGCTGAAGAACATCGAACGGACCCTGCCGGCCGGCGGCAAGTAAGGCCAGCGCCGTCGGGGCCCGTTCCATTTTTACTGGAACTGGAGTCCCGATGGGAAAAACTGCCCCCCTGATGCTGGTCGATGATGATCCCGACCTGCTGCGCCTGTTGACCCTGCGCCTCAACGCCAGCGGTTACCGCATCCTGGCCGTGGAAAGTGCCGAGGCTGCCCTGGCGCAGCTGGCCATTGCATTGCCGGCACTGGTGATCACCGATGTACGGCTGCCGGGGATGGACGGCTTGGCGCTGTTTGCGGAGATCCGCAGCCGCTATCCGGCCCTGCCGGTGATCCTGCTGACCGCGCACGGCACCATCCCCGATGCGGTCGATGCGACGACCAAGGGCGCTTTCGCCTATCTCACCAAGCCTTTCGATGGTCATGTGCTGCTGGACAAGGTGGCCCAGGCGCTGAGCCTGTCCGCACCGGCCCAGGAAGCGCCGGATGAGGCCTGGCGCGCCGATATCATCAGCCGCAGTCAGCGGGTCGATGAGCTGCTGGCCGAGGCGCGCCTGGTGGCAGCGTCCGATGCCAGCATCCTGATCCGTGGCGACAGCGGCACCGGCAAGGAGCTGCTGGCCCGTGCCATCCACCGGGCCAGCCCGCGGGCCGACAAGCCGTTCATCGCCGTCAATTGCGGCGCCATTCCCGAGCAACTGCTGGAGTCTGAGCTGTTCGGCCACGTCAAGGGTGCCTTCACCGGAGCGGTTGAACATCGGGAAGGGCTGTTCCAGGCGGCCGACGGCGGCACCCTGTTCCTGGACGAGATCGGCGACATGCCCATGGCATTGCAGGTCAAGCTGCTGCGCGTGCTGCAGGAGAAGACCGTGCGCCAGGTGGGCGCCAACCAGTCCGGCGAGGTGGACGTACGGGTGATTTCCGCCACCCATCGCGACCTGGAGGCGGCCATGACCGAAGGTCAGTTCCGCGAAGACCTGTATTACCGGCTCAACGTGGTGACCTTGCAGTTGCCCGCTCTGGAAGAGCGGCGCGAGGATATCGCCCTGCTGGCCAATCATTTCCTCAAGAGCATCGCTGCCAAGTATCCCAAGCGCCTGACCGGGTTTGCGCCGGATGCGCTGGAGGTGCTGAGCCTGGCGCACTGGCCGGGTAACGTGCGGCAGCTCTACAACGTGGTGGAACAGGTGTGCGCGCTGTCGACAGCACCCTTGATCCCCGCCACGCTGGTGCAGCGGGCATTGAGGGTGCCGACCCTGGACCTGCTGCGCTATGCCGAGGCCAAGCAGAAATTCGAGCGTGATTATCTCGTCCGCCTGCTGAAGCTGACCGATGGCAATGTCTCGGATGCGGCCAGGCTGGCTGATCGCAATCGCACCGAGTTCTATCGCTTGCTGCAGAAGAACGGACTTGATCCGCGGCGCTTCCGCGGCGGGGAGGAGCCCGTCGCCATAGAGCGACAGGATGGAATCCTTTGAAAACAAGGGCTTACGTGGAAGAGGCCGGTGGCACGTCGTGGCAAGCCGACGGAAACGAGGGGTTTGCTGCATGGTTTGAGCCTGTTTCCACCCACTTGAATTTCTAAGTGATTGATTTAAAAGGAAGATCTTCTGCTGGCATGGCCTTTGCGACTAGGGCTGCAAGTGCTGCTCTATATAGAGACTTTCAGAGCAGAGTCGGAATGAGTGAATTGACTACAAGGAGAACGCCATGAAAAAGACCTTCGCTTCCCATCTGCTGGCCGCCAGCCTGCTGGTGATGACCGCCGCGCCTGCTGTCCATGCTGCGGATACCTCGCGGGCCGCCGCGCCCAGCGTTCAGAAGGCCGGGACATATATAGATGACTCAGTTGTTACCGCCAAGGTCAAGGCAGCATTGGTCGAGGACAAGCAGATTTCAGCCATGAAGATCAGCGTCACTACCAAGGATGGCGTTGTCACCCTCAAGGGGGCGGTGCCCAGTGCCGAGCTGGGGCAACATGCCTTGCAGTTGGCAGCCGGCATTGAAGGCGTACGCGACGTCAAGAGCGACCTCATCGTGAAGGCCGGATAAGCGCGCCAGGTAGGGGCGCAATTGAGACGAGCGCCTTTGCCGAGTCCCAATCAAGAAGAGAGCGGGCCGTCCCGTCAGGGATGGCCCGCTCTCTTTTGGATTCATCAATTCGCGCCGCGAAGGTCCTGTAATCCATGATGGGCTTGGGTTTGCGGGCGATTGTCCCGGTCGGCTTTCTGGATTGGCTAAATTATTTTCGAATTTTTTTCAAAAAGTGCTTGCGTGGTGTGGAGGGCGTTGCTATAGTTCGCCCCCTGCTGACGCGACACACGAAGCGAAGTTGAAAAACAGAGCGACGAAGGTGGGCGAGGCAGGTGAGTAGTGAAGTAGTTTGAAGGGCGTTTTAAGTAGAAGTAGTCGAGCGGTAGCAAAAGCGAAGACGAAAAAATTTAAAACGAATCGCAAAAAAGTAGTTGACGCGATGAACTAACTGCTACATAATCTCGTTTCTCTGCTGCTGACGAACACAACGATTCGCGGCGATGCAAATAGCGCCAAG
>NZ_AEEC02000014.1 GCF_000300975.2 Herbaspirillum frisingense GSF30 | reverse complement strand
ACAGATTTAGTGTGAACAGGCCCTAAATCAGTATGGGGATGCGGAGAGGGCGCTGTCCAACAAGAAAATCTGAACGGCCTTGATTGAAAAATCTTATGAGCAAAAGCGGGGCGGCGGCTGCTTCAGGATGGTGCTGCGCCGCATGCGGCGGTTGTGGATGCGCAGCCAGCAGCAGCGCGGCATTGCGCCCGGCTCAGTTGAGCGGCGCCGGCAGGCGGGCAATCTCGTGGCCCCAATTGAGTGCGAAGTCGGACGCGGTTTCCTGGGCGATGCGGGCCACGGTTTCGGTCAGGGGATTCTCATGGTCCGAGCGGAAGCAGGCGATCAGCGCCAGGGCCGGGAACTCGGTATCGACCCGCAGCAGGTGCAGGCTTTCCTCGTTGAGCTCGCGCTGGATGATGGCCGGCGGCACGGCGGTGATGCCGAAGCCATCGGTGGCCAGCCGGATCATGGTCGCCACCGAGGCGATGCAATTGATATGCAGCGTGCGCTCGCTACGTTCGCTGCCCGAGAACAGGCGCTCGATCACCGCATGCGGCCCCGAGTTGCGGGCGAAGCTGATGATCGGGAAGGCCGCCAGGTCGGTCAGCGACAGGGTCTCGCTGCCGATGTCGAGCTTGGGACTACCGACCCAGCGCATGGGGAATTCGCACAGCGCGATATTGCTGACCTGCGGGCCGATCACCGGTTCGGCCTGCAGCACCAGGTCCAGGTTGCTCTTGCTGAACTGCTCGTGCAGGTGGATGGTGGTATCGCTGACGATCTCGATCTGCAGGCGCGGGAAGGTCTTGTGCAGCCGCCCCAGGAAATCCGGGAACCAGCTGTGGACGATGGATTCGATCACGCCGATGCGGATCACGCCGGCATAGACCTCGCGGTCGGACATGTCGTCCTTCATCTCGCGCATGAGCTTGACCATGCGCTCGGCATACACCAGCGCCTTGCTGCCGTCGGCGGTGAGTGCCACCTCGCGCGCGCTGCGGTCGAACAGGCGCACGCCGAAGTCCTGTTCGAGCGAGGCGATGCGGCTGGAGACGGCAGCCTGGGTGGTGTGCAGGCGCTCGGCAGTGAGCCGGAAATTGCGCAGCCGGGCCAGCCAGACGAAGGTTTCGAGGAAGCGGATATTCATGACGAGCAGGACGTGGAGAAGAGGCGTATTTTATCGCCAGGACGTGTCAACTCCCGTTGTCATTTTTGGTGCGCTGCGCAATAAAGTCGGTCCCGTTCGGCGCACATCTGGTGCATTTCACAGGGTAAGTTGCGTGCTTCTGGTGCGTTATATCGATATTCGGAATTTGAAAGTATTTTTTCTTTACTCCGGATTGAAATGAAAATATATTTACATTTTTCGCGCCAGGGCTGGTCGTCATATCAAGTCCCGCGACAGGATAAAAATGGGTGAGGCCCGCGTTTTCGTAAACGATATAAATCCAATCAATGATATGGAGCGTTTGCAGGCACGGGGCGATTTCTTCAGCACAGACGGGGCAGCGGACGGTGACACAACAACCGAAGAACATCAGCTTGCAGGGAGCCGGCGCGGTCGCGCAGGCCGTGGGCAAGCTGTATCCGCAGTTGTCCAAGTCGCACCGCAAGACCGCCGACTATGTGCTCGGCAACCCCTTTCGCGCCGCGACCATGACCATCGACGAACTGTCGGAGGCCGCCGGCATCTCGGTAGCCACCGCCAACCGTTTTGCCCACGCGCTGGGTTTTGATGGTTATGCCTCCTTCCGCGCGGCCCTGGTGGCGGACTTTGCCACCACGCTGGCGCCGGTGGAAAAGCTGCGCGACGAAGTGCAACGCGCCGCCACCAGCGCCGAGATCATGGCCGCTGCCTTCGATAGCGACATCCATAACATCGAGGCCACCCGCCGCATGCTCACGCCCGAGCATTGTGAACAGGCAGTGGACATGATTCTTGCCGCCGAACGCATCTTCATCACCGGCTTCGGCGCCTCGGCCTACCTGGCCGGCCTGATGGCACATGCGCTGGAGCCCTATGTGCGCACCGTGTCCTCGGTGGCGCTGGCTGGTGGTCCTTCGCAGGCGGGTCGGCAATTCTTCAAGCTCGATAGTCGCGACCTGGTGATCCCGATGGTGTTTCCGCGCTATGCCGCCGATACTGTCTGGCTGACCCAGCGCGCAGTGGAGAAGGGCGCCCGTATCCTGGCCATCACCGATACTCCCGGCTCGCCGCTGGTGCCGCTGGCCGATGTCACGATCTATGCCCAGACCGATCGCAAGCTGTCTCCCACGTCCGATGCGGCCGCGCTGATCTTGATCCAGGCCCTGTGCGATGCGGTGGCGCATCGCGCCCGGCGCTCGGTGCAGGCTGCTTCGCAGATGACCGAATTCGTACTGCCCTGGCTGTATCTGCCGCAACAGCACCAGCGTCCGGCCATGACGCCTGTCGCCAAGCCGGCCCGGGCCGCTCTCAATAAAGGAAAGACCAAAGCATGACCACTCCGGTAATTGCCATCCATGGTGGCGCAGGCACCATTACGCGCGCCTCGCTGAGCGCCGAGGACGAAGCCCGATATCACCAGGCGCTGGCTGACATCGTGGCCGCCGGCCAGGCCGTATTGAATGCCGGTGGCTCGGCACTGGAAGCGGCGACCGAAGCAGTGCGCCTGCTGGAAGACTGTCCGCTGTTCAATGCCGGCCATGGTGCCGTCTATACCAGTGAAGGCCGGCATGAGCTGGATGCCTGCGTGATGAATGGCGCCGACCTGGCCTCCGGCGCGGTGGCCTGTGTCACCAATCTGCGCAACCCGGTGCTGGCTGCCCGCGCCGTGATGGAAAAGAGCGAGCACGTGCTGCTGGTCGGTCCCGCTGCCGAAGCCTTTGCCGCTCGCAACGGTGTGGCCACGGTCACGCCTGACTATTTCCATACCGATGCCCGCCACGAGCAATGGTTGCGCGTGCGCGGTCAGTCGCGGGCCATGCTGGACCATGACGCCTCCTCCTTTGCCTTTGCCGAAAAGACCGCCGCCCCCGTCGAGCCCATCGACCCCGACCACAAGTTCGGCACCGTCGGCGCGGTGGCGCTGGACCAGTTCGGCAACCTGGCTGCGGCCACCTCGACCGGTGGCATCACCAACAAGCAGCCGGGCCGGGTGGGTGATTCACCCATCATCGGTGCCGGCTGCTATGCCAACAATGCCACCGTCGCGGTTTCCGCCACCGGCACCGGTGAGGCCTTCATGCGCACCGTGGCCTGTTACGACATCGGCGCGCGCATGGCCTATGCCGGTCAGTCGCTGGAAGAAGCCAGCCGCGCCGTGGTGTTCGATACCCTGCCCAAGGTCGGCGGACGCGGTGGCGTGATCGCCATCGATGCCCAGGGCAACCTGGCCCTGCCGTTCAATACCGAAGGCATGTACCGCGCCTATGGCTGCGGCGAGCTGGCGCCGGTCACCGAAATTTACGCAGCACCGGCCTGAGTCGGCCGAGCAGGAGAGAATCAAGATGCAACAGTCACAACGCGTGCTCGATGTCAGCCACCTCAACGTCCGCTTCGCCACCTCCGAGCGGACGGTGGATGCGGTGCGCGACCTGTCCTTCCATGTGGATCAGGGCGAGACCCTGGCCATCGTCGGCGAATCGGGTTCGGGCAAGTCGGTGTCCTCGCTGGCGATCATGCGCCTGATCGAACACGGTGGCGGCAAGATCGTCGGCGGCAGCATGCAGTTCCTGCGCCGCAGCGGCCAGACGCTTGATCTGGCCCAGGCCGACAATGCCACCATGCGCGGCATCCGGGGCGCCGAGATCGCCATGATCTTCCAGGAACCGATGACCTCGCTGAACCCGGTCTTCACCGTCGGTGAACAGATCGCCGAATCGATCCGCCTGCACCAGGGCATGAGCCGCGCCGCCGCCCAGGCCGAGGCGCTGCGCATGCTGGAGATGGTGCGTATCCCCGAGGCCCGGCGCGTGCTGGGCCGCCATCCGCACCAGTTGTCGGGTGGCATGCGGCAACGCGTGATGATCGCCATGGCTTTGTCCTGCAAGCCTTCGCTGTTGATCGCCGATGAACCGACCACGGCCCTGGACGTGACCATCCAGGCGCAGATCCTGCAACTGATCCGCTCCCTGCAGGAAGAGATGCACATGGGCGTGATCTTCATCACCCACGACATGGGTGTGGTGGCCGAAGTGGCCGACCGCGTGGTGGTCATGTGCCGTGGCGAGAAGGTGGAAGAAAACGCCGTTGAGCCGCTCTTCGCCGCACCCAGCCATCCCTATACCCGTTCCCTGCTGGCCGCCGTGCCGCGCCTGGGCTCCATGCGCGGTACCGATATGCCGCTGCGTTTCGGTATTGCGCCGCAGGCCGAGGTGCGCCCCGACCTGATCGCCAGCGAGCTGCAGACCCAGCAGGAGATCGCCGCCCAGCGCCAGCCCATCCTCAAGGTGCGCGACCTGACCACCCGCTTCGATGTGAAGAGCGGCATCTTCGGTCGCGTCAAGCAGCGCGTGCATGCGGTGGAAAAGGTCAGCTTCGACCTGTTTGCCGGCGAGACCCTGGCCATCGTCGGTGAGTCCGGCTGTGGCAAGTCCACCACCGGTCGCTCCCTGTTGCGTCTGGTCGATATCGCCGGTGGTCGCGTCGAATTCGGCGGCCGCGACCTGGCACAATTGCCGCGCACCGAGCTGCGCCAGTTGCGGCGCGATATCCAGTTCATCTTCCAGGATCCGTTCGCCTCCCTCGATCCGCGCATGACGGTCGGTTACTCCATCATGGAGCCGATGCTGGTGCACGGCATGAAGGAGGGCGCTCAGGAACGCGTGGATGCACTGCTGACCCGCGTGGGTCTCACCCCCGAACATGGCCAGCGCTACCCGCATGAATTTTCCGGCGGTCAGCGCCAGCGCATCTGCATCGCCCGCGCCCTGGCCCTGAACCCCAAGATCGTCATCGCCGACGAATCGGTGTCGGCGCTGGACGTGTCGATCCAGGCCCAGATCGTCAACCTGATGCTGGACCTGCAGGCCGAGCTGGGGATTTCCTTCATCTTCATCTCGCACGACATGGCCGTGGTGGAGCGCATCAGCCACCGGGTGGCGGTGATGTACCTGGGCCAGATCGTGGAGATCGGCCCGCGTCGCGCGATCTTCGAGAATCCGCAGCATCCCTATACGCGCAAGCTGATGGCGGCCGTGCCGGTGGCCGATCCGACCTTGCGCCAGCCGGGCAAGAAGCTGCTGACCGATGAAATTCCCAGCCCGATCCGGCTGGTGGGCGACGAGCCCAAAGTGGAGCCCCTGAAGGAAGTGGCTCCCGGGCACTTTGTGGCCCAGCACCGTATTGCCGGCGCTTTCTGAGCGCGGGCGGGTTTCCATGTTGTAAATGCTTCAGTGCAGTAATCCCCACTACGTCGTACCAACCTCGCTTTACTGATCAGGAGAGACTACATGACTACCACTGCAACCCGGAAGGGCATGACCATTGCCAAATGGCTGGCCGTCGGCGCCCTGGGCACCTCGCTGCAATTTGCAGCGGCACATGCGTTCGCGGCCAAGACCGTGACGCTGGCGGTGTATTCCACCTTCACCACGCTGGACCCCTATGACGCCAACGACACCCTGTCGCTGTCCATGGCCAAGTCCTTCTACCAGGGCCTGTTCGGTTTCGACAAGGACATGAAGCTCATTCCGGTGCTGGCCGAAGGCTACCTGGTGAGCAAGGACGGTCTGGAATACACCATCCGCCTGAAGCAGGGCGTGAAGTTCCAGGACGGTACCGTGTTCAAGGCCGACGCCGTGAAGGCCGTGTTCGACCGCGTCACCAACCCGGACAACAAGTTGAAGCGCTACAACCTCTTCAACCGCATCGCCAAGACCGAAATCCTGAACGATTACACCGTCAAGATCGTGCTCAAGGAGCCGTTCTCGGCCTTCATCAACGTGCTGGCCCACCCGTCGGCGGTGATGATTTCGCCGGCCGCGCTGAAGCAGTACGGCAACAAGGACATCGCCTTCCACCCGGTCGGCACCGGCCCCTTCAAGTTCGTCGAATGGAAACAGACCGACTACGTCAAGGTCGAGAAATTCGATGGCTACTGGAAGCCGGGCTATCCCAAGGTCGACGAGATCATCTGGAAGCCGGTGGTCGACAACAACGCCCGCTCGGCCATGATGCAGACCGGCGAGGCGCAATTCACCTATCCGCTGCCCTACGAGCAGGCCGATCTGTTGAAGAGCAAGTCCAACCTGGATGTGGTGGCGGCACCATCCATCATCCAGCGTTACATGTCGATGAATACCAAGCAGAAGCCTTTCGACAACCCGAAGGTGCGCGAAGCCATCAACTACGCCATCAACAAGCAGGCGCTGGTGAAGGTGGCCTTCAACGGCTATGCCACGCCGATGGAAGGCGTGGTGCCGCAGGGCGTGGACTACGCCTTCAAGACCGGCCCCTGGCCCTATGACGTGAAGAAGGCCAAGGCCCTGCTGGCCGAAGCCGGTTATCCGAATGGTTTCGAGACCGAACTGTGGTCGGCCTACACGCACAGCACGGCACTGAAGATCATCCAGTTCCTGCAGCAGCAACTGGCGCAGGTCGGCATCAAGGCCAAGATCCAGGCCCTGGAGTCCGGTCAGCGCGTGGAACGCGTGGAAAGCTGGCAAGACCCTGCCACCGCGCCGGTACGTCTGCTCTACATCGGCTGGTCCTCCTCGACCGGTGAAGCCGACTGGGCACTGCGTCCGCTGCTGGCTTCCGAAGCCATGCCGCCGCGCCTGTACAACACCGCCTACTACAAGAACGACAAGGTCGACGCCGACATCGCCAAGGCCCTGACCCTGACCGATCGCAAGGAAAAGGAAGCCCTGTACAAGGACGCCCAGCAGGAAATCTGGAAGGATGCACCGTGGGCCTTCCTGGTGACCGAAAAGCTGCTGTACGCGCGCAACAAGAACCTCAAGGGCGTCTATGTGATGCCTGACCAGGCGATCGAGTTCGAGAACATCGAACTGACGAAGTAAGCAGGCAGCACCAAGCGGCGGCGCAGCAGGATTGCGCCGCCACTTGCATTCTTCGGTGGACGTCTGGTCCATCGCGCAACAAGAAGGGTCCGATCCATCGGCGACGAGCGGCCTTATTCAGAGAGCATCATGTTTTCCTTTGTCATCAAACGCCTGTTAGGCCTGATTCCCACGCTGCTGCTGGTGGCGGTTCTGGTATTCCTGTTCGTGCACCTGTTGCCGGGCGACCCGGCACGCCTGGCGGCCGGCCCCGACGCCGACGACAAGACGGTCGCGCTGGTGCGTGCCGACCTCGGCCTGGACAAGCCCCTGCCGGAGCAGTTCGTGAACTTCTTCGTCAACGCCGCCAAGGGTGACTTCGGTCGTTCCATCCGCAGCAAGCGCCCGGTCTCCGAAGAGATCGCCGCGCGCTTCTGGCCCACGCTGTGGCTGACGGTGGTGGCCATGATCTGGGCCGTGATCTTCGGTCTGATCATCGGCATTTCCTCGGCGGTATGGCGTAACAAGTGGCCGGATCGTCTGGGCATGACGCTGGCGGTGTCCGGCATTTCCTTCCCGGCCTTCTCGCTGGGCATCCTGTTGATGCAGGTGTTTTCGGTCAATCTGGGATGGTTGCCCACGGTGGGCGACGACACCTGGCGCCACTACATCCTGCCCTCGATCACGCTGGGCGCGGCGGTGGCGGCGGTGATGGCGCGTTTCACCCGTTCCTCCTTCATCGAGATCCTGCAGGAAGACTTCGTCCGTACCGCCCGCGCCAAGGGCCTGACCGAGACGGTGGTGGTCATCAAGCACTGCCTGCGCAATGCCCTCATTCCGGTGGTCACCATGATGGGCCTGCAGTTCGGCTTCCTGTTGGGTGGCTCGATCCTGGTCGAGGTGGTCTTCAACTGGCCGGGCATGGGGCGCCTGCTGGTGGATGCGGTCGAAATGCGTGACTACCCCATCATCCAGGCCGAGATCCTGCTGTTCTCGCTGGAATTCATTTTCATCAACCTGGTGGTGGACGTGCTGTATGCCGTGATCAACCCCAGCATCCGTTTCAAGTGAGGGGAATCATGTCGCTCTCCAATTCGCCTCTGGCAACCACCTCCGAAACCGGCGCGCCTTTGCCGCCGCCCGATCCCGCCGCGGTCACGGCCTCTGGCCAGAAGATCCGCACCCCGTGGCGCGAATTCTGGCGCAAGTTCAAGAAGCAGCGCCTGGCCGTCTATGCCGGCGTGTTCATCCTGCTGCTGATCCTGGTCGCCATCCTGGCCCCCTGGATCGTGCCGTTCGATGCCGAGAACTTCTTCGATTACGACGCCCTGAACTCGCCGCCGACCTGGACCCACTGGTTCGGTGTGGACTCGCTGGGCCGTGACATCTTCAGCCGCATCCTGATGGGCGCACGCATTTCGCTGGCCTCGGGTTTCTTCTCGGTGGCCATCGGCGCCGTGATCGGCACCGTCTTCGGCTTGCTGGCCGGCTACTACGAGGGTTGGTGGGACCGCATCACCATGCGTATCTGCGACGTGCTGTTCGCCTTCCCCGGCATCCTGCTGGCCATCGGCATCGTCGCCATCCTGGGTGGCGGCATGATCAACGTCATCATCTCGGTGTCGGTGTTCAGCATCCCGGCCTTTGCCCGCCTGGTGCGTGGCAATACCCTGCAATTGAAGAACCTGACCTATATCGAGGCTACCCGCAGCATCGGTGCGTCCGATACCACCATCATGTGGAAGCACATCTTCCCTGGCACCATCTCGGCCATCGTGGTGTATTTCACCATGCGCATCGGCACCTCCATCATTACTGCCGCCGGGCTGTCCTTCCTCGGCCTGGGTGCGCAATCGCCCACGCCGGAGTGGGGCCTGATGTTGAACGAAGCCCGCGCGGACATGGTGACCTCGCCGCACGTGGCGCTGGTGCCCAGCATCGCCATCTTCCTCACCGTGCTGGCTTTCAACCTGCTGGGCGATGGCCTGCGTGACGCGCTCGATCCCAAGATCGATCAGCGTTGATGGCGATGGGCCTGCCGCTTGTGACGAGGTCGTCTATGTCGACGCTACCGCACATTGGCCGGCTTGCCGCCGGCCCGCGTAACAGCATCACCGACGTGGCCGGCGTGACCGTCGGCCATTGCACCCTCGATGACGGCCCGGTACAGACCGGGGTGACCGTGATTGCGCCGCATGGCGGCAACCTGTTCACCCACCGCCTGCCGGCGGCCGCGGCGGTCATCAACGGCTTCGGCAAGAGTGCCGGACTGGTGCAACTGGAAGAGCTGGGCCTGCTGGAGACGCCGATTGCGCTGTCCAACACCTTCGCCGTCGGCACGCTGCTCAACGCCCAGATCGCCCACACCCTGCGTGCCAACCCGCAATGCGGGCGCAGCCTGCCCACCGTCAATCCGCTGGTGCTGGAATGCAATGACGGCTATCTCAACGATCTGCAGGCGATGGCGGTGCAGCCGGCGCATTTCGATGCGGCCCTGCAGGCAGTTTCATCTGAGGTGGCCCAAGGATCGGTGGGCGCCGGGCGCGGCATGTCCAGCTTCGGCCTGAAGGGCGGGATCGGGACGGCTTCCCGGGTAGCCGTTGTCGGCGCCGCCGGGCAGGGCTACACCGTGGGGGCGCTGGTGCTGTCCAACTTCGGTCGCCTGCCCGAGCTGATCCTGGCCGGCGATCCGCTGGGCGCGCGCCTGGCCGCTGCAGAGCCGCCGGATGCCGCCCC
The DNA here is from genome assembly GCF_000300975.2 of Herbaspirillum frisingense GSF30. GTDB lineage: Bacteria > Pseudomonadota > Gammaproteobacteria > Burkholderiales > Burkholderiaceae_D > Herbaspirillum > Herbaspirillum frisingense. The sequence continues at coordinate 114,838 of NZ_AEEC02000014.1, read as the reverse complement.
CGAGAAGGGCTCCATCATCATCATCCTGGCCACTGATGCGCCGCTGGATGCGCGCCAGTTGAAGCGCCTGGCCGTACGGGCCGGTGCCGGGCTGGCCCGGACCGGATCGGCCTATGGGCACGGCAGCGGCGATATCGCCCTGGCGTTTTCGACCGCGCAGCAGATCGGGGCCGAGGCCGAGTGCGTGCACATGGCGCTGCTGGCCGATCACCTGCTGGACCCGCTGTTCCATGCTGCCGCCGACAGCGTGGAGCAGGCCATCGTCCATGCGCTCTTTGCCGCCGAGACGGTATACGGCCGCGACGGCCATGTGCGCGTCAGCCTGCGCGAGCGGTTGGCGGCATTGAACTGAACGACTTACCGTAGCGAGATTTTCATGACTGGCAAACGCGCCAACATTCTGGTTTCCGTCGATATCGAAGGCGTGGCCGGGGTTTTTCACGTCGAGCAGACCCGTGCCGGCAACGGCGAATATGAACGCGCCCGGCGCTGGATGACCGAAGAAGCCAACGCTGTCATCCGCGGCGCCCTGGCGGCCGGTGCCACCGGCATCAAGGTCAATGACTCACATGGCGGCTTCCGCAATCTGTTGCCGGACCTGCTGCATCCGCAGGCCCGCATGGTGCTGGGCAAGCCCCGCGTGCTGGGCATGATGGGTGGCGTGGACCAGGAGATCGATGCCGTGATGCTGGTGGGTTACCACTCGCGCGCCCGGGGGCGCGGCATCCTCGCGCACACCACCAACAGCTTTGCCTTTGCCCGGGTCTGGCTGGGCGGGCAAGAGATGGGCGAGGCCGGCCTCTATGGCGCACTGGCTGCCGAGCATGGCGTGCCGGTGATCTTCGGCAGCGGGGACGATGCCTTCATCGAGGAAAACCAGCCGCTGTATCCCCACGCGGTCTTTGCCGAGACCAAGAAAGCCTATGGCGCCAACAGTGGCGATTCGCTGACCCCTCAACAATCTTGCGTGTTGCTGGAAGAGCGCGCCCGGCAGGCAGTGACCAGCCTGCTGGCGCAGCCGGCGTCGATGCCGGTACTGCCCTTGCGCGGACCACTGCGGTGTCGCCTGCAGGTGCAGTCCGTGGCGCTGGCCGACCTGTTCAGCCAGTTGCCCATCCTGGAGCGCAGCGACAATGTCACCGTCGAGTTCGATGCGCCGACGGCGGAGTATGCGGTGCGCGTGCTCAACAGCTTGTCGGCGATGTCGGCCATGCTGCGCTAGGCTTTCTCATTTGGTAGTTTGTTGACTCTCATTTGGGAAGGTTCTAAGATGAGAGAGTGAAACTGACCAAATGAGAGGTTGACCATGGCAACACGATCCGCCGCCGTCCGTGCATCCGCTTCCGCGAAAGTGACGCATGGCCTGGGTGCCAGGCCGCATGATTTCGAACGTTTCGCCAGCATGGACCCGATCAGCCAGGGGCGGACCATCCGCGATGGCATGGAGGCTATCATCGCCGAGCGCGTTGCCAAGGAACTGTTGCAGGTTCCCCTGCAGACGCTGCTGGCCGGGCTGGGCCTGCCCAGTTCGACCATTCTGCGCAAGATTTCACGCAAGGAACGCCTCTCGGGGCCTGAATCGGACCGCATCGCACGCGTGCTCTACGTCCGCGAACAGGCCGCCGATGTCTTCGAGGATGAAGCACTGGCGGCGCAGTGGATGTGTCGTCCCAATGCCACCCTGGGCGGCATGACGCCGCTGGAGGTACTCGATACGCAGCCGGGCTATGACCGGGTCCGCGATATCCTGAGCCGTATCGCCTTCGGGGTGGCGGCTTGAGTGTCACCCGTGTTTACCGGCTCGCCAAGGAAAAACCGGGGCATTATGCGGCTGATGATCTTTCCGGCAATGGCGCTGCCTTGAGTGGCGGTCGCTGGAATCCGCGTGGCCTGCGGGTGCTCTATACCTGCTGTAGCGCCTCCACGGCGCTGCTGGAATCCCTGGTCCACATGGCCGGGCTGATGCCACGCGCCAACTTCTACCTGGTCGTGCTGGAGTTGCCGCAGGCCGAGGTGCGCAAGGCCTATGTTCCGGAGCTGCCACCGGACTGGTCCGACATCACCCGCGATCCGGCCAGCACGGCGGCCATCGGGAAGCACTGGATCGAGCAGGGGAAGCAGCTTGTCATGAAGGTGCCATCAGTGGTCAGTCCCACCGATTTCAACCTCCTGCTCAATCCCCTGCATCCGCAGATGGCCGGTGTCAGGGTCGTGGAAAAGCAGCTCTTCCAGTTCGACGCCCGGCTATTCGGCTAAGGTGTCCGCCCTGGTTTGCCTCGTAGTCACTTCACCTTGCTCTCGATCAGCTTGACCAGCGCATGCACGGTCAGGTTGACCGGTGTGGACAGCCCATGGGCCTGGCCGCGCCGGACGATGAAGCCGTTCAGATGGTCGATTTCGCTGGGCTTGCCGCGTGCCAGGTCCTGCGCGGTCGAGGAGAACTGGGAGGGCATGGTCTCGATGATCTTGCGTACGGCGGTGTCGACGTCGCCGGCCAGGGTCACGCCTTCGGCAGCGGCCACGGCCTTGCATTCGGCCACCAGGTGGGCCATCACCTCCGGCACGCCCACGCCTTCCACCAGCTTGCCGTAGGGCAGTTGCGCGATGGCGGAGAGGGCGTTGTAGGCGCAGTTGATGATCAGCTTTAGCCACAGGGCGCCACGCACATTGTCGGAAATCTCGGTGGGCACGCCAGCGGCGATCAGGGCATCGGCCGCAGCCCGGCTGCGGGCAGCCGGTTCGATCACCAGTTCGCCGCGTCCGTGGTGCTTGACGTGGCCGGGGCCGGCCATTTCGGTGGCGACGTAGACTACCGCCGCCGACACCGGTTGCGGGATCACGGTGCGCAGGCGCTCGGCATTGTCGGTGCCGTTCTGCAATGTCAGCACCAGCGTATCGGCGCCCAGGTAGGGGCGCAGTTGCGCGCCGGCAGTTTCGGTATCAGGAGACTTGACGCAGAACAGCACCAGCTCGGCGCCGGCGACAATGGCGGGATCGGTGCTGGCCTTGACGGGGATGGTCTCATCGAAGGTCTTGGCTTCCAGCCGCAGGCCACGGGTATTGAAGGCCTCCACGTGCTGGGGGCGGCCCACCAGGACCACCTCATGTCCGGCGCGCGCCAGCATTCCGGCAAAATAACAGCCCACTGCACCCGCGCCCATCACTGCAACTTTCATGCGTGTCTCCCCGCTCGGTAGATTGATGACGAAGCGGAAAGCCTAACACAGCACCGCGGTCTTTTCAGGCGGGGTCAGCAGCGGTCAGAACGAACGCCGCACCCGCACCGATACATAGGCCGGGGGCTTGGTGGTGGCAGTCGCCCGGGCGCTGTGCAGGCGGTGCAGGGTGATCTGGTTGACCTCGGCATGGCTACCGTCGATGTGCTCTCCCATGATCTGCTGTGCCGCGTCGGCATCGCCGGCTGCGATGCAGTCTAGGATGGCGGCATGCTCCTCGTAGGTCGAGTGCAGGCAATCGCCATAGAGGAAATCCAGGCGGCGCACGATGCGGATGCGGTCGGTCAGGCGGTCGAAGGTATCGGCCATCTCCTGGTTGCCGGCCGCGCGCACCAGGGTCTGGTGGAACACTTCATCGAGCTGTGCGGCCTTGGGGCCATCCAGCTCGCGGGCCTGCTCCGGCACGCACCAGGAGGCGCGCAGGCCGGCCAGCACGCTCTGGTCGCCGGCCTGGGCGCACAGGCGGCGCACGGCGTGGGTCTCGATGAGCTTGCGCATTTCATAGAGGTCGGAAAAGCGCTTGAAATCAATCGGCACGATCTCCCAGCCACCGCGCACGTAGCCCTGCATCAGGCCATCGTTCTGCAGGCGCTGCAGGGCTTGTCGCACCGGCGTGCGCGAGACCTTGAAGTAGGCGGCGATTTCGGTCTCGGTGATCTGGTCGCCGGGCAGCAGCCGCATGTCGAAGATGTCCTGCCGCAGCTGGGCGTAGACATACTCGGGCAGGGAGCCGCTGCGCACCAGCGCATCGTCGCCGTCGGGCTCGGCCACGTCGATGGCCTCGGCCGTCGGCGGCAGGGGGGAGGGGGCAGCCACGCTCTTCACGATGGTCGCATCCTCACCAGGCCGCCACGCAGCCATCGGTGCGCGGTTCGGTACCGCCGCACAGGACACCTTCGTCATTGCGCCAGATGATCTGGCCACGGCCGAAGCCCAACTGGTTGCCCGACCACGAGACCTCGTGACCAAGCCCGCCCAGGCCACGGAACAGGTGTTCGGCGGTGCTGTGTTCGATGGAGACCTTGTTGCCCTTTTCCCATTCCCAGCGTGGCGCATCCAGCGATGCCTGCGGGTTGAGGCCGAAATCGACCGTGTTCATCACCATCTGCACATGGCCCTGGGGCTGCATGAAGCCGCCCATCACGCCGAAGGGACCGACTGCCTGACCGTTGCGCGTCATGAAGCCGGGGATGATGGTGTGATACGGGCGCTTGCCCGGCGCCAGTACGTTGGGATGGCCGGCTTCCAGGGTGAAGTTGTTGCCACGGTTGTGCAGGGCGATGCCGGTTCCCGGCACGACCAGGCCGGAGCCAAAGCCCATGTAGTTGCTCTGGATGAAGGACACCATGTTGCCCTCGGCATCGGCGGTACACAGATAGACCGTACCACCGCGTGAGGGATCGCCGGCCACCGGCAGGGTGGCGCGTTCGCCGATGAGTTTGCGGCGTTCGTCGGCATAGGCGTCGGAGAGCAACTGCTCCACCGTCACCTTCATGTGGGCCGGGTCGGCGATGTGCGCCAGGCCATCGGCGTAGGCCAGCTTGATGGCTTCGATCTGGCGGTGGTAGGTGGCCAGGGTGTCGCGCTCGGAAAAGTCATAGGCCTTCAGCAGGTTCAGCGCCATCAGCGCCACCATGCCGTGACCATTGGGCGGGATTTCCCAGACGTCGTAGCCGCGATAGTTCACGCCGATGGGGTCCACCCATTCCGGCTGGAAGGCGGCCAGGTCGGAGGCTTGCATGTAGCCGCCGGCTTGCTGGATGAAGGCGGCGATACGGCCAGCCAGTTCACCGCGATAGAAACCTTCGGCGCCATCCTCGGCGATGGATTGCAGGGTCGCGGCATGGCCGGCCGAGCGCCACAGCTGGCCGGCTTGCGGCGCCTTTCCATCGATGCAGAAGGTGTCGAACCAGGACTGGAAATGGGCGTCCTTGAATTCACGCTTGAAGTTCTGTTGTGCCACCTGCCAGGCGTGCGCCACCATCGGCGAGACAGGGAAGCCTTCCTGCGCCAGGGTGATGGCACCGGCCATCGAATCGGTGAGGGCCAGCTTGCCGAAGCGCTTGGCCATGGCAGCCCAGGCGCTGGGCGTGCCAGGCACCGTCACCGGCAGGGCGCCGTATTTGGGGACTTCCTTCAGGCTGGCGCCGGTGAGCTTGTCGGCTGAGATCGATTGCGGTGCGGGGCCGCTGGCGTTGAGGCCATGCAGCTTGCCGCCATGCCAGACCAGGGCGAAGGCATCGCCGCCGATGCCGTTGGCGGTCGGCTCCACCACCGTCAGCGCGGCGGCTGCGGCGATGGCGGCGTCGATGGCATTGCCGCCGCGCTGCAGGACTTCCAGCCCGGCTTGCGCGGCCAGCGGCTGCGAGGTGGCGACCATGCCGCGCCGGGCATAGACCGCACTGCGGCGCGAGAGGTAGGGATAGTGGTTGCTGCTGAAGTCGGGGAAGGCAGGCATGGCGGTCTCTCGTTCTTGGGTCAGGTGTGTATTTTAGCGATACAGGTGGCAGGCCACGGTATGGGTGGGGCTGAGCTTGATCGGGGCCGGCGCTTCACGTTGGCAGACTTCCATGCAGGACGGGCAGCGTGGATGGAAGTGGCAGCCGGCAGGCGGCGCGGCCGGGTTGGGGATGCTTCCCTGCAGCACGATGCGCTGGCGCTGCTCGCGTGGGTGTTCACGCGGGATGGCCGATAGCAGGGCTTGCGTATAGGGGTGGCTGGGCCGGGCGTAGATGTCTTCACGCGCGCCCAGCTCCACCATGCGGCCCAGGTACATCACGCCGATGGTGTCGCTCACATGGCGGATCACGGCCAGGTCGTGCGAGACGAAGAGATAGGTCAGCCCCAGTTCCTGCTGCAGTTCGCGCAGCAGGTTGAGGATCTGCGCCTGGATCGAGACATCCAGCGCCGAGACGGCTTCGTCGGCCACCACCAGCCTGGGGCGGGTGATGATGGCGCGGGCGATGCCCACGCGCTGGCGCTGGCCGCCGGAGAATTCGTGCGGATGGCGCGCCGCATAGGCCGGGTTCAGACCCACCATGTCCAGTGCCTCGGCCACCTTGCGCTTGCGGGTGGCGCGGTCGTGCAGGCCATGCACGATGAGCGGTTCTTCCAGCACTTCGCCGATGCTCATGCGCGGGTTCAGCGAGGCATAGGGGTCCTGGAACACCATCTGCATGTGGCGGCGCATGGCGCGCAGCGGGCCGGCTGGCAGCAGGGTAATTTCCTGGCCCATGAAGCGCACACTGCCTTCGGTGGGTTCGATCAGGCGCAGTACGCTGCGGCCGGTGGTGGATTTGCCGCAGCCGGATTCGCCGACCAGGCCCAGGGTCTGGCCTTCTGCAATGCTGAAGGAGACGTCGTCAACGGCCTTGACGGTGGTGCTGCCGGCGGCGAAATGTTTTTTCAGTCCGTGGACTTCGAGCAGGGGAGGGTTCATCGTCATTAGCCTTGATTCAATGCGGATACCAGCAGCGCACATGATGGCCGTCGCCCAGGTCTTCCAGTGGCGGCATTTCCTGGCGGCAGATGTCCTGCGCGCGGGCACAGCGGGCGGCGAAGCGGCAGCCGCTCTTGACGGTGCCGGGCGGCGGCACGCTGCCGGGAATGGCGTTCAGGGGCGCGCCGGGCGTGGCGTCCAGTGCCGGGCGGGCGCGCATGAGGGCGTGGGTGTAGGGGTGGGCGGGACGGTCGAAGAGGTCCTCCACGCTGCTCTGTTCCACCACCTGCCCGGCATACATCACCACCACCCGTTCGCACATCTCGGCCACCACGCCCAGGTCGTGGGTGATCAACAGGATGGAGGTCTGCTGCTCGCGCTTGAGGTCACGCATCAGGTCCAGGATCTGGGCCTGGATGGTGACGTCCAGGGCGGTGGTGGGTTCGTCGCAGATGAGCAGCTTGGGCTTGCACAGCAGTGCCATGGCGATCATCACGCGCTGGCGCATGCCGCCGGAGAGGCTGTGCGGGTATTCGTCCACCAGTTGCGCGGCCCGTGCCAGGCCCACGCGTTCCAGCATGGCCAGCACGCGGGCATTGATTTCCTGGCGCGCCAGGCCGGTGTGGATGCGCAGCATCTCGGCCAGTTGTTCGCCGATGCGGTGCAAGGGGTTCAGGGAAGTCATCGGTTCCTGGAAGATCATGGCGATCTCCTTGCCCCGGATGCCGCGCAGGGCCTCATCATCAGCCTGCAGCAGGTCGCGCCCGTCGAAGCGGATCGTCCCCGACAGGCGGGCCTGGCTGGCCATGGGGAACAGGCGCAGGATGGACAGCGCGGTCACGCTCTTGCCGCAGCCGGATTCGCCCAGCAGGCCGACCGTTTCGTCGCTGCCCAGCGAGAAGGAGACACCATCGACCGGCGCCACGCGCCGGCCGTGGCTCAGGAATTCTATTTTCAGTTTGTCGATTTCCAGCATGGGTATTCCTTGGCGGCTCACTTGGTGACTCACTTGGTGATGCCATCAGCGGCTCAGTTTTGGATCAAAGACTTCGCGGATGCCGTCGCCCAGCAGGTTGAAGCCCAGCACCACCAGGAAGATCGCCAGCCCCGGCCACATGGCCAGCATCGGCGTGGTGTTCAGGTAGCCCTGGGCGATGTGCAGCATGGAGCCCCAGCTCGGGTCTTCCGGCTTGGCGCCCAGGCCCAGGTAGGACAGGCCGGCTTCGGCGATGATCGCGGTACCCATGGCGAAGGTAGCCTGGATCACTAGCGGCGCCAGCGAATTGGGCAGGATGTAGCGCCACATGATGCGCAGGTGGCCGGCGCCGATGGAGCGGGCCGCCATCACGTAATCGAGGTTGCGGATGGTCATGGCCTGGCCGCGCGCCAGGCGCACGAAGGACGACGTGAAACCGATACCCACCGCCACCATGGCGTTGTAGAAGCCGCCACCCAGTGCGGCCGCCAGTGCCAGCGCCAGGATCAGGGAGGGGAAGGCCTGCAGTGCATCGACGACGCGCATGACGATGGCATCGACCGCGCCACGGTAGTAACCGCTGACGATGCCGATGGGCACGCCCAGGGAAAACGCCAGCCCCACCGAGATCAGCGCCGCCTGTAGCGAGATGCGCGAGCCAAAGAGCATGCGGGTGTAGATGTCGCGGCCGAGGTCGTCGGTGCCTAGCCAGTGCTCGGCGCTGGGGCCGGCCAGCAGGTTGCCGTAGTCCTGGTCGAAGATGGGGTCGTAGTGCGCCAGCAGTGGCGCGGCCAGTGCCAGCACGATCAGCAGCCCGATGATGAGGGCGCCGATCAGCGCCAGCCGATTGCCGGCGAAGCGGCGCAGGGTGCGCCAGCGCGGCAGTTCGGGCAGGGCCTGGGAGGACGTCGTGTTGGTCGTGTTGGTGGAGGAATTCATGGTCGGGCCTGGCAGGGTGGGCGGGGATGCATGGTGCTCATGAAGCTCATTGTGATCATCGTGAAATACGCGGATCGATCACGCTGTAGAGCAGGTCCACGCCCAGGTTGACGATCACCACCATGACGGTGGCGGCCAGCACGCCGGCTTGCACGGTCACGTAGTCGCGCTGGAAGATGGCGTCCACGATCATCTTGCCCATGCCGGGAATGCCGAAGATGCTCTCGGTGATCACCAGTCCACCGAGCATGCCCGAGACCATCAGGCCGCTGGCGGTGAGCACCGGGATCATGGCGTTGCGCAGGGCGTGGCCCAGCACCACCTGCCAGTCGCGCAGGCCCTTGGAGAAGGCGGTGCGGATGTAATCCTCGTTGAGCACTTCCAGCAGGCTGCTGCGCACCATGCGCATGAGGATGGCCGATTCGCGCAGGCCGGTCACCACCATGGGCATGATCATGGCGATCAGATTGGCGTGCCAGTCCACGCTCAGCGGCACGAAGCCCGAGGCCGGCAGCCAGCCCAGCTTGACCGCAAACAGGATGATGAACAGCATGCCCAGCCAGAAGTGTGGCACCGACATGCCGAAGAGCGCGATCAGGGTGCCGATGGCATTGGCCCAGCCACGCGGTCGTGCGGCCGAGAGGATGCCGGCCGGCACGGCGATGATCACCGCTACCAGGAAGCTGCCGATGGCCAGTTCGATGGTCACCGGCAGGCGTTGCCACAGGGCGTCGGCCACCGGTGTGTTGTCGATGAAGGAGCGGCCCAGGTCGCCGTGCAGCACGGCCCACAGCCAGCGCCCGTACTGCACCAGCAGCGGATCGTCCAGGCCCAGCTTCAGGCGCAGGGCGGCCGCCGCTTCCGGCGTGGCTTCCATGCCGAGGATGGCGGCCACCGGATCGCCCGGTAGCACCGCCAGCAGGGAAAACACCACCATGCTCACCAGCAGCAGGGTGGGGAGGGACAGCAGGAGACGCTTGAGCAGCTTGGGCATGGCTTGTTTTCGAAACGACTTGAAACGACCTGAGACGACCTGCGATGGCGTGCGATTACTTGGACACGGTGGCAGTGCGGATCACGCCGTCGGGCACGTACTGGAAGCCCTTGACCGACTTGGCGATGCCGAACAGCACGTTGTCATGCACCGTGTAGATGTAGGGCACTTCCTTGACCAGGATGGCCATGGCCTGGTCGTAGAAGCCCTTGCGCTTGGCCTGGTCGCCTTCCACCCGGGCCTGCTGCAGCAGGTCGTCCACTTCCTTGGCGCCGAAGTGGGAGTAGTTCAGCGAGCCATTGGTGGTGACGAAGTCATAGATGTTCTGGTCCGGATCGGGACGTCCGCTCCAGCCCACGAAGAGGCCTTCGAAATTGCCGGCCTTGCCGGCCTCGATCTGGGTGGCCAGCTCGGTCTTTTCCAGCGTGACGCTGATGCCGGCGGGGCGCAGCATGCCCTGGATCATCTGGCCGACCTGCAATTCATCCGGGGTGGTGGGCAGGGTCAGCTTGAAGCTGAAGCCGCCTTCCTTGCCGGCTGCCTTCAGCAGTGCCTTGGCACGCGCCACATCGACCTTGGGCGGGACGTCGCTGGGACCGTTGGCGAACTGCGCCTTGGAGAAGGGCGAGTGGCCGGCAGCGACGGCGTTGTTGTAGACCACCTTGGCGATGGCGTTGCGGTCGATCAGGATGTCCACGGCTTCGCGCACTTCCTTCTTGTCGAAGGGAGGCTTGCCGGTATTCATGTAGAAGCCGCGGAAGCCCAGCGAGGGCTTGTTGAGCACGGTGTAGCTGGCGTTGGCGGGGACGTTGGTGATTTCCTTGTAGGGGAAGCGATTGGTGATGTCCACCTGGCCGCTGCGCAGGTTGTTGAAGGCCACGTTGACGTCCGGCATGATCTTGTAGATCACCTCGTCCACCTTGGGCAGGCCGGCGCGCCAGTAGTCGGGATTCTTCTTCAGGGTGATGGTGGCGCCCTTGAGCCGGCCTTCATAGCTGAAGGGGCCGGTGCCGACCGGATGGTTGACGTAGTCGTCGCCGTATTTCTTCACGGCCGCCGGCGAGGACATCATGCCGGCACGGTCGGTGAGGATGGAGAGGAAGGGCGCGAAGGGCGTGGAGAGATCCAGCTTGATGGTGTGCTCGTCCACCACCGTGATCTTGCTGACGTACTTCAGCTCGTTACGGCGCAAAGAGGTCTTTTCCTGGCCGCGCAGCAGGTTGAATTCCACCGCCTTGGCATCGAAGGGCGTGCCGTCCTGGAACTTCACGCCCTTGCGCAGAAAGAGGGTATAGGTCTTCTGATCCTCCGAGACGGTCCAGCGCTCCGCCAGCATCGGCACGATCTTGCCTTCGCCATCCAGGTCCACCAGCTTGTCGAAGATACTCTGGTAGACGATGCGCTCATTGAGCATCGAGGACTGGGTCGGATCGAGCTTGCCGGGATCGGCGTCCAGCGAGATGTTCAGGGTCACGGCCAAGGCCGGCAGGGAACAGGCGGCAAGCACCGCCGAGGACATCGTGGACAACAGGAAACGGGAGACGCGCTGGTTCATTCGGAGTTCCTTTCAAAGGTCATCACGCACTGGTCGCAGCCGGCTGGCGTTCCCACACCGCTCGGTGCAGGGGAATGTCGTCAGGCCATCGCGGCAGCTTAGGCGATGAAAACGGTGAGGGCAAGGACGGATACGTCAATGTATACAACAAAGAAGACATGCATGAACCGTGCCATGTCTGCCCGGATCGGGCTCACTTGTGGGATGCCTTGCAGCACTTGCCTGGTCGGCCGGAGAGGCCTCCGGGCGGTGCTTCGTGCCGTGATTCATGGCAGGGCGTAGTGAGGTTCGCCGATGGGGCAATGCCCTGCGGCGGTGCGTGCGGCGCTATCGGATGGGGGCAAGTGGTGGGGCAAGATCATGTTGCGGAATGACCTCGCAAGAGCGCATTAAAAGATTTTTCATTAAATCGCTTGCTATTTAATTTTGGCCTCGTTAAACTGCGTCCATGAATTCGAAAACAGACAAACGCAAGACGGCCCCGCTACTGGATGCCCAGTTGTGTTTTGCGCTGTACTCGACTTCGCTGTCGATGAGCAAGCTCTACCGCAAACTCTTGCGCAACATGGGCATCACCTATTCGCAGTACCTGGTGCTGATGGTGTTGTGGGAGCAGGACCAGTTGACGGTCTCCGAGATTGGCGAGCGCCTGGTGCTGGATTCGGCCACGCTCACGCCCTTGCTCAAGCGCATGGAAGCGCAGGGACTGTTGACCCGCGAACGGGCGGCCAGCGATGAGCGCCAGGTGGTCATTTCCCTGACGCCCGAAGGCGACGCACTGCGTGAGCAGGCGGTGGAGCTACCGAGGGAAGTGTTGAGGGCGACCGAGTCCACCGCCGCCGAACTGATGGCGATGAAGGAAGAATTGATGGAGCTGCGCGCCCGCTTGCACAAGAACACGGGCGAGTGAGAGAGGGATGTGATGGCGAGCCGACGTCCCTTTTTTAAGGTGATATAAGTAGTGCGCTATATAATAGCGTGGTAAATTGATCGCATCGGCACCCTTGTCGGCGATCGATGGTGAGCAAGGTCAATATCTCCCAGGTTTGCAGGACGCGCTGTTATACGCAGAGCCAATGGTTTTAATAAGTAGTTTGCTATTTAATAGTGATTTAGTTGTATGTGTTTTCCATGCAGTTTTCGACCCTTGAGGTCAGTGTTTCGAAGTAGCTGGTTGTTGTTCCCTCGTTGAAATTTCCCGGTGCAGATGCACCAATCCGACCATAGAAAAAAGGAAGAAGATCATGAAATCGTTCAAACAACTCGCCGCCGTCGCCGCCATCGGTCTGGTATTCGGCAATGCCTACGCAGCTGGTGACGCCGGTGTCGAGCCGACCACCCAGTCCTTCCTGCAAGCCCTGGAAGCGGGCGGTGGCAAGCCCCTGGAACAGCTCTCCCCGAAAGATGCACGTGCCGTGCTGGTGGGGGCGCAAGCCGGCGTGAAGCTGGAACTGCCCAAGGCGGATGTGTCGGAAAAGACCATCACCGCCGACGGCCAGGAGATCAAGCTGACCATCGTGCGTCCGGCCGGCTCGGCCAAGAAGACGCTGCCGGCCTTCATGTTCTTCCACGGTGGTGGCTGGGTGCTGGGCGACTTCCCGACCCACGAACGTCTGGTGCGTGACCTGGTGGCCAACTCCGGTGCCGTGGCCGTGTTCGTGAACTACACCCCGTCGCCGGAAGCCGGTTACGGTGTGGCGATCAACCAGGCCTACGCCGCCACCAAGTGGGTGGCCGCTCATGGCAAGGAAATCAACGTCGATGGCAAGCGCCTGGCCGTGGCTGGCAACAGCGTCGGCGGCAACATGGCCGCGGTCGTGGCCCTGATGGCCAAGGACAAGGGGGGCCCCGCGCTGCGTTCGGAAGTGCTGATGTGGCCGGTGACCGATGCCAACTTCGAGACCGGTTCCTACAACCAGTTCGCCAATGGTTACTTCCTCACCAAGAACATGATGAAGTGGTTCTGGGACAGCTACACCACCGACGCCGCCAAGCGCAAGGAAATCTACGCTTCGCCGCTCAATGCTTCCCAGGCTGAGTTGACCGGCCTGCCGCCGACCCTGATCCAGACCGCCGAAAACGACGTGCTGCGTGACGAAGGCGAAGCCTACGGTCGCAAGCTGCAAGCCGCCGGTGTGGCCGTGACCAGCGTGCGCTACAACGGCATGATCCATGACTTCGGCCTGCTGAACGTGCTGGCCAAGGTACCTGCCGTGCAGACCGCAATGCGTCAGGCGGGCGAGGAACTGAAGTTCCGCCTGAAGTAATCGCCTGACCGGAAGTGCCGGACCGCTGCACAGGCAGCGTCCGGCTTCAAGCACAACGCCCCGAACGACAGCGTCGTCCGGGGCGTTGTGTTTTCCGTCGCCGTCGCGTTCAGCGCGGCATCAGGGGATCAGAACTCAGGGCTCAGGGTCGAGGACTTCAGGCCAGGACCTTGGTCAGCCAGGCGCCGATATCGGCCACTTCTTCGCCACACACCGAGTGCTGCATGGGGTAGTCATGCCATTCGACCTTGTGGCCCAGTTGCGTGAGCAGTTCGCGCGATTTGACGGCGCGTTCCAGCACCACCACCGGGTCCATGGTGCCGTGCGCCATGAAGATCGGTGTGTCATGGTTGGCGCCGTGGCGTTCGGCCTCGATGGTGGCCGCCAGCGGCAGGTAGCCGGACAGGCACATCAGGCCGGCCAGTCGCTCCGGATGGCGCAGGCCGGTCTGCAGGGTCATGGCGCAGCCTTGCGAGAAGCCGGCCAGCACGATGCGCTCGGCCGGGATGCCACGCGCCTTTTCGTTGGCGATCAGCGCTTCGACGGCGGCCTGCGAGGCGCGCAGGCCGGGTTCGTCTTCGCGGCGCACCAGGTCGGGGGCGAAGATGTCGTACCAGGCGCGCATCACGTAGCCGCCGTTGATGGTCACCGGCATGGTGGGCGCGGTGGGGAAGATGAAGCGGATCGGCGGGCAGCCGGAGAGGTCCAGCTCGCGCACGATGGGCACGAAGTCCGACCCGTCGGCACCCAGGCCGTGCAGCCAGATGACGGCAGCGGTCGGGTTGGGGGCGGTTTCGATCTGTATCGTTTCGAGTTGAGCGGCCATGGGCGAGGTTTCCTGATTGCTTGTGAGTTGACGGTTGGCGCTTGACGGCCCAGCGCAGGCGGCGGATTTGTGTCTGCCGCCGGGGCGGCGCACAATACGGTGTTGTCCGTCGTCCAGTGTCGCTGCGAACCAGTCATATTGCGATGGGCTCACATCATACGATGAACACCGCGCAAATGCTGCCGCGCCGAACGAGGATGCTTCCATGAATTGCCGACCATTGATCCGCCACCTGCTGGCCACCTGCGCCGCATTGCTGATGCTGGCCCCCGTGCCGGGGCATGCCGAGGCCGAGGGACGGCTGTTCCAGCCCGTGGGCGAAAACCTGATGATCGCGCCGCCGCCGGGTTGGCGGCTGGCCTACATGAATGGTGATCCGGAGGGCGATTACGTGGTCGACTTCCTGCCCGCCAACGAGGCGCACGATTCCTGGCGCGAGGGCTATATGGGCGTGCAGCGCCGCAGCTTTCCCGACGCCGGCCTGCTGGCCAACATCCGGGCGCGCAATGTGACCGTGCCGCAGGTGGCCCTGAGCGAGGTGATGCAGGGTGCCCAGCGCAATTGCCCGGGGCGCTTCGTGCCGATGTCGCAGAAGGATGGCAGCACCAACAATATCCCGCTGTCGGTCAGCGGTGGCTTCTGCGACCGCGTCGGTCCCTCGGCCCCGTATGGCGAGGGGACGGTGCTGGCGGTCTATCAGGGCAAGGAGCGGCTGTTCGTGGTGCAGTTCAGCTGGCGGCCGCCCACCGAGAACGCACTGAAGCAATACCCTTACCGGATCAGCCCGGCGGGTCTGCAGCAGTTCCTGGATTTGCTGAATGCGGCCACGCTGTGCGGCGGGCCGGATGAGGGGAAGTGTCCGAACTAGCGCCTGTGCGCACTGAATCTGCTCTCGCAGATTCAGTGTGAACATGATGCCCTAGGGTTTGACCGCCGGCCGGATCGCCGACTTGGGACGGAAGGCCTTGCAGACGGTGTCGTCGGTCTCGATGTAAGGGCCACCGATGAGGTCGATGCAGTAGGGGATGGCGGCGAAGATGCCCGGCACCTTGACCTTGCCATCGGCTTCCTTCAGGCCTTCCAGTGTTTCGCGGATGGACTTGGGCTGGCCCGGCAGGTTCAGCACCAGTGCAGCGTGGCGCTCGGTCTCGCGGATCACCGCCACCTGGCGCGACAGGATGGCAGTCGGCACGAACTGCAGGCTGATCTGGCGCATCTGCTCGCCGAAGCCCGGCATTTCCTTGGTGCCGATGGCCAGTGTGGCTTCGGGCGTGACGTCGCGGCGCGAGGGGCCGGTGCCGCCGGTGGTGAGCACCAGGTCACAGGCAGCGACATCGACCAGTTCCATCAGGGTCTGTTCGATCTGGTCGCGTTCGTCGGGGATCAGGCGGGTTTCGATCTGGAACGGGGTGGCCAGCGCGCTGCCCAGCCATTCCTGCAGGGCCGGGATGCCCTGGTCCTGGTAGACCCCGCCGGAGGCGCGGTCCGAGATCGAGACCAGCCCGACCCGCAGCACCTCGCGCCGGCCTGCCCGGGCGTCAACGCTCATCGTCGTCCTGCTCGTCCTGCTGGTCCTGATCCACGATCGCTTCGCCCTTGGCCAGGTTGGCCTGGGTCTGCAGCTGCTTGAGGATCTGGAAGATTTCGCGGTAGGCCTTGGGCGGCTTGTGCTCGGCCTGTTCCTTGCGGGCATTGCGGATCAGCGTGCGCATGTGCTGCGCGTCGACCTCGGGATGGCGGTTCAAAAGTTCGGTCAGGGCCTGGTCGTCGGCCAGCAGCTTTTCGCGGCGGCGCTCCAGGGCGTGCATGGCGGCCGTTTCGGCCTTGGAGGCGCCGTGCCAGCTGTCGATGGTCTTCTGGATGATGGCCAGTTCATCCGGCTCCAGTGTGCGCATCTTCTTGCCCACGTACTGCATCTGGCGACGACGGCCTTCGTGATCCTTGATCTGCTGGCATTCGAGGATGGCATCGCGCACGTCTTCCGGCATGGGGACGCGCTTGACGCGGTCGCGCGGTTCGGCGACCAGCGATTCGCCCAGTTTTTGCAGGGCATCCATCTCGCGCTTGAGTTGGGACTTGGAGGGGCGGTCGTATTCCTGTTCGAATTCGCTGGACTGGAATCCGACAGCGCCGCGGTTGGCATTGGGCATATCGTGACTTCGAGAAATAAAGCTTAACGACTGCTATGATAACCGTTTTACCCGCATTTCAGAGAAAACAGGCTCATGAGCGATACCCCATTTACGCACAGTCAGGATCAGTTGAAGCAGTTGGCGCAGGATGTCCTGCGTTATGCCCGTGACAAGGGCGCCTCGGACGCCGCCGTCGATATCAGCGAAGGCAGTGGCCTGTCGGTAGCGGTGCGCAAGGGCAAGATCGAGACCATCGAGCAGAACAAGGACAAGGGCATCGGTGTCACGGTGTTCCTCGGAGAAGGCCGCCAGGTGCGGCGCGGCAATGCCAGCACCTCGGATTTCTCGCAGCAGGCGCTGAAGGAAACGGTGGAAGCGGCCTACAACATCGCCCGCTTCACCTCCATCGATGACTGCGCCGGCCTGCCCGAGGCCGAGATGCTGGAAATGGCCCCGCGCGACCTGAAACTGTTTTCGCCATGGAACATTTCCACCGAAGAAGCTGTGGCGCTGGCCCAACGCTGCGAGGCGGCAGCCCTGGAGACCGATCCCCGCATCAGCAACAGCGAAGGGGCCGGGGTCTACGTGCAACACTCGCATTTCATCGCGGCCAATAGCCGCGGTTTCATGGGCGGCTATCCGTTCTCGCGCCACACCATCTCGGTGGCGCCCATCGCCGGCAAGGGCGCGGGCATGCAGCGCGACGACTGGTATTCCTCCAAGCGCGACCCCAAGCTGCTGGCCAAGCCGGAAGCCATCGGCCGCTACGCCGCCGAACGCGCGCTGGCGCGCCTGAATGCACGCAAGCTGAGCACCCGCAAGTGCCCGGTGCTGTTCGAGGCACCGCTGGCGGCCGGTTTGCTGGGCGCCTTCGTGCAGGCGGTGTCGGGTGGTGCGCTGTATCGCAAGTCCACCTTCCTGCTGGATTCGCTGGGCCAGCAGGTCTTCCCCGAGCACATCCAGATCCTGGAAGATCCGCACGTGATCGGTGCCGTGGGCTCGGCGCCCTTCGATGAAGAAGGCGTGCGCACCGTCAAGCGCGAAGTGGTCAAGGATGGCGTGGTGCAGGGCTATTTCCTGTCCACCTATTCGGCACGCAAGCTGGGCATGCAGACCACCGGCAACTCCGGCGGATCGCACAACCTGACACTGCGCTCGGACCTGACCACCAAGGCCGACACCTTCAAGGGCATGTTGAAGAAGATGGGGACCGGCCTGCTGGTGACCGAGCTGATGGGGCAGGGCGTGAACTACGTCACCGGCGATTACTCGCGTGGTGCCTCCGGTTACTGGGTCGAGAACGGTGTCATCCAGTACCCGGTGGAGGAGATCACCATCGCCGGCAACATGAAGGACATGCTGCGCCAGATCGTCGCCGTGGGTAACGACACGCTGGTGCGCGGAACCAAGGAAACCGGTTCCATCCTGCTGGAAAACATGACCATCGCTGGCGACTGAGCCCGGTGCGAGCCGCAGCGCCCGTCAGGGTGTTGCGGTGCCACGGCCGCAGCCGCCCTGACCGGGAGGCAAGCCTTGGACGACATCCACATCCGGCGCGGCTATCTGCCAGGCGCCATCGGGCGGGTAGCCGAGCTGCACGCCGCCTATTACACCGAAAACTGGAGCTTCGGGGTCTACTTCGAAGCGCGCATCGCCACCGAGCTGGCCGCCTTCATGAGTCGCTACGACGACAGCCGCGACGGTTTCTGGACCGCCGCCGTTCACGGGCGCGTCGAGGGCTCGCTCACCATCGATGGCCAGCATGCACAGCAGCAGGGCGCCTGGCTGCGCTGGTTCATCGCCTCCGAAAAACTGCGCGGGCGCGGCGTCGGCGATGCCCTGGTGGCCGAGGCGGTGCGCACTTGCGCCGAGCGGGATTATCCTTCCATCTACCTGTGGAGCTTCGAGGGACTGCACGCAGCAAATGCGTTATATGAACGACATGGCTTCGTGCTGGCCGAGCAGCGCATCGGCTCGCATTGGGGCGTGAAGCTCAACGAGCGGCGCTACGAGTTGCTGCTGTGAGGCGATCTGCAGGGCGCACGCTGCGGCGCTAGAATGGCGGATTGGCGCACCTGCGCAACTTCCGGATTGCATCCCTCGCCACATGGCCCAACACACCGCCGCCGCCCACTCCAGCGGCCAAGTCCTGCCGTTCCGTGAATCCCTGCTGGCCACGCTCGGTATCTGCTTCGTCATCATGCTGGTCGCGCTGGACCAGACCATCGTCGGTACCGCATTGCCCACCATCGTGGCCGAGCTGAAGGGCTTCGAACTCTATGCCTGGGTGGCGACGGCCTATCTGCTGACCTCGGTGATCACGGTGCCCATCTTCGGGCGGCTGGGCGACTATTTCGGCCGCAAGCCCTTCGTGATCGCATCCATCGTGGTCTTCGTCGGTGCCTCGGCCCTGTGCGGCATGGCCGACAGCATGCTGTTCCTGGTGCTGGCGCGCGGCCTGCAGGGCATCGGTGGCGGCATGCTGGTGGGGACCTGCTTTGCGTCGATTGCCGACCTGTTTCCCGATCCCCGCGTGCGGCTGCGCTGGCAGATCATCCTGTCGGCCTCGTTCGGCATCGCCACTGCCGTGGGGCCGTCGCTGGGCGGCTTCCTCACGCAGGGGCTGGGCTGGCGCTGGGTGTTCTACTGCAACCTGCCCATCGGCGTGATCTCGCTGTTCTTCGTCTGGCGCTTCGTGCCGCACATCCGGCATATGCAGCATGCGGGCAAGATGCGGCTGGACTGGCCGGGCGCGCTGCTGATCTCGCTGTCGCTGGGCAGCCTGCAATTGCTGGTGGAGCTTTTGCCCAAGCGCGGCATCACCGGCGGCATGTTGGCCTTGCTGCTGCTCTCGGTGGCAGCGTTCTATGCCTTGTGGAAGTGGGAACAGCGCGCCGCGCAACCCATCCTGCCCTTCGAGATGCTGCGTGACCGGGCGCTGGCCAGCCTGTTCCTGCTATCGGTGCTGGCCGGCTTTGCCATGTTCTCGCTGCTGATGTACGCGCCGCTGCTGTTCCAGGGCGGCTTCGGCCTGAGCCCGCGTGAGGCCGGCCTGCTGATCACGCCGCTGGTGGCCTGTATTACCGTGGCCAGCATCGTCAATGGCCGCATCATCACCCGCATTCCCAACCCCAACCTGATGATGAACCTGGGCTTCGCCCTGATCGCCGCCGCCTGCCTGGGCGTGGTGCTGTGCGACCGCAATACCGGCAACGGCTTCCTGCTGGCGGTGATGTTGGCCGGCGGTTTCGGATTGGGGCTGGTCTTGCCCAACCTGACGGTGTTTGCCCAGCAGGCCGCGGCCCGCGAGCACCTGGGCATCGCCACCGCCTTGCTGCAGTCCCTGCGCATGATCGGCGGGATGCTGGGGACCGCCATCACCGGCACGCTGGTCAGCCAGATGTATGGTGCCGGCGTGCAGAAGGCGCTGGAGGGCGATCATGCCGCCCAGTGGCTCAAGGATTTCAGCGACCCGGAAGTGCTGGTCAACCACGACATCCAGTCGGTGCTGCTGGCCCAGCTGATGCAGGCCGGCCACAATGGCTCGGCCTTGCTGGATGCGGCCCGTGACGCGCTGGTCGGGGCCATCCACATGGGCATCGCCATTGCCATCGTGGCCGCGCTGGTGGGCTTGTGGATGGTGCGGCGGGTGCCACCGATCCGCTTCGATCAGGACAAGAAGGTGGAGCCTGTCATGTCGGAGTGAGCCTCCCGGTGAAATGAAAAACGGACTGCAATGTGAGTTGCAGTCCGTTTTTTGTTGCCCATGCAGATCGGTCGTTGGGTCTATTCGGCCTTCTTCACCACCGCATAACGTTCCAGCGTGCGCTCGCGCGCCTGGGCGTGGTCCACGATGGGACGCGGATAGTTCTGGCCCAGCGTCACGCCCGCATCCATGCGCTCGTCCGGCGTGGCCGTCCACGGCGCGTGGATGCGTTTGTCGGAGAGCTTGGCCAACTGCGGCAGATAACGGCGGATGAACTTGCCATCGGGGTCGAACTTCTCCGACTGCGTGACCGGGTTGAAGATGCGGAAATAGGGCTGGGCATCGCAGCCCGAGGACGAGGCCCATTGCCAGCCGCCGTTGTTGGCAGACAGGTCGAAGTCGTTGAGGTGGATGGCGAAATAGCGCTCACCCCAGCGCCAGTCGATGCCCAGGTCCTTGGTCAGGAAGCTGGCCACCACCATGCGCAGGCGGTTGTGCATGTAGCCGGTCTGGTTGATCTGGGCCATGGCCGCATCCACCAGCGGGTAGCCGGTGCGGCCTTCGCACCAGGCGGCGAACAGTTCTTCGGCATGCGGGCCCTGTTCCCAGCGGATGGCGTCGTACTCTGGCTTGAAGGCTTTTTCAGTCACACGCGGATGGTGGTGAAGGATCATGAAGTAGAAATCGCGCCAGGTCAGCTCCGACAGCCACACCGCCGCCCCGGCCGCCCCCTGGCCGGCGTGCATGGCCTGCATGGCGGCACGCGCCAAGGTGCGAATGGACACGGTGCCAAAGCGCAGGTGGACCGACAGGTAGGAGGGGCCCTTCACCGCCGGGAAATCACGCGCCGTACCATAGGCCCCTATGCGCCCCAGGAAATCGTCCAGCAGCGCCTGGCCGCCGGACATGCCGGTGGGGATCTTCAGTTCCTGCAGATTGCTGAGCTCAAAACCGAGTTGCGCATGGGTGGGCAGGGTGTGGTCCCGTCTGGCAGGCGGTCTGGCCAGCGCCTTGAGGTATTTTTCCACCGGATAGGGTTTCAGGTAGAAGTCGCCACCGGCGGCCGCCAGCTTGGCCATCCAGGCGTTCTTGTAGGGCGTGAAGACCGAGAAGGGCTTGGCCGACAGGGTCAATACTTCATCTTTCTCGAAGATGACCTGATCCTTGTAGCTGAGCAGCTGTGCGCCTTGTTTCTTCAGTTGTCGCGCTACCAACTGGTCGCGCTCGATGGCGGCCGGCTCATAGTCGGCATTGGTGAAGACCGCCTGCACCTCCAGTTCGGCCGCCAGTTCGGTGATGCGCTGGGCGGCTGAACCATGCAGCACGATGAGACCACCACCGGCCTTGCGCAAGGCGGCATCCAGCTCGGCCACGCTGGCCAGCAGGAAGTCGATGCGACGGTCGCGTGTGACCCCTTCGGCCTTGAGGGCGTCCAGGATGTCGGTATCGAAGACGAAAGCGCACCAGACTTTGGCGCTCTGCGACAGCGCGTGATACAGCGCGGCATGGTCGGTGTGGCGCAGGTCGCGGCGGAACCAGACCAGGGAATTCTCGAATTGGGACATTGCGCTCGCAGAATGAGGGTTGATGAGGGTGGCGCCCGGGAAGAAAAGCTCGCTTTCCGATGCTCGCTACTGATTGGTAGCGTCTGCCCCGGATGATAAAAGATTTCTGCCGATTTGACGCAAGGCATCTCAAGTGCGACATCACCTGACCGATAATGATTTATCCGCATGGGGATGCGGAAGCGGGTAGTGACGCGGTCGCAATGTCTGCGTCTCACACAATGGGAGATGGAAAAGCAATGAAGAATATGACAATCGGCGTCCGCCTGGGGTTGGCGTTTGCGGCGGTCCTGGTGTTGATGGCAATGATCACCGGCATCGGCATCTGGCGCCTGCAGGCCGTGGGCAAGCTCAACGACATGATGGTCAACGATGCACTGGTCAAGGAGCGGCTGGTCAATACCTTCTACAAGTCCATCGAGATCAACGTCGGGCGCATCGTGGCTGCGGCCAAGAATGCCGACCCGGAACAGCAGAAGTTCTACAAGCAGGAAATCGGCGCCACCATCAGCAAGAACAATGAGCTGGTCAAGCGCATGGAAGAACTGATCACCGATGACGCCGGGCGGGCCGGTCTGAACGAGATCAACGAGCGGCGCAAGGTGGTGCTGGCCGCCAACGCCGCCGTCTTCAAGGAAAAGGATGCCGGTAACGAGGAAGCCGCCCGCAAGGTGGTCGACGAGCAGCTGTTGCCCAGTACGCGGGTCTACCTGGCCGCCATCGAAAAGCTGGCGAACATGCAGACCGAGCGCATCCAGGGCCTGACGGTGGAGATCGACGGCCTGTTCCGGACGGCGCGCATCGTGATGATGACCCTGGGGGTGATCGCCATCCTCCTGGGAGTGGTGCTGGCGCTGGCCATCACGCGCTCCATCACGGCACCGCTGAACAAGGCGGTTGACGTGGCCAGCCGCGTGGCCAAGGGCCAGCTGGACAACCAGATCGAGGTCAGCCGGGGTGACGAAACCGGCCAGCTGATGCGCGCCTTGAAGGAAATGAACGACAACCTGGTGGGCATCGTCAGTCGCGTACGCCAGGGGACCGACACCATTGCCACGGCCTCCACCGAGATCGCCCATGGCAACCTGGACCTGTCCAACCGCACCGAACAGCAGGCCAGTTCGCTGGAGGAGACCGCCTCGGCCATGGAAGAACTGACTTCCACCGTGAAGCAGAATGCCGACAATGCGCGCCAGGCCAACCAGTTGGCGGCCTCCGCCTCGGAGGTGGCGGTGCAGGGTGGTTCGGTGGTGTCCGAAGTGGTGGCGACGATGGGGTCGATCAACGATTCCTCGCGCAAGATCGTGGACATCATCGCGGTGATCGATGGCATCGCCTTCCAGACCAACATCCTGGCCTTGAACGCTGCCGTCGAAGCGGCCCGCGCCGGCGAGCAGGGCCGCGGCTTTGCCGTGGTGGCGTCGGAAGTGCGTACCCTGGCCCAGCGCTCGGCCAGTGCGGCCAAGGAAATCAAGGAATTGATCGGCGATTCGGTCGGCAAGGTCGAGGCCGGTAGCAAGCTGGTCGAGCAGGCCGGCACGACCATGGAGGAAGTGGTGGCCAGCGTGCGCCGGGTGACCGACATCGTGGGCGAGATCACGTCCGCCTCGCAGGAGCAGAGCGACGGCATCGAGCAGGTCAACCAGGCCATCAACCTGATGGACGAGGCGACCCAGCAGAATGCAGCGCTGGTGGAGCAGGCCGCCGCCGCAGCGCGCCAGATGCAGGAACAGGCCGCTGCCCTGAGCGAGACGGTGAGCGTGTTCCGGCTGCGCGGGTAGCTAGGGAAGGGAGGGGGGGCAAGGCGCGCAGGCGCTTTGCTCTTATCCTTACGCGCCCCAAAACGCAAAAGGCCGATTGATTTTCATCAATCGACCTTTTTTGTTTTGGTGCCCACGGAGGGACTCGAACCCCCACACCTCGCGGCACATGGACCTGAACCATGCGCGTCTACCAATTCCGCCACGTGGGCTGCGCTGTAAAGCGAAGAACGTTATTATAGAGGGTATTCGCTGGCTGTCAATACTTTTCTTGATCTCCTAGGTGTTTTTTCGTTGTAATACGAAAGCTTGACCCCCTTCTTCCTCCGTATTGCGGTTAGGTAAATGGCAGCAACTCCGTTACACTAGGGGCTTCCATCGGTCCGGGCGATGCTTGCCCCGGCATTTATAACAATTGCGCGAAACGAAACTTTTGAGCCAATTTCCCTATTCCATTCCCAGCCGGGAAGAGATCCTCGGCATCCTGCGCACTTCGTCCGGCGCGCAAAACGCTGCCGCACTGGCAGCCGCGCTCGGCGTCAAGCCTGAAGAAATGGATGGCCTGACGCGCCGCCTCAACGCCATGGAGCGTGACGGCCAGATCAAGCCGGATCGCGCCGGTCATTACAAACTGACCCATTCACCCGACTTCATCCTGGGCCGCGTTTCCAGCCACCGTGATGGCTTCGGTTTCCTGCTGCCCGATGATGGCAGCGCTGACCTGTTCCTGCCCGAGAAGGAAATGCAGAAGGTCATGCACGGGGACCGCGTCCAGGCCCGCATCGTCGGCACCGACCGTCGCGGCCGTCCGGAAGGGACCATCGTCGAAGTGGTGGAGCGCGCCAACAGCCACGTGATCGGTCGTCTGCTCAACGAGAACGGCGTCTGGGTGGTCGCCCCCGAAGACAAACGCATCGGCCATGACGTGCTGCTGGCCGGCTCGCCGGGCAAGGCCAAGGCCGGGCAGGTGGTCAGCGTCGAACTGACCGAGCACCCGTCACGCTATACCCAGCCCGTGGGCAAGATCGTCGAAATCCTCGGCGACATCGACGACCCCGGCATGGAAATCGAAATCGCCGTGCGCAAGTACGGCGTACCGCACGAATTCTCGGAAGCGGCCAAGAAGCTCTCGGCCAAGCTGCCCAGCGAAGTCAAGGCGGCCGACCTGAAGGATAGGGTCGATCTGCGTGATGTCCCGCTGGTCACCATCGACGGTGAAGATGCCCGCGACTTCGATGACGCGGTCTATTGCGAACCGGTCAAGATCGGTCGCACCAAGGGTTACCGCCTGATCGTGGCGATCGCCGACGTCAGCCACTACGTCAAGCCCAACGATGCCCTGGATACCGATGCGCTGGAGCGCAGCACTTCGGTCTATTTCCCGCGCCGGGTCATCCCGATGCTGCCGGAAAAGCTCTCCAACGGCCTGTGCTCGCTGAACCCCGATGTCGATCGCCTGACCCTGGTCTGCGACGCCGTGATCACCGCCAAGGGCGAGATCAAGGCCTACCAGTTCTATCCCGCCGTGATCCACTCGGCGGCCCGCCTGACCTATACCGAAGTGGCCTCGATCCTGGGCAATACCAAGGGCCCGGAGGCGGCGCGCCGGATCGGTCTGGTGCCGCACCTGACGCACCTCTACGAAGTCTTCCAGGCGCTGCTGACGGCGCGCCAGGCGCGTGGCGCCATCGACTTCGAGACCACCGAGACCTACATCGTCTGCAATGCCGCCGGCAAGATCGAGAAGATCCTGCCGCGCACCCGCAACGATGCGCACCGCCTGATCGAAGAGTGCATGCTGGCGGCCAACGTGTGCGCGGCCGACCTGTTGAAGCGTCACGATCATCCGGCGCTGTACCGTATCCACGCCGGCCCGACCAAGGAAAAGCTGACCCAGCTGCGGACCTTCCTCAAGCAGGTGGGCCTGACCCTGGGTGGGGGCGACACCCCCAGCGCGTCCGACTATGCGGAACTGATGCCCAAGGTCAAGGCGCGTCCGGATGCGGTCCTGATCCAGACCATGCTGCTGCGCTCCATGCAGCAGGCGGTCTACAGCCCCGACAACATCGGTCACTTCGGCCTGTCCTACGAGTCCTACGCGCACTTCACCAGCCCGATCCGTCGCTATCCCGACCTGCTGACCCATCGTGCCATCAAGGCCGTGCTGCAGGGCAAGCGCTACGAGCCCAAGGGCATCGACAGCAGCGCGCTCAATACCTCGATCTCGCCGGCCGCCCGCAAGGCGCAGGCACTGCAACGCGCCACCGACAAGGCCGCCGGCAAGAAGGCGCGCGGCGAAAGCGCCCTGGCGATCTGGGAAGCGCTGGGCCTGCACTGTTCGGCCAATGAACGTCGCGCCGACGAGGCCTCGCGTGACGTGGAAGCATGGCTGAAGTGCTACTTCATCCGCGACAAGCTGGGCGAGGAATTCACCGGCACCATCGCCGGCGTGGCCACCTTCGGCATCTTCGTGCAGCTCGATGCGCTCTATATCGAAGGCCTGGTGCACGTCACCGAACTGGGGGCCGACTACTTCCAGTACGACGAAGCGCGCCACGAACTGCGCGGCGAACGCACCGGCATCCGCTACCAGCTGACCGATCGCGTGACCGTGCAGGTCAGCCGGGTCGACCTGGATGCACGCAAGATCGATCTGTCGCTGGTCAACGAACCGGGCATCCGCACCCTGATCAAGAATGAAGCCAAGCGCGCCGAAAGCGCCGCGCGCGGCAAGTCAGGGTCGGCCAGGAATGCGGCCGGGAACGGCGCCGGCGGTGACGCCGGTCAACCGGCACCCCGCGCCAAGAAGGGCGCCGCGCCCAAGCCGGCCGCCGTGGCCGCCAAAGGCAAGGGTGCCAAGGGTGGTGCCCAGGCCAAGACCGGCGCCAGCCATGCCCGCGCCGGCGAAGCCGACCGCAAGCGCGCCGCCGCCAAGGGTTTCAACAAGGGCGGCAAGAAGAAGCGATGAGCATGTCCCCGGCCGCCAGCTGCCCAGGCAGCCTGCGACCGGGTTTGATGGAATGATTTGACCGCAAGACGAAAGACACAAGCAGGATTTATGAAGAGCAAAATGATTTTCGGCTTCCATGCCGTGACCTCCCGCATCCGCCACGAGGCTTCCTCGGTGGACGAGATCTACGTGGATGCCGAGCGCCGCGACCGCCGCATGCTGGACATGCTACATGCCGCCAAGGAAGCCAATGTGCGCATCATCCAGGCCGACGACCAGCGTCTGTCGGCCATGGTCGGTACGCGCCGTCACCAGGGCGTGGTCGCCAAGGCTGCCACACTGTCGCTGGCGCGCACCCTGGATGAACTGCTGGACGCCGTGGTCGGTCCGCCGCTGCTGCTGATCCTGGACGGCATCACCGATCCGCACAACCTGGGTGCCTGCCTGCGCGTGGCCGACGGTGCCGGCGCGCACGCCGTGATCGCCCCCAAGGATCGTGCCGTGGGCCTCAACGCCACGGCCATGAAGGTCTCCAGTGGCGCCTCCGATACCGTGCCCTACATCACCGTCACCAACCTGGCGCGCACCATGCGCGACTTGAAGGAGCGCGGCGTCTGGATCATCGGCACCACGGACGACGCCGAGAAGGGCCTCTACGAGGGCGACTTCACCGGCCCCACCGCGCTGGTCATGGGTTCCGAAGGCGAGGGCATGCGTCGCCTGACCCGCGAGACCTGCGACGTGCTGGTCAACATCCCCATGTTCGGTTCGGTCGAGAGCCTGAACGTGTCGGTGGCATCGGGCGTGTGTCTGTACGAGGCGCGACGTCAGCGCTTGCCCAGGTAAGTCCGGTCATCCCCGCATGACAACATCGCCGGACTTTGCGTCCGGCGATTTTTTTTTGTCGTTCCACCCCGCAGTTCGTTCAACGTTTCAGGAAACCACCATGTTCAGCCGACTCAGAGAAGACATCGCCAGCATCCGTGAGCGCGACCCCGCCGCGCGCAATAGCTGGGAGGTGCTGACCTGTTATCCCGGCCTGCATGCGGTGATCCTGCACCGCTGGGCCAAGGCCTGCTGGCATGCCGACCTGAAGTGGCTGGGACGCTTCATCTCGCAACTGGGGCGCACGCTGACCGGTATCGAGATCCATCCCGGCGCCACCATCGGTCGCCGTGTCTTCATCGACCACGGCATGGGCGTGGTCATCGGCGAGACCGCTGTGGTCGGTGACGATTCCACCATCTACCAGGGCGTGACCCTGGGCGGTACCTCGCTGTCCAAGGGCGCCAAGCGCCATCCCACCCTGGGACGCGGCGTCATCATCGGTGCCGGCGCCAAGGTCCTGGGCGGATTTACGGTGGGCGACGGCGCCAAGGTCGGCTCCAATGCGGTGGTGACCAAGGAAGTACCGGCCGGCGCTACGGCGGTCGGCAACCCGGCGCGCATCGTTGAGCGTAATCCAGGGCCGGTCGAACGCGACCAGGCGACAGCCCGGCTGTTTGCGGCCTATGGCGTCATGCCCAATGGCGACGACCCGCTCTCCAAGGCGCTGCATGGCCTGATCAACCAGGTGGCGGCGCAGGAGCAGCAGCTCGAGGTGGTGCTGGCCGCCTTGAAGAGTGCGGGGATAGGGTGTCGACGACTGGAAGAAACAACGCACTTCGACGCCGCCCAGTTGAACCGGTTGGTGGATTGAATCGAAGTCGCAGTCCGCAGCCGGGATCATGCCGGCTGCGGTGGGAGGCTGGGCAGGGGAGCGGTGATTCAGGCGATCTCGTCGCCCTGGGCATCATGCCGGTGCAGCACGCCGTCGGCGCTCAGGCTGATCCAGCCACCGCGCGGCGTCTCGACGTCGTATTCCCAGTCCGGCAGGACGTAGCGCAGCCTGGGGGCCTCACCGTCCTCCAGGCGATGCAGGGCAGGGCGGTGGGTGTGGCCGTGGATGAGCACGTCGCTGCCGGTCTGCGCGAAGAGCGCGGCGATGGCATCGGCATTCACATCCATGATGGCCATTTCCTTGCTCTGGTTGGCGTCCTGGCTGTTCTTGCGGATGCCTTCGATGATGGCCTTGCGCTGCGCCAGCGGCATCGCCAGGAATTGCTGCTGGTAGGCCGGCTGACGCACCTGGGCCCGAAAGGCCATGTAGGCCAGGTCGTCCGTACACTGGGCGTCGCCGTGCGCCAGCGCCAGGCGGCGACCGGCCAGGGTGATGACCGTCGGGTCTTCCAGCAGCGTCAGTCCGGCGGCTTCCGCAAAGCCCTGGCCCACCAGGAAATCACGGTTGCCCGCCATCCAGAACAGTTGCACGCCTTGCGCCTGCACGGCCTTGAGGGCATCGGCGATCTGCCGGTTGTAGGGCGTGACCAGGTCATCGTCGCCGGCCCAGTACTCGAAGATGTCGCCCAGCAGGTAGAGCTGCTGCGTGCGCGTCGCCTGGTGATGCAGGAAGGACAGGAAGGCCGCCGTGGTACGCGGCAGGGAAGCTTGCAGATGGAGGTCGGAAACAAAAAGCGCAACCGTCGGTTGCGCTTTTTGCATGAACTGGAAATCAGTCATGGTCGGGGTGAAGAGGGTCTGGCTCAGACCACTTCGGCCTTCTCGATCACCACGTCTTCCGCCGGGACGTCGGCGAACATGCCGGAGCGGGTGGTCTTGACGCCCTTGATCTTGTCGACCACTTCAGTGCCTTCGACGACCTTGCCGAAGACGCAGTAGCCCCAACCGTCCTGGCCCGGGAAATCCAGGAAGCTGTTGTTCTTGACGTTGATGAAGAACTGCGCCGAGGCCGAGTGCGGGGCGGCGGTGCGGGCCATGGCCAGGGTGTAGGGCTCGTTCTTGAGGCCATTCTTGGCTTCGTTCTCGATGGGTTCTTTGGTTTCCTTCTGCTTCATGCCGGGTTCGAAGCCGCCGCCCTGGATCATGAAACCGTCGATGACGCGGTGGAAGATGGTGCCGTTGTAGTGACCTGCATTGACATAAGCCAGGAAGTTTTCAACGGTCTTCGGCGCTTTTTCCGCGTCCAGTTCGATTCGGATGTTGCCGTGGTTGGTGGTGAGCAGAACTGCCATGTTGAATCCTTTGCTTGAGGGTGAAAATAAAAAAACGAGGCGGGCAACGCTGGCCCGCCTGGCATGCCGGTGCGGTTCAGACCTACTTGACGATGCTGGCCGATTCGATCACCACCGGAGTGGTCGGGACATCACCGCCGCCGGTGCGCACCTGCTTGATCTTGTCGACCACGTCGGTGCCGGCGATCACCTTGCCGAACACCGCATAACCCCAACCATCCTGGCCCGGATAGTCCAGGAAGCGGTTGTTGGCGACGTTGATGAAGAATTGCGCGGTGGCCGAGTGCGGTGCCGAGGTGCGCGCCATGGCGATAGTATAAACCTCGTTCTTCAAACCGTTATTGGCCTCGTTCTTGATGGGGGCATCGGTGGGCTTTTCGCGCAGGTTCTGGTCCATGCCGCCGCCCTGGATCATGAAGCCGTTGATGACGCGGTGAAACACCGTGCCGTTGTACTGGCCCTTCTTGACGTACTTCAGGAAGTTGTCGACCGAGACCGGGGCTTTTTCCGGGTTCAGCTCGACGGTGATGTCGCCCATGCTGGTTTTCAGCAGCACGCGGGGCGCGTCAGCGGCCAGCACGGGGGAGGCCAGCGTAGCCGACAGGGACAGGGCTGCTGCCATGCGCAGCAGGTGACGACGAGAAATGATCATGCGTTGCCTTCGTAAATGATTTTCCATTGCGATCCTTCACGCACCCAGTACTGGCGCTTGCGGATCGCGTTCTTGCTCTTGCCGACGGCACTCTCCTGGGTGAAGGTGCTGACGATCATGTCTTCCGGTGTGCCGGGATAGCGGAACAGGCTGACATCGCGCAGTTTGACACTGGTATAGCGCGCGCCGTTCAGGCTCTTCTGCTGGCGGCCGAACCAGGTGCTCAGGTTTTCGCCCTGGGCCGAGCGGAATTCGGGGGAATAGTACGACAGGACCTTGTCGGCATCGGCGTTTTCCAGCGATTGGCCCCAGTCTTCCAGCATGGCGCTGGCGGCGTCACGCTGCCTGGCCCATTCGCTCTTGTCCACGAACTGCACGTGCTGGCTGATCACCACCACCGTCCGGCCGACCTCGGCCGTGGAATACAGGCTCTGCAGGTCGGGATTGGCCAGCACCACGCAGCCGTCGGAGGACAGCGGCGGGCGGCTGAAATTGTCCGAGGGCGTGCCGTGCAGCCAGATGCCATAGCCACTGCGGCCATTGCGCTTATCCCATTCGTTGGGGTAGGACAGGGGCAGGGCACCAGTGCCATAGAAATCGGGCAGCTTGGGGCCGGGGATACGGTTGTTGACGTAGTACACGCCGATGGGGGTGCGCTGGTCGCCGGATTTGCTCTTGTTGGCGCCGAAACGACCCTGCGAGACGTAGTAGTCGGTCAGGTACTTCAGCTCGCCACCCTGGTTCTCATAGACGTACAGGCGCGAGCGGGTGGTGTCGACCACCAGCACGTTCTTCTGGTCGTCGCCGACCTGCAGCACGGCCTTGGGAATGAGGTGTGGATCCGGCTTTTCCTGCAGCGAGCGGATGCGCACCATGGCCTCGTCGCGCAGTTCCTTGAGCTTGTCGGCCGGGCCGTCAGCCATGGCGCCGAAGTTGCGTACCGGTCGCGCATGCATCAGCAGCAGGTCGCCCCGTACCAGATGGCCCAGGCGGAAAGTGGGGTAGGCCGCCACCAGGGCGTCGGCCTTGACCTGGGCTTCGCGCAGGCGATTGGCGCCAAGGTCCTTGTAGATATCGATCAGCAAGGCCTCCGGGTCAGGCTTGGCCTCGGCCGCGCCGGCCGGACTGCTCTGCGGCGGAATGGAAGAAGAAGAGGCCACGCTGCCCATCGAAGGCAGAGCTGCCAGACACAACATCAGCAGGCGTCCCAGCATGCGCATGGAACGCCCTTGCAAAGCGCTAGCCACCAATTACCCTCCCGATCGTTCCTGTTTGATCAGCCATCGATTGCCCTGTTTGACGAATATCAGGGTCTTGCGGCTGTCCACCGTCAGCCGATCCGAATTATATATCTGGCGATAGCGCACGGTGGCGGTGTTGCCGCTGATGCTGACCGTGGCATTGCTGACCTTGACGCTGATGCGACCCTTGTCCTCGATGCGGGCGCGGCGTTCTTCGGCCCATTCCTTGCGGGATGCGCCCTTGGGGGTGTCGAAGTCGCTGGCGTAGTGGCCCAGGTAGCCGCGCACATCCTTGTCGCTCCAGGATTTGGCCCAGCCGTTGAGGGCCGCCAGTACCGCGGACTTTTCCTGTTCGGCGCTGGCTTCCGCCTTGGCCTTGTCCTTGTCGGCGCGGGCCTTGTCGGCCTTGGCCTTCTCGGCGGCGGCCAGCTTGTCGGCACGCGCCTTCTCGGCGGCTGCCTGGGCGGCTTTTTCCTTCTCGGCGCGGGCGGCCTGTTCCTTGGCCAGCTTGTCGGCCTTGTCCTTTTCCTTCTGGGCCAGCAGTTCGGCCTGCTTCTGCTCGGCGGCAGCCTTGTCGGCAGCGGCCTTTTGCGCACGGGCCTGCTCGGCGGCCAGTTGCTCGGTACGCGCCTTGTCGGTGCGCGCCTTGTCTGCCGCGGCCTTGTCAGCGGCAGCCTTTTCCGCCGCTGCCTTATCCGAAGCGGCCTTGTCGGCAGCAGCCTTGTCCGCTGCGGCCTTGTCGGCCTGCGCCTTTTCCTTGTCGGCGGTGGCCTTGGCAATGGCGGTCTTTTCCGCTTCGGCCTTGTCGGCGGCCGCCTGCTGGGCCGCTTTTTCTACCGCCAGGGCCTTGGCGCGCTGCTGCTGTTCGGCGGCGCTGGCGTCGGCCTTGGCCTTGGCATCGCGCTGGGCGCTGGCCGCCGAGGCCAGGCGCGGCACGGTGCCGCCGGTGGTATTGCCGTTCAGGGAGCGCAGCAGGGTCAGCTTGGGTTGCGGCACGTTGGCGCCCGGGTCGATCTGCAGCGCCTTGTCATAGGCCTGGCTGGCCAGCTTGGCATAGACGTCGCCCAGGTTTTCCAGCGCCGTGGCATAGGTCGGGTTGGTGCGCATGGCCATGTCCAGCGCCGCACGGGCCTTGTCGTACTGGCCGTCAGCCGCGTACAGGACAGCCAGGTTGTTGTAAGGCTCGGGCAGGTCGGGGAAATCCTCGGTGAGCTTGCTGAACACCGCGATGGCCTCGGCAGAACGGCTTTGTTCTGCTAAGATCAGCCCCTTCGTGAAACGCAGTTGCGCATCGCGCGGGTGTTTCGCCAGTACGGCATCGGTCTTGGTCAGTGCTTCGGCATACTGTCCTGCCCGCATCAGCTTGTTGATGTCAGACATTTCACTGGCATGCGCGAGGCCGGCAGGCACCCCGAACAGGGCGGCCACCAGGCTGGACAACACTGCTGTCTTGTGGGCAGTCTTGCTGATCAAACCGCGCAAACCATGAATGGATGTCTGTTCTTGTGATTCTGGGGCCATGGTTTTATCGATGCTATACTCGAAGAAATTCGAAGAAAGCTGGCATTTTATAACAAACAAGTAAGACAAAAAGAGGTTTGGCTACCGTGACCCGTTCATGTTGCAACTGCTGTTAGAACAATGATCCCAGGCAGGGGCATGCCAGCGCCAGGAGGCTTTCCGGCGCGGCCCCACGCAATCGCATGAACCCGGCGCCCCCAGCGGTCACGCCAACCCAAGAATTCCCATCCCATGAGCGAGCTCAAGATTTACAACACGCTAGCGCGTGATAAGCAGACCTTTTCCCCGATCGAACCCGGCAAGGTGCGCTTGTACGTGTGCGGCATGACCGTCTATGACTATTGCCATATCGGCCATGCACGGGTGCTGGTGGTGTTCGACATGGTGCAGCGCTGGCTGCGCGCCTCCGGTTACGACGTGACCTATGTGCGCAATATCACCGACATCGATGACAAGATCATCAAGCGCGCCCTGGAGAACGGCGAAACCATCAGCCAGCTGACCCATCGCTTCATCGACGCCATGAACGAGGATGCCAGCGCCCTGGGCGTGCAGCGCCCCGATCACGAGCCGCGCGCCACCCAGTACGTGCCGCAGATGCTGGACCTGATCGGCAAGCTGGAAAAGAACGGCCTGGCCTACAAGGCCAGCGATGGTGACGTCAATTACTCGGTGCGCGACTTCCCCGGCTACGGCAAGCTCTCCGGCAAGTCGCTGGACGATCTGCGCGCCGGCGAGCGCGTCGATGTCAACACCGGCAAGCGCGACCCGCTGGACTTCGTGCTCTGGAAGGCGGCCAAGCCGACCGAGCCCGACGAGGCCAAGTGGGATTCGCCCTGGGGCTGTGGCCGTCCGGGCTGGCACATCGAGTGCTCGGCCATGTCCAGCGACCTGCTGGGCGACCATTTCGACATCCACGGTGGCGGCCAGGACCTGCAGTTCCCCCACCACGAAAATGAAATCGCCCAGTCCGAAGGCGCGCACCAGCACACCTTCGTCAATTACTGGATGCACAACGGCTTCGTGCGCATCGACAACGAAAAGATGTCGAAGTCGCTCGGCAATTTCTTCACCATCCGTGACGTCCTGAAGCAATACGACCCGGAAGTGCTGCGCTTCTTCATCCTGCGCGCGCACTATCGCAGCCCGCTCAATTATTCGGATGCGCATCTGGACGACGCCCGCCAGGCCTTGACCCGTCTGTATACCGCATTGAAGGATGTGCCGCCCGAGGCCGGCGGCCTGGTCGCCGACGAAGCCCATGCCCAGCGCTTCGCCGATGCCCTCAACGACGACTTCAACACCCCGGTGGCGATCTCGGTGCTGTTCGAGCTGGCCAACGAGGTCAATCGCAGCCGCTCGCCGGCACAGGCGCGCCAGTTGAAGGCACTGGCCAGCATCCTGGGCCTGCTGCAGCGCGCGCCGGGCGAATACCTCAAGGGCGGTGTCAGCGCAGCCGGTGGCCTGGACGAAGCGGCCATCGCAGCCCTGATCGACGCCCGCAAGGCGGCCAAGGCCGGCAAGAACTTTGCCGAAGCCGACCGCATCCGTGCCGAGCTGACCGACGCCGGCATCATTCTGGAAGACAAACCGGGCGGCCTGACCGAATGGCGGAGAGCTTGATTTGAATACCAACCGAAAAGCCAGCGAGCTCGATCCCAGCCTGATCGTCCCGGCCTACTGGGAAGAGGCCAAGGCCGAGCTGATGAAGCGCGACCGCATCATGCGCAAGCTCATCCCGCAGTTCGGGGACCTGCAATTGACAGTGCGGGGCGACGCCTTCACCACGCTGGCACGTTCGGTGATCGGCCAGCAGATTTCGACCAAGGCCGCCAATGCGGTCTGGCAGCGCTTCCTGGAAGCCTGCCCGCGCTGCACGCCGGGCCAGGTGATCCGTACCGGCCCCGAGGCGCTCGCTGCCTGCGGCCTGTCCAAGCGCAAGGCCGAATATATTCTCGATCTGGCGGCCCACTTCAAGGCCAAGACGGTACATCCCGACAAATGGGCGGAGATGGAAGACGAAGCCGTCATTGCCGAGATGATCCAGATCCGCGGGATTGGCCGCTGGACAGCCGAGATGTTTTTGATATTTAATCTGCTGCGCCCGAACGTGCTGCCGCTGGATGACCTGGGATTGCTCAAGGGCATCAGCGTCAGTTATTTCTCGGGCGAGCCTGTCTCGCGCAGCGATGCGCGCGAAGTCGCCGCGAACTGGGAACCGTGGCGCACCGTGGCCACCTGGTATCTGTGGCGCAGCCTGGATCCGCTGCCATCCGATTATTGATCCAAGGGGAAGAGGGCGCGGAGGCCTCTGGTGTATACTCCGCTCCTCTCAAGATTTAAGGCAAACCGATCCATCCGGGACCATCGCGCCGCAACCCGTACCGGGGCGGCCTCCCGCCGATGATCGGACTTGTTGAAAAGGAACACAATGAGTAAATCGACAACGACTTTTCTGGGCTTCGAGCAGGCCATCGCCGAGCTGGATGCCAAGATCGAAGAGTTGCGTTTTGTGCAGGACGACTCGGCCGTCGACATCTCCGAAGAGATCGAACGCCTGGTCAAGAAAAGCCAGCAACTGACCAAGGACATCTACGCCAAGCTGACCCCCTGGCAGGTGTCGCAGATCGCGCGCCATCCGCAACGTCCCTACACCATGGACTACGTGCGCGAAATCTTCACCGACTTCCACGAACTGCACGGCGACCGCACCTTCGCTGACGACCAGTCCATCGTCGGCGGTCTGGCCCGTTTCAATGGCCAGGCCTGCATGGTGATCGGCCACCAGAAGGGGCGCGACACCAAGGAACGCGCCATGCGCAACTTCGGCATGCCCAAGCCCGAAGGCTATCGCAAGGCCATGCGCCTGATGAAGGTCGCCGAGAAGTTCGGCCTGCCCATCTTCACCTTCGTCGATACCCCCGGTGCCTTCCCCGGCATCGATGCCGAAGAGCGCGGCCAGTCCGAAGCCATCGGCCACAACCTGTACGTGATGGCCGAGCTGAAGGTGCCGCTGATCGCCACCATCATCGGTGAAGGTGGTTCCGGCGGCGCGCTGGCCATCGCCGTGGGCGACCAGGTGCTGATGCTGCAATATGCGACCTATTCGGTGATCTCGCCGGAAGGCTGCGCTTCCATCCTGTGGAAGACCGCCGACCGCGCTGCCGACGCCGCCGAGGCACTGGGCCTGACCGCCCATCGCCTCAAGGCCATCGGCCTGATCGACAAGATCGTCAACGAACCGCTGGGCGGCGCCCATCGCGACCCCAAGCAGATGGCCGGCCTGCTCAAGCGCGCCCTGTCGGATTCGCTGCGCCAGTTCCAGGGCATGAAGACCAAGGACCTGCTGGCCGCCCGTCACGAAAAGCTGATGGCCTACGGCAAGTTCAAGGAATTGAATTCGGCGGAATAATTTCCCCACCGTTTCCGCTTCCCACGTTCAGGCGCCAGCGATTGCTTCGCTGGCGTTTGTCTTTTCAGCCGCCGCGTTTCCCATGTCCGATCATCTTTCCGCCTCCCACGACAAGACCCTGGTCAGCCTGATGCAGGCCCTGCAGGCCACGCTGGCGCTGGCCGGCTTCGACGCCCGTCGCGACACCCTGGCCGTGGCCTACAGCGCAGGGCTGGATTCCACCGTGCTGCTGCAGGTGGCCGCGCATTGGGCGCAGCAGGCGGGTGGCAGGCTGGTGGCCTTGCACGTCCATCATGGGCTCAGCCCTCATGCGGACGCCTGGCTGGCGCACGCACAGGGCTTTTGCGACGCGCGCGGTCTGGCCTTCCAGGCCGAACGGGTACAACTGCAGCAGGTTGCCGACAGCGGCGTGGAAGAAGCGGCGCGCTTGGCGCGCTATGCCGCCCTGGGGCGCCTGTGTCGCCAGCAGGGCGCGCGCCTGCTGCTGACCGCGCATCACCTCGACGACCAGGCCGAAACCGTGCTGCTGCAACTGCTGCGCGGCAGCGGCCTGGCCGGTCTGTCCGGCATGGATCGCTGCAATGCTGCGCCAGCCTTGCTGGGCGATGCGGATACCCAGATGGCTCGGCCGTTGCTGGGGGTGACGCGCGCGCAACTGGAGAGCGTCGCGCAGGCGCTGTCGCTGAGCTGGATCGAGGATGAATCCAACCGTGATCCGCGCTACGCCCGCAATGCCTTGCGTCATCAGGTCATGCCGGCGCTGGGGCAGGTCTTTCCCGGCTATCAGCAGCGACTGGCGCGGGCTGCGGGCCATGCCCAGGGCGCGCAGGAATTGCTGCGCGAAGTGGCTCAGGCCGACCTGGAGCAATGTCGGCAGGACGATCACTTGCGCATGCCGGCGCTGCGCCAGTTGAGCGAGCAGCGCTTCCTCAATCTGATGCGCCACTGGTTTGCGCTGCGCGGCATGCGCATGCCCTCGGCGGCCTGGATGCAGGAGATGCGCAGTCAACTGCTGCAGGCCGACGTCGAGGCGCAACTGTGTGTCTCGCATCCCGATGGCGAGGTGCACCGCTATCGCGACCGCGTCTTCCTGGCCCCGCGCCGCAGGCCGCCGGAAGAGGGCGAATCCCTGCAATTGCGCTGGCAAGGCCAGGCCCAGGTGCATGTGCCGGCCTTCTACGGCACGCTGCATTTCGAGCCTGTTTCAGGTACCGAGGTTGACGCCGATGGCCGGGGCGGCTTCGATCCGGCCTGGCTGCAGTCGCAATCCCTGTTGGTCTGCGGTCGCAGCGGTGGCGAGCGTGTCAGGCTGGCACACAACCGGCCGGCGCGCAGCCTCAAGCAGCAATATCAGAGCGCCGATGTCCCCGCCTGGGAGCGACCCTACCTGCCGCTGGTGTGGGCCGGCGACACCTTGCTCCTGGCCGCCGGCATCGGCATGGACTGCAGTCGTTTCGTCACACAGGGCGAACGTATCACCTTGCGTTGGCAGCCTGACTGAATCCTTGGCTCCAATGATCTAAACAATATAAAAAATACCGCACCCTGGCCTTTGGCGAGGGTGCGGCATCCCTGTCATCCCTGACATGGCGGGCGTGGCTGAAGATCAACCGCGCCCGGTCCTGCTCCTTGCGGACGGCTTACTTCTTGGCGCCGTCGGTGGCCGGCTTTGCTTGCTCGCCGGTGGCTTCCTTCTTGTCAGTCTTGGCTTCGGCCTTCTTCTCCGATTTCTTGTGCTTGACGTGATGCTTGGCCTTGGGCGCAGCCTCGGTCTTGGCGGCTTCGGTCTTGGCCGGGGCGGCGGCCGGTGCTGCTGCGGCGCCGGTCTGGGCAAACACGGGCAGGGTCAGGGCCGACAACAGGGAGGCAACGATGATGGTCTTGGTGTTCATGATGGTGTCCTTTCAAGGAGACGAAAATCGGTTCGGATGGGGTGTGTCAGTGTTCGGTCGTACGGTGTACTGCAGGATTACTTGGTCTTGGCAGCAGCTGGTGCGGCGGCCGGTGCAGCCTCGGCTGCGGGCTTGGCTTCGCTGCCGGCGGCCTTCTTTTCGGCCTTCTTGTGCTTGGCGTGATGTTCGGACTTGGTCTTGGCCTTGGCCTTGCTCGTCGCCTCGGTCTTGCCTGCTTCCGCCTTGGCCGGTGCGGCCGTGGTCGCGGCTGGCGCGGCAGTGGCAGGTGCGGTGGCGCCGGTCTGGGCAAACACCGGCAGGGCCAGCGCGGTCAGCAGGGAAGCGACGATGACGGATTGGGTTTTCATGGCAATTTCCTTTAGAAAGTGGTTGTTACGCTCGGCGCTTGATTTTGCGTAATCGCTTCATCATTTCCTTGCGCCTTGCTTCCTATAACGAGCCGCCGACGTGCAGGACGACGTCAAAGTGTTTCAATTCATCGTGGATTTGTAAGCAATCGTTGCGGCTTTGCTTATAATGAGCATCTTCACTTTTTGCCTCACCGAGCGCCTCATGGACTACCAGACCTGGTTCACCTTCTTCGCCGCTGCATGCGTCATCGCCATCTCGCCCGGTTCGGGCGCGGTCCTGTCCATGAGCCACGGTCTCAATTACGGCGTGCGCCGCACCAGTGCCACCATCCTCGGGCTGGAGATCGCGCTGGTGGTGATCCTGGTGATCGCCGGGGCAGGCGTCGGTTCGCTGCTGGTGGCCTCCGAAACCGCCTTCAACGTCATCAAGGTGGCCGGTGCGCTGTATCTGATCTATCTCGGTTTTTCGCAATGGCGCGCGCCGGTGCCGACCGAGCAGCAGGGCGAAGCGCTGGACGCGGCCAATGCCGCCGCCCGCGCCAATCGTGGCCAGCTCTGGTGGCAACGTTGCATGACCGGTTTCCTGACCAATGCCACCAATCCCAAGGGCATCGTCTTCATGGTGGCCGTGCTGCCGCAGTTCATCGACCACCAGCGTCCGCTGTGGCTGCAACTGCTGGTGCTGGCGGTGACCATGGTGGTGGTGGACCTGGTAGTGATGCATGGCTACGCGTTCGCGGCCAGCCGCCTGCAGCGCTTCTTCCGCAGCCAGAAGGCGATCAAGGCGCAGAACCGTTTCTTCGGTGGCGTGCTGATGCTGGTGGGCGCGGGACTGTTCTTCTTCAAGCGCACCCAGCACTGAATCACGGGCGCAGGCCCACGCGCCCAACAAAAAACCCGCAAGTCACAAACTTGCGGGTTTTTTTCATCCGGGCAGGCCGCTGAGGCCGATGGAATGGCCTGCGCCTGCCTTTTCCTTCACTTCAGCTTCATTTGTCCTTTTTCAAACACGACGACATGAAGGCCTTGCGCTCGTCACCCTTCTTGCCAGCGGCGTCGGCATTGCACTGCTTCATCTTGTCCTGCTGGGTCGCCGGCTTGGGCTGTTCCTTCTTCAGGCAGGACGACATGAAGGCCTTGCGGTCGTCTCCTTTCTTGCCGGCAGCGGTGGCGTCCGCATTACATTGCTTCATCTTGTTCTGCTGGGCGTTTTCCGCCATGGCGGGACTTGCCACCAGTAGCGGGGCGGCCAGTGCGAAAGAGGTGATGGCGATGAGCAATTTTTTCATTGAATACTCCCTGGGCAGTGTGGATTCGTCTGTCTGAAAATTCAGACGGGAGCATTACAGCATGAAAGTTTGCGACTGCCTAGCGTACGCAGTTCAGGTCACCCTCCTGGCAGCCGGCCAGGGCCTTGAGCTCATCGGCGCGCTGCCGGGTCTTGTCGGCCAGGCAGGTCTGCAGGGCCAGCGGGGCCGCCGAGCCACCGGCGCTGGCGGAGCTCTCGAACCGGCAGGACAGGTCGCGGTATTTCAGCCAGGCCAGTTGCACTTCGCGCAGCTGGTTCTGCTGGGCCTTGTTCAGCTTCTCGCGGTAGGCCAGATAGGTGGCATTGAGGTCGCTGTCGTTCTGGGTCAGGGTCTGCGAGGCGCAGGCATTCATTTCGGCCTGGGTGGCGGCCTTGCTGCAATCGGCGGCGTAGCTGGCGCCGGCGCACAGGAACAGCAGGGCGCCCAGCAGGGGCAGGGGGGCTTTCATCGTCAGGAAACTCCGTCATGGTTACCGGATGCTCGGGATAGAATTGCATTTTGCCTGTCTTAGAAGACAGTGCGGGGTCACGGTTCTCCCAGGCGTGCAACGAAATTGCAACAAGCCGTATCCGACCCTGCCGACAAAGGAGAAACACATGGGATTGAGCTGGTTGTCTGCCATCAAGTTGATTCCCTGGGGCGACGTGGTCCAGGCCACCCCGGGCATCGTCAAGGGCGCACGTGATCTCTGGTCGCGCACCCGCAAGGCCAAGTCGGCGGTGGAGGCGCAGGAGGCCATGCCGGCGGCCAGCGATGCCGAACTGTTCGCCCAGCGCATCCGGCAGCTGGAGGGCGAACAGCTGGAAGCCAGCCAGTTGATCAACACCCTGGCCGAGCAGAATGCGCAACTGGTCGCCACCATGGACCGCATGCGCTCGCGCCTGCGCATGTTGACCGCCGGTTGCGTGCTGCTGGCCGTGGGGCTGGTGGCGCTCTGGTTGCGTTGAGCCTGCAGGCGGCGTGGAATCGCTATTCCCGCGATGGTGCAGGTATGGCCTGCGCATTTTCTGCTTCCTTTCTTCTTTCTTTTTTTATTCCTGGCGACTGAATGTTCCAACAAGCATTGCGCATGACCCTGCGCGACTGGCGTACCGGTGAACTCCGCTTCCTGCTGATCGCCCTGATCGTGGCGGTGGCGGCCCTGTCGTCGGTGGGTTTCTTCGTTGACCGCATGCGGGCCGGCATGGCCCGCGA
Source organism: Herbaspirillum frisingense GSF30 (assembly GCF_000300975.2). Taxonomy (GTDB): domain Bacteria; phylum Pseudomonadota; class Gammaproteobacteria; order Burkholderiales; family Burkholderiaceae_D; genus Herbaspirillum; species Herbaspirillum frisingense. Next base: position 73,829 of record NZ_AEEC02000014.1, on the reverse strand, counting down.
CGCTCACCAGCTGCTGGGGGCCGACCTGCTGGTGGCCGCCGACCAGCCGCTGCCGCCGCAATGGGTGCAGCAGGCCGGCCAGCAGGGGCTGTTGCAGGCCCAGACCCAGGTCTTTCCCAGCATGGCGCTGGCGGGCGAGGGCGATGCGGCACGTTCGGTGCTCTCTTCCATCAAGGCTGTCACGCCAGGCTATCCGCTGCGCGGCCAGCTCAGGCTGCGCGCCGCCGATGGCAGCGACCAGCCGGCCGAAGGCATTCCACAGCCGGGGACGGTGTGGGTGGACCCGCAGATCCTGTCGCAACTGGACGTGAAGCTGGGCGATACCATCAAGCTGGGCGACTTGCCGCTGAAGATCGCCGCCATCATCTCGGTGGAACCGGACCGTGGCAGCGCCTTCGTCAACTTCGCCCCCCGCGTGATGCTGGGCCAAGCCGATCTGGCCGCCACCCATCTGGTGCAGCTCGGCTCACGGGTGACCTACCGGCTGCTGATCGCCGGCCCGGCCGTGGAGGTCCAGCGCTACCAGAAGCAGATCGAGCGCCAGATCGACGCCGACAAGCTGCGCGGCGTGCGCCTGGAGTCATTGGAAAACGGTCGTCCCGAGATGCGCGCCACGCTGGACCGGGCCGAACAGTTCCTCTCGCTGGTGGGCCTGCTCTCGGCCATGCTGGCGGCGCTGGCGGTGGCCATGGCGGCGCGCCGCTTCATGCTGCGCCACCTGGATGCCTGCGCCATGCTGCGTTGTTTCGGCATGACCCAGGCGCAGGTGACGCGGCTGTACCTGACCGAATTCATCGTCATCGGCCTGGCCGCCAGCGTGATTGGCATGCTGGTCGGCTTTGCCGCGCATTTTGCGCTGCTGCAGTGGCTGGGCAGCTTCATGCCGACCGCCTTGCCGGCGCCGGGCTGGGCACCGGCGGTGCAGGGCGTGGCCACCGGCCTGCTGTTGCTGCTCGGCTTTGCGCTGCCACCCATCCTGCAGTTGCGCAATGTGCCGCATAACCGGGTGATCCGGCGCGACCAGGGCGCACCGCAGGCGATGACGGTGCTCACCTATGTGTCGGGGACGCTGGTGTTTTCGGGCTTGCTGCTGTGGCAGGCCGGCGACCTCAAGCTGGGCTTGCTGACCATTGCCGGCTTCCTCGGCGGCTTCGGCCTGTTCGCGCTGGTGGCCTGGCTTTGCCTGCGGGCGCTACGCTCCATGCGCGGCCTGGTGGATCGCCAGAGCTGGCGCTTTGCCATCGATGGCCTGCAGCGTCGACCGGCAGCCGCCGTGATGCAGGTGGTGGCGCTCGGGCTGGGCCTGATGGCGCTGCTGCTGCTGACCGTCATCCGTGGCGACCTGGTAGGTGCCTGGCGCCAGGCCACCCCGGCGGATGCGCCCAATCGTTTCATCATCAACATCCAGCCCGACCAGCGCCAGGCGGTGCAGCAGGTGCTGCAGCAGGGCGGGGTGAAGGACGCCGCCCTGTATCCGATGATCCGCGGCCGCCTGGTGCAGATCAACGGACGCCCGGTCAACCCGGCGGATTACCAGGAAGATCGCGCCAAGCGCCTGGTCGATCGTGAATTCAACCTCTCCACCATGGCCGAGATCCCGCCCGGCAACGGCATCGTCGCCGGCCGCTGGTACGACGATCGCCAGCCGGAAGCCTCGGTGGAGCGCGGCCTGGCGCAGACCCTGGGCATCCAGTTGGGTGATCGCCTGCAATTCGACATCGCCGGCCAGTTGGTGGAGGCGCCGGTGACCAGCCTGCGCAAGCTGGAGTGGGGGTCCTTGCGGGTCAATTTCTTCGTGATCCTGAACCCGACCCTGATGCGCGATACCCCGCAGAGCTGGATCACGGCGGTGCATCTGGATCCGCAGCAGGAAGCCCTGGGCAATCGCCTGACGCGCGACTTCCCCAATCTCACCGTGGTCGATATCGGCAGCGTGCTGCGCCAGATCCAGGAGGTGGTGGGGCAGGTGATTTCGGCGGTGGAGTTCCTGTTCCTCTTCACGCTCTGCTCGGGCGTGCTGGTGCTGTATGCGGCCCTGGCCGGTTCGCAGGACGAGCGGGTGCGCGAGGCCGGCCTGTTGCGTGCCCTTGGCGCCACGCGCCAGGAGCTATCGCGGGCGCAGCGCATCGAAGTGCTGCTGGTGGGTTCGCTGGCGGGATTGCTGGCGGCCAGCGGTGCGGCTGGCATCGGCTGGGCACTGGCGCATTACGTCTTCAATTTCGACTGGAGCTTCAGCCCGCTGGTGTGGGTGGCCGGCATGGGCTTGGGCGCTGCCTGCTCGGCGTTGGGCGGCTGGGCAGGACTGCGTCACGTGCTGCGTCGTCCGCCCCTGCAGACCTTGCGCGAAGCCTGAGCCGAGGCAGGTCAAACGCCCTGCAGATCGCAGCCGGCCGGCCCGACGATGGCGGGGCGGCTGCGGTATCATGGCGGTCTTATGCAAATCGAAGATCCCAACCAACCCACCACGTTCGAACTCATCGGCGGCGCTGAAAAACTGCGCGAGATGGTCGACCGTTTCTACGACCTGATGGACCTGGAGCCGGAGTTCGCCGGCATTCGCGCGCTGCATCCGCCTTCGCTGGAGGGCTCGCGCGAGAAGACCTACATGTTCCTCTCCGGCTGGACCGGCGGTCCCAGCCTGTACATGGAAAAGTTCGGCCATCCGCGCCTGCGCGCACGTCACCTGCCTTTCCCCATCGGCATCTCCGAGCGCGACCAGTGGCTGCGCTGCATGACCTGGGCCATGCAGGACGTGGGCCTGCCCGACGAGCTGATGAAACGCCTGCTGACGGCGCTCTATCAGACCGCCGACTGGATGCGCAACAAGCCCGAGTAAGCCCCCCCCATGAATACATTCGAAATGATCCTGGCCGGCCTGGTTGTGGTCGGCATCGTCTTGCAGGTACTGGTGCTGCTGCTGCTGCTGCGTGGTGGCTCGCGCGACGACCCGGGGGCTGCCATCGAGGACATGCTGCTGCAATTGCAGCAGGAGCTGCAACGCCACCAGCAGGACACCGGCGAGCGCATCGAGCGCGAGTTGCGCAGCCAGGTCCAGGCCAGCGCCCAGAGCACGCGCCAGGAGCTGGGCAGCAACTTCGCCCAGTTGCAGCAGACGCTGGCCACGCAGATGTCCAGCGTGGCCGGCCTGCAGAACCAGCAGATCGACGGCTTCGCACGGCAACTGGTGAAACTGAACGAAACCAACGCCCAGCAACTGGACAGCATGCGCCAGTCCATCACGCTGCAGGCACAGGTCAACCGCGAAGAGCAGGCCGTTTCGCTCAAGCGCTTCGGCGATACCCTGAACCAGCAACTGTCGGCACTGACCGAATCCAATGCCCAACGCATGGGCGAAGTGCGGGCCACGCTGGAAGCCCGCATCAAGGATCTGCAGAACGACAACGCGCTCAAGCTGGAAGAGATGCGCAAGACCGTGGACGAGAAGCTGCACGCCACGCTGGAGCAGCGCCTGGGTGAATCCTTCAAGCTGGTCTCGGACCGCCTGGACAAGGTGCATCAGGGCCTGGGCGAGATGCAGCAGCTGGCCACCGGTGTGGGCGATCTCAAGCGCGTGCTGACCAACGTCAAGACCCGTGGCACCTGGGGTGAAGTGCAGCTGGAAATCCTGCTGGAACAGATGCTCACGCCCGAGCAGTACGCCAAGAACGTCGAGACCGTGCGCGGCACCGGCGAACGCGTGGAATTCGCCATCCGCCTGCCGGGAGCGAAGGAAGAGGGCGAGCCGGTGTGGATGCCCATCGACGCCAAATTCCCCAAGGAACAGTACGAACGCCTGGTCGATGCGGCCGAGCGCGCCGACGCCGATGGCGTGGCCAGCGCCGGCAAGGAGCTGGAGCGCGCCGTGCGCAACGAAGCCAAGACCATCGCCGAGAAATACCTCTCGCCCCCGCTGACGACCGATTTCGCGATCCTGTTCCTGCCCACCGAAGGCCTGTATGCCGAGGTGATGCGCCGACCGGGCCTGTCCGACGATCTGCAGCGTACCTGCCGGGTGACCATCGCCGGGCCGTCGACGCTGTCGGCACTGTTGAACAGCCTGCAGATGGGCTTCCGCACGCTGGCGCTGGAGAAGCGGTCCTCCGAAGTGTGGCAGGTGCTGGGCGCGGTCAAGACCGAGTTCGGCAAGTTCGGCGAAGTGCTGGCCTCGACCAAGGCGGCGCTGGAACGCGCTGCCCGCAACATCGATCAGGCCGAGACCCGTACGCGCCAGATGAACCGCAAGCTCAAGTCGGTGGAGGCGCTGCCGGCGGAAAGTGCGCAGAAGCTGCTGGGGACGGCAGAGCTGGACCTGGGCGATACGGACGAGGCGGTCTGAGCGGCTGATGCTTCGGCCAGAAAACGAAAAAAGCGTGGCCTTGGCCGTAATGCCGTTCAGTTAAGCTTGTTACCAGCTCGAAAGCTCGCTCAGACTTTGTTTGCACCACCGCTGACCGTTCGTCCTGAGTAGCGGCGTAGCCGCGTATCGAAGGCGCGCCACAAGCTGAGCAGCGCCTTCGATACGGCCCTAAAGGGCCTACTCAGTCCGAACGGTTTCAGATGGCTTGAAGAGAACCAAGCAAAATCGCCGCGCCAAAGTCATCTGGCGCGGCGATTTTTTCTTAACTGAACAGTATTACGGCCTTGGCCGCGCTTTTTTCATGCCGGGGCGGCTTCAGACCAGCCCGTCGAACAGCACCACCGAGACCTCTTCGCCGGCAGCCACGTCGCCGCGCTCATGCTCCAGTTCGAGGATGCAGTTGGCGTCCGACATCGAGCGCAGGATGCCCGAGCCCTGCATGCCGGTCAGGCGCACGCTCCAGCGGCCATCGGCGTCGGGTGCCAGGATGCCGCGCTGGTATTCGGTGCGACCGGCCTTCTTGCGGATGGGCGTGGCGGTCGTCACCCGCAGGCGTGGCAAGGGCCGGGACTCGGCACCAGCCAGCCGCAGCAGGGCATCGCGCACGAAGAAGGAAAAACTGACGGTCACCGCCACCGGATTGCCGGGCAGGCCGAACAGGTAGGCATCGCGCCCACGCGAGCTGATACGGCCAAAGGCCAGTGGCCGGCCGGGACGCATGGCGATCTTCCAGAACGTCATTTCACCCAGGCTGGCCATGATCTGTCTAGTGTAGTCGGCAGCACCCACCGACACGCCACCGGAGGTGATGACGGCGTCGGCCTCTTCACAGGCACTGCGAAAGGCTGCCTCCAGCGCCACCGGATCGTCCGGCACCACGCCCATGTCCAGCACCTCGCAACCCAGGCGGGTCAGCATGCCGTGCAGGGTGTAGCGGTTGGAGTCATAGACGCAGCCTGCGTCCAGCGGCTCACCCACCGAGCGCAGTTCGTCGCCGGTGGAGAAGAAGGCCACGCGCAGGCGGCGCTGCACCGGAACCTCGGCGATGCCCAGCGAGGCCAGCAGGCCGATGTCGGAGGGCCGCAGGATGCGCCCGCGCGGCAGCGCCACGCTGCCTTGCATCAGGTCTTCACCGCGCAGGCGGCGGTTGTCACCGGGCCGTACGCGCCCGGCCGGCAGGGTCACGCCCTGGTCGTCGGCGTCGGTGGTCAGTTCCTGCGGGATGACGGTGTCGCATCCGGCCGGCATGGGGGCGCCGGTCATGATGCGCACGCACTGGCCGCGTTGCACGCTGCCCTCGAAGCGCTGGCCGGCATGGACCGCGCCAACGATCTGCAGGCGTTGCGCCTGGCCGTCGGCGATGTCTTCGCCGCGCAGGGCGTAGCCATCCATGGCCGAGTTGTCATGGGCTGGCACATCGATGCGGGAGATGATGTCCTGTGCCAGCACCCGCGAGAGCGCGCTGCGGATGGCCAGCTTTTCCACCGTCTCGATGGGGGTGATGAAGTCCTGGATCACGGCCTGGGCACGGGCCACGGTCATGGCGTGAGGGTCATAGCCGCTGATGCAGCTGACAATGTCGTTCAGGGAAGGATGGGTCATTGTTCTTCTTCGAGCCGTTGCAACTCCGGCGCGGTGTTGATGTTGCTGAAGGCGTGTTCTTCGGGGAATTCCACTTCCACGCAATGGAGGGTGGCGAACCAGCGGTCCATCTTGCGTTCACCCGTGGCCAGGAAGGCGTCCAGGGCGTCGCGGGTGCTCCTGGAGAGCAGGGCGCAGACCGGATGGCGTTGCCGGCCCTGCGCGCCGGTGGTGACGGCGATGGCGGCCTCGGCGCCAGCCTCGGCAATGGCATCGGCCAGGTGCGCCACCAGGTCATAGGGGATCAGCGGTGCATCGCAGGGGGCGCAGGCCAGCCAGGGGGTGGTGCAGTGGGCCAGACCACTCTGCAGGCCCGCCAGCGGGCCGGGGAAGCCAGCTTGCAGATCGCTCCAGACCGGATAGCCGAAGCTGGCGTAGTGCAGTTGCGAGCGGTTGGCATTGACGGCCAGGGTGCCGACCTGCGGCGCCAGCCGCTCCAGCACGTGCTGGACCAGTGGCTTGCCATGCAGCAGTTGCAGGCCCTTGTCCACCCCGCCCATGCGCGTGCCGCGCCCGCCGGCCAGTACCAGGCCGGTGATGTGGCTGGCGCTCAGGGTGTTGGCGGTGGAGGAGGCCATGGCGGGTGAGGACTGGGGGCAGGGCGGCGGGAGGCGGAACTGAATAGCTAGCCGCCGATATAGGACATCTCGACCTTGCGTGCCGGGGCGGCTTGCATGGCGCTGCGCAATTCGGAATAGCGGTCGCCCCGTTGGCCCCACAATGCGGCGATGGCGCCGGCCATCTCGGCGTCGCTGGCTCCATTGCGCAGGAGGCTGCGCAGATCGTGGCCTTCGCTGGCGAACAGGCAGGTGTAGACCTTGCCCTCGGTAGAGAGCCGGGCGCGCGAGCAATCCTGGCAGAAGGCCTGGGTCACGCTGGAGATGACACCGATCTCGCCGCCGCCATCGACATAGCGCCAGCGCTCGGCGGTCTCGCCGGTGTAGTTGGGGTCGGCCACCTGGAGCGGCATCTCGGCCGAGATGCGCCGCACCACTTCGCTGGAGGGCAGTACCTCGTCCATGCGCCAGCCGTTCGAACTGCCCACGTCCATGTATTCGATGAAGCGCAGGATGGCCGGCGTCCCCTTGAAGTGGCGCGCCATCGGCAGGATCTGGTCGTCGTTGACGCCTTTCTTGACCACCATGTTGATCTTGACCGGACCCAGGCCGGCGGCGTGGGCGGCATCAATGCCTTCCAGCACGCGTGCCACCGGGAAGTCGACATCGTTCATGCGGCGGAAGCTCTCGTCATCCAGCGAATCCAGCGAGACCGTCACGCGCCGCAGGCCGGCAGCCTTGAGCGCCTGCGCCTTCTGCTTGAGCAGGGTGCCATTGGTGGTCAGGGTGAGATCCACCGGCTCGCCATCGGGCGTGCGCAAGGCGGCCAGCATGGCGATCAGGGTCTCGATGTTCTTGCGCAGCAGCGGTTCGCCGCCGGTGAGGCGGATCTTGCGCACGCCATGCGCCACGAACTGGGCGGCCACGCGGGTCAGCTCTTCGAAGGTCAGCAGGTCGGAGTGCGGCAGGAACTGGTATTGCTTGTCGAAGACATCCTTGGGCATGCAATAGACACAGCGGAAATTGCAGCGGTCGGTGACCGAGATGCGCAGGTCGTGCAGGGGGCGGCCCAGGGAATCGGTCAGCCAGCCGGTCGGCACCACCGCCACGGGCGCAATCACGCCTGCCGTACTGGCCGACGGGGCTTGCCGGTGATCGAGGATGGGAATGACGCGCTTGTTCATACGGGCTGGCAAAAATGGGTGTGTAAAGATAGCACGGCTAGCGCTGCGACGTTGCGGTCGGTTCATGCATATTCAGTATGCCGCAAGTGCAGGTATTGCGCGCAATGCCGCGCCGGATCTGGACTTGGGATATCCGCAGCTGGACCGTCGTGCTGCGCGGCCGGCACTGTATCGCTGCCGGGGCGGGCCAACTGTCACCAGATAGGGGACAAGCGGCGGATGACAAGAGGCGCGAGAGCGATAGTTGCCGGGCTGCGGCGACAGACTGGCCAGGAAAATTGGCGAAAACAGCAGGCCGGCGTGCAGGCAGGCCGAGCAGGCAAGAGCGCGGACAAGAAAAAAGGGAGCCGAAGCTCCCTTTTTCCTGGTGATCACTGGTGCGCTTGCACCCTGGCGATCAGCGACGCGTTTCCACCTGGACCAGCGGTTCGCTGGACTGCGGCGGCAGCGGCTTGCGCTCGCGCGGTACACGCGGTGCCGGCACGAAGGCGGCGGCCGCTTCCTGTGCTGCACGCAGCTTGACCGGATCGGTCGTGGCCAGCGTCAGGCCGGCTTGCGACAGCATCTGCTGCAGCGACTCCGGCTGGGCGCCATTGCCGGCATGTGCTGCAGGTGCAGCAGCAACAGGGGCAGCCACTTCCACAGGGGCGACAGGTGCGACCGCAGCAGGGGCCGGGGCCGGATTGACTTCGACCGCATCCAGCAGGCTGATCTGCTGCGGCAGGCTGGCTGCCGGCGCGGCTTGCTGCACGACCTCGACCTGGACCGGTGCTTCCGATGCCGCCGGGGTGGCGACAGGGGCTAGCACTGGCGCCGGGGCAGGTTCAAAGCTCGGTGCCGGGGCGAAGCTGGCGTCGATGGACGGCGCCGGCGGTTCGATGGCCTGCTGTTGCGAGAACACGGCTTCGGTCGCTTCGGCAGCGGCGGCAGCCACGGCTTCCACCGAGTTCACGCCGCTTTCCACGGCGACGGCTTCGGTATGGAGGGCGGCAGGCGCGGACACGTCGGCTGCTTCAGCAGCTTGCGCCGGAACCGGCGAGGCAGCGAAGGAAGCCTGGGCCACGGCGGCCTGGGCGACTTCCACCGGTGCTGCGGGGGCTGTGGCAGCCACGGCTTCGCCGTTTTCACTGCGTTCACCGGCTTCGCCAGCTTCGGCCGCATCGGCATCGGCGTTTTCGATCAGGTTGCCGTTCTCGTCACGTTCGCGACGATGACGGTTGCGACCGCCACGACGACGACGACGGCGCGGTTCGGTGCCGCCTTCGGCGTTTTCCGAGGCTTCGACGCCTTCGCCACCTTCAACTTGCGCCAGATCCAGTTGCGCAGCCTGCTCGTCATTGGACAGGGCCACGGCACCAGCGGCCACGGCCACGCCGGCGGTTGCAGCGCCGGCTGCCAGAGCGGCTTCCAGCGGCAGACCTTCCTCGGTGCGGGCTTCCTTGCGGTCGCCACGCGGGGCGCGAGGTTCACGCGGTTGACGCGGTTCGCGGGGTTCACGACCTTCGCGACCTTCGCGACCTTCACGCGGTTCGCGTGGCTCACGGGCTTCGCGGGGTTCGTTGCGACGGGCTTCCTTGGGTTCCTGGCCTTCGCGGACCTGGACTTCACGGCCCTCGCGACCTTCACGCGGCTCACGGCCTTCGCGTGGTTCACGCGCTTCCTTGGGCTCGCGCGGGCCACGCGGCGGACGCGCCTGCTTGGCATCGGCCAGCTCTCCCGCCTTTACCTCGACGGCAGCGGCACCACGGGCATTGCGCTGTTCGCCATTGGCGTTGCGCTCGCCACGTTCGGCACGATCACCACGGTCGCTGCGATCATTGCGATTGCGGCCACGACCGTTGCGGTCGCCGCCACGGCCATTGCGGTCGCCTTCACGCTTGGCAGGGGCCTTGGCTTCGACCGGGGCCGGTGCTTCCACCGGGGCCACGGGCTTCTTGCGGAAGAAGGCGAAGATTTTGCCCAGCAGGCCCGATTCCGGTGCCAGGGTCGGCGGCGGTACGGGGGCAGCCACCGGTTCCGGGGCCTTGCGTTCGACGATGGGGGCCGGCTGGTCGGGGGTGATGCCCTTGACCACGGCTTCCTGGCGCGGACGCACTTCTTCCTTCTGGCGCTTGCTGTAGCCGATGTCGGTATCGGCCTGCTCGGCCATGTTGTAGCTGGCTTGGGCGTCGTCCAGGCGCGGATCGTCGTGCTTGATCCGCTCCATCTTGTAGTGCGGGGTTTCCAGGTGCTTGTTGGGGATCATGATGACCGTGACGCGATGACGCGTCTCGATCTTCAGGATTTCACCGCGCTTCTCGTTCAACAGGAAGGCGGCGACGTCCACCGGCGCCTGCACATGGATCGCGGCCGAGTTTTCCTTCATCGCCTCTTCCTGGATGATGCGCAGCACCTGCAGGGCGGAGGATTCGGTATCGCGGATGTGGCCGGTGCCGTTGCAGCGCGGGCAGGTCACGTGGCTGCCTTCGGACAGCGACGGACGCAGGCGCTGGCGCGACAGTTCCATGAGGCCAAAGCGGGAGATCTTGCCCATCTGGACGCGGGCACGGTCGTGGTGCAGGGCGTCTTTCAGGCGACCTTCGACTTCGCGCTGGTTCTTGGAGTTCTCCATGTCGATGAAGTCGATTACGATCAGGCCACCCAGGTCGCGCAGGCGCAACTGGCGGGCCACTTCATCAGCCGCTTCGAGGTTGGTGTTGAAGGCGGTGGTCTCGATGTCGCTGCCACGGGTGGCACGCGCCGAGTTCACGTCCACCGACACCAGGGCTTCGGTGTGGTCGATCACGATGGCGCCGCCGGACGGCAGCGGGACCGTACGCGAGTAGGCGGTCTCGATCTGGTGTTCGATCTGGAAGCGGGAGAACAGCGGCACGTCGTCGCGGTAGCGCTTGACGCGGTGGACCATGTCCGGCATCACGTGGGCCATGAACTGCTGGGCCTGGTCGTGGATGTCGTCGGTGTCGATCAGGATTTCGCCGATGTCGGGCTGGAAGTAGTCGCGGATGGCGCGGATGACCAGTGACGATTCCTGGTAGATCAGGAAGGCGCCCGAGGCGGACTGGCCGGCGCCTTCGATGGCGCGCCACAGTTGCATCAGGTAGTTCAGGTCCCACTGCAGTTCATCGACGTTGCGGCCGATGCCGGCGGTGCGGGCGATGACGGACATGCCGTTGGGCAGGTCCAGCTTGTCCATGGTCTCGCGCAGTTCCTGGCGGTCTTCGCCTTCGACGCGGCGGGAGACGCCACCACCACGCGGGTTGTTGGGCATCAGGACCAGGTAGCGACCGGCCAGCGAGATGAAGGAGGTCAGGGCCGCGCCCTTGTTGCCGCGCTCTTCCTTTTCGACCTGGACGATGATTTCCTGGCCTTCGCGCAGCGCTTCCTTGATGCTGGCGTTGCGGACGTCGATGCCTTCCTTGAAGTAGGACCGGGCCACTTCCTTGAAGGGCAGGAAGCCGTGGCGTTCCTCGCCGTAGTTGACGAAGCAGGCTTCCAGCGAGGGCTCGATGCGGGTGATCACGCCCTTGTAGATGTTGGACTTGCGCTGCTCGCGTCCGGTGGTTTCGATGTCGATGTCGATCAGCTTCTGACCGTCAACGATCGCTACGCGCAGTTCTTCCTGCTGCGTTGCGTTGAACAACATACGTTTCATGTTTTCACTCCGGGATCCGAAGATCCTTCAAATGGCCCGTCCGTATGTGGTAGCGGGCCAAAAGTACAGGGGATGTACGCGAGAACGAAGTGATTGGGGAGGGAATTGCCTTGATTGTGTGAGTGCGCCTTAGCGGGCGCTCCAGCACAAGGGGGCGCGGATGCAGTGGACCGGGACGCCGGGCAGCACCGTATCCGCGCCGCGCGCTCCGCCATAGGCGGTCGCGCAGGCAACTGCGGACGGTAAGCTGGTCTGTGGAGCCAAACGTAACATAGTGAGGTTGGCGACGGCGATCGGGTTCTACTGCATCAACCGGCAAGCTTCGCGATGGCCCGGCCCGAATTGCGGCATGGCCCGAGCGATGCGCTGCAAGGGGGCGGGCTGATGAGCCTGCCATGCTTGCGCTGCTGGTCGCCGGGGGGCTGTGCACTGCTGTCCTGGGTCGGGTCACCGGATGCGAGTCTTGCCAGACTTTTATCCTGATGATCCAAACAAATCTGTTCCACTTCCAAGTGCGCTGTCCGATTGCAACTGCGGTGCAAACTGGACTCGCAAAGGGAAGGTGCGTACTCGTTTCGAGGCCTTTACGTGGACCAGGCAAGCGACATGATCGGCTGTATTGTCAACCGTTGCAGCGCTTTTATTGCGTCTGCGATGCCGCGCGTCGTGGTTTTCGGGGCCCCCTTCGTCAATTTTGCAAATGAGCGAGGCTGACGAAGACTCCTCTTGTGTAGAATGTTCCTTTTTTATTCTACTAACGCCGTTTTTTGATCGGCGTCAATCGATTATATATTCAAAATGAAGGACTTAGCGAGATTTTCTAGGGGGGCTTCTGAAAGCGCCGACGCGGCGCCGGCCTCCCGGAACGCAACAGCCTCGCAGAGCGTCCCTCAGGTGCAGTTGCTGACCATTTCCGACGAAGAGGCGGGCCAGCGGATTGACAATTTCCTGCTGCGGGTTTGCAAAGGCGTTCCCAAGAGCCATATCTATCGTGTCCTGCGTTCGGGCGAGGTGCGCGTCAACAAGGGCCGTATCGACCAGACCTATCGTCTGGTCGAGGGCGATGTCGTGCGTGTGCCGCCAATACGAGTTGCAGAGAAGCAAGAAACTGTAGTCCCGGGAGCGGAATTCCGCATCCTGCTGGAAGACAGCCACATGCTGGTCATCGACAAGCCGGCCGGTGTGGCCGTGCATGGCGGGTCCGGCGTGAGCTACGGTGTCATCGAGCAGTTGCGGGCGGCACGGCCTCAGGCCAAGTTCCTGGAGCTGGTGCACCGGCTGGACCGCGACACCTCGGGCGTGCTGCTGATCGCCAAGAAGCGTTCGGCGCTGACGAACCTGCATGAACAGATGCGCGAGGGCCAGACCGACAAGCGCTACCTGACCCTGGTCCAGGGCGACTGGAAGAATGCCCGCCAGCACGTGAAGTTGCCGCTGTTCAAGTACAGCACGCCTGACGGTGAGCGCCGGGTGCGGGTGCAGGCCGATGGCCAGCCGTCCCATACGGTGTTCTCGCTCTTGCGTCGCTTCGGTGAATTTGCCCTGCTGGAAGCTGAACTGAAGACCGGTCGCACCCATCAGATCCGGGTGCACCTGTCTTCCAGCGGTTTTCCCATTGTCGGCGACGACAAGTACGGCGACTTCCCCTTGAACAAGGCGCTGCAGAAGGCCGATGGCAAGCGTATTGCTTTCAAGCGCATGTTCCTGCATGCCTGGCGCATCAGCTTCCTGCATCCGGAAACCGGCCAGACCGTCACCCTGAAAGCCGGCCTGCCCGATGAATGCGCAAAATTCCTGCGCAGCCTGGAAGGTGGGGCCGAGGGCGATCTCCTGCCCTACAACATGCTGGCTGGCGCGGAGGACTGAAGGACAGTGCACGTAGTCGGCCGGGATATGATACTTTCTGCCCGGCATTAACAAAATCGCATGTTTCGCTGCTGCCTTGTCGCGCTGGCAAGCCGGCGGCGGACATGCCCGCAGAAAGAGCATCAGACATGGCAAGAAAGCAATTCGACCTGATCGTCTTCGACTGGGATGGCACCCTGATGGACAGCACGTCCACCATCGTGCGCTGCATCCAGGCCGCAGCGCGCGACCTGGGCCTGCCGATTCCCGACAAGAGCGCAGCTTCCTACGTGATCGGCCTGGGCCTGCAGGACGCGATGCAGGCCGCCATTCCCGATGTCGACCCCAAGTACTATCCGCGCATCGTGGAGCGTTACCGCCACCATTACCTGGGCCAGGACAAGGACCTCACGCTCTTCGAGGGCGTGCCCGAAATGCTGACCGACCTGTCGCAGCAGGGCTATTTCCTGGCAGTGGCCACCGGCAAGAGCCGGGTCGGGCTGAACCGGGCCATGAACACCACCGGCCTGCTGTCCATGTTCGACGCCACCCGCTGCGCCGACGAGACCTTCTCCAAGCCGCATCCGGCCATGTTGCAGGAGCTGACCCGCGAGCTGGGCCAGGACATGCACCGCACGCTGATGATCGGCGACACCACCCACGACCTGCAGATGGCCATCAACGCCGGTGCCGCGGGCGTGGCGGTGGAGTTCGGCGCGCATCCGCCACAGCAGTTGCAGACGCTCTCGCCGCTGTATTCGGCGCGCTCCATCCGCGAGCTGCACCAGTGGCTCAATGAGCAGGCCTGAGGACGGCTACGTGAACGCTTCCGGCGACATCCTCATCTGCGCCTCCGGCGATCTGGCCGAAGGCGGCCTGGGCAAGCGCTTCCCGGTGCAGGTGCATGGCGACGAGACCACCGGTTTCGTGGTGCGCTATGGCGGAGTGGTCTATGGCTACCTGAACCGCTGCGCCCATGTCCCCATCGAACTGGACTGGGCCGAGGGCGAGTTCTTCGAATCCAGCGGTCTGTATCTCATGTGTGCAACACATGGCGCCGTTTATGCGCCCGATACCGGAAAATGCGAGGGCGGTCCTTGTACCGGCGCGCACTTGCGTAAGATCATGGCGGTGGAACGCGACGGCCAGGTCTACTGGCGTCCGGACGACATCGTCAAGCCCGTCGAGGCATGAGCTTCGGGGAAACCGGCGCAGGCTGCTGCGCTGCTTAGAGTGAGCCTATGAGCAACAACGAATCTGAAAACCAGCAAGACAAGCCGCCAGTCCCGCCACAAACGCCGCCATCGCCACCATCGCCCTCCATCCCCGCCAGCGTGCGCGAGGACAAGAAGAGCGGCTGGGAGCGCGACGTCCTGGAAAAACTGGCCCTGTTTGCCGTCAAGGAACAGCGCGCCCGGCGCCGCTGGGGCATCTTCTTCCGCATCGCCATCCTGGTGGTGATTGTGCTGGGCGCTTGGCTGGCCTTCACCTATAACAAGACTGAGAGCGAGCCGCTGGGCACCCATACCGCCCTGGTCGAGATCAAGGGCGCCATCGATTCCGAAGGGCAGGGCTCGGCAGGGGTGGTGATCCCGGCGCTGGACAAGGCCTTTGCCGCCTCCGACTCGGTCGGCGTGATCCTCAAGATCAACAGCCCCGGTGGCAGCCCGGTGCAGGCCGGCATGATCAACGACGAGATCACCCGCCTGCGCAAGGCCTATCCCAAGAAGCCGATCTACGTGGTGGTGGAGGAAGTGTGCGCCTCCGGCGGCTATTACATCGCCGCGGCGGCCGACAAGATCTACGTCAACAAGGCCAGCCTGATCGGTTCGGTGGGCGTGCTCATGGACGGCTTCGGCTTCACCGGTCTGATGGACAAGCTGGGCGTGGAACGCCGCCTGCTGACCGCGGGCGAGAACAAGAGCTTCCTCGACCCTTTCAGCCCGCAAAGCCCGAAGCAGCGTGAATACGCCCAATCGATGCTGCAGGAGATCCACCAGCAGTTCATCGAGGTGGTGCGCCAGGGTCGTGGCGCGCGCCTGAAGGAAACGCCGGATACCTTCTCCGGGCTGGTATGGACCGGTTCCAAGGCGATCGAGCTGGGTCTGGCCGATGGCTATGGCACGGTCGATAGCGTGGCCCGCGACGTGCTCAAGGCCGAGGATGTGGTGGATTACACCCAGACCGAAAACCTCTCCGAACGGGTGCTCAAGAAATTCGGCGTGGCCTTCGGTGCGGGCTTTGCCAAGACGCTGATGTCGACGCCGCTTTCCACCCTGCGCTGACGCCTCGGGACGGAGCATGCAAAAAGGCCGGTTGTGTATCACAACCGGCCTTTGTCATTGGGGCGCCGCGTCTCTCGCGTTGGGGCGACGCTATTCGGCCAGCAGCAGGAAGACGGTCGGTTTCTTGTGGAAGTCCGGTGCCTTGCCGGCAGCCAGGGCGGCCTTCCACTGCGCGGCTGTCTGCGTGCGTACCGACTCGCTGGCCAGCGACAGGTCGGTGGCCACGCAGATCAGCGTGCCGGGCTGGCAGGATTGCACCAGCGCCTCCAGCATGGCGGTGTTGCGATAGGGCGTTTCGATCAGCAGCTGGGTCTGCTTTTCCTTGCGGGCGCGATCTTCCAGCTGGCGGATGCGCTTGGCGCGCGCCTCGGCATCGGTAGGCAGGTAGCCGTTGAAGGCGAAGCTCTGGCCATTGAGACCACTGGCCATGACCGCCAGCAGCAAGGAAGAGGGGCCCACCAGCGGGCGCACCTGGATGCCATGCTGGTGCGCCAGCCGGACCAGGTTGGCGCCGGGGTCGGCCACCGCCGGCACGCCTGCTTCCGAGATCAGGCCACCATCACGGCCTTCCAGCAGGGGAGCCAGCAGCGAGGGCAGGGCGGCCGGCGGTGTGTTGACGTTGAGCTCGGCGATCTGGATTTCCTGGATGGGCTTGGCCAGGGCTTGGCTGCTGCCCAGGAGTTTCAGGAAGGCGCGCGTGGTCTTGGCGTTCTCGGCGACGAAATAATCCAGGCGCGCTGCGATCGCCTGCACCTGGCGCGGGATGATGCTTTCCAGCGGATGCGTCACGCTGGCGTCGGCGGGAGGCTCGGTGGGGCCCAGTGTGTTGGGAACCAGGTAAAGAATGCCGGGCATGGAAGGGAAATGGGATAAATTGTATAAAATAATATGTGCGACGCAGCATGGCAGCGCCGAGCCGCCATTCTACAGGGTGCCGGCTGTCATCAAAGTGTAATGCGCGCCGATTATCTTGTCGGGATGGAGACAAGGTGAGGTTTAAATTATTTAGCAATTGGCTTCTAGTGCGATTGCGAAAGGACATGCATGTTTGCTGCGGTAGATCTCGGTTCCAACAGTTTTCGCTTGCATATCGGCAAGTACGAGGACGACGGCATACGCGTCATCAAGAGCGCGCGCGACCCCATCCGCCTGGCGGCGGGCATCGACAAGAGCGGCAACCTGACCCAGCAGGCCTGTCAGAGCGCCATCGATTCGCTCACCCGCTTTCGCGCCATCCTGCGTGACTATCCGCTGACCGCAGTGCGGGTGGTAGCCACCAATACCTTGCGCGTGGCCAAGAACGCCGCCGACCTGCTGCCGGAACTGGAGCGGGCCATCGGTTATCCGGTGGAGATCATTTCCGGTGAGGAAGAGGGCCGCCTGATCTACATGGGCGTGGCCGGCGTGCTGGCCGATGCCGGTGAAGAACGCATGGTCATCGACATCGGCGGCGGTTCCACCGAGGTGATCCGTGGCCTGGGCGAGCATATCCGTCACGTCGAATCCTTCGGCATCGGCACCGTCAATCAAAGCCTGGCCTTCTTCCCCGATGGTGCCATCACCACGGCGGCCTTCGAACGCGCCATCATCTCGGCCCGCTCGCATGTCGAAGATGCGGTACACCTGTTCAGCTTCGACCCGGCCGAGGTGAATGTCTATGGCTCTTCCGGCACCATGCGCGCCATTGCCGACACCATCCGTCGCAACGGCATGGGTGATGGCCGCGTGAGCCTGCCCAGCCTGGCCGACCTGATGCAGCGCCTGATCGACTTCGGTCATGTCAGCCAGATCGCGCTGGACGGCATGAAACCCGACCGTGCCGGTGTGATCATGGGCGGCCTGGCGGTGCTGATCGGCTTCATGCAGGAATTCCGCATCGAGGTCATCACCCCGGTGGAAGCCGGCCTGCGCATGGGCGTGATGTGGGACCTGCAACTGCGCGCCACCAAGGCCGACCGCCGCGATCGTTCGGTCGAAGAGTTTGCCCGCCGCTTCCACGTCGATGCCGCCCGCGCCCATGGCGTGGCCGATACCGCGCGAGGTTTCTTCGATCTGCTGAAGCCGGCCACCGACTCCTACGCCCGCTATCTCTACTGGAGCGCCTTGCTGCACGAGACCGGGCTGGTGGTGTCGCCCACCGGTTACCACAAGCATTCGGCCTACATGATCGCCAATGCCGACCTGCCGGGCTTTACCACCCGCGAGCAGCGTTTGATGAGTACCCTGATCCTCGGTCAGAAGGGCAACCTGAAGAAGATCAGCGAGATGCTGGCGGACGTCGATTTCGCCAAGGCGGTGCTGGCGCTGCGGCTGGCGGTGATGTTCCGCCACGCGCACATCACGCTGGACCTGGACAAGGTAAGGGTCAAGCTCAAGAGCCGCATCGACCTGGAGATCCGTCGCGACTACATCAAGGAGCATCCCAGCATTTCCTTCTGGTTCCAGAAGGAGCAGGAGTGGTGGGCCGGCATCGGCGTCGATTTCGCCGTCAAGGTGATCTGAGCGCGCTTCGTTCGCCTTCGCTGTCTTTGTCGCTTTCGCTGCACTCACAGCACGTCATCACGCCCTTGCCACATCAGTTGGCAAGGGCGTTTCTACGTTCACAGCACGGCTTTCCGATATGTCTTCTAGAAGATGATAATGCTTCTTATTTGTGATATATTCGCCTGCGCTTTACCTCTCGCGTATGTACACGCAGATGCACACGCATACCCATAACGAGGCAGCCATCAGGCCGCCCGCTGCGACAGCCAAGTCCATCCTGGAGCCCGCTCCCCGGACCGCCTTCCGCGCCAAAAGAAAACGCCGTTTCGCCACGGCGGTCGTTCACTCTTTTTGAAAAGGATGGTCCATGTTCTCCCGTCAATTCGCCGTCGGCGCCGTACTGGCTGCCATTGCCGCCTCCAGCTTCGCGCAGGAAAAGGTCCTGAACCTGTACTCGGCACGCCACTACCAGACCGACGAAGCGCTCTACGCCGACTTCACCAAGGCCACCGGCATCAAGATCAACCGCGTCGATGGCGATGATGCCGGCATCCTGGCGCGCCTCAAGAGCGAGGGTGCTTCCAGTCCCGCCGACGTGATCCTGCTGGTGGATGCGGCGCGCCTGTGGAAGGCCCAGAGCGATGGCCTGTTCCAGCCGGTCAAGTCCAAGCTGCTGGACGAACGCATCCCCGCCAACCTGCACAGCAAGGAGGGCAGCGACGGCACCCAGTGGTTCGGATTCTCCACCCGCGCCCGCGTGATCGTGTACAACAAGACCAGCGTCAAGCCGGAAGACGTGGACACCTACGAGGCCCTGGGCGACCCGAAGAACAAGGGCAAACTCTGTACCCGCAGCGGCTCGCACCCCTACAACGTCTCGCTGTTCGGCGCGCTGCTGGAGCATGATGGCGCGGCCAAGACCGAAGCCATCTTGAAGGGCATGGTCGCCAACCAGGCACGCCAGCCGGTGGGTGGCGATACCGACCAGATCAAGGCCGTGGGTTCGGGCGAATGTGGCGTGGCCATTTCCAACTCCTACTACGTGGCCCGCCTGCTGCGTTCCACCAAGCCGGAAGATGTGGCCCTGATGGAAAAGGTCGGCATCGTCTGGCCCAACCAGAAGAGCTATGGCGCGCACGTCAACATCGCCGGTGGTGGCGTGGCCAAGC
This sequence comes from Herbaspirillum frisingense GSF30, assembly GCF_000300975.2. Taxonomy (GTDB): domain Bacteria; phylum Pseudomonadota; class Gammaproteobacteria; order Burkholderiales; family Burkholderiaceae_D; genus Herbaspirillum; species Herbaspirillum frisingense. The sequence goes on along the minus strand of NZ_AEEC02000014.1, from coordinate 54,655 downwards.
ATGCCCCGCACAAGGCCGAAGCCGTGCAGTTCCTGGAATACCTGGCCAGCGATGCGGCCCAGCGCTACTTCGCTGAAGGCAATAACGAATGGCCGGCCGTCAAGAGCGTGAAGACCGAGAACCCGGCGCTGGTCAAGATGGGTCCGTTCAAGGCTGAAGTGATCAACATCGGCGCCGTTGGTGCCAACCAGCAGAAGGTGTTGCAGATGCTGGATCGCGTCGGTTACAAGTAATCCGGATGGCAGGAGGCCGGCCCGCAGCATTGCTGCGGGCCGGTTTTTTTTACGCCGCCTCAGCGGGGCGGATCGCGGAAGGGATTGCGCTCGTTGAGCTCGTTGATATAACCATCGATGCCGCCGACTTCGCGGGCCAGGAAGTGCTCCACGGCATCGTAGAACCCCGGATGCGCCAGCCAGTGTGCCGACCAGGTCTTCTGCGGCAGGAAGCCGCGTGCCATCTTGTGCTCGCCCTGGGCGCCGCCTTCGAACCAGCGGATCTTTTCGGCGATGCAGAATTCCAGCGGCTGGTAGTAGGCGGTCTCGAAGTGCAGGCAGGGGACGTGTTCCAGCGCGCCCCAATAGCGACCGTAGAGGGTGTCGCCGTCATGCACGGTGAGTGAGGAGGCGATGGGCTGGCCATCACGCAGGGCCAGGGTCAGCAGCAGGTGCTGCGGCATGGTGGCGCCGATGCGGCGGAAGAAATCCAGGTTCAGGTAGGGCGTCGAATAATGCGCCGCATAGGTATGGCGGTAGCAGCGGTTGAAGAATCGCCAGTGGGCCTCGGTGATTTCGCTACCCCGCAGCCAGGTGAATTGCACGCCCTGTTCAGCCACCTTGCGCCGCTCGGCCAGGATGTTCTTGCGCTTCTTGCGATCCAGGGTATCGACGAACTCGGCAAAGCTGCCATAGCCTTCGTTGTGCCAGTGGAACTGCACGCCGCTGCGCAGCAGGAAACCGGCATCGGCCAGCTGTTCCGCCTGCTCCGGGGGCGGGTAGAGGATGTGGGTGGACGAGTGTTCGCCCTCCTGCTGCAGCGCCTGCAAGGCGGCCAGCAGGCCGGCGCGGGCCGTCTCGTCGACTGCCATCAGCCGCGCCCCGCGCACCGGCGTGAAGGGGATGGCGGCCAGCAGCTTGGGATAGTATTCGACGCCGTGGCGCTGGTAGGCCTCGGCCCAGGCCCAGTCGAAGACATATTCACCATAGGAGTGGAACTTGCGATACAGGGGCAAGGCCGCCACCAGGGCTTGGTCCTGCCACAGCGTCAGGTAATGCGGCTCCCAGCCGGTGTCGGCACTGGCCGCGCCGCTCTCGTGCAGCGCATGCAGGAAAGCGTAGCTGAGGAAGGGGTTGCCTTCGGCCTGGGTGGCCACCAGTGCGTCCCAGCGGCCGGGGCCGATCTCGGCCAGAGAAGAAACGATTCGCGTGCGATAATCCATGGACTGCGAGTGACCTGCATAAGAAGGCGCGGCCCACGGCCCCGCTCGAACAGGCATTCTACGCAAAACCGACAGAACGCGTCGCCATCGCGGCGACCCGCACAGAGCAAGAAAGTCCGCACGATATGACTAGCCCATTCTTCAATCTCTATAGCCACGGTTTCGCCCGCGTCGCCGTGGCAGTGCCGGACTGCAAGGTGGCCGATCCGGTCTACAATGCCCAGCGCACCATCGCCCTGGCCGAGCAGGCCGCCGCCGGTGGCGCGGTCCTGGTGGCCTTCCCCGAACTGGGGCTGTCGGCCTATAGCTGCGAAGACCTGTTCCAGCAGCGTGCCTTGCTGGACGCCGCGCAGGATGCCCTGCAGCGCGTGCTGGAAGCCTCCTTGCGCATCCCGGCCGCCCTGGTGGTGGGCATGCCGCTGAAGGTCGAACACCAGCTCTATAACTGCGCCGTGGTGGTCAGCGCCGGCCGCATCATGGGTGTGGTCCCCAAGAGCTACCTGCCCAACTACAGCGAATTCTACGAAGCGCGCCAGTTCAGCAGCGCCGATTGCGCCGTCACCCGCCGCACCCGTCTGCTGGGCCAGGACGTCGATTTCGGCAGTCACCTGCTGTTCGAGATCAGCAATATCCCCGACCTGCGCTTCCATGTCGAAATCTGCGAAGACGTCTGGGTGCCGATCCCGCCGTCCTCCTTTGCGGCCCTGGCCGGCGCCACCGTGCTGGTGAACCTGTCGGCGTCCAATATCGTGGTCGGCAAGTCGGGTTACCGTCACCAGCTGGTGTCGCAGCAATCGGCGCGCTGCCTGGCAGCCTACCTGTATTCCTCGGCCGGCGATGGTGAATCGACCACCGACCTGGCCTGGGACGGCCAGGCGCTGATCTGCGAGAACGGCGAACTGCTGGCCGAGTCCGAGCGCTTCACCCAGGGTGGCCACGTCATCTATGCCGATGTGGACCTGGAGCGTCTCTCGCGCGAGCGTTTCCACCAGACCACCTTCGGCCAGTCGGTGCGCCGCCATGCGGACGAAGTGCGCCGCTTCGAGGTGGTGGCGTTCGATGTCCAGCTGCCGCAGGACCGCCCGCTGCCGCTGCAACGCCGGGTGGCGCGTTTCCCCTATGTGCCGGCCAACGCGGAGCAGCGCGAACTGCGCTGCCGCGAGGTCTACAACATCCAGGTCATGGCGCTGGTGCAGCGCCTGTCTTCGTCGGGCCTGAAGAAGGTGGTCATCGGCGTTTCCGGCGGCCTGGATTCCACCCATGCCCTGCTGGTCTGCGCCAAGGCCATGGACAAGCTGGGCCTGCCGCGGACCAACATACTGGCCTATACCATGCCCGGTTTCGCCACCAGCAGTCGCACCCTGGTGCAGGCGCATCAGTTGATGACGCAGGTCGGTTGCTCGGCGCAGGAAATCGATATCCGTCCCAGCTGCGAACAGATGTTGAAGGATCTCGGCCATCCCTATTCGCGGGGCGAGCCGGTCTATGACATCACCTTCGAGAACGTGCAGGCCGGCGAGCGTACCAATCACCTGTTCCGCCTGGCCAACCACCATGGCGCCATCGTCATCGGCACCGGCGACCTGTCGGAACTGGCGCTGGGCTGGTGCACCTACGGCGTGGGCGACCACATGTCGCACTACAACGTCAACGCCAGCGTACCCAAGACCCTCATCACCCATCTGGTGCGCTGGGTAGCCGAGTCCGGCTCGCTGGAACTGAAGCAGCCGGAAGTGCTGATCCACATCCTGGAAACCGAGATCAGCCCGGAACTGGTGCCGGGCGCCTCCGATGGCGAACCCGGTCAGCGCACCCAGGACTTCATCGGTCCCTACGAATTGCAGGACTTCAACCTCTACTACATCCTGCGCTACGGCTTCACGCCGGCCAAGGTGGCCTTCCTGGCGCACAGCGCCTGGCATGACCGCGATGCCGGTCATTGGCCCGACGGCCTGCATGGCGCCCACAACCAGTACAGCTTGCCGCAGATCAAGAAGAACCTGGGCATCTTCGTCTATCGCTTCTTCAAGACCAGCCAGTTCAAGCGTTCCTGCGTCCCCAATGCGCCCAAGGTCGGTACCGGCGGCTCGCTCTCGCCGCGCGGCGACTGGCGCGCCCCCAGCGATGGCGAGGCCACCGTGTGGCTGCAGGATCTGGAGCGGATTCCGGATCTGGAGGGCTGAAACCGGCTTTTTGAGGGCTCGCTTGCGCAGGGTGGTTGAAAGCTAGGCGAGCCTGATTGACAATGTACGAGTGGGCAGGGGGCCACGTCCCTGTCCCTAAAAGAACAACATCGCAGTACCCGCTATTCAACAGATCGCAACCGATCGTTTCTTTACGACATACCAAGAGAGGAATTGCCATGAAACAAGTGACCGCCATCATCAAACCGTTCAAGCTGGACGAGGTGCGTGAATCCCTCGCCGAAGTCGGCGTCACGGGCCTGACGGTCACCGAAGTGAAGGGCTTCGGTCGTCAGAAGGGGCATACCGAGCTGTATCGCGGCGCCGAATACGTGGTCGATTTCCTGCCCAAGGTCAAGATCGAGGTGGTGGTCGATGACAAGGTGGTGGAGCAGGCAGTGGATGCCATCATCAAGGCTGCCCGCACCGGCAAGATCGGCGATGGCAAGATCTTCGTGCAGGAAGTGGAACAGGTGATCCGTATCCGTACCGGTGAAACCGGTCCCGATGCCGTCTGAGCAGGTTCCGCTCTCCCCGAGACCGGCCGCTGGCCGGTTTTTTTACGTCCATTGCAGCCGGAAAGCTGTTGCAGTCTGTTGCGCCGTGGCGTGACGGATTGCGCCAGTCTGACACAGCGTGACAGCGCCACACCGGTGGTACAGGCCGCTGGGCCGCCTGGGACGGGCCTCTGCCGGCTGGCATGCGATTTGCCCCTCAGGAGGTCGAACGCCCGCCGCGGCCATCGATGCGTGCGGGATTTCAACCATCACCATAACGGAGACGACATGAACCTGGCAGACATCAGCAAACTCGGCGTACGTGACCCTTTCAAGCAACGTTACGACAACTTCATCGGCGGCAAATTCGTCCCGCCGGTGAAGGGGGAATACTTCGAGAACATCAGCCCGGTGATCGGACGCGCCTTCTGTGAAGTGGCCCGTTCCAGCGCCGAGGACGTGGAGCTGGCGCTGGACGCCGCCCATGCCGCCAAGAAGAGCTGGGGCAAGACCTCGCCCACCGATCGTGCCAACCTGCTGTTGAAGATCGCCGACCGCATGGAAGCCAATCTGGAGCTGCTGGCCACCGCCGAGACCCTGGACAACGGCAAGCCGATCCGCGAAACCATGGCTGCAGACATCCCGCTGGCGATCGACCATTTCCGCTACTTCGCCGCCGCCGTGCGCACCCAGGAAGGCAGCATCGGCACCATCGACAACGACACCTATGCCTATCACTTCCATGAGCCGCTAGGCGTGGTGGGCCAGATCATTCCCTGGAATTTCCCCATCCTGATGGCGGTGTGGAAGCTGGCGCCGGCGCTGGCTGCGGGCAATTGCGTGGTGTTGAAGCCGGCCGAACAGACGCCGGCCTCCATCATGGTGTTGATCGAACTGATCGCCGACCTGATCCCGCCGGGCGTGCTCAATATCGTGCAGGGCTTTGGCGTGGAAGCCGGCAAGCCGCTGGCCTCCAACAAGCGCATCGCCAAGATCGCCTTCACCGGCGAGACCACCACCGGTCGCCTGATCATGCAATACGCCTCCCAGAACCTGATCCCGGTGACCCTGGAGCTGGGCGGCAAGTCGCCCAACATCTTCTTCGCCGACGTGCTGGACAAGGATGACGACTTCTTCGACAAGGCCCTGGAAGGTTTCGCCATGTTCGCCCTGAACCAGGGTGAAGTCTGCACCTGCCCCTCGCGCGTGCTGGTGCAGGAATCGATCTACGAGCGCTTCATCGAACGCGCCCTGAAGCGCGTGGCTGCCATCAAGCAGGGCAACCCGCTGGACAAGAGCACCATGATCGGTGCGCAAGCCTCGCAGGAGCAGCTGGAAAAGATCCTGTCCTACATCGACATCGGCAAGCAGGAAGGCGCCAAGGTGCTGGCCGGCGGCGGTCGTGAAGCACTGGGCGGTGACCTGGCCTCGGGTTACTACGTCAAGCCGACGGTGTTCGAGGGCAACAACAAGATGCGCATCTTCCAGGAAGAAATCTTCGGCCCGGTGGTCTCGGTGACCACCTTCAAGGATGAGGAAGAAGCCCTGGCCATCGCCAACGACACCCTCTACGGCCTGGGTGCAGGCCTATGGACCCGCGATGGCACCCGTGCCTTCCGCATGGGCCGCGAGATCCAGGCCGGGCGCGTGTGGACCAACTGCTATCACCTGTATCCGGCGCATGCGGCCTTCGGTGGCTACAAGCAATCCGGCATCGGTCGTGAAAACCACAAGATGATGCTGGACCACTACCAGCAGACCAAGAACCTGCTGGTCAGCTACAGCCCCAAGGCGCTGGGCTTCTTCTGATCGGGTTCCGATCCTTCGTTTGTCTCCTTGGCTCCTTGCAGCAAGGCAGCTTGGGCGCCGGTCCGTTCTCCCACGGCCGGCGCCTTTTTTATGTGGACTTTCCAGGAGCATGCCGATGAGCGCCTTACCCCGGGTTACCGCCACCGACGCCACGGTGGCACTGCTGCGCCAGTTGAAGACACGCCATGGCGCTTTGATCTTTTTCCAGTCCGGCGGCTGCTGCGATGGCAGCGCGCCAATGTGCTACCCCGAAGGAGACTTCACCTTGGGCGACACCGATGTGTACCTGGGGGAGATCGACGGCGTGCCGTTCTACATCGGCGCCGACCAGTTCGAGTACTGGAAGCACACGCAGCTGATCATTGACGTGGTCAATGGCAACGGTGGCATGTTCTCGCTGGAGAATGGCAGCGGCAAGCGCTTCCTGACGCGCTCGCGGCTGTTTTCCGATGAAGAATATGACGCTCTGGAACCGCTCAGTGCCCGCGTGACTTGAAGCGACGGTACAGCGTATTGCGCGACACCCCGAGCGCCTTGGCGGCAGCGCTGACATTGCCGTCATGCCTGCGCAATGCGCGTTCGATGGCGGCCCATTCGGTGTCCTGCATGGAAAGTGGCGGAGAGGGTGGTTCGTCGTCAACGCTGGCCAGCGGGGAGCTGGCCGCCGCGTCTTCGAGGAAGTCGTCCGGCAGATGCCGCAGGCTGATGGCTGCTTCGCCCTCGGCCATGGCCAGCGCGGTGCGGACCAGGTTGGACAATTGCCGCAGGTTGCCCGGCCAGCGGCTGGCATGCAGCAGCGCCAGGGCCTGGGCATCGAAGCGCGGCGCCTGCGGGCCGCCTTCTTCCTGCAGGATGCGCTCGATCAGGCAATCCAGGTCGCTGCGTTCGCGCAGGGCGGGCAGCCTGACCTGCAAGCCATTGATGCGGTAGTACAGGTCTTCGCGGAAGGCATGGCGCGCTGCCATCTCGCGTAGCGGCTGGTTGGTGGCGCACACCAGTGCGAATTCCACCGGGATCACACGCTGGCTGCCCAGCGGCGTGACGGCACGCTCCTGCAGCACCCGCAACAAACGACCCTGCAGTGACAATGGCATGTCGCCGATTTCATCGAGGAACAGCGTGCCGCCCTGGGCTTGCGCGATCTTGCCGATGGCACCCTTGCGGCGCGCGCCGGTGAAGGCGCCGTCTTCATAGCCGAACAGTTCGGCTTCGATCAGGTTTTCCGGAATGGCCGAGCAGTTGACCGCCACAAAGGGCGCCGCCATCCCCTGGCTTTGCGCCCTACGCGAACAGGCGCTGGCGCGGTGGATGGCCTGCGCCAGCCACTCCTTGCCGGTGCCGGTCTCGCCGGTGATCAAGACCGGGATGGCGCGGTCGATCACCCGGCGCAGCTTGCCGATGATGTCGCTCATGCGGGCGTCGCCGGTCTCCAGCGCCTGCAGATCGGGCAGGTCTGCAGGTCCGCGCACGGCCGGTGGGTGGCAGGCCGGCGCCAACGCGGGTGCAGACGCTGCTGCCGCTGCTGGCGCCGTTCCAAGTTCTGGCGCCTCGATGACTGCTTCACGGGCGTTCTGGAAATGCTGGTCGCGCAGCCGCAGCTCGGCGCGACCGTGGATGCGGATGCCATTGTGCAGGCACAGCTCCAGCAGGCCGGGCGCGGCCTTGCGGTGCTGCTCGAACAACAGCGACAACGGCACCCCGAACAGCGAGGTGAAGGTATGCGACTGCAGTGCCGCCAGCGTCAGGCCCAGCTGGAACTGGGCACTGCGGTTGGCCGCCAGGAAACGTCCGCCCGGCGTGAAGCTGACGATACCCTCCACCAGCGTGCCCACGAATTCGGCGCGGCTGTGGAAGTGCAGGGTGATGCAATCGGGAAAACTGCCGGCCAGCAGGTGGTTTTCTATCATCTGCGCCGACATGCGCACCAGGGCCATGGTGTGCTTGTGGAAGCTGCCGCATTCGCCCGACACGTCCAGCACTCCCAGCACCTTGCCGCGATGGTCGAAGATGGGGGCTGCCGAGCAGGTCAGGAAGCGATTGGCATCCAGGTAGTGCTGCTGGGCGTGGACCGTGGTCGGTTTCTGTTCGAACAGGGCCGTACCGATGGCATTGGTGCCGCGCAACTGCTCCGACCAGCGCCCGCCGGGACCGAGCGCCACGCGGTCGGCCTTGGCCAGGAAATCGCGGTCGCCCAGGGTATGGATGATGGTGCCTTCGGCGTCCGACAGGATCACCATGCTGTGGGTATTGCGAATCTGGTCGTAGAGGGTTTCCATCACCGGCCGGGCATGGCCGGACAGTGACTGGCTGGCCTCCAGCGTCTGCGCCAGGTCGGCACGCGAGAGCTGTTCCAGATCGGGCCGCTGACCGCGAGTGATGCCGTAGGAAGAACTGCGCTGGTGCGAGCGCGCAATGGCCTGCAGGTCCGGCTCGCCGTCGGCCGTGGCCTGCACCAGGGGCGCTGCGCCCAGCAATGCACCGGCGCCTGGCCGGTTTGCCTGGTATTGCATCCTTGTCTCCTTGGACCTTTGCGATCCTTATGCCCTGTCTTCGTGTCTGCCCGGTGTTCTATTTCTTATCTTTCGGGAAGCCTGGGGTGAACAAGCATACCTGATTAATCCGGCAGCCGGCTAAATTGAAACAGGGTTTGCAGGCGGCTGGAAGTGTGGGCAATATACTGTGTATATATACAGTATTATTCAGCTAAATCAGCTAGCTATGGCTTCCTTCCCCAAATTCCCACAGGGCATCGCCCGGCCGTTTCCTGACCAGCCGGCGCCATCGTCCTCGGCCGACGATGATGCGACCATCACACCGGCTACCTTCATCCATCGCCAACAGGTGGCGCAAAAGGGGCGGGGTGCGGTCACCAACCTGCGCGGGCGCTACGAATCGGTGAACCGCGAGGAATTCGATGATGGCTGGCAGCCTCTGCAATTTGCCGGTGATGGTCCATCGACCGGTGAACCGGCCGCTGGCGCGGAACAGACCGAGACCACCGATGCTGGCGAACAGGACGAGGAACCGCCGCGCCTGAAGACCATCGTCACGGAAGAGACGGCCAAGTCCATCATCAGCCGCAATGCCTCGCCCGACTTGCCGTTCTCGCTGTCCCTGAATCCTTACCGCGGCTGCGAGCACGGCTGCATCTACTGTTTTGCCCGACCCTCGCACAGCTACCTGGGCCTCTCGCCGGGCCTGGATTTCGAAAGCCGGCTGGTGGCCAAGACCAATGCCCCGGAACTATTGCTGCGCGAGCTGGCCCGGCCGTCCTACCAGCCTGACACCATCACGGTGGGCATCAATACCGACGCCTACCAGCCCATCGAGCGCGAGCGCCAGTTGACCCGCCGCATCCTGCAGATCCTGCACGATTGCGAAAACCCGGTGGCCCTGATCACCAAGTCGTCCCTGATCGAGCGTGACATCGACCTGCTGGCGGCGATGGCAGCCAAGCGCCAGGCCATTGCCGCCGTCACCATCACCACGCTGGACCCGGTCATCGCCCGCGCCCTGGAACCCAGGGCGGCCAGTCCGGCGCGGCGCCTGCGGGTGATCCGTACGCTCGCCGAGGCAGGTATTCCAGTGAGCGTATCGATTGCGCCGGTGATTCCCTTCGTCACCGAGCCGGACCTGGAGCGGGTCATGGAAGCGGCCGTGGAAGCCGGTGCCAGCCAGGCCGGCTATATCGTGCTGCGCCTGCCATGGGAAGTCAGCCCCTTGTTCAGGCAGTGGCTGCAGGCGCACTTCCCGAACCGGGCGGCACGGGTGATGAACCGCATCCAGGACATGCGGGGTGGCAAGGATTACGACGCCGATTTCGCCACCCGCATGCGCGGCACCGGTGTCTGGGCCGAGCTCCTGCAGCAGCGCTTCGACAAGGCCAGTCGCCGGCTGGGCATCGACCATCGCAACCGCGCCTTCGCCACGCTGGATGCCAGCCGTTTCCGGCGGCCGTTGCTGGTGCCGACGGCCCGGGGCGGGCAGGGCAAGCGGGGCAAGGATGATCAGCTTGATCTGTTCTGAACTGAAGTCTTGCGGAGGGGCTTGGCTGGTACACTGCGCGCTTTGATCGAATCAGGCTTTTTTGCATGCATACCCTGGAACAATTGCGTAGTGGCGAGTTGGCTGGCGTGACGCGGCTTTCACTGTCTTGCGGCCTGCGTGAATTCCCGCCGGAGATTTTCACCCTGGCCGATACGCTGGAAATCCTCGATCTGAGCGGCAACCAGCTCAGCGCCTTGCCGGACGACCTGCCACGCCTGACGCGGCTGCGCATCGTCTTCTGTTCCGACAATCTGTTCACCGAATTGCCAGCTGTCCTCGGCCGTTGCCCGTCGCTGGAGATGATCGGCTTCAAGGCCAACCAGATCGCAACGGTGCCGGCCGACTCCCTGCCGCCCTCGTTGCGCTGGCTGGTATTGACCGACAATCGCATCGAGGCACTGCCGGCCAGCATCGGCCGTTGCCGGCCCTTGCAAAAGCTGATGCTGGCCGGTAACCGCCTGCGCGCCTTGCCGCCAGAACTGGCGGCCTGCCGCAATCTGGAACTGCTGCGCCTGGCCGCCAATGCGCTGGAAGAATTCCCGCACTGGCTGTTGACCTTGCCGCGACTGAGCTGGCTGGCCATGGCCGGCAACCCCTGGTGCGCGCCGGTGGAAGAACGGGCCGATGGCCTGGCGCAGGTGGCGGACATCGCCTGGGACGATCTGCAGCTGCAGGACAAGCTGGGCGAGGGCGCCTCCGGGGTGATCCATGCCGCCCGCTGGCATGTCGATGGTGCGCCACAGCCGGTGGCGGTCAAGCTCTTCAAGGGCGCCGTCACCAGCGATGGCCTGCCGGAACGCGAAATGGCCGCCTGCATCATGGCAGGCCGGCATCGCGGGCTGATTCCGGTGCTGGGCCGCCTGCAGGGACATCCGCAGGGCGTGGCGGGATTGGTGATGCCGCTGATCGATCCGGACTATGCCAACCTGGCCGGGCCGCCCAGTCTGCAGTCCTGCACCCGCGACGTGTATCCCGAAGCGATGGCGCTGCCGTGGTCGCAGGCGCTGGCGATCGCGCGCGATATCGCTTCGGCGGCGGCGCACCTGCATGCGCAGGGCATCGTCCATGGCGACCTGTATGCCCACAATATCCTGCATCGTTCCGGTGCGGCGCTGCTGGGCGACTTCGGTGCGGCCTGGTTCTACGACACCGCCAAGCCCCATGCCTGGGGCGTGCAGGCCATGGAGGTGCGGGCTTACGGTTGTCTGCTGGAAGAGTTGCTGGCACACAGCCAGCCGGCCGAGGAAAAGGGACGGGCGGTGCTGGCCGGATTGCGGCAGGCCTGCCTGTCGGCGGATGCGGCGTCGCGCCCGCATTTCGAGGCCATTGTGGCCATGCTCGACGAACTTGCGTAGGCGGGCTGCGGGCCTTAGCTGCGCTCGCTGGACTTGAGCAGCACCACCAGCGCACCGGCCCCGCCATCGGCGGCGCGGGCCTGGCAGAAGGCCATCACTTCATCTTTTTGCGCGAGCCAGTTGCGTACCTTGTGCTTGAGCACGGGCTCCTTGTTGACCGAACCCAGTCCCTTGCCGTGGATGATGCGCACGCAGCGCAGACCGCGCCGGCGTGACTGGCGCAGGAATTCGCCCAGCGCTTCACGCGCCTGATCGCGGCGATAACCGTGCAGGTCGAGCTGGGCCTGGATCACCCAGTTGCCGCGCCGCAGCTTGCCGAGCACATCGGCACCCACGCCAGGGCGGGCGAAACTGAGGTTCTCGTCGCTGTCCATCAGGGTTTCGATGGTGAATTCGTCGGAGAGCGACTCCAGCAGCGCCGCCTGTTCATCGGCGATGTGCTGGCGTGGAATGGGCAAGGGGGGATCGGGCAGGTGAAGGGTCTTGTCGACCACCCGCTGATGCAGCGGCGCCACCTGGCCGATGCTGTGGCGGAACAGATTGGCCTCCTCGCGGGCGGCCGCTTCCTGACGCTGGCGCTCGGCCAAGGCCAGCGCGCGCGCTTTTTCCTGTTCCTGCAGATCGCGGCGCAATCCCTTGAGCGCCGAGAAGTCCTTCATTGTCGCCATGACAGCACCCAACCCTGTAGCCTACGTTTCCCTGAGCTGGCAACTTTAGCAGAAGTGCAGTCGCTCGACAGCGTGATCGCAGGCCTCAGCCGCAGGCGACCTTGATGATGACCTTGCCGGGATCGATGTAGAGGTTGAGGCGGCGCGGATTGAATTCCATCGTGACCACGTCGTCAGGCTTGAGCACGCGCACCTCGGCCGCGCCCGATTCGGCCTGGGCCTGGCGTTCCAGGTAGCCGCTCAGGTTCTCGCCGATCAGGTGATCGGCACGGGAGGCATCGCACTGGCCGGGGCCGGCAGCGGCGTCGGCGCTTTCGCGCGAGGCACTGCAGGCAGCCAGTACGGCGCCCAGGGTCAGCGAGGCAAACACGGTAGTGACGGCAGCAGAGGAGCGTGGCACGGTGCTTTCCTTGTTGAAATGAGGGGAAGGGCGCTTTTGTTGTCTTTAGAATAAGCTTAATGTAAACAAAAAACGCCGGGACGAATACTCGTCACCGGCGTTTTGATGCCTTGTTGCGCTACGAGTTCTCGCAGCGCAGCATTTTTTATTCCAGCCCTTCCAGGTAGCGCTGGGCATCCAGTGCCGCCATGCAACCCGTCCCCGCGCTGGTGATGGCCTGGCGGTAGATGTGGTCCTGCACGTCACCGGCGGCGAACACGCCTTCGATGCTGGTTGCCGTGGCGAAACCCTCGGTCCCGGTGCGGGTCTTGAGGTAGCCGTTCTGCATGTCGAGCTGGCCGTCGAAGATGCCGGTATTGGGCTTGTGGCCGATGGCGATGAACAGGCCGTGGACCGGGATCTCGGTGATGGCACCGTCCTGGGTGGACTTGATCTTGATACCGGTCACGCCGCTGTCGTCGCCGACCACTTCGTCCAGGGTGGAATGCCACTGGATGGCGATCTTGCCCTCGGTGACCTTGTGCAGCAGGCGGTCGATCAGGATGGGCTCGGCGCGGAACTTGTCGCGGCGGTGGATGATGGTGACCTTGCTGGCGATGTTGGAGAGGTACAGCGCCTCTTCCACGGCCGTATTGCCGCCGCCGACCACCGCCACTTCACGGCCACGGTAGAAGAAGCCGTCGCAGGTGGCGCAGGCCGACACGCCACGACCCATGAAGGCTTGTTCCGAGGGCAGGCCGAGGTACTGGGCCGAGGCGCCGGTGGCGATGATCAGGGCGTCGGCGGTGTATTCACCGTTGTCGCCGATCAGGCGAAAAGGGCGTTCGGACAGCTTGGTGGTATGGATGTGATCGAAAATGATCTCGGTATTGAAGCGTTCGGCGTGCTGCAGCAGGCGCTGCATCAGTTCCGGACCTTGCACGCCCAGCGGATCACCGGGCCAGTTCTCGACATCGGTGGTGGTCATCAACTGGCCGCCCTGTTCCACGCCGGTGATCAGCACCGGGTTCAGGTTGGCGCGCGCGGCATAGACGGCGGCGCTGTAACCGGCGGGGCCGGAGCCGAGAATCAGGACCTTGGCATGTTTGGGCGTGCTCATAAGCTACTCATCAAATGTTGTGGGATCGCCTCTGCAACTTGAGGCGACTCCCGGGATTTCAATTCCCGACCGTCGCTGACAACGGGGCGGGCAGGGCAAGCGGATCAACTGGCGGGCACCGAAGTTTGCGGATTGCCGCGCTGCAAAACGGGTAAGATTATAGTCCAAGCCCTCATCCAGGCTCATGGAATTACGCTATCCCAGCGATAGGTCGGCAGTGGGTCGGATGTAGATGGGCACGGCATCAGCGTCCACCCAGCCTGTCTCGCTCATTCACGGGCGCGGCAACAGAAGTGCAGTATCAGGATCAGGAAAGAACGCTGGAAAGCACCCGAGCGAGCAATTGAGCATCAGGAAAGCAGAACGATAGCGGTAAAAGCCGGTCAGTTCAGCCGTTGGCGATGCTGCCTGGCGCAAATCCGCGAAGCGCCAATTCAATGCCGTTACAATGACGGCTGGTTTTTTTTGCACGGAAGTTATGTCGAAGACGAGTCAAGCCCACATCCGCAATACCAAGGCCCCGGCGCCTCCTATGCCCAGTCGCCTGGTGCGGTTGCTATCGGAGGCACGCTGGCTGGCGCTGGCGGCCTTGCTGCTCTACCTGGTACTGATCCTGCTGACCTATTCCAAGACCGACCCCGGCTGGTCGGTGGCCAGTTCGGTGCCGCGCGTGGGTAACTGGGGCGGCCGGGTGGGCGCCTGGATGGCCGACCTGATGCTCTATATCTTTGGCCTGTCGGCCTGGTGGTGGTGCGTGCTGGTGGCGCGTTCGGTGTGGACCGGCTATCGCCGCCTGTCCAACCGTTTCCTGGTGGAGCAGCCGGTCGAGCCGGAGCACCAGCAGGAACCGCTGATCCGCGCCGTCGGCTTCGTCTTCATGCTCACCGGCAGCATGGGTATCGAATTCACCCGCATGCACCGTTTTACTCCCAAGCTGCCGCATTCCTCCGGCGGCGTGCTGGGCGAGATGATCGGTGCCGGCATGCAGCCGACCTTCGGCTTTACCGGTTCGACGTTGCTGCTGTTGTTGCTGTTCGGGCTGGGGTTCTCGCTGCTGTTCCAGGTGTCCTGGCTGGCAGCGGTGGAGCGCATCGGCGGCCTGATCGAGGACGGCCTGTTCTGGGTGCGCGATTTCTTCGCCGCCCGCGCCGACCGTCGCGCCGGCCAGGAAGCCGCCGTCAAGCGCGAGGAAACCGTGGTCCAGGAGCGCGCCAAGATCGTCGAGGCACCGCCGATCCGCATCGAACCGCAGATCGTGGAAGTGCAGAAGTCGGACCGCGTGCAGAAGGAAAAACAGACCAGCCTGTTCGACGACCTCAACAGCGAACTGCCGCCGCTGTCGCTGCTGGATGAAGCGCCGCCATCGCAGCAGACGGTGTCGGTAGAGACCCTGGAATTCACCAGCCGGCTGATCGAGAAGAAGCTTTCCGACTTCGGCGTCGAGGTCAAGGTGGTGGCCGCCTATCCCGGCCCGGTGATCACCCGCTACGAGATCGAACCGGCCACCGGCGTCAAGGGCAGCCAGATCGTTAACCTGGCGCGCGACCTGGCGCGCTCGCTGTCGCTGACCTCGATCCGCGTGGTGGAAGTCATCCAGGGCAAGAATTACATGGGCCTGGAGTTGCCCAACCCCAAGCGCCAGATCGTACGCCTGACCGAAATCCTCGGCTCCAAGGTCTACAACGACAGCCACTCCAGCCTCACCGTGGCGCTGGGCAAGGACATCGCCGGCAATCCGGTGGTAGCCGACCTGGCCAAGATGCCCCACCTGCTGGTGGCCGGCACCACCGGTTCGGGCAAGTCGGTCGGCATCAACGCCACCATCCTGTCGCTGCTGTACAAGTCCTCGCCACGCCAGGTGCGCCTGATCCTGATCGACCCCAAGATGCTGGAATTGTCGATCTACGAAGGCATCCCGCATCTCTTGGCGCCCGTGGTGACCGACATGCGCCAGGCCGGCCACGCCCTGAACTGGGCGGTGGAAGAGATGGAGCGCCGCTACAAGAAGATGTCCAAGCTGGGCGTGCGCAACCTGGCCGGCTACAACCAGAAGATCGCGGACGCCGACAAGCGCGGCGAGAAGATCCCCAACCCCTTCAGCCTCACCCCGGATGCACCGGAACCGCTGGAGCAGCTGGAAACCATCGTCATCATCATCGACGAACTGGCCGACCTGATGATGGTGGTGGGCAAGAAGGTGGAAGAACTGATCGCCCGCATCGCCCAGAAGGCGCGCGCCGCAGGCATCCACCTGATCCTGGCGACCCAGCGGCCCTCGGTGGACGTGATCACCGGCCTGATCAAGGCCAACGTACCGACCCGCATCGCCTTCCAGGTGTCGTCCAAGATCGATTCCCGCACCATCCTCGACCAGATGGGCGCCGAGACCCTGCTGGGCATGGGCGACATGCTCTACAACCCGCCTGGCACCGGCCTGCCGGTACGGGTGCACGGCGCCTTTGTCTCCGACGATGAAGTGCACCGGGTGGTGGAACACCTGAAATCCCAGGGGGAACCGAATTACATCGAGGGCATCCTAGAGGGAGGCGTGCTGGAAGACGCCGACGGCGGTGGCAGTGGTGCCGCAGCCGGCGCCGGTGGCGGCGAAGGCGACGAGATGTACGACCAGGCCGTGGCCGTGGTCCTCAAGCATCGCCGTGCCTCGATCTCGCTGGTGCAGCGTCATCTGCGCATCGGCTACAACCGTGCCGCGCGCCTGCTGGAGCAGATGGAGCAGAGCGGACTGGTATCCACCATGCAATCCAACGGCAACCGTGAAATCCTGGTGCCGGCGGGTGCCGCGGATGCAGCCGAATAGGAAGTCCGCATCGGCATCGTCGCGGACGTCTTCCACCACGCCCTGAAGGCCGGCCACTTTCGCGCCGGCTGCCACCTCCGGGTGGATCAATCAAGAAGGAATCGAACAACATGGACAATTCCAGAACCGCTTTGCGCTCGCGTCCCGCGCAAGCCCGCACCCTCAACCTCAAGCTGCGCCGCATGGTCATGGCTGCCGGCCTCTCGGCACTGGCCGTGGCCGGTGCCATCGCCATCACCGCGCTCACGCCGGGCCGTGCTTCGGCCGCCGCGCTGGACCAGTTCAAGCAATTCGTCAGCAGCACGCAATCGGCCAAGGGCAGCTTCACCCAGCGCATGGTGCGCAACGAGAACGGCACATCCAAGGTAGTCAATACCTCCAGCGGCAGCTTCGTGTTTTCGCGCCCGGGCAAGTTCATCTGGACCTACCAGAAACCCTATGAGCAGGTGATCCAGGCCGATGGAGAAAAACTCTTCATCTACGACAAGGACCTGAACCAGGTCACCACCAAGAAGCTGGGCAATGCGCTGGGTTCTTCCCCGGCCGCGATCCTGTTCGGCAGCAACGACCTGGAAAAGAACTTTACCTTGAAGGAAGCCGGCAACAAGGATGGCCTGGAATGGCTGCAAGCCACCCCCAAGAGCCGTGATACCACCTTCGACAACATCGGTATCGGCTTGAAGAACGGCACGCCGGTGGCGATGGAATTGCATGATTCCTTCGGCCAGGTGTCGGTGCTGACTTTCGACAGCTTCGAGAAGAACCCTTCGCTGAAGGGCAACAGCTTCAATTTCGTGGTCCCCAAGGGCGCGGACGTGTTCGACAACTGACCCCGCCGCGCTCCAAAGCAACAGCCCCGCAAGCGCGAGCCTGCGGGGCTGTTTGGTTTTTGAAGAGGGCGGATCAGGCCGGCGGCATCTGCAGCAGCGGGAGCTTGTCGGTCCGGTCCTTCCATTGCGCATGTTCCGGCAGGGGCGCCTTGGCCTGGGTGATGGGCTTCCAGCCGGCTTGCCTGGCCAGCTTGGCGTTGAGGTCCTCGAAGTGCGCCAGCGCCGTCGGCAGATCAGTGGCGTTGTAGATGGCCCCGACCGGGCATTCCGGTACGCACATGGAACAATCGATGCAGCCGTCCGGATCGATGACCAGGAAATTTGGCCCCTCCATGAAACAGTCCATGGGGCAGACGCTGACGCAATCGGTGTACTTGCACTGGATACAGGAATCGGTGACGACGAAGGGCATGGCAATTCGGGGTGGGCAGTCAAAAGGGCAGGCGGCATTGTAACGCTTGCGCCCGATGCCTGCTGCCCTCTGCCAGCCCTCTGCCCGCCATCTGCCCTCATCGTCCCGCTGCTGCGTTAGACTACGGCCTTTGGCGAATGCGCCTTGCAATCCGGCGCCGCGCCCGCATCCTGAAAGAACATGAAACCGATTTTCGAGACCGCCCCGATGCGCTCGCCATCGCCGGACCACGCAACCAGTCTGGCCGGGGAGCCCCCGCATGGCTGACCTGTTTGCACAAGAACCCGCCGCGCCGCTGGCCGAAGCCCTGCGTCCCAAGACGCTGGACGAGGTCATCGGCCAATCGCACCTGCTGGGCGAAGGCAAGCCCTTGCGCCTGGCGTTTCAGTCGGGCAAGCCGCATTCCATGATCTTCTGGGGGCCGCCGGGGGTGGGCAAGACCACGCTGGCGCGCCTGACGGCAACGGCCTTCCAGTGCGAATTCATCGCCTTGTCAGCGGTGTTCTCGGGGGTCAAGGATATCCGTGCGGCGATGGAACAGGCCGAGCAGAACCTGGCCATGGGCAAGCACACCATCCTGTTCGTGGATGAAATCCATCGCTTCAACAAGTCGCAGCAGGATGCGCTGCTACCCTACGCCGAGAGCGGCCTGGTGACCTTCATCGGCGCCACCACCGAGAATCCCTCTTTCGAGGTCAACTCGGCGCTGCTGTCGCGGGCGCAGGTGTATGTGCTCAAGTCCCTGAGCGACGACGAACTGCGGCTCCTGCTCAAGCGCGCCCAGGAAAAGGCGCTGGGCGAGCTGCACTTCGACGAGCAGGCCACCGATACCATCATCGGCTACGCCGACGGCGATGCACGTCGCTTCCTGAACCTGCTGGAGCAGACTGAAACCGCTGCCCGCACCACCGGTACGGTGCTGGTGACGGCCGATTTCCTGCAAAATGCGCTGACCCTGAACAGCCGCCGTTTCGACAAGGGCGGTGACAATTTCTATGACCAGATTTCAGCCCTGCATAAGTCGGTGCGCGGTTCCCACCCGGACGCGGCGCTGTACTGGCTGACCCGCATGCTGGACGGCGGCGCCGATCCGCGCTACCTGTCACGCCGCATCGTGCGCATGGCCTGGGAGGACATCGGCCTGGCCGACCCCCGTGCCATGCAGATCGCCAACGACGCCGCGCTGACCTTCGAACGTCTGGGAAGCCCCGAAGGCGAGCTGGCGCTGGGCCAGGCGGTGATCTACCTGGCCGTGGCGGCCAAGAGCAATGCCGGCTACAACGCCTACAATGCCGCCCGCGCCTTCGTGAAGCAGGACAAGAGCCGCGAGGTACCGGTGCACCTGCGCAATGCGCCGACCAAGCTGATGAAGGAACTGGGCTACGGACATGAATACCGTTATGCCCATGACGAACCCAATGCCTATGCTGCCGGGGAGACCTATCTGCCGGATGGCATCGATGAGCCGGGCTGGTATCAGCCGGTGCCGCGTGGGCTGGAGATCAAGATCGGCGAGAAGCTGGCGACCCTGCGCAAGTGGGATGAGGAAGCCGGTAACGACTGAGTGCGACCGTAGAAGGTGGCCTCAGGCCACCACATCGTAGCGGATCGAGGCCTCACCCTTTTTCACTCGTACCGACTGGATGGCGATCCTGCCGATCTCGCCCAGTGACGCCACATGCGTGCCGCCGCAGGGATAGGCGGGCAGGGCGCCGAAACCGACCTGGCGGCGTCCACCTTCGCTGGAGAGCGCGCAGGCCAGGTCGTCGGCAATGAGGGCATTGCAGCGGTGTTCGATCTCTGCCGCTTCCAGTTCCTGCGCGCCGGCGTCGGGGGCGCTGACGCCGACGACACGACCTTCCCCTGGCCAGTGGTGAGCCTTGGTGGCGCGCCATCCCAGTTGTGCCATCACATAGCCGATCACATGCCCACCGGAATGTAGCCGCGCATGCAGCTGCCGTGGCTGGGCATCCACCCTGGCGCGGATCGGGCCGGCTGCAACGGCCGCGCTGGTGTAATGGATGATCTCGTCGCCTTCGCTCACGACCTTCGTTACCTCGACTTCGCCCAGCCAGCCGACATCGCTGGGCTGGCCGCCGCCCTGCGGATGAAACGGCGTGGCCGCCAGGTGAACCGCGTAGCGACCATCTTCCAGGGGAGTGCAGCTCAACACTTCGGTATCGGCTTCCAGCGTCGGCTGGGTCAGGTAGAGGCGGTCGGTCACGGCTGGCCTTTCGGTCGATCAGGGAGAGGGATGGGAATTGTATCGCCCGGGTGAAGTTGCGATAATCCATTACCCAAGCAAATAATCTTTGCCCCATGAGCACAAATCAAAGCATCGCCCTGCTCAACGAAATGGCTGTCTTTGCCAAGGTGGTGGAGACGGGCAGTTTCTCGGAAGCGGCACGCCAGCTGGGCGCGACGCCCTCGGCTGTCAGCCGGGCCATTGCACGCCTGGAAAAGGCACTCGGCACGCAGTTGCTGCAACGAACCACCCGCAAGCTGCGGCTGAGCGAGAGCGGGCGTGACATCCACCAGCGTTGCCGGGAAATGCTGGACGCCGCGCAATCGGTGCTGGCCGCCTCCGGTGGTTTTGATGCCGCGCCGCAGGGGCAGGTCAGGGTGAGCGTGCCCAAGGCGGTCGGGCATTACCTGGTACATCCGCATGTGCCGGATTTCCTTGCCGCCCATCCCAGGGTGGACGTCCTGTTGAGGCTGGAAGACCGCTACATGGATCTGATCGATGAGGAGGTGGATCTGGCCATCCGCATCACCGACCAGCCGCCGCCGGGCCTGATGGGCCGCAGGCTGACGCGCATCGAGCACCTGCTGTGCGCCACGCCGGAGTACCTGGCGCAGCACGGGACGCCTCAGCATCCACAGGGACTCAAGACACATTCCTGCATCTACCTCGGCGAGGCGCCCGGGGACGCGCGCTGGCGCTTCCGCCGGCAGGGCGAACGGGTCACGGTCGAGGTGCGGGGGCGTTATGCGGCCAACCATACCGGGGTGCGACTGGATGCAGTGCTGCGCCATCTCGGTATCGGCAGCCTGCCGTATTTCGTCGCCCGGGAGGCGCTGACGCAGGGGCGTATCGTCCAGGTCCTGCCGCAATGGGGTTTCAGGACGCACTATTGCGGCGATCTGTGGGCGCTCTATCCGGCGACCCGCCACCTGCCGCCGCGGCTGGGGGCTTTCGTCAACTTCCTGGCAGAAAGGCTGGCCCGGGAGCCAACCATGGCGGATGCGGGCGAACCAGGCTGATCCGTACCGGCAGGGCCTGATGCCTCAGGCTTGAGATCAGGCGGCCGCCCGGTGCCAGACGTGGAAACTGCCTTCCATGGCGGACATGGCGGCGATCACGGTCTCATAGTTCTTGTCGTTGTCATAGCCGGGCAGGCGCTGCTTCATCGCTTCCATCAGCTCTTCCAGGCCATCGGCGTCGTTGGGGACCAGTACGCCCTTGATACCCTCGGCCGTCTGGCCGGCGATGATCCATTGCGGCTGGGGCAGGCTGTCGTCGCTGATGCGGATGGTGACGTCGTCGATGGCGCTCCAGGCGATGCCTTCGCGCTTGGCGCCACGCACCATGGTTCGGATTTCCTGATCGTCGAATTCGACACTGATCTTGCGCGCCTGCTGTGCCGCGAGGCGGCCGCTGGACAATTCGGCCGCGCCCGGGGCCTGCACCTTCCAGTCGGTCTTGCGCACCTTGGGCGGGATGAAGCGGTTCTTGATCTGCTGCCCGAAGGCGAAGGCGGCGCCGAAGGAGAGGCCGGCGATCAGTCCGTAGAACAGGCTGGCGTCATTGGACATGTAGTGGATGCCGGCCCACAGTCCCACGGCGAAGGCGGCCACCAGGCCCAGCAGGGAAAACAGGACGGGAACATCGCGCTGCGGGCGCGGGTCGGGCTGGTCGGACATGGGCGGGGAAGCTCTCTGGATGACGGGAATGGGCCGAATGGTAACCCGCAAGGCCGGTGGCCGCTACCAGGGCCGCAGCATTTTCTTGCGGGGGAAGGGGGCTGGAACCCCGTGACGGGCGCGCGACTTGGTACAATCGCGGTTTCCTGCTTCAAACCTATCGTATTTTCTCCCCATGATCGACATCCAACTCCTCCGTAAAGACATCGAGAACGTTGCGGCCCGCCTGGCGGCCCGCAAGTTCGTCCTGGACGTGGCCGGCTTCAACGCACTGGAAGCTGAACGCAAGCAGATCCAGACCCGCACCGAAGAACTGCAGGGCAAGCGCAACACCCTGTCCAAGCAGATCGGCATGCTCAAGGGCCGTGGCGAGGATGCCTCCGCGGTGATGGCCGAGGTCAATGGCATCGGCGACGAGCTCAAGTCGTCGGCGGCGCGGCTGGAAGAAGTGCAGCACCAGATGAACCTCTTCCTGCAGGCGGTTCCCAACCTGCCGCACGAGTCGGTGCCGGCCGGCAATGACGAAAGCGGCAATGTGGAATTGCGCAAGGTCGGCACGCCGCGCCAGTTCGACTTCGAGATCAAGGATCACGTCGATGTCGGCGCCCCGCTGGGCCTGGATTTCGATACTGCCACCAAGCTCACCGGTTCGCGCTTCGCCGTGCTCAAGGGCGGCATCGCCCGCCTGCACCGCGCGCTGGCGCAGTTCATGCTCAACACCCATACCATGGAGCATGGCTATACCGAGTGCTATACCCCCTACATCGTCAATGCCGACAGCCTGCGCGGCACCGGCCAGTTGCCCAAGTTCGAAGCCGACCTGTTCGCTGCCAAGAAGGGGGGCCAGGAAGGCGAGGCCGAGAACGCCGCGCTGTACCTGATCCCTACGGCTGAAGTGCCGCTGACCAACTTCGTGCGCGACGAGATCGTGGCCGGCGATGCGCTGCCGATGAAGTTCACGGCGCACTCGCCTTGCTTCCGTTCGGAAGCCGGCTCCTATGGTCGCGATACCCGCGGCATGATCCGCCAGCACCAGTTCGACAAGGTGGAAATGGTGCAGATCGTCCACCCCGAGAAGTCCTACGAAGCCCTGGACGAGATGCTGGGCCACGCCGAGACCATCCTCAAGAAGCTCGGCCTGCCGTACCGCGTCATCACCCTGTGTACCGGTGACATGGGCTTTGGCGCGGCCAAGACCTATGACATCGAGGTCTGGTTACCGGCGCAGAACACCTATCGCGAAATCTCGTCGGTCTCCAACTGCGAAGCCTTCCAGGCGCGTCGCATGCAGGCGCGCTTCCGCAATGCCCAGGGCAAGCCGGAACTGCTGCATACCTTGAACGGTTCCGGTCTGGCCGTGGGCCGTACCCTGGTCGCCGTGCTGGAAAACTACCAGCAGGCCGATGGCAGCGTGGATATCCCGGAGGTCTTGCAGCCTTACATGGGTGGCGTGAGCAAGCTGGTGCCGGGCGCCTGATCCGCTGTACCACTGCAGGACGCACGAACGGCCGCCTCGTTGATGAGGCGGCCGTTTTTTTGCGGGTGTGCGGGTGAGAAAACGTTTTCCTGAGCGTGCCGGCTAGGCGTCCTTCATGGCCCAGGAGAAGGTGGCCGGGATGCGGCGCTCGATGAAGAGACTGTTGCCCTGGATCTTCTTGGCCTGTTTCTTGGCACGGGTGGCGGCCGAGGCGATCTGGTGCGGTGATGAGTATTGCGAAGGCTCGATCTTCACCGCGCCCAGCGATACCGAAACCAGCGGGTGGAACACCCGGTTGCCCTGGCGATCCTCGGTGTAGTAGCCGCCACGCGCCAGGTCTTCGTCGTAGTAGAAGGCGCGGGCCTCGGCGTCGAAGTTGTCGAGGATGACGCGGCAGCGCTTTTCCCAGTCTTCGCTCTGGAACATGATCAGGAAATCGTCGCCGCCGATGTGGCCGATGAAGTCCAGGGCAGGATCGCAGGCCTGCTGCAGCACGCGGCCGGTAGCCTGGATCATGTCGTCGCCCTTGCGATAGCCATAGACATCGTTGAAGGGCTTGAACTGGTCCAGGTCGCAGTAGCAGATGCAGAATTCGACGCCGCTTTGCAGCAGGTATTCGATGTGGTCGTTGATGGGGACGTTGCCCGGCAACTGCGTGAGCGGATTGGCGTGGCGGGCGGCGTCGATCTGCATCTGCGTGATTTCGCGCAGCAGGTCGTGGCCGGTGCCCAGGCCCACATACTGGCCCCGGTCGGTGATGATGAAGCCGTTGGAGAGGTGGTGCGTCTCGGCCTGCACCAGCAGGTTGGAGAGATCTTGCAGGCTGGTGTCCTGCTCGGTCAGCAGGGGATTGGGGTCCATGAAGAAGGCGCAGGACTTCTTGCCGTACAGCTCGCGCCCGTACAGGCGGGCGAAGCGCTCCACCATGCTGTAGCGGTTGATCAGGCCGATCGGCAAGCCGTTGCTGACCACCGGCAGGGCCTGCAGCTGCGGATCGTTGACGAACATGTCGTAGGCCGCATCGTTGGTGACTTCCGGGCTGACGTATTGCGTCTCGCGCAGCAGCTTGGCGACGGTGGCGCTGCGCTTGCCGGGGCCGTACTTGTTGGCATGGAGCGGTACCTTGTCGCGGCGCAGGGTCTTGGTGACGTCTTCCGAGATCGAGACCGGCGGCTCCGGCAGCGGGCGCGAGATGTGGTAGCCCTGGCCGCAGGCGATGCCCAGGTCGCGGATGGTCAGCAGCTCGGCCTGCGATTCGATGCCTTCGGCGATGACGATGGAGCCGGACTTCTCGGCGATCTCCTGGATCGAGCGCACGAATTGCAGCTTCATCGGATCGTGGTTGATGCCCTGCACGAAGTGCATGTCGATCTTCACGTATTCCGGCTGCAGTTCCGACCACAGGCGCAGGCTGGAAAAGCCTTCACCGAGATCATCGATGGCGATCTGGAAGCCCATGTCGCGGTAGTGCATGGCGGCATTGCGCAGCAGGGCGTAGTCGTAGGTAGGTTCGTTCTCGGTCAGCTCGATGATGATGCGCTGCGGATTCACGCCCAGCTTTTCCAGATAGCGCAGGGTTTCGCCCTGGATCGCCTCGGGCTGCATCAGCGCCCCGGGGGAAACGTTGAGGAACAGGTTGCCCGGCAGGCCGAGTTGCGCAAAGCGGGTCAGCACGATGTGCCGGCACAGGTATTCCATCTGCACCGACAGGTTGTGCGCGCGCGCTACCTTGAACAGCGCCAGCGGGGAGTGCAGGGGAGTATTGGAGGGCCCTCGGATCAATCCTTCATAGCCCAGGATTTCGCCATTGCGCATGCGCACGATGGGCTGGAACAGGGCGGAGAGCTTGCGCTGGGCGATGATCTCGTGCAGCAGGGACAGCATCGGGTCCGGATCTTCGACGCCACGCAGGGCGGCACCCGAGGCACGGGCAATGAGATCGACGACTTCTGCGCCGAGCGGGAAGGTAGCGTTGGATAGGGGCGCCATCTGGCTGAATCCGGGTCTGAGAGTCCAAAGAACGACAAATAGTTTACGGATGCTAGAAGTGATTTATGACAAGATGATGATGAGAAATGCAGTCTGAGCGGTTTGTAGGTGAAGAAGGATTCTTTCGCCACGCTGCTTCCGGTTCAAGAAGATGAAAAGCTCTTTTTTTAAAGTTTTTTCAAAAAAACATTCCACTATGAAAATAGTTCTGCTATAGTCGCTGTCTTTGCTGCACCACGCAGTGAAACGACCGAAGTTAACCGGAGAGGTGGCAGAGTGGTCGAATGTACCTGACTCGAAATCAGGCGTACGGTTTCCCGTACCGTGGGTTCGAATCCCACCCTCTCCGCCAGTTGGCTCGCAGTTGTAGCAGTTGTATAGATAAGGCTCTGAATTTTTCAGGGCCTTATTTTTTTGCCTGTCGTTTCGGGTTGTCGTGTTGGCTGGTCGCCTTTGTCTGAGGTTTCGTCATTGGCTACCTGATTTGCCCGCCCGCCGCCTGCGCGGGAAATGCTTCCGGAGCAAGCGCATCGCCGCGCTTTGTTCATCGTATCGGTCGTCACGCGTTCACGAGGGGGAAGCGCGTGATGCGCCGGTTGCTCCCATGACGTGGGAGCGCATGCCTGCTTTCGTGGCGCCGTGTCTGCGCCGCCCGCTTTTTTCATCCCTGCTCGCGATGTAGTCGTGCCGTCGATTGGTCGGCCTTGTTATATTCGTCAAATGCACTTGCCTTCGTAGCGGGCTCATCATGTCCTTGAATCGTCTGTTCCGGCTCATTTCCATCGGCTTGCTGATGCTGTTTCTGGCATTTGCAGTGGCGTTGGTCTGGACGGAATGGAGTACCTATCGCAACGGCGCCAACAGTGTGCCTGCCTTGCGCAATCTGCGGCTGGCTCTGCTGGCCATGGAGAAGGTTTCGGCCGAGCGTGGCCCGGCCAATGCTTTCCTGGGCGCATCACCGCAACAATCCGAGGCACTCCTGAAGCAACTGGCCGGCGCCCGGCAACAGACCGACGTCGCCCTGGCCAGTTTGCATGCGGCGCTGGAAGCCGATGCCCGCTTGCGCCAGTCTTGGGCGCTGGACAAGGTGCGCACGGTGGAGCAGGGACTGGGGCCGGCCCGGGCCAATCTGGATCGGGTGGCGCGCCTGTCGGCCGACAATCGCAGCGACGTGCTGGTGCTGGCCGCCGTCGCCGGCATGGTGGACCTGATGCCGCTGATGATTCGCGTGGTCAGCGAATTGACCCTGGAAGTGGATCGGGCCGACCCGCGCCTGCGCGATGGTCTGTCGGCCGTGCGTGCCACCGCCAGCCTGCGCGAGTACGCCGGGCAGGTCGGTTCGCGCTTCGTCGCGCCGCTGATCGCGCAGCGCCAGCTGACCCAGGATGAGGTCATCGAAATCGGGCGCCTGTATGGCCGCATCGAACTGTTGCGCGGTGTGGTGGCTGCGCAGATGGCTGGCTACGCGAGCCAGCCGCAGTTTGCCGAGGCGCTGGACCGGGTGGACAAGGAGTATTTCGATAGCGGATTCCAGTTCCTCGACTTCCTGCTGCAGATTGGCCTGCATTCCAGCAGCTATGGCGTCAGCACCGCCGATCTCTACAAGTTCTATGTGCCGCAGATGCAATCCATCACCGATCTGCGCGACCTGTTGCTGGCTGAATTGATGCGGCAGGCTGAACAGAACAATGCCCGGGCGCGCAACCTGCTGGTGCTGGTCGTGGGGCTGACGCTGACGGCCTGCCTGTTCTTCCAGTTGCTGATGGTGCTCATTCGGCGGCGTGTGGTGCAGCCGCTGGTGCGGGCCACCGATCTGGTGGCCGGTCTGGTGGAGGGCAAGCTGGAGCAGGAAATCCCGGAGGCGCGCCATCGCGACGAGATCGCTGCCATGATGCGCGCCCTGCGAGTGCTCAAGCAGCGCATGCGAGAGCGCAATAGCCTGGCCAGCGAGCGCGAAGCATTGATCACGCAGCTGCAGACCTCCTCCAATACCGATTTCCTCACGGGGGTGCTGAACCGGCGTGCCTTCTTCACCCAGGCCGGCCAGCAGATGGGCCTGTCGCAGCGCTATGGGCGGGGCATGGCGGTGGTGTTGTTCGATATCGACCACTTCAAGCGCATCAACGACACCTACGGCCACCAGGCTGGCGACGTCATCCTGCGCGGCGTGGCCCAGCTCGTGGCCGGCTTGCTGCGCAAGGTGGATGTGCTGGCACGCTATGGCGGCGAGGAGTTCGTCATCCTGCTGCCGGAAGCCGACCTGGCGCAGGCTGGCAGCGCTGCCGAGAAATTGCGTGCGGCCCTGGAGCACGCCGATTTCGAGATCGAGGACGGGCGCCGGATCAAGGTCAGTGCCAGCTTCGGCGTGGCGGCGTTGGGTGATGGCGAGGGACTCGACGAACTGATCAAGCACGCCGATCTGGCCCTGTACCGGGCCAAGCGGATCGGGCGCAATCGGGTCGAACAGGCGACTGCCGACGACCTTATGTCCTGAGGTCCCTGGGCTTGCTGGGCTTCCTGAGCCTCCTGAGCCTTAGGCGCTGTCGCGTTCGAGGATGGCGTAGCCGAGATCGCATACCGTTTGCGTGACTGCATCGCCATCGAAGCGGGTCAGCAGCATCTCGGCGGCCGTCAGTCCGATCTGGTGGGCGCTGATCTGGACGGTGGTGAGGGCGGGCAAGACTTCCGGCGCGATATCCAGATTGGCGAAACCGGCCAGCGCGATGCGCTGCGGCACGGCGATGCCGCGTCGGGCGCACTCCAGGGCAGCGCCTGCGGCGAGGACGTCATTGCTGAAAAAGGCGGCGTCGATGCCGGGTTGTAATGCCAGGAGCCGGCAGATGGCTTCGCGCCCGGCCTGCAGGAAGGAGCCCATGGGCATGACCAGATGCACCGGCTCCGCTGCCGACTGTGCCAGCAGCGCCTCGCGCATGCCGGCATAGCGTGCCAGGCCACGCGGGTCTTCGCCGCCCACGAAGGCCATGCGGCGATAACCCTTGCGGTGCAGGTACTGCCCCATGGCGTGGCCGGCGGCATGGTTGTCGAAACCGACCAGCATGTCGATCGGTTGCGGGGTTAGATCCCAGGTTTCCACCACCGGGATGCCGGCCGCCTTGAGGCGCTGGCGGGTACGTACCGAATGCTGCACGCCGGTCAGCACCAGGCCGTCGACCCGACGGCCGATGAAGGCTTCCACCAGCCCTGTTTCCGCTTCTTCCGAATAATTGGTCTGTCCCAGCAACAACTGGTAGCCCTGCAGGCTGAGTTGTTCGGACAGCCCACGCACGGTTTCGGCGAAGATCGAATGGCTGATGGTGGGCACGATGGCGGCCACGATGCGTGTGCGCCGCGAGGCCAGCCCGCCGGCCAGCATGTTGGGGATGTACCCCATGCTGCTGATGAAGGCCTCGACCCGCTCACGGGTGGCGGGGGCCACCTTCTCCGGCGTATTGATGACCCGCGATACCGTGATGTGCGAAACACCGGCAGCGCGCGCCACGTCTTCCTTGGTGATGGCGCGGGAGGGCGCAGCGGCGGTGGCGGGTTTGCGATTCATGGGGATGGGTGGTGGCAAGTTGTCGCAAGCATAACAGCAGCTTGCCGCGGCAGGGCCTGCGGACATCCACAGGCGCCCAGCCGGACGGCGATGTGCAAGCTCAGTCGCGGTCGTTGAAGGCCGAGATGTGCGAGACCTGGAACACGCCCGACAGGGATTGCAGTTCGTCGCGGTGCAATTGCGCCAGGCGGTGCAGGTACTGCTCGCCCAGTTCGGTCAGCCGGACTTGCACCAGTCGCTTGTCGCGATCATCCGGGGCACGGGTGACCAGTCCCGCCTTCACGCAGCGCGTAACCAGCGCCACCACGCCGTGGTGCTGGGCCTGCAAGCGTTCGGCCAGTTCGCTGATGCTGGCCCACTCGCGCCCGGGAAAGCCCTTGATATGCAATAGCAACAGGTATTGCAAGGGAGTGAGGCCCTCACTTTGCGCGGCGTCTTCCGAAAAGCGCAGGAAGCGGCGCAACTGGTAGCGAAAATCCGACAGGGCTTCGAAATCCTCCTTTTGCAGGCGGCTGGCGCTTTTCATGAGGACTGGCCTTCATCGTGGAGGGAGTTTGCCGGTGCGCGGAACTGCGCAATACGGGGTAAGCGGGACATATATATCATCTTGTGATGTAATTGCGGTTTGGCCTGGTACGTGGCTGCGTCCCAGGTTGTCGTCTGCCCAAGTTGTCAGGGAACGGATATGCCCGATTCTATCTTGCTGTGGTTCAAAAGTTTTATTCCTGCCAAGACCAATGTCGATCGCTTCGAGCGCATGCGCTCCTGCGCCGGCAGTCTGTTCGGGATTCTGCTGGTCGGCCTGATCAGTTATGCAGTCCTTCCGCATGAAGTCCACACCATCTGGCTGATCGCGCCCATGGGGGCGTCGGCGGTGCTGTTGTTCGCGGTGCCATCCAGTCCGCTGGCCCAGCCCTGGTCCATCATCGGTGGCAACCTGTGCGCGGCGCTTATCGGTGTGACCTGCGCGAGGCTGGTCCAGGAGCCGGCGCTGGCGGCGGCATTGGCAATCTCGCTGGCCATCGGCGCGATGTTCCTGCTGCGCTGTATTCATCCGCCCAGCGGCGCGGTGGCGCTGACCGCCGTACTGGGTGGGCCAGTGGTGCATGAGATGGGCTATGCCTTCGTGTTGTCGCCGGTGCTGCTCAATTCGGCGCTGCTGTTGCTGACGGCACTGTTTTTCAACAACGCCACCGGGCGCCGCTATCCCCATGCGCAGCACAGCGCGGCACCGCATCCGCACCAGACGCGCGATGAACTGCCGATCACGCGGCTGGGCTTTTCGCATGAAGATCTGGATGAGGTGCTGAAAGATTTCAATCAGGTGCTCGACATCGGTCGCGACGATCTGGAGGAAATCTTTCTGCAGACTGAGATGCGCGCCTACCACCGCCGCTTCGGCCAGACCCTGTGTGCGGCGGTGATGTCCCGTGATGTGGTGGCGGTGGAGTTTGCCACCCGGCTGGATGAGGCCTGGCGGCTGTTGCAGCAGCACCGCTTGCGCGCCATGCCCGTACTGGATCGGGGGCAGCATGTGATTGGTATCGTCAGTCGCAGCGATTTCCTGGAGCATGCCGGGGTGGAGGTGCATACCGGACTGGTGGCGCAATTGCGGCAGCTCTTGCGCCGGGTGCCGTTCAGTCATTCGGACAAGCCGGAGGTGGTGGGGCAGATCATGAGCCGTCCCGTGATCACGGCGCAGGTGGATACGCCGGTGCTGGAGCTGGTGCCGCGCATGGCCGATGGCTTGCACCAGATCCCCATTGTGCAGGCCGACGGCAAGCTGGCCGGGATGATGACGCAATCGGACATGATTGCTGCGCTCTACGAAAAGAACCTGGCCAGCGCCCGCATGGAGCCGGGCTTGCGCAGCGTGGCTTGACAGGCTGCCCGCCAGGGTGGATCGTGCTTGCATGACACTTCACATCGGGAGCTGATCATGAGAATGAGTGGCACGGTCCTGGCGCTATGCGTGCTGTTGCTGGTGCAAGCTTGTGAGCGCAAGGGTGGTACTCCGCCACGGCCGGTGACGTCGGCTCTGCACAGTGTTGCTCAGGTGGCGTGACGCGGGTGAGGTGGATGAGGTGGTGCTGCAACAGTTATGCGGGTGGTGAATATCTGCTATTGCCACAATAAAGCAGACTCGGCAGTGGGCCGTCGCTATAGTTGCACCTGTCTCCTCCAATCTCCTCCTTAAGAAATTGGATTGAAGCCCGCACCTCTTGGTCGCGGGCTTTTTTTTGTCTGTCGTTTCCGCATTTCCGTTCGGGTTTTCCCTGTCAGGACTGATTATCCCTTCTGGTGTCAGGGGTGGTAGTGCACCGGTTCTTGGTAAGATGGCGGACACGGCGCGCATGAGGCTGGTCGATATGACCGATCATGCCGCTTCACGTTTTCTGTTCAGATTCTGTCAATGTCTTCCACATCCCTGTCTCCCTCGTCCTTGTCTCCTGCGCCCGAGCGGCCCGATACGCCATGTGTGGCGGTTTGCTCGACCACATTCGATGATGTCTGCCGCGGTTGCGGTCGCACCGTCGATGAGGTCGCGCAATGGGTCTTCATGGATGTGGAGCAGCGCGAGGTGGTGTGGCAGCGCATCCTGGCCGAGGGTTATCCGCGTCGCAATTACTGATTGCCGGCGTTCTCCGTCCTGAAGAAGCGGATTCCAGCCTGGCGCAGCATGCCGGTCAGGGCGATCAGTGGCAGGCCGGTCAGTGCAGTGGGGTCGTCACTGCGTATGCTTTCCAGGATGGCAATGCCCAGGCCTTCATTCTTTGCGCTGCCGGCGCAGTCGTAGGGCTGTTCGATGCGCAGGTAGGCGTCCAGCTCTGCATCCTCCAAGTCCCGAAAGCGGACCAGCGTCTGCACATTGCAGACTTGCGCAGTCGCGCCAGCCTGCCCATTTCGACCATCCCACAGGCACAGGGCGGTATGGAAGACGACTTCCCGCCCGCGCATCAACTGCAATTGCCGTAGTGCATTGGCATGGTTGCCGGGTTTGCCGATCTGCAGGCCATCCAGGGTGGCGACCTGGTCCGAGCCGATCACCAGGGCCGGCCCGCTGCGCTCGCCGATGGCGGCGGCCTTTTCACGCGCCAGTCGCAGGGCGGTGGCCTCGGGCGTCTCAGTGGCATGCGGGGTTTCGTCGATGTCCGGGATCATGGTCTCGAAAGGCAGGCCGAGCCGGCTCAGCAATTGCTTTCGATAGATCGAACTGGAGCCCAGGATCAGGCGGGTAGGGGAGGTTTCGGGATGCTGTTGCAACATGGTGTGTGGTGGTGTGGTGGCTGATGTCGACAGGCGACGTGGGCAAGTAAAACCGGGATTCTGGCGGAAAATCGACGTAAAAGAGGGTTTGCCGCGACAGGTTGGGCGATTTTTTCGCCTGTCTGCCGCAAATGGTGTGCTAAGGCTTTGACTGGTAAGGAAATTTTCTGTTATGATCGCAGGTTTTCCGGATTCTGCTTTGGCTATGAATGCATTTGTTATCGACGCGTTCGAATTCTGCAGGCTGAAACAGCAGGCGCAGGGTGAGATTCCGGTTGCTGAATTAGGTCGTCTGGCGCAAGAGACGGTTGACCGTTCCGGCACGATTCGTTGGGCTCTTTCCGGCGACATCGACAAGCTGGGGCATGCTCAACTCAGTCTGGCAGTGTCGGGTGCAGTTAATCTGATCTGTCAGCGTTGCCTGACGGCATTGAATTTCGAGATTG
Source organism: Herbaspirillum frisingense GSF30 (assembly GCF_000300975.2). GTDB lineage: Bacteria > Pseudomonadota > Gammaproteobacteria > Burkholderiales > Burkholderiaceae_D > Herbaspirillum > Herbaspirillum frisingense. Next base: position 22,443 of record NZ_AEEC02000014.1, on the reverse strand, counting down.
ATTCGAAGTCGCTGCTGGTATTGGCAAAAGATGAGGCGCAAGCCGACACCATCGAAGAACTGCTGGATGATGACGAGATCGACGTCATCGTCGGATCGGCAGCCTTCGATGTGAACTACCTGATCGAAGACGATGCGCTGCTGGCCCTGCCGGTGGCACCCAAGCATGATGTCTGTCCTGAGGGTGGTGTGGCGGCCGAGGCCAAAGGTGCTGAACGGGCTTCCCCGTTTGAGGTACTGAAGAAGTTGAAGCAGTAACAAGTATTGTTGGGGAATGTCTGGCGTTGCCGGGCAGCGGCACAGTGGGTTTGCGGAAAAACGCAATCCGGTGTGTTAAAATTTTCAATCTTAAGTAAGGTTTAGGAGTAATCATGGCCGTTCAACAGAACAAAAAGACCCCGTCCAAGCGCGGTATGCATCGCGCACACGACTTTCTGACTGCACCCCCGCTGGCTGTGGAGCCGACGACTGGTGAAACCCACCTGCGTCACCACATCAGCCCGAACGGTTTCTACCGTGGTCGCAAGGTGCTGAAGACCAAGAACGACGAGTAATCTCATTCATTGAGCTTGCTGTTTTTGGAGAAAAGCGGCGCAATGAGCTTCTGATTCAGGAGGTTCATTTTGCGCCGCTTTTTTATGTCCGTTGCATCCGTGTAATCCGCGTGCGGACGTGCCTGCCTGCTTGCGTGAACCTTCACTTTCCGCGCTGTACGTGCGTGCTATTTTGAGCGGTCTCCAATCTGCCTCATAATGTGGGCTGGCAAGGCTCTGAATCAAATCGATGACCATCAAAATTTCAATCGACTGCATGGGTGGCGATCATGGCCCGTCAGTCACTCTCCCGGCCGCTGCCTCCTTCCTGAAGCGTGAATCCGATGCCGAGCTGATCCTGGTAGGGCAGGAAAGCGTGCTGCTGCCGCTGCTGAAGAAATACCGGCTGGCCGGCGAGCCGCGTGTGCAGATCCAGAACGCCACCGAGGTGGTGACCATGGAAGACCCGATCGAGGTCGCACTGCGCCGCAAGAAGGATTCCTCCATGCGCGTGGCCGTGAACCTGGTCAAGGATGGCGTGGTCCAGGCGGCCGTGTCGGCTGGCAATACCGGGGCCCTGATGGCAGTGTCGCGCTATGTGCTCAAGACCCTGCCCGGCGTGGATCGCCCGGCCATCTGCACCATCCTGCCGAACCAGAAGGATGGCCCTACCTACATGCTCGACCTCGGCGCCAATGTCGACTGCGAGCCTCAGCATTTACACCAATTTGCACTGATGGGTTCGGCCCTGGTGGCGGTCATGGAGGGCAAGCCCAAACCGACCGTCGGCCTCTTGAACGTGGGTGAGGAAGACATGAAGGGCAACGAGCTGGTCAAGGCGACCGCCGGGCTGCTGCGTGCCGACCACGAGAAGGGTATCCTCAACTTCTACGGCAACGTGGAAGGCAACGATATCTTCGAAGGCACGACCGACCTGGTGGTGTGCGACGGTTTCGTCGGCAATGTCACCCTGAAGGCCTCCGAGGGGCTGGGGCGTTTCGTCAAGAGCGTGCTCACCAGTGAATTCAAGAAGGGCTTCATCAACAAGCTGGGCGCCCTGATCGCCTATGGCGCCATCAAGGCGCTGTCGCGCCGGCTCAATCCCTCCCGTTACAATGGCGCCAGCCTGCTGGGCCTGAAGGGCCTGGTGTTCAAGAGCCATGGCGGCGCCGATGTGTATGCGTTCGAATGGGCCATCCGCCGCGCGTATGATGCGGCCAAGTATGATGTGCTCGCCCGTATTGCCGCCACCATGGCGGAGCTGATGCCCCAGGGACAGGGGCGCGCGGCCGAGACGGCTGTCGTGGCGATGGAGCCTGCGGCACCGGTCTCGCTGGATCAACCGAATTAACAGAGCAAGAAGACGGCATGACCACTTACAGCAAAATCGTCGGCACTGGCAGCTACCTGCCGACCAAGCGCGTGACCAATCACGAACTGGCTGCACAACTGGCAGAGCAGGGTATCGAGACCTCGGATGAATGGATCGTCACGCGCAGCGGTATCTCCGCGCGTCACTACGCCGAGCCGACCCAGCTCTCCAGCGACCTGGCCCTGGCCGCAGCGCAGCGCGCGCTGGAGGCGGCCAACATGCAGCCCAACGACATCGACCTGATCATCCTGGCGACGTCCACCCCGGATCACCTGGGAGGCTTTCCCAGCACCGCCTGTGTGGTCCAGCGCAAGCTGGGGATCACCAACGGCGCGCCGGCCATGGACGTGCAGGCAGTGTGCAGCGGCTTCGTCTATGCCATGTCGGTGGCTGACAGCTTCATCAAGTCCGGCGCCCACAAGAACGTGCTGGTGATCGGCGCGGAAGTCTTCTCGCGCATCCTCGACTTCAAGGATCGCACCACCTGCGTGCTCTTCGGTGACGGCGCCGGCGCCATCGTCATGAGTGCTTCGAAGGAGCCGGGCGTGCTGGCGACCAAGCTGCACGCCGACGGCAGCCACGGCCACATCCTCTGTGTGCCGGGCAGTGTGAACAATGGTGCAGTGGCCGGTTCCGCCTATCTGTACATGGATGGTCCGGCCGTGTTCAAGCTGGCCGTCTCGGTGCTGGACAAAGTGGCGCGTGAAGCGCTGGAAGCAGCCAACATGCAGTCCAGCGACGTGGACTGGCTGGTGCCGCACCAGGCCAATATCCGCATCATGCAGGGGACGGCCAAGAAGATGGGGCTGCCACTGGAAAAGATGGTGGTCACCGTTGCCGAACACGGCAATACCTCGGCTGCCTCGATCCCGCTGGCGCTGGACCAGGCGGTGCGCGATGGTCGTATCCGGCCAGGTCACACCGTCATGATGGAAGGCGTGGGCGGCGGCTTCACCTGGGGCGCCGTGTTGGCGCGCATGTAAGCAGGGCAGGGAGCGTGGCGCCGGGTTCTCTGGCGCCGGCCCCGCATTTTTATCCAAACTCAATCACATCCAAGCATGACAACATTTGCTTTTGTTTTCCCGGGCCAGGGTTCTCAGGCGATCGGGATGCTCAACGGTTTTGCCGACAACGAGATCGTTCGCCAGACCGTCGCCGAAGCCTCCGACGCGCTGCAGTTCGACCTGGGCAAGCTCATTGCCGAAGGCCCCAAGGAAGACCTGGACCTGACCACCAACACCCAGCCCGTCATGCTGACGGCTGCCGTGGCGTTCTATCGCGCCTGGCTGGCCGCCGGTGGCAAGGTGCCGTCGCTGGTTGCCGGCCACAGCCTGGGTGAATACTCGGCGCTGGTCGCCGCCGGTGTGATCCAGTTCAAGGATGCCGTGCCGCTGGTGCGCTTCCGCGCCCAGGCCATGCAGGAAGCGGTGCCGGTCGGGCAGGGTGGCATGGCCGCCATTCTCGGTCTGTCCGACGACGACGTGCGCGCCGCCTGTACCGAAGCCGCGCAAGGTGAAGTGGTCGAGGCGGTCAACTTCAATGCGCCGGCGCAAGTGGTGATCGCCGGTCACAAGGCTGCGGTCGGCCGCGCCTGCGACATCGCCAAGGCCAAGGGTGCCAAGCGTGCGTTGCCGCTGCCGGTGTCGGCGCCGTTCCACTCGTCGCTGCTCAAGCCGGCTTCGGATCGCCTGCAAGCCTATCTGGCCAACGTGGCATTTGCCGCACCGCAGATTGCGCTGATCAATAACGTCGATGTGGCCGTGGTCAGCGATCCGGCTGCCATCAAGGATGCGCTGGTGCGCCAGGCTGCAGCGCCTGTGCGCTGGGTCGAGACCGTGCAGAAGATGGCCGCCGGTGGCGTGACCCACCTGATCGAATGTGGTCCCGGCAAGGTGCTGACCGGCCTGACCAAGCGTATCAATGGCGAACTGGTGGGTGAGGCCATCGTCGACCAGGAATCCCTGAACAAAGTATTGGAGTTGCTGAAATGAGTGCACAGAATCTGCAGGGCCAGGTCGCCCTGGTGACCGGCGCGTCGCGCGGTATCGGTCGTGCCATCGCCACCGAACTGGCGCGCCAGGGTGCCAAGGTGGTCGGTACCGCCACCTCCGAGGCCGGCGCGGCCGCCATCAGTGAATACCTGGCGGCGCTGGGGTCGGAAGCCGGTCGCGGCGTGGTGTTGAACGTCAACGATGCCGAGGCCAGCGTGGCCGTGGTGGAGCAGGTGCAGAAGGAATTCGGTTCGCTGTCCATCCTGGTCAACAATGCCGGTATCACCCAGGACCAACTGGCCATGCGCATGAAGGACGAGGAGTGGGACAGCGTCATCGCCACCAACCTCACGGCCGTGGGCCGTCTCTCCCGCGCGGTACTGCGCGGCATGATGAAGGCCCGCAGCGGTCGCATCATCAACATCACTTCGGTGGTGGGCGAGGCCGGTAATCCCGGCCAGATGAACTACGCCGCCGCCAAGGCCGGCGTGGCCGGCATGAGCCGCGCGCTGGCGCGCGAGATCGGCAGCCGCAACATCACCGTCAATTGCGTGGCGCCCGGCTTCATCGATACCGACATGACCAAGGCCTTGAACGAGCAGCAGTCCGCCGCGATCTTGCAGCAGATTCCGCTGGGTCGTCTGGGTGCGGCCGAGGAGATCGCCTATGCGGTGGCCTTCCTGGCCTCGCCGCAAGCCGCCTACATCACCGGTACCACCCTCAATGTGAACGGTGGCATGTACATGGGTTGAGTAAGTCCTGAGGGCTTGATTCAAGTCCTTTTGCCGACTTTTGTTTGAAGTTAAGCTGCACTTGGCGCAATCTTGCCAGGAATAGTTAAAAGTAAATTTTCCCCGCGCAAACCTGCTAAAATGCGCGCACTTTTGTAACCTATCATCCCTCTGGAGGAACACTATGTCCGATATCGAACAACGCGTGAAGAAGATCGTCGCTGAGCAACTGGGCGTCGCCGAAGCCGACATCAAGAACGAATCGTCGTTCGTGGACGACCTGGGCGCCGACTCGCTGGACACCGTCGAGCTGGTCATGGCACTGGAAGATGAGTTTGAAATGGAAATCCCCGACGAACAAGCCGAAAAGATCACCACCGTGCAACAGGCGATCGACTACGCCAAGTCGCAAGTCAAGGCCTGATAAGGGCTTTGGTCAAAGTTTCAGGAGAATTGCTTGAGCCGCACTCGTGAACGTCGTGTAGTCATTACCGGCCTGGGATGCATCTCGCCTGTCGGCAACAACGTCGCCGATACGTGGAGTGCCATCAAGGAAGGCAAGTCCGGCATCGCTACCGTCACCAAATTCGACGCTACCCCCTTCACCACGCACTTTGCCGGTGAAGTCAAGGGCTTCAATATCGAGGATTACATCCCCGCCAAGGAAGCGCGTCATATGGACACCTTCATCCACTATGGCATGGCCGCCGGTATCCAGGCCATCCAGGACAGTGGCTTGACGGTGACCGACGAGAATGCCGAGCGCATCGGTGTCATGATCGGTTCGGGCATCGGCGGCTTGCCGCTGATCGAAGATACCCACGCCGAACTGACCAACCGTGGTCCGCGCCGCATCAGTCCCTTCTTCATCCCGGCCTCGATCATCAACATGATCTCCGGCAACTTGTCCATCAAGTTTGGTCTGAAGGGCCCTAACCTGGCGATTGTCACCGCCTGCACCACCGGTCTGCACTGCATCGGCTCCGCCGCGCGCATGATCATGTACGGTGATGCGGATGTGATGGTTGCTGGTGGCGCTGAATCCAGTGTCTCGCCGCTGGGCATCGGTGGTTTCGCTTCGGCGCGCGCGCTGTCGACCCGCAACGATGATCCCGCGACCGCGTCCCGTCCGTGGGACAAGGATCGCGACGGCTTCGTGCTGGGCGAGGGTGCCGGCGTGATGGTGCTCGAAGAGTACGAACACGCCAAGGCCCGTGGCGCCAAGATCTATGCGGAACTGCTCGGCTTCGGCATGAGCGGCGACGCTTACCACATGACTGCCCCCAACCTTGACGGTCCGCGTCGCTGCGTGCTCAATGCACTGCGCGATGCAGGCGTCAATGGCGATGAGGTGCAGTACCTGAACGCGCACGGTACGTCGACCCCCTTGGGCGACAAGAACGAGTCGGACGCGATCAAGGCTGCATTCGGCGACCATGCTTACAAGATGGTTGTCAATTCGACCAAATCCATGACCGGTCACCTGTTGGGTGGCGCTGGCGGTCTGGAGACCGTGCTGACTGTACTGGCCGTGCACAATCAGGTGTCGCCGCCGACCATGAACATCTTCAATCAGGATCCGGAGTGCGATCTGGATTACTGCGCCAACCAGGCGCGGGACATGAAGATCGATATTGCTGTCAAGAACTCCTTCGGGTTCGGTGGTACCAACGGTACCCTGGTCATCGGCAAGATGTAAAATGCAAGACCCGGCTTCCCAGGAAGCCGGGTTTGTCGTTTTAACGGCGCCATCGCTCCCGAGCATCTCATGTCTATAGCAGTTTCTGCGGATATCAAACCGTCCCGGCTACTCCTGCTGGTCACTGGCTTTGCCTGCCTGTGCGTGGCGCTGGCCGGCATACTGATGTCGTTGCTGATGCCGGGCGCGCTGTCCTTGCCGGCGCGATTGGGCCTCGCCGGAGGCTGCATCCTGGCAGCCGCAGTCGCCCTGGCCATGGTATTGCGCGATCGCAAGGTCATCTGGCTGCATATTTCCGGCACCGGGCAGATCCGCGTGGTGGAGCACCTGGTGCAGTCGGCGCGCGCCAAGCCGCAGGTCATGAAGGCCGGGCTGGCCCAATTGCTGGCCGGCAGCACCATCTGGCCAGGCATGCTGTTTCTGCGCCTGCGCCTGGAAAACGGCAAGACCCGTACCATTCCCATTCTTCCGGATTCGGTTTCTGAAGATACCTTCCGTTCACTTTCCGTGGCATGTCGCTGGCTGATCAGTCACAATACGGCCAAAGCGAAGATGCTCGAAAAATAAGGTCGGCAGACTTGAAAATTGCCGGGCTGGAAGCATCTGCCACGGGCAATGACGATAAAACAACACGGCCATAAAAAACAAGGAACCCGGTTTGACGACAGAACGCGAAATAGATCAGCAGCTTGTTGAGCGCGTCCAGCGCGGCGACAAGAAGGCGTTCGAGCTATTGGTAGTCAAGTATCAACGCAAGCTCATGCGGCTGGTCTCGCGCCTGGTGCGCGACCAGGCCGAAGCTGAAGACGTGGTACAGGAAGCCTTCATCAAGGCCTATCGGGCATTGCCGCAATTTCGCGGCGATTCGGCCTTCTATACCTGGCTGTACCGCATCGGTATCAACACTGCCAAGAACTATTTGGTCACCATGGGCCGTCGGGCGCCAACTTCGACAGAAGCCGATGCAGAAGAAGCTGAAACTTTTGACGATGCGGACCATCTGAGGGACATCAACACTCCAGAGTCGATGTTGGCTACCAAGCAAATTGCTCAAACGGTCAACGTGGCGATGGAGGCATTGCCGGAAGAATTACGTACTGCCATCACGTTGCGCGAGATCGAGGGGTTGAGCTACGACGAGATTGCAGATGCGATGAATTGTCCGATCGGCACCGTGCGCAGTCGCATTTTCCGCGCCCGGGAAGCAATTGCCGAGAAGTTGCGTCCCTTGCTGGATACGGCGGCGGACAAGCGCTGGTAATGAGGCCGCAAGCCTGTTGTAAGAAAGAAAATAATAAAGCGGGTATGGAACTAAGATTTTTGCCGGGTGACTGCTTATGGATACCAAAGTAACGACCAGAGAACAGATCTCAGCCCTTGCCGATGGCGAGTTGAGCTCTGACGAAATGACCCTTGCCTTCGCGGCCTTGCGTTCTTCCGAGAACGCCCAGGACGCGTGGGAAGATTACCACCGCATCGGCGAGGTGCTGCGTTCGGAAGAGATGGATGTCTCCCTGAGCGCCGGCTTCTCGGCCCGCATGGCGGCATTGCTGGACGCCGAGCCGGCCATCGTGGCGCCGCAGGCTGCCGCAGTGACCGCGGCAGTGCCTGCCGCTGCTGAGGTTCAGCCAGCTGCAGTCAAGACTGCCGCCAATGGTGATCATCGCGCGGCTCGTCCCAGCCGTCTGGTGCGTCTGTTGATGCCCAGCGCGGCAGCGGCTGCAGCTGCCGTGGCCGCAGTGTTCGTGGCCATGCCGCAGCAGGCGGTAGTCAATGCCGATGCCAGAATGGCGGCTCCGGTCGCTCAGGTGGCTTCGGCTCCCTTGGCTGCCCCTTCGGTACCGTCGGCGATTGCCACGGTGGCCGATACCAGCGGCAATCCGCAAAACGTGAACCAGTTCAGTTCGCTGGCCCAGCAGGGTGAAGTCAAGCGCGACCCGCGTATCGACCAGTACCTGTCTGCCCACCAGCGTTTCTCGCCTTCCTATAGTTCGGCGCAATACGCCCGTTCTGCTGCCTTCTCCTCTGACGCCGATAAATAAGATGCGTCAAACGGGGCGTCTGTACGGCGTACTCTGCTTCCTGCCCATGTTGTTCTCGCCATCCGCTCATGCGGCGGATGGCGTTTCAGCATCTCCTGCCAGTGAAGCTTCCACTCCTTCCCCATTGCCGACGCAGTTGCAAAAAATGCAATCTGCCGCGCAGCGATTGAATTATTCGGGTAGTTTCGTCTATCAGCAGGGCTCTTTGATCCGCAGTTCGCGTGTCACGCACGTGGTCGCCGGCAAGACCGAGCACGAAAAGCTGGAGCTGCTCGATGGCAAGCCCAGCGAATTCATTCGCAACAATGATGATGTCGTCGGCTATCTGCCTGACGTACGCATCATGCGCATGGAAAAACGTGTGAGCCGGGATGTGTTCCCGGCGATCCTGGATGCCCGCCCCGATGAACTGGCTGTCCACTATCGATTCAAGGCTGGCGCCCCCGAGCGCGTGGCCGGACGGGTGTGTGATGCCGTGGTGCTGGAGCCACTGGACAAGCTGCGTTACGGTTACCGGTTCTGCGGCGACAAGGCCACGGGCCTGTTGTTACGCGCCCAGACGCTGGGAGCGAAGGGGGAGGTGATCGAGCAGATCGCCTTCACACAAATAGAGATCGGCGGGATTGATCGCAGCCGCGTCAACCCCACCTACAGGGATACGCGCGGCTGGCAGGTGGAAAAGACTGCCATGAGCCCGGTCGATCTTTCCGCATGGCGGATTACGCCACCGTCGGGATTTCGTAAGATCCAGCAGGTAAGACGCATGATCCCCGGTGTGACGCCGGACGGACCGGTGCCTGCCCAGAACCAGCCAGCCGGACGTGAGGTGTCACAGATCGTGTTTTCCGATGGTCTGGCCGCCATCTCGGTGTTCATCGAGCCCGGTAGCCAGGGCGGGGAAGAAGGTACGATCCAGCAAGGGGCCCTGAATATCCTCGGTCGCCGCCAGGGAGACTACTGGTTGACGGTGGTTGGTGAAGTGCCCGCCGCCGCGATCCGGCAAGTCGCCGATTCCATTGAACTGACATCCAAATAGAAGAGAGACTGTTGCAATGACTCCGTTGAAGAAGACCTTTGCCAGCGCCTTGCTGGCCGCCTCCGTTGTGGCCGCCGCTCCGGGCGTGCTGGCTGCGCCGCCCGTGGCCTCGCCAAGTGTGGCCGCGCTGCCCGATTTTGCCGACATCGTCGAGCGCACCGGCCCCGGTGTGGTCAATATCCGGACTACCGAGCGCGTACGCCAGAATGCCCAGGGGCAGGGCGGGATGGATGATCCGGAAATGCAGGAATTCTTCCGGCGTTTCTTCGGTATCCCCGTCCCACGCCAGCAGCAGCCCGGAACGCCTCGTGGCAATGGCAAACAGGGTGGGCAGGGGCAGCAGGAGGAGGTGCCGCGTGGTGTTGGTTCCGGCTTCATCATCTCCGCCGACGGCTTCATCCTGACCAATGCCCACGTGGTGGAAGGTGCCAGCGAGGTCTATGTGACCCTGACCGACAAGCGTGAATTCAAAGCCAAGATCGTCGGCTCCGATACCCGCACCGATGTGGCTGTGCTCAAGATCGACGGCAGCAATCTGCCGCGTCTGAACATGGGCGACTCCGACAAGATTCGCGTCGGAGAGTGGGTGCTGGCCATCGGCTCGCCCTTCGGGCTGGAAAACACGGTCACTGCTGGCATCGTCTCGGCCAAGGCGCGTGATACCGGCGACTATCTGCCGCTGATCCAGACCGACGTTGCCGTCAATCCGGGCAACTCCGGTGGCCCGCTGATCAATCTCAAGGGCGAAGTGGTCGGCATCAACTCGCAGATCTACAGCCGTTCTGGTGGCTTCATGGGGATTTCCTTTGCCGTGCCCATCGATGAGGCGCTGCGCGTGGCCGACCAGTTGAAGGCCAGCGGTCGCGTGACACGTGGCCGCATCGGCGTGCAGATCGGCGAAGTGACCAAGGATGTGGCCGAGTCGCTGGGCCTGGCGCGTGCCCAGGGGGCCCTGGTGCAGCGTGTGGAAGCCGGCGGCCCGGCCGAGAAGGCTGGCCTGGAAGCAGGCGACATCATCCTGAAGTACAACGGCGCTGCCATCGAACGCCCCAGCGATCTGCCGCGCATGGTGGGTGCCACCAAGCCGGGGGCCAAGGCGACCGTCAACATCTGGCGCAAGGGCAGTGCGCGTGACCTGACGGTGACCGTGGTCGAGCTGGAAGCCGACAAGCCCAAGCAGGCCGAGGAAAAGAAAGCCAAGCCGGATAACACCCCCAATGCCCTGGGCCTGGTGGTGAGCGACCTGTCTGACGCCCAGAAGAAGGAATTGAAGGTCGATAACGGCGTGCTGGTGGAGGCCGTCAGCGGTGCCGCCGCAGCCGCCGGCATCCGCCCGGGCGACGTGATCCAGCGCCTGAACGAAGTCGATGTCAAGGATGCGAAGCAATTCGGGCAGTTGGTCGCCAAGCTGGATGCCAAGAAGCGCGCCGCGGTACTGGTACGCCGTGGCGACTCCTCGCAATTCGTGCCGCTGCGCCCGAACGGCGGCAACTGAGGAAGTCCGCTCCGCTAAGCAATGCCTGCGGGCATTGATGCTCAAGGCTGCGATTCCCGGGAGTCGCAGCCTTTTTCCATCCATCGCCCGGGATTGATCGCCCTTCTGTCACATGTCCCATACGTCCCCTGCATCCCCTAGTGAAGGTCAGCCGGCCCAGCCCGCAGAATTGCAGTTCATCATCTATTCGCGCAGTTATTGTCACCTGTGTGATGACTTGCGTGACGCCTTGCGCGCCGCGCTGGGTGCGCAGCCGGCGCATATCGAAATGATCGATGTGGATGCTGATCCGGCTCTGGTGGCGCGCTATGACGAGCTGGTGCCGGTCCTGATGGGGCAGGCGAGGGATGGGCAGTGGTTGCAGTTGTGTCATTACCATCTTGATCCGCTGCGCTTGCAGGATTTTCTTGCCGCCAGGTAAAGCTGTGTGAGGGAGCCTGTCGATTCATTTCCGCGCAAGTAAAAGTTGCCTGTCGGTCATGCTCGGCAGCGCCGCGTGGCGCGCTTTCCTGAGGTTTTTTCGCCTCCGCGAGCGCAGCCCGGCACCTGAAAGTCGGGCTTGTCACTCTGAAATCCGGTAAAATGCCGGGTCGAATAAGCTGTTGCAAAGGCGCTCGGCTGGGCACTGCCCGCTTCGGAGCGCCTTTTTTCATCGTTTCCAGTCTGTTAATGAACAATATCCGTAATTTCTCGATCATCGCCCACATCGATCACGGCAAGTCTACGCTCGCCGACCGCATCATCCAGTTGTGCGGGGGCCTCTCCAACCGCGAGATGGAAGCGCAGGTGCTGGATTCGATGGATATCGAGCGCGAGCGCGGCATCACCATCAAGGCCCAGACCGCAGCCCTGTCCTACAAGGCCAAGGATGGCCAGATCTACAATCTGAACCTCATCGATACCCCGGGTCACGTCGACTTCAGCTATGAGGTTTCGCGTTCGCTGTCGGCTTGCGAAGGTGCACTGCTGGTGGTTGATGCCTCGCAAGGCGTGGAAGCGCAGACCGTGGCCAATTGCTACACCGCCCTGGACCTGGGCGTGGAAGTGGTGCCCGTACTGAACAAGATCGACTTGCCGTCGGCCGACCCCGACAACGCCAAGAGCGAGATCGAGGATGTGATCGGCATCGATGCCTCTGATGCCACCCCATGCTCGGCCAAGACCGGCCTGGGCGTGGAAGAGGTGCTGGAAGCCATCGTCGCCAAGGTGCCGGCGCCCAAGGGCGACCCGGATGCGCCGCTGCAGGCGCTGATCATCGATTCCTGGTTCGACAACTATGTCGGCGTGGTCATGCTGGTGCGTATCGTCAACGGCACCCTGCGTCCCAAGGACAAGATCCTGCTGATGGCCACCGAGACCCAGTACCTGACCGAAAGCATCGGCGTGTTCACGCCCAAGTCGCAATCGCGTGATGCGCTCACGGCAGGGCAGGTAGGCTTCGTCATCGCCGGCATCAAGGAACTGAAATCGGCCCGCGTGGGCGACACCATCACCCTGGCCGGCAAGCCGGCGCCTTCGCCGCTGCCAGGCTTCAAGGAAGTGCAGCCGCAGGTGTTCGCGGGCCTCTTCCCAGTGGAGGCCAACCAGTACGACGCCCTGCGCGACTCGCTGGAAAAACTGAAGCTCAACGACGCCGCGCTGATGTACGAGCCCGAAGTCTCGCAGGCGCTGGGCTTCGGCTTCCGCTGCGGCTTCCTGGGCCTGCTGCACATGGAAATCGTGCAAGAGCGTCTGGAGCGCGAATTCGACATGGACCTGATCACCACTGCGCCCACGGTGGTCTACGAAGTGCAGCAGCGGGACGGCACCATGCTGATGGTGGACAACCCGTCGAAGATGCCGGAAGTGTCCAAGATCGAGGAAATCCGCGAACCCATCGTCACCGTCAACCTGTACATGCCGCAGGAATACGTGGGCTCCGTCATCACCCTGTGCACGCAGAAACGTGGCATCCAGATGAACATGAGCTACCACGGCAAGCAGGTGCAGCTGACCTATGAAATGCCGATGGCCGAGATCGTGCTGGACTTCTTCGATCGTCTGAAGTCGACCTCGCGCGGCTATGCCTCGATGGACTACGAGTTCAAGGAATACCGGGCCGCCGACGTGGTCAAGGTGGACATGCTGATCAACAGCGAAAAGGTCGATGCACTGGCCATCATCGTGCACCGCGCCGCCGCCCAGATCCGTGGCCGCCAGGTGGCGGCCAAGATGCGCGAGCTGATTCCGCGCCAGATGTTCGACGTCGCCATCCAGGCCGCCATCGGCGCCACCATCATCTCGCGCGAAAACGTCAAGGCCATGCGCAAGAACGTGCTGGCCAAGTGCTACGGCGGCGACATCTCGCGCAAGCGCAAGCTGCTGGAAAAGCAGAAGGCCGGCAAGAAGCGCATGAAGCAGGTGGGCTCGGTCGAAATCCCGCAGGAAGCATTCCTGGCAATCTTACAAGTGGAAGATAAATAACATGCAGGCTTTGTTGGGCAACTTCGCACTCATTCTGTTCGTCCTGATGCTGGTGACCGGCGTGATCTGGTTCGCCGATACCTTCTTCCTGTCCAAGCAGCGTCGCGCCCGCGCCGATGCCGCCCTGGCCGAGTTCGATGCCCGCGTGGCGCGTGACGAGGCCCAGGGCATCAAGCGTGACGGCGCCGTGGCCACCGGCCGCGCCGACCTGCAGGCCAGCCTGATGAAGCAGCCGGCCTGGATCGAGTACTCGGGCAGCTTCTTCCCGGTGATCGCCCTGGTGTTCTGCCTGCGCTCCTTCCTCTACGAGCCATTCAAGATTCCTTCCAGCTCCATGGTGCCCACCTTGCTGGTCGGCGACCTGATCCTGGTGAACAAATTCACCTACGGCATCCGCCTGCCCATCATCAACAAGAAGATCATCGAAGTGAACCAGCCGCAGCGCGGCGACGTCATGGTCTTCAAGTATCCGAAGGACATGTCGGTGGACTACATCAAGCGCGTGGTTGGCGTTCCTGGTGATAAAATTGTCTATAAAAACAAGCGCTTAACCGTAAATGGTGAACAAATTTCTTATAAAGCGCTGCCGGATTATCTGGACGAGGAAAATCTGACGTACTATAAGCAATGGCAGGAAAACCTGACCGGCGTGGAACACAAGATCCTCACTGATGAGCGTGCTCCCAACTTCGTGCCCAACCCGGATGCCTTCCCGCATCATGAGCTGTGCACCTACAACGCTGAAGGTTTTGCCTGCACGGTGCCGCCGGGCGAGTACTTCATGATGGGCGACAACCGGGACAACAGCCTCGACAGTCGTTACTGGGGCTTCGTGCCGGACCAGAACATCGTCGGCAAGGCCTTCTTTGTCTGGATGAACCTGGGCGATATCAAGCGGATCGGCAGCTTCCACTAAGGCGCGCCACGTTCTGATCGAGCAGCTTTCGAAGGTTTCGCAGTTTTCCGTAGTTTCCATTTGGCAATTTTGCGTTGTGGAGGCAGACCCGGAGCAGTATTGAGCTTTGCTTTGCACCGATCCCGCTGACTGGTCAGGCTGGTAATCCCCGATCCTCGCGCCGCTGCGCGAACGGGGCGGCAGACTGAATGACGGATGAAAAAATGGATCCTCAACTCTTGCAACAACGGCTAGGCCACACTTTCAAGGATGCGTCGCTCCTGCAGCAGGCCTTGACCCATCGTAGCCATAGCGCCTTGCATAACGAGCGGCTGGAATTCCTCGGCGATTCGGTACTGAACTGCGTGGTGGCATCCCTGCTGTTCGAACGCTACGACAAGATCGACGAAGGCGACCTTTCCCGCCTGCGCGCCAATCTGGTCAAGCAGCAGTCCCTGTACGAGATCGCCCAGCGGCTGGAGCTGTCGCAGTTCCTGCGCCTGGGTGAGGGTGAGCTGAAATCGGGCGGTTTCCGCCGCCCCTCGATCCTGGCCGATACCCTGGAGGCGCTGTTCGGCGCCATCTTCCTCGATTCCGGTTTCGAGGCGGCGCGCGCGGTGATCCGTTCGCTCTACGTCCCGGTGCTGGAACACGTCGATCCCCGTACGCTGGGCAAGGATGCCAAGACACTGCTGCAGGAATTCCTTCAGGGCAAGAAAATCCCGCTGCCGCAATACAACGTGATTGCCACCCACGGTGCCGCCCACAGCCAGGAATTCGAGATCGAATGCCTGGTGCCCAAGCTGGACATCCAGGTCTTCGGCACCGGTGGCAGTCGCCGCGCCGGTGAACAGGCCGCTGCCAAACTGGCGCTGGAGGCAGTGCAGCTGGCGCTGGCCAAGACGCCCTCGGCCGGCCGCAAGCCGCGCACCCGCACCACCCAGTTGAAGTTGGCCGGCATCGCCACCATCCAGCCCGATGCACCGGACCAGGAAAGCGGCAAGGGCAATCGTCCGGAGGGGGCGTCCTCCTCCGAGCGTGCTCCGGCCAGCAAGCCGGCCAAGTCCGCCAAGGAGCCGAAGAGCCCTGCGGCGGCCACCCGCAACGAGGGCAAGAACAACACTGGCGACCGCGCTGAAACGGTCGCGGCAGAACCCATTTCGGCGGCTTCATCCGCCACGCAATCCAGAACAGCATGACAGATTCCCCCATGGCCGGCGACGCGTCGGCGCAGACCCCGGCAGACGATTACCGTTGCGGTTACATCGCCATCGTCGGTCGTCCCAACGTCGGCAAGTCGACCCTGATGAACGTACTGGTCGGCGCCAAGGTGAGCATCACCTCGCGCAAGGCCCAGACCACGCGCCATCGCATTACCGGCATCCAGACCATCGAGAACACCCAGTACGTCTATGTCGATACGCCCGGCTTCCAGACCCGTCACAGCAATGCGCTCAACAAGACCCTGAACCGCACCGTCACCAATACCCTGACGGCAGCTGATGTGATCCTGTTCGTCATCGAGGCGGGCACCTTCGGCCCGGCCGACAAGCAGGTGCTGGACCTGCTGCCGTCCAACGTGCCCTGCATCCTGGTATTGAACAAGGCCGACCGCAACAAGGACAAGACCACCCTCATGCCCTTTGCTGCCGAAGTGGCCTCGCATCATGACTTCGCCGCCGTGGTGCCGGTCTCGGCCAAGCAGCGCTTCCAGCTGGATCGTCTGCAGGAGGAGGTGCGCAAGCTGCTGCCGCAGAATCCGCCGATGTTCGACGAAGACGACATCACCGACCGCAGCGAGAAATTCCTGGCCTCCGAAATCGTGCGTGAAAAGGTGTTCCGCTTTGTCGGCGAAGAACTGCCCTATACCAGCACGGTGCTGATCGAGAAGTTCGAGCAGGAAGGCAACCTGCGCCGCGTCTTCGCCGCCATCCTGGTCGAACGCGACACCCACAAGGCCATGGTGATCGGTCAGAAGGGCGCGCGCCTGAAGGAAATTTCCACCCAGTCGCGGCTGGACATGGAGCGTCTCTTCGGCGGTCCGGTCTACCTGGAGATCTGGGTCAAGGTCAAATCGGGCTGGGCCGACAACGAAGCCGGCCTGCGTGCCTACGGCTACGAATGATCCCGGCTGCGGCCCGTCCTGCGGGCTGCGCGAAATTCCTGCATCATCATGGCATTACGCCGCGCCCTAACGACGTGGCTTCACGCATTCAGGACGGATATCCATGACTACCATGCTCACCGAATCCCAGCTCGACAGCCAGGCTGACCCGGCAAATGCCGCAGCGCCGGCAGTCGTGCCGCAGGCGCCTGTCAAGGCTCCTGCGCGCAAGCCGGCCGCGCCTCGTGCGCGCAGCCGCGCCGTGCCGGAGAAGGAGCACAAGGTACTGGCGCAGCCGGGCTTCGTGCTGCACAGCTATCCCTACAAGGAAACCAGTCTCATCATCGACGTCTTCTCGCGTGACCATGGTCGCGTGGCGCTGGTGGCCAAGGGCGCCAAGCGCCCGCATTCCAAGTTGCGTGGCGCCTTGCAGACCTTCCAGCCACTGTCGCTGTCGTGGAGCGGCAAGTCCGAGGTGCGTACCCTGACCGATGCCGAATGGGTCGGTGGCCTGCTGCCACTGGAGAAGTCGGCGCTGCTGTGCGGTTTCTATCTCAACGAATTGCTGGTCAAGCTGCTGGCCCGCGAAGACGCACACCCGGCGCTGTTCGATCATTACGTGGCGACCCTGAACAAGCTGGCCCATGGCGAGAATGCACCGATCGTGCTGCGCCAGTTCGAACGGGTCCTGCTCAGGCAGACCGGCGTGGCCGGCAACTGGAGTCATTGCGTGGTCAGCGGCAAGACGGTCCAGGCCGATGGCATCTATGTCGTCGATCCGGAGCAGGGGACGCGTCCGGAGCGCATTTCCGACCGTGCGCCCAAGGTCAGCGGCAAGACCCTGCTGGACATGGAGCGCGAGGACTACAGCGACCCTACCACCCAGCTCCAGAGCAAATTCCTGATGCGCTATCTGCTGGCGCACCATCTTGGTGGGGCGCAGTTGAATACGCGCCAGATCCTGATCGACCTCATGCAATTGTGATCCGGCGGCGGCGCGCTCGCCGTCGCTCCTCCCACGCACGCTCCCAAGTCGCTACAATCATCGTCTGGCCGCATCATCTGCGATGCGCGGCCAGATGCATACAGCACATCCGAATATCACTCACACGAAGCATCCTGACGCCATGAGTTTCCTGCAGCCCGCCGGCCCGACCATCGAACTGGGCATCAACATCGACCACGTCGCCACCCTGCGCAATGCGCGCGGTACCCGCTATCCCGATCCCATCCGGGCTGCCCTGGAAGCGGAGGAAGCCGGTGCCGACGTCATCACCCTGCACCTGCGTGAAGATCGTCGCCACATCCGCGACGACGATGTGAAGGCCATCCGCCCGCTGCTGCAGACCCGCATGAACCTGGAAGCGGCAGTGACGAAGGAAATGATCGACTTCGCCTGTCTCATCAAGCCGCAGGATGTCTGCCTGGTGCCGGAAAAGCGCACTGAAGTCACCACCGAAGGCGGGCTGGACGTGACCGGCCACTTTGCCGATGTGCAGTCCGCCATCCGCCAGTTGCAGCAGGAACGGGTACGCGTCTCGCTCTTCATCGATCCCGACGTGCAACAGATCCAGGCCGCCGCCGAATCCGGCGCGCCGGTGATCGAACTGCACACCGGTCGCTACGCCGACGCCACCAGCGAGCAGGAGCAGCAGGAAGAACTGGAACGCATCCGCATCGCCGTCCAGGCCGGCATCAAGCTCGGTCTGAAGGTCAATGCCGGGCACGGTCTGCACTACACCAACGTCCAGGCGATTGCCGCCATTCCCGAGATCGCCGAGTTGAACATCGGCCATGCCGTGGTGGCGCATGCGGTCTTCGTGGGCTGGCGCAATGCGGTCTCCGAAATGAAGGCCATCATGGTCAAGGCGCGCCTGGAAGCGACCAAGTCCAGCACCAAGGCTTGAGGCGCATCGCATGATCTACGGCATCGGTACCGACATCCTCAAGATCCCGCGCCTGGAAGCGGCGCTCAAGCGCCACGGCGATCGCTTCGCCGGCAAGATCCTGGGGCCGCAGGAAATGGAAAAATACCTGCGGCGCAAGGCCAAGGTGGAGGCCCGTGGCATCCGCTTCCTGGCCACCCGTTTCGCGGCCAAGGAAGCCTTTTCCAAGGCCATCGGCATGGGCATGCGCATGCCCATGACCTGGCGCGCCATGCAGGTCCTCAATGCCCCCAGCGGCAAGCCGGTGGTGGTCTGCAGCGGCGCCTTGCAACAATGGATGCAAGAGCAGGGCCTCAGCGCCCACGTCACCATCACCGACGAAGTGGAATACGCCGTCGCCTTTGTCATCGTGGAGAAGTCATGAACCAAGCCGTCCAGCCCCTGGGTCCGGTGATGCTGGACGTGGTCGGCACGCGGCTGGATGCCGCCGATATCGCCCGCCTGCAGCACCCGCTGACCGGCGGCGTCATCCTGTTCGCCCGCAACTACGAGAACCGTGCGCAGTTGATCGCGCTGACCAGCGCCATCCGCCAGGCACGCCCCGGCATCCTGATCACGGTCGATCACGAAGGTGGGCGTGTGCAGCGTTTTCGCAGCGACGGTTTCACCCGCCTGCCGGCCATGGGTCAACTGGGTCAGCTGTGGGACCGTGATGTGCTGCAGGCCACCAAGCTGGCGACCGCCACCGGTTTCGTGCTGGCCGCCGAGTTGCGCGCCTGTGGCATCGACCTGTCCTTCACGCCGGTGCTTGACCTCGACTACGGCGTCTCCACCGTGATCGGCGACCGCTCCTTCCATCGCGATCCGCGCGTGGTGACCTTGCTGGCCAAGAGTCTCAATCACGGCCTGGCGCTGGCCGGCATGGCCAATTGCGGCAAGCATTTCCCCGGGCACGGTTTCGTCACGGCCGATTCGCATGTGGCCATCCCGGTCGACGAGCGGGAACTGGATGACATCCTCGGCGAGGATGCGACGCCCTACGACTGGCTCGGCATGAGCCTGGCGGCGGTGATGCCGGCCCACGTCATCTATCCCAAGGTGGATGCCCAGCCGGCCGGTTTTTCCAAGGTATGGCTGTCGCTGCTGCGCGAGCGTTTCGGATTCCAGGGTGTGATCTTCAGCGACGACCTCAGCATGCACGGCGCCAGTGTCGCCGGTGGCCCGCTGGAGGCCGCGCAGGCTGCGCTGGATGCGGGTTGCGACGTGGCGCTGATCTGCAATTCGCCCGACAAGGCCGATGCCATCCTGGCCGGTCTCAAGGGCGGCACCGATACCGCTTCCGCCACACGCCGTGCCAGCCTGCTGCCGCTGGGCCAGGCCCCGGGCTGGGATGCGCTGCAAGCCGATGCGCGCTATCTGGCTGCGCGCACATTGCTGCAATCGCTGTAAGCTGCCGTCATATCCATGTCCGATATTCCTGCCTCTGCGTTGCCCGATCCACGCGAGATCGTGCTTGAAACGGTCGGCCGCCTGCCGCACCTGCCCGGCGTCTATCGCTACTTCGATGCCGAAGACAATGTGCTCTACGTGGGCAAGGCACGCGACCTCAAGAAGCGGGTTTCCAGCTATTTCCAGAAGACCCTGACCAGCCCGCGCATCGCCATGATGGTCGAGCGCATCGCCCGCCTGGAAACCACGGTGACCCGTAGCGAAGCCGAAGCGCTGCTGCTGGAAAACAACCTGATCAAGACCCTGCGGCCGCGTTTCAACATCCTCTTTCGCGACGATAAGTCCTACCCCTATCTGAAGATCACCGGCCACGCCTTTCCGCGCATGGCCTATTACCGTGGTGCGGTGGACAAGCGCAGCCAGTATTTCGGGCCGTTTCCCAATGCCGGCGCGGTCAAGGAATCGATCCAGATCCTGCAGAAGGTCTTCCTGCTGCGCACCTGCGAAGACACGGTCTTCACCAATCGCACGCGTCCCTGCCTGCTGCACCAGATCCATCGCTGCAGCGGCCCCTGCGTGAATCTGGTGAGTCGTGAGGACTACGCCATCGACGTCGAGAACGCCTCGAAATTCCTGCGTGGTCGCCAAAGCGAGGTGATGGAAGCGCTGGAGCAGAAGATGCATGCCTTCGCCGCCGACCTCAAGTTCGAGCAGGCCGCTGCCGTGCGCGACCAGATCGGCTCGCTCTCCAGTGTGTTGCACCAGCAGAGCATGGAAACCGTCAGCGACGCCGACATCGACATCATTGCGGTGGTGGTGCAGGGCGGTCGTGCCTGCGTCAACCTGGCGATGGTGCGCGGCGGACGTCATCTCGGCGACCGTGCCTATTTCCCCACGCACGTCGACGATGCGATGGATACCGCCGAGGACAGCATCGAGGTCGAAGTGCTCAAGGCCTTCCTGGCCCAGCATTACATCGACAAGTTCGTCCCCGGCTCGCTGATCGTGGGGACCGAATTCGACGATCCGGCCCTGATGGTGGCGCTGATGGAACAGTGTGGCCACCGCATCACGCTGACCTTCCAGCCCCAGGGGCAGCGCCGGCAGTGGCTGGACATGGCGACCAAGGGTGCCGGCATCGCGCTGGCCCGGTTGCTCTCCGAACAGGGTTCGCAGCAGGCCCGCACGCGTGCCCTGGCCGAGGTGCTCGAGCTGGAACGCGACGACCTGGACGAACTGCGCGCCGAATGCTTCGACATCAGCCACACCCAGGGCGAGGCCACGCAGGCATCCTGCGTGGTGTTCCATCACCATGCCATGCAGAACGGTGAATACCGCCGCTACAACATCAACGACATCACCCCGGGTGATGATTACGCCGCCATGCGCCAGGTGCTCACGCGCCGTTATGAAAAGGTCGCCAACGGCGAAGGCGTCATGCCCGACATCGTCCTGATCGACGGCGGCAAGGGGCAGGTGGAAATGGCACGCCAGGTCCTTACTGAACTGGGCCTGGACATCAGCCTCATCGTCGGCGTAGCCAAGGGGGAAGGGCGCAAGGTCGGCCTGGAAACCCTGGTCTTCGCAGATGGACGCGCGCCCAAGGAACTGGGCAAGGAGTCGGCCGCGCTGATGTTGATCGCCCAGATCCGCGACGAAGCGCACCGCTTCGCCATCACCGGCATGCGGGCCAAGCGCGCCAAGGCACGCCAGACCTCGCGCCTGGAAGAGATCGAAGGCATCGGTGCCAAGCGTCGCCAGCGCCTGCTGGTGCGCTTTGGTGGCTTGCGCGGCGTGGTCGATGCCAGCGTGGATGACCTGGCTTCGGTGGAAGGTATCTCGCGCCAGCTGGCCGAGGAAATCTACCGGCAATTGCACTGATCCGTCACGTGCGCGATGCGCCGCGCGGCGCCAGCCGAATGAAAGGCGGGCGCAGCAGGGGACGACTCTGCTACTATTCGGTAAATTTTTTTTGTGTACGCCGCACCCACCCTCCAAGACGTATGCCTTTCAATATTCCGATTCTGCTGACCTGGTTGCGGGTGGCGCTCATTCCCCTGGTCGTCGGTGTCTACTATCTGCCCGAGATCGGCCTGAACCGCTATGAGCAAGGTATCGCCGCTACCGCCGTGTTCATCGTCGCTGCTGCGACTGACTGGTTCGACGGCTTCCTGGCCCGGCGCTGGAACCAGACCTCGGCCTTCGGTGCCTTCCTCGACCCGGTGGCCGACAAGCTCATGGTCACCGGTGCACTGCTGGTGCTGGTGCATCTGGATCGCGTACACCCGGTGATCGCCTTCGTCATCATCGGTCGCGAGATCGCCATCTCGGCCCTGCGCGAGTGGATGGCCCAGATCGGTGCGTCCAAGTCGGTGGCCGTCAGTTCGCTGGGCAAGATCAAGACCACCGCCCAGATGATTGCCATCCCCATGCTGCTGTACTACGACACGCTGTTCTCCATCATCGATACCCGTCTGTGGGGCAGCCTGCTGCTGCTGGTGGCGGCGGTGTTGACGGTGTGGTCAATGCTGTATTACCTGCGTCGCGCCATGCCGATGATCAAGGAAGCCGACGCTGAAAACCGCAAGAAGATAATTAAATAAATAATTAAAAAACCAAGTTCAATAGTTGACAAACGCCAACGGTGACTTATAATAGCGTTCTGTTTCCGATGCGGGAGTAGCTCAGTTGGTAGAGCGATACCTTGCCAAGGTATAGGTCGAGAGTTCGAGACTCTTCTCCCGCTCC
>NZ_AEEC02000015.1 GCF_000300975.2 Herbaspirillum frisingense GSF30 | reverse complement strand
CTTGTGAGCATTTAATATTTAAAGTTTCCAGAACCGAGGTTCTGTCGCACTTCATTAAACGCCCACGCTTATCGGCTGTTAATTTTTAAAGATCATCTGCATCAAACGCGCCTGGCGCTGTTTGCATCGCTGCGAATCGTTTTGTTCGTCAGCAGCAGAGAAACGAGATTATGTAGCAGTTAGTTCATCGCGTCAACTACTTTTTTGCGATTCGTTTTAAATTTTTTCGTCTTCGCTTTTACTGCCTGCTCGACTACTTCCATTTAAACGCCCTTCGAACTGCTTCACTACTCACCTGCTTCGCCCACCTTCGTCGCTCTGTTTTTCAACTTCGCTTCGTGTGTCGCGTCAGCAGGGGGCGAACTATAGCAACCCACCCCACACCACGCAAGCACTTTTTGAAAAATATTCGAAAATAATTTAGCCAGCCCAAATAGGCAGCGCCATCCCGATGCCAAGCAAGGCCATTCTTCTATATACCAAGCAGCCAGACGAGCTGGCCTCCGCATTCACCGGGCAAGTCGGGACACGATGATAGTATTGGCGTCCTCTTTCCCCGCCGCTCCCTTATTTGTCCATGCGTATTCTCATTACCGGCGCCTCCGGTTTCGTTGGCCAAGCCTTGGTTCGCCAACTTGCCTCCGAGGACCATCATCATCTGCGTGCCGCACTTCGCCCCACAGCAAAGCTGCCCGTAGACTCCAGCACACTGGAAAAAGTGATCGTCGAAGAACTGGCACCCGATACCAATTGGTCCTCAGCACTAGAAGGCATGGAAGCGGTGGTCCACTGCGCGGCGCGGGTACACGTGATGAACGAAACAGCCGGCGACCCGTTATCGAAATTCCGCAGGACCAATGTCGAAGGAACGCTGGCGCTGGCACGTCAAGCGCAACAGGCGGGAGTCCGCCGTTTCATTTTCATCAGCTCGATCAAGGTCAATGGTGAAGAGACGCAACCAGGACGTCCCTTTACAGCCGACGATACGCCCGCCCCGGCCGATCCCTACGGCATCTCCAAGATGGAAGCCGAACAGGCGCTGCGGGAGCTGGCGCGCAATGGAACCATGGAAGTGGTGGTGATAAGACCGGTATTGGTCTATGGCCCTGGAGTCAAAGCCAATTTCCTGAGCATGATCCGCTGGCTGGATAAAGGCATACCGCTGCCGCTGGGCGGCATCTCCAGCAATCGCCGCAGCCTGGTAGCGCTGGATAACCTGGTGGACCTGATCTGCGTCTGCCTGAGCCACCCCGATGCTGCAGGCCAGGTATTCCTGGTATCTGATGGTGAAGACCTCTCAACTACCGCCATGCTCAGACGCATCTCCCTTGCCCTGGGCAAGTCGCCATTCCTGCCATCGCTACCGGCCTCATGGCTGATGCTGGCAGCACGCATGATGGGCAGGCCTGGAATCGCGCAGCGTCTTTGCGGCTCCCTGCAGGTCGACATCAGCAAGAACCGCGATCTGCTGGGCTGGACGCCCAGAACGACAGTCGACGCCGCATTCCAGAAAACGGTCGACGCCTATCGCCGCGCCTGACCATCTTTCAGCAACCCGTCCAGCAGGGAAAGCGTCCGGCCAGTTGCGCCCTGGTGACGCTGCGCAAATTCCTTTGCGGAATGCGACCTTTGATCCATACGCGTGTGGTCGGACACGAGTTCTTTCCACTGACGCAGCAATGCATCTGCATTCTCTACGCGCGCTGCTGCGTGCTCGGCAATGGCATCCTCGGTAATGCGCTGAAAATTGAAAGTGTGCGGGCCGATCAACACCGGCCTACCCAAGGCCAGCGCCTCGATCAGGTTCTGCCCACCGAGCGGCAAGAGGCTGCCACCGATGAATGCGACATCACAAAGCGCATAGTAGGCAAACATCTCCCCCATGGAATCACCCAGCAGTACATCCACATCCTGCAAGCGGATGTCCTGCTGCAGTGTGGACCGCCGCTGCAGGCGCAGGCCACGGGCACTGATCATGTCGGCGACCTGATCGAATCGCTGAGGGTGACGGGGCACGATGACCGTCAGCCAGTCACCCCGTCCTTCGCGAGCCAACGCGTCAAGGATCAGGGCTTCTTCGCCTTCCCGGGTACTGGCGCATAACAGCACCTTGCGTAGTCCGACCTGGGCTTTCCACTCCAGACCCCGGGCAACCACGGCATCAGGTGGCTCAACGTCGAACTTGAGGCTCCCCGTCACGACGACCTGACGCGCCCCGAAGGCGCGCAGACGCTGCGCATCCGCGTCCGATTGCGCCGCGACTACACTGATGGCCTCAGCTGCCGGCTTCAACAAGGCGGCAAAACGCAACCCACGCCGCAACGAACGCTCCGACAGACGGGCATTGGCCAGCATCACGGGAACGTGGTAACGACGGCATTGGGCGATCAGGCTGGGCCAGACCTCGGTTTCCATCAGCACACAGACAGTTGGTCGAAAATGTCGTAGAAACCGGGCACACATCCATCCAATGTCATACGGCAGGAAGCTTTGCAGGACACGCCCGCCATGCTTGCCGTAGACCTGGGCGCCGGTAGCGCGACCGGTGGCCGTCATGCAGGTCAGCAGGATGGAATGCTGGGGATATTGCTGCAACAGAGAATCGATAAGCGGCTCTGCAGCGCGGGTCTCGCCGACCGACACCGCGTGCACCCAGATGAAACGCGCCTGCGAATCAGGCAGGCGCGCATAAAAGCCGAGACGCTCGCTCACATGGGCCCGGTAACCGGGCTCCTTGCGGCCACGCCACCAGAGGCGCAGCAGCACCAGCGGCAGCAGCAGCCACCAGATCAGGGAATACAGCAACCGCATCTCAGACCAAAGGATGGCCGGCCAGGCGCGTCAGGATGGCCAGCGGGCTGGATTGCGGATCGTATTGCTGTTCCGGTGCCAGGTGCAGGGTCTGCTCCATCATGTATTGCCCCGACATGACTGCGTGAGATGCCTGATCCGAAAAGCAGATCCAGACCGAGCCTGCGGCGAAGGGCATGGTTACCTGCTGGGCATCCTGCTGGTATTGCATGTCGCCCTTCATGCCGTCGTGCAGCTGAAGCATCATGTGGTCGTACTCGCTGCGCAAGGACTTCGTCACGCGCAAGGCCTTCAATAATTTCGCCTGCCAGGCAACATAAGGCTTGGCACGAGGCAGAAAGCGCCTGGCCACGGTTTCAAAAGGCTCGCCCACGCGCCAGACACGCGGCACGCCTTCCGGGTTGATATTGGTAAAGACGCGCAGGATACGCTCACCATAGTTCGGCCGCGACGGGAAGGCGTCGACGTGCATGCGGCGGTCGTCAGCGCGCCAGGACTGGGCGCGGGTTTCCACCTGCATCGGTCGATAGCTGGTAGGTGCTACGCGCAGGGCGTCACGATACTTGGGCAGGAGCGTATGCACCAAAGACAAAGCCTGCTCGCGAAAGCGTCCCACCATCGCCGCCAACGCCAGTTGTTGCTCCGTACCACCGGCGGCGCCCTTGATATGCCCCCGCGCGTCCAGGCTGATATTGCGGGACTTCGGGGCACGCACGGCCGGATCAAGCAGCACCTGCTCGGATTGCATCAACTGGAAGGCCAAGTGCGGGAAATACAGCACCTTGCCGGCTTCCAGCGCGGTGATCCATTCCTGATTGGGGTTGTCGACCCGCCATTCAGTCAGGCCGATCTCGATAATTTGCGATTCCATGGCGCGTATTATGCCCGCAAGCGTCAACGCCGTGTGGCGATGCAGGCGCGTCAGCAGGCCGCAAAACCCCGCCGCAAGCGGCCCTACGATCCGGTTCAACAGTTTGCCGCCGAGTTTTGATCTGTTTCAATGATCCGGGTCGATGCCCTGACCGGGCGGGAGCCCTCAGTCCAGCAAACCCAGCGCGGCGGACAGTACGGCCTCCTCGGCCGGTGGCGCCCCCAGATCACCCAGGTTGACGATGTGAGGCGACCAGTTGCCTTCGGTTTTCCAACGCGGGGAATCGCAGTAAAGCTCAACTGTGGGCTTGCCATACGCGGCAGCGATGTGAGTCAGACCGGTATCCAGGCCGATCACCAGCCTGGCCTGCTGCACCAGCGACACCGCCTGCATCAGCGGCAGCGCCGGCAATACGACGGCACCTGGGATGCCCGCTGCCAGTTGCTGCGCAGCCGCCTGTTCCCGGGCGCTGCCCCAAGGCAGCAACACCGGCAGGCCGCGAGCTGCCAGGTCCTGCCCTAGCCTGATCCATTGCGCCGGCGGCCATTGCTTGGCTGCACGTGCGGTGCCGTGGAAGAAGACGGCATATGGGGTCTCCGGCATCCAGGGCCAGCGTGCCGATTGGGGCGCCTGCAGGGCGAAATCGGGCTCACCCTCGACCTGATAGCCCAATGCACCGGCAGCCACCAGGCGCGCCCGCATGACGGCGTGGGTGCGCCGACCGACTGCGATACTCTGGTCGTGGAAGATCCGGGAAAGCGGCTCGTAGCCCGAGCCCTCGGTAGCATTGGCCAGGCCCACCCGGCGCCCATGATCGGCCAGTCGCGCCATGCGCATGACTACGCTGGTCTTGAGCAGGCCCTGGGTATCAAAGACCACATCGTAGCGCTCGGCCTGCAACTGGCGCCGGAAAGCCGCAATCTCGGCGCGGGTGGCGGCAGAGAACAAGGTCTTGCGCCAGCGACGCAAGGCGATCGGAATCACAGTGTGGACATGAGGATTGAGGCGGACGAGGCTCGTATAGGCCTCTTCCACGACCCAGTCGATCTGTGCGGCGGGGAAATGACGACGGATGTCCGCGACCATCGGCATGTTGTGGACGACGTCTCCCAGGGAGGAAACGCGGACGATTAGGATTTTCAAGGCTGGCCCACTCTGGCTGAACTTAACTGTGGGCCAGCATCTTACCTCATCAGGCCGTCAGAACGGCAGTGCGACGTCGGGACGAGCCGCCAGGATGACCTTGCGGAACTCGCCCTGGATGCGCGCCAGTGCTTCCGCCGTCTCCGCCTCGAAGCGCAGCACCACTACTGGCGTAGTATTGGAAGAGCGTGCCAGACCGAAGCCATCGGCATATTCCACGCGCAGACCGTCGATGGTGATGATGTCCTGGGCGCCTTCGAACTTGGCATCGCTTTGCAGCTTGCCGATCAAGGCCACATTCTCGCCTTCCTGCAGCTTCAGCTGCAGTTCCGGAGTGCTGACCGACTGGGGCAGCGCATTGAGAACGGCCGACGGGTCGCTCTGGCGCGCCATCAGTTCCAGCATCCGCACGCCGGCATAGAGACCGTCGTCGAAACCGAACCAGCGGTCCTTGAAGAAGATGTGACCACTCATCTCGCCGCCCAGGGGCGCACCCGTTTCACGCAACTTGGCCTTGACCAGCGAGTGACCGGTCTTCCACATCAACGGCTGACCACCGCGCGCGCTGATCCAGGGTGCCAGATGACGGGTGCACTTGACGTCATAGAGGATCTGCTTGCCCGGGTTGCGGGTCAGCACGTCCTCAGCGAAGAGCATCAGCTGACGATCCGGGTAGATGATCTGACCATCCTTGGTCACCAGTCCCAGGCGGTCGCCGTCTCCATCGAAGGCCAGGCCGAGCTCATTGTCAGTTTCCTGCAGGCAACGAATGAGATCCTGCAGGTTTTCCGGGTGCGCCGGATCGGGGTGGTGATTGGGGAAGTTGCCATCGACCTCACAGAACAATTCAGTCACTTCGCAACCGAGTGCACGGTAAAGCTCGCCGGCGAAAGCGCCAGCCACGCCGTTGCCGCAATCGACGGCAATCTTCAGCGGGCGCGCCAGCCTGACGTCCGAGATCATGCGGGCGATGTAGGCATCCTTGATGTCGTGGGTGCTGTAGCTGCCGGCGCCTTGCGGGAAATCACCCTTGACGATGGCGTGATAGAGACCCTGAATGGTCTCGCCATGGATGGCCTCGCCGGCCAGCACCATCTTGAAACCGTTGTAGTCGGGCGGGTTGTGGCTGCCGGTGACCATGATGCCCGATTGGGTGTCCAGCACATGGGTACCGAAATAGACCATCGGGGTGGCGACCATGCCCAGATCGATCACGTCCACACCCACCGACTGCAGGCCCTTGGCCAGCGCAGCGGCCAGTGCAGGACCGGACAGACGGCCGTCACGGCCGATCACGACCTTCTTCTGCCCCTTGGCCAGCGCGGCGGCGCCGAAGGCCTGACCGATCTGATAGGCGACCTGGTCGTCCAGGGTTTTGTCGATGATGCCGCGGATGTCGTAGGCTTTGAAGATCGATTGGGCGATGGGCATATGCGTAGGAAGTGGAAGACAATTGATATTAAAGAGACAATTATGACCGCATCAACGCGCCAAGAACAGCAGATGCATAGCCTTTCATGTCGCCGCACTCGTGAGTTCCCTTCCCCAACAAGTGCCTGGCGGGGGGAGGACTTGATTCGAAGACGTGACGCAAAAACAACATGCTCCGCATCAGGGCATATGTAAATGACTATTGGTCAACTTATTTTAAGCTCGCGAGCAGTTCACAAGGTGGCTGTGACGGCGAAAGCCTCTCAAAAGTTCTTCCGGCCGCTGACATCGACCACAACACTACCTTGGAAAAACGTCGTAGGCGATGCCTTTCATATCCTGTTTTTCAACGTCACAAAAAGTACTGGCTCAGATTTCCGAGCTGGACTTGCCTAAAAAAGCATTTTCCTCCACGAAAGCAATGGACAGCAAAGTCGTCAGCGCCCTGGATCACCTCGGAAAAGCCTATTTCGCGTGATATACTCGCTTGCTTATTCTGATCGCGCGAAATCGTTGCGAAACGGCGTCCAGTCAAGATAGGCACCGAAGTACGCCAGCGGCAAACTGCCTGTGAAGCGCTTTTATATTAGTGTGCTCGCACGAGGCGGCCAAACGTTACAGGTGCGGGGCCGACACGAACACAGAAGAAAAAAAGAGTGCCGTTCATTCCTGGCTCGTGTTGATGATGAGTAAATTGACTTTGTACACGATCGCAAAATAAGCCTCACCCATGCCATCCGCCACGCTCACACCTGCACCCCGGCTCCCATTACGCGTGCCAAAACCGCGTAGCCATCCACAGGTCTGATGGCGGGTCGCAGTCTAAAGCCTCACTTCCTGCCTGTACGGCCTCCCGTTGATGCATTGCCATCGAAGCCGCCCATCAACCCACACATAACGCACACGGACGACATCCATGACTATGAAGAAAAAAGCCCTCATTACCGGCGTCACCGGACAAGATGGTGCCTATCTGGCGGAGCTCCTGCTCGCCAAGGGCTACGAAGTGCACGGGATCAAGCGCCGCACTTCCCTGTTCAATACCGACCGTATCGATCACCTGTTCCAGGATCCGCACATCTCCGACGGGAGTTTCGTTTTGCACCACGGCGATATGACTGACTCATCCAGCCTGACCCACATTATCCAAAAGGTCCAGCCGGACGAGATCTACAACCTCGCGGCGCAGAGTCACGTCGCGGTCAGCTTTGAAGAGCCAGAATACACAGCGAACTCCGATGCCCTGGGCGCCCTGCGCATCCTGGAAGCAATTCGCATCCTTGGCTTGACCAAGAAAACACGTTTCTATCAGGCCAGCACCTCCGAACTCTACGGGCTGGTACAGGAAACCCCCCAAAAGGAAACTACGCCCTTCTACCCACGTAGCCCCTATGCCGTTGCCAAGCTCTATGCTTACTGGATCACGGTCAACTATCGCGAGGCATACGGCATCTACGCCTGTAACGGCATCCTCTTCAACCATGAGAGCCCCATCCGCGGCGAGACCTTTGTTACACGCAAGATCACCCGCGCCCTGGCCCGGATCAAGCTCGGCCTGCAGGAAGCGCTTTACCTCGGCAACCTGGATGCAAAACGCGACTGGGGCCATGCGCGTGATTACGTGGAAATGCAGTGGCTGATGCTGCAGCAGGAACAGCCAGAAGACTTCGTCATCGCCACCGGCGTCCAATACAGCGTTCGCGATTTCGTCAACGCCGCTGCGCAGGAAATCGGCATGAAGATCCGCTGGGAAAATACCGGGGTCGAGGAAAAGGGCTACTGGGAAAACCGCGAACAAGGCGATCCAAACCAACCCATCGTGGCAGTGGATCCACGTTATTTCCGTCCGACCGAAGTCGAAACCCTGTTGGGCGATCCGAGCAAGGCCAAGACCAAGCTGGGTTGGACTCCCAGCACCACCTTCGATGAACTGGTGGCAGAGATGGTACGCGAGGACCTCAAGTCGGCGCAGCGAGACGCGCTCGTCAAGAGCCATGGATATAACGCCTTCAACTACGACCAGTGATGAATTACCGGTGCACCGCTGATATTGGATAAGGGTTAGACATGCGTATCTTTCTCACAGGCGGCCGTGGCATGGTCGGGCGAAATTTCACCGAGCACGCCGCTGCCGTCGGACACGATATCCTGGCACCCACCAGCGCCGAGCTGGACTTGCTGGATACTCGTGCCGTAAACGATTGGGTACAGCAGCAACAGCCCGATGTGGTGGTGCACGCTGCGGGCCGGGTCGGCGGCATACAGGCCAATATGCGCGATCCAGTCGCCTTCCTCACCGAAAACCTGGATATGGGTCGCAACGTTGTGCTGGCAGCACGCCGCGCGGGCGTCCCGCGTCTGCTGAACCTTGGCAGTTCTTGCATGTATCCGCGCAATGCGCCCAATCCGCTGGCCGAGCAAACCGTGCTGACCGGTGAATTGGAACCGACCAATGAGGGCTATGCACTGGCAAAGATCATGGTCGCTCGTTTGTGCGATTACATCGGACGCGAAAATCCTTCACTGCAATACCGTACGCTGATCCCGTGCAACCTGTACGGCCGTCACGACAAGTTCGATCCAAAGCACTCACACCTTGTCCCAGCAGTGATTCACAAGATTCATGAGGCCAAATCCGCCGGACGTGACGAAGTCGACATCTGGGGCAGCGGCAAGGTGCGACGTGAATTCATGTATGCGGGCGACTTGGCCGATTGTATGTGGCGTGCGCTAGACCACTTCGACACTCTGCCGCTCTACCTCAACGTAGGCCTGGGCAGTGATCTTTCTATCCTCGACTACTACCATGCCGTAGCCCGCATTGTGGGCTTCGAAGGGAAATTTGTGCACGATCTGACCAAGCCCGAAGGCATGGCGCAGAAACTGGTAAATACCACCCGTCTGCAAACCTGGGGCTGGCGTGCAACCACTTCATTGGAATCGGGCATCGCCCAAACCTATCAATTCTATCTAGAAGGACGTCAAGCATGAGCCCCAGCCACTACCCACTCGCCACCGCCACCTGGGACGATGCGGAATACCAAGCGATCCAGAAGGTTATCGCCTCGGGTATGTTCACCATGGGAGCGAACGTCCAGGAATTCGAGAAACAGTTCGCTGCCTATACTGGCAGTAACTACTGCGTAATGGTCAACTCTGGCTCCTCGGCTAATCTACTGATGATTGCTGCCCTGCGCTTTCGCAAGGAGTCCCCGCTGCTCGCCGGTGAAGAGATCATCGTGCCTGCGGTATCCTGGAGCACGACCTATCACCCGCTGCAACAATACGGCCTCAAGCTGAAGTTCGTCGACGTTGACCGCGATACACTGAACTACGATCTGGACGCCTTGGCCGAAGCGGTAACCGACAAGACCCGCGCGATCATGATCGTCAACCTGCTGGGCAACCCCAACGACTTTGATGCAATCGAACGTATCGTGGCCGGTCGCAACATTGTAGTGGTCGAAGACAATTGTGAATCCATGGGCGCCGAGCTCAACGGCCGTCAGGCTGGAACCTTCGGCATCATGGGTACCTACAGTGCCTTCTTCAGCCATCACATTTCCACAATGGAAGGTGGCATGGTGGTCACCAATGACGAAGAGCTGTACCACATCATGCTTTCCGTTCGCGCCCATGGCTGGACACGCAATCTGCCCAAGCACAACCAGCTGACAGGTACCAAGAGCGACGACGCTTTTGTCGAATCCTTCAAGTTCATCCTGCCTGGTTACAATCTGCGCCCGCTTGAAATGAGCGGAGCCATTGGTATCGAGCAAGTCCGCAAATTGCCTGGCTTGATCTCGGAGCGACGTCGCAACGCCGTCAAATTCAAGGCTCTGATGGCGGACTATCCGCAACTCCGCATTCAGAAGGAAATCGGTGAAAGCAGCTGGTTCGGCTTCAGCATGATCATCGAGCCGGATGCCGGCTTCTCTCGTGAAGACGTAGTACGAGTGTTCAATGAATACCGCATCGATGTCCGTCCCATCGTGGCCGGCAATTTCGCCAAGAACGAAGTGCTGCGCTGGTTCGATTATGAAATTCACGGCGCGCTCAAGAATGCCGACGAACTTGACAGCAATGGGTTGTTCATCGGCAACCATCATTACGAACTGGATGAGCAGTTCGATCTGCTGCGCATGGCCCTGAACAAGCTGGTCAAAGCCAAGCAATGACGAAGGACACGCAAGAAACGGGTAACGGCCGCGACCTTGAGTCGCTGCCCTTGACCGTCATCACCGCCAATCCCGATGGCAAGGACTACTGGTCCGAGCTGTGGCGCAGCCGTGAACTGCTGGGCATGATGGTCTGGCGCGACATCGTGGTGCGCTACAAGCAGACTGCGATGGGTCTGAGCTGGGCACTGGTTCGCCCGCTGGCGACCATGCTGGTCTTTTCGCTGGTCTTCGGCAAGCTGGCCAATCTGCCCTCCAATGGCGCGCCTTACGCGCTGATGGTCTTTGCCGGACTGTTGCCCTGGCTGTTTTTCTCTGCTGCTTTCTCCGACGCCAGCAACAGTGTGGTGGGCAATGCCAACCTGGTCCAGAAAGTCTACTTTCCCCGCCTGATCATTCCGCTCTCGTCGGTGGTGGTGGGCCTAGTCGACTTTGCGCTGGCCATGCTGGTATACCTGGCCATGTCGTTCTTCTATGGCCTGCCGCCCGGACTGCATGTGCTGGCCTTGCCCCTGTTCCTCTTGCAGCTTTGCCTGCTCATCCTCGGCTGCAGCCTGTCGATCGCCGCCTTGAGCGTCTGGTACCGTGATTTCCGGCACCTCTTGCCGGTGGTGCTGCAACTGGGGGTGTACCTGTCCCCAGTGGGCTTTGCCAGCACGGTGGTACCAGAGAAATGGCGCCTGCTGTATGCATTCAATCCGATGGTGGGCATCATCGACGGCTTCCGCTGGAGCCTGCTCGGTGATACGCAACCGCTTCGCTTGAATGAGGTCGGCATTTCCTGCCTGGTGACGCTCGTGTTGCTGTGGTCAGGCGTGCGCTTCTTCCGTCGCAGCGAGCATCGTTTTTCGGACGCCATCTAATCATGAGCAAAAGTATCATCGTCGAAGGAATTTCTAAGAAATTCCGTATCCATCATGAAAAGGAACGCGACACCCAGGAACGGGGCCTGCTGCGCAAGTTCCTCGGGCGCAACCGCAAAGACAAGGCCGGCTCGGATGAAGATTTCTGGGCGCTGCGCGACATCAGTTTCGAGGTCAATCAGGGCGAGCGACTGGCGGTCGTCGGCCGCAACGGTGCGGGCAAGTCCACGCTGCTGAAGATCCTTTCCCGGGTCATGAGCCCGACCGAAGGACAGATCCGCATCCGTGGCCGCATGAGCAGCCTGCTGGAGGTCGGTACCGGCTTTCACCCCGACC
Source organism: Herbaspirillum frisingense GSF30 (assembly GCF_000300975.2). Taxonomy (GTDB): domain Bacteria; phylum Pseudomonadota; class Gammaproteobacteria; order Burkholderiales; family Burkholderiaceae_D; genus Herbaspirillum; species Herbaspirillum frisingense. The sequence continues at coordinate 109,251 of NZ_AEEC02000015.1, read as the reverse complement.
TGACCGGACGCGAGAACGTCTATCTCAACGGTGCCCTGTTGGGCATGTCGCGCATGGAAGTGCGCCAGAAGTTCGATGCCATCGTCGACTTCGCCGAGGTGGAGCGTTTTCTCGACACCCCCGTCAAACGCTATTCCAGCGGCATGTATGTGCGCCTGGCCTTTGCCGTATCCGCTTTTCTGGAACCGGACATCGTGGTGTTGGACGAAGTGCTGTCGGTCGGCGACGCCCGCTTCCAGCAGAAGTCCTACGCCAAGATGCGCGAGTTGGCGTCCCAGGGGCGGACGGTGCTCTTCGTCAGCCATAGCATGGCAGCGGTGAAGGATCTGTGCGAAAGCGCCGTGCTCATCGAACATGGACGCATCAAGGAAAAGACCCTGGTCGACGACGCCATCGGCGACTACATGCGGCACGCCATGCATGTGGGTGGCGCCAACATGCCCCTGGAAACGGAACACGTGGACCTTCTGGCCATGCATGTCACCCAAGGCGGCCGCAAGAACCCGAATTACAACTTCGAGGGCGATGCTCCGGTGGACGTGGAGTTGATCTATCACGTCAAGGAAAACTTGCAAAACTTCCGTATCGGCTTCTACGTCAAGACCGTCTTCGGCGACATGCTCACGCGCGCGCTGCTGGCCGACCGCAATCCGGAAATGGAAAACGTGCGCCCAGGCACCTATCGCGTCAAGGCGCAAATTCCCGCCGACTTCCTGGTCGCCGGAGACTATGTGCTGGAAGTTCACGGCAGCCAGTTCGGCGTGCAGGACTTCTTCGGCAGCAATGCGCTGCAGCCGTTCCGTATCGCACGTCCCCGGCTGTTCAATATTCAGCATGCACGCGAACAGGCGTTCGGCCATATCTACCTCGATCCGCACTGGCAGCTGGAAAGGATTTCGGACTGACATGATCGACGTCAAGCTCACGACCTGCGCTCCTACCTGGCCCTGGGCTCGGCAAACGCCCGGGAACTTGTTGCAGTGGGGACCATTCCGCTTCCACGTCGATACGGAGGTGGAGCGTTGCGACGCGTGGGTGGTTTTCGAATCACTGAGCCAGACCGAGAACACCTGCTGCCCGCCCGAGAACGTCTTCTTCATTGCAGGCGAGCCCGATCCGATCGGTTCCTACCAGCCGGCTTTTCTGGATCAGTTCGCCCACGTCGTCAGCGGGCGCAATGACCTGCAGCACCGCCATCAGATTCGTCTGCAACAGGGCCATCCCTGGTTCGTCGAGAAAAGTTTCGATGAGCTGGCCAGCATGCCGCCGATTCCCAAGAGCCGCGATATCAGCGTCATCAGTTCAGCCAAGGCTTTCACCGAAGGCCACCGTGCGCGCCTGGACTTCGTGCGTGCCCTGCAGCAGCGCTTCGGCGACCGGGTGGAAGTCTGGGGCCGGGGCTTGCGTGATTTCGAGCAGAAATGGGACGTGCTTGCCCCCTATCGCTTCGCCATCGTCCTGGAGAACTTTGCCGGGGACGATTTCCTGACGGAGAAATTGCCGGACGCACTGCTGGCTTACTGTTTTCCGATCTATTACGGATGCACCAACGTAGACCGTTATCTTCCGGATGACGCCAGCCTGAAGATCGATATCGAAGACACCGAAGCCGCGCTGGATGCAATCGGCCGATTGCTCGCCAATCCTGAAGAATACGACCGAAGCCTGCATGCCATAGCGCGTGCACGGCAGTACTATCTGCATCAACTGCAGTTTTTTGCCAATCTGAGCCACGTCCTGGAACGCCATGTCCGCAGCGACGTTTCAGCGGTTCCGGTCTCCCTCGCGGTCAATGGCAGCTTTGCCGCGGCGCCTCCTGTCGCGCCGCAGCCGGAGGCCCCTTTTGCGCCGGTCCCGGCATCGTTGATATCTCGTCTGCGGCGGCTCATAAAGGGGTAAGCGACTGATGATCTCCCTGGCCGCCGTCAAATCCCGCTTTCAGGTCCTGCTCACCCATGTGTCCAGGGCCATCGTCGCGCGCGGTTTGCGTCCTGAGTCTGCCGCGCTTCTCGGCTATGGTTCCCGACAGCAGGATGTGCGCGAAACGGCAAACGAAACGCAGCGACTGGCAGCGCAATGGATCATGCGACAGGCCATGCTGCCCGAGGTCGCTGCCCTCCTACTGGACAGCAGTGCAACCGGTGGCGCGACCGGCAAGGGTGGCCATGAAATGCATCCCGCTTCAAGGCAATGGGCCTACTGGTTAGCCCGGGAATGTACCGCAATCGACATGACCGGTGCGCTGCGCATGCCTCTCGTCGAAAGCGTCAACTCCTCCCTGAATCAAGCCATCTTCTTTGATGGCGAAAATATCCAGGTCATGCAAGGCAGCATCGTGTCGGGGGATTCCAGGATCGGAGCCAATACGTACGTCGGCTTCAACTGCCACATCACCAAGGCCAGAATCGGGCGCTACGTCTCCATTGCAGACAATGTGCTGGTCGGCCCGGGAGAGCACCGCCTGGACCGGGTTTCCACGCACTCCATCTTCTACGATGCGCCCTACGAGACTCTCACCGAAGCCGCCTGCGTGATTCAGGACGATGTCTGGATCGGCGCTTCCTGCATCATCCGGCGGGGTGTCATCATCGGTACCGGGGCAGTGATCGGCGCCAATTCCTTCGTGAACCAGGATGTGCCTCCTTTCGCCATCATGGCGGGCTCACCTGCGCGCAACATCGGCGCCCGATTCGACGATCAAACCGCTGCGAAAATTCTCGCCAGCAAATGGTGGGAACTGCCTGCTTCCGAGGCCCGCAAACTCATAGAACAACTTACGCAAGAAATCTCGTCATGATAGTCAGTCGCTTGATCGGTGGCCTCGGCAACCAAATGTTCCAATACGCGGCAGGGCGCGCCCTGGCATTACGCCGTGGCGTTCCCTTCGCCATCGACAGCCGTGCCTTTGCGGATTACAAGACCCACGCCTTCGGCATGCAGTGCTTTTGCGCCGACCAGACCGAGGCCCCTTCGCGACTGCTCCCCAACCCGCCTGCAGAGGGCCGTCTTCAGCGCCTGCTGCGTAGGTTCCTGCCCAATCCGCTGCGTGTCTACACCGAGAAGACCTTCACCTTCGACGAGGCCGTACTGAGCCTGCCTGACGGCATCTATCTCGATGGCTACTGGCAATCGGAAAAATACTTTGCCGACTTTGCCGATGACATCAGGAAGGACTTCGCCGTCAAAGCCGCCCCCAGTGCGCCCAACCAGGCCTGGCTGGAGCTGATCGGCCGGACGCATTCGGTCTCTCTGCACATCCGCCGAGGTGACTACGTGTCCAACGCCGCGGCCGCCGCCGTGCACGGGACATGCGACCTGGGCTACTACGAGCGTGCGGTTGCGCATCTGCACCAGGTAACCGGCCAAGCGCCAGAACTGTTCGTCTTTTCAGATGACCTGGATTGGGTCGCGACCAACCTGCAACTTCCTTACACGATGCATCTTGTGCGTGACAATGATGCCGCCACCAACTTCGAAGACCTGCGCCTGATGACCGCCTGCCGTCATCACATCGTGGCCAACAGTTCCTTCAGCTGGTGGGGCGCCTGGCTGGATGGCCGCTCCGAGAGCATCACCATCGCCCCGGCACGCTGGTTCGTCGCCGATACGCCAGACGCGCGCGATCTGGTTCCGCAACGCTGGGTGCGTCTATGAACCAACGTGAACAACTACCGGCCATCAGTGTCGTCGTTCCCACCTACAACGCGGGACGCTACGTGGAAGAGGCCGTGGCCAGCGTTCTGGCGCAGGACTTCCGCGACTTCGAACTGCTGCTTATCGACGATGGGTCCACCGACAACACGGCAGAAGTCGTGAGCCGGTTTGCCGCCGATCCGCGCGTGCGGCTGCTGCGCAATGAGCGCAACCTGGGGCTCATCGCGACCTTGCACCGGGCCTATGCCGAGTGCCGCGCACCGCTCATAGCGCGCATGGACTCCGATGATATTTGTGCACCAGACCGTTTCGGCAGGCAGGTCACATTCCTGCACGAGCATCCGGAGGTCGGCATTGTAGGCGGCGCAATCCGTTTCTTCGGCAACGTGGCGCCGAACGTCTTCACGTTCCCGCTCGCCCATGCCGATATCCATCCGGCGATGCTCTTCTATTGCCCCTTGGCCCACCCGGCTCTGATGTTCCGCAGAGAGCTGCTGGACCAGGGCATCATCCGCTACGACGACGCTTTCCGTCACGCAGAGGATTATCATCTTTGGAGCCGATTGCTCCTGCAGGTCAACGCAGCCAATCTGCCCGAGGTCGTACTGGACTATCGCCTGCATGCGCAGCAGGTCAGCTCGGACTCCTCCGACAAGCAGTATGCCGCCTCCCTGCGCGTGCGCAGGCAGATGATGCAAGAATGCGGCGTTGAGCCCACCGATGAGGAAATCGCCTTGCACGAAAGCGTCATTCTGGAGCGGCCCGTGGCCCGCACCGATTATCTGCCGGCCCTGGCCGCCTGGTTCGCGCGGCTGGAAGCGGCCGCGCGCCAGAGTGGCTATTGGAACGAGCAGGCCCTGCATCGCCTGCTCAAGGGCAAGTTCATCGACACCGCACGCAGGGTCGGTGCAGACCTGTCAGCGCTCGCCAATGCGGCTCCCACCGCCGGCTACGTTTCAACGGAAGATCTGACTATGGTCTCCCATGAGGCAGGCAAGGCAAGCCTGGCCACGCGCGTGAAGCGCCGGCTCAAGTCCATGGTGTGGCAGTGGCGAGCAAGAAGGAGCAAGTCATGATCCATGCCCAACAATCGGGGCTGGTCAGCTTCGTGATGCGAACGGTGGGCGGGCGTCCTCGCGAAATCCGCCGTGCGATCGCAAGCGTTGCCGCCAATGACTGGCGCCCACTCGAAGTGGTCGTGGTCTACCAGGGCGCGGAGAATACGCAATGGGAAGATCTGCAGAAGCTTCCAGCGGAATTCGCCGACATCGATGTCAAGGTGGTGCGCAACCCCGCCAGCGGCGACCGTCGCGCCGAGAACCTCAATATCGGTTGGGCACAGGCCAGCGGCCGCCATCTCGGGTTCCTAGATGATGATGACACGCTCGCGCCCAATCACGTTAGCCTGCTGCTGGCTGCTTTGCAGGCCACCGGTAAAACCTGGGCTTATGCGCAGGTGACCTTGCGCAAGGAAAATGCGGACCTGGAAATCGTCAGTGAAAGTACCCCCTTCCGACGCCATGCCTTTTCACTCAAGTCACTGTGGAGCGAGAACTTTCTGCCTATCCACAGTTTTCTCATCGACAGGAGCCAGCTACGTTCGGCCCTGACCGAGCGGCCTTTCCACGAGGAACTGGATCGCTCTGAAGACTGGGACTTCCTGTTGCGGCTGGCCTTTTATCATGAACCGGCCGTGGTCGAAGAATTCACTGCCACCTATCATGTCAGTACCGTCGGTGGAAACACCAATCTGTCGCTGATGGATTCAGCCGGAAGGCAAGACCGTGAGCGGCTCAACCGTGAAGCATGGGCGCGCTGCAAGGCGATCGTCGAAAACCGCAAGGCTACCCTTGCTGCTTCGGTCTGGTGGGGCAACGACTATTTCGGCTTGCCAGTGCCCGGGGCAGCAGTACAGGACCAACCGGCCGCCCCCTCCCCGACCGTTGCGCGCAGATCCCTGCGCGAGCGCGTCATCCGCAAATTGATTCGACTCCTGGAGCGTTTGCTGTGAAAGTCTCCATCTGCATTCCCGCTTATCGCCAGGTCGAGTACCTGCGTGAAACCCTGCAATCCTTGCTGACCCAGGATTTTCAGGACTTCGAAGTCATCGTCACCGACGATTCTCCCGACGACAGCGTATGCGATCTGCTGGCGAGCTTCGATTTTGGGGGCAGGCTGCGCTATGTCCGCAATTCGCCCGCCCTCGGTTCACCCGAGAACTGGAACGCCGCGCTGCGGCTGGCGCAAGGCGACTATGTCAAGATCCTGCATCACGACGATCATTTCATCCGCCCGGATGCATTACGCCTGTTCGTCAAGTTGCTCGACGATGCTCCACACGCGGACTTCGGATTTTGCGCGACCCTGGTCAACCATATCGATGTGAACATGCAGCGCATCCATTGCGCCAGTGACCGCCAGTTGGCCGATCTCGCGGAAGATCCGGCCAGCCTCTTCGTGGGCAACTGCATCGGCGCGCCCAGCGCCACCATCTGCCGACGGTCCGCGAGCTTGGACTATGACCGCCAGATGAAGTGGCTGGTCGATGTCGACTACTACTACCGCATGCTGATGAATAACCGGCGCTTCGCCTTTACGACCGAAGCCCTCATCACCACACCCACCAACGCAGGGCACCAGGTGACTGAAATCTGCCGCGACAATGGTGAAGTCGAACTGGGCGAGGCGATGGCCTTCTTCCGCAAATTTTCGCCGCAGCAGCAGGAAAATCCTCTGGTCAAACAGGGCTGGCTGATTCTTTTCAAGCGCTTCCGGATGCGCAAGCTGGCTGACTTCTCCCGCTACGGCGTAACACCCCCGCAAGAGGCGCCGGGGCAAGATGGCTATTTCACCATTCTATTGAAGAAGCGTTACACCTTCTGGAACTTGCTGCGTGACCCGAAGCTGCTGGCGCGCAAGATCTTCTACCGGCTCTATCCATACGTACCCGGCTTCATCCGCCGTGCGCTCAAGCAGGTGTACGCGCGCTTGGGCCCGGCCAAGTCCGGCTCCCGCTGAAACAACGGATTCCGCCATGAACAGAGGTAGCTCCCACTGCCCGCAGGGGCCCAGCCTCTCGGTCATCCTGTGCGTACATCGCGCCAATCCCTGGTTGCAACACGCCATCGACAGCGTACTGGAACAGAGCGATGGGGATTTCGAATTCCTGATCGCGGCCAATGCCTGCAGCGACGAATTCTGGGAGCAACTGCAAGCCGTAGGCCGCGGCGACCCGCGTATCCGATTGATCCGGACCAGCATCGGACAGCTGGCTTTCAACCTGAATGTGCTTGCCGACATGGCGCACGGACAGTACTTGGTGCGTATGGACGCCGATGATGTCTGCGCCCCGACCCGTATTGCCACCTTACGTGCGCACCTGGCAAACGATCCGCTCGACATCCTCGGCTCTGCGGTATCCCTGATCGATGGCCATGGCCACCAAGTCGGATTGATGCAGTTTCCGGAAAGCCGGGAGCAGATTGTGGCTGCGTTAAAAAGACGGACTGTTTTCTGCCACCCCGCTGTAGCCATCCGTCGGCAGTTCCTGCTGGAGATGCGCGGCTACCTGGGCGGTTTTCACTCCGAAGATACCGATCTGTGGTTGCGAGCGAGCCGCCACGGAGCACGCATGGCCAACCTCCCAGACGTGCTGCTGTCCTACCGTCTCCATGACAGCCAGTCCATCAGCAGTGGTGCCGGCTACGCCGAAGTCAGTGCACATTGGTTGCGTGAATTCTTGTCCAAGCCCGGCTGGTACACATTGCAGGGCCTGATGATCGCCTTGGGGAAGGCCGTCTGCAAGCGCTTCCTGCCGCGCGGTGCTGCCTACAGGCAAGGCCCGGAGAAGCAGGAAAGGGAGCGCTGATGCACCAGGGAACAAAGCCCAAGCTGCTCTTCTTCGTTGCCGTCGACTGGTTTTTCTGCTCTCATTTCCTGGAACGCGCAATCGCCGCGCGTGAAGCCGGCTTCGAGGTCATCGTACTCACCCATGTCGACCGGCATGGACCACGCATTGAAGCAGCAGGTCTGCGCCTGATCGCACTGGATATCGACCGCCGCAGCCTCAATCCGCTGGAGGCTGCAAAGACGCTGCTGGCGTTGATACGCATCTATCGTCGCGAGAGGCCTGCCCTGGTGCACCATGTCGCGCTCAAGCCCATCCTCCTTGGCAGCCTGGCGGCGCGCCTGGGCGGTGTGAAGCACATCGTCAACGCCGTCGTCGGCGGTGGGTATGTGCTCATTGCCCAAAGCTGGAAAGCCAAAGCATTGAGGCCGGTGTTGCACATGCTGCTCAAGCTGCTGCTCAACCCCGGGGGTAGCAAGGTTGTGTTCGAAAACGGCGATGACCTCAAGCGCTTCGTGACCACCCGCCTGGTCAATGCTGCCGATGCCGTGCTGATCCGTGGCGCCGGTGTTGATCCCCGCCAGTATCGCCCCGGCGTGCCAAGTCTGCCGCCGATGGTCGTCATGAGCGCCCGCCTGCTATGGGACAAAGGCCTCGGAGAATTCGTGCAGGCCGCACGCCTGCTGCGTGAACAAGGCGTCGTGGCACGTTTTATCGTGGCCGGCGAGCGCGATCCCGGCAATCGTTCCTCGGTGGACCTGCAGACACTGGACACATGGAAACAGGAAGGCGTTGTCGAATTCTGGGGTTTCCAGGAAGATATGCATGCCGTTCTTGCCCAGGCCAGTATCGCCTGTCTACCTTCGTATCGGGAAGGCTTGCCCAAGGCGTTGCTGGAAGCCATGGCATGCGCCCTGCCCTGCGTGACAACCGATGTCGAAGGCTGCCGCGAAGCGGTACGCGACAGCGACAACGGACTCCTGGTCCCCGCCGCCGACGCCCCAGCGCTGGCCGCGGCCTTGCGCAGACTGCTGGAGGAACCGGCGCTGCGTGTGACCATGGGCAGGCGCGGCCGTGAACGGATCGAGACCGAATTTGCATCCGCGCTGGTTAAGGAACAGACTCTTGCTTTATATGCGGGCCTGTCATCCCCTGGAACGCGTTGATCGGCCATCGCCGTCATGCAAAACGACAACTGCACACCATCGAGTCATACATAAAAAAGGAAAAGACGTGCAAGTCAATTTCTGTCAAGTGGAGCCCATCGGACCAAACGACAGCACAGGAGTATCGCAATGATGCTGCGCATGCTGGACATTCTCTTCTCGTTGCTCGGCTTGTTGCTGACTTCGCCCCTGCTGGTACTGCTGTTCGTCTTGGGCCTGTTCGATACCGGGTCGCCGCTGTTCCGCCAGACCCGGGTGGGGCGGCACCAGCGGCCGTTCGTCCTAGTCAAGTTCCGGACCATGAAGCCCGATACCCAGTCGATGGCGACCCATCTGGCCAGCCCCGCCTCGGTCACCCGCATAGGCAGCATGCTCAGGCGTACCAAGCTCGATGAGCTGCCACAGTTGTGGAACGTATTGACAGGAGAAATGAGTCTTGTCGGGCCGCGCCCCTGCCTGTTCAACCAGACCGAGCTGATTGCCGAACGCGCACAGCGGCGGGTATTCGATGCCCGGCCCGGCATCACTGGTCTAGCGCAGGTCAAGGGTGTCGACATGTCGACACCCCGTCTGCTGGCAGAAATCGATGCGCGCATGCTCGCTGAGATGAACTTGGCCCATTACATCAAATTCATCGTCCAGACCGCAACGGGCTCGGGTCGTGGGGACAGGATCAAAGCGCCATGAACCAAGCACGCTTTCTTCGTCGCAGCTGGCGCCGTGCCTGCTCGGCGCTGGCCCGCCCGGCATTGGCCCTGCCCCGCCCCGTCAAGCGCATCGTCGCGCTGACCATCGACCTCAGTCTTTGCCTGTTCACCGCATGGCTGAGCTTCTACCTGCGGCTGGGTGAATTCATCAGTATCACGCGAGAGTCCGAATGGGGCACAGGCCTGCTGCTGGCCGCGGTGGCTGCCTGCCTCATTGCTTTGCCGATCTTCATCGTCTCCGGCCTGTACCGTGCGATCTTCCGCTACAGCGGCCTGCCTGCGCTGCAAACGGTTGGCCGCGCGGTCGGCGTCTATGGCGTGCTGTACTTCTCGATCTTTACGATCATCGGCATCAATGGCGTGCCGCGCACGGTGGGCATCATCCAGCCCATCCTGCTGCTGTTCATGGTGGGCGCATCACGGGCGCTTGCGCGGGTCTGGTTGAGTGATCAGTATCTTCGCATCCTCAAGCATGCCGCCCGTCCCAAGGTCATGATCTATGGTGCCGGCGAAGCCGGACGCCAGCTGGCAGGCGCCCTGACCAACAGCCACGAAATGCAGGTGGCGGGTTTCCTGGATGACGATGACCGGCTGCACGGCCATGTCCTCAACGGCCTGCCCATCTACAATCCGGCCGACCTGGCGGGGCTGGTGGAGACGCTGAAGATCAACGACGTCCTCCTGGCCATGCCCAACATCAACCGGACGCGACGCAACGCGATTCTGAGCGACATCCGCAGCGCGCACGTTTCGGTGCGCACGCTGCCCAGCGTCATGGACCTGGCGCGCGGAAGGATCAGCGTCTCCGACCTGCGAGAACTCGACATCGACGACCTGCTGGGCCGCGAGCCCGTCCTGCCCAACCATCTTTTGCTGGCCAAGAACATCACCGGCAAGGTGGTCCTGGTGACCGGCGCGGGAGGATCGATCGGCAGCGAGCTGTGCCGGCAGATCCTGGCGGTCTCTCCGGTCAAGCTGCTGCTCATCGAACAGAACGAATACGGGCTCTACGCCATCCATCAGGAACTGGAAGCACAACTGGATGGCCGGGACATCGCCTTGGTGCCGCTGCTGGCCTCCGTGCAGGATGAAGAACGGCTGGGCGAAATCCTCTCCACCTGGCATCCCCATACGGTCTATCACGCCGCAGCTTACAAGCACGTTCCACTGGTCGAGCACAATCCGGCGGAGGGCATCAAGAACAATCTGCTGGGGACGCTGCGCACGGCCCGGGCCGCGATCGAAAATGAGGTCGCGCATTTCGTTCTGGTTAGTACAGACAAGGCCGTTCGCCCGACCAACATCATGGGTGCCAGCAAACGGCTGGCGGAAATGGCCCTGCAGGCGCTTGCCTCGACCCAGCCAGCCACGCGGATTTCCATGGTGCGTTTCGGCAATGTGCTGGGCTCGTCCGGATCGGTCGTTCCCAAGTTCAGGCAGCAGATCCGCAATGGTGAAGCGATCACGCTGACCCATACCGATATCACACGCTACTTCATGACCATTCCCGAGGCTGCTCAGCTGGTCATCCAGGCGGGTGCGATGGCCAAGGGCGGCGATGTCTTCCTTCTGGACATGGGACAGCCAGTTAAGATCATCGATCTGGCACGCCGCATGATCGAATTGTCAGGGCTGACCGTGCGCGACGAAGTCAACCCCGATGGCGACATCGAGATACAGATCACCGGCCTGCGGCATGGGGAGAAACTCTATGAGGAATTGTTGATCGGCGAGGATTCGGAAACCACGCCTCATCCTCGCATCATGAAAGCCCATGAGGACTTCATGCCTTGGCCTGCCTTGCAGGAGAGACTACGGGAACTGATGGCGGCCTTGTCAGCCAACGACGTCAACGCAATCCGCACGATCATGCAACGCCTGGTGTCCGGGTACACGCCCAGCGACGAAATCGTGGACTGGGTCTACATGGAACAGGAAACGGAACTACAGCGCGGCACCTGAGGAGCATTGAGACGGAGCTGGAGCGGGAAAAATACCCGCTCAACCAGATCACGCGGGTCGCCCCTTGCCTGCAACCCGGCTCAGTCGAAATAGTCGGCGCTGGCGAAGGCTACGCCTGCCAGATCCTTCGGCGAAAGCTTGGCTTGATCCTTGGCAATCACCCAGTCAATGGCCAGCTCGGGATCATCCCACGCAATGCTGCGCTCATGCTCGGGCGCCCAGTAATCTGTGGTCTTGTACAGGAATTCTGCCGTTTCCGACATCACGCGGAAGCCGTGGGCAAACCCTTCCGGGATCCACAGCATGCGTTTGTTCTCGGCACTCAGTTCGGCGCAGAAATGCTTGCCGAAGGTGGGAGAGGACTTGCGAAGATCCACGGCCACATCCTGGACGCATCCTGCGGTAACGCGCACCAGCTTCCCTTGCGCCTGGCGGATCTGGTAATGCAGGCCGCGCACGACGCCATAAGCCGACTTGCTGTGGTTATCCTGGACGAATTCCACCTCGCGGCCGATCAACTCATTGAAGCGCCGCTGATTGAAGCTCTCAAAGAAGAATCCGCGATCGTCGCCAAACACCTTGGGCTCGATGATCAGTACCCCTTCCAGGTCTGTCCGTATGGCGTTCACGACGCATCCCCCTGATCGCACAGCCGTTGAAGATAGAGTCCATAACCGCTCTTGACCAGCGGCGCCGCCAGCTTCTGCAACTGCTGGGCGTCGATGTAGCCCATACGATAGGCGATCTCTTCCGGGCATGCCACTTTCAGTCCCTGGCGATGCTCGATGGTCTGGATGAAGTTGCTGGCCTCGATCAGGCTCTCATGGGTGCCGGTATCCAGCCACGCGTAGCCGCGTCCCATCATCTCCACGTTGAGCTCGCCACGTTCGAGATAGAAGCGGTTGACGTCGGTGATTTCAAGCTCGCCGCGTGCCGAAGGCTTGATATCGGCTGCGATGTCACAGACCTGGTTGTCATAGAAATACAGGCCCGTCACAGCGTACCTGCTCTTGGGCTTGACGGGCTTTTCTTCGAGGCTGGTGGCACGGCCTTCGGCGTCGAAGGCGACCACGCCGTAACGCTCTGGATCATGAACATGATAGGCAAACACGGTCGCCCCATCGGTACGGTTGCACGCCTGGTCCAACTTGGACTGCAGATCGTGTCCGTAGAAGATATTGTCACCCAGTACCAGCGCCGAGGGTGAATTGCCGATGAAGTCGCGCCCAATGATGAAGGCTTGCGCCAAGCCATCCGGGCTGGGTTGCTGCGCATAGCTGATGTTCATTCCCCAGCCGGCGCCGTCGCCCAGCAGCGTCTGGAAGCGCAATGCCTCCTCCGGCGTAGTGATGATGAGGATGTCACGGATACCGGCCAGCATCAGCGTGCTGAGCGGGTAGTAGATCATCGGCTTGTCGTAGACCGGCAGCAATTGCTTGGAGACGGCCATGGTCACCGGATGCAGGCGTGTACCCGAGCCGCCAGCCAGGATGATGCCCTTGCGGGAAACGTTGGATTTAGTGTTCATGGAGTTCTTTCATCATGCGCTCGACACCGTTCTGCCAGTCCGGCAGGATCAGTCCGAAAGCGGCTTGGAACTTGCTGCAGTCCAGGCGGGAATTGAGGGGCCGCGCAGCCTGTGTGGGGTAGGCGCTGGTGGGGATGGGGACCAGCCGGGCCGGCCCGGAAAGGCCCCCCAGTTGCCCCGCCAGGGCGAACACCTTGCGAGCATAGGCGAACCACGTGGTCTGTCCCGAAGCGGCCAGATGATAAAGGCCCTGGCGCTCAGGGTGGGCCAGGGTCTGGACGATGGCATGCGCGCTGGCATCGGCCAGCAGTTCAGCGCCGGTGGGGGCCCCAGTCTGGTCGTCGATGACATTGAGCTCGTCGCGCTGGGCGCCGAGCCGCAGCATGGTCTTGGCAAAATTGCCACCGCGTGCGGCATAGACCCAGCTGGTACGGAAGATCAGATGCGCACAGCCGCTGGCAACGATGGCCTGCTCGCCTTCGAGCTTGGTACGGCCGTAGACGTTGAGCGGGCCGGTGGCCTCGTCTTCCTTGCGCGCGTGTTCGCCGCTCCCGTCAAAGACGTAATCGGTGGAGTAATGCACCAGCAGAGCGCCGCACTGCGCAGCGGCCAATGCCATGGCCCCCGGGGCCTCGGCGTTGACCAGGTGCGCGCGCTCGGGTTCGGACTGCGCCTTGTCCACGGCCGTATACGCAGCCGCATTGACCACCACATCCGGACGCAGTGCCGCGATGGTGCGGCTGATTCCGGCCATGTCAGCAAGGTCCCCGCAGTACTGCTCGCTGCAGGCGCTCAAGGAGATGAGCTGGCCCAGCGGCGCCAGACTGCGCTGCAGTTCCCAACCGAGCTGTCCATTGCAGCCGAAGAGCAGGATCTTCATGCCTGGCGTGCAGCGTAATTGGTTTCCAGCCATTCGCGGTAGCTGCCGGAACGGACGTTGGCCACCCACTCCTGGTTGGACAGATACCATTGAACGGTCTTGCGAATGCCTGTCTCGAAGGTCTCGGCCGGCTTCCAGCCAAGTTCGCGCTCGATCTTGCCGGCATCGATGGCATAGCGGCGGTCATGGCCCGGACGATCAGTCACATAAGTGATCTGGCCAGCATAGCTCTGTCCGTCCTCACGCGGACGCAATTCGTCCAGCAAGGCGCAGACGGTATTGACGATATCGATGTTGGCCTTTTCGTTCCAGCCCCCGACGTTGTAGACCTCGCCCGGTGTGCCCGCTTCCAGCACGCGGCGAATGGCGCTGCAGTGATCCTTGACGTAGAGCCAATCGCGGATCTGGCGGCCATCGCCGTAGACCGGTAGGGACTTGCCGTCCAAGGCATTGACGATCATCAGCGGGATCAGCTTTTCAGGGAAGTGATACGGACCGTAGTTGTTGGAGCAATTGGTCGTGAGCACCGGTAGCCCGTAGGTATGATGATAGGCGCGTACCAGATGGTCGCTGGCGGCCTTGGTCGCCGAATAGGGACTGTTGGGCTCGTAACGGTTGGTCTCGGTGAAGGCCGGTGCCTGCAGAGCCAGCGAACCGTAGACTTCATCGGTGGAAACGTGCAGGAAACGGAATTGCCGGTGCTCCGCCTCATCAAGCTGGCTCCAGTACTCGCGCACGGATTCCAGCAGGTTGAAGGTGCCCAGCACATTGGTCTGCACGAAGGCCTCCGGGCCGTGAATGGAGCGGTCCACGTGGCTCTCTGCTGCAAAGTTGACGACCGCACGCGGGCGGTGCTGCTTGAGCAGATCGGCGACCAGTTGACGGTCGCCGATATCACCCTGAATGAAGATATGGGCCGCGTTCCCTTGCAATGAATCCAGGTTCTGGAGATTGCCAGCATACGTCAGCAAATCGAGGTTGACCACAGGCTCGCCCGTATGGCCGACCCACTCAACGACAAAATTGGATCCGATGAATCCTGCACCGCCAGTCACTAAAATCATTGCTGTCCTGGCATGGGTCGCCACCGCTGGTTACCATGCGTAAAGAATGGAAACCAGGTATTTTACCCGAGCGCACCCGCATTGGATCAGTTCGCACGGGGTGTTTATGCATGGCATCACCGATCCTTCACCTGGCCCCAAGCTCATCAGACATTGCCCATGAGAAATTACATTATCGGAGACCTGCAGGGCTGCCATGCCTCCCTGCAGGATTTGCTGGCAACTCTCCCGCCGTTTGCGTCCGACCGTATCCTCTTCGCCGGCGACCTCATCAACCGCGGCCCCCACTCCCTGCAAACCCTGCGCACCGTGATGCAGATGGGCAACCGCGCCCAGGCCGTGCTGGGCAACCACGATCTGCACCTGCTGGCAGTGGCCTGCGGCATCCGCCCGGCCCATCGGGATGACACCTTGGACGAGATCCTGGCAGCGCCTGACCGCGACGAACTGATCGACTGGCTGCGCCATCGTCCGCTGGCCATCCACGAGCAGGGTCACCTGATCGTACACGCCGGTGTCCTGCCGCAATGGGACCTGAAACAGGCGCTGTCGCTGGCTGCCGAAGTCGAGGCCATGCTGCAAAGCGAGCAATGGATCGATTTCCTGCGCCACATGTACGGTAACCAGCCTGCGCGCTGGAGCGACGACCTGGCCGGCTACGACCGGCTGCGCTGCGTCATCAACGCCTTCACCCGGCTACGCTTCTGCCAGGCGGACGGGACGATGGATTTTGCGGTGAAGGAAGGTGCGGCCGCCGCACCGGAAGGGCTGATGCCCTGGTTCGAGGTGCCGGGCCGTCGTACGGTAGAGGTAAGCGTGGTCTTCGGCCACTGGTCGACGCTGGGACTGGTGATGCGCCCCAATCTGATTGCGCTCGATACTGGCTGCGTCTGGGGTGGCAAGCTCAGTGCGGTGCGACTTGAGGATCGGGCGCTGTTCCAGGTGCAGTGTCCGCAGGCGCGCCAGCCGGGCTGAGCGATTCCAGCGAATACCCCAGGCCGGTCGCGATCACCTCGCGCGCGCTACGCGCCAGGTCGCGCCGGTGGGCGCCTTCGGTGCTGATGATGGGCAATTGCTTCAACTGCGCACGTATGCCCCGGGCCTTGAGGATGGTCAGGATGCTCTCGGCAATGGACATGTCGCCAATGAAATCGGCCGCCCCATGCAAATTGCCGGCCGCATCCACGTAGCGCAGCGCATACGGCTGCACCGGCGCCCGGGCATCGATGGCGGCTTCGAACAGGTTGGCGTGGAAGGGTAGCAGCGTACCCTGGGCCGCCGTGGTGCCTTCCGGGAAGAAGGCCACGTGCTCATCCTTCTCGATACTTTCCACCAGTCCCTTGAAGATGCGACGCACATCGCTGGCCTTGCCACGCGAAATGAAGATGGTGCCCGTCTTGGCACACAACCAGCCGATCAGCGGCCAGCCACGGATCTCGGACTTGGCCACGAAGCGGCAGGGCTGCAGCGAATTGACCACGAAGATATCCAGCCAGCTCACGTGGTTGGACACCAGCAGCGAACGCTGCAGCGGCAAGGGGCTGTCGATTTCGACGCTGATGCCGCAGATGCGCAGCAGCTTGCGCGACCAGCGCCGGATATGCGCCTCCTGGCCCTTCTTGCCGGTCAACGGGAACAGGAAGGCGCACACTGCCATGCCCTTGAACAGATGCGCGATCAGGCGCAGCAAACGGAAAACGAACATGGCTCGGTCGGCTCTTGGTCGGCTGTAGAAACGATGCAGATCGGATCAGCGCTCGAAGGCAATATGCCCCGAGACGATGGTGGCCTTGACCACGCCAGGCAGCTCATAGCCCAGGAAAGGCGTGTGCTTGCCCTGGCTGGCCAGCGCGCTGCCGTGTACCTTCCACATGGTGTTGGGATCGAACAGGCAGAGGTCGGCCACGTTGCCAACGGCCAGGTTGCCCGCCTTCAGGCCCGCCACCTTGGCGGCGCGATGGGTCACCTTGGAGATCGCCTTGGACAACACTTCCTTGCCCTCGCCTTCGGTCTCCAGCGCCCACTTCAGGGACAGCGACAGCAACAGTTCCAGACCGGTTGCGCCCGGCGAGGCTTCGCCGAAGGGCAGCAGCTTCTCGTCGTCATCCACGGGGGTATGGTCGGAGCAGACGGCGTCGATGGTGCCATCGAGCAGCGCGGTGCGGATCGCTTCGCGGTCGCGTTGCGAGCGCAGCGGCGGGGTCATGCGGGCATTGGAATCGAAGAAGCCGATATCCAGGTCACACAGATGGATGTGGTGCACGCCCACGTCGCAGGTCACCGGCAGGCCTTCGCTCTTGGCCTGGCGCACCAGTTCAAGACCGGCGGCCGAGGACATGCGACACAGGTGAACCCGCGCGCCCGTCGCACGCATGAGTTCGAACAGCGTGTACAGGGCGATGGTCTCGGACATCACAGGCACGCCCGACAGGCCCAGGCGCGACGCCGCCGGCCCGCTGTGGGCAATGCCCGAGCGGCCCAGGTGCGGGTCTTGTGGGCGCAGCCAGACGGTGTAGTTGAAGGTCTTGGCATATTGCAGCGCCGACAGCAACACGGTGGTATCGGTAATCGGTTCCTCGGCCTGCGAAAAGCCGATACACCCCGCCTCGGTCAGCTCGGCCATCTCGGTCAGGGCCTTGCCCTTCAGGCCGGCGGTCAGCGCCCCCAGCGGATAGACGTGCGCCTGGTTCAGCGAACGGGCGCGGTGCTTCAGCATTTCCACAAGACCCGGCTCGTCCAGCACGGGATCGGTATCCGGTGGGCAGATCAGGCTGGTCACACCGCCCTGGATGGCGGCCTGCATCTCGGATTCGAGCGTGGCCTTGTATTCATAGCCAGGCTCGCGCAGGCGCGCCGACAGGTCCACCAGGCCGGGGGTCACCACCAGTCCGGTGGCGTCGATGGTCTTGTTGGCCACGAAGTCGGCCGGAGCCTGGCCGACACCGACGATCTTGCCGGCGGCTACGTACACATCCTGCTGGGCATCGATGCCGTTGGCCGGGTCGATCAGACGGCCGTTCTTGATATGCAGTTTCATCAGTTGAATGTCTTTTTAGCGAGTCGTCTTAATTCTTCAAAATTTCCTGCGAGCCAGGCTTCCTTCTTCCTGCGCGTCCAGCCCTTCAGTTGCTGCTCAGCTGCCAGTGCTTCTTCTCTTGTTCCAAAGCTTTCCGACTTCAACAGCTCGACCGGCAATCGAGTCGACGTGTAGCACTTCATGGCAGCAGATTGATGCTGTGCCATCCGCGTCTCGATATTGTCCGTATGGCCGACGTAATAGCTGCCATCCGAACAGCGTAAAAGATAAACATAAAACGCCATGTCCGCCTCAGCTACTGGTCACGCACACCGTGCGCTGGCTTCGATACGGCCCTGCGGCCCTACTCAGCCCGAACGGGCTTAGGTGGAGCCGGGACGGTCAAACATTGACTCCGTTCGCCCTGAGTAGCCGCGTAGCGGCGTATCGAAGGGCAGATTCAGGACACCTTACTCAATTCAATTACCAGCCACGATACTCATGACCGCCATGCGCACCGCGATGCCGAAGGTCACCTGCGGCAGGATCACTGCCTGGGCGCCGTCAGCCACGGCCGAGTCGATTTCCACGCCGCGGTTCATCGGACCGGGGTGCATCACGATGGCGTCCGGCTTGGCCAGGGCCAGGCGTTCCGGGGTCAGGCCGTAGCTCTTGAAGAACTCCTGCGCCGAGGGCAGCAGCGCACCGCTCATGCGCTCGTTCTGCAGGCGCAGCATGATGATCACGTCGACGTCCTTCAAGCCCTCTTCCATGTTGTGGAAGACGCGCACGCCCATCTGCTCCAGGCCACTGGGCAAGAGCGTACGTGGGCCGATGGCCCGCACTTCAGGCACGCCCAGGGTGGTCAGCGCATGGATGTCGGAACGCGCCACTCGGCTGTGCAGGATGTCGCCCACGATGGCCACGCGCAGGTTGGTGAAATCCTTCTTGTAGTGGCGGATGGTGTACATGTCCAGCAGCCCCTGGGTCGGGTGCGCGTGACGGCCGTCGCCGGCGTTGACCACGTGCACATGCGACTGCCTGGTGTCGATCAGGTGCTTGGCGATCAGGAAGGGCGCGCCCGATTGGGCGTGGCGCACCACGAACATGTCGGCATGCATGGCCGCCAGGTTGTCGATGGTGTCCAGCAGCGACTCGCCCTTGCTGGTGCTGGAGGCCTGGATGTTGAGGTTGATCACGTCCGCCGACAGGCGCTTGGAAGCGATCTCGAAGGTGGTACGGGTACGTGTGGAGTTCTCGAAGAAGAGATTGAACACGCTCTTGCCACGCATGAGCGGCACCTTCTTGACTTCGCGGTCGCCGATGCTGACGAACGAAGAGGCGGTGTCGAGGATGTGCGTGAGAATCGAGCGCGGCAGGCCCTCGATGGTCAGCAGGTGCTGCAGTTCGCCGTTTTTATTGAGTTGTGGATTAAGCATGGACCACCGTGAGTGAGAAGCGGCCGTCGTCGGCGCGTTGCAATTGCAGGTTTTCTTGTTTGGTCAGTTCAACCGAGGTCGCCACGAAATCGGCAGCCACCGGCAGCTCACGCCCGCCGCGATCGGCCAGCGCGGCCAGCAGCACGCGCGCCGGGCGGCCGTAGTCGAACAGTTCGTTGATGGCCGCGCGCGTGGTGCGCCCGGTGTAGAGCACGTCGTCCACCAGCAGGATGGTGGCGCCTTCGACGTCGAAGGGAATCTGGCTGGGCTTGACGTCCGCGCGCAGGCCCTTTTCGGAAAAGTCGTCGCGATAGAAGGACACGTCGACAAAGCCCAGGCGTTCGGTCAGGCCCAGTTCGGCTGCCAGCCGCTCGGCCAGCCAGGCGCCACCGGAATGGATGCCCACCAGCGCCACGTCGGTCGCGCCCTGCAGGCCGGTCCTGATCTGCTGCACCAGGGTCTGGTACAGCGCTTCTGCATCAAGCTGGGAAGATGTTGTGCTCATGAATGTGCGTCGTCAAAGTATTGCTGCAAAATGATGGCGGCGGCCTGGTCGTCGATCTGCTCGCCGCGCTGGTGCTGGATCACCGCCGAACTGTAGCGTTCATCCACCAGCGTGACCTCGACCCCGTAGCGACCGTGCAGCTGGTTGGCGAAGCGCCGGCAGCGCACGCTCATCTCGTGCTCCGCGCCGTCCGGGTGCAAGGGCAGGCCGACCACGCAGCGCGATGGCTGCCACTCTGCGATCAGGCGTGCGATGGCGGCGAACTTGCCGTCGTTGGTGGGCTCGCCGATCACCGCCAGCGGCTGGGCCTGCTTCAGACCGGTATTGCCCACTGCCACGCCGATGCGTTTCAAGCCGAAGTCGAAGGCCAGGATGGTTTCCAAGGGTTTTCCCTATCGTCCTCAGGCCCGCCCGGCGTCGCCGGAGAGCATCACCGGATCGATGCCCAGCAAGGCCAGGGCTGCCGTGAAGCGTTCTTCCACGGGCAGTTCGAAGATGATGGCCGGATCGGCCTTCACCGTCAGCCAGCCATTGCGTCCGATCTCCCCTTCCAGCTGACCCGGGCTCCAGCCTGAGCAACCCAGCGTCACCAGCACCCGCTCAGGGCCGTTGCCATACGCCACCGCTTCCAGCACATCCTTGGAGGTGGTCAGCGCGACATCATCGGTCACCTGCAGGGTGGAGGAGTATTTTTCCGAGGTCGAATGCAGCACGAAGCCGCGCTCCACCTGCACCGGGCCACCGAACATGACCGGCCGGCGATACAGCTCCGGCATGGCGTCAGGGGTATCAGGGCGGATTTCCAGCTTGAGGTTGATGCGGTCGAACAGCACGTCCATCGTCATGTCGGTGGGCTTGTTGATGACTACGCCCAGCGCGCCGTTATGGTTGTGTTCGCACAGATAGACCACCGTGCCGCCGAAGACCGGGTCCAGCATGGACGGCATGGCGATCAGGAAGTGATTGGTCAGGTCCAGTTCCAGCGGGGGCCGGGTTTCCTCTTCGGCGCTGTCTTCGCCCGCGGCGGAAGCTCCGGATGGTGCGGAAGAGCCGGAAGACCCGGCTTGGGCCGAAGCCGCCTCGCGGCGAGGTGAGTCAGGACGGAAAGGATCGAAAGCGCCAAAGGAATCCATGGATTCATCGAAATCCTCGGCTGAGAAACTGAAGGGAGAATTACGTCGCTTGATCATCCCGCCATTTTAGCAGTTTTGGCCGCCTCCCCATGCGGCTCATGGGGAAAGCGGGGACCAAGGCGGCACAAGCAAGCGACTTCGCCCTGCCCTAATTGCCTGCAAGCATCATCTGCACCGCCTGACGCGCTTGCGCTCCCAGTTCTGCCAGATCCAGCCCGGGAATGACATCTTCCCGCACCACCGCCCGGCCGCCGACCCACATTGCCTTCAGGAAAGGCCGTCCACCCGAGGCCACCGGCCCGATGGCCGGATCATGCAGGCCGAAGTAGCGCGGGTCATCCAGGCGGTACAGCGCAATATCGGCCTGCTGCCCCACCTGCAGGCCGTCCAGCGCCTCCAGCCCGAGCACTCGTGCGCCACCGGTCGTGCCCCAGCGCACCACATCCTCCACCGTGGCCTCGGCCGCGCCTCCCTCGAAGCTGCCGCCCCGCAATACCGGCGTCGCTTCCTGGCCGCGCCGGGCGCGCTGCATCAGCCAGGCGGCGTGGGTCTCGGAAATCATGTCAGCCGCCTCGTTGGAAGCCGCGCCATCCACGCCGATCGACACCGGCACGCCGGCTGCCTCCAGTGCACGTATCGGCGCAATCCCGCTACCCAGGCGCCCATTGCTCTGCGGACAATGGGCAATCCCGGTGCCGGTGGCGCCCAGCAGGGCAATTTCCTCGGCATCGAGTTTGACCAGATGCGCAAACCACACGTCCGGCCCCAGCCAGCCGATGCGCTCGCAAAACTGTACCGGGCTGCAGCCATGCATGGCATGCGCGCTGTCCTGGTAGCCCACGGTCTCGGAGAGATGACTGTGCAGCCGCAAGCCCATCTCCCGTGCCGCCACCGCCATCTCGCGCAGTTCTTCGGGTGCCGCCGAATAGAGTGGCGTGGTGGGCGCCATCACCACCCTGCGCATGGCCGCTGGCGCCGGATCATGGAAACGCTTGCGCAAGCGCGCCATGTCCGCCAGGAAACCCTCCAGCGTCTCGGGCCGCAAGGCACTCGGCAATTCGGCCTCCAGTTGGCGGGTTCGCGTCGCGGTACCGCGACACAGCACGAAGCGCAGGCCCAGTCGCTCGGCCTCCTCGAACAGGATCTCGGAGGTATCGAAGGGCATGCTCGGGTAGTACAGGTAGTTGTGGTCGGCAATCGTGCCGCAGCCCGAACGCAGCAGTTCCACCATGCCAATGCGCGCCGCCAGCCGGAACAGCTCGGCATCGAATCTGGCCCGATAGCGATAGGGTGTGGCCGCCAGCCAGGGAGTCAGCGTCGCGTTGATGCCCAACGGGTCGCCCTTCAACAGGGACTGGAACAGGTGATGATGGGTATTGACCCAGGCCGGATAGGCCACGCAATCGCTGGCATCGATCACGTCTTCGCCGGCCTGTGCCGCGAGCCGGCCGATGGCGGCGATCACGCCGTCCTGCACCCGGATGTCGGGGCCGACGTGGCGCGCCGCAGCGCCGGGCAAGCCGGTCATGATGGCTTGCAGGTTCCTGATCAGGAAGGTGTTCATGCGCAATCGTCTCCTTGTTGTCGCAGGTTCATCCCATTTCGCTTTCATGCCAGCCGGCCAGCGCCGCGCGCGACAGTGCACTCATCAGCCAGAACAGCAGGATGCCGGTCAGCGTGATCAGCAGCAAGGCCGCAAACAGCCGCGGGATATTGAGCTGGAAGCCGGCCTGCAGGATCTGGTAGGCCAGTCCCGAGCCGGTACCGCCGGTACCGGCCACGAACTCCGCCACCACGGCGCCGATCAGCGCCAGTCCGCTGGAAATGCGCAAGCCGCCGAAAAATAAGGCAAGGCACTCGGAATGCGCAAGCGCCTGAGCGTCTGCCAGCGGGTCGCCTTGTTCAGCCGGAACAGGTTGAGCAAGCCCGGATTGACGCTGCGCAGCCCCAGCGTGGTGTTGGAGATGATCGGGAACAGCGCCATGATGGTGGCGCAGACCGTCAGCGCAGCCGTGGTGTCCTTGACCCAGATGATGATCAACGGCGCAATCGCCACGATGGGCGTGACCTGCAGGATGATCGCATAGGGAAACAGGCTGACCTCGATGAAGCGGCTCTGCACGAACACGAAGGCGATCGCCACGCCCAGGATCACCGCCAGCACAAAAGCCAGGAAGGTGATCTTCAGCGTCACCAGCAACGAATCAAGCAGCATGCCCCAGTCGGCCACCAGGGTCTTGGCGATCAAGGAAGGCGTCGGTATCAGATAGGGCGGCACCTCCAGCAGCGTGCAGACCACCTGCCACATCAGGAGCAAGGTAATACCGATCGCCAGCGGTGCGGCCACCCGCCAGAAACCGGGACGGTTGACCAGCGGCTCAGTGTTGGGCTTCATGACCGCCTCCCTGCTGGTTGGCCAGCGTCAAGTAATCAGATAGCGTCTTGCAATACTGCATGAAGGGCGCCGAAATGCGGAAGGCCTCGTCACGCAGCCCTGGCGCATCGATGGCCACATCGGCGATCACCCGCCCGGGCCGCGCCGCCATCACGATCACCCGCGAAGACAGGAACACCGCCTCGTAGATGCTGTGGGTCACGAAGACCACCGTCAGGTCCTGCTGGCTCCAGATAGCGCGCAGGTCGGAATCGAGCTTGTTGCGAGTGAATTCATCCAGGGCACCGAACGGCTCATCCATCAGCAGCAGATTGGGCGAGGTCGCCAGCGCCCGCGCAATCGAGGCACGCATCTGCATGCCGCCGGACAATTCGCGCGGCAGCACCTTGTGGAACTTGTCCAGGCCCACCAGCTTCAGGGCGGCCGCCACCCGTGCATCGGCCTGCGCACGTGGCACGTGGCGCAGGTCCAGCGGCAACCGTGCATTCTGTTCCACCGTGGCCCAGGGCATGAGCGTGGCTTCCTGGAACACCATGGCCAGCGTGCGCTCCGGCGTCCCGACCGTGGCCAGGTTACCGCCCCACCAACGCAGATGCCCATGCGACGGCTCCTCCAGCCCGGCGAACATCTTCAGCAGGGTGCTCTTGCCGCAGCCCGACGGGCCCAGCAAAGAGACGAACTCCCCGCGCCCGATATCGAGCCGCACTTCGTCCAGGGCGCGTGTGCCGTTGCGGTAGGTCTTCTCCACCCGTTGCGCCGACAGCACCGGAGCCTCGCCGGATGCCTCGCCCTGCTGCTCCCATGCCGCGGCCTGCGACATGGCGTGATCATCTCTGTCCATGGAATCTCCTGGCGGGTTCATGCAGCGGGATGGATGCGGAAGACTTCGGATTCGCCATGCTCTTCCAGCAACTGGAGCAGCATGCGGCGCATGATCAGACCCGGACGGTCCGAGGCCATGTGGAATTCCTGGCGGCGCCGCACGTCGATGCAGGCGTCCGGGTCGGTGGCTTCCAGGATGTCACGGTCTTCCACCAGGATGGGGGCGTCCCAGGCGATCAGCTCGGCCTCGGAGCAATCCTCCTCGGTATCGTTGCGGTACAGCCACTGCGCCAGCATGATGCTGCCATCGTCGATGGGCGTAGCGCAGTTGTAGATGATGTGATGCCGGCCGCTCTCCGGATAGGTGCAACCGAAGCGGCGCACGAAAGGCAGGTACCAGCGGTTGAACATGTGGCGCACGGTGGTATCAGCCGTGCTGCCGGTGACGCGGTGGCTGGCCGGCACGTTCTTGATCGGCACCCGTGTCTCGGCCTCGAAGCCGTAGTCGGTTTCCTCGATCTCGTACTTCTCCGGCTTGGGCTGATCGTACAGGCCGAAGGTAGCCCGATGCACGTAGCTGAAATGGGAATTGTCGAAGGAGTTTTCCATCATGCGCAGCGCGCTGGTATCCCAGCGTTCGTAGAACTGGAAGATGCGGCGGTATCCCGGCGCACCATCCTCGGGAAAATCGGGGATGTCACGCAGCGGATCTTCCAGCGCCACCCAGACATAACCGTAGCGCTCCTTGCAGTGATAGGACTTCACGCAGGCACCCGACGGTACGCTGCCGTCCACGCTCTGCGGCACGCGCACGCAGGCGCCCTCGCCGTTGAAGGTCCAGCCATGGTAGCCGCAGACGATATTGCCGTTTTCCACGAAGCCCTTGGACAGCCGCGCCGTGCGATGGCAGCAGCGGTCCTGCAAGGCGGCCGGCGTACCATCTTCCCTGAGCCATACCACCAGCTTCTCGCCCAGCAGCGTAAAGGGCTGCGGACCGTCCTTGAGCTGCGAGATGGGCATGAGCGCGTACCAGAACCTGCGCAAGACTTTTTGTTGAGTTACCAGCATGATGCTGCTCCTTCTGCTTGGACTGCGGACCTGGGGATCCGCAGTGGTCCGGCCGGCGTGCCAACACGGTCGCCTTCGCCGGAAAATCTGACATTCGAAAATTCGGACTTGCTGGCTGCGGTGACTCAGTCCACCGCCACCGCCCCGAAGGTCTGCCTCACCTTCATGTCCAGGTACTCGCCAATGGTGCAAGGCGCATAACGCGGTGGGCGGTCGGCGCTGCAGCAGGTCGGCAGGCAGGCCACCACGGCCGCCTGGTCGCCATCCTGGAAAAAAGGCAGCGAATAACGCGGTACCGTGCCGGCATTGAGCACGCGATGTGGATTGCTGTGATAGAGGTCATTGCTCCAGCGCTGCAGCAGGTCACCGATGTTGACCACGAAACTGTCCTTGATGGGCGGTGCGCTCACCCACTGGCCCTCTGCGTTGCAGACCTCCAGTCCACCGATGGCATCCTGCGCGAGGATGGTGACCAGGCCCCAGTCGGTATGCGCACCGGCGCCGATCTGGTTGTTGCGCGCACCGTCCGGTTGCGGCGGGTAGTGCAGCATTCGTTGGGTGGCGATGGGCGTTTCCAGCACCGGCTCGAAGAAATCCTCCGGCATCTCCAGCGACAGCGCGATCACGCTGAGCAGACGATGCGAGAGCGCGCGCACGGCTTCGTAATAGCGCCGCGAATGGGCTTCGAATCCGGGTAGGTCCTGCGGCCAGCGGTGGTGGCCATAGCGCAAGAGTCCGCGCTGCACGTAGGCATGATCATGGGCAATGTCGAAGCCGAACTGGAAGCCCTCCTTCAGGTCCGCCGGCGAACCTTCATCAAGGGCCTGCGCCCCCATGCGTTCATAGCCGTAGCCGGACGGCGAACCGCGCATGTCGATGGCCGCCTTGCTGGCCGCCGGCAGCGCAAAGAATCGGCGCGCCCAGTCGAACTGGCCTTCCACCAGTGACTGCGGGACACCGTGGTTGACGATGTAGAAGAAACC
Source organism: Herbaspirillum frisingense GSF30 (assembly GCF_000300975.2). GTDB lineage: Bacteria > Pseudomonadota > Gammaproteobacteria > Burkholderiales > Burkholderiaceae_D > Herbaspirillum > Herbaspirillum frisingense. The sequence continues at coordinate 83,082 of NZ_AEEC02000015.1, read as the reverse complement.
CACGTCACGCGAAATCTTGTGGATTTCCCAGGCCAGCGCTTCGCGCCGGCTTCGCTCGGGGGAAAACGCATCGGCAAAATCGATCACCGGGATGCGGCGTGCTGTCATCGGTGCTGTGTAGGGAATCATGGCGTCCTCACGCGCAAGGTGGACCGCGCCGCCGCACTCACGCAGCGGCGCCCAACGGGATCAGGGCATGACCTTCATGTCCTTGACGAACTGGGTGGTGTAGGCCTTGTGATAATCCGTACCCGCCTTGAGCAGGCCGGTAGCGACCATGACGTCATAGGTCTGCTTCCAGCGTTCATCGGTCATCACGCCGATGCCCAACCGTGCCGCATCGCCACCCGTGACCACCTTGAGCTCCTTGAGCTTGCCCAGGGCATAGGCCAGTTGCTCGTCGTCCATGTTCTTGTTGTCGGCCTTGATGAGGGCATTGGCCGGGGCCGGGTCTTCCAGGTAGCTCTTCCAGCCTTCCGCGGTCGCCTTGACGAAGCGCTGCACCAGGTCGGGCTTGCTGGCCACGGTCTTTTGCAGCGTCACGATGGTGGTGCCATACGGCGGATAGCCCTCGCTGGCAAAGAGGAAGAACTTGCTCTTCACGCCGGCCTTGTCGGCCTGGAACAGTTCGGAGGAAGGATAGGCCTGCTGCGCGATGTTGGGATCGGCGAAGAAAGGCTGCAGGTTGAAGGTGTAGGCCTTGGACTGCGCATCGGTATAGCCATACTTGGACTTGAGCCACGGCCACCAGCTCGACTGGCCGGAGCCCGCCACCAGAATGGTCTTGTTCTTCAGCCCGGCCAGGCTGGTGACATCATCATGCGTCATCATGCCCTGCAGGTCGGACTGGAAGGACGTACCCACCGTCACCAGCGGCAAGCCCTGCTCTATCCCCTTGAGTACCGTGAAGTCATACCCCATGCTGAAGTCGGCCTGCCCCGCCACCAGGATCTGCATGTTGTTGACCTGCGGGCCACCCATCTTGATGGTGACATCCATGCCGTACTTCTTGTAGATGCCCTTGGCCACGGCCTGGTAGAAGCCGCCATGCTCGGCCTGCGCATACCAGTTCGACAGCAGGGTGACCTTGTCCTCGGCATGGGCCAGGCCGGCCATCTGCAGGGCTGCCGCGCCCAGCCATAGTGCGGCCACACGCCGCATGAAAGTCCGCTTCTGCATCGCTTGCTTCTTCATAGCCTTCCTCTCCAGGTGGGTTGAACTTGCACAGACAAATCGGAACATCACAGATCCAGTACCAATCGCGTTCCTGCACAGCGCGAGACGCAGGGCATCAGCGTGCGACCACTGGCGCGCTCGGCGGCCGAGAGCACGCTGTCCCGATGCAGGGGCAGGCCTTCCAGCACGGTGCTTTCGCAACTGCCGCAGAATCCCTCGCCGCAGGAGGTGCCGATCACCACGCCAGCTCCGGCGGCGGCGGCCACGATGCTCTGGCCGGGCGACACCGTGCAGCTCACGCCCGAGCGCTGCAAGACCAGTTCGAAGACATGGTGGTCCTGGTCAGAGGCATGGATGACGGCATGGCTTGCGCCGGTGGGCGCGGCGAACCATTCGAAATGGATATCGTCCTCGCGCCAGCCGGCCTGGCGCGCATGGTCACGCGCCGCCTCGATGAAGGGCGCGGGACCGCATACATAAAGCGGGGAAGAGCACGGCACGCCGGCCAGCGCAGCGGCAATGGCGCGTCCGGTCTCGGCGCCATCCAGCCCCAGATGCAGGGACATGCCCTGCGAGCAGGCCGCCAGCTCATGGAAGAAGGCCGCGTGCGCCAGGCCGCGTGCAAAATAATGCAGACGATGGCGTACACCGCGCGCGGCCATGTCGGCGACCATCGCATGGAGCGGTGTGATACCGATACCGGCGGCCAGGAGCAGCGGAGGACGTTCATCAACCACCAGAGGAAAGGCATTGACGGGTGCCGCTGCAGTGAGCAGGTCGCCCTCTTCCACCTGGTGGTGCAAGAAGGCCGAGCCGCCGCGTGAGGCGGCCTCCCTCTTGACGGCGATCACATAACAGTCGCGCTGTTGCGGCGTATTGCACAGCGAATAGCAGCGCTCCAGCCCCTCCCCCAGTTGCAGGCGCAGGTGCGCGCCCGCGCTCCATGGCGGCAATGGGGCGCCATCTGCAGAGCTCAGTTCGAACAGGCGGATATCGGCAGCCGCCGGGCGTATGGCCTTCACCCGCAGGTGCAGCACGGTTGGGGGATCGGCCGGGGCAACGCGATTGAAGCGTTCAGCGACGGCATTCATCGCGCACCTCGCAGAGAGGCGGGCGATCCTGAGCGTGGCCGGGAAGAGCGTAGAGAAAATGAGAAAGAGAAAAGCGCGCGGGCATCGTGCATGGTCTCGTGTCCTATCAAAAGATGGGGACCATCGGGGGTTCCGATGGCATCACGAGCAATGCCCCGCAGGAAGGTAAGTGTCCGTTCTACCGACCGCTAGCCGCTTCTACTCAATCCTTGTCATAGCAAACCGCGTGCCAATGGCGCAAGGCCGGGATCGGCGCGGTATACCCATGTGTTTTGTCGGATACCAATGAAAAAGGGACGGAACTCCGTCCCTTGCCGCAAACGTCCTGCACATCTTGGTGCGCCATGCCTTGATCTGCATCAGACGCGCACCAATAAGAGGCCGGACCTTCAGCGCGTCACGCCACGCCGTGACTCTTGAAGAAAGCTACCACCTTGGCCCAGGCGTCCTTGGCGTCGGCCTCGACATAGCTGGGGCGGTAATCGGCATTGAAGGCGTGGCCGGAATTGGCATAGACATGGAATTCCGACTTGTTGCCAGCCTTCTGCAGGGCTTCCTTCATCTGTTCCACGGTAGAGACCGGGATGCCCTGATCCTTGCCGCCATAGAGGCCAATGACTGGCGTCTTCAGCGTAGCTGCGATATCGATCGGCTGCTGCGGGAACAGCGCGGTCTTCTCGCCCACCAGACGGCCATACCAGGCGGCACCGGCCTTGACCTTGGGATTGTGGGCGCTGTAGAGCCAGACGATGCGGCCACCCCAGCAGAAGCCGTTGATGCCCAGACGGCTGGTATCGCCGCCATTTTCGCCGGCCCACTTCACGTAGGCATCGATGTCGCCCATCACCTGGGCATCCGGCACCTTGGAAATGATGTCCTTCTGCAGCTCGGCAATGGAGGTATAGGCCATGGGATTGCCCTGGCGCACGAAGAAGTCCGGTGCGATGGCCAGATAGCCCAGCTTGGCGAAGCGGCGGGCGATATCGGCGATGTGCTCGTGCACCCCGAAGATTTCCGACACCACGATGATGACCGGCAGCCCGGTCTTGCCCTCGGGCTGGGCGCGATAGGCCGGCACGCGCTGGCCGTTGACGTCGATGGCGACCTCGCCGGCGGTCAGGCCGCTGGTGTCGGTCTTGATCATGGTCTGCGCGCAGACCGGCAGCACGGCGGCGGCAAAGCCGGTGCCCAGGGCAGTCTTCAGGAAGGTACGGCGGTCGGCGCTGCCGGACAGGGTGCTCTGTCCCAGCAGGCTGTCGAAGTCATTGCGAAGGTCGTTCATCGGGTTCTCCATCTTGGTGGCACGTGGCCTCGTTGTGGTGGACGTGATGCGGGGAAGGATCGCGGATTTCCTGGCCTCATCCGGAATATCCAGATCCAGAAAAAAGCGGCCCTTGCAGGCCGCTTGCCGGCATCCTCACGGATGCGCTCCGACTTCACCCAAGCCGGAGTCTAACCGCAAACCGGCGCAGGCGTTGTTCCCGTCCTATGGGCCGTCCTCAGCCCTGCACCGCCAGCACCTGGCCACCGGCCGGCAATTCCGGCGCGCCCGGCGTGACATCGATGACACGCTCGGCACTCGGCGCCGCATAGGATGACGCCACCCTCGCCTGGGCAGCATCGACACGGAACACGCTGACCAGCTGTTGCAGGCCGGCCGCCTGTTCCTGCAGCGAACGGGCCGCCGCAGCCGCCTGCTCGACCAGCGCCGCATTCTGCTGCGTCATGTCGTCGATCTGGATGATCGCCTCGTTGACCTGTTCGATGCCGCTGCTCTGTTCGCGGTTGGCGTGGGTGATCTCGGTCATCACGTCGGTCACGCGGCGGATGCTGGTGACGATGTCGGTCATGGTGCTGCCGGCCTGTTCCACCAGCTTGCTGCCGTTCTCGACCTTGCCCACGGAGTCGCCGATGAGCACCTTGATTTCCTTGGCCGCCGAGGCCGAGCGCTGGGCCAGCGAGCGCACCTCGGAAGCCACCACCGCAAAACCGCGCCCCTGCTCGCCGGCGCGGGCCGCTTCGACCGCTGCATTCAGTGCCAGGATGTTGGTCTGGAAGGCGATGCCATCGATCACGCTGACGATATCGGCCACCTTCTGCGAAGAGGCATTGATGGACTGCATCGTCTCCACCACCTGCGAGACGATGCTGCCACCCTGCACCGCGACGTCGGAGGCAGCCAGCGCCAGGTCGTTGGCCTGGTGGGCGTTCTCGGCATTCTGCTTGACGGTGGAATTGAGCTGTTCCATCGAGGAAGCGGTTTCTTCGAGGGCGCCGGCCTGCTGCTCGGTACGGCCCGACAGGTCGAGGTTGCCGCGGGCGATTTCGGTGGAGGCGGTGGTGATGGTTTCCGAACCCCTACGTACTTCGGTGACGATGGCGGCCAGCTTGTCGCGCATGATACGCATGGCGGCCAGCAGGCTGTCGTTGTCGCCGGGGCGGGTATCGATGACCACGGCCAGGTCGCCTTCGGCAATCTGGCCAGCGATCTGCACTGCGTAGTCCGGCTCACCGCCCAGCTTGCGCAGGATCTGGCGGGTCAGCCAGAGTGCCGCCAGGATGGCGGTGACCACGCCGATGGCGCTGATGACCAGCATCAGCAGGCGCGCACGTGCATAGGCAGTGGCGCTGGCCTCGGCGGCTTCCTTGTTGAGCCGGTCTTCCAGCGCGGCCAGCGCCTTCAGTTCAACCTGCCAGGACTTCTGCACCGGCAGGTATTGTTCCTTCAGGAATTGCGCCAGCTCGTAGGCCTCACGACGCTTGCCGAACTCCACGGCTTCGCTGATGAGCTTTTCGGCATTGGCGGCCTGGGCGGCGATCTTGGGCAGGGCGGCCTTTTCTTCCTCGGTGGTGTCGGCCGAATCAGTGAAGAGCTGCTGCAGCTTCTGCGCGGCCATCTTGTACTTCAGCGTCTGCGCCTCGATGTACTGCGCCTCGATATCCACATCCTCGGGAGCGGCCGGCAGCATCAGGTTGCGCAGCGAGATGGAACGTTCGCCCACGGTCTCCAGCATGTCCTTGACCAGCGTGCTCTCGGGGTTCTTGACCTCGACCACGTGGGTGAAGCGCCCCTGCACCTGGTGCATGTTGAAGATGCCGAAACCGGTCACCAGCACCAGCAACAGCACTACCCACGCAAACCCGAGTCCCAGGCGCGTGCCCACTTTCATTGCTGACTTCATGACGTCTCCTCCAATGTGTTCATCGGAGGCCGGACGGAAGCGTTGGGGGATGGAAAGACCTGCGCCAATGGCGCAGCCCGCATGCGCGGTGCGTGTCGAAAAACCTGGTGCGTGTCCCCTGCCCTTTCCTGCCCAGCCTCTGCTGCACCGGACCTTGGTCCGGCTTCACCCAGTGCGTCGTCCCGTCTTCGAATGCCTGCGGTTGCGACGCCAGTCTTCTATTTTTTTCAGTTCTGATTGCGCCGACTTGTCAGTTCGTCAGCTTGTTGCATTGCCAATTTGCATCTCCGGCATCCGCGCCCGATCCGCTTTCCCTGGCGGGGCGGGCGCCGGTGCTACACGACCGGCGATCATGCGAACCCGGTCACGAACCGGGAACGATGTTTGCCAGAAACCGGAATTAATGTGAATTAATGTGCTTCGTCCCAATTCTTACCGATTCCTACCTCGGCAAGCAAGGGAACTTTCAGCTCCGCAACATTTTTCATCAATTCGGGCAGCTTTTCACGCACCACTGCCAATTCCTGTTGTGGAACTTCCAACACCAGTTCATCGTGCACCTGCATGATCATGCGGGTCTGCATGCCAGTCTTTTCCAGCCAGTCCTGCACCGCGATCATGGCCAGCTTGATGAGGTCGGCGGCAGTGCCCTGCATGGGCGCGTTGATTGCCGCCCGTTCCGCCCCCTGGCGACGCGGACCGTTGGGCGAATTGATCTCGGGCAGCCACAGGCGACGGCCGAACACGGTTTCCACATAGCCGCGGGCCTTGGCCTGCAGTCGGGTTTCGTCCATGTAGCGCTTCACGCCCGAAAAACGCATGAAATACTTGTCGATGTACATCTGCGCCGCCGAACGTTCGATGCCCAGGTTACCGGCCAGACCAAAGGCGCTCATGCCGTAGATCAGGCCGAAGTTGATCACCTTGGCATAACGGCGCTGCTCCGACTCGACCTGCTCGGGCGCGATGCCGAAGATTTCGGCGGCGGTCGCCTTGTGGATGTCTTCGTTGTTGGCGAACGCCTTCAGCATGTTTTCGTCTTCCGAGATATGCGCCATGATGCGCAACTCGATCTGCGAATAGTCGGCAGAGACGATCACGCTGCCTTCGGGCGCGACGAAGGCTTCGCGGATGCGACGACCTTCGGCAGTGCGGATCGGGATGTTCTGCAGGTTGGGCTCGTTGGAGGCCAGGCGACCGGTGACCGCCACGGCTTGCGCATAGTTGGTATGCACGCGCCCGGTGACCGGATTGATCATCTTGGGCAGCTTGTCGGTGTAGGTGGACTTGAGCTTGGACAGGCCGCGATAGTCCAGCAACACCTTGGGCAGCGGATAGTCCTCGGCCAGCTTCTGCAGCACTTCTTCGTCGGTGGAGGGCGCGCCGGAAGCGGTCTTCTTCACCACCGGCAACTCCAGCTTGCCGAACAGGATCTCGCCCAGTTGCTTGGGTGAATTCAGGTTGAAGGGCTGGCCAGCCAGGTCATAGGCCTGCTGCTCGATCTCCAGCATGCGGCGCCCGAGGTCTTGCGATTGCTGGCCCAGGCGTTCACTGTCGATGAGCACACCGTTACGCTCGATCTTCTGCAGCACCACCGAAGTCGGAACCTCGATCTTTTCGTAGATGAAGCGCAGCTTGTCGTCGTGCTCGATCTGCGGCCACATGGCGCGGTGCAAGGCCAGCGTGACCTCGGCATCCTCGGCCGCGTATTCGGTGGCGCGTTCGATGTCCACTTCGTTGAAGCCGATCTGGGACGCGCCCTTGCCGCACACCTCGGCGTAGGTGATGGTCTTGCGCTCCAGGTGACGCGCCGCCAGGCTGTCCATGTCGTGCGGGCGATGCGACTCGAAGACATAGGATTCCAGCAGCGTGTCGTGCTTCACCCCTGCCAGGCGAATGCCATAGTTGGCGAAGATGTGGCTGTCATATTTCAGGTGCTGGCCCAGCTTGGGCTTGCTGGCGTCCTCCAGCCAGGGCTTGAGTTTTTCCAGCACGTGCTCGCGCGACAATTGCGGCGGCGCATCCTGGTAATTGTGGCCCACCGGGATATAGGCGGCGCGGCCCGGCTCCCAGCACAGCGAGATGCCGACCAGCTCGGCCTGCATCGCTTCCAGCGAGGTGGTTTCGGTATCGACGGCGGTCAGTTCGGCCGCATTGATGGCGGCGATCCATTGGTCCAGCTGCGCATCGGTGAGCACGGTCTCGTACTCCACCGGCGTGGCGGGTGCGAACAAGCCGCCCTGGGCCGGCACTTCCAGCGCGGCCGCAGCCACGGCGCCCACCACCGGCGACTTGCCCACGGCGGCATCGCCGCCATCGGCCAGTTCACGCAGCCAGGTGCGGAAGTTGTAGCGGGTGAAGAGGTCCTTCAGGACTTCCTTGTCCTGCGGCTGCATGGTCAGCGATTCGAGGATGGACTTCATGTGCGCCGACAGGTCGCAATCGGTCTTGACCGTCACCAGCACGCGACCCTGCGGCAGCCAGTCCAGTGCGCGGCGCAGGTTCTCGCCGACCACGCCGCTGATCTTGTCGGCATTGGCCATCACCCCGTCCAGCGAATCGTAGGAGGTCAGCCATTTCACGGCAGTCTTGGGACCGCACTTTTCCACCCCGGGAACGTTGTCCACGGTGTCGCCGATGAGGCTGAGGTAATCGACGATACGGTTGGGCGGCACGCCGAATTTTGCAGTCACGCCGGCAATGTCGAGAACTTCATTGCTCATCGTGTTGACCAAGGTAACGTGTTCATCGACCAGCTGGGCCATGTCCTTGTCACCGGTGGAAATGATCGTATCCAGCCCGGCGGCGGTGGCCTGCACCGACAGCGTACCGATGACGTCATCGGCCTCGATGCCCTCGACCATCAGGATGGGCCAGCCCAGCGCGCGCACCGCAGCGTGGATGGGTTCGATCTGCAATGCCAGGTCTTCCGGCATCGACTTGCGGGTAGCCTTGTAGTCGGGATACAGATCATCACGGAAGGTCTTGCCCTTGGCATCGAACACACAGGCAACGTAACTTGCGGGATAATCGTTGCGCAGTCGGCGCAGCATATTGATGATGCCGTACAGCGCACCGGTGGGCGCGCCTTCCGCGTTACGCATATCGGGCAGTGCATGGAATGCGCGATAGAGGTAACTGGAACCATCAACTAACAACAAGGTTTTTTGCATATGGAACAGAGAGGAAAGAATGTCCCGCGCCTGCGGGAAGTGGGAGACATCGAACGCGCGACGGCCAAGAAGGCGCGCGAGTCGTGGCATGTACTCACGATTATGGCAGAATTCATTGAATCGACCGAACGTCTCTCCGAGCTGCGTCCTGCCGTTTCCATCTTCGGTTCTGCCCGTATCCGCCCCGACAATCCCCATTATCAACTGTGTGTGGAGATCGCCCGCCTGATCTCGGATGCCGGCTATGCCGTCATTTCCGGCGGTGGTCCCGGCATCATGGAGGCCGCCAACAAGGGCGCCTACGAAGGCGCCTCGCCCTCGGTGGGCCTGAACATCGAACTGCCGCACGAACAGCACGGCAATGCCTGGCAGGACATTTCGCTGTCCTTCCGTCATTTCTTCGCGCGCAAGGTCGCCTTCGTCAAATATGCCGACGCCTACGTGGTCCTGCCGGGCGGCTTCGGCACGCTCGACGAACTCACCGAAGCACTGACCCTGATGCAGACCGGCAAGTCACGCATGATGCCGGTGATCCTGGTGGGCAGCGAGTTCTGGGCCGGGCTGGTGGACTGGATCAAGACCCGCCTGGTGGACGACGGCATGATCTCGCCCAAGGACGTCAACCTGCTGCAGGTGATCGACGAGCCGGCCGAGGTCCTGGCGGCAATCCAGAAATTCCACGCCGAGAAATCCAAGCCGGCCGAAACGCAGCAGGAGGCGGAGCGGCAGAGCGGGATGTATCTGTAGGCCGGTCATTTAAGCGGTCTGGAAGCGCGGGCGGGACATGATCACCATGTCCCGCCCGTTCTGCTTTTCAAGGCGTGCATTTTGCCACGAGGCGACAACAGGGCTGCTTCTCACAAAAAATTTTCGAAGATCGTCTTCACTTTGAAGACTGGCCCACTCCAAATATTGACCAAAGGAAACGTCAATAAGTACCGTAGCGGATTCTTTTTTGACAAGAGAATCGCCATGGCAACGCGCAAGATTCCGTATTACCGAATGGAGTCATCCCTGATTCCATTTAGGCCGATTCGCTGGCAAGCCTATGCTGGCTCGCGCGGCTGCGTTCCGTTGTCCACCCAGACCGGCGTATCGCTGGAGCGTCCAGCACCGGGCGTCACACCACCTCCGCCACAACCCACACCACCGAAAGTCAAACTGAGCAGGCAAGCAATCAATGCCCAGAAGGAGGAGGAACGTCTGCAAAAGCACGCGGAAACGGAAGCAGCAAAAACGGAACGTAACAGCAAACCGCCGATGCAAGCTGATGAACTGGTACTGGAGGAGTGCAAAGATCCACCGGTGTTCGACCTGCAGGACATCCCTGACGCGATGGAGAAGATGGGGTGGCCGGTATCGGCCAAGTTAGCGCGGACGTGGTTTAACGCGCAAAAGCATATCTATGACAATGACCCAAATTCCGTACAGCCCTATGAAAGTACAAGTGTCACCCTCGATTGGGTACTGCGTTTCGGGAAAGTACGGGATATCTACAAAGATCTCATCGAACGGGGTATCTACAATCGGAATGGCCTGGGAAAGCTGGAACGCATCCTTTCACATCATCTCTCCACCATGTTCATCCATACCAAGGCCTTGGATCTGGATACAGGCGATTTTTTGAAGGATCTACGTCAATTCCACATCGACTGGCAATTTCAGAGGGCGTCCGTATTCAATCAGGACACCATGCAAAGCAATTTTTCCCTAACCGACCTGACCGGCTCTTTGGCAAGGTTCAATCTGTATGCCGCCATCGCCAAAGCCAGTGTCAGAGGTGACAAATATTTTCTCTATGACGATTTTAAGAAAACGAAGACATTTTGCATCAATCCAAAAGTCGAGGTGACTCATGTCTTCGTGTACATCAAAGATAGCTATTCATTTAACGATGATCCAGATGGCGTCAAATCCCAATATCTGGGTCATTGGAACAAGACCGGCATCATCATCACGCCAAAAAGCGTACTGAGTCAGGCCGTTGACGGCAGCTACAAAATAATTGGTCAGAAGAGTATCAATGTACGAACCCATTTCGGGAATTATTCAGAAGATCGATCCAAGCTTCACTCACTCTATTTCACCGACGAAGGTCTGGAATTTCTTGTTGATATACGCAAAGGTCTGTTCCAAAAGAACAGGGAGCAGGACATCTACTTTCCGATCTACAACAAGAATTTCAACGCCTGGAGAGAAAAACATGACAGGGGTGGAGATTTCATGATCTACAGCAGACCCAAACTCGTCAAACTCGACAAACCTATCCGACTCCAGTTGCAGCCCATATGCCGACCGCCAGAACCTATGTAACGAAACTTCTTCTCGGAACCGCACTCACCTCGGCATTCCTGATCGCCACGCCGGCCCTGATGATTACCCTCGCCATCGCCTTGCCCGCCTGGATGACCTCGTCACTCGGAGTCTATTTGTGGAGAATCGATCCGGATGCTCAAACAGAACTGATACGAGGAACGTTCTTGCCAATCTTGATGGTTGCGGTGATTTTCTTCTTTTGGCGGATGGAGAAATTTGGCAAGGAATTTTCTCCATCGACGAGAAAGAGGTATCGCCGGATCACCATTACATTTCTCATTCTGCTTTGCTACGTACTGAGCATTCCCATCATCAATCTATCCGGACCAAGTTACAAGAACTGCGCCGGTTATAGCGAGAAGCTTAATGGCGGTCTGAGAAAGTTCGACGACCAAACATATCGTATTGAGCTATGCGGTTCAGGTCCCGATGAAACGGGGGCCAATGATCACATAAGGCTGCGAATCTTTGATGATGAGGATGCGGTACAGGCCACCCGCTACTTCAGATTGGATTGGGACGTCAATGCAGAACGAAAATTGGAATACTCCGACCAGCACATCATCTATTTCGACCATGCTGACCAGAATGATCAAATGCAGACGATGTCCATGCCACCGTCTTCGCTCGACTGGTTGCGATCGAGGATTCCCTTGCTGGATTAAGGCCAACACATCCACACCGATTGCAGTATGAGAATAATCGGATCATCCAGTTTGACATCGACGCCAGGACGACTATGAACAGTCTTTCATCATCCCACCCAAAGCCCGAATTCCCTTGCTCGACCGAGTGATTCTCCGGTTTTCCTGCAAAGCCCTTGCCAACTCTGCCGCAGCAATGCCGCCCGGCCTCTTCATTTCTCCCCCTCCGCCCGCCATCTTTACACCGATAAGTGTAGAAACGTTCACTTTTCATCACCTTCGTACGATTTGAAAAACAAGTCGACAACTTCATGATGCACGGCACGCAAATGAACTGATTGCACGCCATCGTCGTCATGCCGGTCACCAAAGCCTACGTTATCCAACTCTTCATCGGGACGCTCTACACGCTGGCGCTGGCAGGCATGCTCATCGCCGCGCTGGTCAGCATGCCGGTGATCATTTCACCGGCGATGGGCCAGCAGCTGGGCGTGCTGCCGTGGGACCAGAATGCGCCCTCCGACACCACGCCGCTCTACTGGACCCTGGGCGTGGTGCTGGTCTGTGCGCTGGGCCTGTTCTATCGCGCGCTGACGCGCGTGGTCGCTCCGGCCAAGCCCGCGCTCAAACCCGGCTATCACGCCGTGACCCTGCTCTATCTGCTGGCCATGGCCTACGGGCTGGCAGCCACGGTGACCACCGCGTTCACACCGCACTATCGCGACTGCGGCATCTACAGCCAGAAGCTCAACGGTGGCTGGCGTCAGTATCGCGGCCAGCAGCTGCGGGTCGAACTGTGTGGTGCCGGGCCGGCCGAGCAAACCCGACAGGACCGCATCCGGCTGCGTATCTATGGGGAACGGGGCGAACTGCGGGCGCTGCGGCACTTCACCGTGCAATGGGGGCGTGACTTCCCGACCCTGCTGGAATATTCCTCCGACCACCTCAGCTACTTCGATGCCAGCGACGAAGACGATTTCACCCGGCTGGTCGCCATGCCGCCCACCCTGGGCGACTGGATCCATAGCAGGTTGCCATTGCTGGACTAGGGCCTGGGTCGCCCGCAAGTCGCCGCCAGATGGCAGAAAGGCGGCCGGATGTTGTCTTCCCGATCATTCCCGTGAAGAAACGCAGGGGCCGCACCACGATGGTTTGCTACAATGAAGAAAACAACACCATCTTTTTCCTGCATTTTTCCTGTCGATATCATGAAACCATCCAACGTCTGGTTCCAACAGTCCCTGGCCGCCGCCCTGCTGTGCGCATCGGCCAGCCTGGCTGCTCCGCTGGCTTTCGCCCAACCGGCCCCTGCCGGCCTGGCCGCCCAGCCGGCGCCGCCGCCACCCGAACTGGAAAAGCTGGAAGAAGGCGAACCGCCCGCCGTCACCATCCGCAAGCCCGGTGAAGACAGCCGCACCCAGGGCAATAGCATCAAGGAACGCCGCGACCACGGCCAGACCAAGGAAATCGAAGTCAAGTCCGGCCCCAGCACCTATTACGTGCGCCCCAACCCGCAACTGGGCGGCTCCACCCCGGGCGATGCCCAGAGCCCGCCGCCGAGCTCGGCACAATGGAAGGTCGGCGAGTTCGACTGGGGCGTCAAGAAGCCGCAGGAAGGCGATACCGACAGCACCACCAAGAAGTAATCGCTTCGCCACGATGGACGGCTGACCCTGCCGGGTTGGCCAACATCACCCCGGTCGCCCGCCGCGACCGGCCCAGGGACAGCCGATGCGGCCCTATGCCGCCGCTGTCACGCCAGTCCCGGCGGTGCCGGCAGGCGTAGTTCGGGATCCCGGTATTTCAGCAAGCTTCACATTCTCAATTTCGCCATGGCAGTCTTTACACCGGTCAGTCTGGAACAGCTCTCGGACTGGATCCAACAATTTCCGCTCGGTCGCGCACGCTCGATCAAGGGCATTTCCTCGGGCATCGAGAACAGCAACTTCTTCATCGGCACCGACAGCGGCGAATACGTCCTGACCCTGTTCGAAAAGCTGCATATCGAACAATTGCCCTTCTACCTGGAACTGATGCGCCACCTGGCGCAGCGGGGTATTCCCGTGCCGGCGCCGGTGGCCAATGACAAGGGCGCCATCGTCACCCTGCTCAACGACAAGCCGGCGGCCATCGTCAGCAAGCTGGAGGGCGAGTCCCAGCTCGATCCGCAACCGGTGCACTGCGCCGCGCTGGGCGACATGCTGGCGCGCATGCACCTGGCCGGCAAGGACTTCAAGATCCTCCAGCCCAACCTGCGCGGCCTGGCCTGGTGGCTGGAAACCACGCCCTCGGTGCTGCCTTTCCTGCCGCCCGAACTGGCCAGCCTGCTGGCCGATGAAGTGCAGTACCAGAAGGACTTCGCCGCCACCGCCGATTACCGCGCCCTGCAGCGGGGCCCGGTGCATGCCGACCTGTTCCGCAACAATGCGATGTTCGTGGGTGAGCGCCTGTCGGGCATCTTCGATTTCTATTTCGCCGGTTGCGACACCTGGCTGTTCGACCTGGCCGTGACCGTCAACGACTGGTGCGTAGACCTCGATACGGGTGCGCTGAACCTGGCCCGTGCCGAGGCCATGCTGACCGCCTACCGCGCCGTGCGTCCGTTCTCGCCGGCCGAAGGCGTGGCCTGGCAACCGATGCTGCGCGCGGCGGCCCTGCGCTTCTGGCTCTCGCGCCTGTATGACTTCTACCTGCCGCGTGAAGCAGAGATGCTCACGCCGCATGACCCCACCCATTTTGAACGCATCCTGCGTCTGCGCATCAAGGAAACGCCGCCGGCGCTGTAACCACTGGAGCTATGGAAAAGATTCCCGCACATACCGGCTGGTCCTGGGTCAAGCAAGGCTTCGCGCTGTTCCGCAAGCAGCCGGCCGAGATCTCCACGCTGTTCCTGGCCTACATGTTCCTGATGCTGGCACTGGGCATCATCCCGGTGCTGGGTCAGATGCTGCCGCTGATCCTGATCCCGCTGTTTTCGATGTCGTTCATGCAAGCCTGTGCGCAGATCGAAAAAGGCGAACGGGTCTACCCCAACCTGCTGCTGATCGCTTTCCGCAGCCCGGCCCGCAACACGCTCTTCAAGCTCGGCCTGCTCTACCTGCTGGTGGCCACGCTTGTGGTCGCGGCCTCGGCGCTGGCCGACGGCGGCACCTTCTGGAAGGCCATGATGGGAGGCGGCCTCTCCACCGAGGAACTGCAGAGCGCCGCCGGCAGCATGCGCATCGCCATGCTGGTCGCGGCTGCGCTGTACGTGCCGGCGGCCATGGCCTTCTGGTATGCGGCACCGCTGATCATGTGGCAGCAGATGCCGCTCGGCAAGGCACTGTTCTACAGCTTCTTCGCCGTGCGCCGCGCTGGTCGCGCCTTCCTGGTGTACGGCCTGGCCTGGATCGTCATCGCCATCGTCGTCCCGACCGTGATCAGCATGATCATCGCGCTGGTGAGCGGCAGCTTCACGGTGGTGTTCTTCATCCTGTTGCCGATCTCGATAATGTTGACGGTAGTCATGTACTGTTCCTTCTATCCGACCTACACTAGCGTCTTCGGAAAGCCCCGCAGAGGGCCCGACAGCCCGCATCCCGGAGACAATCCCGCCGCCTGAATCTCATCAGGCAAGGCAAGACATGCGCCAGGCTGTCGCTGCCTGGCGCAGACGGTTCCACGCGTTCGTAAGGGAGAGACGAACGCTGCCCGCCGCGCAGCTTGCGCCCGCCAGCCGGACTTTCCACACACAAGGCTTCTTACACGGGGGTAAAAGATGCGCATGAACATGCCGGTCACCGGAGAAGAGCGTCCGCTCGTCGACGGCAAGGCAATCGTTTCCAAGACCGATCTCAAGGGCAACATCACTTACGTCAATCCTTACTTCATCGAAATCAGCGGTTTCGAGGAAGAGGAATTGCTGGGTGCGCCGCAGAACCTGATCCGCCATCCCGACATGCCGGCCGAAGCCTTTGCCGACATGTGGGCCACCATCAAGGGCGGCCTGCCCTGGACCGGCCTGGTCAAGAACCGCAGCAAGAACGGCGACCACTACTGGGTGCGCGCCAACGTCACGCCCATCCGCGAGAGCGGCCAGGTGATCGGCTACATGTCAGTGCGCACCAAGCCCGAACGAGATGCCGTGGCCGCTGCCGAAAAACTGTATGCCAGCATCCGCCGTGGCCAGGCCAAGGGCATCGCCCTGCACCGTGGCGAAGTGGTGCGCACCGGTCTGGCCGGCTGGCTGGGCAAGCTGGCGCGCATGCAGCTGAACACCCGCCTGAACCTGTCCATGGGCCTGATGCTGACCATCCAGATCGCCGTGGTGATCGCCGGCATGGCGGCCCTGCATCAATGGTGGATCAGCGCCCTGGCCGCGGCCTCCGCCGTGATTTCCATCGTGCAGTGGATCGCCCTGCGCAACGCCCTCATCAAGCCCCTGCAGCAGGCGCTGGAGATCACCCACGCCATCACCGGCGGCGACCTGTCGGTGCGCATCGAAAGCCGTCGCCACGATGAACTGGGGCGCCTGCTGGCCTCGCTGCGGCAGATGAACGTGAACCTGACCGCCATCATCGGCGACGTACGCTCCAACGTGGAAACCATCACCCTGGCCACGCGCGAGATCGCCACCGGCAACATGGACCTGTCACGCCGCACCGAAGTACAGGCTTCCAACCTGGAAGAGACCGCTTCCAGCATGCATCAGCTGGCCGCCACCGTGCGCCAGAACGCCGACCACGCCGTGCAGGCCAACGACCTGGCCGGGACCGCGTCCTCCATTGCCATGCGCGGTGGTGATGCCGTGGCCAGCACCGGCACCACGATGAACGAGATCAGCGAGTCCTCGCGCAAGATCGTGGACATCATCGGTCTGATCGACAGCATCGCCTTCCAGACCAACATCCTGGCGCTCAACGCTGCAGTGGAAGCGGCACGCGCCGGCGAACAGGGGCGCGGCTTTGCCGTGGTGGCCTCGGAAGTGCGCTCGCTGGCGCAACGATCGGCAGCAGCGGCCAAGGAAATCAAGCAACTGATCGATGCCTCGGTGGAAAAGGTCGATGTCGGCAACCGTCAGGTGGAACAGGCCACCAGCACCATGCGCGACATCGTGGCATCGGTGCAGCGCGTCTCCGGCATCATGGGGGAAATCAAGGAAGCCACCCAGCAGCAGAGCGCCGGCATCAACCAGGTGCATGAAGCCATCACCCAGATGGACGCCAGCACCCAGCAGAACGCCTCGCTGGTGGAAGAAGCCGCCGCTGCCGCGGGCAGTCTGCAAGAGCAGACGGTGCGGCTGTTGCAGGCGATTTCGGTGTTCAAGTTCAACCGTCGCTGAATCAGCGAATCACTGCATCACCGTATCAAGCAACAGGCCGTTCCTGCCAGATGGGCAAGAACGGCCTGTTGCTTTTCAACGGTCGTTTTCTTCAGCCTGCGTCCCCATGCAAGGGCGCAAACGGCGCATAGATGGCGCGATAACGCTGCAAGCGCGCCTGCAAGACGGCACGCCTGCGCGGGTCCGGCTGGTACTGCGCCTGGCGGGCCGGCTTGCGGCAGACCTCCGCCTCATCGCCGCCATCGGCCAGCCAGGCCAGGCGCGCCGCACCGAGTGCGCCACCGGCTTCGCTGCCGACATGGGTGACGATGCGCACCTCCAGTGCATCGGCCAGCAACTGTGCCCAATACGGGCTGCGGGCGCCACCCCCTACCAGCGACAATTCAGCCACGTCGGTGCCGGCGGCACGCAACGCATCCAGGCCATCGACCATGCCGAAGGCCACCCCTTCCAGCACCGCGTAGCCCAATGCGGCGCGCTGGTGTTCCGGCGTCAGGCCGTGGAAGACACCGGTGGCGTAGGGATCGTTATGGGGCGTGCGCTCGCCGGACAGATAGGGCAGGAACAGCGGCGCATTGTCACGCGCTTCCTGGTCCAGCTGTTCGATCTCGGCCAGCAGGCTCTTCTCGTCCACCGAGCAGAGCCGGCAGAACCAGCGCAGGCAACTGGCGGCCGAGAGCATCACGCTCATCTGGTGCCAGCGTTGCGGCAGGGTATGGCAGAAGGCATGGATGGCACGTCCCGGATTGGGACGGAAGCGGTCGTTGACCACGAACAGCACCCCCGAGGTCCCCAGCGAGAGGAATCCATCGCCCGGCTTGACCGCACCGATCCCGACCGCGCTGGCCGCACCGTCACCGGCACCGCCAGCCACGATCACGTCCGTCGCCAGTCCCCAGCGCTGCGCCACCTCCGGCAGCAAGGTGCCGGAGACCGCACTGCCATCGACCAGCGCCGGCATCTGATCGCGGCGCATGCCGGAGGCCGCCAGCAGTTCATCGGACCAGTTGCGGCCCTCGACGTCCAGCCACAGCGTGCCGGCCGCGTCCGAGGGGTCGGAGACCTTGCACCCGGTCATCTTCAGGCGCAGCCAGTCCTTGGGCAGCAACACGGTGGCGATGCGCGCAAACAGTTGCGGTTCATGACGCGCCACCCACAACAGCTTGGGCGCGGTGAAGCCGGGCATGGCCAGGTTGCCGGCGATGCCGTGCAGGCGCGGTGCGCGGCGCGTGAGTTCAGCGCATTCGGGGGCGCTGCGCGAATCGCTCCACAGGATGGCCGGACGCAATACCTGGTCTTCTTCGTCCAGCAGCACGGCGCCATGCATCTGGCCTGACAGGCCGATGGCGCGAATGCGGCCGAAGCTCTCCTCGCCCAGTTGCGCGCGCAGCTTGTCCACGGTATCGCAGGTGGCCTGCCACCAGTCGGCCGGCGCCTGCTCCGACCAGCGCGGATGCGGGCGCGAGACGTTCAGGGTACTGCCGGCCAGCGCCAGCAGGGCGCCCTGGTCGTCGATGACCACTGCCTTCACCTCC
Organism: Herbaspirillum frisingense GSF30; assembly: GCF_000300975.2. GTDB lineage: Bacteria > Pseudomonadota > Gammaproteobacteria > Burkholderiales > Burkholderiaceae_D > Herbaspirillum > Herbaspirillum frisingense. The sequence goes on along the minus strand of NZ_AEEC02000015.1, from coordinate 64,645 downwards.
GACGTACCCAGGTCTATCCCAAGATACATGGTGCTCCTCGTTATCGTTATGAATGTGCGGTGTGCTTGCTACGATGGCTGCGATTGCTGCAATCGCCAAGACGGTGAGCGGCAATTCTATGCCGCCTTGGGCCAGATGGGCTGCTTTTAGTTTGCCTGCCCCAGCCAGTCCTGCACGCGCTGCACACCCGCGCGCACCAGCGCCTCCAGCCTTGCATCGCCAGCCAGTTCGCCCCACAGCACCGCATCGGCGCAGAAGGCCCGCACCGGATCGGCGGCGGCCAGCATGCTGCGCACCGCCGCCGGGTCGAAGATGCCGTCCTGGTATTCATACGACAACTGCCCGGCATTCCAGCGCTGCAGAAACACCAGGAACAGCGCCGGCAACATGGCGGTTGCCTGGGGATCGCGGCCGGCGTTCAGGCTCTCCTGCAGGGTCGGGCGGATGAAACCGGGAATCTTGGAATAACCATCCGCGGCCACACGCTGGTTGGTGTCCTGGATGGCCGGGTTGGAAAAGCGCGCCAGGGTGGTATCGCGATAGGCTGCCAGATCGATGGGGCTGGGTGTGAGACAGGGGATCACGTCCTGCGTCACGTAGTCGTAGGCCATCTGGCGGATGTCGTCGCGCAGCGTCCCTTCGTGGATGTACTGCAGGCCCGCCAGGGTGCCGGCCCAGGCGATGCAGCTATGGCTGGCGTTGAGGATGCGGATCTTGGCCTCTTCATAGGGCAGCACCGATTGCACCATCTCCACGCCCGCCTCTTCCAGGCGTGGACGACCGGCCTTGAAATCATCCTCGATCACCCATTGGATGAAGGACTCGCCCATCAGCGCGCAGGGGTCATCGATGCCGGTGACCTCCCTCACGCGTTGCGCCACGGCCGGCGTGGGGCGCGGCGTGATGCGATCGACCATGGCGTTGGGGCTGGTGGTATGTGCCTCCATCCACTGTGCCAGCGTGCTCTCGCCACGCAGGTTCAGGAACTGGCGCAGGCCATCACGGAAGCGCTCGCCGTTGTGGCGCAGGTTGTCGCAGTTCAGCAGCGTCAGCGCCGCGTGCGGATGCGCCTGGCTGCGTGCCTGCAGGATGGCAGCAATGGCGCCATAGATGGTGCGCGGCGTACCGCTGCCATCGAGGGCGCAACGCAGGTCATCGGCCAGGTCGGCATTGGCGGTGTCGAGCCGGTGCTGGTGGTCCAGGTAGTAACCGCCTTCGGTGACGGTGAAGGAGATGATGCGGGTACGCTCTTCGGCGCCGGCTGCGATCAGCTGGGTGAGCCTGTCGTCCCAGGGCAGGATGCGGCCGATGGAGGCGATGCGCTGGTAGCTGCGCTCGCCCTGGGGCGTGACGGTTTCCAGCGTGTACTGACCTTGCTGGCGTGCCAGCGCCTCCAGCAGCGGCCCCATGTCGGCACGGATATTGGCCAGCGCCAGTTGCCAGCGGCGGTCGGCGCCGCTCTCACGCAGGGCGTTCAGGTAAACCGCCTGGTGGGCGCGATGGAAGGAGCCGGCGCCGATATGCAGCCAGGTCAGGCTGTCGGCGGCGTCCTGCTCGGTGGAGGTGGCGGTGCGGGTCATGCCGTGTCCTTGTCGATGAGGTGAAGAAGGCGAAGGGTTCAATGGGTGCGCGGGGCGCTCACGCTGGAAGCCAGGCGCGGCAGGGCTTGGCCGTCGGCGCCGAACAGGTGGCAGCGGGCCGGATCGGCCGCCAGCTGGAGCACGCTGCCGTGCGGCGGATCGAGGCTGTCCGGCACGCGCAGGATGAGCGCATCATCGCTGCCCTCGTAGGCCGCGTAGAGGTAGGAAAAATCACCCAGCAGTTCCAGCGCCGTGCAGCGTGCCTGCAGCGCCGCCTGCCCCTGCGCAATATTGAGATGCTCGGGCCGCACGCCCAATGTGACCTTCTGCCCGACCTGCAGGCTGCTGCCATCCACCGACGCCCACTGCAGTCCGCCTGCAGGAAGTTGCACCTGCACGCCGTCGGCCTGGACGGTCGCGACCGTGCCGTCGATGAAATTCATCTTGGGCGAACCGATGAAGCCAGCCACGAAACGGTTGGCCGGATGGTGATACAACTGCTGGGGTGAGCCGACCTGTTCGATGCGACCCTCGGAGAGCACGACGATCTTGTCGGCCAGGGTCATGGCCTCGATCTGGTCGTGGGTCACGTAGATCATGGTGGTCTTGAGGTCGTCATGCAGCTTGGCGAACTCCAGGCGCATCTTCACCCGCAGCGCCGCGTCCAGGTTCGACAGCGGCTCGTCGAACAGGAACACGCTGGGCTGGCGGGTGATGGCGCGGCCGATGGCCACGCGCTGGCGCTGGCCGCCGGAAAGCGCACGGGGCTTGCGATCCAGCAGGTGGTCGATGTGCAGGATCTTGGCGGCGTGCTGAACGGCGGCATCGATCTCGGCCTTGGACTTGCCGGCGATCTTCAGGCCGAAGGCCATGTTGTCGTACAGGCTCATGTGCGGATACAGCGCATAGGACTGGAACACCATCGCCACCCCGCGCTTGGAGGCCGGCACGTCGTTCATGCGGCGGGTGCCGATGTCGAGGTCGCCGTCGCTGATCTCTTCCAGCCCCGCGATCATGCGCAGCAAGGTCGACTTGCCGCAGCCGGAAGGGCCGACGAAGACGACGAATTCGCCATCCTCGATTTCCAGGTTGATGTCGCGCATGACTTCGTTGTCTTCATAGCGCTTGGCCAGGTTCCTGATGCTCACTGCTGCCATGTCTCTCTCCTCGGGGTCTCTTGTTGTGGGTCTGCTGATCTGTAGGCCGTGCTTCAGCGCAGCCAGATCAATTCACAGATCAGTTGCGGGAACTGCTTCATGTCCTCGAATACCTGATGCGCGCCGGCCTCGCGCAGGCGCCGTGCCATCGCCTTGCGGTCGTGCGCCACGCCGGTGAAGCCCAGCACATGCATGCCGGCCGCCACGGCGGCGCGCACGCCGGTGACGCTGTCGTCGATGGCCACGCAGCGCGCCGGATCGACGCCGAAGCCGGCGGCAGCGGCCAGGTACACATCCGGCGCCGGCTTGGGATGGGCCACATCGTGGCCGCTGTAGATACGGCCGGCAAATTGCGAGTACAGGCCGCAGCGCTTCAGGCCGGCTTCGATGCGCGGTGCATCGCTGTTGCTGGCCACGGCGCGCGGCAGCCGGATCGCCTGCAGGGCTTCGACGATGCCCGGCACCGGCTGCGCCTGTTCGCTGCAGGCCAGCGCCACGGTGGCGTGGATGCGCTCCATCTGTGCCGCTTCCAGACCCAGTTCGAACTCCAGGTCCACTTCCGAGAGCAGCACATCGGTGTACATGCCCAGCCGGTTGGCGATGGCGTCGTGCAGCACCTGGCTGCGCTGTTCCTGCAGAGTGGGCGCTTCGTCGGCGTCGGGCCAGGCCGGCAGCAGCGGCAGCAGTTCGCGATGCAGCACGCCCAGGGCGATGCTCTCGCTGTCCAGCAACACGCCGTCGCAGTCGCAGATGAGATGGGTCACTGCCTGACGCGTCATCATCACTTGACCGCTCCGAAGGTCAGGCCCCGCACCAGTTGCTTCTGCGCCAGCCAGCCCAGCGCCATGATGGGCGCAATCGCCAGCAGCGAGGCGGCCGACAGCTTGGCCCAGAACAAGCCCTCGGGATTGGAATAGGAGGCGATGAACACCGTCAGCGGCGCCGCATTGACGCTGGTCAGGTTGAGGCTCCAGAAGGCCTCGTTCCAGGACAGGATGATCAGCAGCAGGGCTGTCGAGGCCAATCCCGGCATGGCGGTAGGCAGGAGCAGGTAGATCATTTCCTGCCAGGCATTGGCGCCATCGATGCGGGCCGCTTCCAGGATTTCCTTGGGCACGTCATTGAAGTAGGTGAAGGCCATCCACACCGCGATGGGCAGGTTGATCAGGGTATAGATGATCGTCAGGCCGCTGACCGTGTCGAGCATGCCGGTGTTCTTGGCCAGCAGGTAGATCGGGATCAGCACGCCCACGGCCGGCATCATCTTGGTCGAGAGCATCCACAGCAGCAGCTTCTGGGTGCGCCCGGTCGGGAAGAAGGCCATCGAGTACGCCGCCGGCACCGCCAGCAGCAGCGACAGCACGGTCGAACCGAGCGAGACGATCAGCGAGTTCTGCACATAGGCCAGGTAGTTGCTGCGGCTGAAGACTTCACGGAAGGTATCCAGCGTGGGCAGGAACACCAGCGAAGGCGTATAGGCCTGGGCCTCGGTCTTGAAGGCTGTCACCGCCACCCAGAAGATGGGGAAGAACAGCACGATGGCGCAGGCCCAGCCCAGCACGGCCACCCACAGGGGGCTTTTCTTTTGATCGCTCATTTTTCGTTGACTCCCTTGAGGTTCCTGGCCAGCATGCGCACCAGGAAGAACGAGACGATATTGGCCAGCACCACGGCGAAGATGCCGCCGGCCGAGGCAATGCCGATATCGAACTGCTGCAGGCCGATGGCATAGACCAGGAAGGTCAGGTTGGTGGTCGCCGTACCGGGACCGCCTGCCGTGGTGGTGAAGATCTCGGCAAACACCGAGAGCAGGAAGATGGTCTCGATCATGATCACCACCGTGATGGCGCGCTTCAGGTGCGGCAGCACGATGTAGAAGAAGATGCGCACCGGACCGGCACCATCGAGCTGGGCGGCTTCCTTCTGGTCGCTGTCCAGCGACTGCAGCGCGGTCAGCAGGATCAGGAAGGCGAAGGGAATCCACTGCCAGGCCACGATGATGATGACCGACAGCATCGGGTACTCGGCCAGCCAGTCGATGGGCTCCAGTCCCAGGTGCCGCATGACATAGGCCAGGATGCCGTAGACCGGGTGCATGATCATGTTCTTCCAGATCAGTGCGGCCACGGTGGGCATGACGAAGAAGGGGCCGATCACCAGCAGGCGCGCGATGCCGCGACCACGGAAAGGCTGGTCGAACAGCACCGCCAGGAGAGTGCCCCCGATGACGCTGATGGCCAGCACCGAGCCGATCAGGAGCGCCGTATTGCCGATGGAGGGCCAGAAGGCCGGATCCTCCAGCAGGAAGACATAGTTTTCCAGTCCGACGAAGCCGGTCTGGTCGGGGGCCATCAGGTTATAGCGATTGACGGAAAAATAGATCGTCATCACCAGCGGCACGATCATCCACGCCAGCAGGATCAGCACCGACGGGGCCTGCATCAGGCGAATGGGATTGAAGCGTTCCTTGCGCGGAGGACTTTTCTGCCGCGGGCGCGGAAGTGACTTGGATGGACTCTGCATCATGGTGCTCGTGGGCGGCGCGCCGGTGGCGGGCGACGCAGGGGTGGAGTGGATCGTGGGCATGACGGCCTCGGCTTCGGTCGGACCGTCATCCACGCTGGGTGGAGACGGCCGGGAGGACCAGGCGGCAGGCATGTCCCGGTGCTTTACCGGACATGCCGCCGCAACGACAGGAACCACGGCAGGGGCGACGGCGTGCTGCCTGCCCGCTTGCCGGGGGCTTGCTCTTTACTTGATGTAACGACCTTGGCGCATCATCCGCACCGCCTGTGCCTGGGCGGCATCAAGCGCAGCGTCCGAGCTGGTCTTGCCAGCCAGTGCACCGGCGATGGCCTGCCCGGTCACGGTACCGATGGACTGGAACTCGGGAATGGTCGCGAACTGCACACCGGTATAAGGCACTGGCTTCAAGGTCGGCTTGTTGGCGTCCGCGGTCTGGATGGCATCCAGCACGAAGTCCGAGAAGGGCGAGACCTTCTTGTACTCGGCCGAGGCATAGGTGGAGGTGCGGGTACCCGGCGGCACCAGCGCCCAGCCGGAATCCTTGGCGACCAGGTTGATATATTCCTTGGAGGTAGCCCAGGCGGCGAACTTCTTGGCCGCTTCCTGCGACTTGGAAGACTTCGGCACGGCCAGCGACCAGATCCACAACCAGTGCGAACCCTTGTCGGTGGCCTGTACCGGCGAGGGTGCGAAGGCGGTCTTGTCGGACACCTTGGAATCCTTGCCGTGGTAGAGCATGCCGGCGGCGACCGTGGCATCGACCCACATGCCGCACTTGCCGCTGGAGAACAGCACCAGGTTTTCATTGAAGCCGTTGGAGCTGGCGCCCGGCGGACCGTACTTGCGCAACAGGTCGACGTAGAAGGCGACCGACTTCTTCCACTCCGGCGAGGACAGTTGCGGCTGCCATTGCTCGTCGAACCAGCGGCCACCCCAGGCATTGGCCATGGTGGTGATGATGGCCATGTTCTCGCCCCAGCCTGCGCGGCCGCGCAGGCAGATGCCATAGACGCCCTTGGCCGGGTCGTGCAGTTGTGCGGCCAGCTTGCCGATCTGGTCCCAGGTCGGACGCTCGGGCATGGTCAGCTTCTTCTGCTCGAACAGGTCCTTGCGATAGTAGGTCATCGAGCTTTCGGCGTAGAACGGCAGCGCATACAGCTTGCCATCGACCGACAGGCCTTCGCGCACCGGCTTGATCAGGTCGGCTTCATCGTAGTCGGCCGGCAGGCCGCTCATCGGCGCCAGCCAGCCCTTCTTGGCCCAGATCGGCGCTTCATAGGCACCGATGGTCATCAGGTCGAACTGGCCGCTGTTGGTAGCGATATCGGTGGTCAGGCGCTGGCGCAGCACGCTCTCTTCCATCGTGACCCAGCGCAGCTTGATGTCGGGATTGGCCTTCTCGAACTGCGGCGCCAGCTTCTGCAATTCGATCATGTCGGGGTTGTTGATCGAGGCGATGTTCAGCGTCACCGGCTCGGCCTGGACCAGACCGGTGGCGAACAGTGCGGAAATTGCCGCAGCGGCCAGGTTGAAGCGAACACGGGTGATGCCGGACGCACGGGTGCGCGCGAGTTTGGACATGCTTGTCTCCGAATGTTATGTGCCGCCGTGCACGTTTCTTCCTGGGTGGCAGCGGCGGTGAGGCCGGTGCTGACGTGCAGGTTGGGCGGTTGTTGTGAACGACGTTGAGCAAATATTATTTTTATGGGCAAATATTCATCGATTCTCGAATTCGTGTCAAGCATTTGCTTTTCAATTGAGCAATTGCCCATACTAGATGCTCATGACGGGAGCAAAGGCCGTAAAATGGCAGCCCATCGGGAAGACCCCGCACCACCCCACAACCAGATAAGACAGCACAAGCCGGGCGCCGCATGCGCCGGTGGCTGGCGAGGAGAACATGTCTAGCAGCGCATCCAAACTGGATCTGGCGGCGCGTGCCGCGTGGATGTACTACGTGGCCGGCAACACCCAGAACGAAATCGCCGAACGGCTCGGCATCTCGCGCCAGATGGCGCAGCGCATGGTGGCCTATGCGGCCGATGCCAATCTGGTGAAGGTACAGATCACGCACCCCGTCTCTTCCTGCCTGGAACTGGCACAGGGGCTGCAGCAGCGCTACGGGCTGGAGGTCTGCCGCGTGGTGCCGGGCGCCGGTGGCGCCGACAATCCCAACGAATCGCAGGAAGTGCAGCAGATGCTGGCCGTGGCCGGCGCCGAGCTGATGGAGCAGATGCTCAGTTCGGAGGCCCCACTGGTGGTCAACGTGGGCTCCGGGCGGACGCTCAAGGCGGCCATCGAACGCCTGTCCGAACTGGAAAGACCGCAGCACCAGATCGTTTCCATGATCGGCGCGTTTGCCTCGGACGGCTCGGCCAATCGCTACGACGTGGCGCTGCAGGCCGCCGAAAAGCTGGGCGCGCGCTTCTACCTGCTGCCCGCACCCCGCGTGGCCGAGAGCGAGCGTGACCGCCAGCAATGGTGCAACCACCGGGCCTACAAGATCGTGACCGGTCTGGCCGAACGCGCCGACGTGACCTTCCTGGGCATCGGTACGATTGCCCTGCAGGGGGCCATGCACGAGGACGGTTTCATCGACGATGAAGAAGTCGCCGAGCTGCAGCGCCAGGGTGCGGTGGGCGAAATGATCTGCCACGCCTTCGACGTCGACGGCCGGATGCTGTCGTCATCGCTGTCCTCGCGGGTGACCACGCCCCTGCTGACGGCCAGGCCACAGCGCCCGGTGATTGCCCTCTCCGGCGGCAGCAAGAAGGCCGAGGCGGTGCGTGCCGCCCTGCGCGGCGGCTGGCTCACCGGGCTGGTGACCGATGAGGTTTGTGCACGTCACGCCTTGCAGGACTGAATGGTTTCACCCTGGTGGCTATGGTCTGCCCCTGACCCTGCAAGGCCATCATTACCATCGATAGCATCAATAACAACGATCCGAACGGAGACCCAGCATGACCCGACCTGCCGCATTCGTCGTCTTCGGCGAAGCCCTGACCGATTTCATCCGCCAGCCTGATGGCCAGTGGCGCGCCATTCCCGGCGGGGCCTGCTGGAACGTGGCACGCGCCGCCGCGCGGCTGGGCGTGGCCACCGGCTACGCCGGCAGCGTCAGTACCGATGTGTTCGGCGCCGAGCTGTATGCCCTGACGCAGCAGGCCGGTCTGGACATGCGTTTCACCCAGCAGCACGCCAAGGCCCCCCTGCTGGCGATGGTGACCTCCACCACGCCCCCGGATTATTTTTTCATCGGCGATGACAGCGCTGACCTGCATTTCGACCCTGCCCAATTGCCGTCCGGCTGGCTAGACGAGGCGCAGATACTGCACTTCGGCTGCATCAGCCTGGCCCGCGAACCGCTGGCCTCGCGGCTGCTGCAGATTGCCCGGGAAGCCGCCGGGCGCGGCAAGAAGATCGCCTTCGACCCGAACTGGCGCAAGCTGATGGACCAGCCCGCCTATCACGCGCTGTTGCGGGAGCTGCTATCGCTGTCGCATTACGTCAAGGTCTCCGATGAAGACCTGGAACGTCTTTTCCCGGGTGACGGCAATGCTCTGGCGACCCTGCAGGCGCTGGCGCCACAGGCTGAAGTGCTGCTGACGCTGGGCGTACAGGGAATGCGATGGATCAAGGGGGAACAGATCATCGACCAGCCCGCCTATCGTGTCGAGGTGGTCGACACCGTGGGCTGTGGCGATGCCTCCATGGGGGGCTGGATTGCCAGCCAGCTGCGCCAGCCGGATGCACCGGCGCAGATGCACCTGCAATGCGCGGCTGCTGGTGCGTCCATTGCCGCCTCCAAGGCGGGCGCCTATGCCGCGACCTGGGAAGAAGTACAGGCCATGATCGCCCGCGGCTGAGGGCAGCTGAGGCCGGCTTAGCGCTGGCGGGCCACGCTCTCGCGCAGGTTCTGCGCGAACTCGTCGTCACCCTCCACCGGCGCCGTCTTTGCCAGATGCAACCGCCGTCGCCGCTCTCCCGCCTGGAACTCGGAATGTATTCGCCAGAGTTCCAGGTGGCGGAAATAGGTCACGCCGCTATCGACCCGTCTTACCGGGCCGACCGGGTCCACAGGCAGCACTGCCGTCACGGGATTTCGGGCCATATCCTCTGCTCCAATGTCATGCCGGCACCGTGGCCGGCGCGGTGTCGATTACGATACCATCCCTGCGCGGGACTGCGCCTGGCGGCGCAGCGCGATCACCTGTGCAGTGACACCCACCAGCAGCACCAGCAGCAACACGCCCTGCGCACCCAGGAGCAGCGGCGACTTCAGGTCGGTGACGAAAGGATGTCCGTCCGGGACCCGGCGCAGGGTTTCCGACACCGCCGGCACCAGCAGCAGGAACACCGTCACGGACAAGGCGATGGTCTCGACATACCGCGCCAGACGCCCCAGCCATGATGCAGCAAAGCTCATCCCGAAGCCCAGCAGCAGGAACACCAGCGTCAGCACCGCGATGAAGTTGCTTTCCGGTCGCTTCGCCACCAGGAATACCGTCAGGGCACCCACAAGCATGGAGACGAAATAGATCGCCCCCGGCACCGAACGCGCACGGATGCGCCCGTAGCGGGCGAGCATGTAGATGGCCAGCGGAATGGCCGGCAGGCTGCCGATCGTGTGGACCCAGCCCAGGGATGAGATACCGAACATTGCATTTCCTTTTCGTTGTAGTTGATCAAACATTGCCGGTCACCCGGCTCGGCAATCACAAGTCCTACCTACTAATTGGTAGGCTTTGTGATCAAAAAAAGGGGACGCAAAATCCCTCGCGTCCCGTGTGCTCAGTGCTTCCTGGCGCGCTCAGGCCACCGCCAGGCGCTGCAGCATGGGATGCACGATGACCCCGAACATCTTGGGATCGTCATAGGCCCTGGCCGACAGCATGGCGCCATGGATGGTCGCCAGGAAGCGTTCGGCCTCCACCCGGGGCGCATCGGTCAAGCGCAGGCTGCCCTGGCGTTGGCCGCGCTCCAGTACCGACTCCAGCCACAGCGCAAAGAACCTGAAGTGCGCCTTGACCTCCATGGCGATCTCCTGCGGCAGCATGGGCATCTCGGCGGCCAGCATGGCGCACACGCAGAAGGCAGACTCAGGCTGGGTCATGCAGCTTTCCCAGTAACCCGCATAGGCGCGCAACTGGGCAAGCGGGTCGGTGATGTTGCGCTCCATGGCGGCCACGCCATCCTGCGCCGCGTCGCGGTATTGCCGCACCAGCGTCTGCACCAGTACCGCCTTGCTGGCGAAGTGATGATGGATGCTGGCATTGCGGATGCCGATGACCTTGCCGATGTCGGCATAGCTGAAACCGTTGTATCCACCGGCCACCAGCAAGGCCTGGGCGCATTGAAGAATCTTTTCGGAAGTGGTGGGAGCGCTATTCATGGACGCAGTCTACCTTCTAGTAGGTAGCTACGCAAGCAGATAAGCGTATCCTGTTGCGAACAAGGTGGAAATTCCCTGTGGACAAGATGAACTGCGGCCGGGTGCGGCGTCCGGCCGTCTTCAACTTGCTTTTCGACAATCGCCGCATCAATGCGGGAAGTGTGCAAGCGGTGTCCTAGCGCAGGAAATCCACCACCGTCTTGCCCATTTGCGGCAATGTGCGGCTGCGTTCGATGGCGGCCGGCAAGTCCTCGAAGGGGACCACCGCTGCGACCTGGGACTGCAGACGACCCGCCGCCACCTGACGGGCGATATCGGCCAGGCGGACAGCGTCCGGCTGGTTCATGAACCACAGGCCGCGACGGCCCGCCGGGGTGCTGGCGAGGATGGCGGGGGAAGCGGTACTGACGATGACGCCGTCCTCGGCCAGTACACCCCAGGAACGCGCCAGGGTGTCGCCGCCGACGTAGTCGAGTACCAGATCGATATCCCTGACCAGGGCCTCGAACTGGGAGGTCTGGTAATCGATGACGTGATCGGCGCCCAGGCCGTGCACATAGTCGGCATGGCTGCCCAGGGCGGTGGCGCTGACATGGGCGCCGGCCTGGTGGGCAAACTGCACCGCAAAGCCACCCACGGCACCGGCCGCACCGTGGATCAGGATGCGCTGGCCAGCCTTGAGCGGACCGGCCAGATGCAGGCTCTGCCAGGCCGACACGGCCGCCACCGGCAAGGCCGCGGCCTGCACCATGCTCAAACCCTCGGGCAGCACAGCCAGCTTGTCGGCATCGACCGCAACCAGATCGGCATAGGCACCCAGGCCGCCCAGCGGCCCCATGACGCGGTCGCCCACCTTGAACAGGCTGACGTCACTCCCGACCTGCTCCACCACGCCGGCCAGCTCGATGCCGAGCACGGCGGGCAGTGGCAGCGGAAAGGCATCCTTGACGTAGCCTTCGCGCACTTTCCAGTCCAGGGCATTGACGCCGGCGGCATGCACGCGCACCAGCACTTGTGCGGGACCGGCGACGGGTGCCGGGAGATCGGCGATGCGGACCGTATCCGGGCCGCCGTATTGCATCAGTTGCAGGGAACGAATGGTGTTCATGGTGTGGCTCCTTGTGGGTAAGTGACTGCGGTGGGTTGATGGAACACACGATAAGTCGTTTCATGATCGGAACACAGACGATAGAATCGAGACCCACCGGATCATTTTTGAGACACCATGGATATCAACGCCCTCGTCGATCTACAGCTGGTCGCCACCCACGGCAGCTTCGGCCGCGCCAGCCGGGAAAGTGGCCGCGCCAAGGCCACCTTGTCACGCCGGGTGGCCGATCTTGAACAGGAACTGGGCGTGCGCCTGGTCGAACGCGGCACGCAACGGCTCACGTTGACGACTGCCGGCCAGCTGCTGCTCCAGCGCAGTGAGGGTCCGCTACGCGAAATCGAAGAGGCCATGACCCAGGCCAGCGAAGGCAGCACCGCGCCACGCGGTCGCTTGCGCATTGCGGCACCGCTGGTGTTCTCGCAGCTGGCGCTGGGGCGGTTGTCGGCCTTGTTCCGGGCGCAGTATCCGCAAGTGGAGCTGGAGGTAGTCGCAGAAGACCGCATGGTGGACCTGGTGCAGGAGCATTTCGACCTCTGCATCCGCATCAATCCTGATGAAGACAGCCATCTGGTCGGACGCTGCTTCGCCCGTGACAGCCTGGTGCTGGTGGCCGCGCCCACGCTGCCCATGCCGCGTACGCGGACGGGCCAGACGCAGACCGTCCCGGCCGTGGTGATGCCGAACTACCGCGATGGGGATGTGTGGTCGCTGCGCCAAGGCAAGCTGCTGATCGCACCACAACCGGTGCTGCGCCTGTCGTCATTGATGATGGTCAAGGATGCCGTCTGCGCCGGTGCAGGCGCAGCGCTGCTGCCGTGGTCGGTAGCCGGAACGCTGGTGCAGAGCGGCCAATTGAAGCGATGGGGTGAGATGGGCAACGAAGTCGAACTCTGGGTGCTGCATACCTCGCGCCGCCTGCAGAGTCCAAAGGTACGGGCCTTCGTCGAATTCCTGTGCGCCCAGTATCCGGATGGTCGCTTCATCACTTGACGCAGGCGGGACAGGCTCCAAAAAACTGGCCCTATAATCCTGCACCGCTCACCATCGCATTCCCATGAAGAAGCCAGCACCACATACCGTCAGCATCGTCGACGGCCAAACCGCCACCCGGCTGTCGCCCGCGCAGCAGAGTTTCAACACGCTCATCGACGAGATCGGCAAGCGCCGCGCCCGCTTGCAGGAGTGGGAAACTGCAAGCGACGAATTCCACAAGAAATATTCCGCCCACTACCTGCCACTGGAGCAGGAACTGCTGGGCCTGAAGCGACAGGCGGTCTACCGCCTGCACGACGCCTGGTCGCACAAGGCACTGGGCAAGGGTGAGCGCATCACCCTGTCCGCCCTCATCGCCGACATGGCGCAGGCGCTGCTGCAGCGGGGCGACGATACCGAGCTGGCGCTGATCTACCAGCAGCACGGCAGGCAGGATGAGGTGGACGAGGTGGATGAAGCGAAGGACATCGCGCCGTCCCCGAATGCACCAGGGTCAGCAGCAGAACCGCAAGAGCGGGAAGACGCGGCCGCGGCCGACGACGACTTCACCAGCGGTACGCCCGAGGAAATCATGCAGCGCATGGAAGCCATGCTGGAGCGCCAGGAGCGGGAGCGCATGGCAGCCGCGCAGCAGCGCGATGCGCAACGTGCCAGCCGCAAAAAGCCGCCCAGGCAGCGCGCCGCCGAACAACAGCAGCAAGCACAGCGCATCGAACTGAGCCAGTCCATCCGCGCGGTCTATCGCCGATTGGCCAGCGCCCTGCACCCCGACCGCGAACCCGACGAGGCCGAGCGCGCCCGCAAGACCACGCTGATGCAGCAGGTCAACCAGGCCTATGAAAAGAATGACTTGCTCAAGCTTCTGGAGCTGCAGCTGGAACTGGAACACATCGGCCAACACACACTGGACACGGTGAGCGAAGCGCGGCTGGCCCATTACAACCACATCCTGCAGGAGCAGCTCACCGAACTGGATCAGGAAATCGCCCACGTCGAGCGCCAATTCAGGCGCGCCTATGGCCTGGCATCCCAGGCAAGGCTGACGCCGGAAAAGATAATGCGCTACCTCAACCGGGGCATCACGGCGCTACGCCAGGAAGGCCAGGACCTGCGCGCCGCGCTGGCGGCGTTCGGGGATATCGAACAGGTCCGGGCCTGGCTGAAACACGCGCGACGTCAGCGCGCGCAGGGCTGGGAAGACCTGTGATCCCGAGGCGGTCAGGCCTCGGCGCGATCAGATCTTGTCCAGCTTGGCCACCGACAGGTCCAGCAGCTTCATGCCGAACTTGCCGAAGTTGATCTGCGCCCGTGCCGCACCGCCGCCCCCTTCGATGTTGACGATGACGCCTTCGCCGAACTTGGCATGGGCGACGTTCTGACCGATGCGCCAGCCGGAGTCGGTCTGGCGCGAGAAGCTCTGGGCGATCTTGTTGTTGCCGGCTTCCGGCACCTCATCCCAGGCCGACTTGGGATTGGCGAACCAGTGGTGCTGGGCGATCTTGGGTGACAGCCACTTGATGGATTGCTCGGGTAGTTCGTCGAAGAAGCGTGAGCGCATGTTGTAGCGGGTCTGGCCGTGCAGCATGCGGGTCTGCGAGAAGGTCATGAACAGGCGCTTGCGGGCGCGGGTGATGGCCACGTACATCAGGCGGCGCTCTTCTTCCACCCCGCCCTCTTCCTTGGCGCTGTTCTCGTGCGGGAACAGGCCCTCTTCCATGCCGGTGATGAAGACCGCATCGAACTCCAGGCCCTTGGCCGAGTGCACCGTCATCAGCTGCAGCGCATCCTGGCCGGCCTGCGCCTGGTTGTCGCCGGCTTCCAGCGAGGCATGCGAGAGGAAGGCCGACAGCGGCGACATGATGGTGACCAGCGGCGCATCGGCATCGATCACTTCCACGCCGTCAGCGGTGGTGATGGCGGTGCCCGCCGTGGCCTGCGCCTGCGGACCGAGGAAGGCCGGCGCATCCAGGCCATAGCCTTCTTCCGAGACGAAGAGCGTGGCCGCACTGACCAGCTGCTCCAGGTTCTCGATGCGGTCGGCGCCTTCCTTCTCGTTGCGGTAATGCGTGATCAGGCCGGACAGGTCCAGTACCACCTTGACCGTCTCCGGCAGCGGCAGGTGCTGGGTCTCGAAACGGGCGCCTTCGATCAGCTTGACGAAGGCGTTCAGCGAAGAACCGGCCTTGCCGGCCACGTAAGGCACGGCGGCATAGAGCGAGCAGCCATACTGGCGCGCCGCATCCTGCAGCGACTCCATGGCCTTGGCACCGATGCCGCGGGTGGGGAAATTGACCACCCGCAGGAAGGCCGAGTCATTGTGCAGGTTGTCCATCAACTGCAGGTAGGCGATGGCGTGCTTGATTTCGGCGCGCTCGAAGAAGCGCTGGCCGCCATAGACGCGGTAGGGAATGGCCGAGCTGAACAGCGCATGCTCCAGCACCCGCGATTGCGCGTTGGAACGGTAGAGGATGGCGATCTCGCTGCGCGACCAGCCTTCGGCGATCAGGTCCTTGACCTGTTCGATGATCCACTGCGCTTCCTGCAGGTCGCTGGTGGCCTCGAAGACCCGTACCTGCTCGCCATGGCCGGCGTCGGTGCGCAGGTTCTTGCCCAGACGCTTGCTGTTGTTGGCGATCAGTTCGTTGGCGGCATCCAGGATGTGGCCGTGGGAGCGGTAGTTCTGCTCCAGCTTGATCAGGTTCTCGACGTGGAATTCCTGTTCGAAGGCCGACATGTTGCCCACGTTGGCGCCACGGAAGGCATAGATGCTCTGGTCGTCGTCACCCACCGCGAAGACCGCGTTGTGGTTGCCGGCCATGAGCTTGAGCCATTTGTACTGCAGGTCGTTGGTATCCTGGAACTCGTCCACCAGGATGTGGCGGAAGCGGCTCTGGTAGTGCTCGCGCAGCGGCTGGTTGCGCGACAGCAGTTCGTAGGTGCGCAACAGCAGTTCGGCGAAATCGACCACGCCTTCGCGCTGGCACTGCTGGTCGTAGAGGTCGTAGAGCTCGACGAACTTGCGGTTGTAGTCGTCGTAGGCATCGACGTCCTTGGCGCGCAGGCCCTGGTCCTTGGCGCTGTTGATGAAGTACATCAGGTTGCGCGGCGGATACTTTTCATCGTCCACGTTCATCTGCTTCAACAGGCGCTTGATGGCCGAGAGCTGGTCTTGCGTGTCGAGGATCTGGAAGGTCTGCGGCAGTCCGGCATCCTTGTGATGCGCGCGCAGCAGGCGGTTGCACAGCCCGTGGAAGGTGCCGATCCACATGCCCCGGGTATTGATGGGCAGCATGGCCGACAGGCGCGAGGTCATTTCCTTGGCGGCCTTGTTGGTGAAGGTCACGGCCAGGATGCCGGCCGGCGAGACCTGTCCGGTCTGGATCAGCCAGGCGATGCGGGTGGTCAGCACGCGGGTCTTGCCGGAGCCGGCACCGGCCAGGATCAGGGCGGACTGCGCCGGCAGGGTCACGGCGGCGAGCTGCTCTTCGTTGAGGTTGTGGAGAAGATTTTGCATCCCGCGATTATAAGGCGCTGGCGAGGGCGCCGGGCAGCCGGCGCTGGCGCTATACTGCCGGGCGGCGCTTGCCATGGTCTGTCCGGCGCCCTCATCCGTCCTTCTTCACGGTCCTGCTGCCCCATGCTCCCCATGCCGATGTCCCGCCTGCCGATGTCCCGCCTGCCGATGTCCCGCCTGCTCACGATCCTGGCCGCCCTGCTCCTGACGGCCTGTGCCACCACCCCGCCGCCGGCCTCGCGCGCCGATGTCGAACAGTTGCTGACGCTGCAGAAGACGCGCCTGGACGTGGCAGCACCGGTGGCGCGCAGCAAGTGGAATTCGCACGCGCCCATCGACGACCCGGCACGCGAAGCCCTGATCCTGGACGATGTGGCGGCCCGGGCACAAGCTCTCGGCCTGGACGTGGCCTGGACCCGGCGCTTCTTCCAGGACCAGTTCGATGCCGGCAAGATCGTGCAGCGCGACCTGCATCGCCAGTGGCGGGTGGAACAGCATGCCCCCTTCGCCAATCCGCCTGACCTGGCCCGGCAGGTGCGCCCGGTGCTGGACCGCCTCACGCCCGACCTGCTGGCCGCGCTGGTCCGCCTGAAAGGCCATTGGTGTGAGCCGGCCGTGCAACGGGACCTGGCCGAGCTGGAGCCGGAAATCCTCGGTGCCGACTATGCACCCGCTGTACGTGAACGGGCTACGGCAGCGCTACGCTGCACCCGTTGACGCGCATCCTGCGGGCAAGCGACCTCGCACAAATGCCACTAAGTTGCTGAATCGACAGGTAAAAATCTTTTGCTGTCCTGCAGCATTTTTGTGGCGGGAGTAAAATTCGGACTGCTGTTCACGCGCATCGGCGCGCGCAGCCTCCTCATTCCGAATTCCCCCGCCATGTCCGACGATTCCTGTAGTCCAGGTTCCACACCCGTTTCCGCCGCTGCGCCGGCTGCCGTGCGCGCCCTGCCACCAGTGAAGGTCACGCGCCAGATCATCGCCACCGCCTTCTTCACCTTCCTGGTCTACCTGGCCATCGGTATCCCGATGGCGGTGCTGCCGGGCTATATCCACCTGGACCTGGGCTATAGCTCGGTGGTCGCCGGGCTGGGCATCAGCGTGCAGTATTTCGCCACCTTCGTCAGTCGTGCCAACGCCGGCCGCATGATCGATACCGTGGGTGCCAAACAGACTGTGATGCGCGGCATGCTGCTGTGCTCGGCCAGTGGTGGCCTGCTGTTGCTGTCGGCACTGGCGCAGCCGCTGCCGTTCCTGTCGCTGGTGCTGCTCTTCACCAGCCGCGCCTTCCTGGGCCTGGGCGAAAGCCTGGTCGGTACCGGCGCCATCATGTGGGGCGTGGGGCGCGTGGGCTCGGAAAACACCGCCAAGATGATTTCCTGGAACGGCATCGCCACCTATGCGGCGCTGGCCATCGGCGCGCCGCTGGGCGTGGTGCTGGATCGTTCGCTGGGCTTTGCCGTGATCGGCCTGGCCGGCATGCTGCTGACGGTGCTGGGTTATGTGCTGGCCCGTGGCGGCCCGGTCACGCCGGTGGTGCAGGGCGAACAGCTGTCCTTCAAGCTGGTGCTGCGCAAGGTGTTCGCCTATGGCATGGGCCTGGCCTTCGGCACCATCGGCTTCGGCTCGATCGCCACCTTCATCACGTTGTATTACGCCGACCAGCACTGGAGCGGCGCGGCCTTTGCGCTGACGGCCTTCTCCAGTGCCTTCGTCGGTGCGCGCCTGCTGTTCGCCAATTCCATCACGCGCTTCGGTGGTTACCGGGTGGCAGTGGTCAGCTTCCTGACCGAAGCGGTGGGCCTGCTGCTGCTGTGGAGCGCCACCACGCCGGAACTGGCATTGCTGGGCGCAGGCCTGGCCGGCTTCGGTTTCGCGCTGGTGTTCCCGTCACTGGGGGTGGAAGCGGTGAACCTGGTGTCGCCCGCCAATCGCGGCGCGGCACTGGCGGCATATTCCGTCTTCCTCGACCTGGCGCTGGGCATCACCGGTCCGGTGGCCGGTGCCATCGCCGGCCAGCTGGGGTATCCACAGGTCTTCCTGTTCGCGGCCATTGCGGCCATCGGCGCGGTGGCCTTGTCGCTGTCGCTGTATCGCAGCGCGCAGCAACGCGGCAAGCCATGATCTGAATACGACGAGAACAATAAAACGATGGGGCCGATCGATTTTTATCTATCGGCCCCATTGATTTATAGGCCTGCATTGATCGCAAAAATCGATTGAAATCGGGAACGTCGGCCCCACTGTCTTATCAATAGATTGCGTGGCCGCAGCTTGTCCCCGGGCGATTTGCAATAGAATCGCGATGTTGTGTTCACCCGCTTACGAAAAACCGAACAGCTAAGGAGCGAAAGATGGCAAAGAAAAACGTGGCAGCCCCCTCGATCAACATCGGCATCAACGACAAGGACCGCAAGAAGATTGCCGACGGCCTGTCCAAGCTGCTGGCCGATACCTACACGCTGTACCTGAAGACCCACAACTTCCACTGGAACGTGACCGGTCCGATGTTCAATACCCTGCACCTGATGTTCGAAGGCCAGTACACCGAACTGGCGCTGGCCGTGGACCTGATCGCCGAACGCATCCGCGCCCTGGGCTATCCGGCACCGGGTTCGTACAAGGAATTCGCCAAGCTGTCCTCGATCCCCGAAGCCGATGGCGTGCCGAACGCCCAGGAAATGATCGCCCAGCTGGTAGCCGGCCAGGAAGCCGTGACCCGCACCGCGCGTTCGCTCTTCCCCGCCGTCGATGCCGCTGCCGACGAGCCGACCGCCGACCTGCTGACCCAGCGCATGCAACTGCATGAAAAGAATGCGTGGATGCTGCGCAGTCTGCTGGAAGGCTGATCCGTATCACTCAATAAAAAAATGCCGTTCTTGCGAACGGCATTTTTTTCTCGCTACCGTTCGGACTGAGTAGACCCGCAGGATCGTATCGAATGCGCAGGACCGTGTGCAAGCGTCTGCGCGCCTTCGATACGCCGCCAGGCGGCTACTCAGTCCGAACGGTCTTCATCGACGCCATTCATGAGCGATAAAGATCGGCCAACTCCCGTGTCTTGCGCTCGGCCACCGGCACCAGATAGACGCTGCTGATGACGGCCACCATGTCGGCCCCCTGCGCCACCAGCGGCGGCGCATTTTCCAGGGTGATGCCACCGATCACCACCACCGGCAGGGCAATCTCGCGTTTGGATTGCGCGATGATCTCCGGCGCGGTGCGGAAGTCATACTTTTTCACCCTCGAGGGATAGAAGCCACCGAAGGCCACATAGCTGGCGCCATCGCGATGGGCGGCGTGCGCCAGCTCCAGCGTGCCGTAGCAGGAGGCGCCAACGATGCGGTCCGGGCCGACGGCCTGGCGCACCTCGGCAATGGACGCATCGGTGCCGCCGACGTGGATGCCGTCGGCATCGATCTCCAGGCACAGGTCCACATGGTCGTTGATGATCAGCGGCACCTCATACTGGCGGCACAGGGCCAGCAAGGCACTGGCCTGGTCGCGCCGTTGGGCGGGGTCGGCAGTCTTGTGGCGATACTGCACCAGTGCGGCGCCGTTCTGCAGGGCCAGCTCGGTGGCGGTCAGCAGTTGCGCGGTGTCATCCCAATCCGGGGTGACGATGTAGAGGCCGCGCAGATGGTTGGCGTAGTCGGGTTTCATCTCAGGCTCCTGCCGCCGGGGCGGCATCAACAACAGGTTCGAACGCGGGGACGCGATGGGGGATGCGCTGCCCGGCGGCGATGGCGTAGGACGTGGACAAGGCATGCTGGGTGTATTGCTGGGCCAGGTCGATGGCTGCGCGCATGGACAGGCCGCGTGCCAGGCCGGCCGACAGGGCCGCCGCCAGCGTGCAGCCGCTGCCGTGGAATTCATCCGGCAGCCGGGTCCAGCGCCAGCGGGCGCTTTCGATGGCTTCCTGCGCAAATTCGGAACGGAACAACTGCCCATACCAGCGATTGACCACATCCTGCTCCTGCGGGCCATGCCCGCCCTTGAGCAACACATGGGCGCAACCGCGCTCCATCAACAGCGCCGCCTGGCGCGCCGGTGAGACATCGCCACACAGACGGCGCGCCTCGTTGAGGTTGGGCGTGATCACGGTGGCCAGTGCGTACAGGGGTTCGATCACCTGCGCCGCATCGTCGCGCGAAAGCTGGTCGCCACGGCCGTTGGCCAGCACCGGATCAAGCACCACCGGCATCTCCGGATTGCGCTTGCGCAATTGCCGGATCAGCGATGCAATCATCTCCGCATTGGCATGACTGCCGGCGATGCCCAGCTTGACGGCGGCGATATCGAAACGGTCGATCAAGACCTGGGCCTGGTAGCGCACCAGATCCGGATCGAGCGCATGCACGGCGAAGACACTGACGTTGTCCTGCACCGTCAGCGCGGTAGGTACCGACAACGGGTGGCACCCCAGCGCCGTGATGGCCGGGATATCGGCCTGCATGCCGGCCCCGCCGCTGGGGTCGGAACCGGAGAAGACCAGCACGCAGGGCGGCGTGGGACGATAGGCGGCTTGCATCGTCAGGCCACGCGACCCGCCATCGGCGAGGATGGCGAGGCAGCGAACTTGCGCGGGATGCGGCCGGCGAGGAAGGCTTCACGACCTGCTTCCACGGCCAGCTTCATGGCGCGTGCCATGCGGATGGGGTCGCGCGCGCCAGCAATGGCGGTGTTCATGAGTACGCCATCACAGCCCAGTTCCATGGCGATGGCGGCATCCGACGCCGTTCCCACGCCGGCATCGACCAGCACCGGTACGCGCGACTGCTCGATGATCAGCGACAGGTTCCAGGGGTTGAGGATGCCCATGCCCGAGCCGATCAGCGAGGCCAGCGGCATGACCGCGGCCACGCCCAGGTCTTCCAGCATGCGCGCCTGGATGGGGTCGTCGCTGCAATAGACCATCACGTCGAAGCCATCCTTGACCAGCGTTTCGGCGGCCTTGAGGGTCTCGGGCATGTTGGGGAAGAGCGTCTTTTCATCGCCCAGCACTTCCAGCTTGACCAGCTTGTGGCCGCCCAGCAGTTCACGCGCCAGTTGCAGCGTGTAGACGGCATCGGCGGCGTTGTAGCAGCCGGCGGTATTGGGCAGAATGGTGAATTCGGAGGGCGGCACCGCGTCCAGCAGGCTGGGGGCGTTGGGGTCCTGGCCGATGTTGACGCGGCGGATCGCCACCGTGATGATCTCGGCACCGCTGGCGACGGTGGCCGCACGGGTTTCGTCGAGGTCCTTGTATTTGCCACTACCCACCAGCAGGCGCGAGCGATAGGTCTTGCCGGCGATGGTCAGGCCCGGGTCTTCTTTCTGAAGGGGGGCGTCATTCATGTTCATGTCGTTTCCTTGTCTGTGAGCTGCGCTGCATGGCCATAGGCGGTTCAACCGCCACCGATGGCACGCACCACATCTACCTTGTCAGCCTCGGCCAGCGCGTGCGTGGGCCAGCGCGCGCCGGGCACCACCTGGCGGTTGACCGCCACGGCCACCGCCTTGCCGGCCAGGGAGAGGCCGGCAATGAGCTGTTCCAGCGTGGCGCCGTCGGGCAGCGGGTGAGGCTTGCCGTTCAGTTCTATCTGCATGGCCGCGCTTACTGCTTCGAGTAGATCTCGGCGCCCATCTTGACGAACTCGACCGACTTCACTTCCATGCCCTGCTTCAAGGCGTCGATCTCGGAGATGCCTTCCTTGGCAGCGTAGTCGCGCACTTCCTGGGTGATCTTCATGGAGCAGAAGTGCGGGCCGCACATGGAGCAGAAGTGCGCCACCTTGGCCGAGTCCTTGGGCAGGGTCTCGTCGTGGAATTCACGTGCCTTGTCCGGGTCCAGGCCGATGTTGAACTGGTCTTCCCAGCGGAACTCGAAGCGCGCCTTGGACAAGGCGTTGTCGCGGATCTGCGCGCCGGGATGGCCCTTGGCCAGGTCGGCGGCGTGGGCGGCGATCTTGTAGGTGATGATGCCGTCCTTCACATCCGTCTTGTTGGGCAGGCCCAGGTGTTCCTTGGGGGTGACGTAGCACAGCATGGCGGTACCGTACCAGCCGATCTGCGCGGCGCCGATGCCGGAGGTGATGTGGTCGTAGCCGGGGGCGATGTCGGTGGTCAAGGGGCCGAGGGTGTAGAACGGCGCTTCGTGGCACTGCTCCAGCTGCAGGTCCATGTTTTCCTTGATGAGGTGCATGGGCACGTGGCCGGGGCCTTCGATCATGACCTGCACGTCGTGCTTCCAGGCGATCTGGGTCAGTTCACCCAGGGTGCGCAGCTCGCCCAGCTGGGCTTCGTCGTTGGCGTCATAGATCGAACCCGGACGCAAACCATCGCCCAGGCTGAAGCTGACGTCGTAGGCCTTCATGATCTGGCAGATGTCCTCGAAGTGTTCGTAGAGGAAGGACTCGCGGTGATGCGCCAGACACCACTTGGCCATGATGGAACCGCCGCGCGAGACGATGCCGGTCATGCGCTTGGCCGTCAGCGGCACGTATTGCAGGCGCACGCCGGCGTGGATGGTGAAATAGTCCACGCCCTGCTCGGCCTGTTCGATCAGGGTGTCGCGGAAGATTTCCCAGGTCAGGTCTTCAGCCTTGCCGTTGACCTTTTCCAGCGCCTGGTAGATCGGCACGGTGCCAATCGGCACCGGCGAATTGCGGATGATCCATTCGCGGGTTTCATGGATGTTCTTGCCGGTGGACAGGTCCATGACGTTGTCGCCGCCCCAGCGGATGGCCCAGGTCATCTTTTCCACTTCCTCGCCGATGGAGGAGGTCACGGCGGAATTGCCGATGTTGGCATTGATCTTGACCAGGAAATTGCGACCGATGATCATCGGCTCCACTTCCGGGTGGTTGATGTTGGCGGGGATGATGGCGCGGCCACGGGCGACTTCCTCACGCACGAATTCCGGGGTGATCTCGGCCGGGATCGACGCACCAAAGGATTGGCCCGGATGTTGGCGGCCCATCAGGTCGGCCAGCTTGTTGCCCATGGGGCCGGAGGCCTTCAGTTGCTCCAGGTATTCCTTGCGGCGCAGGTTTTCGCGGATGGCGATGAATTCCATCTCGGGCGTGATGATGCCGCGACGGGCGTAGTGCATCTGCGTGACATTGGCACCCGCCTTGGCACGACGCGGCTTGCGGTGCAGGTTGAAGCGCAGTTCGGCCAGGGCCGGGTCGTTCAGGCGCTGCTGGCCGTATTCGGAGGTGGGGCCGGGCAGCTCTTCGGTATCGTCGCGCTCCAGGATCCAGGGCAGGCGCGGCGTGGAGAGACCGGCGCGGATGTCGATCTTGACGTCCGGGTCGGTATAGGGGCCGGAGGTGTCGTAGACATAGATCGGGGGATTCTTTTCCGAGCCGAACATGGCCGGGGTATCGGCCTGGCTGATCTCGCGCATGGGCACGCGGATGTCCGGGCGCGAGCCGGTCACGTAGATCTTGCGGGAATTCGGGAGAGGCTGGACGGCTGCCTCGTCGACGGTGGCCGTCGCGGACAGGAATTTCGGGTTGGCATTCATTTCGGCTCCTTTGCTTGATGACTCATGGCTCGGAGCCAGCAAAGGAGGTTGCGGAAGAGGACGGACGGCGGGGATGGGACGGTGCCGTGGGTACGTCATGCTGCCGGTTGCTTCCCTTCGCTGGCATTATCCAGATCAGGTTCAAGGGTATTTCTCACCCGGCTGCCAGAGCATGTGCTCCGGTGCCAGGACCCCTAGCGATGCGACGCGGGCCACTTGCGCGGACCTTGTCGTGGGCCGGATTCTACTCCAAATACGGCGATGAACAAGGCTTCATTTTGGATGAGCTGGAGGTGCAGCACGGCAATTGAAGCCATCAGGCTGCCTGGCAGCAACATGGTGAGGGCCGCCCTTGCGCATTTCTGCCCTGCCCCCAGGGATGCGTCAATTTCGCGCCCGTGGAGGGATTTGCCCTCCCCGTCCCTTATAATGTTGGGTTTCGCAAAAACACACGTCAAATCATGGAATTAGCCAAGTCGTTCGAGCCTGCCGAGATTGAGAAATTCTGGCGCGAGGAGTGGGAAAAGCGCGGTTACTTCGCCGCCACCACCGACGCGGAGAAGCCCTCGTTTTCCATTCAGCTGCCGCCGCCCAATGTGACCGGCACCCTGCACATGGGTCACGCGTTCAACCAGACCATCATGGATGGCCTGACGCGCTACCACCGCATGCGCGGTTTCAACACCGCCTGGATTCCCGGTACCGACCACGCCGGTATCGCCACCCAGATCGTGGTGGAACGCCAGCTGGATGCGCAGAAGGTCTCGCGCCACGACCTGGGCCGTGAAAAGTTCGTCGAAAAGGTGTGGGAGTGGAAAGAGAAATCCGGCTCCACCATCACCGGCCAGATGCGCCGCATGGGCGCCTCCACCGACTGGGCGCGTGAATACTTCACGATGGACCCGAAGATGTCCAAGGCCGTCACCGAAGTGTTCGTGCGCCTGTACGAGCAAGGCCTGATCTATCGCGGCAAGCGCCTGGTGAACTGGGATCCGGTGCTGGGCACCGCCGTCTCGGACCTGGAAGTGGTGTCGGAGGAAGAAGACGGCTCGATGTGGCACATCAAGTATCCGCTGGCCGATGGCAGCGGTCACATCGTGGTCGCCACCACCCGTCCGGAAACCATGCTGGGCGACGTCGCCGTGGCCGTGGACCCGACCGACGAGCGCTATGCGCCGCTGGTGGGCAAGATGATCAAGCTGCCGCTGGTGGGCCGCGAGATTCCGATCATCCAGGATGAATACGTCGACAAGGAATTCGGCACCGGCTGCGTGAAGATCACCCCGGCCCACGACTTCAACGACTATCAGGTCGGCGCCCGCCACAACCTGGAAAAGATCAGCGTCTTCACCCTCAAGGCGACCATCAACGAGAACGCCCCCGAGAAGTACCAGGGTCTGGACCGCTTCGAGGCGCGCAAGCAGATCGTGGCCGACCTGGATGCGCTGGGTCTGCTGGACATGGTCAAGCCGCACAAGCTGATGGTGCCGCGTGGCGACCGTACCGGCGTGGTGATCGAGCCGATGCTGACCGACCAGTGGTTCGTGGCCATGAGCAAGCCGGCGCCGGAAGGCACCTACTTCCCCGGCAAGTCGATTGCCGAGACCGCGCTGGAGAAGGTGTCTTCGGGCGAGATCAAGTTCGTGCCCGAGAACTGGACCAATACCTACAACCAGTGGCTCAACAACATCCAGGACTGGTGTATTTCGCGCCAGCTGTGGTGGGGCCACCAGATTCCGGCCTGGTATGACGAGGACGGCGGCATCTATGTCGCCCGTACCGAAGAAGAAGCCAAGGCACAGGCCGGCGGCAAGACCGTCAAGCGCGATGAAGACGTGCTCGACACCTGGTTCTCCTCGGCGCTGGTGCCCTTCTCCACCCTGGGCTGGCCGGAAGAAACCCCGGATTACAAGCTGTTCCTGCCCTCGTCGGTGCTGGTGACGGGCTTCGACATCATCTTCTTCTGGGTGGCGCGCATGGTCATGATGACCACGCACTTCACCGGCAAGGTGCCGTTTGACACCGTCTATGTCCACGGTCTGGTGCGCGACGCCTCGGGCCAGAAGATGTCCAAGTCCAAGGGCAACACCCTGGACCCGATCGACCTGATCGATGGCATCGGCGTGGATGAACTGGTGGCCAAGCGTACGGTTGGCCTGATGAATCCCAAGCAGGCAAGCAGCATCGAAAAGGCCACCCGCAAGGAATTCGCCGACGGCATTCCCGCCTTCGGTACCGATGCGCTGCGCTTCACCTTCGCCTCACTGGCGACCCTGGGCCGCAACATCAACTTCGACCTGAACCGCTGCGAAGGCTATCGCAACTTCTGCAACAAGCTGTGGAACGCCACCCGCTTCGTGCTGATGAATACCGAAGGCCAGGACTGCGGTTTCGACGGCCACGTCAAGGGCGTGTGCGACAAGGAGCAATTGCAGTTCTCCAAGGCTGACCGCTGGATCGTGTCGCTGCTGCAGCGTACGGAGGCCGAAGTGGAAAAGGGCTTTGCCGACTACCGCTTCGACAACATCGCCACTGCCATCTACAAGTTCGTCTGGGACGAGTATTGCGACTGGTACCTGGAAATGGCCAAGGCCCAGATCCAGAGCGGCAACGAGGCGCAACAGCGCGCCACCCGCCGCACCCTGCTGCGCGTGCTGGAAAGCGTGCTGCGCCTGGCGCACCCAGTGCTGCCCTTCATCACCGAACAGCTGTGGCAGAGCGTGGCGCCGCTGACGGACCGCAAGCCCGATCCAGCGGGCGACTCCATCATGCGCCAGGCCTATCCGCGTCCGGACCTGGACAAGATCGACACCGAAGCCGAAGCCTGGGTCGCCCAGTTCAAGGCCTACACCGATGCCTGCCGCAACCTGCGTGGCGAGATGCAACTGGCGCCGTCGCTGCGTGTACCGCTGATCGTGGAGGCGGCCGACACCGCTGCGGTGGAGTCCTTCCTGCCCTACCTGCAAGGCCTGGTACGCCTGTCGGAAGCGCAGATCGTGGCGCAACTGCCGGAGTCGCCGGCACCGGTGGCCATCGTCGGCGAAGTCAAACTGATGCTCAAGGTGGAAATCGATGTGGCCGCCGAGCGTGAGCGCCTGGGCAAGGAAGTCACCCGCCTGACGACCGAGATCGCCAAGGCCAATGGCAAGCTGTCCAACGAGAGCTTCGTGGCGCGTGCCCCTGAGGCCGTGGTGGCGCAGGAGAAGGAGCGTGTCGCCAACTTCAGTGCAACGCTGGAGAAAGTGAAGGAACAACTGGCCAAGCTGAAGTAAGCCCGGCCTTTTCCTGCCAAAGCCGTCGTCCCAATCCGGGACGGCGGCTTTTGTTTTTTGTGCTTGCCTTGCAGGGCGGGCTTGTCTAGACTGGATCGAAAAAATTAGAACAATCGTGCTTTTTTATGGCATTCGACTTGATCAACAGGAGACCAGCATGACCCGCACCCCGTCCCCCGCCCGCCTGCTCGGGCGCACCCTGCTCATCGCCGGCCTGCTGGCCAGCACCGCCGCCTGGGCCGATGGCTCGCCGCTGGGCTTGTGGAAGAGTATCGACGACTCCACCGGCAAGCCCAAGGCATTGATCCGCATCACCGAGAACAATGGCGAGTTGAGCGGCCGGATAGAAAAGCTGTTCCGCGCCCCCGAGGAAGACCAGAACCCGGTCTGCCAGAAATGCGAGGGCGAGCTCAAGGACAAGCCGGTCATCGGCATGACCATCCTGTCGGGCCTGAAGAAGGACGGGGACGAGTACAACGGCGGGCAGATCATCGATCCGGCCAATGGCAAGGTCTACAAGAGCAAGCTGAGCGTGGTCGACGATGGCCAGAAGCTCAACGTGCGCGGCTATGTCGGCATGCCCATGCTGGGTCGGACCCAGACCTGGCTGCGCGAACAGTAAGCACGACTCAGGCGGGGCGGCTGGCCTTGAGGACGTAGCGGTCCAGTTCACGGGCGAAAGCGCGCCCGTCGCTGGTGCTGAAGGCGGCCGGGCCGCCGGTTTCCACGCCGCTGCTGCGCAGTTCTTCCATGAAGTTGCGGGTGCTGAGGTGATGGCCGATGTTCTGGCCGGTATAGAGTTCGCCGCGCGGATTGAGCGCCAGCGCGCCGCGGCCGATGACGTCGGCCGCCAGCGGGATGTCGGCGGTGACCACCAGGTCACCGGGCGCGACCTGGCGGGCGATCTCGCGATCGGCCACGTCGAAGCCGGCCGGGACCACCATGGATTTGATGAAGCGTGAAGGCGGGGTACGCAGCGGCCGGTTGGCCACCAGCGTGACGATGATGCCGGTACGGTCGGCGACCCGGAACAGCATCTCCTTGATCACGCCCGGACAGGCGTCCGCATCAACCCAGATGGACAAGATGTAAACGCCGTCCCGTGGCTAGACGAAGGATACCGTCAGACCCGGCAGGGTCACGCCGGAGAAGGCGGTGGTCCAGGTCTGGCCCGGTTCGATCGGACAGGCGTCGGTCCAGGTGCCGGTGCTGATGATTTCGCCCGCCTGCAACTGCCGGAAGCGGCTCTGTTTCTGCAACAGCTGGTGCAGGTGCCACAGGGCGTGCAGGGGGCTGTCCATCTCGTCATTGCAGAAGCCGGCGGCACGCAGCACGCTGGAACTCTCGGTATTGCAGGACAGCGAGACGCTGGCGCTGGCCAGGATCTGCGGCAGGTGATGCTTGGTGGCCGAGGAGAGCACATGCGGCTCGCCCACGATCAGGGTGCCGTGCAGGCCGAAGGCGGCAATCGAATCGGCCACCGTGAATTCCCAGTTGGGGAAGGGGCAGACCACGATTTCGAAACCATGCGCCATCCACTCCAGGCAGTCGGCCAGTTCATCCAGCGAGGCATCGGGGGCCGGGGTCTTGCCGAGCTTGAGGACGATTTCCGGCTCGATACGCGGTTGCACCGCACCGGCCAGCGATTGCGCCCCGTGGTTGTCCTCGGCAAAGCGCACGGTGCTGTCCCACATCGGTGCCCAGGTGGGGATGCGGGTGTCGTCGATGATGCCGTAACGCTCCCAGTTCTTGCGCACCACGAAGCCGATCTTGCGGCCGATGGGCTGCTCGCCCTGGGCCACTCGGATGTTGCGGATGTTGTGGGCGATGTCGTAGGCATCGTCCACCGACAGCGGTTCGGATTCGGAGATGCGCGGGATGATGCGAGACTGGGCGCGCGCATCGAGCAGCTGATGCGCGTATCGAAGGGCTTGGCTCGACATTAGCATGGAGGGCTCACATCGAAAGATAGTGAATAGCTATCCATTGTCGATGACGATTAATTTTTGCACAAGCAAAAACTCGCTTTTTGACGAGATCTGGCAAAAATTTCATCTGATTGCCTCGCCACGCGTCATGCTGTTTTTCAGCTGCTGCAAAAGTCACCTAACTGGCGAGAAAACTGAATGTCACGGATGGGTCAGGCGCCCCACAGCTCGCCATTGGGACCGGTGCGCGGGGCTGCCACGCCGAAGTGCTGGTAGGCCGCGCCGGTGGCGATGCGGCCACGCGGGGTACGTTGCAGGTAACCCTGCTGGATCAGGTAGGGTTCCAGCACGTCTTCGATGGTGTCGCGTTCCTCGCCGATGGCAGCGGCCAGGTTGTCCAGCCCCACCGGGCCGCCGCCGAACTTGAAGAGCACGGCCTCCAGCAGCTTGCGGTCCATCAGGTCGAAGCCGACCGGGTCCACGTCCAGCATCACCAGGGCGGCGTCGGCCATCTCGCGGGTGATGCGGCCCTGGCCCTTGACTTCGGCATAGTCGCGCACCCGGCGCAGCAGGCGATTGGCAATACGCGGCGTGCCACGGCTGCGGCGGGCGATTTCCAGCGCGCCATCGTCGACGATGGGGGCGTTGAGCAGTCCGGCGCTGCGGGTGACGATACGCGCCAGCTCGGGCGGAGTGTAGAACTCCAGCCGGGCGACGATACCGAAGCGGTCGCGCAGCGGGTTGGTCAGCATACCGGCGCGGGTAGTGGCGCCGACCAGGGTGAAGGGTTGCAGGTCCAGCCGCACCGAGCGGGCTGCAGGGCCTTCACCGATCATGATGTCGATCTGATAATCCTCCAGGGCCGGGTAGAGGATTTCCTCCACCACCGGCGACATGCGGTGGATCTCGTCAATGAAGAGCACATCGTTGGCTTCCAGATTGGTCAGGAGCGCGGCCAGGTCGCCGGCGCGCTCCAGCACGGGGCCCGAGGTCTGGCGCAGGTTCACGCCCATCTCGCGGGCGATGATGTGGGCCATGGTGGTCTTGCCCAGGCCGGGCGGGCCGAACAGCAGGGTGTGGTCGAGCGGTTCGCCGCGCTTGCGGGCGGCCGAGATGAAGATTTCCAGCTGGGCGCGGACCTTTTCCTGGCCGACGTATTCGTCCAGGTGCTTGGGCCGCAGGGCGCGTTCGATGGCCTCCTCATTGGCCGAAGCCGGAGTGGCGGCGATGATGCGCTGTTCGGAGAAATCGTCGGTCTGGATGCTCATGCTCTGATCCTTGTCGGCCCTGGCCTAGCCCTTGGAGAGGGCCTTGAGGGCATGCTTGATGCCGTCCGAGACGCTGGCGTCCTTGGGAACCTGCTTCATGGCCAGGCTGGCTTCCCTGTCCGAATAACCCAGTGCCAGCAGGGCGTTGAGGATGTCGGCCGTGGCGTCGCTGTGGACCACGCCGGCCACCGCGCCCAGGTCGGCACCGAGCTTGCCCTTCAGTTCCAGCAACAGGCGCTCGGCGGTCTTCTTGCCGATGCCCGGCACGCGGGTCAGGCGACCGGCCTCCTGCAGCGTGACGGCCTGGGCCAGGTCGGCCACCGACATGCCCGAGAGGATGGCCAGCGCGGTACGGGCACCGACGCCGGAAATCTTGATCAGCTCCTTGAACGTATTGCGCTCCTCGGCGGTCCCAAACCCGAACAGGATGTGGGCATCCTCGCGGATGGCGAGGTGGGTCAGCAGCGTCACCTTCTCACCCAGCCCGGGCAGGTTGTAGAAGGTGCTCATCGGCACCACCACCTCGTAGCCGACGCCCTGGCAGTCGACCAGCAGATTCGGGGGGATTTTTTCTAGAAGAATTCCTGAGAGGCGACCGATCATGGCGTCTTTGATGTGCGTGAGCTGCAGCTTCTGTGATAATCCCGGGATGATACAGCACTGTTCGGATAAACAGTATCCAACGATAACAAGCTTGAATAAAGGACAACCATGGCCGGCAGCGCCTTCTTCGCATTGATCGACGACATCGCCACGGTGCTCGACGATGTTTCCCTGATGACCAAGATGGCGGCCAAGAAGACCGCCGGCGTGCTGGGCGACGACCTGGCCCTCAATGCCCAGCAGGTCAGCGGGGTGCGCGCCGAGCGCGAACTGCCGGTGGTGTGGGCGGTCGCCAAGGGCTCGCTGAAGAACAAGGCCATCCTGGTGCCGGCGGCGCTGGCCATCAGCGCCTTCATTCCCTGGGCGGTGACGCCGCTGCTGATGCTGGGCGGCGCCTTCCTTTGCTTCGAGGGCTTCGAGAAACTGGCCCACAAATACCTGCCGCATGACGAGCAACACCACGAGGTCGCCGCCACCGCCCCCGAGGAAGTCGACCCGGTCAGCTACGAGCGCGAGAAGATCAAGGATGCCGTGCGCACCGACTTCATCCTCTCGGCCGAGATCATCGCCATCACGCTGGGGACAGTGGCCGGCGCCCCGCTGCAGCAGCAGATCACGGTACTGGTGGGCATTGCGCTGATCATGACGGCCGGTGTCTATGGCCTGGTGGCGGGCATCGTCAAGCTCGACGATGGTGGTCTCTACCTGGTGCAGCACGCCGGCTCCAGCGCCTGGGGCCGTCTGAAGGCTGCGGTGGGCCGCGCCATCCTGGCGGCGGCGCCGAAGATGATGCGCAGCCTGTCGGTGATCGGCACGATCGCCATGTTCATGGTGGGCGGCGGCATCCTGACCCACGGCCTGCCGTTCGCCCATCACGCCATCGAAGCGGCAGCGGTTGCCGTAGAGGGCGTTGCGGTGATCGGCCCGGTACTGGGCGCGATTGCACCTGCGGTATTGAATGCGCTCTTCGGCGTGGTCGCCGGTGCGGTGGTGCTGGTGATGGTGAAGCTGGCGCAGCGCGTGCTGTCGCTCTTCAAGACGAAAGACTAACCGACCAGCCGCCCGCCGCGCATGCGGATGCCCTTGCGCGCCAGCGCCGGGGCCAGCGCCCCCAGGTCGGACAAGACCCCTCCCCCGTGCGCATGGCAGATCGCCACGCCCAGCGCATCGGCGGCGTCGGTGCCGGGCAAGCCCGGCAGTTTCAGCAGCCGCGCCACCATTTCCTGCACCTGCGCCTTTTGCGCCCGTCCATGGCCTGCCACGGCCTGCTTGACCTGCAGCGCCGTATATTCAGCCACCGCCAGGTCGGCCGCGACCATGGCGCAGATCGCCGCGCCCCGGGCCTGCCCCAGCAGCAGCGTAGATTGCGGGTTGACGTTGACGAACACCTTTTCGATGGCGGCGCAGTCAGGGGCATAGGTCCGCACCACCTCGCCGACGCTGGAGAGGATCACCTTGAGTCGGGACGGCAGATCGCCATCCGGCGTCTTGATGGTGCCGGAAGCAATATAGGACAGCGTGTTGCCCTGCTTGTGGATGACCCCGAAACCGGTGGTACGCAAGCCAGGGTCGATACCGAGGATTTTCATGCCCGCCAGTCTAACCGATCGGACCGACCCAGGCCCTAGAACAACACGCCCTGACCGGGGTCGGCGGTCTTTTTGCGGCCGCGTCGCTGCGTGGTCGCGGGCAGGCCGCTCTTGCGCGAGCCGTGCCTGTCCTGGATGGCGTCGGCTTCCTGACGGGCGACCGGGCTGTGACGGTGGCCATAGAGTGCCTCCTTGGCCTGGGCCAGCGCGCTCTTTTCGTCGACGATGGGCGCGGGATAGGCTGGCGTGCCATATTCCGGCACCCAGCGCCGCACATATTCGCCCAGGGGATCATGGTCCCGCGCCTGCTTGGCCGGCGAATAGATGCGCAAGGTATTGATGCCGGTGGTGCCGGATTGCATCTGCATCTGGCTCCAGTGGATGCCGGGTTCGAAATCCAGGAACTGGCGTGCCAGGAACAATCCCGGCGCACGCCAGTGCAGCCACAGGTGGTAGGCGGCGAAGCTGACCAGCATGGCGCGCATGCGGAAGTTGAGCCAGCCGGTGCTGCATAGCTGGCGCATGCAGGCGTCCACCATGGGATAGCCGGTACGCCCTTCGCACCAGGCCTCGAAGCGTTCCTGTGCCAGTGCGCCCCACGGCCCGCCATCTCCGGGGCGCAGGCCATCGAGCGAGCGGGCGATATTGCGCCATTCGAGATCGGGCTGGTCTTCCAGCTTCTGCATGAAGTGGCAATGCCAGCGCAGGCGGCTGGAAAAGCCGCGCAGACCGTAGGCCAGCTCGCGGTCCGGTGTGTGTTCGATGGCCAGCTCGGTGGCCTGGTGCACGCTGCGCATGGACAACGTGCCGAAGGCCAGGTGCGCGCTGAGACGGCTGCAGGCTTCAGGCGCAGTCAGCGGGCTGGACAGGGCCCGCCGGTAATCGCGTCCATCACCGCCGAGAAAGGCGCGCAGGCGCTCCCAGGCATCGGCTTCCCCGGCGGGCGGCTGCAGGCGCGGCGTGGGCAGGCCGAGATCGGCCAGCGTGGGCAGCGGATCGGGCTGCATGCCCGGCGGGGCGCGAAAGCCGGCAGGCATCGCCACCTGCGGCGCCTCCATGCGCTGCAGCCAGCGCGCGGCCCAGCCATCGCGACTGCGCAGGCGGCGGATGACGCCGGTCTGCGGCCATTCCTGCCAGTGGACATGCTGGATGCGACTCCAGCGGCCGACCGAAATATCACGGGCATAACTCCAGGCGGGGCCGGTTTCTTCGTGGCTGAAGAGATGGGTGACGTTCCATTCACGACGCAGCGCTTCCAGCACCTGCACCGCCTCGCCGATGCGCACCAAGAGCGGCATGCCACGCTGTCGTAGCTCGATCTGCAGCGGCTGCAGCGAGCGCAGCAGGAAATCCACGTGGCGCGGATCGCATTCGAAACTCTGCAACCAGGCCGGTTCGATGATGAACAGGCCAAAGGCGCGTTCGCACTGTGCCGCCTGCGCCAGCGGTTGATGATCGCGCAGGCGCAGGTCGCGCTTGAACCAGACCAGGCCGACCGACATCAGGACCGCCGCGAGCGCCCTTCCAGGCGCAGGACCAGACGCTGGAGCGCCGGCCGCAGGCGCAGGAAGCCGCGATAGGAGCGCTCCATCAGCCACAGCATCCCGGGCAGGCGCGCCAGACGGGCCAGCCAGCGCCAGCCCGGCAAGCTCGCCCATAGCTGCACGAAGGCCGCTGCCCCGCTGAAGACCACACCGTCGGCGCGTTGCACATGGAAGCGCGCCAGGAGCTGCTCGCGCGTCAGGCCGGATGGCAAGGCGGAGCCACGATCGGGCTGGCTGATGTCGCAGAAGCGCAGCGGCGCCTGCTCGCCAAGGCGCTGGTACAGACCGATCTCACGGCGGCAGAGCGGGCAGGCGCCATCGTAGAGCACGGTCAGCGCATCCTTCTGATTCCCGCTGTTGCGTTCCTCGCCGTCAGCCATCGCAGTGGCCCTCCCGCGCCAGCAGCTCGGCCGCGTCGCGCAGGCCATGGGTGCTGCGTCGCCACCACTGGGTGAACAGATCGCTGGGCTTGTCCACCGCCGGAAACAGTCCCGGCGGCGCGCTGCATTGCGCCCACAGCGGCAGCCACGGTGCCAGGTGCGGATCGGACTGGCAGCGCACGCTGCGTGCCACCTTCAGGGCGCGTCCCACGCTGGCGGCGTCGCCGTGCCAGCACAGCGGCGCAAGCTCGCGCATGCGCGCGCCGACGAAATCCCAGCGGCGCCGGCTCCACGGCCACAGCAGATGGAAGTCGGAGAGGTACAGCCCCACCACCAGCGTATCGGGTGCGAGATCGGCCGGCAGTTCGCCCAGGCTCCAGGGATGGACCAGCCAGACGTCGCGCCCGGCCACGGCCTGCGGGTCGGGGGCGACGCTATCCAGGCTCGCCGGGGGTGCCGCCAGCAGGGGGGGCTCGGCAATGCGCGGGCAAGCGCGGGCGGAGGCCGCAGGTTCAGGCGCCACCGGATCGGGCTGCAGGGCGATCTGGCCCAGCGCTTCATAGCTGGTGTCGAGTACCGTCCCCGGGCTATGCCAGGGGGCAGGCGCGTACTTGACCACATTCTCGGCATTAAAGAGATAGGGCTTGTGGCTGCCGGTACCGGCCACCCATTGCCAGCTCAGGTGATTGCTGGCCAGGTCGCCATCCAGCAGGTGACCGACCATCCAGTCGGCGCCGGCGCGCCAGTGCAGCTTGCGCAGATGCACGATATAGCTGGCCAGCCACATGCGGGCGTGGTTGTGCAGGGTGCCGGTGGCATACAGGGTGCGCACGGCCTGGTCGATCACCGGCAGTCCGGTGGCGCCCTCGCGGATATCGGCCGGCAACTCACGCGCATAGGCCGACTCCGGCAGCGGACCGGGGTGCAGCGAATCGAAGATGCGGGCGCCACGGCGCGCCCAGACATAGCGGTAGAACGCGCGCCAGCCCAGCTCATAGACGAACTTGTGCTGCACCTCCAGGGCATGGCGTGCGCAGACGCCGGCCAGCACCTCGCGCAACGTGACCATGCCATGGGTGAGGTAGGGCGACAGCCCTGTCACGGCGCCCTCCAGGCTGTTACGGGTGCGGGCATAGACCCCCGGGCGCACGGCGGCGATACGCTGGCGGGCGGCGGCCAGGGTAGGCAGCGCAGGGGGCGCCAGGACTTGCGGCGCGGCTTGCGCCGCTTCTTCCGGTGACACGGCATCCAGCACCAGGTCGAATTGGTGTTTGCGGTACATGACTCGACTCCTCAGGAAGCAGCGTGGGCAGGCTTGCGGCGACAGGCGTCGGAACAGTATTTGACGTCATCCCAGTTCCTGGCTCACTTGCGTCGCCAGGTCATGGGCAAGCCGCAGACGGCGCAGGGTTTGCTAGGGCCTGTTGCCGCGATGAGCGATGGCCTGGCGGGTGGATTTCATGACTCCGGATTGTACGCAATAAATGGTTCAACCTTGATTCAAATCCGCGATTTATCGCCTATACTCTGCGTCATTCCTGATTCAACGAGAGAGATCATGAGCACAGACCAGCCGCAGCAGTCCGCCCCTCCCGCAGACAAACCCGCGACCGAGTCATTGCGCCGCACCGGGGCCGTGGCCCGCATGTTGCGCATGCCGGTGGCGACCCTGCGCGTGTGGGAGCGTCGTTATGCGCTGACCCAGGGCAAGCTCTCGCCCAGCGGGCAGCGTCTGTATTCGGAAGCCGACGTGCGGCGCCTGGCCCTGATCCGGCAGTTGACCGAGCTCGGTCATGCCATCGGGAGCCTGGCCGGGCTGGACATGGAGCAGTTGCAACAGGTCGCGGCCACCCATGCCGAACTGCACGCCGTACGCCCCACCCCGCCGCAGACGGTGCAGGGCCAGTGGCGGGTGGCGGTGATCGGCGCCACGCTGGCGCAGCGGCTGGACAAGCCGGGCCTGCTGCAGCGCCTGGGCCGTCCGCTGCAGTTGCTGGGACCCTTCGAGAGCGTCCAGCAGGCCGCCCTGAGCCTGAAACGGGAAGAAGTCGACGCCCTGCTGCTGCACGAGCCGCAGTTGCATGCCGGCTGGCTGGGAGCGCTGGAGAGTTCGGCACCGGCCTTGAGTGGCTTGCCGATGGCGGTGCTGTATGGCTTTGCCAGCGAAGCAGTATGCGAGACGCTGGCGGCGGTAGGCATCAGCCTGCTGCGCGCGCCGCAACCGGACGTGGTTATCCTGCAATGGCTGCGCGCACTGATGGCGCTGACGGTGCCGGCGCGCAGCGAACCGGCCTGGTCGCAGCAGGCGCAGGTAATACGGCGCTGGAGCGACAATGAGTTGATCGCCTTCGCCAACCGCTCCACCACGGTGGCCTGCGAGTGCCCGCGCCATGTGGCCGAGCTGCTGATGCAGCTATCGCAGTTCGAGCGTTACAGCGCGCAGTGCGCCAATCGCAACGAGGCCGATGCGCAGTTGCACCAGTACCTGCAGCAATTGACCACGGAATCGCGCCAGCGCTTCGAAATGGCCTTGAGCCGGATTGCGATGCATGAGGGCCTGGTTCCGGAGCAATCCTGAGCGCAGGCGACGGCGCAAACAACAGCACAGGCAGCAGCGCAGGCAAACCGAACCCACCAACAAGAACGCCCGGCATATGGCCGGGCGTTCCTGTTTAAAGCATGCAGATGATCAGTGACGGAAGTGACGGGTTCCGGTCAGCAGCATCACCACGTCGCGCTCGTTGGCGGCATCGATCACTTCCTGGTCGCGCATGGAGCCGCCCGGGTGGATGACGCAGGTGGCACCGGCATCAACCACCACGTCCAGGCCGTCGCGGAACGGGAAGAAGGCGTCGGAGGCCACTGCAGAACCCGCCAGGGTCAGGCCGGCGTTCTGCGCCTTGATCGAGGCGATGCGGGCGGAGTCGATGCGGCTCATCTGGCCGGCGCCCACACCCAGTGTCATGCCATTGCCGCAGAAGACGATGGCGTTGGACTTGACGAACTTGGCCACGCGCCAGGCAAACATCAGGTCCTGCAGTTGCTGCTGGGTCGGCTGCTTCTTGCTGACCACCTTCACGTCGGCCAGCAGCACGTTCTTGGCATCCGGCGACTGCACCAGCAGGCCACCGCCAACGCGCTTGAAGTCGTAGCCGTTCAGGCCATTGCCCAGCGGGATTTCCAGCAGGCGCACGTTCTGCTTGGCGGCGAAGATCTGCTTGGCTTCAGCACTGAAGGACGGGGCGATCAGCACTTCCAGGAACTGCTTGGCCACCGCTTCGGCCGCAGCCGCATCCACTTCGCGGTTGAAGGCGATGATGCCACCGAAGGCCGAGGTCGGGTCGGTCTGCAACGCCTTGCTGTAGGCTTCCAGCGGGTTGGCACCGATGGCCACGCCACAGGGATTGGCGTGCTTGATGATGACGCAGGCCGCTTCGGTGGCCGGGTCGAAGCTCTTGACGCATTCCCACGCCGCATCGGCATCGGCGATGTTGTTGAAGGACAGTTCCTTGCCCTGCAGCTGGGTGTAGTTGGCCAGGGCGCCCTCGACCTTCTTGATGTCGCGGTAGAAGGCGGCGCTCTGATGCGGGTTTTCCCCATAGCGCATGTCCTGGACCTTCTCAAAGTGAAGGTTCAGGGTGGACGGGTAGGCGCTGCGGGTGGTGTGCTGCTTGTCTTCGCCCAGGGAGGTGAAGTAATTGGTAATGGCGCCGTCGTATTGCGCAGTGTGGGCAAAGACCTTCTTGGCCAGCGCAAAGCGCTTTTCATAGGGCAGGTCGCCGCCCGACTTCAGCTCGGCCAGCACGCCTTCGTAGTCGGTCGGGTCGCAGATGACGATCACGTCCTTGTGGTTCTTGGCCGAGGAACGCAGCATGGCCGGGCCGCCGATGTCGATGTTCTCGATGGCGTCTTCCAGGGAGCACTCTTGCTTGGCAACGGTCTGCTGGAACGGATACAGGTTCACCACCACCATGTCGATGGTGGGGATGCCGTGCTGGTCCAGGGCGGCCACGTGCTCGGGGAAGTCACGACGCGCCAGGATGCCGCCATGCACCTTGGGATGCAGCGTCTTCACGCGGCCATCCAGCATTTCCGGGAAGCCGGTGTAGTCGGCCACTTCGGTGACCGGCACGCCATTGTCGGCCAGCAGCTTGGCGGTGCCGCCGGTGGACAGGATGTTGACGCCCATGGCGGACAGCGCGCGCGCGAATTCGAGCACGCCTGCCTTGTCGGATACGGAAATGAGTGCTTGTTTGATCATGGTAGGCAAGACTGGTAAGGGAAAGGAAACCTGAAAAACCGTGGAAGGAAGCTGCACCCCTGCATGAACCGGCCCCCTGCACTGCGGCGCCGGCCTTGCGCGGGCTACAGCAGGCCGTGCTGCTGCAGCTTCTTGCGCAGCGTATTGCGGTTGATGCCGAGGATCTCGGCGGCCTGGGACTGGTTACCCTCGGCGCGCGCCATCACGGTCTCGAAGACCGGTTTTTCGACCGTGGCCAGCACCATGTCGTAGACATTGGTGGGGAGTTGCTCTCCGAGATCCCGGAAATACTTTTCCAGGCTCTTCTTGACGACATCCTCGATACTTTCTTTGCTCATGGCGTTGCTGCTTCTGTTTTTTTCCGGTGTGGCCACCGCCGGCGACGCTCGCTGTTGTGAACTGCGCGCCTGCCTGCGTGACCTGCCGTGTTGTTGATCAATTGCGCGCAAGGCGCATCCGATACCCGGTACCCCAAGCCCGATCTCCGTCCCTGCCGGGCGGTCGGGCCATTGCTCGTTCGCTCAGGCGGCCAGGGCCACCTCATCCACCAGACCGTATTGCAGACGCTCGCCGTGCACTGCCTGGTCGGCGAAGAACTGCCGCACCGCCTGCAACTGCTGGTTGCAGTCTTCGATGCGATTCATGCCGCGACGGAACTG
Organism: Herbaspirillum frisingense GSF30; assembly: GCF_000300975.2. Classification (GTDB taxonomy): domain Bacteria; phylum Pseudomonadota; class Gammaproteobacteria; order Burkholderiales; family Burkholderiaceae_D; genus Herbaspirillum; species Herbaspirillum frisingense. The sequence goes on along the minus strand of NZ_AEEC02000015.1, from coordinate 25,355 downwards.
CTCGCCGCCGACCAGTTCGCGCACATACCAGCCGATATGCTTGCGCGCCGTGCGCACGCCCAGGTACTCGCCGTAGAACGCATAGTGGGCCTGCAGGTGTTCATCCATCAGTTGCACGACCTCGCTCACCAGCGGCGCCGGCAGGTGTTCTCCGGTCTGCAGGAAGTGGTCGATCTCGCGGAAGATCCAGGGACGCCCCTGTGCGGCGCGGCCGACCATGACGGCATCAGCCCCGGTGATGCGCAGGACCTCGCGCGCCTTCTCGGGCGTGGTGATGTCGCCATTGGCCACCACCGGAATGCTGACGGCAGCCTTCACGGCGGCGATGGTCTCGTACTCGGCATGGCCGCTGTAGCCGTCGGCGCGGGTGCGACCGTGCAGCGTCAGCATGGCGATGCCGGCCGCCTGGGCGCGGGCGGCGATCTTCAGGGCGTTCTTGTTGGCGCGGTCCCAGCCGGTGCGGAATTTCAGCGTCACCGGCACGTCCACCGCCGACACCACCGCATCCAAGATGCGCGCCACCAGTTCCTCGTCCTGCAGCAGGGCTGAACCGCACCAGCTGTTGCAGACCTTCTTGACCGGGCAGCCCATGTTGATGTCGATGATCTGGGCACCGCGCTCGACGTTGTACTTCGCGCAGTCGGCCAGCATGACGGGATCGGCCCCGGCGATCTGCACCGCCTTGGGTTCCATCTCGCCATCGTGGTTGATACGGCGCGAGGTCTTCTCGCTGTGCCACAGCCGCGGATCGGAAGCCGCCATCTCGGACACGGCATACCCTGCCCCCAGCTGCTTGCACAGCTGGCGGAATGGACGGTCGGTCACGCCCGCCATGGGAGCGACGAACACGTTGTTTCGCAGGGAGTAAGGCCCAATGTTCACGACGTGGATCAGGGGGAGGTACGGGGAAGGGCGCTATTTTAGCGCGATTGACGGCCTCGCCCAACAAGAATCGGGCGCGGTTACATCTTTGGGGCTGATTATTTATTGGGCAAAATCAATTGTTGGCAGTATGCCAATCCTGATTGCCATCCTGCAAGAATCCGGGCCGCGTGGCGCGGCCCGGCGTGCGGATTCAGCGGTCGACCTCGTCCAGCGTCTCGCGCTGGAGGTGACCGATCTCGCCCCAGGAACGGATATGGGCGCGTTGGCCATCCCAGTGCAGGCGGTTGACGCTGGCGTTGAAGATGTCGAAGTTGCGCGGCTGGGCGAAGGAGCTCTGGCTGGCCCAGTGATGGATGCACTCCAGCACGCCGCCATGGGTGACGATGGCCACCTTGCGGTACGGGCCCGAGGCCAGTACCCGCTGCACCGCCGCGACCGAGCGCTCGTAGAACTCGCGCATGGTCTCGGCGATACGCTCGCCGGCCGGGTAGCGGAAGTCCGGCTCGCGGGCTTTCCACTGCCGATAGGCCTCGGGATAGCGCGCCTCGATCTCCACATGGCGCAGACCTTCGAAGGCGCCATAGCAGCGCTCGCGCAAGCCGGTATCGATGACTACCTGCCGTCCGCTGGCATGGGCCACCGCCTGCGCGGTGTCGCGAGCGCGCTGCAGGTCGCTGGCGAAGATGGCATCGATGCCCTCCTCGGCCAGCAGCTCGCCCAGTGCCAGGACCTGGCGCTGGCCGGCCTGGTTGAGCGGAATATCGATATGCCCTTGCAGGCGCTTGTCCACGTTCCAGTCGGTTTCGCCGTGGCGGATCAGCAGGATGTCGGTCATGCGGGTTTTCAGGTGCGCGGTATGGCGCTGGGGTTGAGGGTGTACAGGCCGGTGAGGGAGGCCTGCGCCAGGACATGGTCGCGTAGCGCCGTCACCACCACCGAACCTTCGAGGTTGCCGGCCACCGGCAGCTGTTCCACGTCCAGTGCATAGAGGGTGAAGATGTAGCGGTGCACCAGCGCATCGTTCCACGGTGGGCAGGGGCCGTCGTAGCCGAAGTAGTCGCCGCGCATGTCGCCGTCGCCGGCGAACCAGCCGGTGTAGTCGTTGATGCCCTGGCGTGCACCGGGCATGACGTCGCCCAGCACCGCCGGACCCGGCTTGCCGCGTGCGGTCACGCCGTTGCTGAACTGGCCGGCCTTGATCTGGCTGACACTGGCCGGAATGTCCACCAGGGTCCAGTGATAGAAATCCACCCGCGGCAGTTCCAGCGGCACGGTCTTGCCTTCCTGGTTGACGTCGTCGCCACGGGAAGGCACGTCAGGGTCATGCACCACCAGCGCCAGCGACCTGGTACCGGCCGGCAGATCGCTCCAGGCGAAGTGCGGGTTCCGGTTGGCCGACAGGGCGACGTGGGTCTTGGCGTCCATCACCGCGAAGGCGAACTCGCCGGGGATGTTGCTACCGTCCTTGAAAGAATCGCTCCAGAATTTCATATCACCTCCTAAAGTAAGGCCACATTCAACACGCTTTGCAAATTCATTTGGGGACGTCCGGCCCGGCTTCAAGCCGGACCGAGGTTCATGACACCAAAGCCTGAGGCTTCACCTGCAGCCAGAAAGTGACCGGCCCGTCGTTGGTCAGCGACACTTTCATGTCGGCGCCAAAACGGCCGGTGCCGACCTTTTCCTGTCCATGCTGCACCCGCGCCTGCGCCACGAAGTGCTCAAACAGCTGCCGTCCCAGTTCGGGCGCGGCCGCTGGCGTGAAGGAGGGGCGTGTGCCGGAATTGGTATCGGCGGCCAACGTGAACTGCGGGATCAACAACAGGCCGCCTTGCACGTCGACAACACTGCGATTCATCTTGCCTGCCTCGTCGCTGAAGACGCGATAGGCCAGCAGCTTCTTGAGCAGGGCATCGGCCTGGGCCACGCCGTCATGGCGTTCGGCGCAGACCAGTACCATCAGGCCGGGGCCGATGGCACCCAGCGTCTGGCCGTCCACCACCACGGCGGCCTGGCTGACCCGCTGCAACAGGGCAATCATGCGCGCACCAGCTTACGCCAGGGTGACGCGGGCAAACTTGCGCTTGCCGACCTGCACCACGCACTGGCCGGCCTCGACCTTCAAACCCTTGTCGCTGATGACGGTGCCGTCGATACGCACGCCGCCCTGCTCCACCATGCGCAGTGCTTCCGAGGTGGAGGCACAGAGGTTGGCCTGCTTGAGCAACTGGCCGATGCCCAGCGGCGCGCCCGACAGCGAGACCTCGGGGATGTCGTCCGGGATGCCGCCCTTGGAGCGGTTGACGAAATCGGCCAGCGCGTCTTCGGCAGCCTGCTGCGAGTGGAAGCGGGCCACGATCTCCTGGGCCAGGGCGACCTTGATATCGCGCGGATTGCGGCCCCCCTCGACCTCGGCCTTGAAGGCAGCGATCTCGGCGATGGAGCGGAACGACAGCAGGTCGTAGTAGCGCCACATCATCACGTCGGAAATGCTCATCACCTTGGCGAACATGGTGTTGGCCGGTTCGGTGATGCCGATATAGTTGCCCTTGGACTTGGACATCTTTTCCACGCCGTCCAGGCCTTCCAGCAGCGGCATGGTCAGGATGCACTGCGGCTCCTGGCCAAAGTCCTTCTGCAGTTCGCGGCCCACCAGCAGGTTGAATTTCTGGTCGGTGCCGCCCAGTTCCAGGTCGGACTTCAGGGCCACCGAGTCATAGCCCTGCATCAGCGGGTAGAGGAATTCATGCACCGAGATCGGCGTGCCTTCCTTGAAGCGCTTGGTGAAGTCGTCGCGCTCCATCATGCGCGCCACGGTGTAGCGCGAGGCCAGCTGGATCATGCCGCGACTACCCAGGGCATCGCACCATTCGGAGTTGTAGCGGATTTCGGTCTTGCTGGCATCCAGCACCAGGCTGGCCTGGGCGAAATAGGTCTTGGCGTTGATCTCGATCTGTTCGCGCGACAGCGGCGGACGGGTGGCATTGCGGCCGGACGGGTCGCCGATCATCGAGGTGAAGTCGCCGATCAGGAAGATCACCTGATGCCCCAGGTTCTGCAACTGGCGCATCTTGTTCAGGACCACCGTATGCCCCAGGTGCAGGTCAGGGGCGGTCGGGTCCAGTCCCAGCTTGATGCGCAGCGGCTGGCCGCTCTGCTCGGCACGCGCCAGCTTCTGCGCGAATTCGCTTTCGATGAGCAGCTCATCGATACCGCGTTTAGTGATGGCCAGCGCCTCCTGGACCTTGTCGGAGAGGGGCAGTTTGGAGGGGGCGGCAGAGGGCGCGGAAGGGGTGGACTGGTCGGCGTTCATCGATATAACTAAAAAATTGGCATTTGTAGGACAAGACCGCTAAAGCGTGTTGCTATAATTCCGACTTTCGTTTTTCTGCTGGGCGCCAGGACGCCGCCTCAGAAGCTCATCAGCAGGAACAATATTCACACCCGTGCGTATGAAGAATTACGCGGGCGCAACACGGCGGGGGGACAGGAAACGCCGCATTGCAGCCGTACCCGCCATCCGCCACGGAAACGTCAGATTTTAACGTATTCGTATTGCATGTTCCCACAAGATAAACTCAAGCACCTCTCGTCCCTGTGCTTCACCGCGTTGCGATCCTGCCACCACAAAGTCGCCGCCTCCTCGCCCAAGACCCGCATCGTCGGCGCCAGCGCCCTGTTCCTGGCGGCCTTTACCATCGGCGCCGCCGGCTTCGCACCGGCCGAGCCCGACCTGAAGGACGCCCCGGTCAACCCGATTTCCAAGGAACTGGCCCTGCCCGACCTGCAACAGCAGATCAGCGCACTGGAAGAGCGTTCGCAGTATTACGTGAACGAAGAGAAGGTACGCAGCGGCGACACCCTGGCCACCCTGCTCAACCGCCTGGGCGTGGATGACGACGAGGCCACGGCCTTCATCAAGTCAGATACCCTGGCGCGCACGGTGATGCAGTTGCGCGCCGGCAAGCGTGTGGTGGCCCAGACCGACGACAATGGCGAACTGGTCAAACTGTCGGCCACCCTCGACGATGGCAGCGACACCCCGAAGAACCTGGTCATCTCGCGCCAGGACGGCAAGCTGACCGCCCAGGCCCAGCCGGCCGTGCTCGAGCGGCGCGTGGAAATGCGCGCCGGCACCATCTTCTCCTCGCTGTTCGCGGCCACCGACGCGGCCCAGATCCCGGACGCCATCGCCATGCAGCTGGTGGACATGTTCGCCACCAACATCAACTTCGCTTCCGACCTGCGCCGCGGCGACCGCTTCAACGTGGTCTACGAGACCTATTACCAGAACGGTGACCTGGTGCGCACCGGTCGCGTGCTGGCCGGCGAATTCGACAATGCCGGCAACCGTTACCAGGCGGTGTGGTTCAGCGACCCGGCCAGCAAGATCGGCGGTGGCGGCTACTACGCCTTCGACGGCAAGTCGCTCAAGAAGGCCTTCCTGAAGTCGCCGCTGGCCTTCACCCGTATCTCTTCCGGCTTCTCGATGCGCCTGCACCCCATCCTGGGCCAGTGGAAACAGCACACCGGCGTGGACTTCGCGGCACCGACCGGCACCCCCATCCATGCGGCGGCCGATGGCGTGGTCGACTTCGTGGGTCAGCAGAACGGCTATGGCAACATCGTCGTCATCAAGCACTGGAGTGGCTACTCCACCGCCTACGGCCACATGAGCCGCTTCGCGCCCAACATCAAGAAGGGCATGAAGGTCAGCCAGAACGACGTGATCGGTTTCGTCGGTATGACCGGCTGGGCGACCGGCCCGCACCTGCACTACGAGTTCCGCGTCAACAACCAGCCGCGCAACCCGCTGTCGGTGGAAGTGCCCAATGTCCAAGCATTGACCGGCCCGCAGATGCAGCGCTTCCGCACCGTGGCCGACGAGATGCAGCACCGCATGGCCATGCTGCGTGTACCGGGCGCGCCGGATGTGAAACTGGCTTCCATCAAGTAATTCCGGCCGGCATCGTTCCTGCCGGCATGAGCTACGAAGGGCGGTCGCTGTAGAATCAGCGACCGCCCTTTTCTTTTTCCTGCGCCCCTGCCATGAGTTCTTCTTCGTCCCCGTCGTCTTCCCGGCCCCCTTCCCTCTACATCGGCCTCATGTCCGGCACCAGCCTCGATGGCGTCGATGGCGTGCTGGCCGACTTCGACGGCCAGGCCGTCTCGGCCACGCTGGCAGCGGCCTACGTCCCCTTCCCCGACCATCTGCGCGCCGACCTGATGGCGCTGCAGGCAGCCGGCCCCAACGAGATCGAACGCGAAGCCATGGCCGCCAATGCACTGGCGGTGCACTACGCCGACTGCGTGGCGCAACTGCTGCTGCAATCGGGCAAGTCGGCGGCCGACCTGCGCATGGTGGGGGTACACGGACAGACCATCCGCCATCGCCCGGAACTGGGCTTCACCCGCCAGACCAACAACCCGGCGCTGCTGGCGGAGTTGACCGGCATCGACGTGGTGGCCGACTTCCGCAGCCGGGACGTGGCCGCCGGTGGCCAGGGTGCGCCGCTGGTACCGGCCTTCCATCGGGCCATCTTCGGCGATGCGTCGCAATCGCGGGTGGTGGTCAATATTGGTGGCATTGCCAATGTCAGCATCCTGCCGGCCGGCGAAGAAGGGGCCTATGGCTTCGATACCGGCCCCGGCAATGCGCTCATGGATGGCTGGATACAGCTGCACCTGCAGCGCAGCTACGACGCCAACGGCGACTGGGGCGCCAGTGGCCAGGTACACGCCGGCCTGCTGGCGCAACTGCGTGACGAAGCCTTCTTCCGCGCCGCGCCGCCAAAGAGCTCGGGACGCGACCTGTTCCACCTGGACTGGCTGCAGGCAGCCCTGCAGCGCAGCGGGCAAACCATGCCGGCACCCGACGTGCAGGCCACGCTGACCATGCTCACCGCCAGCACGATCGCCGATGCCATCGTGGCCCATGCGCCTGATGCGGGCCAGGTCTATGTCTGTGGTGGGGGGGCTGAAAATGCGCTGCTGATGCGACTGCTGCGTCAGCAATTGCAGGGGCGCGCCGAGGTGCAATCGACGGCCGTGCTGGGTGTGGCGCCCCAACGGGTGGAAGCGCTGGCCTTCGCCTGGCTGGCGCGCCGCTTCGACCTGCGCCTGCCGGGCAACCTGCCGGCGGTGACCGGAGCGCGTGGCCTGCGGGTACTGGGCGCACTCTATCCTGCCTGAGCTGCCTGATCTGCCGGACCAATCCCCCTCTGGCCGCCCACAAGAAAAAGGCCGTCCTGCCTAAGCCGGACGGCCTGAACTTTTGCGCTGGATGACCGGTTTCACCCGACCACCCGGCGCCCTCAAGAACTGTTGAAGACTATTGCACGGCACTGAAACTGGTGCGGCTCATCTCTGTATGAAACGCTCTGTAGCGATCAGTTGCGATCAGTAGCGCGAGATACGACCGTTATCCAGGCGCACGCGGTCACCGACGCGGAAGTCGGTATTGTCTTCCTGTGCGAAGGTCTGCAAGGAGCCATCATTCATGCGAACGCGGATGTTGTAGACCTGGTGGCCGGCGGAATTGTTACGTTGCACCTGGTTGCCGGCGTAGGCGCCACCGGCGGCACCCGCCACGGTGGCCAGCACACGGCCGGTACCGCCGCCGACAGCGTTACCGAGCAGGCCGCCAGCCACGCCGCCGACCACGGCACCGGCAACACCGTTACTTTCCTTGTGGGTGACTTCGATGGCCTCGACCACGCCGGTACCGGAATAGGAGGCAACGCGATCATAGTTCTGCGACTGCGGGGCCGCGCCGTAGGGTTGCTGCGGGCTGGCGCAACCGATCAGCAGGCCGGCGAAGCTGGCGCTGACGATGGCCAGCGAAATGTAATGGTGGCGAGTGGACATGAGGGCTCTCCTGATCTGGCGATATACGATGGATGCAGTGTGCCGCGCCGGCTGCGCGCACGGCATCGGAGAAGCCCGGGAAACGGTGTCAGAGAAATGAGGACGTCGCCGTCAGCAGACAGGCCTCAACGGATAGGACTCAGTTGAGCCAGCCGCGCCGACGGAAGTACCAGAACGGCGCAATGGCCGAACCGATCATCATCAGGATCGCCAACGGATAGCCGATGGGCCAGTCCAGTTCAGGCATGAGCTTGAAGTTCATGCCGTAGATACTGGCAATCAGGGTCGGAGGCAGGAAGGCTACCGACGCCACCGAGAAGATCTTGATGATCTTGTTCTGGTTGATGTTGATGAAGCCGACGGTGGCGTCCATCAGGAAGTTGATCTTGTCGAACAGGAAGGCGGTGTGGCCGTCCAGCGATTCGATGTCGCGCAGGATCTGGCGGGCGTCCTCGAACTGCTCCGAACTCAGGAGCCGCCCGCGCATCAGGAAGCTGACCGCGCGCCGCGTATCCATCATGTTGCGACGGATACGGCCGTTCAAGTCTTCTTCGTGGGCGATGGTGTTCAGGACGTCGGCGGCATCCTGGTCGGACAGGCTCTTCTTGAGCACGCTGGTGCTCACCGCCTCCAGCTTCTGGTAGATGCCTTCCAGGGCATCGGCGGAATATTCTGCATCGGTCTCGTAGAGGTCCAGCAGCACGTCGCGATAGTCGCCGATCGAGCCAGGCCGCGAACGGGCGCGCATGCGCACCAGGCGGAACACCGGCAGGTCTTCGGCATGCACCGAGAAGAGGATGTTGCGGGCCAGGATGAAGGCCACCGTCATGGTGGAGGAGGAATCGTCATCCCCTTCGAACAGGAAGTCGGTGCGCAGGTGCAGGTCGCCGTTCTCGGCCTCGAAGTAACGGGCCGAGGCTTCGATGTCGCTGAATTCATCCTCGTCCGGCAGGGTCACGCCATAGATGCTCTTGACCCAGGCGCGCTCCTCGTCGTTCGGCTCGGTCAGGTCCACCCAGACCGGCGCCGCCTGTTCCAGGTCGGTACGGCTGTCGATGTTGACCTGGCTCAGTCGTCCGTTTTGCAACACGAATACATTGATCATGGGCTCTCGCTGGATGGAACGCGGGTGGGAGTGCGGCGACCCGCTGCCGCCGGTGCAGGCCGGCGCGACCTCAGGCGCGAAACGTGCGCAAGTGTACGTTCAACCCCGGCGCCAGGCAAGCACGACACGGGGCCTGTTGTCAGGCCCGTGCTGGCAGCCTGACGTCATACGCCGGTCATGCGCACGCGGCAAGAAAATCGCTCACTTGTGGGTCGGCGGCAGCGTGGCGGCGTTCATGCGGCGCAGGATCAGCCCGGTACGGGCCGCCAGATAGGCCGAGCCGCGATTGCGGTCGTAGTAGCGCGGACGCGGCAGCATCACCGCCAGGCGCGCGGCCTGCTCCGCACCCAGGCCGGCGGCCGTGGTGCGGTAATAGTGCTGGGCCGCAGCCTCGGCGCCGAATACGCCGTTGCCCCACTCCACCACGTTGAGATAGATCTCGAAGATGCGCTGCTTGTCCAGCAGGAATTCCAGCATGTAGGTGATGATGAATTCCTGGCCCTTGCGCAGGTAGCTGCGCTCACCGGAGAGGAACAAATTCTTGGCCAGCTGCTGGGTGATGGTGGAGCCGCCGGCGACCACCTTGCCCTTCTTCTCGTTCTTTTCGTAGGCCTTTTGCAGAGCTTCCCAGTCGATGCCGTCATGCTCGGAGAAATTGGAATCCTCGGAGGCGATGATGGCGCGCTTGAGATTGTTGGAAATGCGCGCATACGGCGTCCAGCGGAATTGCAGCTGCGCGTTGGGGTCCTTCTCGCGCAGCAATGACAATTGCTGACGCATGAAGCTGGTGGACTCGGGATTGTGGTCCTTCCACCACCAGATCTGGACGAAGAAATACGCCTGTAACAGCAGCACCAGTGCGATGGGCAGGACGATGATCCAGAAGAGCAGCTTGCGTAGCGATTTCATGTGCCGGTTCTTGTTCTGTGGTTCTCGGGTGTCACGATGTGCAGATTCTCACGCGTGCCGGCCGGGCCGACCCTGGGCGCAGGCCCCTCATTGCGCCAGTTGCGCGCGCAGGCTGGCGAATACCTCGGCGGTGGCCGGACGCACCCCGCGCCAAAGGTGGAAGGCTTCGGCCGCCTGCTCCACCAGCATGCCCAGGCCATCGCGCACGCAGGCGCCGTGCTGCTGGGCGCTCTGCAGGAAGATCGTGGGCTGGCGGCCATACATCATGTCGTAGGCCAGGGTGTCGCTGCCGTAGACCGACACGGGCAGCGGCGGCAGGTCGTCGGTGAGGCTGGCCGAAGTGGCATTGACGATGACATCGAATACCCCGTCCAGTTCGGCATAGGCGGCGCTCTTGACCGGGCCGTGCGAGGCGAACTGCGCAGCCAGCTCGGCCGCCTTGGACTGGGTGCGGTTGACGATCACCAGTTCAGCCGGCTTTTGCTGCAGCAGCGGCAGCAGTGCCCCGCGCGAGGCACCGCCGGCCCCCAGCAGAAGCACGCGACGCCCCGCCAGCGCCTGGCCGGCATTGACCACGATGTCAGTCACCAGGCCGGCACCATCGGTGTTGTCGCCCAGGATGCGGCCGTCTTCGAACTTGAGGGTATTGACCGCGCCGGCCAGGCGGGCGCGCTCGGTCAGCTGGTCGGCCAGGGCATGGGCCTCCAGCTTGAAGGGGACGGTGACATTGGCACCGCGTCCGCCACGCCGCTGGAACACCTGCACCGCCGCCTTGAAGCCATGCAGTGGCGCCAGCAGGCGATCGTAGTGCAGTTGCTGGCCGGTCTGGGCGGCAAACTGTGCGTGGATCTCGGGTGATTTGCTGTGGGCAATGGGATTGCCGATGACGACGTATTCATCCATGGTGGTCCGCCTGCTCCCTTGTTCTCTGTTTTCGTTGAATGATCCGCCAGCGCTCCTGCCCCGCGCCGCTGACCCTCAGTGCGTCAGCCTCTCAGCCGGCCCCCAGTTCGGCCTGCACACCCTGGTCACGCGTGAAGCGGAAGCGGGTGATGATTTCCCATACATCGTCCTTGCCGCTGGTGCGCATGTTCTCCGGGAAGCGGCCGAACGGCGCCGAGCGGCGCACGATGGCCACCGCCGCCTGGTCCAGTGCGGCATTGCCGGAACTGGACCTGACCACCACGCCGCCATCGCGTTCATAGATGGTGCCGTCCTGGAAGACCGGGATGACGATCAGCAGTTCACCATAGAGCTTCTTGCCGTCCCGGGTCGGGAAGTTCAGGGTACCGATCTTTTCTATCTTGTCCTGCAGCGTCTTGTAGTACTGGGCATAGCCGACTTCGCGGGTGCTGGGCGTGATCTGGGTCTTCTTCGGGCGCTTGTTGTATTGCTCGATGTTCTTTGCGACCTCGGCTTCCATGCGCGCCATGGCCTTGGCCGTCTCGGTCATGTCGTGCGCGTTGGGCTGCGGCGTCTCGACCGGCTTGATCTGGTCGGCGCTGGTCACATGCTGCTGTGCCGCCTGCAGCTGCGCGAGCATCTTGCGCTGCTGCTGTTCCAGTTCGACCACCTTGCGTTGCGCGGCCTTGACGCTGTCGCCGCTCTCGACCCGCTGCATGTCCGGCAGCGGTGACTTGGCGCGGCCGTCCTCGGCATTGCCGCCCCCATCCAGGTTGGCCTGCGCCAGGGCCTGGGCGTTGACCGGCTTCTTGTCATGCTTGGCGTTGACCAGGATGACTTCCAGTTCCGGGTCGGACGGCTTGAAGCGGAAGGCATCGGGCGCGGCGAAGTGTACGGCCAGCAGCAGGCCGTGCACCAGCAGCGAGATACCGAGCGCCACGCTGAGCAGGCGATGTTGAGCAAACAGGTTCACGGCAGGCAGGCAAAAGCGACGATAGGGACAGCGGCAATTCTACGCCAGCACCGCCTCATTGCGCCGCTGCGGCGGGCGGGTTTTCGCCATCGGCCGCTGCTTCCGTTTCAGCGGCAGCGCCGGGTTCCCCCTCGCCGGCGTCGGTCGCTTCGTCGCTGGAGGCATCCTCCTCGCTGCCCAGCGCAGCCATACCCTCCAGCAACTCCTCGTCGTCTTCACCCAGATCGGTGGCCAGGGCCTGGGCCGCCGCGGCCGGCACTTCCAGCAGGCGTGCTTCCACGCTGAGATCGACCTCATCCCAGCGCAGCAGGTCGAGCTTGACCTGCAGGCCGCGCGCCAGTTGCGGCAGGCCGGGCATGCGCAACACCAGCGGGATATCGACCAGGCGCAGGATTTCGTCCTTCAGCACCACCGCTTCCACGGTGCGGGCATTTTCCTGGGCCAACCAACGCAGGCACCAGTAGCGCTCCATGGTGGACTGGAAGTCGGCATAGCCGGAATAGGCCGCGTCGAAACCGGAGACGATGGCGAACAGGTCGGCGTCACGCGGCTTGAAGGGCGCCACCAGCGGTGCGGTCACGCCATGCTCGATGCAGGCCAGGATCTGCCACTGGTTGACCAGGTCGGTATAGCGACGCAGGGGCGAGGTGCTCCAGGCGTACTGGTCCACGCCCAGGCCCTGGTGGGGAGCGGCATGGGTGACCATGCGCACCTGCATCTTGGCGGCCCAGCCGCCGGCACCGCCGCCCTGGGCGCGATAGATGCCCGGCACGCCGTGGTCGGCCATGAGCTTGCCCCAGGTGCTGTTGGCGAAGATCATCAGTTCGGCCACGATCTTGTCCAGCGGCGCGCCACGACGGCGACGGACAATGCTGACCACGTCGTTCTCGACGTAGAAGTTGAAGTCCACGCGGTTGTTCTGTTCCGGCCGCAGGCCGAAGGCCTCGCGCTTGGCCATGCGGCCCTGCTCCAGCAATTGCACCCATTGCCAGAGCAGCGCGATCTCGTCCTTGTGCGGATAGTCGCCGCGATTCTCGGCCAGGGCTTCCTCGGTGACCAGGTCATCGAGGTCGTTGTGGCGCAGGTTGGCGGCAATCGGCACCAGTTCGGCACGGGTTTCGGTGGCCAGCACTTCCCAGCTGGCCGGGTCCAGCGTGGCATACAGCGACAGCGCCGGGCGGGCGGCGCCGGCATCCAGGGTGTAGGTAGCCACCAGATCGTCGGGCAGCATGGTGATCTTTTCGCCCGGCATGTACACGGTGGACATGCGCGCGCGCGCCATCGCATCGATGGCGTCGCCACGCTTGATGGCCAGGCCCGGTGCGGCGATGTGGATGCCCACGCGCAGCTTGCCGTCAGCCAGTCGGGTCACCGACAGCGCATCGTCGATTTCCGTGGTGGTGACGTCGTCGATGGAGAAGGCCTGCACATCGGCGGTGGGCAGGTCTGTGGTCGGCGCGGGGATGTCGATGGCCGGGAAGCCCGTGCCACGCGGGAAGAACTCATGAAGGAAGCGCGCATAGTGCAGGTCCTTGGGCGAGGCCACGCCGCCGGCGGCCAGCATCAGGCGCTGCGGGGTGGTCTGCAGTTCCTTGGCGGCGGCGTCCAGGGCCTTGTATTCGATGCCGTTCTTGTCCGGCTTGAAGAGCAATTGCAGGGCAATCGGACGGAAGGCCTCGGGCAGCTTGTGGGCCTTGAGTTCTTCCACATAGGCGGCCTGCGCCAGCAGTTGCTGCTTCTTCTTTTCCAGGCCGGCCAGGGCGGCCTGCAGCGAGGCTTGCGGGGCCGCCTTGTAGCGACCGCGACCCTTCTTGTAGAAGTAGATCGGCGCGTGATGCAGGCACAGCAGGAGACCCGCGGCTTCCGGTGGCAGGGGCGCGTGGCCGAAGTATTCGGCCGCCAGTTCGGTGAAGCCAAACTCTTCCTCGCCGGCCACTTCCCACAGGAAGTCCAGGTCGACCTCGGCGGCGATGGCCTGCGCCTGCTCCAGCAATTCTTGCGGCGCAGGAGAGGCGAACTGCAGCAGCGCGTCGCGCGACTTGACCTTGGTGCGCTTGCCGGAGGCCATCTCGACCTGGTAGGACTCGCCCTGCTGGGTCATGATGGAGCCGGCCTTGAAGTCGCCGGATTCTTCGAACAGTAAATTCATCTGCTTCTATCGCTTCTCAATCTGGTACATGGGCCGGCACCGGACGCATCAGCGCCTCCAGTGCCGGCAGGAAAACATCGGTGACCATCAATATCCCGCCGCGCCGCGTAAACAGGGAGCGGCGTGCCAGCAGGGTGGTCGGTAGCGGGGTCTGCGGCAGGGCCTGCGCGATGCGGCGCATCAGCGGGTGGCCAGACCTCAGGCGAGCATACTGGATGGGGCGGCGCCCGACCAGCGGATCAAAGAACAGGTTGGCGCCCAGCGGCGTATTGCCCAGCTTGCTGAAGAAAGGCCAGTCGGATTTCACCGATCCGGTGGACAAGACGGTGTGACCGAACACCACCGGCAGGCCGTCGCAATGCAGGATCACGTCGCGCTCGACCACCCGGCTGCGCGCCGTCACGCCCAATGCCTCATGCTCATCGGCCAGGATCATGGCGGGCCGCTGGCGCAACAGGCGCACGCTGAAGGCGTCGGTACGGGCCTTCAGTTTCAGGGTCATGGAACCGGGGTCGGCCAGCCAGGCACGAACGCAGCGCATGCGCTGGCCCTCGGTGGCCAGCAGCGTTGCCAGCGCCTGCGGGTGCGCCATCCAGCGCGCCTTGCGCGGGACACATCGCATCAACGCAGCACCTTGCCCGCAGGCGCGACACCGCAGAAAGCCAGCACTTCGTCCAGGTAGTCCACGAATTCGGCCATGCCGTGGTCGCTCCCCTGGATGACGATCTGACGCGCACCCGGGTAATGGGCCACCATCTCGCGCCAGTCCAGCACTTCGTCGCCGGTGGCGGCCAGCAGCAGGTAGCGCTGCGGGCGGCTGATGGCCGGGACCACCAGCGAGCGCAGTTCGGCGATGTATTCGTGCTTGAATTCGAAGGGTTCATCGGAGTGATACTGGGTGCTCACGCCGACATAGGATTCCAGGTCGCGTGGCGGCTTGACCGCAGGATTGAGCAGCACGGCGCGGCAACCGAGGTGTTCGGCCAGCCAGGTGGCATAGAAGCCGCCCAGCGAAGACCCGACGACAGTCAGCCGCGCCGGGTCGACACCGGCCACCAGCGCCCCGGCCAGGGCAATGGCTGCAGCGGGCGAAGCCGGCAGTTGCGGGCAGAGGTAGTCGTCCTGCAAGCCCAGCTCGGCCATGCGCCGCCCCATCACCCGCGCCTTGAAGGATTGCGGCGAGGAACGAAAACCGTGCAGGTACAGGATCATGCCAGCGCGTCCAGCAGCTTCTGGTGTACGCCGCCGAACCCGCCATTGCTCATCACCAGCACGTGGTCGCCCGGCCTGGCGGCGGCCTTGACGGCCTGCACCAGGGCATCGAGCTCATCGAAGGCGGCTGCCTTCTGGCCCAGCGGCGCCAATGCCTCGGCCAGGTCCCAGCCCAGCGCGTCACGTCCGGAGCGGGCACCGAAGCCGAACACCAGGTCGGCCTCGGCCAGGCTGCCGGGCAGGGCTTCCTTCATGGTGCCCAGCTTCATGGTGTTGGAACGGGGCTCCAGCACGGCCAGGATGCGGGCGTCGCCGACCTTCTTGCGCAGGCCGGCCACGGTGGTGGCGATGGCGGTCGGATGGTGGGCGAAATCGTCATAGACAGCCACGCCATTGGCGCTGCCGCGCAGTTCCATGCGCCGCTTGACGCTCTGAAAAGCCCCCAGCGCCTCGATGGCCTGGGCTGCAGGCACACCCACATGGCGGGCGGCGGCGATGGCCGCCAGGGCGTTCATGCGGTTGTGCTCGCCGGTCAGTTCCCAGACCACGGTGCCTTGCAACTGGCCCTCGAAGAAGACATCGAAGCGCCCGTCCTCGTGGGTCTGCAGGGACCAGCCCGGCTGACCCTGGGCCACACCGAAGTCCTCGCGTTCGCTCCAGCAACCGCGTGCCACCACGCGCTGCAATGCCGGTTCGCGGCCATTGACGATGAGACGGCCGATGCCCGGCACGGTACGCACCAGATGATGGAATTGGGTCTCGATGGCGGCCAGATCGGGGAAGATGTCGGCGTGATCGTATTCCAGGTTGTTCAGGATTGCGGTGCGGGTGCGGTAATGGACGAACTTGCTGCGCTTGTCGAAGAAGGCGGTGTCGTACTCATCGGCTTCAATGACGAAGAAGGGCGAAGGTCCCCTCTGGCCGTCGCTGCCCAGGCGCGCCGAGATCCCGAAGTTCATCGGCACCCCGCCGATCAGGAAGCCCGGCTGGTAACCCGCATGCTCCAGCACCCAGGCCAGCATGGCCGAGGTGGTGGTCTTGCCGTGGGTGCCGGCCACCGAAAGGACCCATTTGTCCTGCAGGATGTTCTCGCCCATCCACTGCGGGCCGGAGACATAGGGCAGGCCGCGATTGAGGATTTCTTCCATCAGCGCATTGCCGCGCGAGACCACGTTGCCGATGACGAACAGGTCCGGCTTCAACTCGACCTGGGACGGCTCGAAACCCTGGATCAGGGTAATGCCCTGGGCTTCCAGCTGGGTGCTCATCGGCGGATAGACATTGGCATCGCAGCCGGTCACGGTATGGCCGGCCTGCTTGGCCAGCACGGCCAGGCCACCCATGAAGGTGCCGCAGATGCCGAGGATATGTATATGCATAGTCAATCTTGGGCTGTAATCCCGCGATTTTACCTGAGGCGGCGGGCGCCACCGCTAACGAGTATCATGGCGGCCATGTCTGAATTCGAATTCACCTCCCCCACCGAGCAACTGCGTGCAGAGATTGCCGCCGCCGCTGCCCGCATGATTGCCGAGGACGGCGCCGACTATGGCAGCGCCAAGCGCAAGGCCGCCCGCCAGATCCTGGGCAACCAGAAGGCCAGGGGCGAGATCATGCCCGATAACGAGCAGATCGAAGAAGAAGTGCGCATCTACAATGAACTCTTCTTTGCCGACACCCAGCCGGCGCGCCTCTTGCACCTGCGCCGGGTAGCGCTGCAGTTGATGCAGGATTTGCAACATTTCAATCCTTGCATCACCGGCGCAGTCTGGAATGGCACGGCAGGTGAACATTCGGACATCCACCTGCAGCTGTTCTCGCCCAGCGCCAAGGATGTGGAAATCTTCCTGCTCAACAAGAATGTGAACTTCGAGGTCGGCGAGACGGCGCACTTCCGCACCGGTCAGGCGGTCGAGACCCTGAGTTTCCTGCTGCCCCAGCGCGGCGCCGACCCGGAATTGGCGCACCTGGCCCTGTACGACGAAGATGATCTGCGCGGCAGCCTGCGCGTGGCGCCCGGAAAACGTGCCGACCGGGGCGACGCCGCCGCCCTGGCGCAACTGATCGAGACCACTTCAGAAGAAGACATGTGATGAAGAAGCTGAAAAATGTGATCCTGTTGGCCGTCGTTGCCGTGATTTGCGTGGGTGTGGGCATCTATGCCAGCCATCGCGCCCACCCCGCCGACTCACCCGAGACGCTCGCGCTGAATCAGCTGCTGTCGCAATCCATGCCGGATGCCACCGGCCAGACCCAGTCGCTGGCGCAGTACAAGGGTAGGCCGCTGGTGGTCAACTTCTGGGCCACCTGGTGCGGCCCCTGCGTGGAGGAAATGCCCGAGCTGACAGCCTTGCAGCAGGAAATCGCGCCGGTGCAAATTCTGGGAATTGGCGTGGATAGTCAGGAAAATATCGCCAAGTTTGCGCAAAAGTACCAAATCCGCTATCCTCTCTTCGTTGCCGGAACCGGCGCCACCGATTTGCTGCGGGAATTCGGCAATCAGGCAGGCGGTCTCCCCTTCACCGCTCTGGTGGGCAAGGACGGCAAAGTCAAGAAGGTCTACCTGGGTCGCATCAAGTTCGATGAACTGCGTGCCGACCTCTCCAAGCTCTGATAGAGCAACGCTGGCGCAAATGCATGCGCGACTGCAAATCCGTGAAAAGAAAGTTTTTCTTGCCAAATGATGCCATTTGACGGCAAAATGCGCGCATCGTCGTCAAACGGAGCTTAATCTCCATGGCAAAACAGCTTCTCCTGCTCAATGGCCCGAACCTGAATCTGCTCGGGACCCGGGAGCCGGAAGTCTACGGATCCACCACGCTGGCTGATATCGAGCAGCGCGCGCAAGACCAGGCCCGGGCCGCCGGTGCGGCCCTGGTCGCGTTCCAGAGCAACCATGAAGGTGCGCTGATCGACCGCATCCATCAGGCCCGCCACGAAGGGGTGGACGGCATCATCATCAACCCGGGTGGACTGACCCATACCAGCGTGGCGCTGCGCGATGCGCTGGCCGGGGTGGCGATTCCCTTCATCGAGGTGCATATCTCCAATATCCACCAACGTGAGCAGTTCCGGCATTTTTCCTACCTGTCCGGCATTGCCCGGGCAGTCCTGTGCGGCTTCGGTGTCGACGGCTATCGCATGGCCGTGGACCATTGGCTGCGTCAATCCTGACGGCGGGCCCGCCCCGTCCCGAACGGATCGTTTCACGTACTGCAAGACCTTGACTGAACCTGCCGGCCGCGACAGAGCGCTGGCGCTTCTCTAATACTACTTATCTACATTCCGAGGGATTCAAATGGATTTACGAAAACTCAAGACGCTGATCGACCTGGTTGCTGAATCGGCGATCGAAGAGCTGGAAGTCACCGAAGGCGAAAGCAAGGTCAGGATCGTCAAGTCGTCCCCGAATGCGCAGAACCAGGTGGTGATGGTTCCGCAACAGCAGGCCTATGCCCCGGCCGCTGCCCCCGTGGCAGCCGCTCCGGTGGCCGCCGCTGCGCCGGCCGCGCCGGCCGCAGCTGCCGTGCCGGAAGGTCATATCGTCAAGTCGCCCATGGTCGGCACGTTCTACCGCTCCTCGGCACCGGGCGCTCCGGCCTTCGTGGAAGTGGGCAAGGAAGTCAAGGAAGGCGACACCCTGTGCATCATCGAAGCCATGAAGCTGCTCAACGAGATCGACGCCGACAAGGGTGGCGTGGTCAAGCAGATCCTGGTGGAAAACGGCCAGGCGGTCGAGTTCGGCCAGCCGCTGTTCGTGCTGGGCTGATCGCATTCAGTCCCTGGCCTGGTCGGCAGGGTCGGTGGTCCTTACGGATACGGCCCTCCTCCGGAACCTATAACGCTTGAACTGGCGACGTCCCATTCCTGTTATGTTTGAAAAAATCCTCATCGCCAACCGTGGCGAAATTGCCCTGCGCATCCAGCGCGCCTGCCGCGAATTGGGTATCAAGACCGTGGTCGTGCACTCCGAGGCCGACCGCGAAGCCAAGTACGTAAAGCTGGCCGATGAGTCGGTCTGCATCGGCCCGGCCCCTTCCGCGCTGTCCTACCTGAACATGCCGGCCATCATCAGCGCGGCTGAAGTGACCGATGCCCAGGCGATCCACCCGGGTTATGGCTTCCTGTCGGAAAACGCCGATTTCGCCGAGCGCGTGGAACAGTCCGGCTTCGTCTTCATCGGCCCGCGCGCGGAAAACATCCGCATGATGGGTGACAAGGTCTCGGCCAAGCAGGCCATGATCCGCGCCGGCGTGCCCTGCGTGCCCGGTTCGGAAGGCGCGCTGCCGGACAACCCCAAGGAAATCGTCCAGATCGCCCGCAAGATCGGCTATCCGGTCATCATCAAGGCCGCTGGCGGCGGCGGTGGTCGCGGCATGCGCGTGGTGCATACGGAAGCGGCGCTGATCAATGCCGTGACCATGACCAAGACCGAAGCCGGTGCCGCCTTTGGCAATCCGGAAGTCTATATGGAGAAGTATCTGGAAAATCCGCGTCACGTGGAAATCCAGATCCTGGCCGACGAGCACAAGCAAGCCATCTGGCTGGGCGAACGCGACTGCTCCATGCAGCGCCGCCACCAGAAGGTGATCGAGGAAGCACCGGCACCGGGCATCCCGCGCAAGATCATCGAGAAGATCGGCGAACGCTGCGCCGAAGCCTGCCGCAAGATGAACTACCGTGGCGCCGGTACCTTCGAATTCCTGTACGAAAACGAAGAGTTCTACTTCATCGAGATGAACACCCGCGTGCAGGTCGAGCACCCGGTCACCGAGATGATCACCGGCGTGGACATCGTGCAGGAGCAGATCCGCATCGCCGCAGGCGAGAAGCTGCGTTACCGCCAGCGCGACATCGAGCTGAAGGGCCACGCCATCGAGTGCCGCATCAATGCCGAGGACCCGTTCAAGTTCATCCCCTCGCCGGGCCGCATCACTTCCTGGCACGTACCGGGTGGTCCTGGCATCCGCGTCGATTCGCATGCCTACTCCGGCTATTTCGTGCCGCCCAACTATGATTCCATGGTCGGCAAGGTGATCGCCTACGGCGCCACCCGCGAACAGGCCATCCGTCGCATGCAGATCGCCCTGTCGGAAATGGTGGTGGAAGGCATTTCGACCAATATCCCGCTGCACCGCGAGCTGATGGTCGATGCCCGTTTCTTCGAAGGCGGAACCAATATCCATTATCTGGAACATAAGTTGTCGGAACGTCCGACGGCGCCGGATGCGGAAAAGTCGCTGAAGAAGTAAGCACGCTCCAATCGCAACAACAAGCAACAACGCGCAACATCATGCAACATCACGCAACAGCAAAGGCAGGCACATGGCTTGGGTAGAAATCGTCATCGAAGTGGCGCGGGAAGAGGCGGAGGCACTGTCCGACGCCTTGATGGAATCTGGCGCCCTGTCGGTGTCGGTGGAAGATGCGGACGAAGGGACGGACGCCGAGCGTCCGCTCTTCGGCGAACCCGGCATGGAGCCGGAGGAAGCTGCCTGGGACCGCAGCCGCGTGGTAGCGTTGGCCGGCAAGGATGCCGACCACGCCGCCATCGTGACCGATGCGGCCAAGGCCATCGGCCTGGACTATGCCCTGCCCTTTGCGACGCGTAACGTGGAAGAGCAGGACTGGGTGCGCCTGACGCAATCCCAGTTCGAGCCCATCCACATAGGCCAGCGTATCTGGGTCGTGCCGAGCTGGCACGAAGCGCCGGCCGATCCCGATGCTCTGGTGCTGGAACTGGACCCCGGTCTGGCCTTCGGCACTGGCAGCCATCCGACCACCCGGCTGTGCATGGAATGGCTGGAAAGCAATTCCACCAGTGCCCGCACCCTGCTGGACTACGGTTGTGGCTCGGGCATCCTCGCGCTGGTCGCGGCCAAGATCGGCGTCCCCCAGGTCATTGGCGTGGACATCGACCCGCAGGCGCTGGAAGCCGCCCACCACAATACCGAACGCAATCACTGCAGCGCGACCTACTATCTGCCAGAACCCTTCGCCCAGGCCTACCCGGAAGGTGAAAAGTTCGACGTCGTGGTCGCCAATATCCTGGCCGGCCCGCTGCAACTGATGGCGCCCATGCTGGCTGGCCGCGTGCGTGCCGGCGGGTCCCTGGTGCTGTCGGGTGTGCTGGCGCGCCAGGCCACGGAGGTCATCGCCGCCTATGCGCCCTACATCACGCTCTCGGTATGGGCGGAGCATGAAGGCTGGGTGGCGCTGGCAGGCCACCTGCCGGAGTAATCCATGGCGTTGGCGACCCAGTGTCCGCACTGCCTGACCATCTTCAGGGTCGCCAGCGACCAGCTCAAGCTGCGTAACGGACTGGTACGCTGCGGCAGTTGCCGCGAAGTCTTCAACGGTAATGAGTTCCTGGTCGAGCCCAGCATCGCCGACGGTCATTACCAGCCGATTCCGGGCAGCAAGGCGCAGGCCGGCGCACTCCCTGCAGCGGCCACTGCATCAGCAGCGCCCGCCATCACAGCCAGGCGCAACCCGCCCTCGGCCTCCCCCTCTTTCCAGCCCCAGCCCGACCCGCTACCCGAGGTCAGGCTGCCGGTGGCACCTGCTGCATCAGAAGCAGCACCACCGATGGCGGAGACCCCAGCGACACCGGCAACTCCGGCGCCCCCGACCACGGCCGCCATTCCGCTGATCGCGGAACCCAAGGTGTTCCGCTCCCCCGCCAGCCCGGGCTATATCCCGGATCTCGGCGCGCCCCTGAAGCTGTCCCAGCCTGTGGACAACGACAAGCCGGATCAGACCGGGCTTGCCGAGGGCGATGACCTCGATACCGGCGCCCTGCTACGGCGCTCCTCCGACCCGGCCGAAGACCTGGCGGCACCGCCCGAGGTCGCGGCCGTCTTCAGGATCGACAATGAAACGCCGCCAGCATCGGCAGATGTCACGCATGACGTCGAGTCCGCACCGATCGAGCGCGAAGAGAGCCTGGAAGACGAGGATCGCGCTGCCGTCGATGAGCAGCAGGCGGCCGACGAGCCCGGTTTCGTCAAGCGTGCCGAGCGCAAGGCGCGCGTCGGCCATGCGATGAAGATGCTGATGATGGTGCTGGCCGGCGTGATGGTGCCGGTGCTGCTGCTGCAATCGCTCTATTACTGGCGCAACCCGCTGGCGGCCTCGGTGCCGGTGTTGCGCCCCATGCTCAATGGCATGTGCGTCGCCTTGCATTGCACGGTGGGATTACCGGCCGAGATCGACCGGCTCTCGCTGGAATCCAATGAATTGCAGGTGGTACCGCCCAACCAGAACGTCTATGCGCTGTCCATCGTGATGCGCAATCGCGGCACCAGCGCCCAGGCCTGGCCGCACATCGAACTCACCCTCAACAACGATGACGAGAAGGCCGTGGTGCGAAAGGTCTTCCGTCCACGCGACTATCTTGCCGATGCCGGCCTGATCGACAGCGGCCTGGCCGCTGACAGCGAGCGCCAGATCAAGCTCAACTTCGAGCTCAAGGATGCGCTGGTGTCGGGGTATCGCATCTACCTGTTCTATCCCTGATCCGGCCCTGTCTCCGGCCTGTCCTTGCACCGTGAGGTGCTGCCTGCGTGCCGCTTTTCTTCTACAATGCGGCATCATTCACTTTTCCCGGCGGCCATCTCCATGAGCTCACTGATCTGCGGTTCTCTCGCTTACGACAACATCATGCAATACGAGGGCCGCTTTGCCGAAGCACTGCTGGCCGACCAGTTGCACAAGGTCAACGTATCC
The DNA here is from genome assembly GCF_000300975.2 of Herbaspirillum frisingense GSF30. Lineage (GTDB taxonomy): Bacteria > Pseudomonadota > Gammaproteobacteria > Burkholderiales > Burkholderiaceae_D > Herbaspirillum > Herbaspirillum frisingense. The sequence continues at coordinate 2,624 of NZ_AEEC02000015.1, read as the reverse complement.
TTCCTGGTCCCGACCATGCGTCGCGAGTTCGGCGGTTGCGCCGGCAACATCGCCTACAACCTGAAGCTGCTGGGTGGCGAGCCCATCGTGATGGCTACCGTCGGCCTGGACAGCGCGCCCTATATGGAACGCTTCGCGGCACTGGATATCTCCACCCGCTGCGTGCGCCAGATCGAGGACTCGTTCACCGCCCAATGCTTCATCACCACCGATGCCGACAGCAACCAGATCACCGCCTTCCACCCGGGCGCGATGACTTGGTCGCATGAGAACAAGGTCGCCGATGCCGGCCCGGTCAAGTTCGCCATCGTGGCGCCGGATGGTCGCGACGGCATGCTGCAGCACGCACAGCAGGCGGCCGAACTCGGCATCCCGCTGATCTTCGATCCGGGCCAGGGCATGCCCATGTTCGACGGCAATGACCTGAAGAACTTCATCGACCTGGCCACCTATGTCGCAGTGAACGACTACGAAGCCGAGCTGCTGACGGCCCGTACCGGGCTGACGCTGACGCAGATCGCCGAACGGATCAAGGCCCTGGTGGTCACCCGCGGCGAACTGGGCGCGGAAATCTTCGTGGCTGGCCAGAAGTTCGATATCCCCTGCGTACCGGCTGACCGCATCGCCGACCCCACCGGCTGTGGCGACGCTTTCCGCGCCGGCATGCTGTACGGTCTGACCGAAGGCTATGACTGGGAAACCACCGGTCGCCTGGCCAGCCTGATGGGTTCGATCAAGATCGCGTCGCAAGGTCCGCAGAACCATGCGCCCTCGCGTGCCGAGATCGAAGAGCGCTTCCACAAGGCTTTCGGTTACCGCTTCGGTTGAGACCGGAACGCACGTCGCCTCTGCACAGGCCATTCGCAAGACAGACCAGGAGATCGATCATGCCAGACCATTCATCCTCGCCGCGCCAGGTACGTCTCTTCCTGCGAGGTCTGATTGCCGGCGGCGCGCTGCTGGCGGCAACGCTGGCTTCACCGCTGGCGCTGGCGGCACTCAAACCCGGCGACAAGGCCCCCGAGTTTTCGGCGCCGGCCTCGCTGGGTGGACAGGTCTCGACCTTCTCGCTCTCGGCCGCGCTCAAGAAGGGCCCGGTGGTGCTGTATTTCTACCCGGCGGCCTTCACCTCGGGTTGCACCATCGAAGCCCACCTCTTCGCCGAGGCAGTGGATCGCTACAAGGCACTGGGGGCGACGGTGATTGGCGTGTCCGGTGACGATATCGAGACCCTCAACAAGTTCTCGGTCAGCGAATGCCGCAGCAAATTCGCCGTGGCGGCCGATGTCGACAAGAAGATCATGAAGGCCTATGACGCGCAGTTCATGAAGGTGACCGGTTATGCCAGCCGCACGTCCTACGTGATCACACCCGACCATGCCATCCTCTACGAATACACCGACATGAATCCGGAGAAGCACGTGGAAAACACGATGCAGGCACTGCAGCAGTGGGCGGACCGGCAGAAACGCTGACCAGGGCAATGACGATGATGCCCGCCGTGTCTTCGATGCCCCGGCGCAGCGCTACAAAACAGAAGAGCCGGACAAGTCCGGCTCTTTTTTCGTCCCAGCGATGATCAACGAGGATCGTCAGACCGCCCCGAACAACAGGCCGCTGACCACCCGCACGGCGATCTGCAGCAGGATCAGCAGCACCAGCGGCGACAGGTCCACGCCACCCAGTGGCGGGATGATACGGCGCAGCGGGCGCAGCAGTGGTTCGTTGAGCGCGCGCACGAAGGGCGCCAACGGCGCATAGGGATTGACCCAGCTGAAGATGGCTTCGATGATCAGCGTGGCCATGAAGCCATAGCAGATCCATTCGAAGAAGCGCTCCAGCGCGATGAGCAGGATGAGCTTGAAATCAAAATTGGTCTGCAGTCCGAGGATGGCGATGATGGACAGCAGCACGATGATGAAGGCGCCCAGCAGGGATGCCCAGTCATAGGTCCCGCCCGGCAGCACCCGGCGCAGGGGGCGTACCAGCCAGTCCGAGAGCTGGTAGACGAACTGGCCCACCGATTGCGGCGGACGCACGCGCACGACCTGCATCCAGAAACGCAGCAGCATGACACCGGCCAGGATGCTGGCAACGGCATTGACGATCATCGTGAAAATACTATGCAGCACAGGGTTCTCCATCAGTGAGAGGCAGGGCACATACTAGAGTGCATGCGACATCGGTGCAATCCTCACGCCATGCACCGAAGCAGAGGTGGGTGCAGAGGCGGGCACGCACGATCCTTCATATATTGTGCCATCCCTCGTGATTGCCAGAGCCTTGCGGCCCGCAATGCGGGTATAAAAAAACCGCTGCATGGCGGCATGCCATACAGCGGCTTTTCGTCTGAAGGACTCAGACGGGACGCGCGCCGATCTTACGGACGGCCAGCGCCGGTCGGGAACGGCCATGCGGCGGCCGGGTTCAGCACGGTCTTGGCGGCCGGTGCTGCAGCTGCCGGCTTGGCGGCTGCCTTCTTCGGAGCGGCGGCCTTCTTGGGGGCTGCCTTCGGAGCTGCTGCCTTCGGTGCGGCTGCCTTCGGAGCTGCAACCTTCTTGGCAGCTGCCTTCGGAGCTGCGACCTTCTTGGCTGCTGCCTTCGGAGCTGCAACCTTCTTGGCG
>NZ_AEEC02000016.1 GCF_000300975.2 Herbaspirillum frisingense GSF30 | reverse complement strand
ACGACAGAGCACCGCCATCCTCCCCCGGCAGGATGAGTCCGGAGCACACCCGAAAGAAAATGATTTCCGTACGGCACGCCCGGCCCTCCGTTCGCCCGTCCTTCTGCCGCACTGCAGCACAACAAGTGTTTGACCCGCGCAAAATGTTAGCGTTATCATCGCGCCCCATGTTAACGCTAACATCCGAACCTCCGGGCACACGGCGGCGGGGTCAGCGGCGGCATACCACACTCAGGTCAATCAGATAACACTACGCAGATAGTGCAGATGTTCGCGCCTCCCGCCAGGGCAGGCCGCAGGAGACGTCCGTCCTCAGCCTCGCGCCGGGGCCACGCTGCTGCGGCTCTTTGCGGGCCGCACGGCATCGGCTATCGGCAATCGGAGATCCCATGCTGGGAATGAGCCACGACGCCACCTTGCTGTTCAATGCAGTCATTGCGATCCTCGCGCTGATCCTGATGATCACGCGCTTGCGCATCCATCCTTTCATCGCCCTGACGATCACCTCGGGCTTCCTCGGTCTGATCTCGGGCATGCCGCTGCCCAAGATCGTCAAGTCCTTCCAGGACGGCTTCGGCGGCGTGCTGGGCTTCGTCGGCATCGTGCTGGGCCTGGGTACCATGCTGGGCAAGCTGATGGCTGAGTCCGGCGGTGCCGACCAGATCTCGCAGACGCTGGTGCGTGCCTTCGGCCGCGAGCGCGTGCACTGGGCCATGATGATGGGGGCCTTCCTGGTCGGTATTCCCCTGTTCTTCGAAATCGGCTTCGTCTTGCTGATCCCGCTGGTGTTCATCGTGGCGCGTCGCTCGGGCGTGCCGCTGTTCAAGATCGGCATGCCCATGCTGGCCAGCCTGTCGGTGATGCACGGCCTGGTGCCGCCGCACCCGGGTCCGCTGCTGGCCATCGGCATCTTCGGTGCCGACATCGGCAAGACCATCTTCTACGGCCTGCTGGTGGGCCTGCCGACGGTCATCATCGCCGGCCCCATGTTCGGTTCCTTCATCTCGCGCTACGTTGACATCAAGCCTTCGGAAGAACTGATGGCGCAACTGGCGCGCGAACCGCAGACCAGCAACCTGCCGGGCTTCACCACCACCCTGGTGACGGTGCTCTCGCCGGTGTTCCTGATGCTGCTGAAGACCTTCGTCGATGTCACCCTGCCTGAAGGCCACGCCGTGCGCGACCTGATGGACTTCATCGGCAACCCCATCGTGGCCCTGCTGGCCGCGCTGCTGCTGGCGATCTGGACCTTCGGCCTGGCCCGTGGCTTCACCCGTCAACAGGTGTTGAAGTTCGTTGATCAGAGTCTGGCGCCGACCGCGGCCATCGTGCTGATCATCGGTGCCGGTGGCGGCTTCAAGCAGATGCTGGTCAATTCCGGCGTGGGGACTGCCATCGGCCAACTGGCCGTGCATGCACAGATTTCGCCGCTGCTGCTGGCCTGGTTCGTGGCCGGCGTGATCCGCGTGGCGACCGGTTCGGCCACGGTGGCCACTATCACCGGTGCTGGCATCGTGGCCCCGCTGGTGGCACTGATCCCCGGTACCAACAAGGAACTGCTGGTGCTGGCCACCGGCGCCGGTTCGCTGATCCTGTCGCATGTCAACGATGCCGGGTTCTGGCTGGTCAAGGAATACTTCAACATGAGCGTGGGTGAAACCTTCAAGACCTGGACGGTGATGGAAACACTGATCTCGGTTGTTGCTATCATCTTCATCATGTTGCTCAATCTCGTCGTTTGATCGTCATTTAATACTCACGATGCAACGCCCGGCTGGTCCGGGCGTCTTGCCATCTGTCAGATAAGGAATGTTCATGTCCCACTCCGCCCGCTACATGCTCGGTGTCGATATCGGCACCACCAGCACCAAGTCCGTCGTCTTCACGCTCGATGGCAAGGTGGTCGCACAGCATGCGCAGGAATACCCGGTGATCTGTACCGAGCCGGGCATGGCGGAGCAGGACCCGCAACAGATCGTCGAGGCTGCGCTGGCCTCGATTGCCGGCGCTGTCAAAGCTGCCGCCGCAGCCTCGCAGGAGATCGCCCTGCTGTCCTTCAGCGCCGCCATGCACAGCGTCATTGCGCTGGATGCCGAGAGCCGCCTGCTGTCCAACAGCATCACCTGGGGCGATATCCGCGCCTCGGTCTGGGCCGAGCGCATCAAGCACGAACACGACGGCAACGCCATCTACCGCCGCACCGGTACGCCCATCCACCCGATGTCGCCGCTGTGCAAGCTGATGTGGATGCGCCATGAAAAGCCGGAAGTCTTCAGCAAGGCGGCGCGCTTTGTCGGCATCAAGGAATACCTGCTGTACCAGTTGTTCGGCCAGTGGGTGGTGGACCACTCCATCGCCTCGGCCACCGGCATGTTCAACCTGCGCGAGCTGGCCTGGGATCGCGGTGCGCTGGAACTGCTGCGGGTCACGCCCGAGCAGTTGCCCACGCCGGTGCCGACCACCCACCGCCTGCCGCCGCTGTCACCCGGGATGGCCCAGCGCCTGGGGCTGTCGGTGGACACCCCCTTCATCATCGGCGCCAACGACGGCGTGCTCTCCAACCTGGGCGTGAACGCCATCGAGATCGGCCACGTCGCGGTGACCATCGGCACTTCCGGTGCGATGCGCACGGTGATCGATGAGCCCCTGACTGACCCGCATGGCCGCCTGTTCTGCTACGCCCTGACCGAGAAGCACTGGGTGGTCGGCGGCCCGGTCAACAACGGTGGCAACATCTTCCGCTGGGTGCGCGATGAACTGGCGACCGCCGAGGCAGCCGCAGCCCGCGATGAAGGCGTCGATCCCTACGAAGCCCTGACCCGAATCGCCGAGAAGGTGCGTCCCGGCGCCGAAGGGCTGCTGTTCCATCCCTTCATGGCCGGCGAGCGTGCGCCGCTGTGGAATGCCGACCTGCGCGGCTCCTTCTTCGGCCTGGCCCTGCACCATGGCAAGCACCACATGATCCGCGCCGCGCTGGAAGGGGTGATCTTCAATCTCTACAGCATCCTGCCGGCGCTGGAAGAACTGGTCGGCCCGACCAAGCGCATGATGGCCACCGGCGGCTTTGCCCGTTCGGCCCTGTGGCGCCAGATGATGGCCGACATCTTCAATCGCGAGGTGGTGGTGCCGGAGAGCGTGGAATCGTCCTGCCTGGGTGCGGCCGTGCTGGGCGCCTGGGCCTTGGGGCTGGTGCCGTCGCTGTCGGTGATTTCCGGCATGGTCGGGTCCACCAACCATCACGCGCCGCATGCCGACGCGGTGGCGGTCTACAGCCGCCTGCAACCCATCTTTGCGGCCATTCCGGCCAAGCTGGAAGCGGAGTACCACGCCATCGCCGCCTTCCAGCGCGAGACCGGAAAGGCGCACTGAACGCTGCTCCGGTGCAGGCCGGCCTGAGCAGTTTCGATCTGCCACCTCCCCAACAAGAAGAAAGAGACCACATGACCACCAAGACCACCTCCCTGCCGGCAGGCCTGCAGGGTTTTTCCCTCGAAGGCCGGCTGGCCCTGATCACCGGTTCGTCCGGCGGCATCGGCCTGGCACTGGCGCGCGGCATGGCGCAAGCGGGCGCGGCCATCGTCCTCAACGGTCGCGATGCCGGCAAGCTGGCCGGTGTGGCGGCGCAATTGCGTGCCGAAGGCCACGTCATCCATGAATCCAGCTTCGACGCCACCTCCTCCGATGAGGTCAAGGCTGCGGTGCAGAAGATCGAAAGCGAGATCGGCGCCATCGACATCCTGGTCAACAACGCCGGCATCCAGCGTCGCAATCCGCTGGAGGAGTTCAAGGAATCGGACTGGCACGACCTCATCAACACCAACCTCAACAGCGTCTTCTACGCCGCCCAGGCAGTGGCGCGCCACATGATCCCGCGTGGCGCCGGCAAGATCATCAACATCTGCTCGGTGCAGAGCGAACTGGGTCGTCCCGGCATCGCCCCCTATACCGCCACCAAGGGCGCGGTGAAGATGTTCACCAAGGGCATGGCGATCGACTGGGGCAAGTACGGTATCCAGGTCAATGGCCTGGGTCCCGGGTATTTCAAGACCGAGATGAACATGGCCCTGGTCAACGATGCCAAGTTCACCGACTGGCTGGTCGGCCGCACGCCCTCGCGTCGCTGGGGCGATGTCGAAGACCTGGTGGGCGCGGCCGTGTTCCTGGCCAGCGATGCCTCGCGTTTCGTGAACGGCCACATCCTCTACGTGGATGGCGGTGTCACCGCGACCCTGTAACCCATTGATGCCATTCAGGAGAAGATCATGCAACAAGGCCTCGTCATCCATGCGCCGCACGACCTGCGCATCCAGCAACTCGACAGCGGCGAACTGCAGCCGCAACAACTGAAGGTCAAGGTCAAGGCCGGCGGTATTTGCGGTTCCGACCTGCACTACTACCACCACGGCGGTTTCGGCGTGGTGCGCATCAAGGAACCGATGGTGCTGGGCCACGAAGTCTCGGGCCAGATCGCGGAAGTCGGCAGCGCCGTCACCGACATCGCGCCCGGTACCCGCATCGCCATTTCGCCCAGCCGTCCCTGCGGTCAGTGCAAATACTGCCAGGAAGGCAAGCAGAACCATTGCCTGGACATGCGTTTCTACGGCAGTGCCATGCGCACCCCGCACGTACAGGGCGCGTTCCGCCAGGAAATCGTCATCGAGCGTTCACAGGCCCACGTCGTGGCCGACCACGTCAGCGATGGCGAGGCCGCCATGGCCGAACCGCTGTCGGTGGCATTGCATGCCGTGCGTCGCGCCGGTCCGCTGGTGGGCAAGCGCGTGCTGGTGACGGGCTGCGGCCCCATCGGTGCCCTGGTGGTGATTGCCGCCCGTCGCGCCGGCGCGCTGGAAGTGGTGGTCACCGATGTGGCGAAGATGCCGCTGGAAGCCGCACTGAAGGTGGGCGCCGACCGCGCCATCAACATGGCCGAGACACCGGAGGCGCTGAAGGCCTACGCCGCCGACAAGGGGACCTTTGACGTGCTCTTCGAAGCCAGCGGCAACGAGCGCGCGCTGGTGGGTGCGCTGGAGGCGCTGCGTCCGCAGGCCGTGATCGTGCAGGTGGGCCTGGGCGGTGACATCCAGTTCCCGGCCAACCTGCTGGTGGGCAAGGAGCTGGACTGGCGCGGTGCCTTCCGCTTCCATGAAGAGTTCGCCATGGCCGTCGAGCTGATGAACCGCCGCCTGGTGGACGTCAAGCCGTTGATCTCGGCCACCTATCCCATCGCACAGGCGGTGGAGGCCTTCGAGATCGCCGGTGATCGTTCGAAGATGATGAAGGTGCAGATCAGTTTCGACTGATCCGCCCGGGGCGATGTCCGCGCTGCCCTGCAGTGTGGTGGCCGCCCCGCGTCCGAAAGGCTGTCCTGCCTTGCTTTCTGGCCCGATCATCTATGCCAGATTGACAATATCTTGTGCACGCTATAAGTTTTGCCCCCATGGGATGGCAGGGATGAATGCCCGTCCCGCCTGACAAGCACGGCAAACCTCTGGGGGGAGGACATGATGGCGAGACCTTATGCGCTGACGGTGGGACAGCGCCTGTTTCTGTTGATCGTGCTGGCCATGCTGGGCCTGGCTGCCACCGCCGCCGTCAGCCTGCGCCAGATCGAGAACGTCTACCACGCTGCCAACTACGCACAGGTCAATACCGTCCCCAGCGTTACCTCGCTGGATGATGCGCAAGGCGCCTTCAATGCCATCCAGGGTCGGGTCTATCACTACCAGGCCAACCAGGACCCCAGCGACCGGCGCCGTCTCCTGCAGGAAATCGAGATCTACCGCCAGCGCCTGGACAAGCAGATGAAAGTCTACCGCGCGGCCTATGTCACCGATGAAACGGACCAGGCCATGCTGGAAGACGACCTCCAGCGCCTGACCGTTTTCGAGGACGTGGTGCGACGCCTGCTGGCGCTGGTGGACCAGGGCCTGGACGAGCAGGGCAAGATCGTGGTGGGGCTGGAGTTTCGCGGGGCTATCGAAGCCGTGCAGGCCGCCTTTGCGCGCCATCGTTCCTACAACATCGCCCTGGGCGAAGCCAGCGCCCTGTCGGCGCGCGAGATCATCGAACATGCGCTGCAGACCGTGCTCCTGATGGCCGGCGGGGTCCTGCTGATCATGCTGGGTGCCGGCTGGGGCATCACCCACACTCTCACACGCCAGTTGGGCGCTGAACCGGGCGACGTGGTCACGGTCATGCAACGCCTCTCCGATGGCGACCTCGTGCAGCAGATCGCTCTGAAGCCGCGCCATGGCCGGAGCATGATGAATTCCATCAAGAACATGATCGAACGCCTGTGCCAGGTGGTGGCCGAAGTCACCGCCAGTGCCGAAGCCATGGTCAGCACCGCCGAGGAGGTCAGCGCCACGGCGCAGTCGCTCTCCCGTGCCTCGACCGAGCAGGCTACTGGTGTGGAGCAGACCAGCATGGCACTGGAGCAGATCCACGGGTCCATCCTCAGTACCTCCGAGAATGCGCGCCAGACCGAGCAGATCGCCGCCGGTGCTGCCAGCCAGGCAGGGCAGTGCGCGCAGACCCTCAGGCAGATGGTGGAGGCGATCCAGCAGATCGCCGGCAAGATCGCGGTCATCGACGACATCGCCTATCAGACCAACCTCCTGGCGCTCAATGCCACCATCGAGGCGGCCCATGCAGGTGAGCACGGCACCGGCTTCGCCGTGGTGGCGGCCGAGGTCCGGCGGCTGGCCGAACGCAGCCAGGCCGCCGCGCAGGAAATCGATGAAGTCGCCCGCGCCAACGTGATCCTGGCGGGCGCCGCCGAAGAGCAGCTGCAGCACATGCTGCCGGCGATCGGACGTACCTCGGAACTGGTACAGGAAATCGTCCAGGCCTCAGAAAAGCAATCCACCGCAGTCAGCCAGATCAGTGTCGCCGCCAGCCAGCTGGCCCAGGTGATCCAGCAGAACTCGCTAAGCTCCGAAGAGCTTGCCGTGACCTCGGAGGAACTGAACCGACGCGCCATGGTGCTGCAGACCACCATGAGCTTTTTCCAATGCCGGATGGGTGGGGCGCGCGCATTGCCCTAGACGCGATCCACCATGAACGACAAAGGCCGCATCGTCTGCACGATGCGGCCTTTGTACTTGTTGATCTGAACGCGGGATTTAGCGCAAGGCGTCCACGATCTGCTCCAGCTTGACCGCGTCAGCGGCGAACTGGCGGATGCCTTCGGCCAGCTTTTCGGTGGCCATGGCGTCGGCGTTGAGGGCCAGGCGGAAGGCTTTTTCATCCAGGGAGATACGCTCGATGTCGGCCGCATCGGCGGCTTCCTTGCTCAGCTTGCGTTCCACCGGAGCATCGCTGTCGGCCAGCTTCTGCAGCAGGTCCGGGCTGATGGTGAGCAGGTCGCAGCCGGCCAGTTCGACGATCTGCGACGTGTTGCGGAAGCTCGCGCCCATCACTTCGGTGGCGTAGCCGAACTTGCGGTAGTAGTTGTAGACCGCCTTGACCGATTGCACGCCGGGATCGTCGCTGCCGGTATATTCCTGGCCGGTGGATTTCTTGTACCAATCGTAGATGCGGCCGACGAAGGGGGAGATCAGTTGCACGCGGGCCTCGGCGCAGGCGATGGCCTGCGGCAGCGAGAACAGCAGGGTCAGGTTGCAGCGGATGCCGTCCTTTTCCAGGATCTCGGCGGCACGGATGCCTTCCCAGGTGGAGGCGATCTTGATGAGCACGCGCTCGCGGGCGATGCCGGCTTCTTCGTACAGGCGGATCAGCTCGCGGCCCTTGGCGACGGTGCCTTCGGTATCGAAGGACAGGCGGGCATCGGTCTCGGTGGAGACGCGACCCGGGATCAGCTTCAGGATCTCCAGACCGAAGGCGATCAGCAGGCGGTCGATGATGGCATCGGTACTCTTGCCGGCGTGGGCCTTGACCACCGACTCCAGCAGCGGCTTGTACTCGGCCTTCTGCACCGCCTTCAGGATCAGCGAGGGGTTGGTGGTGGCATCCTGGGGCGCAAAGGCCTTCATGGCCTGGAAGTCGCCGGTATCGGCCACGATGGTGGTGTACTGCTTCAACTGTTCAAGCTGGCTCATGGAAAGTCCTGTTGCTAGGGTGAAGAATAAGGATAGGCATTGTACGCAATGGCCGTTTCCTGTCTGTCGGTGAATGTCGCTAAATCACTGATCCTTGATCTGCCGCTGCGCTTGGCACGCTTAGCGGAAGAAGGAGTCGAATTGCATGTCGAATTTCTGCAGCGACTTCTGCGCGTTCTGCATCTTCTTGCGGAATTCCGGGCCGCGTCGCAGCGCCAGTCCCACCGCCAGGATATCGATCACCACCAGGTGCGCCAGGCGCGCCGAGATGGGGGTATAGGGGTCGATGTTGAAGGACAGGTCGATCGGCACCAGTACCGTGGCCAGTTCGGCCAGCGGGGTGCCGGAAGGGCCGAGCACGATGATGTCGGCACCGCCCTTGCGCGCCAGCTGGATCGAGCGCAGCAGGGCGGCGTTGCCACCGCGCTGCGAGATCGCCACCACGCAGTCGCCGGCCTTCAGGAGCGAGGCCGCGATGCTGTGGATGTGCGGGTCGGAATACGCCACGGTGGGCACGCCCGAGCGGAAGAACTTGTGCTGCGCGTCGTTGGCCACGATACCGGAGGTCCCCTGGCCGTAGAACTCGATCTTGTTGGCCCGTGCCAGTACGTCCAGCGCCAGCTGGATGGCATCCGGATTGAGGTGGTTGCGCAGGTCCAGCAGGGTATTGATGGAACGGCTGCAGATCTTGTTGACCAGATCGGCGGCCAGGTCGTCCTGGGCCAGCGTTTCATCTGCGCCCGGCAAGGCCAGCGCCAGGCTCTGGGCGAGCTTGAGCTTGAAGTCATGCCAGCCCTCGTAACCGATGGCGCGGCAGAAACGGATCACGGTCGGTTCCGACACTTCCGCATTCTTGGCCAGCGCCGTCAGGTTCTCGGCCAGGGCCAGTTGCGGGTTGGCCAGGATGGTCGCAGCCACCTTCTTCTCCGACTTGGAGAGGGAGTTGATGTGGGTGCGGATGGAGTCGAGCAGCATGGACATGACGGTGACCTGGTGACGCTAGCGGGCGCTGGTCAGACCTCGGGCAGGGCTTCTTCGCGCCACTGCAGTCCGTCGCGACCGATCAGGGCGCTCGCCGCAGCAGGCCCCCAGGTACCGGCGTTGTAGGGGACCGGGTCGGCCTCCTGCTGGTCCCAGTAATCGATGATGGGCTCCACCCATTCCCAGGCGGCCTCCAGTTCGTCGCTGCGCATGAACAGTGTCAGATGACCGCGCAACACGTCCAGCAGCAGGCGTTCGTAGGCGTCCATGCGCGGGGTCTTGAACTTCTCGCGGAAGTCCAGCTCCAGCTCCACCGGACGCAGGCGCATGCCATCGCCAGGCTGCTTGGCCATCAGGTTCATGTGCAGGCCTTCGTCAGGCTGCAGTCGGATCACCAGGCAGTTCGGAGTGTCGTTCTGGTGCGCGAAGATGGAATGCGGCACGCTCTTGAAGCGCACCACGATCTCGGCCAGGGAGTCGGCCATGCGCTTGCCGGTACGCAGGTAGAACGGCACGCCGGCCCAGCGCCAGGTGTCGATCTCGGCCTTGACTGCGACATAGGTCTCGGTGCGCGAGTCGGGGTTGGCATCGGCTTCCTTGCGGTAGCCCGGCACGGCCACGCCATCGACATGGCCGGCGCGGTACTGGCCGCGCACCACGTTCATGGCCAGCGTGGTGGGGGTAAAGCGCTTGAGCGAGCGCAGCACCTTGAGCTTTTCGTCGCGCACGGCGTCGGCCGAGTTCGATACCGGCGGTTCCATGGCGACGATACAGAGCAGTTGCAGCAGGTGGTTCTGCAGCATGTCGCGCAGGGCGCCGGAGGTGTCGTAGTAGTCGAAGCGGCCGCCCACACCGAGTTCTTCGGCGATGGTGATCTGCACGTCGGAAATCCATTCGCGCCGCCACAGGGGTTCGAACAGCACGTTGCCGAAGCGCAGCGCCAGCAGGTTCTGCACCGCTTCCTTGCCGAGGTAGTGGTCGATACGGAAGATCTGCGATTCCTGGAAGAAGCGGCCGACCTGGGCGTTGATGTCGCGGGCGCTCTTGAGGTCGCGGCCCAGCGGCTTTTCCAGCACCACGCGGGAGGTCGGCGTGACCAGTCCGGCCTTGGACAGGTTTTCGCAGATCGAGGCGAACAGGCTGGGCGGAGTCGCCAGGTAGAACACCCGCGCCAGGCCGGCGATGTCGCGCAGGGCATCCTTCAGGTGGCTGAAGCTGTCGGCTTCCTTGGCGTTGACCGAGGCGTATTGCAGGCGGCCGGTGAAGCGTTCCCAGACGCTGGCATCCAGGTTGGCGGCCGGCACGTGGGGTTTGGAATCCTTCTCCACCAGCTTGAGGAAGTCTTCACGCGATTTCTCGTCGCGGCCCAGGCAGATGATGCGTGCATCGGGCGGCAGGTCGCGGGCGCGGTCTCGGGCATACAGCGCGGGCAGCAGCTTGCGCATCGAGAGGTCGCCGGTGCCGCCGAATAAAACCAGATCGAAATCAGAAGTAGCCATGGTGTGTGTCGTCTCTTTGTACGTGAAGTAGCGGATGGAGCGCTACGTGTTTAGTGGCCCTGCCGGCTGGCCTGGGCGGCCTGGCGGGCCAGGGCGATCAGGGCGCTGGTGGAGGCGTCGTGGCGTGCGGCCTGCACAGCATCCTCGGCCTGCAGTTCGCCCAGGATGGTCTTGGCCAGCACCTTGCCCAGTTCCACGCCCCACTGGTCGAAGCTGTTGATGCCCCAGATCGCGCCCTGCACGAAGGTCTTGTGCTCGTACAGCGCAATCATCGCGCCCAGGGCATGCGGGCTCAGTTCCGGCAGCAGCAGGGTATTGCTGGGGCGGTTGCCCTCGAAGGTTTTGTGCGGGATCAGGGCCGCGAGTTCCGCTTCGGGCAGACCTTGTGCCTGCAGATCGGCGCGCACCTCGTCGGCGTCCTTGCCGCGCATGAAGGCTTCGGACTGCGCGAAGCAGTTGGCCAGCAGTGCTTCCTGGTGTCCGGCGATCCCATGCGAGGGTTTGAGGACGGCGATGAAATCGATGGGCGTGATGTCGGTACCCTGGTGCAGCAGCTGGAAATAGGCGTGCTGGCCGTTGGTACCAACGTCGCCCCAGATGGCCGGACAGGTCAGGGTCGTGACCGGCGTGCCGTCACGGGTGATGCGCTTGCCGTTGCTCTCCATGTCCAGTTGCTGCAGGTAGGACGGGAAGAAGCGCAACCATTGGTGATAGGGGGCGATGCTCAGCGAGGCGCTGCCGAGGAAGTTGCGATTCCAGATGCCCACCAGCGCCTGGATTACCGGCATGTTCGATTCCAGCGGGGCTTCACGGAAATGGCGGTCCATATCGTGCGCGCCGGCCAGGAAGGCAGCGAAATTGTCGTAGCCGACCAGCAGCGCCACCGGCAGGCCGATGGCCGACCAGACCGAATAACGGCCACCCACCCAGTCCCAGAAGGGGAACATGTTCTCGGTATCGATGCCGAAGGCGGCCACCTCGGCCGCATTGGTGGAGACAGCCACGAAATGCCGGGCCAGGTCTGCGGGCTTGCCGTGCTGCAAGAACCAGGCGCGCGCCGAACGGGCGTTGAGCATGGTTTCCTGGGTGGTGAAGGTCTTGGAGGCGACGATGAAGAGCGTGGTCTCGGGATCGACGCGGGAAAGCACCTCTTCCAGGTCATGGCCATCGACATTGGAAACAAAGTGGGCGCGCAGGCGTGGGTGCGCGTAGGCGCGCAGGGCGGTGCACACCATCTGCGGGCCCAGGAAGGAGCCGCCGATGCCGATATTGACGATGTCGGTAATCTCGCGTCCGCTGTAGCCGCGCCAGGTACCGCTGCGCACGCGCTCGCTGAATGCGCGGATGTGCTTGAGCACCGCATGAACCTCTGACGCAACGGGTTGTCCGTCCACTACGGCCCCGGCCACATTTTCGGGCGCGCGCAGCGCGGTGTGCAGGACGGCGCGATGTTCGGTAAAGTTGATCTTCTCGCCATTGAACATGGCATCGCGCAGGGCTTCCACGCTGCGCTCGCGGGCCAGGCTCATCAGCAGCGCGAGGGTGTCGGTGTCGATGCGGTTCTTGGAGTAGTCCAGCAGGAGCCCGGCGGCGCGCACATGCATGCGCTCGAAACGGTCGGGCTGGCGGGCGAACAGATCGCGCATGTGCCACTGGACAGCCGTGGCGTGGTGTTCTTGCAATGCCTTGAAGGCGGCCGTGTCGGTCAGGGCGGGTGTATGCATGAGTCGGAGATGGGTTGGCTGTCGTGGCCTGTCATGTCTGGCTGCGGCATCCATCCCTGCGATCCATGCGCCATGTCGTCATGCGCATTGCAGGAAAAGAGCCGGGCAGGCCGTGTTCATGTTCTTGGGACAATGCGGGTGACTATACATCAAATGCCGCCGAAGTGGTAGTTTCACTACAGTTTATGACGGCCCTGTTACATTGCCTGTCGGCATCCATGCCGGTAGCCGGGAAGTGAAGACTGATAAGGCTTTTGAAGCGGATTGATGTTCACCAATGAAAAGATGCACGGTTTGGCCATGCTGCAGTGCTCTAAGTGTATGATTTCATTCGCGCAAATTTATGTAGTAAAATTACAGTGTTAACGCTAACAGGAAACCGACAATGCCTCTCAACGCTACCTTAGCCAGCGTCACCCAACGCATCGCCGAACGTAGCCGTCCTTACCGGACCGCTTATCTCGAACGCCTGGAAGCGGCCCGCCGCAAGGGCGCGCAGCGCGGCGCACTGGCCTGCACCAACCTGGCCCACGGCTTCGCCGCCTTCCCCGCCAATGACAAACTGAAGCTGAAGGAAGACAAGGCGCCCTCGCTGGCGATTGTTTCGGCCTACAACGATATGCTCTCGGCGCACCAGCCCTTCGAGCGTTTCCCCCAGATCATCAAGGACGCAGCCCGTGAAGCCGGCGCCGTGGCGCAGTTCGCCGGCGGCACCCCCGCCATGTGCGACGGCGTCACGCAAGGCCAGACCGGCATGGAGATGTCGCTGTTCTCGCGCGACGCCATCGCCATGGCCACCGCCATCGCGCTGTCCCACAACATGTTCGACGCCGCGCTGTATCTGGGCGTGTGCGACAAGATCGTGCCGGGGCTGCTGATCGGCGCGCTGCACTTCGGCCACCTGCCGGCGGTGTTCGTGCCCGCCGGTCCCATGACCAGCGGCATGAGCAATAGCGACAAGGTCAAGATCCGCCAGCTCTACACGGCCGGCAAGATCGGTCGCGCCGAACTGCTGGAAGCGGAATCCAAGTCCTACCACGGCGCCGGTACCTGCACCTTCTACGGCACCGCCAACAGCAACCAGATGCTGATGGAAGCGATGGGCCTGCACCTGCCGGGCGCGGCCTTCATCACCCCCAACACCCCGCTGCGCGACGCGCTGACTGCGGCCGCCGCCAAGCAGGCCGCCAGGATCACCGACCTCGGCACCCAATACACCCCGGTGGGCCGCATGATCGACGAGAAGGCCATCGTCAATGCCATCGTCGCACTGCACGCCACCGGCGGCTCCACCAATCACACGCTGCACCTGGTGGCCATCGCCAAGGCGGCCGGCATCGTGATCGACTGGGACGACTTCGACAAGCTCTCCGCCGTGGTTCCGCTGATCACCAAGATCTACCCCAACGGCACCGCCGACGTGAACCATTTCCATGCCGCTGGCGGCACCGGCTTCGTGCTGCGCGAGCTGATCGATGCCGGCCTGATGCACGACGACGTCACCACCATCCTCGGCCAGGGACTGCGCCAGCACTGCAAGGAGCCGATGCTGGCTACCGAAGGCGAGAATGGTCGTCCCGGCACCGTGACCTGGCAGGATGCACCGGCCCAGAGCGCCGACGCCGGTGTGCTGGGCACCGTAGCCCAGCCGTTTGCGGCCGATGGCGGCCTCAAGCTGCTGCAGGGCAACCTGGGTCGTGCCGTCATCAAGATTTCGGCGGTCAAGCCCGAACACCGCGTGGTGGAGGCGCCGGCAGTGGTCTTCCATTCGCAGGAAGCCTTCATGGCCGCCTTCAAGGCTGGCCAGCTGGATCGCGACTTCGTGGCCGTGATCACCTTCCAGGGACCGCGCGCCAACGGCATGCCCGAACTGCACGCGCTAACCCCGGCACTGGGTATCCTGCAGGACAAGGGCCGTCACGTCGCCCTGGTCACCGATGGCCGCATGTCCGGCGCATCGGGTAAAGTACCGGCCGCGATCCATGTCACGCCCGAAGTGCTGGGCGGTGGTCCGCTGGGTCGCGTGCGCGACGGCGACATCATCCGCCTGGATGCCGAGACCGGCACCCTGGAAGCCAAGGTCGATGCCGCCGAGTGGGAAGCACGCAGCCTCGACACCAGCGACCTCTCCGGCAATCAGCACGGCATGGGCCGCGAATTGTTCAGCCTGTTCCGCAACGCGGTGGGAACCGCAGAAGAGGGCGGCGCCACCTTCGGCCTGCCGCCGATTTTTGAGAAAGAGAAAGCCACGGTATGAAGACCACACTGGAAATCATGCGCGCCTCGCCGGTCATCCCGGTGATCGCCATCGACAAGTTCGAACACGCCGTGCCGCTGGCACGCGCTTTGGTGGCAGGCGGCATCCGCGTGCTGGAAATCACGCTGCGCACCGAACACGGCCTGCCGGCCATCCGCGCCATCGCCGAGTCGGTTCCGGACGCCATCGTCGGCGTCGGCACCTTGACTGCGCCGGAAGAATTCGCTGCCTCGCGTGATGCAGGTGCCGTCTTCGGTGTTTCGCCCGGCCTGACCCCGGCGCTGATCGAAGCTGCCAAGCGCAGTGGCCTGCCGCTGCTGCCGGGCGTGATGACCCCGTCCGAAGTGATGGCGGCGCGCGAGGCGGGCTTCCGCCAGCTGAAGCTGTTCCCGGCCGTGCCCGCGGGCGGCATCGGCATGCTCAACGGCATCGCCGGCCCCTTGTCGGATGTCTCCTTCTGCCCCACCGGCGGCATCACGCAAGAGACGGCACCGCAGTTCCTGGCCTGCAAGAACGTGGTCTGCGTGGGCGGCTCCTGGCTGACCCCCAAGGCCGCCATCGAAGCGGGTGACTGGGACAAGATCACCGAGATCGCCAAGGCGGCCAGTGCATTGAGGAAGGCCTGAGTTTTCCACAGGCCAGCAAAACGAAGGGCGGTACCGAGTCGATCGGTACCGCCCTTTTTCGTGAGCAGGAGAGGATTACTTCTTGCCGACCAGTGCAGGTTCAGAAGGTGCCTGTGCCTGCTGCTTCAGCTTGTAGGCCAGCACCAGCAGGATGATGCCCAGCACGATCATCGGCACCGACAGCATCTGCCCGGCCGAGATGGTGATGCCGCCGAAGTGGACTTCGTAATCCGGCACGCGGAAGTATTCCGTAAAGAAGCGCGCGCAACCGTACAGCAATGAGAACATGCCGGCCACCGCCATGCGCGGGCGGGAGTGGCGCGCAAAGATCCAGAGGATGATGAACAGCAGGATGCCATCGACCAGCATCTGGTAGATCGGCGAGGGGTGGCGCGGGATGTTGTCCACATTGGGCCAGATCATGGCCCAGGGCAGCGAGGGGTCGGCCGGGCGGCCCGGCAGTTCGGCGTTGATGAAATTGCCCAGGCGGCCGGCGGCATAGCCCAGCGGGACCATGGGCGCGATGAAGTCCATGATGTCCATCAGGTTGCGACCACGCTTGCGGCCCCACAGGTACATGGCCAGCATCACCCCCAGGAAGCCACCGTGGAAGGACATGCCGCCCTTCCAGACCGCAATCATGTCGGCCGGATTCGCAAAATAGTAGGCGGGGTTGTAGAACAGGATTTCACCCAGTCGCCCGCCGAGTACCACCCCGAGCACGCCGTAGAAGAGCATGTCGTCCAGGTCTTCCTTTTTCCAGCCGACGGCGGCGATGTGCGGCTGTTTGATGCGCAGGCGTCCCAGCGCGATGAATTGGGCGAAGGCCAGCAGGTACATCAGGCCATACCAGTGGACGGCCAGCGGCCCGATGTGGATGGCAATCGGGTCGGGCATGGGGTGGACGAGCATGAGTTTGATCTTTCTGTTGTTGGGCGGAACCGCAATTGGAACGCGACGGGCGATGCAAGTTCGTCGATGATTTTCCCGGTAGATGGGAAATGGTGCGGTCCAATGTGATCAGGTCGGCGCGTCCAGCAGGTCCAGCAGGGCTCGCAGGACGCTGGATGGATTGTCGCGCCGCCAGGCCAGGCCGGTCTGGATGTCGGGCGCCGGGTCGGAGAGCCGGCGGTAGTCGACACCCGGGCGTTTCAGGTTCGACACGGATTGTGGCACAAGCGCCATTCCCATGCCAGCCGAGACCAGGCCGACGATGGTCTGCATCTGGATGGCTTCCTGGCCGATGTGCGGGGTCACCCCGGCATCGCGAAAGCACGACAGGATGGTGTCATGGAAGGCTGGAGAGATGCGGCGCGGGAAGATGATCAGCGGCAGCTCGCGCAAGCTTTTCAGCGATACCGGGCCGCGCTTCCTGACGGCACCCTCGGGGATCGCCGCGATCAGCGGTTCGGACAGCACCGGCCGCACATCCAAAAGCGCCGCGGCTTTCTCGGGCAGCGGCGGCAGCAGCAAGCCGGCGTCGATCTTGCCCTGCATCAGGTCTTCCAGCTGGATGTCGGTGGTGGCTTCGCGCAATTCGATCTGTACCTGCGGATAGCGAGCGCGAAAACGTTGCAGCAGCGGTGGCAGGATGCTGTAGTCGGCGCTGGAAATGAAGGACAGCGACAGCAGCCCGGAGGCCCCGCTGGCGGCGCGTCGCGCCAGGTCCGGCAAAGCGGCCGCCTGCTGCAGGATGCGCTGGACTTCCGGCAGCAGGGCTTCCCCCGCCGGGGTCAGCGCCACACTGCGCTTGGTGCGTTGGAACAGCGGCGTACCCAGTTGCTCTTCCAGCGCCGCGATGGTTTGTGACAAGGGCGGCTGGGTCATGTGCAGGCGGGCGGCGGCGCGCCCGAAGTGCTTTTCCTCGGCCACGGCGGCGAAGTAGCGTAGCTGGCGCAGTTCCAGGCGGGGATGATCGGACATGGACTGATATCGGTTCCGAATGAGTCGGGCGTTCATGATATCCCTGGCCATCGGTAGCGGCAAGCCAGCGGCCTTGCCTGATATTTCCGTCATGGAATTTGATCTATGACAGATATACGCCAGGGCAGATAGAGGCGACGTACCGAAGCCGGTTAGAATAGCCCCGCCTGCGAAGCGCCTGGAGAGTGCCGCAGCAGGCGTCACCGTCGTTCACCGCTTGCTGAGGAGCTCCCATGAAATACCTGTTGTTGATTGCCACCCTGGTGGCCGGATCGGCCATTTCGGCCGAAGCGCTGGCCAATGCGCAACTGGCCAAGTCCAAGAATTGCATGGCCTGCCACTCGGTGGATGCCAAGATCGTCGGTCCCGCCTTCAAGGAGGTGGCTAAGAAATACGCCGGCCAGAAGGACGCCGAAGCCAAGCTGACCCAGAAGGTCCTCAACGGTGGTAGCGGCGCCTGGGGCGCGGTGGCCATGCCGGCCAACAAGGGCCAGGTGAGCGAAGCCGAGGCGCGTGAGCTGGTGAAGTGGGTGTTGAGCCTGAAGTAAATCTGCTTGTAAGCAAAAAAAAGGAGACTGCGGTCTCCTTTTTTTGTGCCATGATTTTCACACTTTGGTGATTGCCAGAACAAGAAGGACCAGCATGAGCAAATCCATTCCCATCGCGAGCCTGCCATCGCGGTTTATGTGCGCGACATTCAGGCTAGTACCGATCCTGTTCTGGTGGCGAGTGCACTGGAAGACGTCGCGCGAGCTCGTCACATGAATCACGCGGCCGGCAGGACGAACGAGCAGGCGTGAGTCCTTCCGGTGCATTAGCTCTGCTTACTTCAACCACCCCTTGATGCGTTCGCTCAACACCTCGCAGCTGATCCCGTAACGATCATGCAAGGTCGGCAGCGCACCTGCATCGAGGAAGGCGTCCGGCAGGCCCGCCATCTGGAATCCGGCTGGCTGCACGCCATTGCGCATCAGCGTGCTGGCGACGATCTCGCCCAGGCCGCCGATGACAGAATGGTTTTCGGCGACCACCACCAGGCGGTGCTTCTTCTTGACCTGGGCCAGTACGGTGGCTTCGTCGAAGGGTTTGATGGTCGGGCAGTGCAGCACGGCTACGCTGACCTTGTCCGCCTCCAGCGCCTTGGCCACTTCCAGCGCGCGCATGGTCATGAAACCGCTGGAGATGATCAGCACATCGTTGCCGTCGCGGATTTCCTTGGCACGGCCCATTTCGAAGCGGTAGTCATATTCATCCAGCACCAGCGGCACGTTGCCGCGCGCCAGGCGCATGTAGACCGGCCCCTGGTGGGCGGCGATCTGCGGCACGGCCTGTTCCAGGTCCAGGGCATCGCAGGGATCGACGATGGTCAGGCCGGGAATGGCACGCATCATCGCCAGGTCTTCGGTGGCCTGGTGGCTGGGGCCGTAGCCGGTGGTCAGGCCGGGCAGGGCACAACAGATCTTCACATTCAGGTTTTCTTCGGCGATCACCTGATGGATGAAGTCGTAGGCGCGACGCGTGGCAAAGACGGCATAAGTGGTGGCGAACGGCACCAGGCCTTCCTTGGCCATGCCGCCGGCGGCGGCCATCAGCAACTGCTCGGCCATGCCCATCTGGAAGAAGCGCTCCGGATAGGCTTTCTGGAACAGATGCAGGTCGGTGTACTTGGCCAGGTCAGCGGTCAGGCCCACGATCTCCGGGCGGTCGGCGGCGTAGTCCACCAGCGCCTTGCCGAACGGGGCCGCCTGTACCCGCTGACCTTCGGCAGCGATGGAGGCGATCATGGCCGAGGTGGTCAGGCGCGGCTTCTTTTCTGCGGCGGTGTTCATGCTTGGCTTCCTTGTTGATAAGACTGGTCGAGGATGGACAGCGCCTGCTGCCATTCGGGCGGATCGACGCGGATGAAGTGGTTCTTCTCGCGTTGCTCCAGGAAGGGCACACCACGGCCCATCAGGGTGTCGAACAGGATCACGCGTGGCTTGGCGTCTTTCAGATTGCGTGCAGTGTCGAAGGCCTGTACCACGGCAGCCAGGTCATTGCCGTCCACCCGTTGCACATGCCAGCCGAAGGAGGCCCATTTGTCGGCCAGCGGCTCGAAGCCCATGATCTTGCTGGAGGGGCCATCGGCCTGCTGGTTGTTGATGTCGACCAGGCAGATGAGATTGCCCAACTGGTGGTGAGCTGCGCCCATGGCGGCTTCCCAGGTCGCGCCTTCATCCAGTTCACCATCCGACATGGAGTTGTAGATGAACGCCGGGTTGCCGTTGTAGCGCAAGCCCAGCGCCATTCCCACGGCGATGGCCAGGCCCTGGCCCAGCGAACCGCCGGAGATTTCCATGCCCGGCGTATAGGTCGCCATGCCGGACATGGGCAGGCGGCTGTCATCGCTGCCGTAGCTCTCCAGTTCCTCGTCGGGGACGATGCCGGCCTCGATCAGCGCGGCGTAGAGTGCGATGGCGTAGTGGCCGTGCGAGAGCAGGAAACGGTCGCGGCCGCTCCATTCAGGGTCGTCCGGGCGCAGGTTCATGGCGTGCTTGTAGGCCACTGCCAGTACGTCGGCCCAGCCCAGCGCCTGGCCGATATAGCCCTGGCCCTGGACTTCGCCCATGCGCACGGCATTGCGGCGGATGCGGTATGCGCTGGCGCGCAGCTTGGTCAAATTGTCAGACATTGCGAGTCCTTGCTTGATGGATGAATGCGTAAAAATCACAGGAAGCCGATGGAGAACCAAGGTACGAAGGCCACGATCAGCAGGCCCACCACCAGCGCCCCCAGATAGGGCCAGATGCGCTTGACCGCCACATCCGGATGCACGCGGCCGATGGTGCAGGCGGCGTAGTAACCCAGGCCGAAGGGAGGCGCGAACAGACCCACGCCCATGGACAGGATGATCACCATGGCGTAGTGCACCTCGTGCACGCCGATGGCCTTGGCCACCGGGAACAGCAGCGGTGCGAACAACACCATCGCCGGGATACCCTCCAGCACGCTGCCCAGCACGATGAAGGCCGCAATCGATACCAGCAGGAAGCCGTACTTGCCGCCCGGCACGCTGGTCATGGCCTCGGCCAGTGCATGCGAGAAGCCCGATTGCGTCAGTGCCCAAGACATGCCGGTGGCCGTGCCGATGATGAACAGGATGGCCCCCGACAGGGCGGCCGTATCCACCAGCATGGGATAGAGGCGCTTCCAGTCGAACTTGCGATACACCAGAAGGCCCGCCACTACCGAATAGGCGATGCCGATGGTAGAGACTTCGGTGGCCGTGGCCACGCCTTCGACCACGGCCGTGCGGATCAGGATCGGCAGCAACAGCGCGGGCAGGGCGATGATCAGCGTACGCAGCACCACCTTGCCGGGCGCGCGCTGGATGCCTTCCATGATCTCGGCACTGCGCCAGCGCGCCAGTATCGCCAGCAACACCGCCAGTACGATGCCCGGCATGATGCCGCCGGTGAACAGCGCCGCAATCGAGACGCCGGCCACCGAACCGATGGTGATCAGCACCAGCGAGGGCGGGATGGTCTCGGCCATGGCGCCGGAGGCCGCCAGCAGCGAGATGAGCTCGCCCTCATGATTGCCGCGCCGCTTCATCTCCGGCAGCAGCACCGGTGCGACGGCCGCCATGTCGGCGGTCTTGGCACCGGAAATGCCCGACACCAGCAACATCGCGCCCAGCAACACATAGTTCAGTCCGCCGCGCACATGCCCCAGCAGCGAAGCCAGGAAGTCCACCATGGCCTTGGCCATGCCGGTCATCTCCACCAGGTGGCCGAGCAGGATGAACAGCGGCACCGCCAGCAGGATCAGCGAGGACATGCCTTCGTCGAAGCGTCCCGCCACCACCGCCAGCGGGCTGGTGGTCACGGTCAGCATGAAAGCCACCGTGGCCAGACCGAAGCAGAAGGCGATGGGAATGCCCAGCAGCACCGATACCCCTAGCACCAGACCGAAGAACACCACCAGGTTCCAGTTGCCGATGGCCTGCAGCCAGCCCGCGCCCAGGTACATGGCACCGGCCACTACCGCCAGCACGACCAGCACACCGGCCAGGTCTGTCAGTTTCTGGCGCGAGATGCGCAACAGGCAGATGGCGATCATCAGCGCCGCGCCCACCGCCACGGCGGCTGCGCGCACCGTGTTGGGCCAACCCAGGGCTGGGGTCTGCACGAACATTTCATCCTCTGCGTATTCCCACATCGGGTGCATGAGCAGGAGCAGCATCACGCAGGGCGCGATGATGGCCAGGGCCTCGGCCCAGGCCTTGCCGCGTTCGCTCAGGTAGCCCACCAGCACCGTGGTACGCATGTGGGTACCGCGCCGCAGGGCGACCACGGCTCCCAGGTTGGCCAGCCACAGGAAGAGGATGGACGCCAGTTCATCGGCCCAGGGGATGGGGCTGTTGAAGATGAAGCGCATCACCACGCCGGCCAGCAACACCGCGACTTCGCCGACGACCAGGGCGGCCGCCGGGATTTCGATGGCTACGCCCAGCCAGTTCTCCAGCCGTGCGGCCAGCGAGCGCTCGGCGGTCACCGGCTGCTGCAGCGAGAGGGCGCTCATCCCAGGCCCCCGACGCTGTTTTGCAGCAGCTTCCAGGCCTCATCGCCGAACTTGGCGCGCATCTCCTTGTAGAAGTTGGCCTGGGCCAGTGCCTGCTTGAAGGACTCCTTGTCGGCCTCGATGATCTGCACCCCCTTGCCCTGCAGGTCGTTGCGAGCGAAGCCGGCCAGCGAGGCAATGTCGGCACGTTCGTCGGTGGCGGCCTTGTCCAGTTCGCGGCGCACGATTTCCTGGATGTCCTTGGGCAGCTTTTCGAAGGCACGGCGGTTGCCCAGGATCCAGTAGGCATCCCAGACATGGTTGGAGATGGTGCAGAACTTTTGCACTTCGTAGAGGCGGGCGGTGCTGATGATGGCCAGCGGGTTTTCCTGGCCCTCGACCAGTCGGGTCTGCAGCGACGAATAGACTTCATTGAAGTTGATCGGCGTCGGGCTGGCGCCCAGTGCGGTAAACAGCGAGGTCAGCATGGGCGCGGCCGGTACCCGCAGCTTCAGGCCCTTGAGATCGCCAGCCGACTTGATCGGCTTGGTGGACGTGGTGATCTGGCGGAAGCCGTTGTCCCAGGGCTTGGACATGGTCAGCAGGCCGACCTTCTCGATCTGCGCCCGTACATAGGCGCCTAGCGGACCGTCCATGGCCTGCCAGACTTCCTTGTAGTCGTGGAAGGCGAAGCCAGTATTGACGATGCCGGCTGCTGGCACCAGCGTGGACAGCACCACGCAGGCCTGGTTGAAGAATTCCACGCCGCCATTGCGGATCTGCGACATCAGGTCGGTGTCCGAGCCCAGCTGGTTGGCCGGGAACAGCTTGATCTCCAGGCGCCCATTGGAGGCCTCGCGGATGCGGTCGATGGCTTGCTGCGCACGCTTGTTGACCGGGTGCGACGGGTCCTGGCCGGTGGCGAACTTGTAGTTGAACTCGGCTGCGTTGGCCGGGCGGCTCATGATGGAAAACAGCGGCAATGCCGCGCCGACGGCGCCGGCCTTGAGAAGCTGGCGGCGGCTCAGGGGGGTCTTGCCGCTGTTGTTGTCGTTGTCATGGGTCATGTCAGGTCTCCTGTTGTGTTCTGGTGGTCGGAAAGATGCCGGCCAGGCCGGCGTGCACGAGCATTAGGCTGCGTTTAATGGATCAGCATGCCGCCGTTCACATCCAGCGTGATACCGGTGCAGTACTGCGAGAGGTCGCTACCGAGGAAGACGCAGGCGCCGCCGATGTCGTCGGCCCGGCCCAGGCGTGCCAATGGAATGGTCTCGGCGATCTCGGCCTTCTTTTCTTCGGTGAGCTTGCCCTTGATGATGTCGGTGCCGATCAGGCCTGGCGTGATGCAGTTGACGCGGATGCCTTCCGGGCCGAACTCGCGTGCCATGGCCCGTGCCAGGCCGAGTACGCCAGCCTTGGCGGCAGAGTAGTGCGGGCCTCCGAGGATGCCGCCGCCGCGTTGGGCCGAGACCGAGGAGATGCAGATGATGGAGCCGCTTTGCTGGGCGCGCATGGCCGGCAGCACCGCCTGCGACATGTAGAGCGTGCCGCGCAGGCTCACGTCCAGGATGCGGTCGTAGTCGGCCCCGGTGATGTCCAGCGTCTTGACCGGCTGGGTGATGCCGGCATTGTTGACCAGGATGTCGATGCGCCCGAACTGCTTGAGCACGGCGGCCGCAGCAGCCTCGCAGGAGGCCTTGTCGGTGACGTCGGCCACCAGGCCCAGGTGATGATCGCCCAGGCCGGCGGCGGCGCCGGACGGATCGGCCTGGGCCAGGTCCAGCACCACCACGCGGGCGCCTTGTCCGGCCATCAGGCGCGCCGTGGCGTAGCCCAGACCATTGATACCTGCACCGCCGGTAATGACGGCAACCTTGTCCTTGAGCAGCATGTCGTGTTCTCCAGATGATTTGCGTTCGAGTGAGCAAGTGCGGAGACAGAGCCGACGCGGAAGGTGCGCAGAGGGTGCGTAGATGCAGGCGTGCAGCGGGCCAGCCGCCGTACCACCCTGTCTCCGTTTTTGTTCTGAGCGCATGGTCGGACTTTCCTCGCCTGACGACAAGCGAAGTCTCGTCATGTTAAAGTGACGGATCGTCATCTTAGCTACGGAGCCCGTCCATGGCCGTTCTCCCGCCTCTGCCCAACCTCCAGGCCTTCGAAGCGGTGGCCCGGCGCAAGAGTTTTGCGCTGGCCGCGGCCGAACTGCATTTGACGGCCTCGGCAGTGAGTCACCAGGTGGCACGGCTGGAGTCCTATCTCGGCATCCGCCTCTTCGAGCGCAGCGCCCACGGGGTCCGTATCACCACCGCCGGAGAGAGTTACCTGGCCCGTATCCAGGGCGCGATCTCGGCCATCACGGCGGCATCCATGGACGTGCGCCAGGGCGTCAGCAATACGCTCTACATCCACTCCGCTCCCAGCATTGCCAGCCTGTGGCTGATGGCGCGCCTCAATGATTTCGCACGCAGCTATCCGGAGATCACCTTCAATCTCTCCGCCGCGCATTCGCAGAGCAATTTCGAACTGGGGGAGGTGGATGTGGACATCCGCTACGGTATTCCCAACTGGCCGGGGCTGGTGGTGGAGCCCTTGTTCGAAGAGCGCATCGTGCCGCTGGCCAGTCCCGCCTTCATTCGCGCCGCCCGCATCCGCCAGCCTGCCGACCTGCTGGGGGTGAAGCTCATTCGCAGCAATGTGAGCGTAGTGCAGTGGGCCGACTGGTTCGGGGAGTTTGCCGATGTGCGCCCGCCGGAGCAGTTCGCGGTGCGCTTCGATCGCGCCCAGATGTCACTGGACGCGGCCACCCAGGGCTTGGGCGTGGCGCTGGAAAGCGCCACGGTGGCGGCGCGTCATATCGAGGAAAAGAAACTCAAGGCTATCTTCGGGGTGGACAAGGCGGTGCGGGTCAAGGCCCACTTCGCGGTCTATCCTGCGCACCATGCACGGCGCCCGGCGGTCGCTGCCTTCCTGGAATGGTTGCGCGAGCAGGCGGGCAGCCAGGCGTAGGTGGCATTGAATACCTGTGATACCTGGTGAAGAAAACAGCGGGATGAGAGCCGGCGCGTGCCGGCCTAGCTGCCCGCCTTCTGCTGCCGCGCCACTTCATTGCGCTTCATGCCGAGGTATTCGTCCCGACTGACTTCATGCAGTTGGCGCGGATATTGTTCGGTCGCGTCATACCAGTTGGCCAGGCGCTTTTCCAGTCGTTGCTCGGCGGGCGCCGCCAGTCCGGAAAGGTAGGCGTCGATGGCCAGGTAGTAGCGCATGGTGTTGCGCTCCACGGTGGCACGGGTACCTTCGATGTATTGCGGCTGACCCTGCGCGTCGCGCTTGACCACGCTGAAGCCGACCTTGTCACGCCCGGCCGTCATCAGGTAGGCGCGCAAGGCCAGCTTGCTGGCCAAGCCATACGAATAGGCATAGCTGAAGTGGAGGAAGGAGCGCTTTTCATCCAGGGGGATGGATTCGATCTCGATACGATAGTCGGAGGTATCCAGCGGTCCCTTCTCGGCCAGCATCGAGGACGAGAAATAATCAGCGCCGCTGGCGCCGCCGCGATAGCGCAGGTCGACCCGGTAGGTGCTGTCGAGCGGCTCTTCGGTCTTCTTGCCGACCTGCATGCGCAGGGTGGTCTTCGCGCCATCGTGGAGGAGCCGACAATATTTGGTGTTCAGGTGCAGGATCAGGATGTCACACCAGCGGTCGGGGCCGCCCAGGGCTTCGCGCACCTGGGTGAAGGGATAGTCCAGCACCGCGTAGATATCGCCCTTGACGTTGCCGCCGTCCTCGCGCGAGTTGAGATAGAGCGGGCGGTGGTAGGCATTGTTGTTGAGCTCGCCTTGCAGCTCCGTGTAGCGGCTTTTCATGGCGGCCGCGCCCGTCTGGGTCTGGGCGTGCGCCCAGCCGCAGGCGGCCAGGGCCAGCGTGGCCGGGAAGATCAGATGCAGGGTCAGACGGGACAACATGGATCGCAAACCGGACTCCTCTTCAATGGTGCAGTGGTTTCAGTATTCGATGCTGGCTACAGCAGGCGGGACCAGACGCTGGCGCCGAATTCCTTCATTCTTTCACTGATCGGCCGCTGGTCCCATTGTTCCTTGGTAATTTCCTTGGAGGCGCCGAGATCACGGTCGAACATGCTCTTCATCTGGACGCCGAACTGCGGGCTCAGGATCACCGCATTGATTTCCTGGTTGTAGACGAAGCTGCGCCAGTCCAGATTGGTCGAGCCGATGGTCGACCAGACACCGTCGATGATGGCGGTCTTGGAATGCAGCAGGGCATCCTGGCGTTCGAAGATGCGTACGCCGGCTTCCAGCAGTTCCGCATAGAAGGAGCGGGAAGCATACAGCACCAGCGAGGAATCGCTGTGCGAGGGCAGGATCAGGCGCACGTCCACGCCGCGCCGGGCGGCATCCTTGAGCGAGTCGCGTAGCTGCGGATCAGGCACGAAGTAGGCGTTGGTCAGGTAGATCGAGCTTTCGGCGTGCTGGATGGCGGAGATGAAGGTGGCATAGATGATGCTGTAAGGATCGTCGGGCGAGCTGCCGATGGCGCGCACGATTTCGTTGCCGGCCGGAGCCACCGGCGGGAAGTAACGGTGTTCGCCCAGATCGGGGCCACGCTGCTTGTGCCAGGTTTCGACGAAGAGCTTCTGGAATTCCAGGGCCACCGGGCCATCGATGCGTACTTGCGTATCGCGCCAGGGAATCTGTTCGCCGTCCTTGTTGACGCGCGGTTTTTTCTTGCGGGTGCTGAAGGATCCGCTGGAATAGACGCTACTGATGTTGATGCCGCCCACGAAGGCGGTCTTGCCATCAACCACCAGCAGCTTGCGATGGTCGCGCTGGTTGACCTCCCAGTCCTTGCGCACCTGGGTGGGATTGATGGGGTTGTATTCCAGCACGTGGATGCCGGCATCGATCATCGGCTGGAAGAAGGCGCGCGGGGTGTTGATGGAGCCCACGCTGTCATACATCAGGTTGACCTGCACGCCCTTCTTCTGCATGGAGATCAGCAGGTCGGCGAACTGGCGGCCGACCTCGTCGTCTTCCATGATGTAGCTTTCCATGTTGACGTGGTAGCGCGCTGCCTGGATGGCCTGCTGCATGGAGGCATAGGTCGCGGGACCATCGATGAGCAGCGTCACCTTGTTGCCGGTCACCAGGGGCGAGCCGGTGATGGCGCCTTCGATGGCGACGTGGCGGTCCAGCAGGGTATTGTCGGCGTTCTGGCTGCGCAGCTTGTCCAGCACGGCCTTGGCCTGCGCTTCACTGAGGACGCCGCGTCCCCCCTTCATCTGGATGTTGCGCGCCGACTGCGAATCCATATCGGGCACGATGGTGGGCAACGAGCTGCAGGCCGCCAGCATCAGGGAGAACAACAGCAGCAAGAGCCAGGCAGCGGGCCACTTGGAATTTGTTTTCTTGTTGGTCATGGAAGGTTCCCGGTTGGGCGCTGCCATCGACCTGAGGCTGTCTCGGATGCCGGGGAGGGCAACGCTGTGCGGTCGAGTATATGCCCGACAACAGCACGATGGCGCAGCGGGAAGCGCGAATCGGAACTGTCCTACAGCGGAAAGCGGGGGCTGCCTACAGGGCAGGCCGGGGATGACCGCGCTATTGCATCGTATCTGCGCAGGGAGAGGGCAAGGATGGGCCGGTCGGCCCATCCTGAAGGGGATCAGTAGACGTCGCGGCGGTAGCGGTTCTGTTCGATCAGGTCCTGCAGGCCGGCCTCGCCCAGGACGGCGGTGAGCACCGCGTCGACCCCTGCAGCCATGCCTTCCAGGCTACCGCAGACGTACAGCACCGCACCCTGATCCAGCCAGTGGCGCAGTTCGGCAGCCGCCTCGCGCAGGCGGTCCTGAACATAGATGCGCTCGGGCTGGTCACGCGAGAAGGCCAGGTCCAGGCGCGTGAGCTGACCTTGTGCCAGCCACTGCTGCAGTTGTTCGCGGTAGAGGAAATCGTGCGCCTCGTTGCGTTCGCCGAAGAGCAGCCAGTTGCGTGTCTGCCCGGCGTGGATGCGCGCCAACAGGTGGCCGCGCAGACCGGCCATGCCGGAGCCGTTGCCGATGAAGATCGCCGGCACCTGCGGTGGTGGCGGCGCGAAGCCGGCGTTGTACACCAGACGCAGCTGCAATGCAGACTGCAGCGGCGCGAATTCGGTCAGCCAGCCGGAAGCCAGGCCCAGGCCGTCCTCATGCTGCACCTGGCGCACCAGCAGGTGCAGGGCGCCTTCCTCGGTCACCGAGGCTGCCGAATAGGAGCGGGGCGTCAGGGGCTGCAGCGTATCGACCAGGCCCTGAGCGTTGGCCACGGCATGCTGCGGCAGCACGCTGCATGACAGCGCTAGCGCCAGCGTGCAGGATTGGCCCTGGTGACGCACCGGAGTGGCGCCGTCCAGTTGCAGACGTTGCAAGAGCAGGGCGATGCGGTCCGGCGCATGACGCGGCAGGATTTCCACCAGCGCGCCGGCTTGCCAGACGGGCAGGGTGCCGTCCTGCGGCTGCAGTTCCAGGTGATACAGGGGTGCGCCCTGACTGCCCGGATTCATCAGTACGCGGCGCGTGAGCGTCCAGGTCTGCCAGGCCGGTGCGTGGGTCGGCAGGATATCGCTGACCGCGGCTTGCAGACCATGCGCGGCCAGTTCGCTCTCCCATTTGCGTAGCGCTTCACCATCCATGCGATCCACTTCCACCAGCGGAAACATCGGCTTGGCACCGCACTGACGCAGGCCGTGATCAAGCGAGTGACCGAAGCCGCAGAACTGGGTGTAATGGCGGTCTCCCAGGGCCAGGACTGCGTACTGCACATGCGACAGCGATTGCCCGGCGGCCTGGCGCAGGCGCTTCTCGACGCCGCGTGCGCTGTCGGGCGCATCGCCTTCGCCGAAGGTGCTGGCGATGACGAGGAGGCGACGATGGTGGCGCAGGATTTCCGGGGTGACCTGCGCCAGCGGCAGCAGGGTTACCGGCACGCCGCTCTTGCGCAGTCCGGCAGCGGTATGCAGGGCGATGCGCTCGGCCTGGCCGGTCTGCGAGGCATGGGCCACCAGCACCGGTTCGCCGCCGGTGACGCTGGCCGCCTCGCCACTGTCGATGCTGGCCCGCTCGGCACGCAGCGCGGCCTTCTTGCGGCGCCGATCCAGGTAGAGCATCCAGCCGGAAATGCCGAACAACGGCATCATCAGGCTGGCAACCGCCATGATGATGCGACCCGGCAGGCCGAAGTAGGTCCCCATGTGCAGCGGATAGATGGCGGCGATGAAGCGTCCGCCGCGGCTCTTGTCCTCGTAGCGCTCCAGTTGCCGCACTTCGCCGGTCTGCGGTGCCACCACCATGCGGCTGCGCGCACGCTCATGCGGCGCGTCGTGACTGAGGAAGAAGATCTGCACCGGCTGCGTACCCTGCTCGGGCAGGCGCAACTGGGCATTCTGGTAATCGGGGGCCTGGGTCAGGAAGCTGTTCCAGGCCAGGGTCAGATCCAGCGGCACGGGGGCTGCAGCCGCTTCCTTCTTCTTGCCTTCGCCGCGCTGCATGGGCGCACGACGGCTCTCGCCGGCCAGCGTGTTGACGCCGTCCTTGAACCAGTCCAGCGCCCAGTAGGCGCCGGTGGTGGCGAAGATCACGTACATCACCAGCGACCAGGTACCGATGACCGAGTGCAGGTTCCACAGGAAGGATCGTCCCTGCAGCTGGAAATCCAGCCGCAGCCAGGCCCGCAGCGACAAGGGCCGGCGCGGCCAGCGCAGGTACAGCCCGGACAGTGCCAGGGTCAGCAGCGACAGTGCCAGCGTCCCCAGGACGATCTTGCCGATCTCGGTGGGCAGCAGCAGCCAGCGGTGGAAGCGCTCGGTGAATTCGAAGAACTCCGCGCCCGTCACCGGTGGCAACAGTGCTCCGGTATAGGGATCGGCATAGCGCGCCTGCCCGCGTCGTTCGCCCGGCGGCGGTGCGAAGACCACGCGCACCGAAGCGCCCGGCTCGGCCGACAGGGTCAGGGTGGTGACCCGGCGCTGCGGTTCGGCATCGCGCAGCCGCTCCAGCATCT
The DNA here is from genome assembly GCF_000300975.2 of Herbaspirillum frisingense GSF30. GTDB lineage: Bacteria > Pseudomonadota > Gammaproteobacteria > Burkholderiales > Burkholderiaceae_D > Herbaspirillum > Herbaspirillum frisingense. The sequence goes on along the minus strand of NZ_AEEC02000016.1, from coordinate 91,005 downwards.
GCTGCGGTGTCAGCGTGGCCTGCTGGCGCACTTGCACGTGCATCACGCCGGGGCTCAAGGCCTCCATGATTTCTTCGCGGAAAGCCAGCAGCGCACCGGTCACGCCGATGGTCATCAACAGGGTGCCGGCGGTGATGCCGATGAACCAGTGGAGCTGGAACCAGATCTTCTTGAACATGTATCAGTAGGGCGGCGACAGGCGCGGGGAGCGCCTTGTTGATCTTGTCTGCCAGGCCAGTGAAACGGCCGGCGCGTCAATGACCACCCGGACGGGCTGGGCGGATCAGCCCGCTATTATAGATCAGATGAAAATGATTCTTATTGGTATCTGAGTGTTTGCTCGAGGGGCGATGCCGTGGTGCGAAAGTCTTCAATTTCCTGCATTCATTTCCGGCGGGAAAAAATCATTTCAATGGGAACTTGATACTCTGCTGCGCCGTACCTGAAGCCGCCGTCAGCAGGATGTCCAAGGACGAGCTTCATTCTTTTAATGGAATATTCCTTGGAAGGAATGTGAGGACATTTTGCGAGGTAGAATACACGGACGAATTTGGTCAGTGGTGGAATAGTCTTGACGAAGCCGAGCAGACCTCTGTGGCAACCTATGTCGGTTTGCTCGAACAGAATGGTCCGGCTCTCAAGCATCCTTACAGTTCTGGAATCCATGGCTCGCGACACGCCCATATGCGGGAGCTTAGGGTCCAGCATGCAGGTAGACCCTATCGGGTGCTTTATGCGTTCGATCCGTTGCGGCGTGCGATTCTTTTGATTGGCGGAACCAAGGCAGGAAAGAATCGGTGGTACGAACAATACGTACCGCTCGCGGATAAGCTCTACGACATCCATCTTCATTCATTGCGGATAGAGGCAGGCGACCATGTCAAAAAAATTTAGCGAATTGCGCGCTCGCATGCGACCGGAGGCGCAACTGGAGGCTCAATCCAGGACAGAGTCGCTGCAAACGAGTATCAAGCTACAGAATCTCCGAAAGAGTCTGCACGTCACTCAGGCTGCACTCGCAGAAACCCTGCAGGTACAACAGGCCGCGATTTCAAAAATGGAAAATCGGGAAGACTTGCTTGTCAGCAGCATGATGGATTTCGTGCGCGCTCTGGGAGGTCAATTGATATTGACGGCGAATTTTCCAGGAGATAGGACTTTCGATTTAACTCCAGATCCGGGCCCCGCCCCAGCACCAGCGTCAGTGAGTACTCAAAAGGTCGGGAAGCCTAGTTCGCAGAAGCGCCCGATTAAACACCGCAAAAGCAGCGTCGAGGCAACGATCAGAAGCTCGTCTGCAAGAAATCCCACATGAACCGGAGGGCCGGTGCATACCGGATGTGCTCTCCGCAGCTGCAGACTTCATTCATTCCAGCATCATTTTGATCATCGTCCGCGTCAACACACTCCCGGCATCGGCCGCCACGTCCACGATGCTCAGGTGATGTATCTGCGGCAGCGCCACGGTTTCCACCGCATGGCCCGACTGGCGCAGCTTGGCGGCGTAGGTGGCATTCTGGCGCAGGAATTCTTCCGTTTCCTGTCCACCCACGCTCAGCACTGCCTGCGCACCTTGCGGCAGATCCAGTTGCAGCGGGCTGGCCTGCAGGGCGTCGGACGGGGACAGGTGCAGGGATTCGTTGACGTAGGACAGGCGCACCGGCTCCAGGTCGTAGATGCCGGAAAGACCGCAGACGCCGCGTACCGGTGCTGCGCCCAGCGAGGCGATCAGCGCGGCCAGGTGGGCGCCGGCCGAGTGGCCCATGAGCCAGATCGCCTCCGGATCGAAGCGCAGTGCGCCGGCCTTGGCGTGCAGCATGCGCAGCGCCCGACCACAGTCGGCGGCGATGTCACCCATGCGTACCTGCGGTGCCAGGCGGTAATTGATCATCGCCACATTGATGTCCTGCGCCAGGTAGGGCAGGGCCAGCTGGCTGAACTGGTGCTTGTCCAGAGAGCGCCAGTAGCCGCCGTGGATGAACACCAGCAGGGGGCGGCCATTGCTGCGTCCGGGGAAGAAATCCAGGGTCTGCAGCGCATCCTCGCCGTAGGGCACATCGGCCAGGTGGGGGTGGGCCTCACGCGCGGCCAGCCCTTCACGGGCGAAACGGTCGAAGTAGTCCTGGAAATCCGGAATGTGCAGGCGCACGTAATACTGCAGGTCCAGCGCTTCGCGGTCGTAGTCGCGATAGATGTGCATGGTCTTCCTCCCCTGGCCTCTTGCGGCCCTGTTTCCTGTTATTCGGCGAACTGCTCTGAAATCAGATTGCGCAGCCAGACATTGCCCTCGTCCTGATTGTAGCGGCGATGCCAGAACATGTTGGTCTGCAGCGCCGGCAGTCGCAGCGGCGGCTTGATGTAGCGCAGTCCGAACGGCATGGCCGCGCTCTCGGCCAGCTTGCGCGGCACCGTCACGACCAGATCGGTGGTGCTGACGATATAGGGCACGGCGGTGAAATGCGGCACGCGAAAGCGCAGGCTTTGCAGGATACCGGCCTTTTCCAGATTCTGGTTGATACGGTCATAGGGGCTCTCCAGCGACGACACCATCAGGTGTTCGGCCGCCAGGAATTCCTTGAGGCTGACCTCGCCGCGCCGGTCCAGCGCATGGCCGATGCGAAACATGCTGACGTAGTCCTGGCGGAACAGCCGCCGCTGGTACAGTGCCTCGGACAGATTATCGAAGGCGCCGATGGCCAGGTCCACCCGGCCGGCTTCCATCTCGCTCTTGAGATCGACGGCGCCGGCGCGCACCGTGCTCACGCTCACCCCCGGCGCTAGCGTGGAGCAGGCCTCGATCAGCCGGGGCATGAAATAGACCTCGCCGACATCGGTCATGGCGATGGTAAAGCGGCGCTCGCTACTTTGCGGGGAGAAACCTTCCTGCAGGTTGAGAGCCCGCGCCACCTGTTGTAGTGCCGCAGCGACCGGCTCAGCCAGCTGGTCTGCGAACGGCGTGGGTTGCATGCCCTGCGCGGTACGCACGAAGAGTTCATCACCGAAGCTGCGCCGCAGCCTCGCCAGTGCATTGCTGACCGCTGGCTGCGACAGGCCCAGGCGGCGCGCTACCGAAGAAATCTGGCGTTCCTGGAAGACTTCCTGGAATACCACCAGCAGGTTGAGATCGATGTCGCGGGGTTCGATGAGGGCCATGGATGAGCTTGGAGCCTGGAACGTGCACACCGCAGGACGCCCTGCAGTGCACTGCAATATTCACGAAATGAATGGATCGTATTTTCGTATTTATATCGTAAAAGAAGGGCGATTGCACTACAGTGACGTCGCCGCCCCAGCCATCGGGGCCACGTCGCAGGACGTGCGCAGAGCGCCATCCAGAGCGGCATTGTCGGCCGTCATCGGCGCGCCAGACCGGCAACACAATTAAAACAACGTAAAGACAGACGAGGAGTCAAGACATGAGCATCCACGCGAGTGGCGCTCTCCCCACGGTCCATGTGGACCAGGTGGTGGAGCAGGGCCGTTTCGGCACTTTCCAGTTCGGCCTGCTGCTGTTGTGCGGCCTGTGCCTGATCATCGATGGTTTCGACGTCCAGGCCATGGGCTATGTGGCTCCGGCCATCATCGCCGACTGGGGCGTGAGCAAGGCCAGCCTGGGGCCGGTGTTCGGCGCCGGCCTGTTCGGCATGCTGCTGGGTTCGCTGGTGCTGACGCCGGTCGGCGACCGCTATGGCCGCCGCCCGGTACTGATTGTCTCCACTCTCTTTTTCGCGGCCTGCATGCTGGCCACGCCCCTGGTGACGACCCTCGATCAACTGTTGATCGTGCGCTTCATCACCGGTTTCGGCCTGGGCAGCATCATGCCCAATGCCATGGCGCTGGTGGGGGAATTCAGTCCATCCTCGTCCCGGGTCACGCGCATGATGCTGGTCTCCTGTGGCTTCACCGTGGGCGCTGCCGCTGGCGGCTTCGTCAGCGCCGCATTGATTCCGGCGCACGGCTGGCATGCGGTGTTCTGGGTCGGCGGCGCGGTGCCGCTGGTGCTGGGCCTGGTCATGCTGGTCTGGCTGCCGGAATCGATCCAGTTCCTGGTACTGCATCGCCGTCCGCAGGCGCAGGTGGCACGCTGGCTGCGCAAGCTCGATCCATCCATCGTCATCGATGAGCGCACCGAGGTGGTGGTCAAGGAAGCCAAGGCCGAGGGCATGCCGGTGGCGGCGCTGTTCCGTGATGGTCGCGCCGGAGTGACCGTGTTGCTGTGGCTGATCAGCTTCATGAACCTGATCAACCTCTATTTCCTCTCCAACTGGCTGCCCACACTAATCCATGACGCCGGCTATTCCACCAGCATGGCCGTACTGATCGGCACCTCGCTACAGGTGGGCGGCGTGATCGGCACCCTGACCCTGGGGCGCTTCATCAATCGCTATGGATTTACCCGGGTGCTGGGTGTCTGCTTCCTGCTGGCCTGCGTCTCGATTGCCATGATCGGCAAGGTGGCGGCCCTGCCGGCGCTGCTGTTCGTGGCGGTGATCGTGGCCGGCTTCTGCATCGTCGGCGGCCAGCCGGCGGTCAATGCCCTGGCCGGGACCTACTATCCGACCACCTTGCGTTCCACCGGCATCGGCTGGGCGCTCGGTATCGGTCGCATCGGCTCGGTGGTGGGCCCGGTGATTGGCGGCCAGCTGATCGCCCTGCAATGGAGCAATGGTTCGCTCTTCATCGCCGCCGCCGTGCCGGCCCTGATTTCGGCGCTGACCATTGCGCGCCTGCATCGTACTTCCCGAGGAGTTTCCGCATGACTACCGTCACCGATTCCGCCGTCAGTCACCACGTCCATACTCGTGGCTACCAGTCCGGCTTCGGCAATGAGTTCGAGACCGAAGCCTTGCCCGGGGCCTTGCCGGCACACCGCAATTCGCCGCAGAAGGTGGCCTATGGTCTCTATGCCGAACAGATTTCAGGCACCGCCTTCACCGCCCCCCGTGGCCACAATCGCCGCTCCTGGCTGTACCGTATCCGCCCGGCGGCGGTACATGAACCCTTTGCCCCGATGGAGCGCGGCCTGCTGGTAAGCCACTTCGATGACGTGGCAGCGCCGCCGAACCAGTTGCGCTGGGACCCGCAGCCCATGCCCACGGTCCCCACCGATTTCATCGAGGGGCTGGTCACCATGGCCGGCAACGGCTCGCCGCAGGCCCAGAACGGTTGCGCCATCCACCTGTACGCGGCCAATTGCTCGATGACCGACCGCTTCTTCTATTCGGCCGATGGCGAATGGCTGATCGTGCCGCAACAGGGCCGCCTGCAGTTGCGCACCGAACTGGGCGTGATCGACATCGAACCGCAGGAAATCGCCGTCATCCCGCGTGGCCTGCGCTTCCAGGTGCGGCTGCCGGACGGCGAGGCACGCGGTTACGTCTGCGAGAACTTTGGCGCATTGCTGCGCCTGCCGGATCTGGGGCCGCTGGGGTCCAACGGCCTGGCCAATCCACGTGATTTCGCTACGCCCCATGCCTGGTATGAAGATCGCGAGGGAGATTTCCAGTTGATCGCCAAGTTCGGTGGCAACCTGTGGCAGGCGAAGATCGGCCATTCGCCGCTGGACGTGGTGGCCTGGCATGGCAACTACGCGCCCTACAAGTACGACCTGCGCCACTTCAACACCATCGGCTCGATCAGCTACGACCACCCCGATCCCTCGATCTTCCTGGTGCTGCAGTCGCAGAGCGATACGCCGGGCGTGGATACCATCGACTTCGTGATCTTCCCGCCGCGCTGGCTGGCCGCCGAGAATACCTTCCGCCCGCCCTGGTTCCACCGCAACGTGGCCAGCGAATACATGGGCCTGATCACCGGCCAGTACGATGCCAAGGAAGGCGGCGGCTTTGTCCCTGGCGGCGGCAGCCTGCATAATTGCATGAGCGGCCACGGACCGGACGCGGCCACCTTCGAGAAGGCCAGCCGCATCGATACCAGCCAGCCGAACAAGGTCGATCACACCATGGCCTTCATGTTCGAGACCCGCAACATCCTTTGCCCCACCCGCCACGCCCTGGCGTCGCCGACCCTGCAGCGCGACTACCAGGATTGCTGGCTGGGGATCCAGAAGAACTTCAACCCGGAGCGCGCATGAGCCTGCCTAGCCTGAAACTGAACGAAACCCACGACACCGAGCTGCGCAGCTGGGTCGAGAGCGCCAATACCGACGGCTGCCCATTCCCGATCCAGAACCTGCCTTATGGTGTGTTCCGTCGCGCCGCAAGTGAAGAAAGCTTCCGTGCAGGCGTGGCCATCGGTGACCAGATCCTGGACCTGCCGGCGGCGCAGGCGGCCGGTGCCTTCTCCGGCTTTGACGAAGCCACGCGCCAGGCCGCCCACGCGGCCTGCAGCGGTAGCACGCTCAATGCCCTGATGGCCTTGACCCCGGCAGCCTGGTCGGCGTTGCGCCTGGCGCTGTCGCGTCTGCTGCGCAGCGGTTCGCCGCACCAGACCGAACTGGCGGCCTGCCTGGTGCCGCAGGCCCAGGCCCACTACGACGTGCCGGCCGCCATCGGCGACTACACCGACTTCTATACCTCCATCCATCACGCCACCTCGGTGGGCAAGCTCTTCCGTCCGGACAATCCGCTGCTGCCCAACTACAAGTGGGTGCCGATCGGCTACCACGGCCGTGCTTCGTCGATTGCGGTCTCGGGCCAGCAATTCCGCCGCCCGGTCGGCCAGACCAAGGCGCCGGATGCTGATACACCCAGCTTCGGACCCTGCAAGCGCCTGGATTACGAACTGGAAATGGGCATCTTCATCGGCGGTGGCAATGCTCTCGGCGAACCGGTACCGATGAGCCAGGCCGAAGACAAGGTGTTTGGCCTGTGCCTCCTCAATGACTGGTCGGCACGCGACGTGCAGGCCTGGGAATACCAGCCGCTCGGCCCCTTCCTGTCGAAGAGCTTCGCCTCCACCATCTCGCCCTGGATCGTCACGCTGGAAGCGCTGGCCCCGTATCGTTGCGCCTGGACCCGTCCGGCCGACGATCCGCAGCCGCTGCCCTACCTGGATGCCCCCACCCTGCGCGAGAGCGGCGCCTTCGATCTGCAGCTGGAAGTGCTGATCCAGACCGCCGCCATGTGTGAGGCCGGCACCGCCCCGCAGCGCCTGTCGCTGTCCAACTACCGCGACGCCTACTGGACCGTGGCGCAGCTGGTGGCGCACCACACGGTCAACGGCTGCAACCTGCGGCCCGGTGATTTCCTGGGTACCGGCACCTTGTCCGGTGCGCAAGCTGACGAAGCCGGCTCGCTGCTGGAACTGAGCGCCGGCGGCAAGGCACCCATTACCTTGGCCAACGGTGAACGTCGCGTGTTCCTGGAAGATGGCGACACCATCATCCTGCGTGCTGCCGCCCGTCGCGACGGCCTGCCCACGATAGGGTTCGGCGAAGCCGCCGGCACCGTGCTCCCGGCGCGCAGCCTGGCCTGATGCGCCCGGTTTCCAAGGAAGGATGAAAGGAAGAGGATGACTACCCTGTACAGCTATTTCCGCAGCTCGGCCTCCTACCGCGTGCGCATTGCCCTCAATCTCAAGGGCGTGAGCTACGAGACGGCGGCGGTGCACCTGCTCAACCAGGGCGGCGAGCAATTGCTGCCGGCCTTCACGCAACTGAACCCGCATGCGCTGGTGCCGGTGCTGGCCGACCAGGGGCAACTGCTGAGGCAGTCGATGGCGATCCTGGAATATCTGGAAGAGCGCTATCCCACGCCTTCGCTGCTGCCCGGCGATGCCTTCGCGCGCGCCCGCATCCGCGAACTGTCGCTGGCCATCGCCTGTGAAATCCATCCCCTGAACAACCTGCGCGTGCTGCGTTATCTCAAGCACCAGCTCAACGTCGACGAAACCCAGAAGACCGCCTGGATCCAGCACTGGATCAAGCTCGGCTTTGCCGCGCTGGAGCAGCAACTGGCCGCCGACACCACGCGCGGCCACTTCTGCGTGGGCGATGCGCCGACCATGGCCGATTGCTTCCTGGTGCCGCAGATCTTCAATGCGCGCCGCTTCGAGGTCGACATGGCACCCTATCCGACGCTCTGCGCCATCGAGGCTGCCTGCAATGTCCTGCCAGCCTTCGAACAGGCGCATCCGGCACGCCAGCCGGACGCCGCCTGAACTGGGCCAGGCTTAGCTGCGGCGCGGCACCAGCAGGTTGCCGGTCATGATCAGCACGGCTTCGTCGTGCTGGTTGTAGGTGGTCACGCGATGGTTGAGAAAACCCTGCAGGGGGCGCGATTGCGAGGTCTTGATACCCAGCACTTCGGCCTCCAGGCGCAGCACGTCGCCGGGGCGGGTGGGGCGTGGCCAGCGGAATTCGTCGAAGCCGGCGCCGATGATGCCGCCCTGGATGTGGAGCGTATCGACCAGCAGGCGCATGGTCAGCGCGGCGGTATGCCAGCCGCTGGCCGCCAGTCCGCGAAAGAAGGTCTGCTGGGCGGCAGCGTCATCCAGGTGGAAGGGCTGGGGATCGAACTGGGTGGCGAACTGCTTGATGGCCTCGGCATCCACGGTCAACGTGGCGGGTGAACGGAAAACCTGGCCGGGCTGGAAATCTTCCAAATACTTGGGCGTATCCACGATGTCTCCTGATCGTTGTTATCGCTGTGATGTCCCGGTCTTCAGGAAACCGGAAAGGCCCCCAGTATAGCGACTTCCGCAAAAACCACAGGCCGCAGCGGAGGGCGCGCTGCGGCCTGTGGTGTTGTCACCGGCGATCGACCCGAGGTTCGGGCTCAGGACGACTTCGACAGCTTGGTCAACTGCTGCGTCAGATAGCTTTGCCTTGCCTGCATGGTTGCCAGCGTGACGTTCAGGCGATTGAACTGGTTGGTGTAGTTATCCTTCAGGTCCTGCAGGCGCGAATTGGCCGCCGTCTGCTGGTCCGTGACGATCTTCAGGCTGGCCTGCAGGCCCTTGGTCTTGGTGGCCAGCGTGCCACCTTCCTTCAGGATGCCATCCATCACCGTCTGCAGCTTGGTGACCACGCCGCCCGTGGCGGTGAAGAGCTTGCTGATGCCCTCGAAGTCCTTGTTGGCAGCCGTGGTCAGCTTGGTCGAATCCAGCGCCAGCGTGCCGTCCTTCTGGAAGGAAATGCCGACCTGCGACAGGTTCATCCCCCCGCCTTCGCCCAGCGCCCCCAGCATGGTGCTGCGGATCTGCGCCATCATGTTCAGCACCGATGATTCCGAGGCCAGCGGCGAGCCGGTATTGGCCTCGCCCTTGGTGGTGGACGGGGTTTGCTTGGTCAGGTTGGTCACCGCCTTGGCCAGCGTGTTGTAGGCGTTGACGAAGGTATTGGCGGCGGTGGTCAGGCCACTGGTGTCATTGGAAATGGCCAGCGTGAAATTGTCGGTGGCATTGGTGACCTTGCTCAGGTTCAGCGTCACCCCCGAGATCACGTTGGTGACCTTGTTGCTGGTGCTGGTCACGACCACGCCGTCGATGGTCATCCGCGCATCCTGCGCCTTGGCCAGCTGGCCCATGCTGCTGCCGGTGAGGCCGGCGTAATCATTGCTGCCGGTCAGCTTGACCGCGTCGCTGCCGGTCGGGGTGAGCACCAGCTGCTCCTTGCCGCCGCTGGTGGTGATGCTGGCTGTCACGCCGGTGTTGGCGTCGTTGATGGCCTTCATCACGTCATTGAGACGGATGTCGCCGCTGGCGTCCAGATCGGTCGGGGTGATGTTGAAAGACTTGTTGCCCACCTGCAGTGCCAGCGCGCCAGTGGTGAAGGTCTGGCCAGCCGTCACGCCCGGGGTGGTGACGGTGCCGCTGGGATCGAAGGCGAACGGCGCAAACGCGCCGGTGCCGCTGACCCGCAGGGTGTTGGCCGCGCCGCTATCCTTGGCGGTCAGCACCAGGTGGTCATTGGTGCCATCGCTGACGATGGAGGCGCTCACGCCCGCTTCGCTGGCGTTGATGGCATCACGCACACCGGCCAGGGTATTGGTTTTGGGCTGGATCAGCACGGTCGAGCCGTTGCCGGTCTTGATGGCCAGCACGCCATTGTCGAAGGTGCTGCCCGGGGCGATGCCGGCCGAGCTGACCTTGACCGCCTGCGCCAGCTGGTTCACCGCCAGGCTGTACGAGCCCGAAGCCGCCTTGGCCGCGTCGCGCGGGGCCTGCACCTGGGTCACGCTGCCCGGCGTGCTGGAGGCCGGATCGTAGCTCAGCCCCGAGAGGGTGTTGTTGGCGGTGATCTTGATGGTATTGGCGGTGCCGCCGGTATTGGATTCCAGCACCAGGTGGTCGCCGCTGCCGTCGGTGGTGATCGACGCCGTGACCCCGGCCTTGGAGGCATTGATCGCATCGCGCACGCCGGCCAGCGTGGCATTGGCCTTGAGCGTGATGAAGGTGGGCTGGTTGCTGCCCACCTTGATGGCGACCGAATCGCCGGCATTGAAGGTGGTGCCGGTGGCATAGCCGCCCGACTTCAGCTTCTGCGCCAGTACCTCGGTCGATTCATCGGTGTTGGTCTCGGCCGTGAGCGGATCGGTGGTGAGGCCCGTGCCGGTACCGGCATTGGTCAGGGTGGTCTTCTGGGCGCTGAAGGTGGCCGAGGTCATCCCCTTGAGGGCGCTCTGATAGGTCGACAGCGCGTTCTTCAACGTCCCGTAGGCCGAAATGAGCGTGTTGAAACCGGTTTCCTTGTTTTTCAGCGGCGTGAGCCGCGACTTGCTTTCAACCGAAATGAGCTGGTTGACCAAGGTCGCCACATCGAGCGGACCGGCTGACGTGGAGATGGACCCGGTGGAAGTTGCCATGTTGACCCCTGAACAATATCGAATTCTTCTTGTAATCTGGAAACACTGACAAATCGTCAGTGTTCGCCACATTAACGGCAGCTCTTTACAAAAGTAAAGGTCAGTTTGCTGACCAAAACTGGAATTTGTTCGGGATTTTTGTGGAGATTTGATGGAGATGCGGCTCGCGCAGCTAAACAGGGCGGCCAGCGGACGGGGGAGGGGGGCGGGAAGACAGAAGGAAGGCTGCAGAGGGCGGCAAGGAGCGGCAGGGAGCGACAAGGAGCGGCACGGAGCCTTCGGCCCATGCCCCGTCCCGCCCTGGCTTCAGTCCGGATCAGGTCTGGATGAACTTTTCCAGCGGGTAGTGATGCTTGATGAAGGGCGACTTGATGACGATGTAGCTGAAATACTTTTCAATGCGCAGGTTCTGTTCCAGCAGCGACTCGATCACGCTCTGATAATGCACCACGCTGCGGGTCATGAACTTGAGCAGGTAGTCGTAACCCCCGCTGACCAGGTGGCATTCGATGATCTCGTCGACATTGCGGATATAGGACTCGAACTTGGCGAAGTCTTCGCGGCGGTGGTCCGACAGCGTCACCTCGGTGAACACGATCTGCACGTCGGCCAGTTTTTCCAGGCGGATGTAGGCGCCGTAGCCGCTGATGTAGCCGGCCTTTTCCAGGCGCTTGACGCGGATCAGGCAGGGGCTGGGGGACAGGCCGACGGCGTCGGCCAGGATCACATTGGTAATGCGGCTATTTTCCTGCAGGTGACACAAAATCCTCAGATCGATCCGGTCCAGTTTCAACGCGCCGTTAGTCATCATGTTGCCTCGGGTTATTCGACTCAACCGGCCTGCTGTCCCTGGGCGGGGAAGGCAGGCCGGATGTCAGGGCATTTTAACCCCTCCGGTCCCTGTTTTTGGCATGTGACCGGGGGCTTTGCTCGCATCGACCGGCTTATTTGACGGCCTGGCGCACCTCGGGCTGGGCCAGCACTTCGTCGAGGATGGCCTTCAGCCGCTGGAACATCAGCTCGAAATCGGCCGGTGTATAGCACAGCGCCGGCGCAAAACCGAGGATGTTGTCGCCGAAGGCGCGGAACACCAGGCCCTGCTGGTAGGCCACCTTGAAGATGCGTTCATGCAGCATCAGTTCGGGCGCGAAGCGCGCCTTGGTGTGCTTGTCGGCCACCAGTTCCAGCGCACCCAGCAGCCCCCGGCTGCGGGCATCCCCCACCAGCGGATGATCCAGCAGGGCGCGCAGGCCAGCTGTGAAATGGGGCTCGACCCGACGACCGTTTTCCAGCAGACCACCTTCCTCGTACAGGCGCAGCACCTCCAGCGCCACCGCCGCACTGACCGGATGGGCCGAATAGGTCTGGCCGTGGCCGACCACGGTGCTCATGGGCGCGCCATCGGCAATGCCCTGGTAGACCCGGTCCGACATCATCACCGCGCCCATCGGCGCGTAGCCCGCGGTCAGGCCCTTGGCCATGGTCATCAGGTCCGGCTGCACGTCTTCGTCCAGGCAGGCAAACATGGGGCCGGTGCGGCCGAAGCCGGTGATCACCTCATCCACCACGAACAGGATGCCCAGCTCGTTGCAAGCCAGCTGCATGGCCTTCAACCAGCCCTTGGGCGGCACTACCACACCGCCCGAACCCTGGATCGGTTCGCAGAAGAAGGCCGCCACCTGGTCCGCGCCCAGTTCGGCCACCTTGCTGCGCAGCGCCTGTACCGAGGCGGCGATGATGGCTGCGTCGTCGGCCAGTTCGCTGCGGTAGGGATAGGGCGAGGGCAGGTAGTGCTGGGTCGGCAGCGGCAGATCGAAGTTGAAGTGGAAATTGGGCAGCGCCGTCAGTCCCGCCCCCACCGAAGAGGAACCATGGTAGCCACGCTGCAGCGAGATGAAATGCTTCTTGGCCGGCTTGCCGATGGCGTTGTGGTAGTGCGTGATGTAGCGGACGGCGGCATCCACCGCGTCCGATCCGCCCAGGGTGAAGTAGACATGCCGGAGCGAGGCCGGGCTGATGTCCACCAGCTTCTTGGCCAGCAGGATCGCCGGTTCCGAGGCGAAGTGGAAGTAGCCCGTGGCATACGGCAGGCGCTGCATCTGTTCGGTGGCGGCACGGATCACGCTCTCCTGGCCATAGCCGGTGTTGACGCACCACAGGCCCGAGAAGGCATCCAGCAGTTCCTTGTCCTGATGGTCGGTCAGGTAGGCGCCACGGCCGGACTTGAGGATGATGGGACCCAGCTCTTCGTGTTCGCGAAAGCTGGTCACGGGATGGATCAGGTGGCTGCGGTCGAGGGCAGCCAGGGTCGATGTTTGCATGAAGGAGGACTCGCTGACGATGGCGTTGAACAAGGTCGTGCCAGGCGGGCGACACAACCGGGATGCGTTCTATGCTATGCCTGCCCGGTCGCAGCGGATGCGCAAGATGCGGGGTCCAAAAAGCATCTTCATGGGTTTTGCGGGCGGCTTTGGCATTTTCTGCGGCGCACCCCGTGCGACCGGCTGCGGCCTCAGCCCAGCGCCTGGTTGACGATGGAAAACAACTGCATGCCCGCATCGCGCGCCGGCGGCGTACCCTTGCACATGCGGGTGACATGGTCGACATTGGTCAGGCCCAGCGTGTCCAGCCAGGCCGGCAGGCCGCTCGATTCGAACACGTCGATGCGGATGAAGGAATCCGAATAGGTATTGATCCAGTGCGCGATCAGGCCCTTGGCCCGTTCGGCATCGGGTGCCACCACCGGCCCGATCACACGGCCATGGCCGAAGCGACGCACCAGCGCAAAGCCCAGCATCTCGCCATCGCGGTCCAGCGCCACGCCTTCGGACATCTCCAGCAGGGCCAGCAGCAGCTTGCTGCGCTCCATGCCGGTGGCGCGCGCATCCAGCGCCAGCAGCCGCTGCACATCATTCTTGCCCATCGGCCGCACGCGCTCGCCGGGCGGCAGCGAGACCAGTACCGGCTGCGCCGACGAGCCCTGGAACTGGTGCAACACATCCTGCTGAATAAAGCCCAGTTGCCGATACAGCGGCATGCCCGCCGCGGTGGCATTGACCACCAGGCTGCGGCCATTGACCTGGCTGGCGGTGTGCTGCATCAGCCGCCGCCCCAGGCCGCGGCGCTGCAGCTCGGCCTGCACCAGCAGCATGCCGATGACCGCGTGCTGCTCGCCGTAGCAGGTGCACACCACCGAACCCACTACCGGCAGCGCGGCACCGTCGGCGGTGTGTTCCAGCAGATAGCCCTGGCCCATCTGCAACAGGAATTTCCAGTCCTCCAGCCGGTGTGGCCACTTGAAGCGCAGCGACAGCCGGTGGCAGTTGCCCAGGTCATCGGCGGCGATGGCACGCAGGCGCAGGTCGGGCAAGGCTTCCTGGCCGCTGCTCGGGACGGGGGTGGTCGGCGCTGGCATGGGGGCTCCTGGTCGGTTCGTTGAAGGTAACGTAGTACAGGGATTTCAGGGCTGCGATTTCAGGGCTGCGGTCTCACAGCTGGCCCTGGCACACGTACTTGGTATGCAGATAATCATCCAGCCCGTGCACCGAGCCTTCACGACCATAACCGGATTCCTTGACGCCGCCGAAGGGGGCCGCCTCGGCCGCCAGTGCGCCCTCGTTGACCCCGACGATGCCGCTCTCCAGTGCATCGGTGACACGATGGATGCGCCGTACATCGGTCGAATAGAAATACGCGGCCAGCCCGAAGGGCGTGCCATTGGCCGCGGCGATCACTTCTTCCTCGCTGGTGAAGCGCGTCACCGGTGCCACCGGGCCGAAGGTCTCTTCGCAGCTGCATTGCATGGCATCGGTCACGTTGGCCAGCACGGTGGGCGCGTAGTAGTTGTCGCTTTCGTAGCCGGGCCCCTGCAGGCGCTGGCCGCCGGTGATCACGTGGGCACCGCGGGCGACGGCATCGCGCACGTGCTGGTCGATCTTGGCGATGGCACGGGCATTGATCATCGGGCCGATCTGCGAGGCCGGATCGGTGGCCGGGCCGACCTTCAGCGCCGCCACCCGGGCGCCCAGCCTGGCCACGAAGGCGTCATAGACCTGCTCTTGTACGTAGATGCGGTTGGGGCTCACGCAGGTCTGGCCGCCATTGCGGAACTTGGCCGCCATCACGCCGTCGATGGCGGCATCCAGATCGGCATCGTCGAAGACGATGAAGGGCGCATTGCCGCCCAGTTCCAGGGAGAGCTTTTTGAGGGTATCGGCCGAATGACGCGCCAGGTGCTTGCCCACGGCGGTGGAGCCGGTAAAGCTGATCTTGCGTACCCGGCTGTCGGCCAGCCACACGTCGACCACTTCCGGCGTGCGCTCGCGCGAGGCCGTGACGATGTTGATCACCCCGGCCGGCACGCCCGCTTCCTGCGCCAGGCGCACCAGTGCCAGCGAGGTCAGCGGTGTATCCTCGGCCGGCTTGCACACCACGGTGCAACCGGCGGCCAGGGCCGGCGCGATCTTGCGGGCGATCATCGCGGCCGGGAAATTCCAGGGCGTGATGGTGGCGACTACGCCCACCGGTTCCTTCAGCGCCAGCATGCGGCGGCCGGTGACCGGGGCCGGGATGATGTCGCCATTGGCGCGGGTGGCTTCTTCGCCGAACCATTCCACATAGCTGGCCGCATAGGCCACTTCACCGCGCCCCTCGGCCAGCGGCTTGCCCTGCTCGCGCGAGATCAGGCGACCCAGGTCTTCCTGGTGCGCCAGCAGCAAGTCGTTCCAGCGTTTGAGGATGGCGGCGCGCTGCTTGGCCGGCGTGGCACGCCAGGCTGGGAATGCAGCAGCAGCGGCATCCACCGCGGCGCGGGCATCGCCGGCATTGCCGTCGGGGACGCTGGCAAACACCTTGCCGGTGGCCGGATCACTGACCGCAAGTTCGCGACCGTCAGCCGCTGCGCGCCATTCGGCGCCGATCAGGTGGGCACCGGGCAGCAGGTCCTGGCGGTGCAGTTCGAGTGTAGTCATGGCAGGCATTCAGTCAAAGTGAAGAGGATTCGAAAGGGCATTCACGCCAGCTTATCCTTGAGCCGGTAGTACATGCCCACCACCGGCAGGAACCAGGGTGGCCCGAAATGACCGGGGATGGCCGGCCATTCGCGGTCACGCCAGGGATTGGCCAGCGCATCGCCGGCCATCACCTGCGCCATGCACTGGCCCATGTGCACCGACATCTGCGTGCCGTGGCCGCTGTAGCCCATGGAATAGAACAGGCCATCGCGTTCTCCCGCCTGCGGCAGGCGGTCGCGGGTCATGTCGACCAGCCCGCCCCAGCAATAGTCCAGGCGCACCGGTCCCAGCTGCGGGAAGGTCTGCTGCAGGCCCTGGCGCAGGATTTCGCCACTGGCGGCATCGGACTGCGGGCTGGAAATCGCAAAGCGTGCCCGTCCGCCGAAGACCAGGCGGGTATCGGGCGTCATCCGGAAATAGTGATGGATATTGGCCACCGTGGTGTAGGTGCGCTGTTGGCTCAGCAGGCTGGCCGCGCGTTCGGCTCCCAGCGGCTCGGTCACCACGATGAAGCTGCCTACCGGCACGATGCGCCGGCGCAGCCAGCCGAAGCTGCGGTAGGCGCCGTGACGGCTGGCACCGGTGGCCAGCAGGACCTGCCGCGCCAGGATGCTGCCGCGGGGCGTATGGACCCGATGTCCGTAGCTGTCGCCGATGCGTTCCAGCCGTCGTACCTCGGTGCCGGTATGGATGGCCGCGCCGTGGCGTTCGGCCGCCAGCGCCAGGCCATAGGCGAAGCGGCCCATGTGCATCTGCGCGCTGCGCTTGTAGAGCATGCCGCCATGGAAGCGCTCGCTCTGCACCTCGGCACGCACGCGGGCGGCGTCCAGGATCTCGATGTCGCGGTCCACGCCGTCGGCGTAGAGGCGCTCGGCGCTGCGTTGCAGGGCCTCCATCTGTTGCGGCCGTGTAGCCATCTTGAGCTTGCCGTGGCGCAGGAAGTCGCAGGCGATGCCTTCTTCCTGCACCAGCCGTGCCACCGTATCGACCGCATCGTCATAGGCGTGGTACCAGGCGCGGGCGCGTTCGACCCCGACCCGGGCGGCGACCTCCGCGTAATCCATCGCCAGGCCGTTGTTGACGTGACCGCCATTGCGGCCCGAGGCTTCGGCTGCCACGTGCGCGCCGGCTTCCAGCACGACCACCGAGGCGCCGCGCCTGGCCAGCGCCAGTGCCGCCGACAGGCCGGTAAAGCCGCCACCGACGATGGCCACGTCGACCTGGGCTGGCAGTTCTCGCGAGGGGGAGATATACAGCGGGGCAGAATCGGTCCAGTAGGATTCCAGCTTCATGGTCGGGATGTCGGGCAGGTGGATAGGGGCAGGGCGGCGCGTCTGCTGACGCAGCACGCCATGTCATCAAGGATAGGGCGTGCCGGCAAGCGATGTGGCGCGAACTGCAGCGCGCCGGCGGCATGGCATGCCGTTCTGGCGTGGGCAATCGGCATTTTGTTTGCCATGCGGCATCGCCTCCCGAGTCAGTAACCGCGCTGGCGGTCGATCAGACCCAGCAGCGGCAGGCCGGCACGATGACGGCGCAGGTTTTCCAGCACCGCTTCCACGGCGCCATCGGGCTGGGTCATGCTGGCGATGTGGGGCGTGAGCACGATGTCGGGATGCGACCAGAACGGGTGGCCCGGCGGCAAGGGTTCGACCTCGCACACATCCAGTACCGCCGCACTGAGCTGGCCATCAGCCAGGGCGGCCAGCAGGTCGTCCTCGACCAGGTGGCCGCCACGGCCGACATTGACCAGCGCCGCCCCGCGCGGCAGTTGCTCAAACAGTGCGCGACACAGGATGCCGCGCGTATCGTCGGTCAGCGGTACCAGGCATACCAGCACATCGGTGCGTGCAAGGAAATCCCTCAGGCCCGCGCTGCCGCTGTAGCAATCGATGCCCTCCAGCTGGTGCGCCGAACGGCTCCAGCCGGCGCAGGGGAAACCCAGTCCATGCAACTGCTGCAGCACCGCCTGGCCCAGCATGCCCAGGCCTAGCACCCCGACCCGGCAGGCCGTGGCCGGCCGCACGCGATGCGCCCGCCACACCTGTTCGCGCTGCTGGCGGGCATAGAGGCGGCTGTCGCGATGCAGGCCCAGCACCGCATGGGTCACGTATTGCACCATGCCGGCGGCAATACCGGGTTCGGTCATGCGCACCACCGGCAATGCCGGGGGCAGGGTGGACATGTCGAACTGGTCGATGCCGGCACCGACCGAAAACAGGATTTCCAGGTTGGGGAAGCGCTGTGCGATATCGTCCGGCGGAGTCCAGGCCGCCAGGTAGCGCACGCTGGCGTCATCGCCCTGGTGTGGCCAGATCTGGAAGGGCTGCTCCGGTGCCTTTTGCGCAAACAGCTCGGCCCATTCGGCGCCCCGCACGGGGTCGGCTTTGTAGAGAAAGGTCATGGTGAGTCGCGCCGGCCGTTCAGCCCAGCGCCTGGTTGATCATGGAATAGGTGCGCCAGGTCGGATCCGCCTTGGGCGGCGTGCCCCGGCACATGCTGACCACGTCGTCCACGCAGGTCAGGCCGATCTCCTGCAGCCAGGGTTTGAGGCCGGTACGGCCCGGCACGTCGATGCGCAGGTAGGCGCCCGGGTAGGCGTTGACCCAATAGGCGATCAGCGCCTTGGCGTCTTCCACGTTGCTGGCGATGACCGGCCCGATCACGCGGCCGCGGCCGAATTCGCGCTGGAAGGCCACCCCCGCCACCTGTCCCTGCCGCTCCAGCACGACCACCTCGGCCAGTTTCAACAAAGCCTGCAGCAGGGCGCTGCGGTCGATGCCGCTGGCCTGGCGATCCAGTGCCAGCAGGGCCGGCACTTCATCCGGGCGCAGCGGGCGGATGTGCGTGCCTGGCGGCAGCGTGGCGGGCGCGCTGGCCATGGTGCTCTGGTGCTGGCTGAGGGTATCGGTGACCACGAACCCCAGTTTTTCATACAGCGGGCGTCCGGCCTCGGTGGCATTGAGGATGACGTTGCGGGAGCCGGCATCGGCCAGCAGGCGCTGCATCATGGCGCGCCCCAGGCCGCGTCCCTGCAGGGCATCAGCGATGATCACCAGACCCAGCGACGCATAGTCATCGTCCAGCCGGCACAGCATGCCGCTGCCGGCCACATTGAGGGTGCCATCAGGCTGTTCCTGTTCGACCGCCCAGCTGCTGCTGACCTGATGGTGGAACTGCCAGTCCGCCAGGCGGTGCGGCCAGTGCAGATGGAGGCTCATGGCATGGCAGGCCGGCAGATCCGTGGCGCGCATGGGGCGCAGCGTGGTGCGGTCGGCCTGGGTGGTGTCGAGCGTGCTTTCAGTGTGCATGAAGCTTGTCCTTATCAATACGTGTCGATCCATGTGATCGCGTTCTATATGAGTGCTGCCTGCGGAGCTGCCGGGCAGTCGGCACACCTCAGCGATGATGCGCCATCGGCGGCATGCGGCGGAGGGTTTCGGTGCCGCGAATTCGCAATCTTATGGCGATCTGCACCCCTATCTCGGCACAAAATTGGGCGGCATCGGCATTAGCATGGTGCTGCCCCGCATGCCTCACTGCTAAATGATTTACGCATGTGTGGTGCAAGCGATTGCCCGGGCAGGGGTCATCTGCGCCAACACCCTGCCTGCCTCCGGATCGCCAGCCTGCCGATAGAAACCGCACCAGCTTGGTGAAAGTGCCCCAAAGCAGCGCACCCGGCTCGCATTGCTGCACTGCTCGGCAAGCTATGCTGATTGGGCCGTCGAAAACACATATTTCTGTTTCGCGGCCCCGTCAAAAAGGAATAAACCGCAAGTGTCGCCATGTTGTAATCCTTCTCATGCATTGAACCTCAGGCAAGAGAATTCGCCGCATCCCTTTGCAGGATCATTTTTTTGACAGGACGATTTTCCATGAGCACTTTCAAGCCCAAATTCATCACCTTCGACTGCTACGGCACGCTGACCCGTTTCCAGATGTCGGAAACCGCGCAGAAGATCTACGCCGACCGTGTATCGGCCGAGGACATGCCTTTCTTCCTGCGCCAGTTCGCTGCCTATCGCCTCGATGAAGTGCTGGATCAGTGGAAGCCCTACGAACAGGTCTGCAAGAACGCCATCACCCGTACCTGCGCGCGCTGGGGCATCAAGACCACCGACGAGGAGACCGGCGCCTTCTACAAGGCCGTGCCGACCTGGGGCCCGCATGCCGACGTGCCGGCCGGCCTGTCCAAGGTGGCCAAGGAGTTCCCGCTGGTGATCTTCTCCAACGCCGACGACAGCCAGATCATGCATAACGTCGAACAACTGGGTGCGCCCTTCCACAAGGTCTTCACCGCCCAGCAGGCGCAAGCCTACAAGCCGCGCCTGAGCGCCTTCGAATACATGCTCGACAACCTCAACTGCAATCCGGAAGACGTGTTGCACGTCTCTTCCAGCCTGCGCTACGACCTCATGCCGGCGTCCGACATGGGGATCAAGAACAAGGTCTTCGTCAATCGCGGCCATGAGCCCTCGACGCCGTACTACGGCTATACCGAGATCAAGGACATCTCCGGCCTGCCGGGTGTGCTCGGGCTGTAAGCCGGGCAGGAGCAGGAAGGGAGCCGCCCACGCACAGCCCGTGCGCAGGCACTCCCGGTAACAGCAGTGTTCCGGTCGCCGCCGGCCTGGCATCAGGCTTGCGATCCATGCGACCGGCCCCATCAGGTGGCACGCCCTGTGCGGAGGGATCTGCGACAGCAGACGCCAGGGCAGGCCGGTGGTCTTCGTGGTTGAACTTTTATCGTGAGGCTTTTCATGAGCAAGCAGGAAAACGGACGACTCCCCGCAGAGGGCTCCATCATCACCGACCTATCGCTGGAAAATGCGCAGGGCGGTTTCACCCGCCGCGACATGATGCGCACCCTGCTGGCCGGCAGTCTCATGACGGTGGGCGGCACGGGCCTGCTCACGGCCAGCGGCAGCGCAATGGCGCAGGCGGCACAGACCGGCAAGCGCGGTGGCAAGATGCGCATCGCCACCCAGACCAGCTCCACCGCCGACACCCTGGACCCGGCCAAGACCGCGCACTCCACCGACTACACCCGGGCGCACATGTTCTACAACGGCCTGACCAAGCTGGACGGCAAGCTGGCGCCGCAAATGGTGCTGGCCGAGGAAATGCTCACCAACGACGCCATCACCTGGACCGTCAAGCTGAAGAAGGGCGTGACCTTCCACGACGGCAAGCCCCTCACCCCGGCCGACGTGGTGTTCTCGCTCATGCGCCACAAGGACCCGGCCACCGCCTCCAAGGTCAAGGTGCTGGCCGACCAGATCGAATCGGTCAAGGCCACCGGCCCCAATGAAGTGCAGATCAAGCTCACCAGCGCCAATGCCGACCTGCCGGTGATCCTGGCGACCGCGCAGTTCCTGATCGTGCGCGACGGCACCACCAACTTCAGCAGCGCCAACGGCACCGGTGCCTTCAAGCTCAAGGAATTTACCCCCGGCGTGCGCACCATCGGCGTACGCAACGAAAACTACTGGAAGAGCGGCCTGCCCTACCTGGACGAGGTCGAACTGTTCGGCATCCCCGACGAGGCGGCCCGCGTCAATGCGCTGCTCTCCGGCGACGTGCACTGGATCAACGACGTCAACGCCCGCTCCACCGGCCGCGTCAAGGGTACCGCCGGCTATACCGTCATGGAAACCAAGTCGGGCCAGTACACCGACCTGATCATGCGCCAGGACGTGGCACCCGGCAGCAGCATGGATTTCACCCTGGGCATGAAGTATCTGCTGGACCGCGAACAGATCAAGATGGCCGCCTTCCGCGGTTACGCCGTCACCGCCAACGACCAGCCGATCGACCCCACCAACCGCTTCTATTTCGCCGGCCTGCCGCAGCGCGCCTTCGATCCCGACAAGGCCAAGTTCCATCTGGAGAAGGCCGGTGTCATGGGCAGCACCATTCCGGTCGTGGCCTCGGTGGCCGCCACCGGCTCGGTGGACATGGCCGTGCTGATGCAGCAGAGCGCCGCCAAGATCGGCCTGAAGCTTGATGTCAAGCGGGTCCCGGCCGATGGCTACTGGTCCAACCAGTGGATGAAGGTGCCGGTCGGCTTCGGCAACATCAATCCGCGCCCCAGCGCCGACATCCTGCTGACCCAGTTCTTCAAGTCGGATGCCCAGTGGAACGAATCGGGCTGGAAGAATGCCCAGTTCGACCAACTGGTGGTGGCCGCGCGCGGCGAGACCGACTTCACCAAGCGCAAGTCCATGTATGCCGATCTGCAGACCATGATCCACGAGAAGTGCGGCATCGGTATCCCGGTCTTCATCATCAACCTGGAAGGCATGAGCACCAAGGTCAAGGGCATCGATCCGGTGCCGCTGGGTGCCTTCATGAACTACACCTGTGCCGAGTACGTCTGGCTGGATGCGTGAGAACGGGAAAGTCTCGCGCCTGACGCAATGAAGGCAGTGCAAGTCGCATGGGACCGGTCGGCACAGTCGGCCGGTCCCGGCACTGGTTACCGAGGATAGCTATGAATGGAATGGTCCTGCGTCTGATCGTGCGCCGCCTGCTGCAGGCGGTGCTGACGCTGTTGCTGGTGTCGGCCGGCGTGTTCTTCATCACCAACCTGTTGCCGGGCGATGCCGCCCAGACCGCGCTGGGTCAGGCTGCCACGCCCGAGACGGTGGCCGCATTGCGCCTGCAGTACGGCCTGGATCTGCCAGCTCCGCTGCGTTATGCCCACTGGCTGGGCAACCTGGTCTCGGGCAATCCGGGCATGTCGCTGGTCAACAACGTGCCGGTGGCGCAGATGATAGGCGGGCGCCTGCCGGCCTCGCTGATGCTGGCCGCCGTCACCGCCCTGGTATCGGTGCCGCTGGCGCTGTTCCTGGGCATCTTCTCGGCCATGTACCGGGGCTCCTTCTTCGACCGCGCCGTCAACGTCAGCGCGGTGTCGATGGTCTCGGTGCCGGAGTTTCTGGTCGCCACGGTGGCGGTGATGATCTTCGCCGTCAAGCTGCGCTGGCTGTCGGCGCTGTCGCATGCGAGCGAGGCCGCCACCCTGGGGGCCTTCATCAAGGCCTATGCCATGCCGGTGCTGACCCTGTGCTGCGTGATCGTGGCCCAGATGACGCGCATGACCCGCGCCGCCGTGATCGACCAGCTGCGTTCTTCCTATGCCGAGATGGCCTTGTTGAAAGGCGTCAAGCGTACCCGCATCGTGCTGCGCCACGCGCTGCCCAATGCCATCGGCCCGATCGCCAACGCGGTCGCGCTGAGCCTGTCCTACCTGCTGGGCGGGGTCATCATCGTCGAAAGCATCTTCAACTATCCCGGCATCGCCACCCTGATGATCGATGCCGTGACCACCCGTGACATGCCGCTGGTGCAGGCCTGCTCGATGATCTTCTGTGCCGGCTACCTGCTGCTGGTACTGGCGGCCGATGTGCTGGCCATTGTTTCCAATCCAAGGTTGAAGACCCGATGAAAGCCCTCCACGATTCCACCGGCGGGGAAGCTGCCGCCGCGCCTGTGCCCGCTTCTGCTCCCGTGAAGCGCGTGCGCCGTCACTCGACCATGGCCTGGATCGGCATGGCCATCGTCGGCTTCTGGGTGCTCATGGCCATCCTCGGCCCCAGCATCTCGCCCTATGACGCCACGGCCATCGTCGATACTGACGTGTTTTCCGGCATGAGCCACAAGTTCCTGCTGGGCAGCGACTACCTGGGCCGTGACATGTTGAGCCGCATCCTCTTCGGCACCCGCGCCACCATCGGCCTGGCGCTGGCGGCGACCGTACTGGCCAGTGCCACCGGCACGGCCGTGGCGCTGTTTGCGGCCTTCTCCGGTGGCTGGCGCGATGCCGTCATCAGCCGCGCCCTGGATGCCCTGATCTCGATCCCCAGCAAGATGTTCGCGCTGATGATGGTGGCCACCTTCGGCTCTTCCATGCTGCTGCTGGTAGTCACTGCGGCCATCACCTACATGCCCGGCGCCTACCGCATCGCCCGTTCGTTGGCGGTCAACGTGCAGGCCATGGAATACGTGCAGGCTGCGCGTGCCCGTGGCGAGGGCGTGTGGTACATCATGACCACCGAAATGCTGCCCAACATGATTCGCCCGGTGCTGGCCGACTTCGGTCTGCGCTTCGTCTACGTGGTGCTGCTGCTGTCGGGCCTGAGCTTCCTCTCGCTGGGCGTGCAGCCGCCGGATGCCGACTGGGGCTCGCTGGTGCGGGAAAACATTTCCGGCCTGGGCGAGGGCGCCCTGGCGGTGATCATGCCGGCGCTGGCCATTGCCTCGCTCACCATCGGCGTGAACCTGCTGATCGACAACCTGCGCGGCAAGCGCGCTGCCAAGGAGTAAGCCTGTGAAGCAGTTCGATACTTTCCTCGGCAAGAAGGGCAGCACGCCCGCCTCCCCGACCGGTCAGCCCCTGGTCGACGTGCAGGGCCTGCGGGTCACCGCCCGCAAGGACGATGGCAGCTCGGTGGAAATCGTCAAGAACGTCGATTTCACCGTGGCGCCTGGCGAAGTGCTGGCGCTGATCGGTGAGTCCGGCTCCGGCAAGACCACCATCGCCCTGTCGCTGCTGGGCTATGCCCGTAGCGGTTGCCAGATCGCCGGCGGCCAGATCCGCATCGGCCAGCGCCAGATCGACCAGATGGATGAAAAGGCGCTGCTGGCCATGCGTGGCCATCATGTGGCCTATATCGCCCAGAGTGCGGCGGCGGCCTTCAACCCGGCGCGTACCTTGATGGATCAGGTCATCGAAAGTGCCCTGCAACATGGCGTGATGGACAAGGCCAGCGCCCGCGCCAAGGCGGTCGAGCTGTTCCGCGCACTGGCATTGCCGAAACCCGAGAGCATCGGCGACCGTTATCCGCACCAGGTCTCCGGTGGCCAGCTGCAGCGCGTGATGGCGGCCATGGCCCTGATCACCGACCCGGAACTGGTGATCCTGGACGAACCCACCACGGCCCTGGACGTGACCACCCAGATCGAGGTGCTGCGCGCCTTCAAGAAGGTGGTCAAGGAACTTGGTACCACCGCCGTCTATGTCTCGCACGACCTGGCCGTGGTGGCGCAGATGGCCGACCGCATCATCGTGCTGCGCGATGGCGCCGTACGCGAAATGGGCAGTACCGGACAGGTGCTGCATGAACCCGCCGACAGCTATACCCAGAGCCTGATCGCCGCCGTCTCCCCGGCCACGCGGGTGGCGCAGTTACGTGAAGTGCTGCCGACCAGCATGCCGGCCGACGCCAGGGCGCCGCTCTTGCGCATCAGCGGCCTGGTGGCCGGCTACGGCGCTCCGGACCGGCTGGGCCTGCCTGGCGTGCGCATCCTGGACGACATCAACCTCACCATCCAGCGCGGCAGCACGGTGGGCATCATCGGCGAATCCGGCTCCGGCAAGACCACCCTGGCACGCGCGGTGGCCGGCATGATCGCCCCGGCGCGCGGCAGCATCCAGCTCGATGGACAGAACCTCTCGCCGACCCTGGAGGGGCGCACCCGCGAACAGTTCCGTCGGGTGCAGATCGTGTTCCAGAACGCTGATACCGCGCTCAACCCGGCCCACAGCATCGGCCGCATCCTCAACCGTCCGCTGGCCTTCTATCACGGCCTCAAGGGCGATGCCATGCGGCGTCGCACGGCCGAACTGCTGGACCTGGTCAAGCTGCCCTCCAGCGTGATCGACCGGCTGCCGGCCGAACTCTCCGGCGGCCAGAAGCAGCGCGTGAACCTGGCCCGCGCCCTGGCCGCCAAGCCCGACCTGATCCTGTGCGACGAGGTGACCTCGGCCCTGGATACGGTGGTGGCTGCCGCCATCCTGGAATTGCTGGCCGAGCTGCGGCGCGAGCTGCAGGTGTCCTACATGTTCATCAGCCACGATATCAGCACGGTGCGCGCCATCTGTGACGACATCGTGGTGCTCTATGCCGGTCGCATGGTGGCCAACCGCCCGCGCGAGGCGATGATGGCGCCGCCTTACCACCCGTATTCGCACCTCCTGCTGTCGTCGGTACCGGCCATGCAGCAGGGCTGGCTGGAACAGGTGGCCGGGGCCGGTCAGCACAAGCTGCCGCCCATCGGCGCGGCCGATCCGTCGCCTGAGATCTGTGCCTTCCTGCCGCGCTGTTCGTTGCGGGTGGATGGTGTCTGCAACGTGGTGCCGCCGCGTCGCCGCAACATGGAACATGGCGGCGAGATCCTGTGCCATCGCTCCGACGCCGACCTGCAGCAGGCACAGGCGCCGCTGCTGCCGGTGGAAGGCGTGACGGTCTGATCCCGGCACCGGTATTCGAATTCAAGGCCAAGTCGATTGGCCATCCCATAGGAGAAGAAATGTCTGCAGCGTTGGTGTTGTACCGTGCCTCTGGCGCCCCCTTGTCCACCCCGTTCCACCCGGCCGCGCTGGGCCAGGCCGATCCCTTTGCCGCTTCGCGTGAAATCGCCTGGCAGGGCAATGGCGGCATGAGCGCCGGACGGCTGCGCCTGGATGGCGCGTTTGCAATCGATATCACCCGTTTCCCGCACCAGGAAACCCTGGTAGTGGTGCAGGGCGAACTGCATGTCGAGACCGAGGGCGCCGCGCCGCTGGTGCTGAAACCCGACAGCGGTGTGGTGCTCACCACAGGTGCCGCGCTGCGCGTATCGGCCCCGGTGCCGACGCTGGTGGTGTTCTGCGCCGCCGATTGCCCGCAACCGGTGCAGCCGGGCGTGTTCCCGCTGGTGGCCGAGGCCGACTTCAAGCCCTCGGTCAATTCCCTGCCCAAGGAAATCCTGCTGGGGCCGGTCCCGCAATGCCGCAGC
Organism: Herbaspirillum frisingense GSF30; assembly: GCF_000300975.2. Taxonomy (GTDB): domain Bacteria; phylum Pseudomonadota; class Gammaproteobacteria; order Burkholderiales; family Burkholderiaceae_D; genus Herbaspirillum; species Herbaspirillum frisingense. The sequence continues at coordinate 64,442 of NZ_AEEC02000016.1, read as the reverse complement.
GACAACGTGGTCGATGAAACCTCCATCCACGCCAAGATCGGCACCTGGGATTCCACCCCTTACCACCGTATCGTGCGCGCCCATCCGGTCAATGAATTCATGCACATCCTTGATGGCGGGGTGCGTTTCGCCGAGCCCGATGGCAGCGTGGTGGCGGTGGAGCGGGGCGATGCCGTGTTCGTGCCGCAGGGTGCGTCCATCGGCTGGGAGAGCAGCGAGCGCGTGGCCAAGTTCTATGTGGTCCAGACCGTGCCGGCCGGGGAGGAAAAGTAAGATGTCGCCCCCACTCGTCCAAGTCCAGAGCCCGACCACGCCGCCTGCTGCGGCCGATGTTGTCATCATCGGTGGTGGCATCATCGGCATCTTCACCGCCTACTACCTGGCCAAGCGCGGCATCTCGGTGGCCGTGGTCGAAAAGGGGCGCATCGGTGCCGAGCAGTCCAGCCGCAACTGGGGCTGGTGCCGCCAGCAGAACCGCGATGCCCGCGAGCTGCCCATGGCGACCAAGAGTATCGACCTGTGGGAGCAGTTCGCCGCCGAGAGCGGCGAGGACACCGGTTTCACCCGCTGCGGCCTGCTCTACCTGTCCAACGATGACGAGGAAATCAATCGCTGGGCCACCTGGGGCAAGTTCGCCAAGAGTGCCGGCGTGACCACCTATATGCTCGACAGCAAACAGGCCGCCGAACGTGGCCACGCCACCCGACGTCCCTGGAAGGGCGGGGTGTTCTCGCCCACCGACGGCACTGCCGATCCGGGCAAGGCGGCACCGGCGGTGGCGCGCGCGGTGATGAAGCTGGGCGGCCACGTGATCCAGCAATGCGCGGCGCGTGGTATCGAAACCGAAGGTGGACGCGTCTCCGGCGTGATCACCGAAGCCGGCGTCATCAAGACCCGCACCGCCATCCTGGCCGGCGGCGCCTGGGCGTCATCGTTCTGCCACCAGCTGGGCATCCGTTTTCCGCAGGCCTCGGTGCGGCAGTCCATCATGAGTGTGGCGCCGACCAGCGAGCCCTTGCCGGGCGCGCTGTACACCTCGGGTGTGGCGGTCACGCGGCGCAGTGACGGCTCTTATGCACTGGCCATCAGTGGTCGGGCGCGGGTCGATCCGACCTTGCAGTTCCTGCGCTTTTCGCCGCAATTCCTGCCGATGTTCGCCAAGCGCTGGCGCAACCTGTCGCCGGGTGGCCTGCAGGCCTGGCGCAGTGGCCACGAGAGCCTGTCGCGCTGGCGCCTGGATGCGCCCACGCCGATGGAACACATGCGCATCCTGGATGCGCCGGCCGATCCGGTGTCCATCCGTGCCACTCATCGCCGCGCCATCGAACTGCTGCCCGAGCTGGCAGAGGCCCGCGTCACCCATACCTGGGCCGGCTACGTGGATAGCACGCCCGACGGCGTGCCAGGCATCGGCGAATTGCCGCAGACCCCGGGGCTGATCCTGGCGGCCGGTTTCTCCGGCCACGGTTTCGGCATCGGACCGGGTGCCGGGCACCTGATCGCGGACCTGGCCAGTGGCGTTACGCCCATCGTCGATCCGCGCCCCTATCACCCGAATCGCTTCAACGATTCGTCCTGGGGCAAGGTGGCGGACTTCTGACGTGGCCCCCGGCGGCTCTTGTCAGCGACGCCAGGGAACCGGATCGAAGGCGCGCCGGGCCGCTTCCAGGAAGACCCGCTGGCGCGTGGTCAAGCCCTCGCGCCCGGGCAGCAGCGCCATGACGGGTGCCGGCTCCAGCTGCCAGCCGGGCAGGATGCGGGCAAGGCGGCCCTCGGCCACCAGATGGGCGCAATCCCATTCGGAACGCGCCACGAAGCCTTCGCCGTCGAGCGCCCAGTCGCGGGTGATGGTGCCGTCATTGGACGAGAGCATGCCCTTGAGCTTGACCGTCAGGGCCTTGCCGGTACGCCCTCCGGCACGGTCCACGGGAGTGAAGCGCAGGCGACTGACGTCGTCGTCGTTCTCGCGCAGGCAGACATAGGGATACTCGGCCAGTTCGGACGGATGTTTCAGGCGCTGCATGCGTCGTGCCAGCGTCGGTGCGGCGCACAGGAAGCGTTCGTTGGGCGCCAGGAAATGCCCGACCCACGAAGAGTCCTTGACGCGCCCGATGGAGATCACGGCATCGGCGCCGGTGGCGGCCGACAGGGGACTCTCGGCCAGCAGCAGGGAAATTGCCAGCTGCGGGTGGCTGCGCTGCAGATCGCGCACCAGCGGTGCCACATGGCGGCGACCGAAGCCGAACGGGGCCACCACCCGCAGCGATCCGCTGATCTGGGTCTCGCCAATGGACCCGCCGCGGTCGGCCTCGCGCGAGATGCTGGCGGTGAGCGATTCGATGCGCTCCAGGATGTCCATGGACTCCTGCACCAGGCGCTGGCCTTCGTCGGTCAGGGCGATGCCTCGCGCAGCGCGGTGCGCCACGCGCACGCCGATGCGGTCCTCGATGCGCTGCAGGCGCACCGTGACGGCAGGCGGCGTCAGATCCAGCAGGCGAGCGGCGGCGGCCAGCGAAGACGACGCGCCAAGGGCGCGCAGCAGTTGCATGTCATCGAGTTGCAGCATTAAAGACCTCTTAATGGTGAATTGAACGGATATTAAACATGGATGAGCGCCATCTGGCTACAGTCCATCCAGGGAAACTGCGGTCGCATAGCGTTTTGCTTTCCGGTTTCTTATCTGTTTTCTGACTTTTCACTTCGATCAATGGACCTCATGAATCACGATACCGATCCCCACCGCTACCCGGTCACCCTCAACCCGGTCGGCCTGGCCACGCCCGGCGGCCACTACAGCCATGTCGCCAGCGGCAACGGCATGTTGTTCATCTCCGGCCAACTGCCCATCGATGCCAGCGGCCACAAGCTCACCGAGGCGTCCTTCGAAGTCCAGGCACGGCAGGTGCTGGCCAATGTCGAGACCGCCCTCATCGGTGGCGGCAGCGAGATCGGCAAGCTTCTGCAGGTGCGAATCTACCTCACCGACGTGGCGCACTGGCCCCTGTTCAACCAGATCTATGCGGCCTGGGCCGGGGCTGCCCGTCCGGCGCGCGCGGTCGTACCGGTACCGGCTCTGCATTTCGGTCTGCAGATCGAGGTCGAGGCGACCGCGCTGTTGTGAACACGCCGCTGCGGTGAACACGCCGTTGCGCGAGCAGGACCCACTCCGACCCAAGGACATCCCGACATGACCCTCCACGCTTCTGCCTCACTTCCGCTGGACCACCTGGGCCGCACCGCCCGGCTGGCGCATTTCTATATCGATGGTGCCTGGGTGCGCCCGCAGGGCAGCGAATGCGCCAGCGTCATCGCCCCGGCCACCGAAGCGGCGGTCGGCGAGATCGCGCTGGGCAATGCTGCCGATGTGGACCATGCGGTGCAGGCCGCACGACGGGCCTTCCCGGCCTGGGCCGCGACTTCGCCGGCCGAGCGCGCCGCCTTGCTGGGCCGCGTGCATGCCTTGCTGCTGGAGCGCAGCGAACTGTTCGCCCAGGCGCTCACGCTGGAAATGGGCGCGCCCATCGGCTACGCCCGCAACGCCCACGTGCCGCTGGCGGCCGAGCACCTGCGCGTGGCCCGCGACAACCTGGCCGCCTATCCCTTCATCCGCCCACGTGGCACCACCGCCATCGTGCGCGAGCCCATCGGCGTGTGCGCCCTGATCACGCCCTGGAACTGGCCGATCTACCAGATCACCGCCAAGGTCGGCCCGGCCCTGGCGGCCGGCTGCACGGTGGTGCTCAAGCCCAGCGAACTGTCGCCGCTGTCGGCGCTGCTGTTCGCCGAGATCGTGCATGAAGCCGGGGTGCCGGCCGGGGTCTTCAACCTGGTCAATGGCACCGGCGCCGAAGTCGGCGCGGCCCTGTCCGTGCATCCCCAGGTGGACATGATTTCCATCACCGGCTCCACCCGTGCCGGCGTGCTGGTGGCGCAGGCGGCCGCGACCACCGTCAAGCGCGTGGCCCAGGAGCTGGGTGGAAAATCGCCCAACCTGGTGCTGCCGGATGCCGACCTGGAGCGCGCCATCCCGCCCGGGGTGGCGGCCGCCCTGCGCAACATGGGCCAGTCCTGCAGCGCGCCGACGCGGCTGATCGTGCCCCGCGTGGCGCTGGATCGTGTGCATGCCCTGGCGCTGGCAGCGCTGGCGCAGATGAAGGTGGGCGACCCCTGGCAGGAGGCCACCACCCATGGCCCGCTGGCCAATCGCGCCCAGTTCCTGCGCGTGCAGCAGATGATCGAGGCCGGCCTGCAGGATGGTGCCCGGCTGCTGGCCGGCGGTCCCGGACGCCCGCAGGGGCTGGAGCAGGGCTACTATGCGCGGCCCACGATCTTCTCGGACGTGCATACCGACATGGTGATCGCGCAGGAGGAAATCTTCGGCCCGGTCCTGGCCATCCTGCCCTACGACAGCGTGGAAGAAGCCATCGCCATCGCCAATGACAGCGTCTATGGCCTGGGCGCCCATGTGCAGGGGACCGACAAGGACCAGGTACGCGCCGTGGCGGCCCGCATCCAGTCCGGCCAGGTCCACCTGAACTACCCGGCCTGGGACCCGCAGGCGCCTTTCGGCGGCTACAAGCAGTCCGGCAACGGCCGCGAATACGGCGTCGAGGGCATGGAAGAGTACATGGAAGTGAAATCGATCCTGGGCTATTACGCCTGATTGCCTGCCGAACCGGAGACAGAGCCGCATCATGGAACACACCCCCCATCAGCACGACAGCCTGCACCCGCATCTGGCCCACTGGGCCGGCCTGCGCCGCGACCTGCATGCGCATCCCGAACTGCGCTTCGAGGAACATCGCACCGCCGACGTGGTGGTGCGGGAACTGGCGTCACTGGGCTATGCCGTCACCCGTGGCCTGGGTGACACCGGCGTGGTGGCCAGCCTGCCGGGCAGCGACCCGCAGCGCGGCATCGTGCTGCGCGCCGACCTGGACGCCCTGCCCATCACCGAGGCCAATGACTTCGCCCATGCTTCCTGCTCGCACGGCGTCATGCATGCCTGTGGCCATGACGGCCATACCGTCATGCTGCTGGGTGCGGCCCGGGTGCTGAGGCAGATGCCGACGCTGGCGGGCAGCGTGCACTTCGTGTTCCAGCCGGGCGAGGAGGGTGGAGCGGGGGCGCGCAAGATGATCGAGGATGGCCTCTTCGAACAGTTCCCGACCGAGGCCGTGTTCGGCATGCACAACTGGCCAGGCCTGCCGGCCGGGCAGTTCGGCCTGCGCACCGGTCCCATCATGGCCGCCGGCTCGCGCCTGAAGATCACCATCACCGGCAAGGGCGCGCACGCGGCCCAGCCGCATCTCGGGCTGGACCCGATTCCGCTGGCCTGCTCCATGGTCTTGCAGTGCCAGACCATCGCCGCCCGTCACAAGGACCCGGTCGATCCGGCCGTGATCTCGGTGTGCATGTTCCATGCGGGTGATACCGACAACGTGATTCCCGACCGCGCCGAGCTGCGCGGCACCATCCGCACGCTCTCATCGACCCTGCAGCAGAAGTTGCAGGAAGACATCCGCCGCATGTGTCATGCGCTGGCCGACGCCTATGGCGCGCAGGTGGAGGTGGAATTCTTCCAGTACTACCCGGCGACCATCAATACACCGGCCGAGACCGACTTCTGTGAACGGGTGATCCGCACCACCTTCGGTGATGCGCGCATCCACACCGGCATCCCCGCCAACATGACCTCCGAGGATTTCGGTTTCATGCTGGAGGAGCGGCCGGGGACCTATGTCCTGATCGGCAATGCGCCGCAGGACCGCAGCTCCCATTCGCTGCACCACCCGCACTACGACTTCAACGATGACATCATCGAAGAGGGCGTGCGCTACTGGGTGGCGTTGGCGCAATCCTATTTCAGCAGCGGCCTGAACGGCGCGGCGCCTACCAGCCGTTGAAGCGCGGCCAGGTCGTCACGCTGCCGTCGGCGGCGATGGCCTGATAGTGCGGGTACTGCGCACCGGTGGCGCAGGCGTGGTTGGGCAGGATGCGCAGGCGCGTCCCGATCGGCAGGTGCTGTGCGATCTGGCTATCCGGGCTGCCCTGGCGCGAGAGGATGCCGTGCTCCTGGTTGGCACCGCTCATCAGGTAGCCTTGCAGCACCTGGCCATCCTCGGTGCAGACCTGGCCATAGCCGAAATCCTGGCGGCGCCCTTGGGTACCCCGGTCGCGACTCATGGCCATCCATCCGGCATCGACAATGGCCCAGCCTTTCTCGGGCTGGTGGCCGATCACGGTGGTCAGCACGCTCAGCGCGATGTCATCGAGCGTATTGACGCCTACGTTGTACATCACCAGATCGAACATGGCGTAGACCCCGGCCCGCACCTCGGTGACACCACGCAACTGTTCGGCGCGCAGGGCGGTCGGGGTGGAACCGATGCTGACGACCTCGCACGGCAGGCCGGCGGCGCGCAGGCGTTCGGCGGCGCGTACGCAGCCGGCGCGTTCCTGTTCGGCCACGGCGATGAGGGCGGCATCGTTGTCATGGTCGTAGCTGGAGCCGGCATGGGCCAATACCCCGCCGAGGCGCATGCCGCCTGCGTGCAGTATCGATCCCACGGCCAGCAGGACGGCATCGTCCGGGGCGATGCCGGAGCGATGGCCATCGACGTCGATTTCGATCCAGACTTCAAACGATGCATCGTGCTCCCGGCCGAAGGCCACGATGGCCTCGGCACAGGCCACGCTGTCGGCCACGATCTTGAGATCGCAGCCCTGGCGACGCAGGGCCAACGCCTGCTCCAGCTTGGTAGGCGCCATGCCTACGGCATAGACGATGTCGCCGATGCCGGCGGCAAAGAACTGCTCGGCCTCCTTCAGGGTGGAGACGGTGATGCCGCTCGCCCCGGCCTGCAATTGCGCCTGCACGACCTGCTGGCACTTGGTGGTCTTGACGTGGGGGCGGAAGCGCACGCCCAGCGCATCCATGCGCTGCTGCATGCGGGCGATGTTGCGCTCCATGCGGGTGATGTCGATCAAGGCGGTGGGCGTGGGCAGGGATGCCAGGCTCATGGGGAACTCCTGAAAATTGCACGTGAAGGAGTGCTGACTATAGGAGATGCGCCCGGGGCTGTGCTTAATGCTCATTGAATCCAGCATTAAACGCTCGTTAATGAGCCTGTGTGTGCCTCCGGAAGACGGGCTGGCAGGGGAGACCCCGGTTCAGGCCTGCTCGAACTGCCGTATCGTCTCCAGCACGTTGGCCGTCGCCTTGTCCAGGCCGGGCAGGGCACGATGCGCCACGCCGATGTGGCGCTTGAGTACCGGGGAGAGGGGAACGATGCGGATATCCTTGTGGCGCTCCAGCTCGGCGGCCAGGGGCTGTTCCAGCGGCAGGACGGCGGCGCCGTAGCCGGCCGAGACCAGGCTCTTCATGGCTTCGTTGTAGTTGAGTTCGATACGCGCGCGCGGGTTTTCCCCGGCCTCGGCAAACCAGGCCATGGTCAGGCGATACATTTGCGTGGTCGCGTCGTTGAAGATCATTGGCTTGTCCACCAGCCAGCCCGGCTTGATGGCAGCCGGTGATTTCCATGTGGCCGGCAGGAAGGCCATCATGCGGTCACTGCGCCAGTGCGTGATCAGGATGTCCTTGGAAGACTGGATCGGGGTGGCCACCAGGCCGATGTCGAGCGTGCCTTCCTGCAGGCGCGCCATGGTCTCGTTCGAGCCCAGGATGTTGACCTCCACATCGATGCCGGGAAAGCTGCTTTCCAGCTTGCGCAATACGCGCGGCAGCAGATTGACCACCACCCCCGTCGACGTCCCCAGTCGCACCCGGCCCACCTTGCCTTCCACGTGTTTTCTGGCCACCTCCAGCAGATCGTCGGCGTCGCGTAACAGTCGCCTGGCCCGTTCGATCACCAGTGCGCCCAGGGCCGTGGCCTGTACGCGGCGACTGCCACGCATGAGCAGGGCACCGCCCAGGCGCGCCTCAAGATCGCTGACATGCAGGCTGATGGTGGGCTGGGCCAGGTGCAGCGCATTGGCAGCGGCCGAAAAAGTCCCCAAATCGACGATGGTGACCAGTGTACGCAACTGGTCCAGGCTGAGTTCTCGCATCAGTTTTCCTGATAATAGGTGTCATCAAACTCAATTTTACCAATAGCCTGGATTGCCTGATCATGTGCGCATTCAACCAAGGAGAAGTCCATGTGGCCTATCGTCAGCCAGGTCCTTGCCCGCGTACTCGGGGACTACAGCAGATCACGCGGCGCCGCAGTCGTTGAGATCCGGGGCATGGATGCCCGCGAACTCAATGACCTGGGCATCGGCGCCAGCGAAGTCGATTACGTGCTCAGGGATGGCCGCCAGGAGGCTGGCTCCCGCCTGCTTCCCGTCCATCTGCCGTAGGGATGAGGCCCTAGTCCAGCTTGAACTTGCCCACCACCGCAGCGAGGTTGCCGGCCTGGCCCTTGAGTGAATCGGCGGCGGCTGCCGCCTGTTCCACCAGGGCGGCGTTCTGCTGGGTGGTCTCGTCCATCTGGGTGATGGCCAGGTTCACTTCATTGATGCCGCCGCTCTGTTCCTGGGTGGCGGCGCTGATCTCGGCCACCACATCGGTCACGCGCCGCACGCTGGCCACCACCTCGTTCATGGTGCTGCCGGCGCGTTCCACCAGGGCGCTGCCGGCGCTGACCTTCTGCACCGAATCGTCGATCAGTTCCTTGATCTCCTTGGCTGCTCCGGCCGAACGCTGGGCCAGTGAGCGCACCTCCGAGGCCACCACCGCGAAGCCGCGGCCCTGTTCGCCGGCCCGGGCTGCTTCCACCGCTGCGTTCAGGGCCAGGATGTTGGTCTGGAAGGCGATGCCGTCGATCACGCTGATGATGTCGGCGATGCGGCGCGAGCTTTCGGTGATGCCTTCCATGGTCTGCACCACCTGGCCCACCACCTCGCCGCCCTGGCTGGCGATGTCCGAGGCAGTGGCTGCCAGCTGGTTGGCCTGGCGGGCGTTGTCGGCGTTCTGGGTCACGGTGGAGGTGAGCTGCTCCATGGCCGAGGCGGTCTCTTCCAGCGAACCTGCCTGCTGCTCGGTGCGGTTGGACAGGTCCAGGTTGCCGCGGGCGATTTCGTTGGAGGCGGTGGCGATGGTGTCGGTACCTTGGCGCACCTCGTTGACGATGTCGCGCAGGCTTTCATTCATGGCGCGCAGGGCCTCCATCAGGCGACCGGTCTCGTCACGCCCGGCCGGGCGAATGCGCAGCGTCAGGTCACCGCGCGCCACGCGCTGGGCGATCTCCACCGCTTCCTTGAGTGGACGCGCCACATTGGCGGCCACCACGAAGGCCAGCAACGAACCGATCGCCACGGTCGCCAGCAAGAGCCCGCCGATCCAGCGCTGGGCGCCACGGAATACACCGGTGGCTTCTTCGTCGGCCCGGGCGCTGCCGCTGGCGTTGATCTTCACGATGGCGTCCAGATTACCGACCATGGCGCCATACAGCCGCGCAGATTCACCCTTGAAGAGGACGCGGGTCTCGTCGTATTGCTGGTTGGCCGCCATCTCGGCCAGTTGCTCATCGACCTTGATGTAAGCGGCCAGGTTCTTGCCGAACTGGGCGTACTGCTCCTTTTCCTGCGGCTCGGACATACGTTGTTCGAAGACGGCGCGTTGCTTGGCCAGGGCCTCCAGGCGCGTCTTGATGGCCTGGTTGGCGGCGGCGCGCTCCTGCGGGGTGACGGCGGTGACCAGTTCCAGTTCGGTCAGGCGCAGCGGCGGCAGCGAACCCTGCAGCTCGCGCGCGGCATCCATGGTCGGCATCCACTTGGTGACGATCTCGCCGGAAGCGTTGTTGACCTGCTTGAGCTCCTTGATGGCGAACAGGCCCTGCAGCAGGGTCAGTGCGATCACCACGGCAAAGGACAGGGCCAGCTTCCTGGCGATGTTGAGGTTGTAGAACCAGATCATGTCTTCCTCGCGTTCGATTGCTATCGTTGTTGGTATCGGACCCAGGCGATGCGATCGATGCGGAGCCGCCCGTTTGGCGTGCGGGCGTGCGGGCGCGAGAAGTCAGGAGCGGCGGCCGGCCCGGATGGGCGGTCGCGGCGAGCAATGAAGTGCTGGTGATGTCATGCTGTCATGCCGTCACGAAGCGTCTGCTTCCTGCCCATCCTGTCTCTCTTCTTGCCGCCGGCTTCCCTGTACTGCCGGCGTTTGCTTGTTCGATGGTCGCATGGCTGAATCGCCAATGATAGTAATCAGCGGCAAGCCTTCCATCCAATGAAATTATTCTTTCGGGCAATGCGCGATTTGATATCGATTTGCAGCCCGTTCCCGTCGGTCGCGGCATTGGCTGGCGAGGGACGAAAAAAAAGACCGGGCGAACCCGGTCTTTTCTGGCTGCTTGCTTAGGGCCTGGCTCAGGCCTTGGACTTGCCGTCCTGTGCCTTGGCCGCTGCCAGCGCGGTCATGTTGATGACGCGACGCACCGTGCTCGACGGGGTCAGCACATGCACCGGGGCGGCCGCACCCAGCAGGATGGGGCCGATGGTGGTGCCCTGGCCGCTGCTGGTCTTCAACACGTTGAAGAGGATGTTGGCGGCATCCAGGTTGGGGCAGACCAGCACGTTGGCCGCGCCGGTGAGACCGCTGTCGGCCAGGCCGACGTTGTTGCGGATCTTTTCCGACAGGGCGGCGTCGCCGTGCAGTTCACCGGCCGATTCCACTTCCGGGGCCAGCTTCCTGAAGGCTTCATGCGCCTGCGCCATCTTGCGGGCCGACGGGCGCGAGGAGCTGCCATGGTTGGAGTGCGACAGGAAGGCTACCTTGGGCGGCACGCCGAAACGCGCCACTTCCTCGGCGGCGGCCTTGGCGATGCGCGCCAGTTGCTCGGCGTCCGGGGTGTCGTTGACGTAGGTGTCGGTGATGAAGAGGGTCTGGTCCGGCAGCAGCACGGCGTTCAATGCCGCGAATTCCTGGGCGCCGTCCTTCAGGCCGATGACCTTTTCCACATGCGCCAGGTGGCCGTCGTAGTTGCCGTCCAGGCCGCACAGCATGGCATCGGCGTCGCCGGCCTTGACCATCAGCGCGGCCAGCAGGCTGCCGCTGGCACGCACGTCGGCTTCGCTGCCGCCCTGGTATTGCGCGGCGTAGGCGGCCACGCGGGCATCGCTGGCGGGGTTGATGACTTGTACGTTCTGGCCGATCTTCAGGCGCAGACCAGCCTTCTTGATGCCGGCTTCGATGGCGTCCGCACGGCCGACCAGGATGGGTGCGGCCAGGCCTTCGTCGGCCACGAACTGTACTGCGCGCAGGACGCGCTCGTCTTCACCGTCGGCATAGACCACGCGCTGCGCGGCCACCTTGGCGGTGTTGAAGACGGGCTGCATGAACATGCCGGTCTGGTAGATGAAGCGGGTCAGCTCTTCGCGGTAGGCGGCGTAGTCCTTGATGGGACGGGTCGCCACGCCGGACTCGGCGGCAGCCTTGGCCACGGCCGGGGCGATCTTGAGGATCAGGCGCGAATCGAAGGGGGTCGGGATCAGGTAGTCGGCACCGAACACCAGCTCCTTGCCGGGATAGGCGGCGCTGACTTCGGCGCTGGTCTCGGCCTTGGCCAGGTCGGCGATCTCGCGCACGCAGGCCAGCTTCATGGCTTCGGTGATCTTGGTGGCGCCGCAGTCCAGCGCGCCACGGAAGATGTAGGGGAAGCACAGCACGTTGTTGACCTGGTTCGGATAGTCCGAACGGCCGGTGGCGATGATGCAGTCCGGGCGCACCGACTTGGCCAGTTCGGGGCGGATTTCCGGTTCCGGGTTGGCCAGGGCCAGGATGATGGGCTTGTCGGCCATGGTCTTGACCATCTCGGCGGTCAGCACGCCCGGGGCCGAGCAGCCCAGGAAGACGTCGGCGCCATTGACCACGTCGGCCAGGGTGCGCGCTTCGGTCTTGATGGCGTAGCGTTGCTTGGAGGCGTCCAGGCCACCGGGGCGGCCTTCATAGATGACGCCCTTGCTGTCGACCATGAAGACGTTCTCGCGCTTCACACCCAGGCCGATCATCACTTCCACGCAGGCAATCGCGGCTGCACCGGCGCCGGAGACGGCGATCTTGACGCTACCGATGTCCTTGCCGACCAGTTCCAGGCCGTTCAGCAGGGCTGCCGAGGAGATGATGGCGGTGCCGTGCTGGTCATCGTGGAAGACCGGGATGTTCATGCGGGCCGACAGCTTCTGCTCGATGTAGAAGCACTCGGGGGCCTTGATGTCTTCCAGGTTGATGCCGCCCAGGGTGGGCTCCAGCGAGGCGATGATCTCGACCAGCTTGTCCGGGTCGGTCTCGGCCAGTTCGATGTCGAACACGTCCACGCCGGCAAACTTCTTGAACAGGCAACCCTTGCCTTCCATCACCGGCTTGGACGCCAGCGGACCGATGTTGCCCAGGCCCAGCACGGCGGTGCCGTTGGAGACCACGGCCACCAGGTTGCCGCGCGAGGTGTAGTCGAAGGCTTTCAGCGGATCGGCTTCGATATCCAGGCAGGGATAGGCCACGCCCGGCGAATAGGCCAGCGACAGGTCGCGCTGGTTGGACAGCGGCTTGGTGGGGCGGACTTCGATCTTGCCGCGCGACGGGGTGCGATGGTATTCGCGGGCGGCGTCACGCAGGAGTTGCTCGGCGGCGGAAATTTGTTGGGTCATGATCTTGATGAGGGATTAACGGTCTTGAGGAAGCGAGGGCCGGATGCAGGCGGCTCGCGTTCGCTGTTCTGGTTTCCTGGTCTGAATGCGGCGGGCCGATCGCGCAGGGTGCTGCGTTCTCGTCGGCTCGGATAATGGGTGCGGGAACCGGTGACCGGCTCCACGCGCCTGCCTCCGCCCGCTCCGGGCTTGTGGCCGCCGGAACGGGTGCGGGGAGGGGGATATTACCTAAAATTTCAACATTCGGGTTTTTTGTGCGTACGTCGGCTTTGAGCGAAGTCTTGTCGGCTGTCTGTTACAAGCTGTTTCCATCTCGTTGATTGTCGACACATCTCTTCGAGAGGAAGGCGCGCATAATCCATTTGTCGGCGATCCCGTTCGTCCATGGGTTGAATGTGGGTCGCTGTGTCTACATTTGTCGTCATTACCGTAACGGCAGGAGCCCGCCATGATGAATCCGCAAGAAACCCAAGCCCTTCAGGATTTTCTCCAACAATTGACCCAGGTACGGGGCATCACCAAGGATGCCCAGGCCGATGCGATGATCGCCCAGGCGGTCGCGCAGCAGCCGGACGCGGCCTATCTGCTGGTGCAGCGGGCGCTGCTGATGGAGCAGGCGCTCAATGCCAGCAAGGCCCAGGTCAGTGCGCTGCAGGCCCAGGTACAGGCGCTGCAGGCCGGTGGCGCCCGTGAACCGGGTTTTCTGGATGGCAATGCCTGGGGGCATGCACCGTCTGGCGCCCGTCCGCAGGCGGCGCCGGCACCGGCCTATCCTCCGGCTTATGCAGCGGCGCCCGCACCGGCACCGGCCTATGCGTCACCTGCGCCAGCGCCGGCCTACCAGGCAGCGCCGGCACCGGCGCCGTCTTCAGGCTTCTTCGGGGGCGGCATGGGCAGCGTGCTGGGCAGTGTCGCCGCCACGGCGGCCGGCGTGGCCGGTGGTGCTTTCCTGTACCAGGGCATCGAGCACATGTTCAATGGCAATAGCGGGGCCGGCTTGGCGCGCCAGAACGGCCTGAGCGCTCCTGTGGAAAACATCGAGAACACCACGGTCAACAATTACTACGGCAGCGATGGCGAGCGCAAATCAGACCTGGCCAGCAATGCCAGCGGTAGTGACAGCGGTAATGACAGCAGTGACTTCGGCTCCAGCAGCGATCTGGCAGACCTGAGCAACTTCGATCTGGACGACAGCGGCGGTTATGACGATTCGCTGGTATGAGCGCATGAGGTCATGAGCATTTGGCGTGATTGCCTGATCGCCTGATTGCTTGATTGATGGAAGAAGAAAAGCCAGCTCCGCGGAGCTGGCTTTCTTGTTTTCGCTCAGGCTGGCATGGCTCAAAGCGGGTAGTGCTCATCTTCCAGCAGCATGTCTTCGAAGAAGGCGCCGAAGCGATGCTGAGGATCGCGCAGGTGGATTTCCAGGATCCAGCGCATGGTCGCCGGGGCCTGCTCGAAATCGGCCAGCGCACCGGTGTGGATGGCCGCATGCGGGAAATCGGACACGCGGTGGCCCGGCAGGTCGAAATTGAGTTCCCAACCCATGGCGCGCGCCGTCTTGTCCGCGAAGTCGTAGAGTTGGCGCCCGCTCAGTTGCTGCCGGTCCCAGGCCTGGCGTGCCTGGTGGAAGAGTTCCTCGGCATCGCGGGCGCAGCGTGCGTAATCGGCATGTTGGCCGACTGTGAAGGTCTTGCCGCCATCGCCTTCCCAGGCCTCCACGCGGGGGGCGATGTCGAGGAAGAAGATATCGTTTTCCCCCAGCACCACGCCGGGCTCGGAGGCCAGTTTCATGGGCTTGATGGTATTGCGCCCGAAACGCACGCGGGTGGGGTGCCAGCTCAGGGCCAGGCCCATCCCGGCCATCTCCTGTTTGGCCATGGCCACTGCGTCTTCTTCCACCATGCCAGGCACGACGCGCTCTGCGATGCGGGCGATGGCTTCACGGGTCTTGCGCCGCGCCAGCAGCATGCCGTCCACGGAGAAGGCCGGGCCGACGCGTTCGGCCGGCAGGGAAACGGAGGGGGTAGGGGAAGACATGCAGAACTCCTGGTGGTCATGCCGGCGGTGCGGCGGGAGCGAGGATTATCGCGGCGCCACCGCAAGCCGGGATGCGCATTCGGCCTGGACTTTCGGCCAGTCTGAAGGTGAATCCGGCCAGCACCGGGGCTGGCCGGATTCGGCTGTCGTCTGGCCGATGCTCAATGGCGCTGCCGCAGCGGCCGGCCCATGCGCGTGCCACAATTGCGCTCTGCCGAAGGCATGCGGGCAGGCCTGCATGCCGTTTTCCGACCCCTGATGCGAACCCCCATGAAGACAGTGACAGTCGTGATTTTCGATGGCGTGCAATCGCTGGATGTGTCCGGCCCGCTGGACGTGTTCTCCGAGGCCAACCGGTTTTTGCTGCCGGGTGACCGCTATCGCCTGCAGACCGTCAGTGTGGATGGCGCGGCAGTGACTTGTTCCAACGGCCTGGGCTTGAACGCCGGCCTTACCTGGCGCGACGCCGACGGCGAGGATGACCTCTTGCTGGTGGCCGGTGGCCCGACGCTGGTGGAACGTCGTTTCGATCCCGCCATCCATGCGTGGTTGCGCCAGGCCTGCGCCCGTGCCGGCAAGTTCGGCTCGATCTGCAATGGCGCGTTCATGCTGGGGCGGGCCGGCCTGCTGGATCACCGCACCGTGACCACCCACTGGAACGATGCCGCCGCGTTGGCCGCGCTGTGTCCGCTGGCGCGGGTCGAGGCCGATCGCATCTATGTGCAGGACGAGGGCCTGTACACCTCGGCCGGCGTTACCGCCGGCATCGATCTGGCGCTCTACCTGCTGCGTCAGGATCATGGCGCCGAACTGGCCCTGAACGTGGCCAAGCGGCTGGTGGTGGTGATGCAACGCAGCGGCGGCCAGTCGCAGTTCAGCCCGTATCTGGATCATCTGGCGCCGCCCGATTCTCCCATTGCCGAGGTGCATCGCCATGTGCTGGCCAATCTCAGGCAGCCGCTGTCGGTAGCCGAACTGGCGGCCGTGGCGCGCATGAGCCTGCGCAGTTTCTCCCGCAGTTTTTCACGCGAGGCGGGCATGGCGCCGGCCGAGTTCGTGCAGCGCGCCCGCGTCGATGCAGCACGCGCCCAGCTGGAGCATGGCACCGCGCCGATCAAGGCGATTGCCTACGCCTGCGGCTTTGGCGACGCCGGCCGCATGCGCAATGCCTTCGTGCGGGTGCTGGGGGTGAGTCCGCAGCGTTATCGGGAGTCCTTTGGCCAAGACCCGGGCACCTGATACGGCCGGGCTCAATTCTGCGGTGTGGCGCGGGAGGTACAACGCAAACCTGGAATCGGCAAAAAATATGATGATCATCATATTTGTGCTATTGTGCTTCCATGAATTCCACCGCACCCAGCAAGAAGGAGCAATCCCACCAGCGCATCGTGGCCGCCGCCGCGCGGGCGATGCGTCGCAGCGGCTTCAAGGGCGTCAGCGTGGCCGAGGTCATGAAGGAGGCCGGGCTGACCCATGGTGGCTTCTACGCCCACTTTGCCTCGCGGGATGCCTTGCTGGCCGAAGCGCTCAGCCATGCCAGCCGCGATAGCTCGACGCTGATCATGAACCACGTCGGCAAGCAGGCGGGCGCCGGTAGCGAGCGCTTCCGGGCCTACGTCAATGCCTATCTGTCCGACGCCCAGATCGAGGCCTGCGAAAACGGTTGCCCGGTGGCGGCGCTGTGCAGCGAGATGCGCGGCCAGGCGCCGGAGGTGATGGCGTCCTCGCGCGAGGCCATCCACAGCCTGCAGCAACTGGTGCGCGAGGTCTTGCCAGCCCATCATGACGAGCAGGCGAGCTGGATGGTGGCCGCGACCCTCAGCGGCGCGCTGCAGATGGCACGGGTGATGGGCAACACCCCGCAGGGACGCGCCTTGCTGGCATCCACCCGGGCCGAATTGCTGGCGCGCTACGCAGACTGAACAGGAAACTGAGCCAGGGCGCCCGGGATCGGGTGGCGCCCTGTTTTTTTACCCATGAATATGATGATAATCATATTTTGATTTGACCCGATCACAAGACGCTTGATTGCCAACCCGGATCGAGGCCGGACAGACCGGCCTCACTGACCCCACAGAACTCCATTGAAAGGAAAGATCATGAAACTCGAAAACGCTGTCGTCCTGGTGACCGGTGCCAACCGCGGCCTGGGCCTGGAATTCGCCAGACAAGCCCTGGAGCGCGGTGCCCGTCGCGTCTATGCCGGTGCGCGTGATATCGCTTCGGTCAAGCTGGCCGGCGTGGAGCCGATCGAACTCGACGTGACCAAGCCCGAGCAGGTCAAGGCCGCCGTGGAACGCATCGGCGACCTGAGCGTGCTGATCAACAACGCCGGCATCGCCCGCGTAGGCGGCCTGCTGCACGCCGGTGCGCAGGAACAATTGCAGGATCACTTGAACACCAACCTGTTCGGCATGCTCAACCTGAGCCAGGCCTTCGCCCCGGTGCTGGCCCGCCAGGGTGGCGGCGCGCTGGTCAACGTGCTGTCGGTGATCAGCATGGTCAATTCGCCCATGCTGGCGGCCTACGGGGTCTCCAAGGCAGCCGCCTGGTCGCTGACCAATGGCCTGCGCCAGGAACTGCGTGAGCAGGGGACGCAGGTGATGGGCGTGCACGCCGGTTTCATCGATACCGACCTGACCCGCGGCTTCGACGCCCCCAAGTCGCGTCCCGAAGATGTGGTGCGCCAGACCCTGGATGCGCTGGAAGCCGGTGCGCTGGAGGTCTTCGTCGATGAAGTCAGCCGCCAGGTGCATCAGGCCCTGTCGTCCTCGGTTTACCTGCAGGACGCGCTGGCCCGCTGAGTTGCGGCGTCATGCCTCGGCCCGCCCACGCGGCGGGCCCGCCTGGGGGCGGAACTTTTGGCGTACAATGATCATCTATTTTCGAAGTTGATCGACAGGAGAGCGCCATGCGCAAATCCAACGCCGAAACCGCCGAAACCAGGAAGCGCATCCTCGCCATCGCCTCCGGGCTGTTTCTCAAGAATGGCATCGCCGCCACCGCCATTTCCGACGTCATGTCCGCTGCCGGACTGACGCAGGGCGGCTTCTATCGTCACTTCACCTCCAAGGAACACCTCGTGGCCGACGCCAACGCGGTGGCCTTCGACTTCATCGTTGCCAACCTTGACGAAGCCACGCGCGGCATGTCGCCCCGCGAGGCGGTGCAGCAGATCGTCTTCCACTACCTGCGCCAGCATATGGGCCAGGACCCCCGCATGCTTTGTCCGCTGGCCAATCTGTCCACCGAACTGGGTCACGCCGACCAGCAGGTCAAGGAAGTGGTCACGGCCGGCTATTCGCGCTTCGTCAAGCTGTTCGCCGCCCACCTGATGCGGCTGGACTACCAGGACTACATCGGCCTGGCCGAGTCCATCGTCTCGGTCATCGTCGGCGCGGTCTCGCTGGCCCGCATGGCCGATGACCAGGCCCTGGTCGATACCATCGTCGGCAACGCCGAAAACACCGTCCAGCTGCTCCTGCAGAGCGCTCCCACCCAGACCGACCTGGTCACCGCCCGCCCATAAAAAAATCCCGGCAGGATGGCTCCTGTCGGGATAAAGTCGCTGCCCCTTGGCGGACAGCGACGCTCCACGGGGATGGTGCTCAGTCCTTGCGGGCCAGCCTGTCGGTGGCGCTGCCACTGCCACTGCCACTGCCACTGCTCTGTTCCTGCCAGCCTCCGCCCAGTGATTTGTACAGCGCGATGCGGTTCTGCACTTCGGCCAGGCCGGTACGGATGGTCTGCTGCTGGCTGGCGAACCAGGCACGTTGCGCATCGAGGTAGTCTAGATAGCTGGCTTCGCCGCTGTCATAGCGCAGCCTGGCCAGGTCATGGCGCTGCTGTTCGGCACGCTCCTGGGCCTGCACCGCACGCAGCTCGGCGCCTAGCGTTGCCTGTCCGGCCAGGGCGTCGGCCACTTCGCGGAAGGCCACCTGGATCGTCTTCTCGTACTGGGCCACGGCGATATCGCGGTCGGCCTGGGCCACGCCGAGATTGGCGCGATTACGGCCACCATCAAAAATCGGCAGGGTGATCGAAGGCAGGAAGCCCCAGGCCCGGCTGCCGGATTCGAACAGGCCATTCAAGGCATCACTGGCCGAACCAAAGCTGCCGGTCAGGCTGATGCGCGGGAAGAAGGCCGCCCGGGCCGCGCCGATGTTGGCATTGGCGGCGCGCAGCAGGGCTTCCTGCTGGGCGATGTCGGGGCGGCCCGTGAGCAGGTCCGAAGGCAGACCGGCGGGCAACTCGGCGATGACGCTGCTGTTCCAGTCGGTGTCGGCTGCCGGCAGCAGGCCGGCCGGGACCGGCTGGCCGATCAGCAGGGCCAGTGCATTCTGGTCCAGGGCGCGCTGGCGTTGGGCTTGCAACAAGGCGATGCGGGCGGCTTCCAGCAGCGAATCGGATTGGCGCAGGTCGTAATCGGAACTGGCACCCATCTCGCGCAGGCTGACCTGGCGCTGATGCGAGGCCGTGCGGCTGTCCAGCGTCTGGCGCGCCAGCGCCAGCAGGCGTTCGTCGGCCACCAGCGCTTCATAGGTGTAGGCCACTTGCGCCACCACGCTGATCTGCGTGGTCTTGCGAGCCTGCTCGGTAGCGCTGAAGCGTTCCAGTGCCGCGCCGCTCAGGTTGCGTACCCGGCCGAACAGATCCAGCTCGAAGGCGGTTACGCCCAGGCCCACGCTGTAGGCGGTGGTCAGGCCCCCCTTGCCGGCCGGGGCCACCGCATTCGGGGTTTCCTGGCGGGCGCCGGAGACGCCCAGGTTCAGCGTCGGCAGGCGGTCGGCCGACTGCACCTGGTAGAGGGAGCGCGCCCGCTCGATGTTCAGGGCGGCCACGCGCAGGTCGCGATTGTGGTCCAGGGCCAGGCTGATGAGCTGGCGCAGCGACGGATCGCGGAAGAACTGCTGCCAGGGCAGGCTGGCCGTCGACGGCGCCTCGCTGCCACCGGCGTTGGTGGTGGTGGCCAGGTCGGCCGGCCACTTGGTCTGCACCGGCAGGGCCGGGCGATCATAGGTGGGGGCCAGCGAGCAACCGGCCAGCAGGGTCGCCAGCAGAGACGCGGCGCCCAGATTTTTGATGACGTTCATGCGAACTCCTTGGAATCGGAATGCTTGACCAGAGGGGCGGTGGCCGAGGGTTTGCGCACCTTGAACCACAGCGAATACAGCGCCGGCAGGAACAGCAGGGTCAGCAGGGTACCCACGCCGACACCGCCGATGAGCACATAGGCCAGCGGACCCCAGAAGCTGGAATGGGTCAGCGGGATGAAGGCCAGCATCGCCGCCACGGCGGTGAGGATCACCGGACGCGCACGGCGCACCGTCGATTCGATCACCGCCTCGTAGGCCGACAGGCCGGCGTCGAGGTCATGGCGGATCTGGTCCACCAGGATCAGCGTGTTGCGCATCAGGATGCCGGCCAGGCCGATCAGGCCCAGGATGGCATTGAAGCCAAACGCCTGATGGAACACCAGCAGCGTGGGCACGGCACCCACCAGGCCCAGCGGGGCGGTGGCAAACACCATCCACATGGTGGCGAAGGAGCGCACCTGCAGCATGATGACGGTCAACATCAGCACGATCATCAGCGGGAACAGCTTGGCCAGCGCCTTGTCGGCCTTGGCGCTTTCTTCCACCGAGCCACCGGTATCGATGTGGTAGCCCGGCGGCAGGCTGGCCTTGAGCTGCTCCAGCTTGGGCAGGATGGCGTGGGTCACGTCGGGCGGCTGGGTGCCGTCGCGGATGTCGCCTTGCACGGCGATGTAGGTCTCGCGGTCATAGCGCTTGAGGACGGCATCTTCCATCCGCGTTTCCAGCCGCGCCACCTGGGCCAGCGGCACGCTGGCGCCGGTGTCGGTGGTCAGCACCAGATTGCGCAGGTCGGCCAGGTTGTTGCGTTCGGCGTGCGGGCTGCGGATGAGCACATCCACGGTGCGCAGGCCTTCCCTGACCTGGGTGGCGGGGATGCCGTTGAGCATGGCCTGCAACTGGTTGGCGGCGTCGCGCGGCGACAGGCCCAACTGGCGCAGACGCTCCTGGTCCAGGCTCAGGTGCACGGTGGGCGTACGGTTGCCCCAGTCCATGTGCACATCACGCATGTCGGGGTTCTGGATCATCACCACGCGCACCTGCTCGGCGATGTCGCGCACCTTGTCCAGGTCCGGACCGACCACGCGGAACAGTACCGGGAAGGGGACCGGCGGGCCGAACACGAACTGGCTCACCCGCACCCGTGCCTGCGGGAAGCGGCCTTCGGCGATCATCTTGCGGATCTTTTCCTTGAGCACGTCGCGCTCGGCAGGGCCGGCGGTGAGCACGATCATCTGTGCAAAGGCCGGGTTGGGCAGCTCGGGATTGATCGAAAGGAAGAAGCGCGGCGTGCCCTGACCGATGTAGCTGGAGACGATCTCGGCTTCCGGTTCCTGGCGCAGATTGGCTTCGATCTGCTTGACCACGGCGTCGGTAGCGGCAAAGGCGCTGCCTGGCGGGAGGTTGATTTCCAGCGTCAGTTCAGGACGTTCGGAGTTGGGGAAGAACTGCTTCTGCACCGACCCCATGCCCACGCCGGCCAGCAGGAACAGGCCCACGGTCACGGCGGCGGTCAGCCACTTGTGGTCCACGCACCAGCGCACCAGATTGCGCAGGCGCACGTAGTTGGGCGTGCTGTAGATCTCGTCGTGGCCACCGGCCTTGACAGCGATGTTGGGCAACATCTTCACGCCCATGTAGGGAATGAACAGCACCGCCACCACCCACGAGGTGATGAGCGCGAAGGCCACCACCCAGAAGATGTTGCCGGCGTATTCGCCCGCCGTGGAACGGGCGAAGCCCACCGGCAGGAAGCCGATGATGGTCAGGAGCGTCCCCGAGAGCATGGGGGCGGCCGTGGCGGTCCAGGCATAGGTGGCCGCCGCCACGCGGTCCAGGCCTTCTTCCATCTTCACCACGATCATCTCGATGGCGATGATGGCGTCGTCCACCAGCAGGCCCAGCGAGAGGATCAGCGCGCCCAGCGTGATGCGGTCGAACACCCGCCCGGTCATGAGCATGATGACGAACACCGCGCCCAGCGTCAGCGGCACGGCGGCCGCGACCACCACGCCGACGCGCCAGCCCAGGGTCGCCAGGCTGACCGCAATCACCACCGCCAGGGCCATGAAGAACTTGACCATGAATTCATTGATGGCGGCCTTGATGGCCTTGGACTGGTCGGCGATCTGTTCCAGGGCGACGCCGGTGGGCAGTTCATCCTGCATCTTGTGCTGGAAGCTGCCGAGGTCTTCGCCCAGTTGCAGGCCGTTGTAGCCTTTTTTCATGATCACCCCCAGCACCAGCGCGGACTCGCCCTGGGTGCGGATGACGAAACTGGCCGGGTCTTCATAGCCGCGGCGCACCTCGGCGATGTCGCCCAGCTTGACGGTCCGATCGGCACCCACGATGGGGATGGCCTTGACCGCCTCGACGCTGTCGATAGCGCCATCCAGGCGCAACTGCACACGCGGGCCGGTGGTCTCGACGAAGCCGGCCGAGGTCACGTTGTTCTGCTTGCCCAGCGCATCGATGATGGCCTGGGCCTTGATGCCCAGCGTGGCCAGGCGCTGGTAGGAGATATCGACGAAGATGCGTTGCTGCTGCTCGCCCAGGATATTGACCTTCTGCACGCCCGGTACATGCAGCAGGCGCTGGCGCAGGTCCTCGGCCTGCAGGACCAGCTGGCGATGCGGCAGCTTCCTGGCTTCCAGCGAGAAGAGCGAGAAATAGACGTCCGAGTATTCGTCGTTGATGAAGGGACCGTAGACCCCATGCGGCAGGTTGGCGGCTTCGTCGCCCAGCTTCTTGCGCACCTGGTAGAACTGTTCCTCCACGGTCTTGGCGTTGGTGTCGTCCTTGAGGTAGAGCTTCATGGTCACCAGCCCGGGGCGGGCGGCGGTTTCCACGCGGTCATAGGCTTCCAGTTCCTGCAGCCGCTTTTCCAGGCGGTCGCCCACCTGTTGCTGCATTTCCTGGGCGGTGGCGCCGGGCCAGGAGGCGGCGATGGTCATGACCTTCACCACGAAGCTGGGGTCTTCGGCACGGCCCAGGTTGAAGAAGGCGAAGATGCCGGCCACGCTGACGGCGATGATCAAAAACAGCGTGATGGCGCGCTGGCGCACGCCGAAGGCGGAGAGATTGAAGCCGCTCATGTTCCGCTCCCCATGCGGGTTTCCGCCAGCAGGGCTACCTTCTGCCCGGCCTTGAGCAGGTGTCCACCCATGGCCACCACGCGCTGGCCGGTGACCAGGCCGTCGGAGATGCGGACCTGCTCGGCCCCCAGTTGCTCTACCTTCACCGCTTGCAGGCTGACGGTATTGGTCTTGGCATCGATGACCCAGACACCGCTGCCCTTGCCCTGATCGACCAGCGCGCTGATGGGCAGGGTGACGCCGGTGGCGGCCGGGGTGGCGACATGGATGGTGACGGTGGCGCCCAGGGCGGCGTGGGCGGCACTGCCACCCAGGGCGTAGCGCGCCAGGTAGGTACGGGTCTGCGGATCGGCCACGGCAGCCAGTTCGCGCAGGGTGGCCGGGGCCTGCTTGTCCGGATCGCTGAACAGCGAGGCGGTGGCACTGCGCCTGGCCATGCCCAGTTCCTGCTCGGGCAGATAGATCAGGGCTTCGCGGGCGCCATCGCGGGCCAGGGTCACCACGTTCTGGCCAGCGGCGACCACCTGGCCGACATCGCTGGGCACGGCCAGTACCACGCCATCCATGTCGGCTTTCAGGACGGCATAGTCACGTTGATGTTCGGTCTCGCGGGCCTTGGCGGCTTCGGCGCGGGTCTGCGCCACGGCGGCGTCAGCCGCTGCCTTGGCCAGTTCATAGGCCTGATTGGAGACGGCGCCATGTTCCAGCAGCTTGCGCAGCCGCGCTTCCTCGGCCACCGCCTGCACCTGGCGCGCCTGGGCGGCTTCCACGGCGGCACGGGCGGCGGCCAGGGCCAGGTCATAGTCCTCGGCATCGATGCGCATCAGGGCCTGGCCACGGCGCACGGTCTGGCCCGGGTCCACCAGGCGCTCCACGATCTTGCCGGCCACCCGGAATCCCAGTTTGCTCTCGGTGCGCGCATGCACCACGCCGGTAAAGCTGACCCGCTCGGTGGTGGCCGGCTGCACGGTGGTCCAGGCCACCTTGGCGACGCTCTCGGCAGGTGGGGGCGGATGGCCGCAGGCGGCCAGAGAGAGCAGCAGCGTGGCGCTGAGGAGGGTGCGCCGCGGCAAACGGGGGAGCAGGGTTTTCATGAGGGCCTCGGAAGAAAGGGATGGTGCGGTACTGGCGCTGGCCAGCGAACATTAGAGTACATCTAACCACTAAATATAGATTATCAACGAACTCTAAATTGTTCAAGGTTTTTCTTCCGGGCGGGGTCCGGATACCACAATGCTGCTGCCCGGAAAGCTCAGTCCGCCACCGCGACCGGCGGCAGCATGGCGTGCAGGGTCTTGCGGCAATTGGCGAGGATGGCCTGCTGGCTGTCGTCGTTGATCGCCACCCGCGCCAGCATGACCGCCCCCACCATGGTGGTGACCACGGCTTCGGCCAGGCGGGCGGGATCGGGCGCACCGGCCCGGGTCGCCAGCATCTGGAAGAACTGCACCAGCCGCTGGTAGCCGGCCATGGCGGCGCCCCGCACCAGGCGATCGGCGCGGCGCAGTTCGCTGCCCAGGTTGGGCAGGGGACACATGCCGCCGCACTCCGCCCCATCGAGCTGGCTCAGGTACATGTCCACGGCGGTGGCCAGCGCCTGGCGTGGCGGCAGGCCGGCCAGCGCCTGGCTGAAAAAATCGAACATGCGGTCATTGGCGGCCAGGTTGGCTTCGGCGATGAGCTGCTCCTTGGACCGGAAGTGCCGGTAGAAGCCGCCCTGGGTCAGGCCGGCCGCGCTCATGATGCTGGCGATGCCGGTCTCGGCCAGGCCGTCGGCGAGGAACATGCGGGTGGCTGTGGACAGGATGCGCTTGCGTGTATCCAGTGTTTCCTGCTTGGATTTCTTCATGGCTTGAACTCCTTTTCAAATCTGCTTGCGCGATTTAGAGTTCTAATATAATCTATTTTTAGATGTTTACCGAACGCTAAATTGTTTCGATTTCTTTCATGGGAAACGGGCGCGGCGCGCGGCGGGTGGTGCAGCAGATCACCACCCGGTACGAAGAAAGTCTTTTCCATTGACCCGAATCAACCCATACGAGGAGTAGCAACATGTCCCCCATCAAGGTAGTGGTAGTGACCGGCGTGTCGTCCGGTATTGGCCGTGCAACGGCGCAACGCTTTGCCGAACGCGGCCACAAGGTGTACGGCACCGTACGCAAGCTGGAGGGTGCCGCCGGCATCACCGGCGTGACCCTGCTCGAGATGGACGTGCGCGACACTGCCTCCGTTGAGGCGGCCATGCAGCAGGTGGTACAGCGCGAGCAGGCCATCGACATCCTGGTCAACAACGCCGGCATGTCGCTGGTGGGGGCGGTGGAAGAGACCTCGGCGGCCGAGGCCCAGGCCCTGTTCGAGGTCAACGTGCTGGGCCTGCTGCGCACCAGCCAGGCGGTGCTGCCCCAGATGCGCAAGCAGGGTGCCGGGCGCATCGTCAACCTGAGTTCGGTGCTGGGCTTCCTGCCCGCGCCCTACATGGGCTTGTACGCCGCCTCCAAGCACGCCGTGGAAGGACTGTCGGAAAGCATGGACCATGAGACCCGCCAGTTCGGCGTGCGCGTGCTGCTGATCGAGCCGGCCTATACCCGCACCAGCCTGGATCTGAACGCACCCAAGGTCCATCACCGCATTCCCGCCTACGACGCCCAGCGGCAGGCCGCAGGGGCTGCGGTAGCGCACCACGTCAACCATGCGCCCCTGCCCGAGACGGTGGCCCAGACCATCGTGGCGGCCGCCCTCGACCCGAAGTGGCGCATGCGCCGCACGCCCAAGGGACAGGCCTCGCTGCTGAGCAAGCTGCGCCGCTTCATGCCGGCCGGCCCGGTGGATGCGGCCATCCGCAAGGACCTCAACCTGAAATGAAATGGGCCGGCGGGAGGGTGGTCGGGATGCATGCACCGAACAGGTGGCGTGATCCTGGGAAACATTCCCGCCGGACCGCGCGAGCGCAGCAAGGCGCTTGACTTGGCGTCGCACCGTCCATATGATGCGCATACATCGATGCATATGCATAGTTGTTGCGATCAGACGGCCGGCCATCCCGGTTGTCGGGTTTGTATCTACTGACGACCGGGATGCCCATGAGCAAGGATATTTGTACCTGCGCGCCCCTGCGCCGCCTCACGCGCAGGATCACCATCATCTATGACCACCACCTGCAGGACAGCGACCTGAGCATCACCCAGTATTCGCTGATCAGCCGCATCGGCCGCAAGGGCCCGATCGCCAATATCACTCTGGCGCAGGACATGGGCATGGACCGCAGCACCCTCAGTCGCGCCCTCAAGCCGCTGATGGCGGCCGGCTGGGTCGAGACCGTGGACCTGCCGGAAGAAGCCTTGCTGGACAAACGTTCCTTCGCACTGCAACTGAGCCGCGCCGGCCAGGCCAAGCTGGAAGAGGCGCGCCCCCGCTGGCGCCGCGCCCAGGACGAGATCGACCGCCGCCTCGGCCCCAAGCTGGCACGTGAATTCAACGACATCATCGAAGACGCCTATGCACGCCTGCAGGAGGCCTGATCGCGTCCGTCTTCGTTTTTGCTTTTGCTTCATCCAACACCACAACTCCAATCACCTACGCGACTCTTTCTCCACAGGACCGCAATGAACAAGCTCACACAATCACTCGCCAACGCCGTCACGCCACGCTTTCACTACGCCTGGGTGGTGGTGGGCGTGATCTTCCTGGTCCTGTTGTGCTCGGCCGGTATCCGTGCCACGCCTTCGGTGATGATCCTGCCGCTGGAGCAGGAGTTCGGCTGGAACCGCTCCACCATCTCGGTGGTGATCTCGGTCAACATCGCACTCTACGGCCTGATCGGTCCATTCTCGGCTGCCGCCATGCAGCGCTTCGGCATCCGCCGGGTGGTGCTGGCAGCCCTGGTGCTGCTGGCCACCGGCACGGCACTGTCGACCCTGATGCACATGCCCTGGCACATGCTGCTGTCCTGGGGCCTGCTGGTGGGCGCCGGTACCGGCGTGGCCGCCAATACCCTGGGTGCCACCATCGTCAGTCGCTGGTTCGAGACCCGGCGCGGGCTGGCCATGGGTCTGCTGACCGCCAGTGCGGCGACCGGACAGATGGTGTTCCTGCCGCTGATGGCGGCCATGGTCGGCAGCTATGGCTGGCGTTCGGTGGCCTTCCTGGTGTCGGCGGTGGCGCTGCTGGCCATCCCCCTGGTGTGGTTGTTGCTGCCGGAGAGCCCGGCGGCCATCGGCCAGAAGATGGTCGGCCAGGTCGAGGACATCAAGGACGAAGGCCTGTCCCGCCGCAATCCCCTGGCCATCGCCCTGGACGCCTTGCGCACCTCGGTACGCATGCCGGACTTCTGGCTGCTGTTCATGAGCTTCTTCGTCTGCGGCCTGTCCACCAATGGCTATATCGGTACGCAGTTCATCGCCATGTGCAATGACTACGGCATCAATGAAGTCAGCGGCGCCTCCATCCTGGCCGCCATGGGCATGCTGGACCTGGTCGGCACCACGCTCTCGGGCTGGCTGTCGGACCGCTACAATCCGCGCGTGCTGCTGTTCTGGTACTACGGCCTGCGCGGCCTGGCGCTGATCTTCCTGCCCTATGCCTTCGGTCTGCAATATTACGGCCTGACCATCTTCGCCATCTTCTATGGCCTGGACTGGATCGCCACCGTGCCGCCCACCGTGCGCCTGGCCAATGACGTCTTCGGTCGCCTGGCTGCACCCGTCGTCTTCGGCTGGATCGTCGCCGGCCACCAGCTGGGTGCCGCCACCGCCACCACGGTCGCCGGCTATATGCGGGCCACGCTGGGCAACTACACCCTGTCGTCCATCATGATGGGTGTGGCCTGTCTGATCGGTGCGGTGCTGGTACTGCGTATCAAGGGCAAGCAGAGTCAGCCGACGCCGGTTCCGGCCTGATTCTCCCCCCGGGTTTGTGCGAAAAGTCATCCTTCTTCTGGAAGGATGACTTTTCTTGCTTGTTAGGTATTTGTGGCAATCGTGCAAGGGCATATGGCGTGCGAGAATGCCGCACGCCCGCAGCGCCGGCCTGACCGGGCGTGCCGATCTCCGGCATCGCTTGCGCCGGTCCAAACACCTGCCCGATGATGAACAAGAATCGCAACCTCTCCCTGCCAAGGATGTTGACCGCGCTGGCGGTCATGCTCGGTCTGAACCTGCCGGCCTACGCCGGTCCGGCGACCCTGCCATCGATAGCGGACAAGACACCGCTGCGCATGCCGCCCGAAGCCCAGGCCCGGCCGGCCTTCCTGGCCCGCGCGTTGCGCCATTTCGAGCAGGGCCCGCAGGTCATCGGCGAGCTGCAGCAGGGGCTGTTCTGCTCGCGCAAGAACGACATCGTCTGGAACCCGAAAAGCGCCGATGTGCTGCTGCCGACCAATGCCCTGTCCGCACGCTTTCGCCGGGAGCTGCAGGCCCAGGGTTACCCGGTGCCGGCGGCGCGGCCGGAAATCCTGTTTCCCGAGCGGCCGGAAGACATCGCACAAGCCGATCCCAACCGGAGCGGCGAAGCCAATCTGCAGGTCGGCGTGGTGGTCACCCAGTTGCAGACCAATCTCTGCATGAAGGGCGGCAACGCCTGGACCGGCGAGGCCTACATCAGGCTCGACTGGCAACTGTTCGCGCCGGAGCTGCGCAAGGTGATCTATCGCGGCAGCAGCGAAGGGGTGTTCCGCTCGGGCAGCACGGGCTTCGAGGGCGCATCGCCCCAGGTTCCGGTGGAGGCCTTCGCCGTGGCCGTACGCAATCTGCTGGCCGATCCTGCATTCGCCCTGGCGGTGCAGACGCCCTACGAGCGCGTTGCCGCTGTATTGCCACCCCCCAGGGCCGAGCGCCAGCCGCCGGGCGCGGTAGTGGAGATCGACAACCGCGCGCCCGATCGGCCGGGCAGCGAGATGTCCAAGGTCATCGGCGAATTGCGCACGGCGGTGGTCACGGTCTTCAGCGAGCGCAGCTCGGGTACCGGTTTCTATATCGGCAGTTCCGGCTGGCTGCTGACCAACCATCACGTCATCGGCGATGCGCGGGTGGTGCGCGTGCGCCTGCCCGCCGGACGCGAGCTGATGGCCGAGGTGGTGCGCTCCGACGTGGCGCGGGACGTGGCCCTGCTCAAGACTGCGCCACCCGGCGTGCGTCCGCTGCCGCTGCGCCTGAGCGAGCCGGGTATCGGCGAGGATGTCTATGCCCTGGGCTCGCCGCTGGGCGATGCCTTCAACACCACGCTGACGCGCGGCATCCTCAGTGGTGTGCGCACGGTGCGCGATCTGGACTTCCTGCAGAGCGACGTGGCCATCCTGCCCGGCAGCAGCGGCGGTCCGTTGCTGGACAAGTCAGGCCAGGTGATCGGCATCACCGTGGCCGGGCTGGGGGCCAAGGGGCTGGCGGGGATGAATTTCTTCATTCCGGTGGGCAGTGCCCTGCAGCGCCTGAATCTGCAGTTGCTGGACCGGCCATCCTCCCCGATGCCGCAATCTTCCCCCTCCCGTAGCAGCCCCTAGCGGACTGCAGCTCAATTGGCGGCTTGCCGCAGTTCATAGACCTGCAGGTGGCAATAGGCCGCCCGTAGCAAGGGCAGCTCGATGCCGAGCTGCCGGGCCCGGGTCAGCATGTCGCCAATGATGGCGTCGGCTTCCAGCCGCGCCATGCCGGCGGCGATGTCGCGCGCCATCGAGGCTTCCCAGGTGGAAGCGGGTGACAGCAGCAGCTTGTGCATCTGGTCCAGCGCCACCTGCGACAGGGGATAGCCGCTGGCGGCGGCCACCGAGGTGGTCTCCGTGATGGCCTGACGCACCAGCGACTCGCCCCCGGCCGTCGCCAGGATCTGGCCGATGTTGCCGCGCATCAGGCAGGTCACGGCGGCGCCGGCCGCGATCATGGCCCACTTGTTCCACAGCGCCTGATCGATGTTGTCGGAGAACTGTCGCAGACCTGGCGTGCGTGCGATGGCGGCGTGGAACGCCCTGGCGATGTTCTCGCTGCTGCTGGCGCGGGCGCCTACGCTCAGGCTGTCGTTGCTGCCCTGGTGCTGGATATAGCCCTTCGTGTCCAGCGTGGTCGCGATATAGGACACCCCACCGAGGATGCGATCCCGACCGAACGTGGCATCCAGGCTGTCGTAGGTGGACAGGCCATTGAGAATGGGCAGGATGACCGTGTCCTGCCCCGTCAGTGGCTTCAAGGTCTCGATGGCACCGTCCAGGTCGTAGCTTTTGCAGGCCAGCAGAATGAGGTCGAACTCCGCCGCGATGGCGGTACCGGAGACCAGCGTCTTGACCGGGCCGGCGAAGTTGCCCAGCGCGCTGTCGATGACCAGTCCCTCCTGTTGCAATTGCCGGGCACGCCGCTCACGCACCAGGAAACTGACGTCCTGGCCCGCTTCAATCAGACGCGCACCGTAATATCCGCCCATGGCGCCAGCGCCGAGAATCAGTATCTTCATGTTCATTCATCCGATAAATAAATGTTGACCATAATATATAAATCGGAAAAAGCCTGCTCGACATGCATACGACATGCAGGCCTGCAGACGATACGGCAGCGATGGGACTTCAGGCGGGGAGGGCTAGGACCGGCTTTCTTTCAGATCGGCGAGCAGTTCTTTTCGGGCCGCGTCGAGGATTTCATCAGAGAGTGCCGTCGTCCCGCTGGCCCGGGCCAGCAGCAATGCGCCCACCATGGTGGAGAGCTGGGTGATGGCATGCCGCCGTCGGGTCTTGGGCCCCCCTTGTTCCTGCAGTGCGCCCAGGCTGTCGAGCAAGTCTTCGAGACCGGCGCGATAGGCCTCCCGTACCGGCTTATCTTCATCTTCGCGGGCGACATCGCTGGCCAGCATGGCCGCCGGGCAGGCCGTGCCTGGCGCGTTGCGGTTTTCCGGACTGAGGTAGCGGTTGATGATGGCACCCAAGGCAGCGGCCGGCGATCTGCTTTGCGTGACGCTGGCCTCCCATTTGTCGCGCGACAGATCGAAGGCGCGGGTGCAGGCGATGGCGGCGAGTTCGTCCTTGGATTTGAAGTGGCCGTAGAAACCGCCATGCGTGAGTCCGGCCGCCTTCATCAGATCGACCACGCTGACCCGGTCGACGCCCAGTTCGCGAAATAGCTGGGCCGATACCTGTTCGATGCGATCGCGATTCAGTTCGGCTTGTTCAAGGGAGACACGCGGCATGGTTGTTCCAGGGAGGGCGGTTGGGGTAGGCAGGAGAGCGACATGATAAGCGATCTGCGCCCTGACTTTCTCCTGCCGACGGCCTTGCCGCGCTCAGTCCCAGTGTGGTGCAAAGTCCGGATTGGCGAGGCGCTCGCCGCGATCCAGTGCTGCGATGGCACTCATCTCGGCGTCTGACAAGCTGATCTTCACCGCGGCCAGGTTGCTGGCCAGGTTCTCGCGCCGGGTGGACGAGGGGATCACCGCGAAGCCCTGTTGCAGCGACCAGGCCAGCGCCACCTGCGCGGCCGATACGCCGTGCCTGGCGGCGATCTCCAGCAGCGTCGCATCCTGCATCACCCGGCCGTAGGCCAGGGGCATGTAGGCGGTCAGGTGGATGCCCTGGGTGCGGGCGTACTCGATCAGCTTGCGGTTCTGCAGGAAGGGATGGATCTCGACCTGGTTGGTGGCGATCTGGTCGGCACCGACGGCGGCAATGGCCTGCTCCATGTGGGTGATGGTGAAATTGGAGATGCCGATCAGGCGCGTCAGGCCCTGTGCCTTGGCCTCGGCCAGTGTCTGCAGGTAGTCGGCCACCGGCAGCGCGTCCTGCGGCGAGGGCCAGTGGATCAGCGTCAGGTCGACCTGTTCCAGGCGCAGCTTCTGCAGGCTTTCCTTGAGGCTGGGGATGAGCTTGTCGCGCGACAGGTTTTCGGTCCAGATCTTGGTGGTGACGAACAGCGCATCACGGGCCACGCCGCTCTCGGCCAGCGCCTGGCCGACTTCGGCTTCGTTGCCGTAGATCTGCGCGGTATCGATATGGCGATAGCCCAGCTCCAGGCCGGTGCGTACCGAGTCGATGACCTGCTGGTCCTTGAGGCGGAAGGTGCCCAGGCCCAGGGCGGGGAGGGTGGGGGTATTCATAGGATTTTCCTTTGCAGTGGTGCGCCTGGCCCGGTGGGCTAGGCGGGTGAAATGGTTGTGAGCCAGTATCGGCCAATTCATTCCTTGCAAAAACCGCCGCTGCTACAAAACATTATTGATTCAAGATCAATAATCGGAGGGCATGAACGGCGACATCCTTGTTGTTTTGGTAACGCTACCAGCGATGCTAGAATGCGGCCATGCCCCAACACAGCCCTCTCCCTGAAAATACCCCCGACGACACCTCCGCAGATGCGCGTGGCGGCCGCGACGACGACGGTCCCGAACCGCGTCGTCGCGGCCCGCGCAAGAGCGCCGGTGGCATCACGCTGCGCGACGTGGCGCAACTGGCCGGGGTGGCGCCGATCACGGCGTCGCGGGCCTTGAACACACCCTCGGCGGTTTCGCCCAAGGTCTTGCAGAAAGTGCGCGAGGCGGTGGAAAAGACCGGCTACGTCCCCAACCTGCTGGCCGGCGGGCTGGCCTCCAACAAGAGCCGGTTGGTGGCGGTGGTGGTGCCCACCGTGATCGGGCCGGTGTTCCAGGAAATCGTCCATACCCTGACCGAAACCCTGGCCGCCGCCGGCTACCAGGTCATGCTGGGCCAGAGCGGCTACGAGAATTCGCGTGAGGATGCGCTGCTGGAAGCCATCATCGGCCGCCGTCCCGATGGCGTGGTGCTGACCGGCATCATGCGCTCGGCCGAGGCCAGGAAGCGCTTGCTGGCCAGTGGCATCCCGGTGGTCGAGACCTGGGACCTGACGCCCACGCCGATCGACATGCTGGTCGGTTTTTCGCACGAGGCCATCGGCCGCGAAGTGGCGCGCTACCTGCACCAGCGCGGTCGCAAGAAGGTCGCGGTGGTGGGCGGGCGCGACGAGCGCAGCCAGCGCCGCATGCAGTCCTTCGCGCAGGAAGCGGTGGCGCTGGGCATGAACGACGGGCAGGGGGCGGCAGCCCTGCCGATGTACCACGTCATCGCCCCGACCACCCTGGGGCAGGGACGGCGGGGTCTGGCTGATCTGTTGCAGCAACAGCCCGACACCGATGCCATCTTCTGCAGTTCCGACCTGCTGGCCCTGGGCGTGATGATCGAGGCCCAGAGCCGTGGCATCGCCATTCCCGGACAACTGGCGGTAGTCGGCTTCGGCGACCTGGAATTCTCGCGTGACCTGCAACCCCGCCTGACTACTGTGCGCATCGACGGCACCGGCATCGGCCAGCGCGCGGCGCGTTTCATCATCGACCGGGCGGCGGGCATCGAGGTGGCCGAGCGCATTGTCGATGTCGGCTTTTCCATCATCCAGCGCGAAAGCGCCTGACGCGGCGATTCCGCACTTCCTGCTCCTCCTGCCCCTCCTGTCTTTCCCACCTTTATTGCCCCATCCGTTTTGATGCTGCCAGGCAAGTTGATCTGGCACTTCACATCCCCCTGTTGACAGGCTGATTTGGTACCGCTACCATTCATTCATCCTGATTTGGTACCGCTACCAAATTATCGCCGGATCCGCTGCCAGGTCATTCCCGGCGGGTGCCGGGTTTTCTTCATTGAAAGAGAAAGTGCTGCCATGACTGCCCTTGCCACTCCTGCCTCCTCGACGTCTGCCACCTCGTCTTCCGCTGCCCTGGCCAAGGGGGCGCCCCGCGTCACCGACATGCGCGTCATTCCGGTGGCCGGCCATGACAGCATGCTGCTGAACCTGTCCGGCGCGCACGGTCCGTATTTCACGCGCAACCTGGTGATCCTCACCGACAGCGCCGGCCATACCGGGGTGGGCGAGGTCCCGGGCGGGGAGGGCATCCGCCAGACCCTGGAAGATGCGCGCTCGCTGGTGGTGGGGCAGTCCATCGGCAATGTCCAGGGCATCCTGAACCGGGCACGCACGGCCTTCGCCGACCGCGATGTCGGCGGTCGGGGCCTGCAGACCTTCGACCTGCGCATCGCCGTCCACGCCGTCACCGCGCTGGAAGCGGCCCTGCTGGACCTGCTGGGCAAGTTCCTGGAGGTACCGGTGGCGGCGCTGCTGGGCGAGGGGCAGCAGCGTGATGAGGTGGAAATGCTGGGTTACCTGTTCTACGTGGGCGACCGCAAGCAGACCGACCTGCCGTATCACGCCGAAGCGGAGCAGGCCGACGACTGGCTGCGCCTGCGCCATGAAGCCGCGCTCACGCCCGAGGCGGTGGTCCGCCTGGCCGAGGCGGCCTATGCGCGGTATGGCTTCAACGACTTCAAGCTCAAGGGCGGTGTCATGCGTGGCGAGGAAGAGATCGCCGCCGTCACGGCGTTGGCCGAACGCTTCCCCAAGGCTCGCATCACCCTTGATCCCAACGGCGGCTGGCTGCTCAAGGATGCCATCCGCCTGTGCCGCGACCAGCATGACGTGCTGGCCTATGCGGAAGATCCGTGCGGCGCCGAGGAAGGCTATTCCGGACGCGAGGTGATGGCCGAGTTCCGCCGCGCCACCGGCCTGCAGACCGCCACCAACATGGTGGCCACCGACTGGCGCCAGATGGGCCATGCGATTTCGCTGCAGTCGGTGGATATCCCGCTGGCCGATCCGCATTTCTGGACCATGCAGGGTTCGGTGCGGGTGGCGCAGATGTGCCATGAGTGGGGCCTGACCTGGGGTTCACATTCCAACAACCACTTCGACATCTCGCTGGCGATGTTCACCCATGTGGCCGCAGCCGCGCCGGGCAAGATCACCGCCATCGATACCCACTGGATCTGGCAGGACGGCCAGCGCCTGACCCGCGAACCGCTGCAGATCGTGGGCGGCAAGGTGCAAGTGCCGGCCAAGCCCGGCCTGGGCGTGGAACTGGACATGGAGCAGGTGGAAGCGGCCCACCAGACCTATCGCAACATGGGACTGGGTGCGCGGGACGATGCGGTGGCCATGCAGTACCTGATCCCGGGCTGGAAATTCGATCCCAAGAAACCCTGCCTGGTGCGTTGAGCACAGGGCTGCACATCTGCTAGCGGGGCCGTGACAAGAGCGCGATGAACGCGCCGCCGGTCCGAATTTTCGTTCAGCTTTTCTTTCATCCATCGGTAGTACGGGCTCAACAGAGGAGACAACCCGTGAATCCTTCCCCATCCGCCTCATCAGGCGCAGCAACCCTGGCCCTCACCAGCGCGGTGAGCAAGATCAAGTGGCGCATCCTGCCGCTGTTCGTGGCCATGTTCATCATCAACTACATCGACCGCGTCAACATCGGTTTCGTGCGCAGTCACCTCTCTACCGACCTGGGCATCGGCGCGGCTGCCTTCGGCCTGGGCGCCGGGCTGTTCTTCGTCGGTTACGCGATCTTCGAGGTGCCGTCCAACATGCTGCTGCAACGTTACGGCGCGCGCGCGTGGCTGACCCGCATCATGTTCACCTGGGGCCTGGTGGCGGCCTGCATGGCCTTCGTGCAGAGCGAGACCAGCTTCTATTTCATGCGTTTCCTGCTGGGCGTGACCGAGGCGGGGTTCTTCCCTGGCGTGGTGTATTACTTCACGCAGTGGTTGCCCAATCATGAACGTGGGCGCGCCATGGCTGTCTTCCTGTCGGGCTCGGCGATTGCCTCCATCCTCTCCGGCCCGATTACCGGTGCGCTGTTGCTCATCGAGGGCGGCGGCCTGCATGGCTGGCAATGGATGTTCCTGATCGAAGGCGGCGTCTCGATGCTGTTCTGCGTGGTGGTCTGGAATGTGCTGGACTCCACCCCGGCCGATGCCAGGTGGCTTTCGCCGGAACAGCGCGAAGCGCTGACCGCGGTGATCGCCGCCGAACAGGAGCTGCGCGCCGCCAACCGGCCGGCGCACGTTTCCGCGCTGACCTTGTTGCGCGATCCGCAGATCGTCTTGTTCTGTCTGATCTACTTCGCCATCCAGCTGACCATCTACGGTGCGACCTTCTGGCTGCCGACCATCATCAAGAAGATGGGTCATTTCAATGACTTCAAGTCGGCCTCTTCAATACCATTCCGTGGATCATCGCCATTGCCGCCATGTACATGTTCGCGGTGCTGGCGGCGCGCTTCAAGCGGCAGCAGTTCTGGGTCGCTGCCGCGCTGGTGATCTCGGCGACGGGCATGGCGGTGTCGGCCTCGTCCGGGCCGGTGATCGGGTTTGTCGCGGTGTGCTTCGCCGGCATCGGCTTCAAGGCGGCTTCTTCGCTGTTCTGGCCGATCCCGCAGGCCTACCTGGATGCACGCATTGCGGCAGCGGTGCTGGCACTGGTCAATTCGCTGGGCAACCTGGGCGGCTTCTTCGCGCCGGCCACCTTCGGCTACCTGGAGCAGAAGACCGGTTCCATCCAGGGCGGGCTGTATGCCCTGTCCGGTGCCTCGCTGCTGGCAGCGGTGCTGGTGTTCCTGGCGCGCACCCGGCCGGCAGCACAGGATGGCGGTGGTACCGCCAGCGGCAAGAGCGAGGCCGTCGTCAAGCACGCTGCCTGAGGCAGTCCGGCAGTATCGATTTCTCCGAGGTCTTCCTCGTTCGCGCCCTGCGCGCCCGCGTTGCAGCGGGTGAGCAGGGCGCTTTTTGTGGTCCGTCCCGTTTTTACCCGTTTCAGGCCAAGCAGGGGCGGGGCCGGCATGCCTATAATGGCAGCCTGCAATCCGCCGTTACGGCGGGACAGTCGCCGCTTCTCACGCGGCAAGACATCAAGGCGGCCTGGCCATGGAAACCCTCTACCACCTCATCGAGCAATACGGTCTGATCCTCGTTTTCGTCAACGTGCTGGTGGAGCAGCTGGGCGCGCCGGTGCCGGCCTATCCGACACTGATCATCACCGGTGCCTTGTCGGCCACCGGGCGCTACTCGCCGCTGCTGTTGCTCGTCCTGGCGGTCTGTGCGGCGCTGATGGCCGATTACGTCTGGTATCTCGCCGGCCGCCGTTACGGGCGCAAGATCATGTCGCGCCTGTGCCGCATTTCGCTCTCGCCGGATTCCTGTGTGCGCCAGACCGAATCGATCTACCTGCGCTGGGGCGCGCGGTCCTTGCTGCTGGCCAAGTTCATCCCCGGCTTTGCCTCGATTGCCAGCGCGCTCTCCGGCACCATGGGAACGCGCCGCGTCAGCTTCATCCTGTGGGACGCAGCGGGCAGCGCTTTATGGGCGGGGCTGGGGATTTTCCTGGGCTCGCTGTTCAGTTCGGCCGTGGATGACCTGCTGAACGTGCTGGCCCAGCTGGGGCATTACGGGATGCTGTTGATCGCCGTGGCGCTGGCGGCGTTCGTGGCCAACAAGTGGTGGCAGCGCCGGCGCTTCCGCAAGTCGCTGGAGATGGCGCGCATCACCGTGGATGAACTCAATACCATGCTCGAACAGGGCAATGCGCCCACCATCATCGATGTGCGCTCGCCGCTGTCGCAGCAGGATGGCCGTATTCCGGGAGCGGTGACCATCTCCAACCAGGAAATCCAGACCTTCGTCTTCGATGGTCCGGTGGAAGGGGAAGTGGTGGTCTATTGCGCCTGTCCCAACGAGGCCTCGGCGGCCGTGGTGGCGCGCCAGCTGATGCGACGCGGCTACACCCGGGTGCGGCCGCTGACTGGCGGCATCGATGCCTGGCGCGCAGCCGGTTACGCGATCGACGTCTGAATCGCCGTGCCCTGGCGGATGGTCTTGGTGACTGGGGTCTTTTCGCAGATTTCGGCCAGGCGGGTCAGTTGTTCCTGGCTCAGGGCATTGCCGAAGCTGATCTTGCGGGTGATGGTTTCCAGGCCGCTGTCGTCGCGGCCGAAGTGGGCGTCCACTGCGATGCTGCCCAGGTCCCAGCCCTTGCGGTCGGCATACATGCGCAAGGTCAGCGAAGTGCAGGATGCCAGTGCGGCCAGCAGCAGTTCATAGGGCGCGGGACCGGTGTCCTTGCCGCCATTGCTTTCCGGTTCATCCGACTTGAGCTGGTGGATGCGCGCCTTGATGTCCTGGGCGTAGCCGGCGGCGTTGTGCAGGGTGACGTGGGCCATGGTTTCTCCGATCGGTAGTCTGTGTGGCTTAAGGGGGAGCGGCGATTGTGACACACACGCGGCGGCCGATCTTGTACTTTCCTGCTGCGACCTTACACCAGCGTGCGCACCGAATTGGAGATCGAGCGTGCGCACTCCAATACCAGCGGCCCCAGCTTGCGTTCGGCATCCTCGGCGGTCCAGCGGCTGGTCGGCGCCACCACGTGCACGGAAGCCACCGGCCTGCGCTCGCTGTTGAAGATGGGCGCGGCCACCGTCATGTCGCCCAGGAACAGTTCTTCCCGGTTGCTGGCAAAGCCGCGTTCGCGGGCCATCCTGACCATGTCCATGATCTCTTCCACCCCGGTGCGCGTATGCGGCGTGTGGACCGTGCGCTCGCTGGAGAGCAGGATGGCCTGTGCCTCGCCCTCGTCCAGCCCGCTCAGGTAG
Source organism: Herbaspirillum frisingense GSF30 (assembly GCF_000300975.2). Lineage (GTDB taxonomy): Bacteria > Pseudomonadota > Gammaproteobacteria > Burkholderiales > Burkholderiaceae_D > Herbaspirillum > Herbaspirillum frisingense. The sequence goes on along the minus strand of NZ_AEEC02000016.1, from coordinate 26,116 downwards.
GCCCGCCCGGAGGCGGTGCAATACATGGGGATGCGGCTTCCGATGGGCATGTGGATGGGGATGAACTTGCTGGCCACGAAGCGGGCCACGTAGACCATCTCGCGCTCGTAGGGCTCGGTGAGATTGACGGTCTCGCCGGTCATGTTGGCCAGTTCCGACAGGAAGGGATTGGCCACGTCCACCAGGATGTCGGCCGCCAGGTAGTTGTAGCCCACCTCTAACACCTTGGGCGTGAGCTGGTAGCGGCGCGTCCTGGGGTGCTTGCAGATGTAGCCCAGTGTTTCCAGCGTATGCACCATGCGTTGCGCCGAACTCTTGGAGATGGACGTGGCGCTGGCCACGTCGCCCAGGGTCATGGTGCGGCGCTGCGCATTGAAAGCGCGCAGCACGGCCAGGCCTTTTTCCAGTGATTGATTGAACAGCAGGTCGGTGGGGCTTGCTTCGGTCTCGCTCATGCCTACTCCTCGCAGATAGGAATGGGGGAATTCTACGGGAATTCGCTTCTTATGTATCGAATATCGATACATAAATATCTATTGACGATTCAGGTAAACCAAATATACTTAATCCAAGGCCGTATATTGATATTCATGCATCTTTGTTTGTCGTCTGCCGTTCTTCCAGCCTCAGCCCTTCCAGCCGCTTCAGTGGTTTAAGTCGCATCGCGCCATACCGGGTAGTCCGATGCAGGCCGGGCCGGGGAGGAAGACCGGAAACCGCGTCCCCGCCCGGGGGCGTCGCAGTCCACACCGCCGTCGGCACCTGCTGGCGTGCGGACTTCCAGCCGTTCGTTCCGATCCGTCGTGATCTTGTGCCAAAGGGGGAGTCGTATGAAGTCGTTCAATCTGCCGTCCAGTCGCCTGTTGCATCGTCTGCTGTCGCCACTGCTGGGGGCTGCGGCCCTGATGTCGGTGCTGGCCGCCGCGCCCGCCATGGCCCAGTCCAGCTACAACGTGGGCGCCACCTCCACCGGGGTGCCTTTCACCTTCCTCGATATCAAGACCAACAAGCTGCAGGGCATGATGGTCGATACCGTCACGGCGGTGGGCAACAAGGCCGGTTTTTCGGTGAACATCCAGCAGACGCCGTTCTCCGCGCTGATCCCCTCGCTGACCGGCAACAAGATCGACATCATCGCCGCGGCCATGTTGAAGACCGAGGCCCGCGCCCAGATCGTGGACTTCAGTGATCCGGTCTATTCCTATGGCGAGGGTCTGTTCGTCAACGCCCAGGACCAGAAGGTCTACAAGACGCTGGACGACCTCAAGGGTGAGATCGTCGGCGCCCAGGTGGGGACGGTGTTCGTCGATGCCCTGAACAAGAAGGGCGGCTTCAAGGAAGTGAAGACCTACGATTCAGTAGCCGACATGATGCGCGACGTCGGCCTGGGCCGCATCAAGGCCGGTTTCGGTGATCGCCCGATCGTGGCCTACCAGCTCTCGCAGGGCGCCAATCCGCAGGTGCGCCTGGTCAAGGAATACCAGTCCACCCTGATGGGGGATGTCTGCCTGGTGATCCGCAAGGGAGACCCCAAGCTCATGGAGCGCCTGAACAAGGCGATTGCCGAACTCAAGGCCGATGGCACGCTCGCGCGCATCGTCGATCAGTGGAAGCTGAACTGAGTGAACCGGGCTGACGCCGGCGCGACGTCGCTGTAACCGGAGGTCGCCGCTCCACCGGCGGCCGCGCAAGTTCCCGTCACCGCTGGGTGGCGGGGCGATTCTCCTGCGCAGCTTTCCACGCTCATTTCCACCTACCTTCCACGCCCATGCTTTCCCAAACCGTGCTGGACTTCCTGCCCATCCTCCTCAAGGGAGCGCTGGTCACCATCGAAGTCACGATCTATTCCTTCCTGCTCAGTTCGCTGCTGGGGCTGGTACTGGCGCTGATGAAGGTATCGCGCCTGAAACCGGTCTCGCTGCTGGGCGCCACCATCGTCAACATCATCCGCGGGCTGCCCATCATCGTGCAGCTGTTCTACATCTATTTCGTGCTACCCGAGATCGGCATCCAGCTCTCCGCCTTCCAGGCCGGGGTGATCGGGCTGGGGATCGCCTACTCGGCCTACCAGGCGGAGAACTTCCGCGCCGGCATCGAGGCAGTGGACGTGGGCCAGATCGAGGCGGCGCAATCGATCGGCATGCGCGGGCCGCTGATCATGCGCCGCGTGATCCTGCCGCAGGCCTTTCGTATCGCGCTGCCGCCCTATGGCAATACGCTGGTGATGATGTTGAAGGATTCGTCGCTGGTCTCGACCATCACCGTGCTGGAGATGACCCGCGCCGGCCAGATGATCGCCTCCAGCACCTTCCAGAACATGACGGTCTATACCATGGTGGCAGTGCTGTACCTGCTGTTGTCGCTGCCGCTGGTGTTCCTGATCCGTCGCCTGGAAATCCGTGGCAGCAAGGGGAGGGCACGATGATCGAGGTCAAACGTATTTCGAAGTGCTTCGGCCAGCACGAGGTGCTCAAGGATGTCTCGCTGTCGGTGGCCGAGGGTGAGGTGGTCTGCCTGATCGGGCCCTCGGGCTCGGGCAAGTCCACGGTCCTGCGTTGCATCAATGGACTGGAATCCTATGAGCGCGGCGACATCCTGATCGACGGCCAGCGCGTGGATCGCAACGGCGCCGACATCCACCGCCTGCGCACGCGGGTGGGTATGGTGTTCCAGCGCTTCAACCTGTTCCCGCATCGCACGGTGCTGGAGAACGTCACCGAGGGGCCGATCTTCGTCAACCGGGTGCCGCGTGAACAGGCGCGGGCGCAGGCCATCGCCCTGCTGGACAAGGTCGGCCTGGCGCAGCGCTGCGATGCCTATCCGGCGCAATTGTCGGGCGGCCAGCAGCAGCGTGTGGCCATTGCCCGCTCGCTGGCGATGCAGCCGGAAGCCATCCTCTTCGATGAGCCGACCTCGGCCCTGGACCCGGAACTGGTGGGCGAGGTGCTGGCGGTGATGCGCACCCTGGCCGCGGACGGCATGACCATGATCGTGGTGACGCACGAGATGGGCTTTGCCCGCGAGGTGGCCGACCGCGTCTGCTTCCTGCACAGCGGCAGCATCGTCGAATCCGGCCCGGCGGCACAGGTGCTGAGCGAACCACAACATGCACGTACCCAGGATTTCCTGCGGCGCGTGATTGGCAAGTGAGGCGCGCATGACCAGCTTGCTGCAGGATTTTCCGCCCTCCCTGTGGGCTGCCACGGCTGCCGCCGACCCCGCCCCGGAGGTGCCGCCGCTGGCCACCAGCGCGCGCTATGACGTGGTCATCGTCGGTGCCGGTTATACCGGGCTCTCGACCGCACTGCACCTGGCCGAGGCCGGGGTATCGGTGTGCGTGCTGGATACCCAGGCCCCCGGCTGGGGCGCTTCCGGGCGCAATGGCGGGCAGGTGATTCCGGGGCTCAAGTACGACCCGGACCAGTTGCGGGTGATGTTCGGCAGCGCCGTGGCCGATCCGCTGATCGCGGCCATCGGTTCGGCCGCCGATACCGTCTTCGACCTGATCGAACGCCACGGCATCGCCTGCGATGCGCTGCGACGCGGCTGGATCCAGCCCACCCATTCGTCCAAGGTGATGCATGCGCTGGAAGCCCGCGCCCGGCAGTGGATGGCCGAAGGCGCGCCGGCGCGGCTGATGGATGCGGCCGAGGTGGCGCGCCATATCGGCACCGATGCCTACGTCGGCGGCTGGAAGGATGAGCGTGCCGGCAGCCTGCATCCGCTGAAGTATTGCCAGGGACTGGCGCGTGCGGCGCAGCGGCTGGGCGTGGTGATCCACGGTGGCACGCAGGTGGTACGACTGGAGCGACGCCCGCCGGGCTGGCGCCTGCATACCGCCCAGGGGCCGCATGTGGATGCCGAGCGCGTGGTCATCGCCACCAATGGCTATACCGACGGGCTGTGGCCGCATCTGCGGCAGTCGGTGATCGCTGCCAACAGCTTCATCGTGGCGACGCAACCCCTGTCGCCGGAGCAGGGGGCCAGCATCCTGCCCGGTGGCGAGGTCACCTCCGATTCGCGGCGGCTGCTGCTGTATTACCGGCGCGATGCCCAGGGGCGCCTGCTCATGGGCGGTCGGGGGCCCTTCGGCGAGCCGCGCGGGGCGGGTGATTTCGCGCACCTGGAACGGTCGGTGGAACTGCTGTTCCCGCAGTTGGCGGGGATCGGCTATGAATACCGCTGGTCGGGCCGGGTCGCCATCACGCGTGATTTCCTGCCGCACGTGCATGAGCCGGCGGCCGGGCTGTCCATCGCGGTGGGCTACAACGGGCGCGGCATTGCCATGGCCAGTACCATGGGACGTTGCCTGGCGCAGCGCATCACGGGGCAGGCGGGGGCGGTGTTTCCGTTCCCGGTCAGTACCATCCAGCCGATTCCGCTGCACGGCCTGCAGCGCTTCTACATCGCCGCCGGCGTGGCCTGGTACAGCGTGCTGGATCGCTTTTCCTGACACTGTATGCCGGGCAGGGACGAAAAAAAACCACGCTTGCGCGTGGTTTTTTCTTGCCGGGAAGGCAGCAGCCGGGATCAGGCGAAGTTCTTGGCCACGAAGTCCCAGTTGATGATGCCCCAGTAGTTCTCGACATACTTGGCGCGTGCGTTGCGGTAGTCGATGTAGTAGGCGTGTTCCCACACGTCGACCGTCAGCAGCGGCTTGCTGTCGGTGGTCAGCGGGGTGCCGGCGCCGGTGGTGTTGACGATGTCCAGGGCGCCGTCAGCCTTCTTGACCAGCCAGGTCCAGCCGGAACCGAAGTTGGCCAGGCCCTGCTTGGTGAACTCGGCCTTGAAGGCGTCGAAGCCGCCCCACTTGGCGTTGATGGCGTCAGCCAGCGCGCCGCTCGGAGCGCCTTGGCCCTTCGGGGTCAGGCCGTTCCAGTAGAAGGTGTGGTTCCACACCTGGGCGGCGTTGTTGAAGATGCCACCGGAAGACTTCTTGATGATTTCTTCCAGGGACAGGTTTTCGAATTCGGTACCCGGGATCAGGTTGTTCAGGTTGGTCACATAGGTCTGATGGTGCTTGCCATAGTGATATTCCAGGGTTTCCTTGGAAATCGTGGGCGCCAGCGCGTCCAGATCGTAAGGCAGTGCCGGAAGGGTATGTGCCATGATGAATCCTTTCAGTCTTGTTGGTTTGCTACGAAGGGGTCTTTTCCGAACCTGAGATTCTAAAGCGGAAGACAATTCTTTGCACTCGATCAAATGCCCTGCCGGTCGGCTTCTTTCACATCCCGGTCGGGTAATGCGAATGGTTCTTGCTGGCGTGGCGCCTGTCCGCGAGGCAAGGAAAACCGTAGATGCCAGTGGTGGAAAGACGTTCCAGCTCATCCTTCACCTGCGTGGCGGACGTGCCAAGCCGAACGGGCCGGGAACCGTCCCCGGCCGGCGTTATAAGCTGATGAGAAAAAAGTCTGCCACAGCTGTCAAGCGTAGCGCGTTCACCCTTCAATCCAGCCGTGGCTGCACGCTGGCAATGCCGACCTCGGCGCTGCCCTGGGCCAGGCGGATGGTGATCTCGCTGCGGGCGGCCAGCTCGGCCGGTGCGTGCAGCACCCGCCCCTGACGGTCGCTGACGATGGCATAGCCGCGTTCCAGCGTGCGTTGCGGGTTCAGCAGTTCCAGCTGCGCATTCAGGCTGGCCAGCGCCTGGCGCTGCTGGGCCTGGCGGCTCGCCTGGGCATCCTGCAGGCGGCGCGCCAGCTCGGCCAGATCACGCCGGGCGTGGGTGGTATCGGGCATCTGGTGCGCCAGGTGGGTGGCGGCCTGCTGCAGGCGATGGCGCATGCGCGTCAATGGCACGCGGTTGGCATGCGAGAGGCGGGTTTGCAGGGCGGCCAGCTTGACCCGCTCATGGGCGATGGTGGCACCCGGATTGACCAGGCGGCGTGCCAGCCAGTCCATGTTCTGGGCGCGATCGGCGAGGGTACGGCGCAGGGCGCGGGTGAGCTCGCCCGCATGGCCGCGCAGTTCGGCCAGCCAGTCTTCGCGGGCCGTGGCGGCCAGCTCGGCGGCGGCGGTCGGCGTAGGGGCGCGCAGGTCGGCGGCGAAGTCGGCAATGGTGAAATCGGTCTCATGGCCGACGCCGGAAATGACCGGCATGGGCGCGGCGACGATGGCGCGGGCCACCACCTCTTCATTGAAGGACCACAGGTCTTCGATGCTGCCACCGCCCCGGCAGACCAGCAGGACGTCGCACTCGGCGCGGGCCGAGGCGGTCTGGATGGCGGTGGCGATGCGCTGGGCCGCGCCTTCGCCCTGCACCGGGGTCGGATAGAGCACCACCTCCACGTGCGGCGCCCGGCGGCGCAGGGTGGCCAGCACATCGCGCAGGGCGGCGGCCTGGGGGCTGGTGACGATGCCGATGCGGCGCGCAAAGCCCGGCAGGGGGCGTTTGCGCTCGCGGGCGAACAGGCCTTCGCGTTCCAGTCTTTCCTTCAGCTGCACGAAGGCAGCGTAGAGGTCGCCTACACCGGAGCGGCGGATGGCTTCCACGTTCAATTGGTAGTCACCCCGTGGCGCGTAGAGGGTGACCAGGGTGCGTACCTCGACCTTGTCGCCCTCGCGCGGCATGAAGCCGGCGTACTGGGCGCGTCCCTTGAACATGACCGCGCGGACCTGGGCGCCGTCATCCTTGAGATTGAAGTACCAGTGGCCGGAGGCGGCGCGGGTGAAGTTGGAGATTTCGCCCTTGACCCAGATCAGCGGGAAATTGCGCTCCAGCATGCGGGCCACCGCCTGGTTCAGCGCGGAGACCGTCAGCATGGGCGGTCCGCCCTCGCTGGCGCTGCCTGCGGGCAGGGCTTCGGCACGGGGGCGGGCGGTAGGGAAGGGCGGGAACTTGTCGGTGGGCATGAGGGCGCAGGTGATCCAGGGGCGATACAATGCCGCATTGTAAGGCCAAGCCGACGGCGCTTGCCGAGGCGCACGCAACCGGCTACATTCTGCACCGCAGAAGAAGGCGCGCCCGGCGGGTCGTCTCTTTGCAACAGGATCAGATTTTCACCGCATTCAACAGGAGTACGTTTTGCTCGCCATCATCCTCGCCGCCGGCTGGCCGATCTGGCCTTTGCTGATCGCTTCCATCATCGGCCTGGCGCTGGTCATCGAAAGACTGGTCTATCTGCGCCGCCCGCGCATCCTGCCGCCGGACCTGCTGGGGGAGGTGGTACGGGTCTATCAGAGCGGTCGCGTCAACGACGACGTGATCGACAAGCTGGAACAGAATTCGCCGCTGGGCCAGGTGCTGGCTGCCGGTCTGCGCAATGTCGACGCCCCGCGCGAAGTCATGAAGGAAGCCATCGAAGAAGCCGGCCAGGCCGCCGCGCACCGGCTGGAGCGCTTCCTGACCACGCTGGGTACCATCGCCTCGCTGGCACCGCTGATGGGCCTGTTCGGTACCGTGGTGGGCATGATCGAGATCTTCGCCTCGCAGAATGCCGTCGGCACCAACCCGGCGCAGCTGGCACACGGTATCTCCATTGCGCTCTACAACACCGGGTTTGGCCTGGCCATCGCCATGCCGGCGCTGGTGTTCTACCGCCACTTCCGCGCCCAGGTGGATGGCTTCGTGGTGGACATGGAGCAGCAGGCCGTGAAGTTCGTGGACATCGTGCACGACGTGCGCCGTTGATTGCGCGGAGCCGACCATGAACTTCCGCAAGGGCCGTCCCCGCGAAGACCTGGAGATCAACCTGATCCCCTTCATCGATGTGCTGCTGGTGATCGTGATCTTCCTGATGGTGACCACCACCTACAGCAAGTTCACCGCGTTGCAGGTCACGCTGCCCACGGCCGATGCCCAGAAGGCGCTGGAGCAGCCCTTCGAGATCAACATCGCCATCGATGCCAGCGGGCGCTATGCGATCAACAACAAGCGCATCCCAGCGCGTGATGCGCAGGGGCTCGCCGAGGAAATGCAGGCCGCCGTGCAGGCCAGCGGCAGCCAGCGCGACCCGGTCATCATCATCAATGCCGACGCACTGGCCACGCATCAGACCGTGGTCAACGTGATGGAGGCGGCGCGCCTGGCGGGGTATCCCAAGCTGACCTTTGCAGCGCAGTCCAGCAGCAAGTGATTTATCCACAGGCTTTTGTTTTCCGACGTGGCGCCAGGGCCTTGGCCTTGGCGCCACGCTTTTCTTGATGACGGATTGAAACCATGGCCGATTCCAGGCCCACTGCCGAAGCCATCCTGAGCCGCGCCTGGCAATCCCGTGGCGTGCTGGCCTGCGCGCTGTGGCCGCTGTCGCTGCTGTTCGGCGGCCTGGCGGCGCTGCGCCGGCTGCTCTTTGCGCTGGGCATCAAGCGCGCCGAGCGCCTGCCGGTACCGGTGATCGTGGTGGGTAATGTCTTCGTCGGCGGGACCGGCAAGACGCCTTTTGCGATCTGGCTGATCGAGGCGCTGCGGGCGGCCGGTTTGCATCCGGGCGTGATTTCGCGTGGCTATGGAGGAGGCAACGGTGCCGGGCAGACCCTGGAGGTCAGCCCCGAGGCCGCGGCGTCGCAGGTCGGCGACGAGCCGCTGCTGATCGCCCAGCGTACCGGCGTGCCGCTGGTGGTGGGGCGGCGCCGGGTTGCGGCGGCGCGCAGCCTGCTGGCGGCGCACCCGGAGGTGGATGTGATCATCTCCGACGACGGGCTGCAGCATTACGCACTGGGGCGCGATATCGAGATCGTCCTCTCCGATGCACGGGGCGTGGGCAATGGCTGGCTGTTGCCGGCCGGCCCCTTGCGCGAGCCGGCTTCGCGCCGGCGTGATTTCTCGGTGCTCAATGTTGGCTTGCAGGGCAAGGCTCCGGCCGGTGTGCATGCCATGCGCCTGCAGGCTGACGAGGCCGTGCAACTGGCGCCACCGCAGGCGCGCAAGCCATTGGCACAGATGGGCGAGGGCGCGGTACGCCTGGCAGCGGTGGCCGGCATCGGGAATCCCGAGCGCTTTTTCGCCACGCTGGAAGGGGCCGGCCTGAGCTTTGCCCGCCACCCCTTGCCTGACCATTACGACTTCGCCATCGATCCCTTTGCAGGCCTTGCCGCCGATGTCATCCTGATCACGGAAAAGGATGCAGTAAAATGCAGGGCTATCGAGGCCATCCGAAACGACCCGCGTATCTGGGTCGTGCCCGTAACAGCGCGCATCGACGGCGCGCTGGCTGAACATATAGTGGAGAAACTCCGTGAACGCCCGACTGCTTGATATCCTGGTTTGCCCCATCTGCAAGGGTCCGCTGGACTACGACAAGAAAGCCCAGGAACTGATCTGCAAGGCAGACAAGCTGGCCTACCCCATCCGTGACGGCATCCCCATCATGTGGGCCGATGAAGCACGTGAACTGGGTGCTGCGCCTGCGGCTGCTTCAGGTACTTCCGCGCCGGCGGCTCCGGCAGCCTGACCCCGATTTTCCCTTCCTGCTGCGGCTGATCCCATGACCTTCACCGTCATCATCCCGGCGCGCCTGGCTTCCACGCGCCTGCCCAACAAGCCCCTGGCCGACCTCGGCGGCAAGCCGATGATCGTGCGGGTGGCCGAGCGCGCTGCCCTGTCCGGTGCCGCACGCATCATCGTGGCCACCGATCACCACGACATCCATGCCGCCTGCCAGGCGCACGGCGTGGAGGTGGCGATGACCCGCGCCGACCATCCCTCCGGCACCGACCGCATCGCCGAGGTGGCCGCCGCCATGGATCTGGCCGAGGATGCCGTGGTGGTCAACGTGCAGGGTGACGAGCCGCTGATCGATCCTGGCCTGATTGCCGCCACCGCCGCCCACATCAAGGCCGGCGTGCCCATGGCCACGGCTGCGCATGCCATCGAGAGCGCCGCCGATGCCTTCAATCCCAATGTGGTCAAGGTGGTGCTGAACAAGGAAGGCTGCGCCATGTATTTTTCGCGGGCCACCATTCCCTGGCATCGCGATGCCTTCGCCCAATCGCGCGAGGTGTTGCCGGACGCCAGCGGCCCTGATCACGCCAACGAATACGTACCGCTGCGCCATATCGGGCTGTATGCCTACAGCAACCGCTTCCTGCAGCTCTATCCCACGCTTACGCCGGCCCCGCTGGAACGCATCGAGGCGCTGGAGCAGCTGCGCGTGCTGTGGCACGGCCATGCGATTGCCGTGCATGTCACTTCGCTGGTGCCGGAAGCCGGCGTCGATACGCCCGAGGACCTGTTGCGCGTGCGCAAGCATTTCGAGGCCCCGCCCGACAGTGCCCTGGTGCAAAGCATCTCCGCACTCTGATAGGCAGATAGGCAGCCATCCTGGCATGATCCGGCGCAAGGCCGGCCGGTGCCGCTTGCTGTAAGTTCCCTGTCAAGCTGACAGGACACAATCAGGGCCAGGAGACTGCTTAAAAATCAGGCGTTTGTCATGGTTCGGTAAGATTTTGTGGTAAGTTTCGTCCCGGAGCTGACGCAAACGGCGCGCAAACAAGCTGCATAACCGTGTAGATGGCAGGCATCCTCTGTCATCCCGTCGCAAAAGAATTCAAGCATTCAAATTTTCAAAAACCTCAATTTAGGAAACCCTATGCGCCTCATCCTTTTAGGAGCGCCTGGTGCCGGTAAAGGCACGCAAGCCACTTTTATCAAGGAAAAATTCAACATTCCGCAGATCTCCACCGGCGACATGCTGCGTGCTGCGGTGGCGGCGGGTACCGAGCTGGGTATCGCCGCCAAGAAGGTGATGGATGCGGGCGGTCTGGTTTCCGACGACATCATCATCGGCCTGGTCAAGGACCGTCTGCAACAGCCGGATTGCGCCAACGGCTATCTGTTCGACGGCTTCCCGCGCACCACCCGTCAGGCTGACGCCATGAAGGAAGCCGGCGTGGCCATCGACTACGTGCTGGAAATCGACGTCCCCGACAGCGCCATCGTCGAGCGCATGAGCGGCCGTCGCGTGCACCCGGGTTCGGGCCGCAGCTACCACGTCAAGTTCAACCCGCCCAAGGTCGAGGGCAAGGATGACATCACCGGCGAAGCACTGGTCCAGCGCGACGACGACAAGGAAGAAACCGTCAAGAAGCGCCTGTCGGTCTATCATGACCAGACCGAAGTGCTGCTGGGCTACTACGGCAAGTGGGCCGAATCGGGCCAGCCGGGTGCGCCGAAGTATCGCAAGATCGCCGGCGTGGGTCCGGTGGAAGAAATCAGGGATCGTGCATTTGCCGCCCTGGCGGAGTAAAGTAAAGCGGACTACGGTCCGCTTTTTTTTTAGCCTTTTGAAGGCTGACACAAAGAGCGGAAGAGCTCGAAAACTAACAAATCGATAGATCGCGGCAGATCGCGGTCCATCGGCGAGGTCAATCGGCGAGGTCGATCGGAATTGGTCGCCGCCCGCACCCGCCCGAGGGTGTGGCGGTTGCAGCCCCGGCAAGCACAACAACTCCAATAAGAAGGGCGACGTAATTTGCAGGCGCAGTATCGGCGGTGATGCGTGGGTAACAGGGCAGCGATGCCCGCCCGGGTGCCACGGCGGATGTTCGTGATTGTTGATGAGTCGTGATAACAAAAGGAGATAAAGATGGCACTTGCCCTGTGGTTTGCCATTGCCTGCGGCATTGTCGCGGTGATCTATGGCCTCGTCTCGCGTAGCTGGATTCTCAAGCAGGACCCCGGCAACCCCCGCATGCAGGAAATCGCACTGGCCATCCAGCAGGGCGCGGCGGCCTACCTGGCGCGGCAGTACCGCACCATCGCTATGGTGGGCGTGGTGCTGCTGATCGTCATTGCCCTCATCCCCGGACTGGGCTGGCTGACCGCCGTCGGCTTCCTGCTGGGGGCGGTGCTGTCGGGCGCCTGCGGCTTCATCGGCATGAATGTCTCGGTGCGGGCCAATGTGCGCACCGCCCAGGCAGCCACGCGGGGCATGAACGAGGCGCTCGCCGTGGCATTTCGTGGCGGGGCGATCACCGGGATGCTGGTGGTGGGGCTGGGGCTGCTGGGAGTGTCGCTGTTCTTCTGGGTCCTGTTCGTCTATGGACAGGGGCGCGCGGCCAGTCTGCACGACGCCATCCAGCCGCTGATCGGGCTGGCTTTCGGGGCTTCGCTCATTTCCATCTTCGCCCGCCTGGGCGGGGGGATCTTCACCAAGGGCGCCGATGTGGGCGCCGACCTGGTGGGCAAGGTCGAGGCCGGCATTCCCGAGGACGATCCGCGCAATCCGGCGGTGATCGCCGATAACGTCGGCGACAACGTGGGCGACTGCGCCGGGATGGCGGCCGATCTGTTCGAGACCTACGTGGTCACGCTGATCGCCACCATGCTGCTGGGTACCCTGGTGCTGCAGGGCATGGAGACGCTGGCCGTGCTGTATCCGCTGGCGCTGGGCGGGGTGTCGATCCTGGCCTCCATCGTCGGCTGCGCGATGGTCAAGGCGCAGCCGGGCAAGAAGATCATGTCGGCGCTCTATACCGGCTTGTGGTGGTCGGCCGGGCTGTCGCTGGTAGGCTTCGCGCTGGTCACCTGGCTGCTGCTGCCGCCCGAATTGCGTGTGCCGCTGATGGGCGCGGCGGTGGTGGGCATCGTGCTGACCGGCCTGATGGTCTATATCACCGAGTACTACACCGGCACCGACTTCAAGCCGGTGCGGCATATCGCCGAGGCCTCCACCACCGGCCATGGCACCAACATCATCGCTGGCCTGGGGGTGTCGATGAAGTCGACCGCCTATCCGGTGCTGGCGGTGTGCGCGGCGATCCTGGTGTCGTACTGGCTGGCGGGCCTGTATGGCATTGCCATCGCGGCAACCGCCATGCTGTCCATGGCTGGCATCGTGGTGGCGCTCGATGCCTATGGCCCCATCACCGACAATGCCGGCGGCATCGCCGAGATGTCCGGCCTGCCTGACTCGGTGCGGGCCATCACCGATCCGCTGGATGCGGTGGGCAATACCACCAAGGCCGTTACCAAGGGCTATGCCATCGGTTCGGCCGGGCTGGCGGCGCTGGTGCTGTTCGCTGATTACACGCATGCGCTGGAATCGGTGGGCAAGACGGCCAGCTTCGACCTCTCCAGTCCGGCGGTGATCATCGGGTTGTTCATCGGCGGCCTGATTCCCTACCTGTTCGGCGCGATGGCGATGGAAGCGGTGGGGCGGGCGGCTGGCGCGGTGGTGGTCGAGGTACGGCGCCAGTTCAGCGAGATCAAGGGCATCATGGATGGCAGCGGACGGCCGGAATACGACAAAGCGGTCGACATGCTGACCTCGTCTGCCATCCGCGAGATGATCCTGCCGTCGCTCCTGCCGGTGATCGTGCCGATCCTGGTGGGGCTGCTGCTGGGTGCCTCGGCGTTGGGTGGGCTGTTGATGGGGACCATCGTCACCGGCCTGTTCGTGGCGATCTCGATGACCACTGGTGGCGGCGCCTGGGACAACGCCAAGAAATACATCGAAGACGGTCATCACGGCGGCAAGGGTTCCGATGCCCACAAGGCGGCAGTCACCGGTGACACCGTGGGTGACCCCTACAAGGACACGGCGGGACCGGCGGTCAATCCGCTGATCAAGATCATCAACATCGTGGCGCTGCTGCTGGTGCCGCTGTTGCCGAACATCCCTAACTGAGCCCGTCTGCAGTCGTGCAATTGTCGCCGCGCCGATAGTCGGGGCGCGGCGGCCTGCGCATAATCTCCGCCAGCAGGGAATCGCCACGCCGGGCAGACATTGCCAGGCCGGCCGATCCGTCAAATAATGCTGCCTGAGGCATCACCTCATCATCAGGCCACGGCGACCCGGGCCATCCGTCCGGGTCAGCGAGATAAAAAACAGGAGACTCCATGCGTATCGAAGGAAATGTTTTCATCGTCACCGGCGCAGCATCCGGTCTGGGCGCGGCCACTGCGCGCATGATCGCCGCCGCCGGCGGCAAGCCGGTGCTGGCCGACCTGAACCAGGAAACCGGCAGCGCGCTGGCGCAGGAACTGGGCGGCATCTTCGTGCGCTGCGATGTCAGTTCCGAGGACGATGCGCAGGCGGTGGTGCAGGCCGCGCAAGCGTTGGGCAGCCTGCGCGGCCTGATCAATTGTGCCGGCATCGCCCCGGCCGAAAAGCTGATTGGCAAGAACGGTCCGCATACCATGGCGCTGTTCATGAAGACGCTCAACATCAACCTGGTCGGCAGCTTCAACATGGCGCGCTTCGCCGCCGATGCCATGGCCAAGGGCGAGGCGCTGGCGGAGGGCGAGCGCGGCATCATCATCCACACTGCCTCGGTGGCGGCGTATGACGGCCAGATCGGGCAGACCGCCTATTCGGCCTCCAAGGGTGCCATCGTGGCGATGACCTTGCCGATGGCGCGTGATCTGTCGCGCAGCGGTATCCGGGTCATGACCATTGCCCCCGGCATCTTCGAGACGCCCATGATGCTGGCCATGCCGCAGGAAGTGCTGGACTCGCTGGGCCAGGCCGTGCCCTTCCCGCCGCGTCTGGGGCGCGCCACCGAATACGCGCAGCTGGCCAGGAGCATCATCGAGAACGTGATGTTGAACGGCGAGACCATCCGTCTGGATGGGGCCATCCGCATGCCCCCCAAATAGGCCGCATTTCCCTGCCAATTCTCTTGTCCACAGCGCGGGCGCTGCTGATAAGCTGCCCGCATGGAGACAATGGAACATAAAACAGGATTGATCCTGACCGGCGGCGGCGCACGGGCGGCCTATCAGGTGGGCGTCCTCAATGCGCTCTCGATGATCCTGCTCGAAGCCGGCTGGCCGGTACACAGCAATCCCTTCCCCATCATCTGCGGCACGTCGGCCGGTGCCATCAACGGTACCGCGCTGGCCTGCCGTGCCGATGATTTCGGCGAGGCCGTGCGCGAGCTGATGGCGGTATGGAGCAACTTCCAGGTGGAGCAGGTCTACCGCGCCGATTCACTGGGCGTGATCCGCTCCGGGGCGCGCTGGCTGTCGCTGTTCTCATTCGGCTGGCTGCTGCGCAAGTGGCGCGCCAACCCGCCCAACTCCCTGCTGGACAACACGCCCCTGGTGAGCATGCTGCATCGCCTGCTGGACTTGCCGCGTCTGGATGCCGCGCTGGCGGAAGGACAGCTGCACGCGCTGGCGGTGACCGCCTCGTCCTATACCAGCGGCCAGCACATCACCTTCTATCAATGCGCCGAGGAAATCGAGCCCTGGCGGCGCACGCAGCGTCTGGCCATCCGCGACCAGATCGGCGTCGACCATCTGCTGGCCTCGTCGGCGATTCCCTTCATCTTTCCGGCCATCCCCGTGTATATCGACGGGCGCTGTGAATACTGCGGCGATGGCTCCATGCGCCAGATCGCACCGATCTCGCCGGCCATCCACCTGGGCGCGACCAAGGTGCTCGTCATCGGCGCTGGCCGCATGGGCGAGAAAGGCGAGCAGGCGCCCACCAACACGCCGCACTATCCCAGCCTGGCGCAGGTGGCAGGGCATGCGATGTCGGGCATCTTCCTGGATGGCCTGTCGGCCGACATCGAACGCATCAACCGGGTCAACCAGACCCTCTCGGTGTTGAACGAGGAGCAGCGTCGCCACACGCCCTTGAAACCCATCCGCACGCTGGTGATCTCGCCCTCGCACCGCATCGACAGCATCGCCAGCCGTCACGTGAGCAGCCTGCCGCGCCCGATCCGCACCATGCTGGGCGGCATCGGCGCGACCGAGGCACGTGGTTCGGCATTGGCGTCCTATCTATTGTTCGAACAGAGCTTCACCAACGAGTTGATCGCCCTGGGAGAGAGCGATACCTACGCCAAGCGCGAGGAAGTGCTGGCCTTTTTTGAACCGGACACGGCGCAATTGCTCCAAGCCTCTGCCTGATTTGCTGCCGGTCAAGCCTTGGCCCTGCCGTGGTTGCCTAGCTGAAAGCAACAAGTTAATCTACCGGGTGCTGTTGTTTTTAATTGACAAAATTGCAATTTAGAGAATAACCACGGACCACGCAGATGCGAGCTCGATTCATCTCCTCGATATTCATGAAGTATTGGCTGGTGCTGCTCACCGCCCTGATGCTGGCCGC
Source organism: Herbaspirillum frisingense GSF30 (assembly GCF_000300975.2). Taxonomy (GTDB): domain Bacteria; phylum Pseudomonadota; class Gammaproteobacteria; order Burkholderiales; family Burkholderiaceae_D; genus Herbaspirillum; species Herbaspirillum frisingense. Next base: position 10,115 of record NZ_AEEC02000016.1, on the reverse strand, counting down.
GCCCGTGCATGCACGTGGCCCGGAGCCGGGCGGTCTGCCCGAAGTGAACCTCGACCAGCTGCCGCGCGAGGCCCAGCAGACCATGGCCCTGATCCGCGAGGGCGGGCCTTTCCCGTATGAAAAGGACGGTGCCGTCTTCGGCAATTACGAAGGGGTTTTACCCAGGCAGAAGCGCGGGTATTATCGCGAATACACTGTCAAGACGCCGCGCGCCCGCAACCGGGGCGCCCGACGCATCATCAGTGGCGGGGATCCCAAGTCTTCCGGCGAATACTATTACACGAGCGATCACTATAAGAGCTTCCGCCGGATCCGCGATTGATCGCGGTCAGGCAGCAGGGCAGGGCACCGGGCCCTGTCGCAGCACGCGTGTCAGCCAGGTCAGCCAGATCAACCACGACAGCCACACAGCCCCGCCTATGGATACTGAAGGGAGAATGAGTTTGTTTAAAACGGTGCCGCCCAATATCGTGCAGTCCATTCGCGCCTTTCGCGTGAACGAGCTGCAGCAGGAGGCCGCGCATCTGGAGCAGCATTTTCTCTATGCCTATTGTGCCGAGGCCGTCACCAAGCAGCAGGTGTTGAGCACCATCGCCAGCGCCTTCCATTTCCCCCGTCATTTCGGCAAGAATTTCGACGCCCTGCATGATTGCCTGACCGACCTGACCCACAAGGCCGGCAAGCAGATCGGCTTCGTCGTGGTGCTGGAGCAACTGCCCAATACCCAGAAGTTCGACAAGGAAGCCCGGGAGACCCTGCTGGACGTGTTCCGCGATGCCGCCGATTACTGGGCCGAAAAGAAGGTGCCGTTCCGGGTTTTCTATTCCTTCCAGTAAATTGCGCAGCAATCCGGGCACATTCCGGCACATTCGGGGTACATCCGGATAAACCATTTACGCCACGCTCTGCCTTTCGCATTGTGAAAAACGGCGGCAGCCGGGCCGGCAGCAGGTACAATGCGACCCCATGAGAAGCATCGTCATCCTGATTTCCGGACGGGGCAGCAATATGGAAGCCATCGTCCGTGCCGCACAGGCCGAGCGGTGGCCTGCCAGAATCGCCGCCGTCATCAGCAACCGCGCTGATGCCAGCGGCCTGGAATTCGCCGCCCGGCACGGTATCGCCACCGCCGTCATCGCCAATCGCGACTATCCCACGCGTGATCTGTTCGACGCCGCACTGCGCGATCGCATCGATGCGTTTGCCCCTGACCTGGTGGTCCTGGCCGGCTTCATGCGCATCTTGACGGCGCCTTTCGTGGACCATTACCAGGGCCGCATGCTCAACATCCATCCGTCCCTGCTGCCCAGTTTTCCGGGCCTGGCGACGCACCGGCAGGCCCTGGCCGCCGGCGTGAAGCTGCATGGCGCCACGGTGCATTTCGTCACGCCCGATCTCGACCACGGCCCCATCGTGGCCCAGGCGGCCGTGCCGGTGCTGGAAGAGGACAGCGAGGAAACGCTGGCCCAGCGCGTGCTGGAACAGGAACATGCGATCTACCCGCGCGCCGTGCGCTGGTTCATCGATGGCCGCCTGACACTGGAGGGCGCCCGCGTGCGCCTGACGGGCGCGGCCTGAATTGCCTGCCGGCCGTGGCGGCCTGCGCATCACTTATCTTGAATTGAAACTGAAGGACCTAGCATGAGATTGCCTCCCGCGATCATTCCCCATACCGAAGAACTGCTGCGCGAAGTGCTGCGCTTCACCGGCCCGGCCGACGTGACGCTGTCGCGTTATTTCCGCGACAACCCGCGCCTGGGCAGCCGCGAGCGCGGCGTGATCGCCGAAGCCATCTACGGGTTGCTGCGCAACAAGACGGTGCTGACCAACTTCGCCGAGTCCGGCATCGGTCCGATGATGCGCCGCCTGGCCCTGCTGGGCCTGGCCGATGCTGTCGGTGCCGAATCCATCGCCGGCCTGCAGGAGGGCGAGGCCGAATGGCTGGACCGTGTGGCCCAGATCGATCGTACCCAGCTGGCGCCGCAGATGCGCAGCAACCTGCCGCCCTGGCTGTGGGACAAGCTGGTGGCCCGCATGGGCGAGGCGGCTACCCTGGAACTGGCCGACGCCATGAACCGCCCGGCCCCGCTGGACCTGCGCGTGAACACCATCAAGTCGGACCGCGACACCGTCATCGCCGAACTGGCCAAGGCCCCGGTGGCCTGTGAGCCGACCCCGTATTCGCCGCTGGGCCTGCGCGTGTTCAAGAAACCGGCGCTGCAGAACATCCCGGTGTTCAAGGACGGCGCCATCGAAGTACAGGATGAAGGCAGCCAGTTGCTGGCCCAGATCGTCGGCGCCAAGCGCGGCGAGATGGTGGTCGATTTCTGTGCCGGTGCCGGCGGCAAGACCCTGGCCCTGGGTGCGCTGATGCGCAATACCGGTCGCCTGTATGCCTTCGACGTGTCCGAAAAGCGCCTGGCCAAGCTCAAGCCGCGCCTGGCGCGCAGTGGCCTGTCCAACGTGCACCCGGTGGTGATTGCCCACGAGAACGACGCCAAGGTCAAGCGCCTGGCCGGCAAGCTCGATCGCGTGCTGGTCGATGCGCCCTGCAGCGGCCTGGGCACCCTGCGTCGCAACCCCGACATGAAATGGCGCCAGTCCGTGGAGACGCTCAGCGAGATGCGCGCCAAGCAGGGCTCCATCCTGGCCAGCGCGGCCCGCCTGGTGCGCCCGGGCGGTCGCCTGGTGTATGGCACCTGCAGCATCCTGGAAGAAGAGAACGACGAAGTCATCGCCGACTTCCTGCAGTCGCACCCGGATTTCATCCTGCGTCCGATGAGCGAGGTCCTGGCCGAGCAGAAGATTGCGCTGGACATGGGCGACTACCTGAAGTTGCTGCCGCACCTGCATCAGACCGATGGCTTCTTTGCGGCCGTGCTGGAGCGCCGCGCGGCATGAAGCGCATGATGGGCATGATGCGCCTGGCTTCTGTGCCGGTCCTGACGGCCGGGCTGCTGCTTGGCCTGGCCGCCATCCCCGGCGCCCAGGCCAGGGAATCCCTGCCGCCACCGCCCGTGGTGGCCGCGCAGGGCACGATCCAGTCGGCCTTCGCTCCCTGGGATGACATCGAAGGCCTGATCGTCAGCCAGCTTGACGGCGCCCGGCGCCAGATCCTGGTGCAAGCCTATCTGCTGACCAGCCGGCCCATCACCGACGCCCTGGTGGCCGCCCGCAAGCGCGGCATCGATGTGCGCGTGCTCATGGATGGCGGGCAGCTGGACAAGAACGCCAACGACCGCCTGCGCCAGCTGCGCGGTGCCGGCATCCCGGTCTGGCTGGAGACCGCCTACCGCAATGCCCACAACAAGGTGATCGTCATCGATGCCAGCCTGGCCTCGGCCACGGTGATCACCGGTAGCTATAACTTCACCTGGTCGGCCCAGCACAAGAACGCCGAGAACATCCTGGTCCTGGGCAAGAATCCACCACTGGCCGCGCGCTACGCCGCCAACTGGCAACGCCACCGGCAGGATGCCGAAGCGGCGCCTTGAAGCGTCGAGCCTGAGCTGACCGTCGACAGCGGCCTTTCATGACCCCATGACCGACCATTTCTTCTCCCTTTTCACTGATCCCAGCCCGGTTGACCTGTTGCGCCAGCTGGTGGTGATCGTCCTCTCGCTGCTGGGCGGTATCGGCCTGTCGCGCTGGCTGCGCGCGCGTTTCGTGCTGCCCTCCGACCAGGAAGAGCAGTCCCTGGTGATGCAGATCGGCGTCAAGAGCTTCGCCCGCGTGCTCTCGCCGCTGCTGGCACTAGGCCTGCTCACGGGGGCGTACTTCATCCTCAAGCGCGGCGGCCACGGGGTCTCCCTGTGGGAAATCATGTTCCCGCTGGCCGTCGCGCAGGTGGCGATGCGCTTCGTGTTCTATGTATTGCGAGGGATCTTCGTCAAGGACGCCACCGTGGGCGCGCTGCTGCACCTGTCGGAAAAGCTGATCGCGCTGCTGGTCTGGCTGTGCGTGGTGCTGTGGATCACCGGCCTGTGGCCGGACTTCGTCGATTATCTCGATACCACCACGCTGCCGCTGGCGCGCCACAAGGTGTCGCTGCTGACCATGCTGCAGGGCGCGGCCTCGGTGCTGGTGACGCTGATCATCGCGCTCTGGATAGGCACGGTGGTGGAGAACCGGCTGATGAAGTTCAGCGGCATGCACTCCTCGCTGCGCACGGTGGTGGCCCGCATGGCACGAGCGCTGCTGATCCTGATCGCCTTCCTGGTCAGCCTGTCGCTGGTGGGCATCGACCTGACGGTGCTGTCGGTCTTCGGCGGCGCGCTCGGCGTGGGTATCGGTCTGGGCCTGCAGAAGATCGCCAGCAGTTATGTCTCCGGTTTCGTGATCCTGCTGGAACGCAGCATGGTCATCGGCGACATGGTTGCAGTGGAGAAATATTTTGGCAGGGTCACCCAAATCAACTCCCGCTACACCATCCTGGAAGGGCTGGACGGTATCGAGACGGTGTTGCCCAATGAGCTCTTTGTCTCCAATCCGGTACAGAACTATTCCTTGACGCATCGCATTGTACGTTTGTCTACACAAGTTACAATTCTGTACCAGGATGATGTGGAAACGGTCTTGTCCATCATGGAGCAGGCCGCACTTGGTGTAGAGAGAGTCTCCCAGCAGACCGCGCCGCATGCGCTGCTGATCAAGATCGGCGTCGATGGGCTGGACCTGGAGCTGGGGTTCTGGATCACCGATCCTGAAAACGGGCGCCTCAATGTCCTTTCCGACGTCAATCGTGCGATCTGGAAAGCCTTCAAGCAACATGGCATCCAGGTGGCCCATGCCAAGCGCGACATTCGCATCATGGATGAGCGGAGCTTCCGCCAAAGTACGCCCCAGGAAAATCCTGATGGTCCGGAGCCGAAGAATTCGCGTACAATACCCGGCACTTAAAAGAAAATAAAACCATTTTCACGGAACAAGTAATATCCCGATTTGTAGTCCGATAGTTGTTTTCTATTTGGAGTTGTACTGATGACCCTTGATGCGATCCTCGACTTTGTTGCCAACGGCCTGCTGCATGCATCCGGTTGGCAGATTGTCATCTACACACTGGTGATGACCCACATCACCATCGTGGGCGTGACTCTCTACCTGCATCGTTGCCAGGCGCACCGCGCGCTCGAACTGCACGCGATCCCCAGCCACTTCTTCCGTCTGTGGCTGTGGATGACCACCGGCATGGTGACCAAGGAATGGGCTGCCATCCACCGCAAGCACCACGCCAAGTGCGAGACTGAAGAGGACCCGCACAGCCCGCAGACCCGCGGCATCAACAAGGTGATGTGGCAGGGCGCCGAGCTCTACCGCAATGAGTCCAAGAATGCCGAGACCATGGAAAAGTTCGGTCACGGCACCCCGGACGACTGGATTGAGCACAACATCTACAGCAAGTACGGCTGGCAGGGTGTGGGCATCATGCTGATCATCGACGTGCTGCTCTTCGGCGCCATCGGCCTGACGGTCTGGGCCGTGCAGATGGCTTGGATTCCCTTCTGGGCAGCCGGCGTGGTCAACGGCCTGGGTCACTTCTGGGGTTACCGCAACTACGATTGCAATGATGCAGCCACCAACCTGTTCCCGATCGGCATCATCATCGGCGGCGAGGAAATGCACAACAACCACCACACCTTCGGCACCTCGGCCAAGTTCTCGGCCAAGTGGTACGAGTTCGACATCGGCTGGATGTACATCCGCATCCTCGAAACCTTCGGCCTGGCCAAGGTCAAGAAGGTGGCTCCGGTGCCCAAGTTCGATCGCCAGAAGTCCGTGATCGACCTGGATACGCTGCAATCGGTCATTTCCAACCGTTACGACGTGACGGCCAAGTATGCCCGTTCGCTGAAGACCGCCTGGCAGGACGAGCTGGACCACCTGATCGAGAAGGCCAAGCTGGAATCGCGCTTCCTGAAGTCCTCCAAGAAGCTGCTGCAGCGTGAGCCGGGCCGCCTGGAAGATGGTCAGAAGCAGCAATTGTCCGAGCTCTTCGCCCACAGCAAGGCGCTGCAGACCATGCATGAAATGCGCATCGAACTGAGCGCCATCTGGGAGCGTTCGCATTCGACCCGCGAACAGCTGCTGCAGCAACTGCAGGACTGGTGTGCACGTGCCGAAGCCTCGGGCGTGAAGGCCCTGCGCGACTTCGCCCTGCGCCTGCGCAGCTACGCATGATTTTCCAGCCCGGTCAGGCCGGGATGTGAATGAAAAATCCCCGCAGAGCGATCTGCGGGGATTTTTTCTTTGGGCGCCGCTCAGGGATATGAACAATCGTCCGCGCCGGGTCAGGGGCTGCAGCGGCGCTCGCGTCGGTCATCCCGACAAGGTGGGAGCATGGACGCAGCGTCCAATGACGGATGGCCGGCTGGTCCCGCAGCCTTGCGCCCGCTGCCGAGCAGAAAGAGCGGTGCTCCCTTCCAGAAAGTGGAGGAGGGCGACTGGCGCCAGGCAATAAAAAACCCGCAGATCGCTCTGCGGGTTTTTTACTGGAATATCCAGAGACCGGGATCAATTACTTGATCTTGGTTTCCTTGTATTCGACGTGCTTGCGCGCCTTGGGATCGAACTTCATGATGCTGATCTTTTCGGGCGTAGTACGCTTGTTCTTGGTGGTGGTGTAGAAGTGACCAGTACCTGCGGTCGACTCCAGTTTGATTTTGTCGCGGCCGGATTTCGCCATGATAGATTTCCTTTACTCTGCTAATTAGACTTTTTCGCCACGAGCACGCAGATCGGCCAGAACGGCATCGATGCCGATCTTGTCGATCACGCGCAGGCCGGCGTTGGACAAACGCAGCGAAACCCAACGGTTCTCGGATTCGACGAAAATGCGGCGATTCTGCAGGTTGGGCAGGAAACGACGCTTGGTCTTGTTGTTTGCATGGGAAACGTTGTTGCCGACCATCGGCCCCTTCCCGGTGACTTGGCAGACACGTGCCATGTGAGACTCCTTAAAAATTTCCGAATTTGGGAAAAACGAGAGTATATGGAAAAAACTCAGCTTTTTCAATGACTTGCATAAAACAATTGTGTCTTGCCATTCCTGTTTTATTTAACAATTGGCGGAGGCATTGCTGTCAAGACCTGGGTCATCGGGCTCTCAGCCTTGTCCCATGCGGGTTTGCGGCTGGCCAGGCCTGCCTGGTTCACAGCCGGCCATGGTCGGCGAAGGAGTACACGAGTGTCTCGGCCACCACGAAATGGTCCAGCAGATCCACGTTGATCATCCCCAAGGCCTCGTCCAGCGCCTTGGTGAGTTCCAGGTCGGCCTTGCTGGGCTCAGGGTCACCCGAAGGGTGGTTATGGGCCACGATCACCGAGGCGGCATTGTGTCGCAGCGCCGCCTTGACCACTTCGCGCGGGTAGACCGCGGAATGATTGAGCGTGCCGCGAAACAATTCCTCGGTACCGATCAGGTGACCGCGCACATTGAGGAAGAGGGCGACGAAACTTTCACGTTCCTTGCCCTTGAACATCAGCTTCAGGTAGTCGCCCACGGCGCGGCTGGAGTTCATGACCGATCGTTTCTTCAACTGTTCGTGGATCACGCGCCGCGACAGTTCCAGCGCCGCCCGCAACTGGCTGCATTTGGCCGGACCCAGGCCGTCGCCCAGGTCGCTGTTCTTGTGGGCGGCATCGAAGAGTTCATCGAGGGTGCCGAAACGCTGCAGCAGCCCATGGGACAGGTCCATCACGTTCTTGCCGGGGATGCCCACCCGCAGGAAGATCGCCAGCAATTCGGCGTCCGACAGGGCTGCCGGCCCATGCTGGATCAGGCGTTCGCGTGGCCGTTGGTCCTTGGGCCAGGCTGTCAGGGTCATGCTCATGTCGTTGCTCCTCTAAGAAGATGGAATGAAGATCACGAGGGAGCGGATTTGCGCAGGCGCAAGGACAGGGCAGGGAACTGCATGTGGAACCTCAGCGCCGTGAAGCCTCCAGCGGCGCGCCGGTCCAACGTGGCTTACAATAGCGGGTTCCTGTGCACCTTCGAATACCTGTCATGTCCAGCCCATCCGTCCCCGTCGTCACCGAAAACGCCTATCTCACGCTGCATTACCGCCTGGCTTCGCTGGAGGGGGAAGATATCGTCAGCACCTTCAACGAAAACCCGGCCACGCTGCAATTCGGCCAGGGCCAGTTGGCCCCTTTCCTGGAAGCCTGCCTGCTGGGCCTGCCGGAAGGGGCGCACCAGACCTTCGAACTGGCGCCGGCCCAGGCCTTCGGCGAACGCAGCGATGAACTGGTCCAGCGCATCTCGCGTGCCACGCTGGACGAGAACTCGTCCATGGACGAGCAGTACCGCATCGGAGACCTGGTGGACTTCGCCGCCCCCGGTGGCGGCCGCTTCGCCGGCATCCTGCGTGCAATGGATGATGATGGCGCAATTTTCGACTTCAATCACCCGCTGGCCGGGCAGACGCTGAAGTTCGAGGTGAAAATCATAGGAATCCTGTAAGCGCCTCGATAATTGGCGATACTGCGCTCGCGATGTTTTGAAGAATCAAGGGAATTACCATGACCATGGCTAAAGCCGAATCCGAAATCCTGCTGGCCCAGCCCCGTGGTTTCTGCGCGGGCGTGGACCGCGCCATCGAGATCGTCGAACGCGCCCTGGCGCAGTTCGGCGCCCCCATCTATGTGCGCCATGAGATCGTGCACAACGCCTATGTGGTCAATGACCTGCGCGCCAAGGGCGCAGTGTTCATCGAGGAACTGGCCGACGTGCCGGCCGGCAGCACTGTCATCTTCTCGGCACACGGCGTGTCCAAGGCGATCCAGGCCGAGGCGGCCGAACGCGGCCTGACCGTGTTCGACGCCACCTGTCCCCTGGTCACCAAGGTGCACATGGAAGTGGCCAAGATGCGCCGCGAAGGGCGCGAAATCATCATGATCGGCCACGCCGGCCACCCCGAAGTCGAAGGCACCATGGGCCAGACCGAAGCCGGCATGCATCTGGTGGAAACGGTGGACGACGTCGCGCGCCTGCAGGTGGCCGACCCGGCGCTGCTGGCCTATGTCTCCCAGACCACGCTGTCGGTGGACGACACCGCCGAAATCATCGCCGCCCTGCGCGAGCGCTTCCCGGCCATCTCCGAACCCAAGAAGGGCGATATCTGCTACGCCACCACCAACCGCCAGGAAGCCGTGAAGTTCATGGCGCCGCAAGTGGACGTGGTGATCGTGGTGGGTAGTCCCAACAGCTCCAACTCCAACCGCCTGCGTGAACTGGCCGAAAAGAAGGGCGTACCGGCCTTCATGGTCGACAACGCTGCACTGATCGATCCGCAATGGATCAGCGGCCGCCAGCGTATCGGCGTCACTGCCGGCGCCTCTGCGCCGGAAGTGCTGGTGCAGGCCGTGATCGATCGCATCAAGGAAATCGGTGCCCGCAGCGTCCGTGTGCTGGAGGGGATCGAGGAAAACGTCACCTTCCCCCTGCCCAAGGGCCTGGGCGCGCGCGGCACGGCTGCCGAGACCCACTGAGTACCTGCGAGCTGGCGGCCGTATGACTGTTGCGGCCGCCACAACCGCCACAACCGCCACAACCGCCCCCAGGCTTGCTGACGCAAGCCTTTTTTGTTGGGAATTCGCCTTGCCGGAGCCTGTTGCAGATTTGCCCCATGGTTCAATGGTCTTACCGCGATTTCTTGTGTAACAGCCGATTGTTTGTGCGCGATTGTTGGCCGCTTCTGCGTATAATTCCGCACCATTATCGACACGCCGCCCAAAAGGCGGCTCCCGCGCAAGCCCTCTCCAAAGAGGGCGGAGCGCCGCAAATGCGGCGCAACCAGAGACAGGGAGACACCACCATGCAAGTCCATCTGCCTACCGGCGCGCGCCGGTGCATCCGGTCCCGGCCGCCCAGTTGCCGCTCCGGTGGCGCTTCCTGGTCCAGCCCCCGCCGCCCTGGCGGCGACAGCAGCTGATCCCCACTTCATTTCCTCCCGAATTCGACGACTGTTTCGACGGTGCGCTATCGCCTTTTATATGAAGGGTGATAACGCTATCCCGAACGCCGGGAACGGATTTTGCTAATCGACATGCTTTCGCGCGGTGTCCGCTTTGGTGCAGACCTGCGTGTTTTTATTGTTTCAATTTAGATCGAAGAGTTA
>NZ_AEEC02000017.1 GCF_000300975.2 Herbaspirillum frisingense GSF30 | reverse complement strand
CGAAGACATAGGTCTTCCAGGCCAGCCACAGCTTGCGGATGGGGGTGAGCGAGATGCGCTGGTTGAGCACGTGATAGCCATCGCGGGTGATCTCGTCGAGCAGGGTGCGGTAGATGGCGGCCATCATCAGGCCGGGACGCTGGGCGCGCCGGTCTTCTTTGGGCAGCAGGGCGAAGGCTTCGTCGTAGACCGCCTGGGCACGTTCCACCTGGAATTTCATGAGCGCCTCGAAACGCTCACTGTGGCGGGCGTTGAGGATGTCGGCGGCGGTGACGTTGAATTGCTGCAGTTCGTTGACCGGCAGGTAGATGCGGCCCTTGCGGCCATCTTCGCCGACGTCGCGGATGATATTGGTGAGCTGGAAGGCCAGCCCCAGTTTTTCGGCGAAGAGCAGGGTGCCGGGCTGGGTGTGGCCGAAGATGCTGGCCGAGAGCACACCCACCACGCCGGCCACGTGCCAGCAATAGCGCTGCAGGCCGGGATAGTCGAGGTAGCGGCTCTGGTCGAGGTCCATTTCCATGCCATCGATGATGGCCTGCAGGTGCTCGCCCTTGAGCTGGTAGGTGGCCACGTGGGGATGCAGGGCCTTGGTCACCGGGTGGGTGGGCTGGCCTTCCAGCATGGCGGCGATTTCCTTGCGCCACCACATCAGCTTGGTGCGCGCCACCATGGGATCTTCGATTTCATCGACGGTATCGTCGACTTCGCGGCAAAAGGCATACAGCGCCGTGATCGCCAGCCGGCGTTGCGGCGGCAGGAACAGGAAGCTGTAATAGAAACTGGAACCGCTGGCGGCGGCCTTCTGCTGGCAGTATTCGTCTGGAGACATGGATGCGTGGCTGCGGTTGATGCGGGCCGCAAACGCGCCATTGAGGCCGGTTGCGGCAAAGGCGCTATGCTAGCCGAGTGCGCCCGGCAGGGCAAATCGGGCTTTGCGCATTGGGCATGTACATTGGGCATGTGTTGCGGCGGCTGACGTTGTCCTTTAAGCTCAAGCCGATGTCAGCCGGAAAATAAATTCACATAACATCAAATCCGGATGAATTTTGCCGATAATGAACAGGAAGCACCGCCCGCCGCAACGGCATGACAGCTGCGGCGCAGCAAAAGTCACCCCGAGCGGGACTGGACGACGTACAGGAGGCTGGAGACATCATGGACAGACTGGAAATCTTTCGTAATATCGCCTCGCAGGCCGGACGGGGGGAGCTGGTGTTCCCGGCCAACGTCAGCGCGTCGATCAAGCTGCAGAAGGCCCTGGCCGACCCCGATTGCCACCTGGAGCTGGCGGCCAAGCTGGTCATGGCCGAGCCGCTGGTGTCAGCACGGACGGTGGCCATCGCCAATTCGGCGGCCTACAACCGTTCCGGCGGGGAAATCAACAATGTGCGGGCGGCGGTGATGCGCCTGGGGTTCCGTACCCTCAATACCATCACCACCTCGGTGATCGTGCGCCAGCTGGGCCGTACCATCAATAACCCGGGCATGCGCATCAAGTCCGCGCAGCTGTGGGAGCACTGCGCCCATGTGGCCGCCACGGCCTATGTGCTGACGGCCAAGCTGACCAAGGCTGACCCGGAGACGGCGATGTTTGCCGGCATCGTGCACGAGGTCGGGGGCTTCTACCTGTTGTCGCGGACCGATGATTATCCGGGCCTGCTCGACGGTGGTACCGAGGACTGGATGGAATACGGTGAAAAGATGATCGGCCGCGCAGTGCTCAAGAAGCTGGGCGTGCCGCAGCCGGTGGTGGATGCCATCGAATCGCTGTGGCACGGCGTACGCGTCTTGCCGCCGCAGACCATCGGCGACGTGCTGTTGCTGGCCAAGGAGCTCTCGCCGGTGCCGTCGCCGCTGCAGCGCACGGCCGTGGCCGAAGCCGGCATCGGCGGAGAGAACCTGGTGGATGACTACATCGGCGATCAATCGCTGCGCGAGATGCTGGATGATTCGGAAGAGCAGATCCGTACCTTGACCGCAGCGCTGCTGGTCTGAATCGATAGTCGTTGTTGCACACCCTCTACGGGTGTGGATGCCGAGCCCCACAAGCCCCGCGCTGTGGGTAATACAGTTCAGTTAAGAAAAAATCGCCGCGCCAGATGACTTTGGCGTGGCGATTTTGCTTGGTTCTCTTCAAGCCATCTGAAACCGTTCGGACTGAGTAGGCCCTTTAGGGCCGTATCGAAGGCGCTGCTCAACTTGTGGCGCGCCTTCGATACGCAGCTACGCCGCTACTCAGGACGAACGGTCAGCGGTGGTGCAAACAAAGTCTGAGCGAGCTTTCGAGCTGGTAACAAGCTTAACTGAGCGGCATTACGGTCCTGTGGGGCTTTTTCATGTCCGGCCGCAGCTATCTGGTCAGCCCGCGCCAGCCGACGATCAGCCAGTCGCGTTTGCCCAGCCTGGGGCGCTGTCTGAAGACATCCCCCTGCACGCGTTCGATGCGCTCCAGGATGCGCAGGCCGCCTTGCACCACCATGCGCAGTTCCAGCCCGATGCGCCCCGGCAGTCGGCGCGCCAGCGGTGCGCCGGACAGCATCAGGTCGCGTGCGCGCATGATCTCGAACTGCATGAGTTGCTGCCAGCGTGGTGCGCTACAGCCGTCGGCGATGTCCTGCGGGCTCACGCCGAAGCGCGCCAGGTCTTCCAGGGGGAGGTAGATGCGCTGCTTTTCCCAATCGATGGCGACGTCTTGCCAGAAATTGATCAATTGCAGGGCACTGCAGATGGCATCCGAATCGCGCAGGTTCTCTTCAGTTGCTGCGCCGTAGAGATGAAGCATCAGCGTGCCGACCGGATTGGCGGAGCGGCGGCAGTAATCCAGCAAGTCCTCGTAGCGGGCGTAGCGGGTGGTCACCACATCCTGGCGGAAGGCCGAGAGCAGGTCACGGAACGGCTGCAGCGGCAGCGCATGGTCGGCGATGGTCTGCTGCAGGCGCTGGAAGATCGGCGTGGTGCAGCGGCTGCCGGCGGCGATCAGGTCCAGTTGTGCTTCGTAGGCCTGCAGGGCCGCCAGCCGCTGCGCCGGTTCGGCATCGCCTTCATCGGCGATATCGTCGGCGCTGCGGGCGAATGCATAGATCGCCCCCACCGCCGGGCGCAGGTGCGCCGGCAGCAGCAGCGAGGCCACGGGGAAGTTCTCGTAATGGTCGACGGCCATGAGGGGGGCGAGCTCAGAGTGGCGGCTCAGTCGAACTTGTCCTTGAGCAGCGCCTCGATGGTGGCGATGCGGGTTTCCACGGTCTCCAGCAGGGCCTTGGGCATGGTGCCACCGGCATTGAGTTGCGCGGCCAGCGAGCGGGCGATGCCCATGGCGCCTTCGGTGAACTGCTTGCCATCCTTGGACAGCACTGCTGCGGCCGTGAAGAGGGTGGAGAACAGGATCTGGTCGGCGGTGTTGTTCTCGATGAACTTGTTCAGCAGCGCATTGTGGCTTTGCTTGAGTGCGTCGAATTCTTCCTGGGTAGGCATGGGAGATCCTCGGAGGTTGGGGCTGGACGGTGGGCGGTCTCAAACGGACGTGCGCCCCGCAAAGGCGCGGATTGTAGCAGCTACGGGGGTGATGTGGCTTCGCCGGTCGGTCGGTCGGCCGGTCGATTTCGATAGCAAGAAATCGAGTGGCGCCGAGCGGCAAGCCCCATAGAGTGCGGTCTCCGATGACAACAGAAGGAGAAACACCATGGCTCTACTGGAAGGAAAGGTCGCGCTCGTCACTGGAGCGTCAGCCGGGATCGGCAGGGCGACTGCCTTGCTATTGGCCGCGCAGGGCGCGTCGGTGATCCTGAATGCGAGGAACCGGGAAGGCCTGGAGCAGCTTGCGGCCACCATCAGCAGTAGCGGCGGCAAGGCTGGCTTGCTGGCAGGAGACGTCGGGCAGCCCGCGACCCACCAGCAGTGCGTGGAGCTGGCCATGAAGGAGTTCGGCGGGCTGGACATCGCCGTCAACAATGCAGGGGCACTGGGAGCGCTCAAGCCGCTTGCGGAGATCACCCCGGACGAATGGCAACATACCCTGCATGCCAATCTCACCGCTGCCTACCTCGGTGCGCGCAGCCAGATCCCGGCCATGCTGGCGCGTGGTGGTGGCGCCATCGTGTTCACCTCCAGCTTTGTGGGGACCAGCGCAGGCATTGCCGGCATGGCGGCCTATGGCGCGGCAAAGGCCGGGCTGATGGGGCTGGTCAAGGGCATTGCGGCCGACTATGCGGTGCAGGGGATACGGGCCAATGCCTTGCTGCCTGGTGGCGTCGATACCGACATGGGCGGCAGCCCGGAGCAGAAGCAGTGGGCTGCCGGCCTGCATGCGATGAAGCGGATTGCGCAACCGGAAGAGATCGCTGCAGCGGCACTGTTCCTGGTCAGTCCGATGTCCAGTTTCGTGACGGGCGCGGCGCTGTTTGCGGATGGGGGAAACAGTGCGGTGAAGTGATGCGGCAGCGGGGCTGCGCTATCTGCTTGCGGGGGTGTTGGGGACACGATCGGCCTGCCCGACGGGATGGTGATCCTGTCGTGTCGGGCCGATGGTGGCGCTGCGTGATTCTGGTGCGAGGAGGGGGACTCGAACCCCCACACCATTGCTGGCGTCAGGACCTAAACCTGGTGCGTCTACCAATTTCGCCATCCTCGCTGAAGGTGTCGGGCATCGGCGCTATAGCAGTCTGGAAGCAGGTTTGCCGCAGATTTGCCGCTACCGATGCAGGTAGCATTTTGTCAAAGCGCGCCATTGTACTGCAAGCCGTTGCAGCTGTCTGCGTTTTTCTGCGCGGACATTTTCTGCTGTGAATCCATCGGTAGTACCATGCCGGCTGGCTTATCACGGACCGGGAGTTGCATGACACGCTATCGTCATTACAAGGGCGGCATTTACGAATATGTCGATGAGGCCATTCTGGAAGCTGATCTGACGCCCATGATCATTTATCGTGCGGCGGATGGGCGCTTGTGGCTGCGCCCGCGCGAGGTGTTCTTCGAGATGGTGGAGGTGGAGGGCAAGCAGGTGCCGCGCTTTCAGAAGATCGAGGAATGAGGCAAGGCACGGCGTCTGGATGGCAAAGGCGATGCAAAGCTGTGTCGCGGAGCGGCGGAGCTGAACAATGCTCGGCGTTGACGGTCTATTTGCAGAACCTTCCCTTAACTTATTCAGTTTTTCATCATTTCATATGAATCTTCAAGTATGCCTGCGGGCTGGGGTGGCCTTTTCCGCGGCTCTTCTCGCTGTTGCTGTTGCTCCGCCGGCTTCGGCGGAAGAGCTGGCTGATGTCAGCACGGCTTTCCGCTGGCTGGGCAAGAATGACCGCGTGGTTATCGAGGCCTATGACGATCCCAAGGTGGTCGGCGTGACCTGCTACGTTTCCCGGGCCCGCACCGGTGGCGTCAAGGGAACGGTGGGACTGGCGGAAGACAAGTCCGAAGCCTCCATCGCCTGCCGCCAGGTGGCGCCCAACGTGCAGTTTCAGGACAAGCTGCCGGTACAGGAGGACGTCTTCAGCGAGCGCATGTCCATCCTCTTCAAGCGGCTGCACGTGGTGCGGGTGGTGGATGCCAAGCGCAATACGCTGGTCTATCTGACCTATTCCGACAAGCTCATCGATGGCAGTCCGATGAACGCCGTGACGGCCGTGCCGGTGTCGCCGTCCACCCCGATTCCACTGAAACAGAAATAATTCGCTAAATTCTTTATACATGGGCGCAGCGGCAGCGCGGGCCGGTACGGTCGGCTGCATCGTAGCCCGCCTGCAGGCTGGTCGGACGGGCTGTGGCCCGGTTTTTCTCCTGTTTGCAGGGTGGCAAGCCCATTTTTGGACTATCGGCGCTTTTTGCGTATAAAATAGCGAGCTTTAGCGCGGCCGGGCAGGGCGCTTGTCGTCTGCAGTCATTCGATTGGGACACAGCAGGAATGCTCCGGCTTACGGAATTCTTAACATTTGGACGATTTAAATGGCAACTGCAGTCGAAACCCTGAGCAAACTCGAACGTCGTATGACCCTGTCTTTCCCGCTGGCCGATGTTCAGGCTGAAGTGGAAAAGCGCCTGAAGGTGCGCGCCCGTACCGCCAAGGCGCCGGGTTTCCGTCCGGGTAAAGTGCCGA
Organism: Herbaspirillum frisingense GSF30; assembly: GCF_000300975.2. Lineage (GTDB taxonomy): Bacteria > Pseudomonadota > Gammaproteobacteria > Burkholderiales > Burkholderiaceae_D > Herbaspirillum > Herbaspirillum frisingense. The sequence continues at coordinate 111,505 of NZ_AEEC02000017.1, read as the reverse complement.
TGAAGATGGTTGCCGCCCAGTTCGGCTACCAGGTCGAAACCGAAGTCCTGAACGACAAGGTTGGCCGCGCATTCAACGACGCCGCCGTCGAGAACAACCTGCGCGTGGCAGGTTTCCCGCGCATCGAACCCAAGACCAGCGAAGAAGCCGGCGAAGGCAAGCTGGCCTTCGACGCCACTTTCGAAGTCTATCCGGAAGTGGTCCTGGGCGACCTGACCGGCGCTGAAGTCGAGAAGACCACCGCTGCGGTCTCCGACGCCGAAATCGACAAGACCATCGACATCCTGCGCAAGCAGCGCGTGCACTACCACGTCAAGGGCGAGCAAGGCGCGCACGGCGACGGCGGTGCCGACCAGTCGGCGCAGAACGGCGACCGCGTGACCGTGGACTTCGTCGGCAAGATCGACGGCGTGGAATTCCAGGGCGGCAAGGCTGATGCCTTCCCGTTCGTCTTGGGCGAAGGCCGCATGCTGCCGGAATTCGAAGCCGCGACCATCGGCCTGAAGGTCGGCGAATCCAAGACCTTCCCGCTGGCTTTCCCCGAGGACTATCACGGCAAGGACGTGGCCGGCAAGACCGCCGAGTTCACCATCACCGTCAAGCAGATCGAGTGGGCGCACATGCCTGAAGTCGACGCAGTCTTCGCCCAATCCCTGGGCATCGAAGACGGCGATCTGACCAAGATGCGCGAAGACATCAAGAAGAACCTGGAGCGCGAAGTCACTGCCCGCACCAAGGCCAAGACCAAGGACAGCGTGATGAACGCCCTGATCAAGGCTTCCGAACTGGACGTGCCGACTGCCCTGATCGACCAGGACGTCGAGCGCCTGTCCGAAATGGCACGTCAGGACATGGCCCAGCGCGGCATGGATCCGAAGGTCATGCAACTGCCCAAGGAGCTGTTCACTGCCCAGGCCGAGCGTCGCGTGCGCCTGGGTCTGATCCTGGCTGAAGTGGTCAAGCAGAACAAGCTGGAAGCCACCGAAGAACAGGTCAAGGCCCAGATCGAAGACTTCGCCCAGAGCTACGAAGATCCGCAACAAGTGCTGAAGTACTACTTCTCCGACCGTCGTCGCCTGGCTGAAGTCGAAGCCCTTGTTTTGGAAGAAAACGTCGTCAACTACGTTCTCGGCAAAGCCAAGGTCTCGGAAAAGCCGGTTTCGTTCGACGAACTGATGGGTAATCAGGCGCAAGCGTAATCCGGTTTTCTCTAGTAGTATCAGAAAACTCTTACGCTTAAGGATGCATACATGACAGGTCTGATGAAGCAATCTGCATTGGATACGCAAATGCTCGGCATGGTGCCGATGGTGATCGAACAGAGTGGTCGTGGCGAGCGTGCCTACGACATCTATTCGCGCCTGCTGAAGGAACGCATCATTTTCCTGGTCGGACCGGTCAATGATGCGATGGCCAACCTGATCGTGGCCCAGCTGCTGTTCCTGGAAAGCGAAAACCCGGACAAGGACATTTCCTTGTACATCAACTCGCCTGGCGGTTCGGTTTCGGCCGGCATGGCGATCTTCGACACCATGCAGTTCATCAAGCCGCAGGTGTCGACCTTGTGCACGGGGCTGGCTGCCTCCATGGGCGCTTTCCTGCTGGCCGCTGGCGCCAAGGGCAAGCGTTTCTCGCTGCCGAACTCTCGCATCATGATCCACCAGCCTCTGGGCGGCGCCCAGGGCCAGGCATCGGATATTGAGATCCAGGCACGTGAAATCCTGTACCTGCGCGAGCGCCTCAACAGCATCCTCGCTGACAAGACCGGCCGTAGCGTCGAACAGATCAGCAAGGACACTGATCGCGACAACTTCATGTCGGCTGACGCCGCCGTGGAATATGGCCTGATCGATAAGGTGCTGACCGAGCGCGCTTGATCTGCATCTTCTTGCTTCAGTGCAAGGCCGCAAAAATGCCCGAACGGAACATGTTCGGGCATTTTTTTTATCAAATTTTGACGAATTTGGCACAGAGCGGGTTTTCTGCTTCTGTTTGCTTGATAAATGGCACTCTCGCTGACATATAACGGTCATACGGCAGTCCTGTGAAGCAATAAGGGGCAGCTTAAATGACCAAGCCGTGACGAATCCGGATTTCGCGGGTATGATCGGGTCGTAACTTCTATCCTAGTAGCTCTATGTCTGAGAAAAAATCCTCCAGCGGCGAAAAACTGCTTTACTGCTCCTTCTGCGGCAAGAGCCAGCATGAAGTCAAGAAGCTCATCGCGGGTCCTTCGGTCTTCATCTGCGACGAATGCATCGACCTGTGCAACGACATCATCCGCGATGAAGCTGCCAGCGTGGAAAGCGTAGCCGGCGCCAAGTCGGATCTGCCCACGCCACAGGAAATCACCGACCTGCTGGACCAGTATGTGATCGGACAGGCTACTGCCAAGCGCATCCTGTCGGTGGCGGTGTACAACCACTACAAGCGCCTGAAGCACCTCGGCAAGAAGGATGATGTCGAGCTGGCCAAGAGCAACATCCTGCTGGTCGGCCCCACCGGCTCCGGCAAGACCTTGCTGGCGCAGACCCTGGCACGCATGCTCAATGTCCCCTTCGTGATCGCTGATGCGACCACGCTGACTGAAGCTGGCTACGTCGGCGAGGACGTCGAGAACATCATCCAGAAGCTGCTTCAGAACTGCAATTACGAAGTCGAGAAAGCCCAGAAGGGCATCGTCTACATCGACGAGATCGACAAGATTTCCCGCAAGTCGGATAACCCATCGATCACCCGCGACGTGTCCGGCGAAGGCGTGCAGCAGGCGCTGCTGAAACTGATCGAAGGCACCATGGCTTCGGTGCCGCCGCAAGGCGGCCGCAAGCATCCGAACCAGGACTTCGTGCAGATCGACACGACCAACATCATGTTCATCTGCGGTGGCGCCTTCGACGGTCTTGCCAAGATCATCTCGGATCGCTCCGAGAAGAGCGGCATCGGCTTCTCGGCCAGCGTGAAGAGCCAGACCCAGAAGAGCAATTCCGAAGTGCTCCTTAACGCGGAGCCGGAAGACCTGGTCAAGTTCGGCCTGATTCCGGAACTGGTCGGTCGTCTGCCTGTGATTGCCACGCTCAACGAGCTGGACGAGGAAGCGCTGATCCAGATCCTGGTCGAGCCCAAGAACGCGCTGATCAAGCAATACGCCAAGCTGCTGCAGATGGAAGGCGCGGAACTGGAAATCCGTCCGGCCGCTATGCATGCCATCGCCAAGAAAGCCTTGGCACGCAAGACCGGCGCCCGTGGCCTGCGTTCGATCCTGGAACACGCCCTGCTGGACGTCATGTATGAATTGCCCAGCGAGCAGAACGTGGCGAAGGTTGTCGTGGATGAAAACACCATCACCAATGGCGCCAAGCCACTGTTGATCTACCACGACCAGCCAAAGGTTTCGGGCGGCTGATCGCCCGGGGCTGCAACAGGCCTGAGCAGTAAAGTGTGGTGCGGCCCCGGAGGTCTTTGGGGCTGGCCACACCGTAGCAAGAAGCCACCCCGAAGTCCGGTCACCGCAAACACGGTAAAATAAACCGGCGCACATACACTGGCTTCCATCGAAAAGCCACCCGGAGCTAGCTTCGTGTGTGGCTTTTTTATTTTGTTGCGATCATGACAACGCGCAACCGGCGAATATTTAGTCTGCCGGACTTGTGTTTTGGTCACTCGTGCCAACATCATTCACAGTACTTATTGATAAGGCCCGCCATGACGACTCCTATACTCACAGAACAATCGCAATTGCCGCTGTTGCCCTTACGGGATGTGGTTGTCTTCCCGCATATGGTGATCCCGCTCTTCGTCGGCCGCCCGAAGTCGATCAAGGCGCTGGAAGCGGCCATGGAGCAAGGCAAGAGCATCATGCTGGCGGCCCAGAAGGCTGCCGCCAAGGATGAACCTTCGGCCGAAGACATCTATGAAATCGGTTGTGTGGCCAATATCCTGCAGATGCTGAAGCTGCCCGATGGCACCGTCAAGGTGTTGGTCGAAGGTGCTCAGCGTGCACGCATCCATCACATCAGCGAACTGGAAACCCATTTCGTCGCCGACCTGACCCCGGTGGAATCCGAGCAGGGTGACGAGGCGGAAGTCGAAGCCATGCGCCGTACCATCGTGCAGCAGTTCGACCAGTACGTGAAGCTGAACAAGAAGATCCCGCCGGAAATCCTGACCTCGCTGTCGGGCATCGATGATGCCGGTCGCCTGGCCGACACCATTGCCGCGCACCTCCCGCTGAAGCTGGAGCAGAAGCAGGTCATCCTGGAGATCTTCAACGTCGCCAAGCGCTACGAGCACCTGCTCGGCCAGCTGGAAGGCGAACTGGACATCCTGCAGGTGGAAAAGCGCATCCGTGGCCGCGTCAAGCGCCAGATGGAAAAGTCGCAGCGCGAGTACTACCTGAACGAACAGGTCAAGGCCATCCAGAAGGAACTGGGCGAAGGCGAAGACGGTGCCGATCTGGAAGAGCTGGAAAAGAAGATCCTGGCTGCCAAGATGCCCAAGGAAGCCCTGGAAAAGGCACAGTCCGAGCTGAAGAAGCTCAAGCTGATGTCGCCCATGTCGGCTGAGGCCACCGTGGTGCGCAACTACATCGACACCCTGGTCGCGCTGCCGTGGAAGAAGAAGTCCAAGGTCAATAACGATCTGACCAATGCCGAGAAGGTGCTGGAAGGCGACCACTATGGCCTGGAGAAGGTCAAGGAACGCATCCTGGAATATCTCGCCGTCCAGCAGCGCGTGGACAAGCTGAAGGCGCCGATCCTGTGCTTCGTCGGTCCCCCGGGCGTTGGCAAGACCTCGCTGGGCCAGTCGATTGCCCGCGCAACGAATCGCAAGTTCGTGCGCATGGCACTGGGTGGTGTGCGTGACGAAGCCGAGATCCGTGGTCACCGTCGTACCTACATCGGTTCCATGCCGGGCAAGATCCTGCAGAGCCTGTCCAAGGTCGGCGTGCGCAATCCGTTGTTCCTGCTCGACGAGATCGACAAGCTGGGCATGGATTTCCGTGGCGATCCGTCGTCCGCCTTGCTGGAAGTGCTGGATCCGGAACAGAACCACACCTTCTCCGACCATTACATCGAAGTCGACTTCGACCTGTCGGATGTGATGTTCGTGGCGACCTCGAACTCGTTCAACATCCCGCCAGCACTGCTGGACCGGATGGAAGTGATTCGCCTGTCCGGTTACACCGAAGATGAAAAGACCAGCATTGCGCAGCGTTACCTGCTGCCCAAGCAGATCAAGAACAACGGCCTGAAGGAAGGCGAGATCAGCGTGGCCGAATCGGCCATCCGCGACATCATCCGCTACTACACCCGTGAGGCGGGTGTGCGCTCGCTGGAACGCGAAGTCTCGAAGATCTGCCGCAAGGTCGTGAAGATGCTGCTGCTGAAGAAGCAGGAGAAGAAGGTCACCGTCACCTCGCGTAATCTGGACAAGTTCCTGGGTGTGCGTCGCTTCGACTTCGGCATCGCCGAGAAGGAAAACCAGATCGGCCAGGTGGTCGGCCTGGCCTGGACCGAAGTGGGTGGCGACCTGCTGACCATCGAGGCGGTGAACATGCCCGGCAAGGGCCAGATCATCCGCACCGGTACCCTGGGCGATGTCATGAAGGAATCGATCGAAGCCGCCCGCACCGTGGTGCGCAGCCGTGCCCGCAAGCTGGGCATCAAGAGCGAAGTGTTCGAGAAGAGCGACATCCACATCCACGTGCCGGAAGGTGCGACGCCCAAGGACGGTCCGTCTGCCGGTATCGCGATGACGACCGCGCTGGTCTCGATCTTCAGCGGTATTCCTGTACGTGCGGACGTGGCGATGACCGGTGAAATCACCTTGCGCGGCGAAGTGTTGCCGATCGGCGGCCTGAAGGAAAAGCTGCTGGCTGCGCACCGTGGTGGCATCAAGACCGTGCTGATTCCGGAGCAGAACGTGAAGGATCTGGCCGAGATTCCCGACAACGTGAAGAACAAGCTGGAAATCATCCCGGTGCGTTGGATCGACAAGGTGCTGGAAGTTGCCCTGGAACGTCAGCCGGTGCCGCTGAGTGAAGACGAAGCCATCGTCGACACGGCGGTCGCCGCCAAGGAAGACAAGACCGATCCGGTCGTCAAGCACTGAAATGTCTGACATGTCGGACTGGCTGTGCAGGTAGCCTGCTGCACAGCGGTTTGTCAAAAGCGCCTCTTGCGGGGCGCTTTTTTTACGCCGGTTCGCGGCATGATTCACTTTCCCGCCTACTGGGATGAAGGGAAGATCCTCACTGAAAATCGCGACAATGCCGGAAACCCGCTTGACACCTGGGGATGCGGCTTGTTTAATAGCCGCTGCGGAATTTTTCCGTAAGGCAATCGACGGGCAGCAGGGCTCGGTCGCGATATGTCGGAGCCCGGGCGTTGTCGTTTGAATTCAAACAGATCAAATACTTGTTCGAGGGGCGTAAGTGAATAAAGGCGAACTGATAGAACACATTGCCGGTGCAGCGGATATTTCCAAGGCAGCGGCTGGACGTGCAGTGGACGCATTCATTGGGGCAGTCAAGACCACGCTGAAAAAGAACGGTACCGTGACCCTGGTGGGTTTCGGCACCTTCGCCGTTGGCAAGCGCGCGGCCCGGACTGGACGCAATCCCCAGACCGGAGCGGCCCTCAAGATCAAGGCGTCCAAGGTTCCTAAATTTAAAGCTGGCAAAGCATTAAAAGATGCTATAAAATAATGTTCTTTCGTTGCAGCGGTAACCAAGCAACGAGACTGTTAAGGTTGCCGGGCGCTTAGCTCAGTTGGTAGAGCGGAGCCCTTACAAGGCTTAGGTCGGGAGTTCGAGCCTCTCAGCGCCCACCAGCATCTTGCAGTCGGCACCAGTTTAGGAGCGGTAGTTCAGTTGGTTAGAATACCGGCCTGTCACGCCGGGGGTCGCGGGTTCGAGCCCCGTCCGCTCCGCCAGATAAAACGCCTCGTTCGCAAGAACGGGGCGTTTTTGTTTTTGCGCAGCAAAAACCAGCGGAGTGGAGGGAGCCGCCTGCGCGGCTCCCGGCGGGGCGAGAAGGGAATCGCTTGCAAGCGATTCCGCGGCCTGCGCATGTGTAGGAGAGCCCCGTCCGCTCCGCCAGATAAAACGCCTCGTTCGCAAGAACGGGGCGTTTTTGTTTTTGCGCAGCAAAAACCAGCGGAGTGGAGGGAGCCGCCTGCGCGGCTCCCGGCGGGGCGAGAAGGGAATCGCTTGCAAGCGATTCCGCGGCCTGCGCGTGTGTAGGAGAGCCCCTGCCGCTGCGCCAGATAAAACGCCTCGTTCGCAAGAACGGGGCGTTTTTGTTTTGCGCAGAAAAAAATTGCGGAGCCAAGAAGCATATCTCTAACACGCCTACCCCTATTTGGAAAAGACACAGTTGCCGACTGGGAAGATTACGCGACACGCTAGAAAAAATTTGAGTTTTCCGTACTATTTCCCACTGGAAATGCTTACACTAAGCCGGAATTTGCAGTTTCTCAAAACAGGAGACCGGCATACGCCGGGGCGCAATAATGTTTTTGAGGGAACCCGGCCTGTCACACAGGCCGAGGAAGAGGGCTTGAGCCGCTCCCCAAAGATGTAAGAAGAACCCATCGAGATGCAGTAGCGGATTCGCGCGTAGTGCAGTGACAGCAGGAGCAGGGTGACGACCAATCGTATCGTCTTCCTGCGATGGCCTGCACGTTTGGCATCTAATGGGATTAAGAGGGGGTAGCGATGAAGCTCGCCAATTTCAACATTGGCGTCCGCTTGGGCGCAGCATTTGCAGTGGTCTTGTTGCTGATCGTGGTGACCGCCACGGTCGGGATCCGGAACCAGTCTTCCAACAACGCTGAAATCAACAGCATCGTCAACGAGAAGTACCAGCTCATCGCCTTGAGCAACCAGATCAAGAACAATGGCTACAAGGCCAACGCAGTATTGAGCAACATCCTGCTGGCCGCCACACCGGAAGCGTCGGCCAAGTACATGGACGAATACGCCGGCCTGCGCAAGGCCAACACCGAGGCCTACAAGCAGCTTGAAGGCATGCTCGATTCCGACAAGACCAAGGCCCTCTACGCCGAGCAGACCACTGCTCGCGCAGCCTATGGCGTGGCCGTGCGCAAGTTCTTCGAACTGATGAAGAATGAAGACCGCGCCGCCGCCACCACGCTGTACCAGGGCGACATGTCCAAGCTCCAGCTGGACTACTTCGTCATGGTCGACAAGATGGTCAATTCGCTAGCCAAGGAAATGGTGGTCGATGCCAGCCAGGCAGCCGAAGACGGCCAGATGGCCGTGATCCAGATGCTGGTGCTGTCGGCCGTGGCCGTGGTACTGGCCTCGGTGGTCGGGGTGCTGATCACGCGTTCCATCACCGCCCCGGTGCGTCACGCGGTCATGCTGGCCGAGACCGTGGCGCAGGGTGACTTGTCCTATCGCCTGCAGGCCAAGGGCAAGGACGAGATCAGCCGCCTGCTGCAAGCGCTGCAGCACATGAGCGATAACCTGCATGACACCGTCTCCAACGTGCGCAACGGCACCTCGGCGATCGACATGGCCGCACGCGAACTGGCACAGGGCAACCTGAGCCTGTCGGACCGCACCGAACAGCAGGCCAGCTCCCTGGAGGAAACCGCCTCGGCCATGGAGCAGCTGACCTCGGCAGTGCGCCAGAATGCCGACAACGCCTTGCAAGCCAGCCAGCTCGCCGTCTCGGCCTCGGACGTGGCCGTGCGCGGCGGCGCCTCGGTCGAGCAGGTGGTCAACATCATGAGCGCCATCAGCACTTCTTCCGGCAAGATCGCGGACATCATCGCCGTGATTGACGGCATCGCCTTCCAGACCAACCTGCTGGCCCTGAACGCGGCAGTCGAAGCAGCCCGTGCCGGCGAACACGGTCGCGGTTTTGCCGTGGTGGCCAGCGAAGTGCGCGGCCTGGCCCAGCGTAGCGCCGTGGCCGCCAAGGAAATCAAATCCCTGATCGAAGGTTCGGTCAGTCACGTCAAGGCGGGCAGCACCATCGTCGAACAGACCGTGGCCACCATCGATGAAGTCATCGCCAGCATCAAGCACGCGACCGATCTGATCACCGACATCAGCGCCTCCAGCAAGGAGCAGAGCGAAGGCATCGAGCAGATCAACCAGGCCATCAGCCAGATGGACCAGATGACCCAGGAAAACTCCGCCCTGGTGGAGCAGAACGCTGCCGCCTCCAAGGCCTTGCAGGCCCAGGCCGAGCAGTTGTCGGCCCTGATGGGACGTTTCCGCCTGAGCGAACTGATCGCCCATTCCGGCTATGCCGGCGCGGCACGCGGTGGCGTGCGCGAAAAGATCATCCAGCCCGAGCTGTCCCTGATCCAGGGCTAGTAGACGGATAGGGTTACCCGTTTTTTGTGTGAACGCAGTGTGGTAAGAGGGGCCGTGAGGAGACCATGGCCGGCCATTCACGGCCGGTCGTGACAAGAACAAGGCGTCCCATCCGCAGGCATTGCGGGTGAGGACGCGATCATCGTCTTTTCCGTCAAGGGCATGTCCGCAATTTCGATTTCGAAATGATCTCGAGCTCGTTGTCGAGCGTGATGCGACATGTCCGTGCACTTGCCCAGAAAGGTTCGCCATGCCACTTCATTCTCCGAGTTCACTCGGGCAGACTTCCTCCACAGCGCGCCAGGCCCTGGCGCATGCCCGCATCCAGTCCTTCATCGATGCCTACCGCAACGAGGGGTATCGCATCGCCGATATCGATCCCCTGGGCACGATCTCGGTGCCCGACATTGCGGCTCTCCTGCCGCAGACGCACGGGCTGGAGGACGAGGACATCGCGCTGGCACAGCATCGCTTCCTCGACGGCCTGGGCCTGACCAATGTCAAGGAGCTGACCCATCACCTGAGCCGGCTGTTCTGCGGCCCGCTCGCACTGGACTGCAGCGGCGTGCGCGACGAGCCGCGCCGTCAGTGGCTGCTCGCGCGTCTTGCTGCCCGTGACCCCGGCGCCGAGCCGCAGGCGCAGGAACGCGCGGCCATCCTGGCCCGCCTGGCAGCCGCCGAGCAGTGGGAAAACTATCTGCAGCAAGACTATCCGCAGGCCAAGCGTTTTTCCCTGGAAGGTTGCGAAAGCCTGCTCCTGTTGATGGATACCCTGGTGGAGCGTTGCAGCTTCTACCAGCTGGACAAGCTGTTCTTCGCCATGCCGCATCGTGGTCGCCTCAACCTGCTGGTGAACCTGATGCAGATGCCGGCTGCCGAGATCGTGGCCTACTTCGATGCCAGCAAAACCACCCCGGCCGCCGCCAGCGCGGTGGATCTGCCCTACCACCTGGGCGCCGAGGCCGTGCGCCATACCGCACTGGGCCAGGTCGGCCTGTTCCTGGCGCACAACCCCTCGCACCTGGAGAGCGCCTATCCGGTCCTGCTGGGCATGGCCCGCGGTTACCGCGCCAGTCATCCCCAGGCAGCGCCGCCCGCCTCGGTGGTGATCCATGGCGACGCCGCCTTCTGCGGCCAGGGCGTGGTGATGGAGTCGCTCAAGCTGGCCCAGCATCCGGGTTACGACGTGGGCGGCACGGTTCACGTGATCGTCAACAACCAGATCGGCTTTACCACACCCAACCCGCTGGATCCGGAAAACCACGGCTACTGCACCGACATCGCCCGCATCGTCGGCGCGCCGGTGCTGCACGTCAATGCCGACCAGCCGGAGGCGGTGTTGCGCGCGGCGCGCATCGCCTTTGACTACCGCATGCAGTTCCACGCCGATGTGGTCATCGACCTGGTCGGCTATCGCCGCTGGGGACACGCCGAGCAGGACACGGCTACCGTGACCCAGCCGCTGCTGCATGGCTTCATCGACAAGCATCCCTCGGTGACCCGGCTGTACGCACAATCCGGATGGCCTGGTTCGGATGCGGGAGCCGCCCTGCTGGCCACCAGCAGCCAGCAGGCGCTGACCGCCTTCAGGGCCAGCCGTCCAGGTCATACCGCAGCGTCGGCGGCGACCTCGACCTCGACCTCGACCTCGGAGCGTACGCAGGACAAGACCTCCGAAGCGGCAGCCGCGCCCAGTCTGAACCAGATGCGTCAATGGGTGGAGCGGATGACACGCCTGCCGGCTGGATTCGAACCACATCCGGCCATCGTCAAGCTGATCGCGCAATGGCAGCACAGCGTGGCCGCGCCCGAGCACCCGTGCAGCTGGAATTTTGCCGAGAACATGGCCTATGCCTCCCTGCTCAGTGCCGGTCACGGCGTGCGCATTTCCGGCATGGACGTGCAGCGCGGCACCTTCATGCAACGTCATGCCGTGTGGCATGCGGTGGATGAGGCGCAGGCACAGCAGCGGTCCTTCCTGCCCCTGCGCGAAGTCGCAGCACCCCGCGCCAGCCTGGAAGTGATCAATTCGCCCCTGAGCGAAGAAGCGGTGGTCGGTTTCGAGTACGGCTTCAGCGTGCAGGCGCGCCCGGATGCGCTGACGATCTGGGAAGCCCAGTTCGGTGACTTCGTCAACGGCGCCCAGATCATGATCGACCAGTACATCACCTCCGGTCGTGGCAAGTGGGGCTATGCGTCGGCGTTGACGATGCTGCTGCCGCATGGCTACGAAGGCGTGGGGCCGGAACATTCCACCGGCTATCTCAGTCGCATGCTGCTGCTGTGCGCGGGTCAGAATATCCGGGTGGCCTATCCCTCCAGTTCGGCGCAGTGGTTCCACCTTCTGCGCGATCAGGCCCTGCATGCGGACCGGCCGCTGGTGGTCTTTACGCCCAAGTCGGTGCTGCATGGGGAGCCGCGTGCCAGTTCCCCGCTATCGGACTTGCTGGAGCAGGGCTTCCAGCCGCTGCTGGGCGACCCTGAGGGGCCGCAAGCGTCCGCGGTACGGCGTGTCGTGTTGTGCAGCGGCAAGGTGCGCTACGACCTGGCCGATGCCCGCGCCAGCGCGCAGGACCAGGACACCGCGCTGCTGCCGGTGGAGCAGCTCTATCCCTTCCCGACGGCGCAACTGGGTGACGTCCTGCGCAGCTATCCGCAGTTGCAGGAAGTGGTGTGGGTACAGGAAGAAGAGCGTAACCAGGGTGCCTGGCTGTGCGTGCGCGATGCCATCGAAGCCGCCTTGCCGGAGACGGTGCGCCTGCGTGCGGTCTATCGCCCGGATACCGCCTCCGGGCCGACCGCCTCCAAGGCCAGCCATTACGCCCAGCAGGCAAGCCTGGTGCAGGCCGTCTTTGCTCAAGGCTGAGGGAAGGAGGACGAAGGAAGGTGACGGAGGGCGAAAAAAAACGGTGCACTTCTGCGCGAAGTGCACCGTTTACCCCCTCCGGTTTTCCCCGGTTATCTGGTCGTGTTGACGTTGTAGTCCGCAAGTTAAGCTTTAGTCAAGTAACTTTCGTGCTGCAGCTGCTCAAGTCCGGCTTCAAAGGCGCTTCGGCATGCGGCTGCCGGGCGCGTGCAGCGTATTTGTCTCAGTAGGTCAGCGTGACCGTGACGGTATCCGAGTAGGCGCCGGCCAGCGGGGTCTGGGCGGCGGGAATCTGGCCGTAGACGGTCAGCGTCTGGGTCAGGCCCGAGCCGGTGCCGGTGGCGGTATCGGTGCCGATGGTCGAGCCCCAGTTGTTGGTGCGGGCTGCATCGCGGTAGAGGGCATAGTTCAGGGTGCCACCGCCGGCCGCGCTCATCTTGCGGCTGCTGACGGTGGAGCCGCTTCCGGTGCCGGCATCCAGGCCGACGTTGTAGGCGGTGCCATTGGTGCAGAGCACGGTGATGGTGCCGGACTGGTTGACCACGCTCTGGGTGTAGGCGCCGAAGGCGATGGCCGAGCCGACCACGGTGCAGGCGGCAACCACCGAGGCGCTGATGGTCAGCGTGCCGCTGGCGGTGGCGGCGAAGGAAGCCGGAGCGCTGGAGGCCAGGACGACGGCGGCGATGGAAGCTGCAACGAAACGATTCTTCTTGGCAAAAAACATTTGGTTTCTCCGGTGTTGGCCGCCCCGTCCTTGCCCCTTGCAAGAACTTCCCTGTGCAGCGCTGGTATGGAGACACTTTAATTTCCGGGCGGCGCCGGCGACATCCGGCGATTCCCTAGCCACCCGCCAATCTGCGTCAGGGAAAACCTGAGCCGCCACGTCGGCTATGTCCAGCGACGCCCGGCGACGCCCAGCCATGCCTAGCGATGCGGCCGGCGCCAAGCGCTCAATAGGTGATCAATACCGTCAACGTATCCAGATAGCTGCCGGCCTTGGCATTCTGGCTGCCCGGCAAGCGGCCGTAGACCGTGTAGGTCTTGACCACGGGTGTGAGAACCTGCAGCAGATAGCCATCGGTGATGAAGCTGGTGCTGGAGGAGCCGTCACCCCATGTCGAGGTCCGTGCCGAGTTGGTATAGACCTGGTAGTTGAGGCTGTTGGCGCCACTGAGCATCTTGCGCTGCGCATAGGCGCCGCTGCTGCCGGTGCTGAGCTTGACGGTATAGCCGATCAGCAACGACACCGTGGCCTGGCAGGTCACGGTGATGCTGCCGGTATTGTCCAGATGCGCACTGGACTGCGGGTCATACAGCCCGAACGCCACCGGATTTGTGGCCGACGAGCAGATCTGTTGCGCCTGCACCGGGGCGCATGCCAGCAGGACAAGGGCCCAGGCCAGGGCCGGGCGGATTGGAGGGATCGTCTTCATGTGTTCTCCATGATGCCGGTCGCGTTTCAATGGCAGATCACGACTTCGTTGCTCATGCCGCCTTCGCTGCGCGGTTGCGGCGTCAGCGTGGCGTGGCATTGCGCCCCCGAGGGCAGCAGTACGTCCAGCGTATTGACCGGTGCCAGTTCCTGCAGGTAGCTCACGCCGTCATAGCCCACGGGCGCCTGCAGACCGGTCTCGCGCACGCGGATGCTGGCGCCTAGCGGAATGAACTGGCCCGCTGCATCCTTGAGGATGATGGTCACATCCGAGGCCCGTCGTGCATTGAAATGCACCACTACGCCGGAGCGATCGCGCGGCCGGATGTACTGGTCCGGCTGGTCCAGTTGCAGTGTCAGCGGCAGGTCCAGCACGTCCACCGAAATCTTGTTGACGTCGTAGGCGCGCAGGTCGGTCAGCAGTAACTGGCCGTTGTCGTCGGTGCGGCCGGCGTAGCGGTTCTCGTTGTAGATGCCGACGTTCTTGACGCCGCTGGCATTGACCACGGCAAAGCTGTCCTCGATCCAGTCCGAGGCGAAGCTGCCGCCATCGATGAAGGATACCGCGCCGCGCGCCCCCAGTCGCTGGCTGGTGGTATTGGCTGCCTGCGAGGCGGCCGCGGTGAGGCTGCCATAGCGGCTCTTGTAGTTGAGCTGGGCAATGCGCTGCTGATAGCTGCCTTCGGTGTCCTGCAACTGCCAGCCCAGGTCGCCGATGGCCACCGTCGAGCGACTGGCCTGCAGGGTGGCGGTGCGCTGGCCATTGTTGTTGCTTACGCTGGCACCGGCCACATCGCGCCCGCCGAAGGGAATGATCAGGCCGATGGTGGCGCCATAACCGCTGTTGCGAAAGTCGCGGTAGCCGGTCAGGTACATGTTGGATGTGCTCCCCACCGACTTGAACCAGGTCACCGTCACCGTCTCGCTGTCGGCCAGGCCGCTGGTGCCGGTATCGGTAAAGAGCAGCGGGCTCTTGCTGCGCGCATAGGCCATGCTCAGCGAGCCGCCGCTGCCCAGGTTCAGGCCCAACGTGGCGATGGTGGCCGCGCGCGAGACCGGCGCCCCCTGGATGGCGCCGATGTCCTGATAGTTGCGGGTGGACTGGGTGCGGGTCAATGACACGCTCACCGGATCGGCGTTGCGTTCGATGGCCAGCGACACCTGCTGGCCCGAGCCACTGTCGGCACTGCTGGCGGCCAGTGAGGTGGCCAGCACGGCGCGGTTGCCGAGATTGAAGACGGCGCCACCACCGGCCAGTTTCAGGCTGCGCATGGCCTCGGCATGGCCCTCCAGCGTAAGGATGTCGCTCATCCCCTGGCGGGCCGTGCCGGACAGGGCGAACTGCCCGTAGTCATTGCTGCGGAGGCCATAGCGGCGGCGCACCCAGCCACCCTCCACCGAATAGGACGACAGGCCCGGTTTCAGCAGGCGATCGGTGGCGTAGAAGTTGATGGTGCGCAGGGTCTGCCGTCCCAGTTCGTCGGTGACCGCCACCGCGATCTGGCCGGCGCCACTGGCAATAGGGGGCTGACGGATCTCGAAGGGGCCGGGCGGCACCGGTTGCGAAATCTGGCGCACGCCATTGACGAACAGGTCCACGGTGGACGGCACCACCGTTTCGCCGCCCAGCGAAGGCGTGGGGAAGCGCACCAGGTCCGGACGCAGGTTGAAGTCCGACGCGTACTGGAAGCCGCCCAGTCGCACCGAGCGGGTCCAGGCCAGGCTGCCATTGATGACGTCACCCAGGCGGTAACGTGTCAGGCTGGCCGGTTGGGAATAGGTATAGGTGGTTTCCAGGCGGGCCGATACGCCGCCGCTGTTGCCGGTATAGCCCAGCCCGGTCGAGCTGAGCACGCCGCTGCCGCTGAACCAGCGCGCATCGAACAGCCCGCCCAGGGCATGCTGGTTCTGGCTGGAAGTGGCCAGCAGATCGTAGTTCAGGACCAGCCCGCGCCCGCCCTCCGACAAGGGAACCCGGCTGGCAATGCTGGTGGCGTCGATGTCGGTCGTATTCATGAAACGGGCCGCAATCATGAGGTTGATCCGGGCAGCGCCCTCGTCGAGGTCGATCCCGGTAGCGATGGCGCGCAGGGGAATCAGTTCGTCGTCGGCACCATCCACGCGCAGCTTGAGACTGCGCAGTTCGGCCGCGGTCGCATACAGGGCCTGCTGGCGACGCGTGAATTGCGCCACCAGATCGGTGCCGCGGCCGTTGATGGACACTTCCAGCAGCAGCACTTCGTCACCGGCCGCCCGCGCCACGGTCGCGGTGGCGCCCAGCAGCGCCAGGATCAACGGCAACAGCCAGAGCGGCAGCAGCCGTTTCAAGGCGCCACGGTGAGTTCGGTATCAATCGGCCCGGCATCACTGTTGGCAGTCAGTTTGACTTTGCTGCCTACGGCAAGCGGGGTCTCGGTGTCGATCAGGTATTGGCGGGTGATGCCGGCCAGCGTATAGGGGTTGCCGCCTGCCGGTGCGGTGATCTTCTTGCCATTGGGCAGGGTCAACGCCAGGTCCAGCAAGCGCGCACGTCGGTTGCCCAGGTTCTGTACCACCAGACGCGTCGGCTTGCCTGAGCGTAACTGGTAGTCAAGCTGCGGCTTCGGTGTGCCGGTAGGGGCGATGAACACCGGCATGGAAATCCGGAACTTGAAATTGATGGTGGCGCCCTCGGCCGCGGAGGGGATTTCGTCGATCAGCAGGCGAAACGCGATCTCCGCGGCTCCCGCTGCCTGGCGCGACACCACGCGGATCACCTGGGACGCACCCGGCGCCAGGTTGAACACCGGCGGGCTGATGATCAGGTTCTGGGTAGGTTGCAGATCATCCTTGCTGTCGACCTGGTTCCAGTCGTAGGCACGGATCTGCAGCGACACATTGTGATTGTCGTTATTGACGATCTTGATCACCCCTGCCGTGCGTGAGGAGGATAGCTCCAGCACCACGGGGGCAATCTCGAAATTGGAGGCCTGCGCCTGTTGCCATCCCCCTGCCGTCATCAGGCAGCCCATTGCACAGACACGTGCGAGCCGCCACAACATGGTTTCTGATCTCGTCACGCTACGAAATCCCCATTCTGGTTGTCAGGTATTTGTCAAATTTTTACTAGAGTAAAACGAAACCGCGACAGGTAAAACAAAAAGTTGCAGGGCAGCCACAGAATTTAACTAAAAGTTAAATATTTCCTTTCATCAACTTGCGTATTGGGATGGAAGATGTACGCCCCACGCGGACGTAAAAATGGCGCGACTTCATGTGAAAAGTCGCGCCATGCATGGAAGGGGGCGGGCAGGGAGGTGGTCGCAAGCGGTGTGTGCCTGGTGGCGCTTGGCCTGCGCCGGCCAACCCGGTAGTCAGTAGGACAAGGTAATGGCGACCACGTCGCTGTAGCTACCGGCGCGCGCTGTCTGGCCGGCCGGGATGTAGCCATAGACCGGCACGTTCTGGGCGCTACCGTTACCGACCCCGGCGACCGTGTCGCTGCCGCTGCTGTTGCCCCAGGCACGGGTGCGGGCCGCATCCTGATACAGGCCGTAGTTGAGCGAATTGGCACCGTCGGCACTGGTCAGCTTGCGAGTGGCGACGTTGCCGCCAGCACCAGTGCCGGCATCCAGGCTGATGGTGTAGCTGGTTCCTGCGGAACAGGCCACCCCGATCTGGGCGTTCTGCTGCAGCGCACTGGAGGCATAGACGCCAAAGGGCAGGGCGGCGCTCTGCACCACGCATTGCGCCGGGACGATGGCACTGATGTCGAGCTTGCCGGTGGTGGAGACGGCTACGGCATTCACGCTCAGGCCAGCCAGGAAAGCGACTGCAAGAAAGAGGGCGGGTGAATTTTTCATCATGATGCGGTGCCGGCAAATGTCAGTAAAAGCTGGAATCTATTATAGAATTAATTCGAATATTTACTCTGAAAACGGAGTCAAAGGTGCAGGCAAGCAACACCGTTTTCAGCAAATTTTAAGAATTTGCTTCGATTTGCTGACAGAAAGAAAACAATTGATGCCAGATCGTCACATTCCGGCATCGCTGCAGACAGCAAGGAGACGTACCCACGGCAGCGCTGCTGACCGTGCAATGGGGGACCGGGCGCAGCACCGCCGCGCGCCCGGAATGGCGATCCTGCGAAAAGACCATGCCCGAGCATCGCTTTGCGCGCCGGTCATGCAGGCGGGCGATCAGGTAACCGCTCCGCAACTTCAGGACGTGACCGCCAGACCGATGAAAAGTAACCGATGTGACCGATGTGACCGATGTGATCATGTGACACATGCCGATAACTAGACAAAGCGGGCTGGCACGCGCCAGTACCGGCCTCTTCTTCCTGCTGGCCTTGCTGCTCTCGCTGGGCGTGGCAGCATTTTCCTATTACAGCGTGCGCGATTTCGAGCAGCGCGCAGTCTGGTTGCAGCATAGTCACGCCGTCATCAACAAGCTGGAAGTCGCCAATTCGACCGTGCGCGACGCGGTCAGCAATTCACGCGGCTATGCCTTGTCCGGCAACCAGGAATACCAGGCCGGTTTCGAGGCGGGTGCCAAGCAAATCGAGGTGCTTCTGCAGGATCTGCGCCGGCTCATGAGCGACAATGCGCAGCAGCTGCAACTGCTGACCCGCACGGAAGATCTGGTATCACAGCGGATCAGCCTCTCCCGTCGCCTGATGGAGCTCAGTCCAGACGAAGGGCGCCAACGGGTACTGGAAGGCAAGGACCTGAGCGATCGCATCCGCAACGGCTTTGAAGAGATGAAGGGCAACGAGAATGCACTGCTTGCCCGGCGTGCCCATGACACCGCCGCCAGCGCCGACCTGACCATCATCATGGTGGTCAGCGGCAGTCTGCTCAGCATGGCCTTGCTGGTCATGGTCTACAGCAAGCTGCGCCGCGAGATGAGCCGTCGGGTGGAGGCGCAGCAGCGCGCCCAGGCCTATTCCGACGAGATCGAAGACCTCTACAACAACGCGCCCTGCGGCTATCACTCGGTCGATGAGACCGACAAGACCATCATCAAGATCAACGATACCGAACTCAAGTGGCTGGGCTACACACGAGAGCAGGTGGTCGGGCGCATGACCCAGCTCGATCTGCTCAGCCCCGTGAGCGCCGAGCGTTACCAGCGTGAGCTGCATCCGCAATTCCTGCTCAAGCGCGAGATCAACGGCATCGATCTCGACTTCCGCCGCGCCGATGGCAGCGAATTCACGGCCCTGGTCAATGCCACCGCCATCCCCAGCCGCGACAACAGCAAGCTGATCAGCCGCACGGTCATCTATGACATTTCCGAGCGCAAGCGCGCCGAGGACGAAATCGAGGCCCTCAACGCCGATCTGGAACGGCAGGCCCAGCACCTGCATAGCGTCAACAAGGAACTGGAGAGTTTTTCCTATTCCGTCTCGCATGACCTGCGTGCTCCGCTGCGTGCCATTTCCGGTTACGCCATGATCCTGGAGGAAGACTACGCCAGCGTGATCGACGAAAAGGGCCGCGAACAGCTGCAGGTGATCCGCCGCAACGTGCGCAAGATGGATGAACTGATCAACGACCTGCTCAAGCTGGCCAAGTCCACCACGGGTGAACTGACCTTGCAGCGTTTTTCGATGGAAGAGGTGGTGGGCCAGGTCATCGCCGGCCTGCGCCAGGAAAATCCGGCCGTGCAGTTCGAGGTCCCGCCGCTGGAAGGCGCCGTGGCCAATCGCGGCCTGATCACCCAGGTCTGGGAAAACCTGCTCTCCAATGCCGTCAAGTTCAGCAGCAAGAACGACCAGCCGCTGGTGCGGGTGACCATGGAAGTCGGTCCCGAAGAATACATCTACGGCGTGCATGACAACGGTGTGGGCTTCGACATGCGCTATGTGCACAAGCTGTTCGGCACCTTTCAGCGCCTGCATCGCCAGGAAGAATATCCAGGTACCGGCATCGGGCTGGCGCTGGTGCAACGCATCGTGATCCGCCATACCGGCCGGGTCTGGGCCGAGAGCACTCCCAAGGTGGGCGCGAGCTTCTATTTCTCGCTGCCACGCAAGGGTGTCATGCCCAGCCTGGGTGATGTGCGCTGAAGTGGCATGACCGAGGCCCGGCATGAGAGCAATATCGTATGAAGCAATGTACCAGCCGCATTCTGAACAAAGAGTCTGACCGAGAGAGACCTGCCCCATGAGCATTCCCCTACGTGTGCTGTTCGTCGAAGACATGGAAGAAGACGCCGTGCTGATGGTGCGCGAACTCAAGCGCGGCGGCTTCGAACCCACCTGGCAGCGGGTCGACGATGAACAGGCCCTGTTGGCGGCACTGCACGAGCAACGCTGGGACATCGTCATCTCGGATTACTCCATGCCCATGTTCAGCGGCGTGGAAGCCCTGAAACTGGTCAAGGCCGACAACGACCAGACGCCGTTCATCATCGTCTCCGGCGTCATCGGCGAGCAGACCGCAGTGGAGGTGATGAAGGCCGGCGCCCAGGATTACTTCCTCAAGAGCGCCATCGCCCGCCTGCCGCACGCGGTCGACCGCGAACTGCGGGACGCCCAGGCGCGGCGCAAGCAGCGCGCCAGCGCCCAGGCCCTGCGCGAGATGCAGGCGCGCTTCAACGCCTTCATGAATGCCGCGCCGATGCCGACCTGGATCAAGGATTCGCAGCTGCGCTACAGCTACGTCAACCCGGCGCAGTCGGCCTTCTTCGGCATGACCCCGCATGACATGGACGGCATGACCGACGCCGAGCTGATGAGTACCGGCGCGGCCCAGGCCTCGCAGGAGTACGACCGCAAGGTGCTTGACGAGAAGGTCGAACTGCATACCCAGGAAACCATCTTCGACCACAACCACAATGCCCGCATCCTCGATGTGGTGCGTTTTCCCATCAGCGGCGAGGGCAAGGGCGACATGGTCGCCGGGCTGGCCATCGACGTCACCGAGCGCGAGCAGTCGCGGCGCGAGCTGGAGCTGGCGATCCAGCGTCAGCAGTTGCTATCGTCGCGGGTGATCGAAGTGCAGGAGCGCGAGCGCCAGCACCTGGCGCGCGGCCTGCATGACGACGTCGGTCAGTCCCTGACGGCACTCAAGATCAACCTGGAAACCATCAAGAAGACCGGCACCCTGGAAGGCCCGTCGCTGCAGAACGGCATCGATATCGTCACCGCCGTGCTGGCCCAGGTGCGCAGCCTGTCGCTGGACCTGCGTCCGCCGCAGCTGGACAACCTGGGCCTGATCGCCGCCCTGCGTTCCTACGTGGAGCAGAAGTCCAAGCTGGCCAACGTCAACGGCTGGTTCGAAAGCAGCGGCCACGACGGCGAGTTGCACCATGACATCGAAAACACCGCCTTTCGCATCGTGCAGGAAGCGGTCACCAACATCCTGCGTCACGCCAGGTGCCAGAACATCTGGGTCAAGATCGACCGCCAGCAGGACCAGGTCTATCTCAGCATCCGCGATGATGGTCGCGGCTTCGACATCGAGCGTGCCCGCAGCAACGCCATTTCCGGCACCAGTTTCGGCCTGCTCAACATGGAAGAGCGGGCCGTGCTGGTAGGCGGTTCCATGAATATCACTTCAGCGCCCGGCGCAGGGACGGAAATCGTCATGCACCTGCCGGTCGCCCCTATCGTCAGGAGGTTGTAATGCTTACACGAATCATGCTGGCCGACGACCACGCGCTGGTGCGCAGTGGCATCAAGGCATTGCTGACCGCCATGCCCGGCGTGGAAGTGGTGGGCGAGGCGTCCGATGGCGCCGAGGTCATCGAGATGATCCCGCAGCTGAAACCCGACCTGGTGCTGCTGGACATCGCCATGAAGGGGATGAATGGCCTGGAAGCGCTACGTCGCCTGCGCGGCGAATACCCCACCATCCGCTTTTTGATGCTGTCCATGTACGGCAGCGAGGAATACGTGATGCAGGCCTTGAATGCCGGTGCCAACGGCTACCTGTTCAAGGACTCCGCCGCCACCGAGCTGGAAAAGGCGCTCTACGAGGTCAAGCACGGCCGCCAGTACCTGGATTCCCACATCTCGCGCGAGGCCCTGGACAACTACATGAAGCGGGTCGCCCAGAACGGCACGCCGGTGGAGGTGCTGACTCCGCGCCAGCGCGAAATCCTGCAACTGATCGCCGAGGGCAACAATACCAAGGAGATCGCCTATCAGCTCAATGTCAGCGCCAAGACCATCGAGACCCACCGGGCGCAGTTGATGGACCGGCTGGATATCCGCGATGTGCCGGGCCTGGTGCGGTACGCCATCCGGACCGGGATTGCCACCCCGGACAAGTGACAGCTTCACCTGGTTAAGGAAAAATCTGATTTTTTTTGAAATCGCCTGTGCAATAATCCCCTGACAGTACCGGGATCGGCGTCGGTACTGGTGTTCCAGCGAATCGCCGATGCTGGAAACTAGGGGAGGGCAGTTCCCGACGTCCCTGACGTCTTTCGGTGGTGGCCAGATGTGGTCGGTCCGGCAAGAATAGTTCCAGCTTGAAATTTACTGAAGAAAGCGATCCATCCATGGATATCGAGCAATATGACATCATCCTCGTCGACGACAGCCCGGAAGTGGCCGAGTTGACTCGCCTGGCGCTGGGCAGCCGCAAGCTGGCCGACAAGCTGACCTGGTTTGCCGATGCGGAACTGGCCGAGGAGTTCTTCTTCCAGGGGGAATATGCACACCGCAAGGACCTGCACCCCTACCTGATCCTGCTCGATCTGAACCTGCCGCTGATGAGCGGTCACGATTTCCTGAAGATCATCAAGTCCAATGCCGCCACCTCGCACATCCCGGTGGTGATGTTCTCTTCCTCGGACGACCAGCGCGACATCAACCAGAGCTATGAACTGGGCGCCAATGGTTACGTCGTCAAGTCCACCGATCCCAAGGAATTCATGGGCACCGTGGTCGATACCGGCATCTACTGGCGCAATCGCAACCGCCCGGCACGCAACGGTGAAGATGCCCCGGCATCTCCGGCGGCAGCGCCCTGAGCGGAGCGACCGGCCGGCAGGCCCTTGTCCCAACGAAAAAGCGCGGCTGTGACCGCGCTTTTTTCATGCCGTGCTGCAGGCCGAGACCGTGGACGGGTGGAGGGGCCAGGCCCCGGGGTTTCATCCCGGAAATTGCCGCAGGCCATCCAGGTCGTTGATGGTGATGCTGCCGTAATCCACCTTCAGCAGGCCGGCCTTTTCCAGTACCTGCAGGGCCTGGTTGGCGCGCTGGCGCGAGGTGCCGGAGAGATTGCCGACTTCTTCCTGCGAAATCTGCAGGTTGCGGCCGATGCCCGGGTTCAGGTAGGGATTGAAGAGGGCCGCCAGGCAGCGTGCCACGCGGGCATCCGGCTCCAGCATGCGGTCGTATTCCACCAGCGAAATGAACAGCGCCAGGCGCTCGTTCAACTGCGTCACCAGGAAACGGTTGAAGGGGATGCTGTTGTCCAGCAACCAGATGTAGGTGGCCTTGGGCATGTACAGCAATTCGCTCTCGCGCAGTGCCACCACGTCGTACTTGCGCGGCTCGTCCTTGAGCAGCGAGCCTTCGCCCAGCCAGCCGCCATTGGCCATGCCGGCGAAGGAGACAGTCTTGCCCTCGGGCGAGACGCTGCTCATCTTCAGCAAGCCTTCATGCACGCCGATCCAGTGCGCCACCGGGTCACCCTTGCGGCAGACGTAGCCGCCAGCGGCAATCTTGCGGCTGACCACTTCGGATTCCACCCGGGCCAGTTGCTCTTCGGTCAGCGCCTGCGCCCAGATGCTCTTGGACAGCATGCGTCGAATTGATGTCTCCATGATGATGCGTCGCAATATCGAAAGTTTGTCAATTGTCGGTGAGATGACATCCACTGGCAACCTCTCACTCTACTATCATCGCAAAAAAGGCCTGAACCAAACCCAGGCCAATCATAGAGACAGGACAGCTGGCATGCCCGACACAATGACTGCCGCAGTAAGAGCAGCGTAAGCCTGGCAGCACAGACTGATCCGACACCGGATTCGCCTCGATACACGGAAAAGTGAACGGGCGAATCTTTCGAACCTGCACAAGAAGGTGGGAAGATGGTGGAGACGAGACAAGACAACCAGGCCGCGACCTTTCCGCGGCTGCTGCAGGCGCATGCCCGCCAACGCCCCGAGCGGGCTGCCTTCCGCGAGAAGGACCTGGGCATCTGGCAGACCACGACCTGGCGCCAGGTGGCCGACGAGGTGCGCAGCTTTGCCTGCGGCCTGGCGGCCCTGGGCTTCAAGCGTGGCATGAGCCTGGCCATCATCGGCAACAACTGCCCGCGCCTGTACTGGGCCATGAGCGCCGCGCAGGCGCTGGGTGGCATGCCGGTGCCGCTGTACCAGGACGCACCGGCCGCCGACATGGCCTATGTGCTGGCCGACGCCAACGTCGACTTCGTCATGGCCGAAGATCAGGAGCAGGTCGACAAGGTCTTCGAGATCAAGGAAAACCTGCCTCGCATCGCCCACGTCATCTATGACGACGAGCGTGGCATGCGCAACTACCACCAGCCCGAGCTGCTGTCCTTTGCCCGCGTGCAGGAACTGGGGCGCGCCTACGAGCACGCCCATCCCGACTTCTTCGAGAAGGAAGTCGCGGCCGGCTCGCCCGACGACGTCGCCATCATCCTCTATACCTCCGGCACCACCGGCAAGCCCAAGGGCGTGTGCCATTCGCACCGGGCCATGATCACCACCGCCACCACGCTGGTGGAGTTCGATCATCTGGACCAGGACGACGACATCCTGTGCTACCTGCCGCTGGCCTGGGTGGGTGATTTCCTGTACTCCTTCGCCCAGCAGCACGTCGCCGGTTTCTGCCTGAACTGCCCGGAGTCGCCCAATACCGTCATGACCGACCTGCGCGAGATCGGCCCGACCTATTACTTCGCGCCGCCGCGCGTGTATGAAAACATCCTGACCCAGGTCATGATCCGCATCGAGGATGCGGGCTGGCTCAAGCGCAAGATGTTCCATGGCTTCATGCGCGTGGCGCGCCGGGTCGGCATGCGCATCCTGGATGGCAAGCCGGGCGTGTCGCTGATGGACCGGCTGCAATATACGCTGGGCGACCTGCTGGTCTACGGGCCATTGAAGAACGTGCTGGGCATGTCGCGCCTGCGCGTAGCCTATACCGGCGGCGAGGCCATCGGCCCCGACCTGTTCGACTTCTACCGCTCCATGGGCATCAACCTGAAGCAGCTCTATGGCATGACCGAGACCTGCGTGACGGTGTGCATGCAGCCCTCGGGCGACGTCAAGCTCGATAGCGTGGGCCGGCCCATGAAGGGCGTGGAAGTGCGCATCGACGACAACGGCGAAGTGCTGGTGCGTTCGCCCGGCCTGATGAAGGAATACTTCAAGCGCCCCGACGCCACTGCCGAGGCCATCGACGCCAACGGCTACTTCCACACCGGTGACGCCGGCTTCTTCGACAGCGACGGCCACCTCAAGATCATCGACCGCGCCAAGGATGTCGGCAAGATGGCCTGCGGCAGCATGTTCGCGCCCAAGTACATCGAGAACAAGCTGAAGTTCTTCCCCTTCATCAAGGAAGCGGTGACCTTCGGCAACGGCCGCGAGCAGTGCATGGCCTTCATCAACATCGACATGGATGCCGTGGGCAACTGGGCCGAACGGCGCAACCTGCCTTACAGCGGCTACACCGACCTGGCCGCCAATCCGGCAGTGTACGAACTGGTGCGCGAATGCGTGGAAAAGGTCAATGCCGACCTGGTGGCCGACCCGCTGCTGGCCGATTCGCAGGTCCATCGCTTCCTGATCCTGCACAAGGAACTCGACCCCGACGACGAAGAACTGACCCGCACCCGCAAGGTCCGGCGCGGCTTCATCGCCGAGAAGTACGCGGTGCTGATCGAGGCGCTCTATGACGGTCGCGCGTCGCAGTACATCGAGACCCAGGTCAAGTTCGAGGATGGCCGCCAGGGCATGATCGCAGCCGACCTGAAGATCGCCGAGGCCAAGACCTTCAAGACGCTGCAAAGCGCCGCCTGAGCAGCACGCAGTCCCGTCCCGGGCGCCCGCAAACGGCCCGGCCAGCAGCGTAGCCCGACCAGACCACCGCTGAATGAATACGACCATGAAACGACACCTGTCTTCCGAAATCCTGCCCTCGGGCCTGCCGCCCGTGACCAGCCCCGATGAAGAAGCAGCGGCCGTGGCCGCCAACGGGCGCCGCATCGGCGAGGTCATCCTGGACCTGCAGAACATCTCGCTGTCCTTCGGTGGCGTGAAGGCGCTGACCGACATTTCCTTCGATGTGCGCGAACATGAAATCCGCGCCATCATCGGCCCCAACGGCGCCGGCAAGAGCTCGATGATCAACGTCATCAACGGCGTCTACCATCCACAGAAAGGCCAGATCCTCTATCGCGGCCAGCCGCGCCTGGGCATGCATCCCAGCGCCATCGCGCGCCAGGGCATTGCCCGCACCTTCCAGAACATCGCGCTCTTCAAGGGCATGACGGTGCTGGACAACATCATGACCGGGCGCAACACCAAGATGCGCTCGGGCCTGTTCTCCAACGCCCTGTGGTGGGGCGCGGCCCGCAACGAGGAAATCGAACATCGCCACAAGGTGGAGGAGGTGATCGATTTCCTGGAAATCCAGCACATCCGCAAGACCCCGGTGGGACGCCTGCCCTATGGCCTGCAAAAGCGCGTGGAGCTGGCGCGGGCGCTGGCGGCCGAACCGCACATGCTGCTGCTGGACGAACCCATGGCCGGCATGAACGTGGAAGAAAAGCAGGACATGTGCCGTTTCGTGCTGGATGTGAATGACCAGTTCGGCACCACCATCGTGCTCATCGAACACGACATGGGCGTGGTCATGGATATCTCCGACCGGGTGGTGGTGCTGGACTACGGCAAGAAGATCGGCGACGGCACGCCTGACGAGGTGATGAGCAATCCCGAAGTGATCAAGGCCTACCTGGGGACCTCGCACTGAGTCCGGGATCGGCGTGCAGTCAATAAATAATATAAATAATAAAAACAATATCGAAGGCGGTAGCAAGGAGACGATATGCAATTCTTCCTCGAAGTCACCCTGAGCGGACTGCTCTCCGGGTTGATGTATTCACTGGTGGCCCTGGGCTTCGTGCTGATCTACAAGGCCTCCGGGGTGTTCAATTTCGCGCAGGGGGCGATGGTCTATTTCGCCGCGCTGGCGGTGGTGGGCCTGATGGAGAAGGGCATGCCGATGTGGGCCGCCATCATCGGCGCCTTCGTGGTGATGATCCTGGTGGGCCTGGCCACCGAACGTTTCGTGCTGCGCAAGCTGGTCAACCAGCCGCCGATCACGCTCTTCATGGCCACCATCGGCCTGACCTTCTTCCTCGAAGGCCTGGGGCCCTTGCTGTTCGGCAGTGAAGTGCGCCCCATCGACCTGGGCATCGTCGACGAACCGATCCAGTCGGTGATGGACAGTGTCGGCATCGGCCTCTCCAAGTTCGATCTCTTTGCCTCGGGCATGGTGGTGGCGCTGGTGGCGGCGCTGGCGCTGTTCTTCCAGAAGACCAAGGTGGGCCGGGCGCTGCGGGCCGTGGCTGATGACCACCAGGCCGCGCTGTCGCTGGGTATCCCGCTGCAGCATATCTGGGCGGTGGTGTGGGGCGTGGCCGGTTTCGTGGCGCTGATCGCCGGCCTGCTCTGGGGCTCGCGCAACGGCGTGCAGTTCGCGCTGACCATGACGGCGCTGAAGGCCTTGCCGGTGCTGATCCTGGGTGGCTTCACCTCGATCCCCGGGGCGATCGTGGGCGGGCTCATCATCGGCGCCTCCGAGAAGCTGGCCGAAATCTATATTCCGCCGGTGATGCAGGATGCCTTCGGCGGCAACTTCGGCGGCATCGAAGGCTGGTTCCCGTATGTGTTCGCGCTGCTGTTTTTGCTGGTGCGGCCGGAAGGCCTGTTTGGCGAGCGGCATATTGACCGTGTATGACAAAGTGCTGATTCCAACTGTTTCAATATGGATCGATTGAATGAGACGGCTTGCACCTCAGGCCACCGTTCGGACTGAGTAGGCCCATCAGGGCCGTATCGAAGCCTGTCCTGAGCCTGTCGAAGGGGCGCTCCTGCGCTTGCTGACGGCGCGCCTTCGATACGCGGCTGCGCCGCTACTCAGGACGAACGGTGCCAGGTGGATTGAGCAAGAGCAGGAACAAGGAGAACATGATGCTGTACCGTGAAGCAGGACAATTCAAGACAAGCTACATCGCCGACAGCCAGATCTTCCCGATCCGCCAGGATCGCATCATCTTCACGCTGTTCATGGTGTTCGCCTTCGTGGCCGTGCCGCTGCTGGGCAGCGAATACTGGTTCTCGGCCATCCTGGTGCCGTTCCTGGTCTTCGCGCTGGCCGCACTGGGATTGAATGTGCTGACCGGCTATGCCGGCCAGCTGTCGCTGGGGTCGGCCGCCTTCATGGCGGTGGGGGCCTACGCGGCCTACAACTTCCAGTTGCGGGTGGAGGGCATCCCCATCGTCGCCACGCTGCTGCTCTCGGGCGGGTGCGCGGCGCTAGTGGGCGTGCTCTTCGGGTTGCCTTCGCTGCGCATCAAGGGCTTCTACCTGGCCGTGGCCACGCTGGCGGCGCAGTTCTTCGTGGTGTGGGCGCTGACCAAGTTCCCCTGGTTCTCCAACAACAGTTCCTCGGGCGTGATCAGCACCCCCAAGATCGATTTCTTCGGCATCGCCATCGACACCCCCGTGCGCAAGTACCTGTTCGTGCTGGCCGTGGTGAGCGTGCTGGCGCTGGTGGCCAAGAACCTGGTGCGTTCCTCCACCGGGCGCGCCTGGATGGCGGTGCGCGACATGGATGTGGCCGCCGAGGTGATCGGCATTCCCCTGATGCGCACCAAGCTGACCGCCTTCGCCGTCAGTTCCTTCTACTGCGGCGTGGCCGGGGCACTGTATGCCTTCTGCTACCTGGGTTCGGTGGAACCGGACGGCTTCTCGCTGGACCTGTCCTTCCGCATCCTGTTCATGATCATCATCGGCGGCGTGGGCAGCATCCTCGGCTCCTTCCTCGGTTCGGCCTTCATCCTGCTGCTGCCGATCTTCCTGGACAACGCGCTGCCGCCGCTGGCCGCGCTGCTGCACCTGCCGTTCACCAATGCCACCGTATCGCACATCCAGATGATGGTGTTCGGCGCACTGATCATCTTCTTCCTCATCGCCGAGCCGCACGGGCTGGCGCGGCTGTGGCAGATCGCCAAGGAAAAACTGCGTCTGTGGCCGTTCCCGCACTGAGGGTTCGTCGAGTGACGCAACACTGCATCAAGGTAGGCGGGGGCCGGATCACCGGCGCCCGATAAAAGTCGGCAACGACAACATAAAGGAGACGAGACCATGAAGACCATGAAGCATCTCAGGCAGCTGGTAGTGGCGACCGCCTGTGCCGCCAGCCTGCTGTCGGCGGCGGCCCCGGCGCTGGCCCAGACCAATGACCAGTTCATTGCCATCCCCAGCTACCGCGTCGGCCCCTACGGGACCAATGGCCAGTCCTACTACGGCGGCTATGTCGATTACCTGAACTACGTCAACCTCAAGGAAGGCGGCGTCAACGGCGTCAAGCTGTCCTGGGAAGAGTGCGAGACCGAGTACAACAACGCCAAAGGCGTGGAGTGCTACGAGCGCATGAAGAACAAGAACACGGTCACCCACGGCACGGCCATCAATCCCATGGCCACCGGCATCTCCTACGCCCTCATCGACAAGACCGCCGAAGACAAGGTGCCGCTGGTGATGATCGGCTATGGCCGCACCGATGCGGTGGACGGCTCGGTGTTTCCGTATGCCTTCCCGCTGGTGACGACCTACCAGATGCAGGTCTCGGCCATCGTCAAGTACCTGGCCGGCAAGAACAATGGCTCGCTGGCCGGCAAGAAGATCGTCTTCCTGTACCACGATTCGGCCTATGGCAAGGAGCCCATCGTGGCGCTGCAGGCCGAGTCCTCCATCGGCAAATTCAAGCTGGTGGAAATCCCGGTGGCCCACCCCGGCAACGAACAGGGCGCGCAGTGGCTGCGCATCCGCCAGGAAAACCCGGACTACGTCATCTTCTGGGGCTGGGGCGTGATGAACCAGACCGCGCTGAAGGCGGCGCAGAAGGTCGGTTATCCACGTGACAAGATCGTCGGTTCCTGGTGGGCCGGATCGGAAGAAGACACCATTCCGGCGGGCGAAGCCGCCAAGGGCTATCTGTCGGCGACCTGGAACGTGGCCGGCAAGGATGTCCCGGTGATCGCCGATATCGACAAGGTGGTCTATGGCGCGGGCAAGGGCAACATGCAGGACAAGAACAAGATCGGCTCCATCCTCTACAACCGTGGCGTGTCGGCCGCGATTGCCACCGTGGAAGCGGTGCGCACCGCCCAGGACAAGTTCGGCAAAGGCAAGGTCATGAGCGGCGAGCAGGTGCGCTGGGGCTTTGAGAACCTCAACATCACCGATGCCCGCCTGAAGGCCCTGGGTGCCACCGGTCTGCTGCCGGAGATCAAGACCTCCTGCGAAAACCACGAAGGATCGGGCAAGGTGAAGATCCAGCAATGGGACGGCAGCAAGTGGGTGCTGGTGTCGGACTGGATCGAGGGTAACAAGAACCTGATCCACCCGCTGTTCAAGGCTTCCGCTGCGAAATACGCAAAAGAAAAAGGCATCACTCCTGCCTGCATGAAGTAGGCGCTTGCGCCGGCGGCCTTGCTCGTCTCCCACCGCCGCCGGTGCTTTTTTGGAAATGCGACAGACCATGAATGCCACACCGATTCCGACCAGTGCCAGCACCGTCCACAGCGCAGCCGCCCCGGCGGTGGCCAAGGCATTGGCCATCAACAATATCGAAGTGATCTATGACCATGTGATCCTGGTCCTGAAGGGCGTCTCGCTGGATGTGCCCGAAGGCAAGATCGTGGCCCTGCTGGGTGCCAACGGTGCCGGCAAGAGCACCACCCTCAAGGCCATCTCCAACCTGCTGCATGCCGAGCGGGGCGACGTCACCAAGGGCAGCATCGAGTTCCGGGGCGAGCGGGTGGACCGCATGACGCCCAATGACCTGGTCAAGCGCGGCGTGATCCAGGTGATGGAAGGGCGCCATTGCTTCGGTCACCTCACCGTGGAAGAGAACCTGCTCACCGGGGCCTATACCCGTGGCATCAGCCATGCCGAGGTGAAGCATGAACTGGAAAAGATCTACGATTATTTCCCCCGCCTGAAGGTGCGGCGCAAGTCGCAGTCCGGCTATACCTCCGGTGGCGAACAGCAGATGACGGCGATCGGCCGCGCCATGATGGCCAAGCCTTCGATGATCCTGCTGGACGAGCCCTCCATGGGGCTGGCGCCGCAGATCGTGGAAGAGATCTTCGAGATCGTCAAGGACCTGAACAGCAAGGAAAAGGTCTCCTTCCTGCTGGCCGAACAGAACACCATGGTGGCCCTGCGCTATGCCGACTTCGGCTACATCCTGGAAAACGGCCGGGTGGTGATGGAAGGCGCAGCCCGCGAGCTGGCCGATAACGAGGATGTCAAGGAGTTCTACCTGGGCGTGTCCGGCGCCGGGCGCAAGAACTTCCGTGACATGAAGTTCTACCGCCGCCGCAAGCGCTGGCTGGCGTAAGGGGAGGGCCTCATGTCCGATCCCATCGAATTCATGCAGCAGCTGGATGCGCTGGAACGACGCGATCCGGCCCAGCGCGAAGCGCAGCTGATGCAGGCCTTGCCATCCCTGCTGGCGCGCGCGCAGGCCGCACCGGGCTGGGCGCGCATCCTGGCGGGCATCGACGCTGCGGCCATCCGTTCGCGCGCGGACCTGGCGCAATTGCCGGTCACGCGCAAGTCGGACCTGAAAGAACTGCAGACCCGCGAAAGCCCCTTCGGCGGGCTCAACACCACGCCGGCACGCCAATTGCGGCGGCTGTTCGTCTCGCCCGGGCCGATCTACGATCCCGAAGGCCACGCGGCCGACTGGTGGCGCTTTGCCAGCCCGATGAAGGCGCTCGGCCTGCAGGCCGGCCACATCCTGCAGAACTGCTTTGCCTACCATTTCACGCCGGCGGCCTTCATGGTGGAAGGTGCGGCGGCCCGCCTGGGTTGCGCGGTCATTCCGGCCGGCATCGGCCAGACCGAGCTGCAGGTCAATGCGATGACGGCCCTGAAGCCGGATGCCTATGTCGGCACGCCGTCCTTTCTCAAGATCATCATCGAGAAGGCGCAGGAAATGGGCGCCGACATCTCCAGCGTGCAGCGTGCCCTGGTCAGCGCCGAAGCGTTGCCGCCGTCGCTGCGCCACTGGTTCCATGAACACGGCGTACCGCAGGTGCTGCAGCTGTATGCCTCGGCCGATATCGGCAATATCGCCTACGAGACCATGAGCGACGGCGCCGTACATCCCGGCATGGTGCTGGACGAATCGCTGATCCTGGAAATCGTGCGGCCCGGCACCGGTGATCCGGTGGCCGAGGGCGAGGTGGGCGAGGTGGTGGTGACCTCCTTCAATCCCGACTATCCGATGATCCGCTTCGGTACCGGTGACCTGTCGGCGGTGGTACAGGGCATCTCTCCCTGCGGGCGCACCAATACCCGCATCAAGGGCTGGATGGGTCGCGCCGACCAGACCACCAAGGTCCGCGGCATGTTCGTCCATCCCTCGCAGGTGGCCGATGTGCTGCGCCGCCATGGCGACGTGCTGCGGGCACGGCTGGTGGTGTCCGGCGAGATGGCCAATGACGTCATGACCCTGCATTGCGAAGTGGGTGATCCGGCTGATCCTGCGGTCGATGTCACGGCGCTGGCCGGTAGCCTGCGTGATGTGACCAAGCTGCGCGGCGAGGTCCTGCTGGTGGCGCCGGGCAGCCTGCCCAACGATGGCAAGGTGATCGAGGATGCGCGCAAGTACGAATGAATGCATTGCTGGCGGGCTTCGTCATCGGACCAGCCCGCGCCGCGGCTGACCGTTCGTCCTGAGTAGGCCCGTCAGGGCCGTATCGAAGGCTCTCATGAGGTGCTGCCGTCACGCCCCCTTCGATACGCGGCTGCGCCGCTACTCAGTCCGCTCAGTCCGAACCGATGGTGAGGGAGGAATGCACAAAATGTCTTGCGGTCAGTCACATCCCGGCTTGTGCATATGAAGGTTCGCGCATAGAATCATTCGCGGAACATGTGTTCCAACGTCGCTCGGACGGTTCCGGGCGCTTACGTGAAAGTCTTCCATGACGCAATCCGCCGATTCGCGCGATCCCTCGCGCTCGCCTGACGCTTCTTCTTCCTCTTCCTCCGTTTCTGCTGCACCCGCCGACGCCTTCCCGGTCAGCTTCCCGCGCATCGAGCGCCTGCCGCCCTACGTCTTCAACATCACCGCCGAACTGAAGATGGCGGCGCGCCGGCGTGGCGAGGACATCATCGACATGTCCATGGGCAACCCCGATGGTCCGACGCCACCGCACATCGTCGAGAAGCTGGTGGAGGTGGCGCAGCGCCCCGACACGCATGGCTATTCGTCCTCCAAGGGCATCCCGCGCCTGCGCCGCGCCATCGCGCATTGGTATCGCAGCCGCTACGAGGTGGACTTCGATCCCGACAGCGAGGCCATCGTCACCATCGGTTCCAAGGAAGGCCTGGCGCACCTGATGCTGGCCACGCTGGACAAGGGCGATACCGTGCTGGTACCCAATCCCAGCTATCCCATCCACATCTACGGTGCGGTCATTGCCGGCGCCAATATCCGCTCCGTGCGCATGAGCCCCGGCGTGGACTTCTTCGACGAGCTGGAACGCGCGGTGCGCGAGAGCTACCCCAAGCCGAAGATGATGATCCTGGGCTTCCCCTCCAACCCGACCGCGCAGTGCGTGGAGCTGGAATTCTTCGAACGGGTGGTCAAGCTGGCACGGGAACACCAGATCCTGGTGGTGCATGACCTGGCCTATGCCGACATCACCTTCGATGGCTGGAAAGCGCCGTCCATCAT
This sequence comes from Herbaspirillum frisingense GSF30, assembly GCF_000300975.2. Classification (GTDB taxonomy): domain Bacteria; phylum Pseudomonadota; class Gammaproteobacteria; order Burkholderiales; family Burkholderiaceae_D; genus Herbaspirillum; species Herbaspirillum frisingense. The sequence continues at coordinate 77,895 of NZ_AEEC02000017.1, read as the reverse complement.
GCAGGTGCCAGGTGCGCGCGAGGTCGCGGTGGAGTTCTTCACCCTCTCCAAGAGCTACAACATGGCCGGCTGGCGGATCGGCTTCATGGTCGGCAATGCCCGCCTGGTGGCGGCCCTGGCGCGCATCAAGAGCTATCACGACTACGGCAGCTTCACGCCGGTACAGGTGGCGGCCATTGCCGCGCTGGAGGGCGACCAGGCTTGCGTGGAGGAAATCCGCGCCAACTATGAAAAGCGCCGCAACGTACTGGTCAAGGGCCTGCACGAAGCCGGCTGGATGGTCGATGTACCCAAGGCCTCGATGTACATCTGGGCGCGCATTCCGGAACCGTATCGCCAGTTCGGCTCGCTGGAGTTCTCGCGCATCCTGCTGGAGCAGGCCAAGGTCTGCGTCTCGCCCGGTATCGGCTTCGGCGAATATGGTGACGAGTACGTGCGCTTCGCCCTGATCGAGAACGAGTCCCGCATCCGCCAGGCCATTCGCGGCATCAAGACCATGTTCAAGAACGCCAAGGGGGCGTGATACAGGTCTGAAGTCGAGGCTAAAGTCGAGGCTAAAGTCGAGGCCACAGTCGAGGCCACAGTCGAGGCTATAGCCAGGGCGGCGCCGGAACTGCGCCGCCTGGCTGAGGTCTTAGCTGAACCTTCAGTTTTTTGATGATTAATATGATTAAAAAAACAATATTCGCCACCCTGTTCGCGCTTGCGGCCTCCGCTGCGGTCCTGCCCGTGGCGCAGGCCCAGGTGTCGGTCAACATCAACATCGGCGCGCCGCCGCCACCGCGGGCCGAACCGTTGCCGCCGCCGCGTCATGGCTATGTGTGGGCACCGGGTTTCTGGGACTGGGACGGGCATCACCATGTGTGGCGTCAGGGCCATTGGATGCGTGAACGGCCCGGGTATGTCTATGCCGCTCCGGTCTGGCATCAAGGGCCGCGTGGCTGGGAGCTGCAGCGTGGCGGCTGGCGCGGCGGCCCGCCACCGGGTCGGGGGCCGCGTGATCATGACCGTCATGACCGGCATGATGATCGTGGTCCCGGTGGAGGACCTGGCCACGGACCGGGCTGTCCGCCGGGGCATGCGCGCAAGGGTGAGTGCTGATCCAGCCGCAGGAACGGCTGAGACCGGTCAAGCCAAGAAAAATCGGCCGCGACGTGAAGGCGTCGCGGCCGATTTTTTATGGAACAGGCAACGGCCTCAGGTCTTGTCCATCAAGGCCGAGATGGCGAAGGACACGATGCCTGCCGTGATGCAGATCACGGCCAGCCGATAGTGGGGAATGAGCTTGCCGACGAAGGGCAGCAGGAAGTACAGGACGATGGCGATCAGGATGCTGGTCAGGAGTCTTTTCATTGTCATGGCGATGAGGGTTGAACGCTGCCGCTATGATAGTGCGATTTGCTCGTCGTGGTGACGTCAGCGCGCTGCCGGGCTGGCTGCCGGGGGTGTCGTCGGCGCTGCCTTGCGAACGGCGTTGGGGGTGGCGGGTGCGATGGGTGCAGTGGGCGCAGCATTGGCGGCCGGCTTGAGCGGTGTCGCGCCCGGCGGCAGCTGCTCGTCCTCGTTGTCGTTCTTGGGGCCTCCGCCATGGGCATTGAAGAAGCTGATCACGGTGCGCGAGGTATCCAGGTTCTGCGAGGACTTGCCGCCATTGATGATGGGCACCACGCCGCCCGGCCAGGCATGGCCGCCGCCCTTGACCTCATACAGCACCACCGCCTGCGGATCGGTCTTGCTGGCATAGGTGTATTGGCGGATGGTGGTGCCGTCGCCGGCGGTATCGGGGATGTCGTTGACGGTCGGGCGCGGATTGGCGCCGTCGGCCTTGATGAAGGCTTCGATGCTGCGTGCCACCGACAGGCGCGGCACCTGCGAGACTTCCTGCTTGCCCATGCCACCCAGGAAGGGAATGAAGGGGTCGTCGCTGCCGTGGATGTGCAGCAGCGGCATGGGGGCCTTGACGGTCTCGGACGGCACGTCCAGTACCGCGCTGACCACGGCCACCGCCTTGAACAGTTCGGGCGCTTCGGCGGCCATGCGATAGGCCATCATGCCGCCATTGGACACGCCCACCAGATAGACGCGCTGGCGGTCGACCAGACCATCGGCGACCAGCTTGCCGACCAGGGCGCGCAGGAAGGCCACGTCATCGACCTTGTGCATCTGCGCATAGCCGCAGCAGCCGCCCGAATTCCAGGTGCGGGCGTCGATGGCCAGACCGGTACCGTTTGGGTAGACGATCATGTAACCGGCGGCCTCGGCAATCTCGGTCAGGCCGGTGGCGCGCGCCATCAGCGAGCCGCTGGAGCCGCTGGCATGCAGGGCGATGATCAGCGGTTGCGCTTCGCCGACGACGTTGCGTTCGGAAAAATAGGCGCGGGCCAGATTGCCCACGCGCAGGGTCTTGAGGGAGAGATCAACCGCCTGGCCGGGCAGGGCCGTCAGCAGGGACAGGCCGCACACGGCCGCCAGTACGGCACGGCGCAGTGCGCGTGAGGGACGGTGGTGTTTCGGGAAGCAAAGCGTCATGGAAGCATGGGCAGGCAGGGTTGACCAACAGGATTGGTCAACGATAGTGGGCATTTCCGTGATGGTAATGCCCATGACGTAGCGACGCAAAGCGATTTACACCCTGCGCCGGCAGCCAACCTGCCCGCCGGCTCAGCCGCGGGCCGGGATATTCAGGCCGCGCACCACGGCCGGACGCGCCACGAAGGCTTCCAGCGCGCGCGCCACGTTCGGGAAATCCTTGAAGCCGACCAGCTCGGCCGCTTCGTAGAAACCGATCAGGTTGCGAATCCAGGGGAAGGTGGCGATGTCGGCGATGGAGTATTCGTCGCCGGCCAGCCACTGATGCTGCGCCAGCTGCTTGTCCATGACGCCCAGCAGGCGCTTGGATTCGTTGACGTAGCGGTCGCGCGGCCGCTTGTCTTCATATTCCTTGCCGGCGAAGCGATGGAAGAAGCCCAATTGGCCGAACATCGGACCGACCCCACCCATCTGGAACATCACCCACTGGATCACCTGGTAGCGCGCGGCGGCATCCTGCGGCAGGAACTTGCCGCTCTTTTCGGCCAGGTACAGCAGGATGGCGCCGGATTCGAACAGCGGCAGCGGCTTGCCGCCCGGGCCGTCGGGATCGATGATGGCCGGAATCTTGTTGTTCGGGTTCAGCGACAGGAAGGCCGGCGACATCTGGTCATTGGTCTCGAAGCTCACCAGGTGGGCTTCGTAGGGCAGGCCGGTTTCTTCCAGCATGATCGACACCTTCACGCCATTGGGCGTGGGCAGCGAGTACAGCTGGATGCGTTCGGGATGTTGCGCCGGCCATTTCTGGTCGATGGGGAAGGCAGACAAGGTATGGCTCATGTGGGGCTCCTAGGCAGCGGAAATATGGAACTCGCGGTCCTGGGCGAATTTCTCGAAGGCCTCCACCGTCACCGGCCGGCAGAAGAAATACCCCTGATAGGCATGACAGCCGGCATCGGCCAGGAAGGAGCGCTGGGCGTCGGTTTCAACGCCTTCGGCGATGACGCCCAGGCCCAGGCTCTGGGCCAGGTTGACGATGGTCTTGGCAATCGAGGCGTCGTTGGGATCGATCAGGACATCGCGTACGAAAGACTGGTCGATTTTAAGCTGATTCAGCGGCAGCCGCTTGAGGTAGGACAGCGAGGAGTAGCCGGTGCCGAAATCGTCCAGCGAAAACTCCACGCCATAAGCCTTGAGGGCGAACATCTTCTGGATGATGTCCTCGACGTTGTCCACCAGCAGGCTTTCGGTGAGTTCCAGTTTCAGGCGACGCGGGTTGGCGCCGGTGCGTTCGATGGCGTCGAGCACGGTCTGCACGAAATCGGGTTCGCGCAATTGCGGCGCACTGACGTTGACGGCGATGGAGAGCTCGGCCATGGCCGGACGCTTGGCCCAGATCGCCAGTTGCTTGCAGGCGGTCTCCAGCACCCAGTTGCCCAGGGAGAGGATCAGTCCCGTCTCCTCGGCCAGCGGGATGAAGTCGCCCGGCGGCACCATGCCACGCTGTGGATGCTGCCAGCGCACCAGCACTTCGGCGCCGGTCACGCGTCCACCTTCGACCACCTGCGGCTGGTAGTGCAGCAGCAACTGGTCGCCCTCGATGGCCTTGCGCAGGCCGGCTTCCAGGGTGGCGCGCTCCAGCACGGCGGTCTGCATCGCCGGATCGAAGAAGCGCAACGCATTGCGGCCGGTCTCCTTGGCCTTGTACATGGCCAGGTCGGCCTGCTTCATCAGTTCGTCCACCGAGGCCGCGCGCCCCAGGAAGACGGTAGCGCCGATGCTGGCGGTGGCGCGGTATTCGACGTCGTCCAGCTGGAAGGTCGAGCCCAGCGCGGCCAGGATCTTCTCGCCGATGGCACGGGTCTGGGTGGCGGCTTCCTGCTGCAGCTCGTTGAGCCCTTCCAGCACCACCACGAACTCATCGCCGCCGACCCGGGCCACGGTATCGTTTTCGCGCACGTTGGCCACCAGCCGCTGGGCTACCTGCTTGAGCAGGGTGTCGCCCTTTTCATGGCCGACGGTGTCGTTCAAGGTCTTGAAGTGGTCGAGGTCGATGAACAGCAGCGCGCCGCAGGTGCGGGTGCGCAGCGACAGGGCGATGGCCTGCTTCAGGCGATCCAGCAGCAGGGTGCGGTTGGGCAGGCGGGTCAGGGCGTCGAAGAAGGCCAGTTCGCGGATGCGCTCCTCGGCCAGCTTGCGGTCGCTGATGTCGTGATGGGTGCTGACGTAATGGGTGACCTGGTTGTCCCGGTTCTTGACCGCCGAGATGGTCAGCCATTCGGGATAGACCTCGCCGTTCTTGCGGCGGTCCCAGATTTCGCCCTGCCATTTGCCGAAGCGCCGGATGCTCTCGCGCATTTCCTGAAAGAAGGCCGGGCCGTGGCGGTCCGAGCGCAGCAGATTGGGGTGCTTGCCGACGATTTCCTCGGCGGTATAGCCGGTGATTTCGGTGAAGGCCTTGTTCACGCGCAGGATCTTGCTGTTGGCATCGGTGATGAGCATGCCTTCGCGTGAATCGAAGGCCACTGCCGAGATGCGCAGTTCGGCTTCGATCTGCTTGCGATCGGTGATGTCGCGGCTGCTGGTACGAAAGCCCGTGAAGTTGCCCTGCGAATCGGTGATCGGTGCCGATGACAGGGCCAGCCAGAACACCGTGCCATCCTTGCGCACGCAACGGAACTCGACATCCTCGCGCTTCTGGCCGTCCATGCAGCGTGCCAGTTCGGCGCGGATGCGGCGTTCGTCATCGGGGTGCACGATGCAGCCGATGAAGTCCGGCATGGCCAGGCATTCCTCGACGCTGTAGCCGGTGTAGTCGCGCACGGCATGGTTGATCCAGCGCGGGCGGCCGTCCAGGCCCCACCAGACTTCCCAGTTGACGGTGCAGTCGGCAATGGCACGGAACTGTTCTTCGCTGGCGCGTAGCTCCACCGTCATCTTCTGCGCCAGTCGCACCGCGCGCACCCGGCTGGACATCATCAGCCAGGCCAGCAGCGCCAGGGTGATGCTCATGCCGATACCGGTGGCGGCGATCAGGGGTTCGGCGTTGCGGCCAAACTGGGCGTTGAAGGCGTCGGTGGTGTGCATCGACAGCGTCCAGTTGTGATTGGCCACGACCAGGTATTCGTCGGCCTTCAGGCGGGCCGGCAGCTGTTGGTCGGTGACCGCGGAGCGGTACATCAGCGCTGCGGGCTCCTGGGTCACGCCGTCGTACAGCGAAAAGACGATGGTGCGGGTGTTTTCGCCATAGAGGCTGGCGATCACGTCGCTCATGCGGAAGACCGCATGCACCCAGCCGATCAGACTGGCGCGACGTTGTTCGATGGTGCCTTGCGGCTTGCCGCGCTCATACAGCGGCAGGTACATCATGAAGGCCGGTATTGCCGGTCCTTCCTGGGCCAGCTCCAGCTTGCCGGAGATGGTCGCCATGCCGGAGTCGCGGGCCTTTTCCATGGCCGTGCGCCGCACCGGATCAGACCACTGGTCGTTGCCGAAGGGGAAGCGATTGCGGCCCACGTAGGGCTCGCGCAGTACCGTGGGGGCATAGCCGTCACGGGTGCCGGGCGGGCGTATCTTGTAATCGGTCACGCCCTGGCGCGCCATGCGCGCCAGATGCGCATCCAGCCCGGCGGCGGGGACCCACTCCTCGATCGAGATGACCTGGATGCCGGAGAAGTTGGCGTCCAGGTTCAGGGCCTCCACGTAATCGCGGAACTGGTTGCGGTCGATGTTGCCGGTAGCACCCACCAGGCCCTGCACGCCGTGCAGCATCTGTTGGTAGGCGGCCATGCGCTGCTCGATGCGGCTGACCGTCTCGCGCAGCACGGAGGAGAACTGGGTATGCAGTTCCTTGCTGGCGGCTTCGCGCTCGTGGTCCCAGGCGGTCCAGGTCACACCCAGTCCCGTCACCAGGATCAACAGCGGGAGCGGGAGCAGGCGCAGCCAGTTCACGGCTTGCTCTGGAACTGGACCATGGCGGCGGCCAGTTCCGGGTTGAAGTATTTCGTGAAGATGCGCAGCACCGTGCCATCGGCCAGCATGCCATCGACCAGGGCACGCCATTTATCCTGTTCGGCCGGTGTCAGCGCCTTCTTCGACATGATCAGTCCATGCGGGATCGAAGGATCTTCGAAGCTGATGATGGCGGTGGCATCGCGGATGCGTTTTTCTTCCACCACCGGGTAGTCGAAGGGCTCCATGATCATGCCCTGGATGCGGTTCTGCAGTAGCGCCTCGTAGAGTGGCTCCAGGCCACCGGCAAGCGAGACGCGATTGGCCGCAGTGAGCCGGTCGACCATGCGGTTGGCATTGGCGCTGTAGCGAAAGCCGCGGATCACGCCCAGCTGGAAGTTTTCGCTGCGGGCCACGTCGGCCAGTTGCGTGATGCCGGCATCCTTGCGCACCAGCAGGTAATACTTGTTGCTGAAGTACCAGGCGAAGCTGGCGTACTGGTCGCGTTCGCGGTTGGTGATGCCGGAGAGGCTGAAGTCCAGCGCCCCCGACTCGATCAGCTGCCAGATGCGCGCGCGCGACATCAGGCTGACATTGACCTTGCAGCCACTGCGACGGATCAGTTCGTCGGCGAAATCCTTGTCGATGCCGGTATCGGTGGCGGCCGAGTAGAGCAGGCCGTGATCATGCAGGGCCAGGGTGTAGGGACGCGAACAATCCGGTCCGGTGGGGCTGGCGGCCAGGCTGGCGGTACCGGGGGTGAGCAGTGCCGTCATGAACGCTGCCGCGCCTGCCCAGGCCACTGCGCGTTTGCCAAAGATGTGACTGAAAATACCGCCCCCTGTTTGTACTCCACCACACGGACGCCTCAGCCATGATCTGGCGGATTATCGCCTTGGCCTGCAGGTCGTCCTTCCCTGAATCGTCGCTGTGGCGACGCTATCCATCTGTTCTTGTGTTTCCACGCCGGAACGGGCCGTGGTGTGAGCACCTGTGCCTGCAGACAAAACGCCGTGGCGCTGCAGGTCTGGCGGCTCACCAGATGTCGGGGGATGTTACCCGAGCACATTCCAATGCGCAACACAATGCGCGAGCCTTTGCAATTGGCTCTTGGGAAGGGGGGGCTGGCCCGGGGAAAACGGCGCGACGCCGGGCCGGCGTCGCTACCAGCATCAGATGTACATGCCGCCGGAAACTTCCACCCGTTGGGCATTGATCCAGCCATTGTCCGGGCGCAGCAGCGAGGCAATGGCCGCGCCGATGTCGTCCGGCAGGCCGACGCGTCCCAGCGCGGTCTGGCCGGCTACGAAGGCGTTGAGCTCGGCGTTGTCACGCACCCGGCCGCCGCCGAAGTCGGTTTCGATGGCACCCGGCGCGACGGTGTTGACGGCGATGCCACGCGCACCGAATTCCTTGGCCATGTAGCGCGTCATCACTTCCACGCCGCCCTTCATGGCGGCATAGGCGGCATAGCCGGGCAGGGAGAAGCGTGCCAGGCCACTGGAGATGTTGATGATGCGGCCACCCTGGGCCAGCAGCGGCAACAGCGCCTGGGTCAGGAAGAACACGCCCTTGAGGTGGACCTTGAAGAGTTCGTCGAAGACCGCCTCGGTGGTCTCTTCGATGCTGGCATGCATGCCCATGCCGCCGTTGTTGACCAGGTAGCTGAAGTGCTGGACCTGCCAGTGCTGCTGGAGTGCGCTCTTCACCGATGCGGCAAAGGCCGGGAAGCTGGTGCTGTCGGCCAGGTCCAGTTGCAGCGCCACGGCCTTGCCGCCGAGCGCTTCGATCTCGGTCACCGTGGCCTGCGCGGCGTCACGGTTGCCGACGTAGGTGAGGATGATGCCCACGCCGTCGCGGGCCAGGTGCAGGGCGGCATTCTTGCCCAGACCACGGCTGCCGCCGGTGATGACGGCGATGCGCGCCGGGGTAGTGGAAGTGTTGATGTTGCTCATGTCGGGCTCCTTGGTTGGGAAAGTCGGGTGATTTGCTGAATCACGGAGCCCAGTATATTGAGAAGGTTTTTGCTAATAAATTTCTGATTTACTATTAGACTTTTCAATATTTGATAATAATCCGGGCGCGACATGAACCAGATGGACACCCTCAAGATCTTCCAGCGCGTGGCCGAGCTGGCCAGCTTCAGCGGTGCGGCGCGCCAGCTGGGCCTGCCCAATGCCAGCGTGTCGCTGGCCATCCAGCAACTGGAGCAGATGCTGGGCACGCGGTTGCTCCAGCGCACCACGCGGCGCGTGCAGCTCACGCCCGACGGCGAATCCTTCTACCGGCGCAGCAAGGAGTTGCTGGATGAATTCGAATCGCTGCGGGGGATGTTCCGTGCCGGCGGCCAGCCGCTGACCGGCAAGCTGCGGGTGGACATGTCCAGCGCCATGGCACGCGAGGTGGTGCTGCCGGCGCTGCCGTCCTTCCTGGCACAGCATCCGCAACTGGAGATCGAGCTGTCGGCCAGCGACCGCCGGGTCGACCTGGTGGCCGAGGGTTTCGATTGCGTGCTGCGCACTGGTACCCTGGACGATTCCTCGCTGGTGGCGCGCTGCATCGGTCATCTGGTGCAGATCAATTGCGCCAGCGCCGCCTATCTCAAGCGCCACGGCGTGCCGCGCACGCTGGAAGACCTGGCGCAGCACCAGCTGGTGCATTACCGCCAGGTGCTGGGCGGGCGTTCACCCGGTTGGGAATGGTTCGACGGCCGTCAGACGCATACCCTGCCCATGGCCGGCTGCGTCACCGTCAACAGCACCGAGACCTACTACGCGGCCTGTCAGGCCGGGCTGGGCCTGATCCAGTTGCCGCTGGTGGGCGCGGCCAAGCGCAAGATGTTCGATGGCGGCAAGCTGGTCGAGGTATTGCCGCAATACCGGCCTGCGCCGATGCCGGTGAATCTGATGTATGCCAGCCGCCGCCATGTGCCGGCGCGATTGGCGGAGTTCATGGACTGGCTGCATGCGCTGATCTTCCCGCTCACGCAGGAGGGTGGCCAGACCCGCTGACCCGCTGAGCCGAGCTGCTGAGCGCTGCGGGCTTGCCCGTGCGATCAGGCCAGCATGGTCTGGCCGACCGGATCGATGGTGACCGTGCCCCGCCCGATCTCGATGACCCGGCCACCGACCTGGATCGCGCCATCGGCGGCAACGTCCAGGTACAGCCGCGAAGGACGATCCACTTCCGCGCCCTGGTCGATGGCGAAGTGCGCTGGCAGTGCATGGCCGGTGGCGCTGAGCCAGCCACCCAGGTTGGCGCAGGCCGAACCGGTGCCCGGATCTTCGGCCACGCCGCCCCCTTGCTTGGTAAAGAAATAGCGCGCCAGCACCTGGCCAGGCTGTGTCGCGTCGAAGGCAAAGACGTAGGCGGTCTTGCGTCCCAGGCTGCTGACCGGCCAGCGTTGCAGTTGCGCGCTGTCGGGCTGGGCGCGGCGCACCGCCTCGGGCGAGACCAGCGGGATCAGGAACTGGTCGGCCCCGGTATCGACCCAGATCGGATCGCCGGCCAGGTCGCTTTCGTCCAGTGCCAGCAGGGCGGCCACCTCGGCGCGCGACAGGGGGGAGGGTGCCGTCTTCGGCCCGCCGGGGCAGGGCGCGGTAAAGGTCCAGACATCGCCTTGCGCGCGCACCGGCACCACGCCGGCCTTGAATTCCAGTGTCAGGGCGTCGCCCTTGCCGAGCAGCGCGCGCACCACCTGGGCCGTTCCCAGTGTGGGATGGCCGGCGAAGGGCATTTCATAGCCGGTGGTGAAGATGCGCACGCGGGCATCGGCCACCGTCGAGGGCAGGATGAAAGTGGTTTCAGAAAGGTTGAACTGCAGTGCCAGCGCCAGCATGGTGGCGTCATCCAGACCACGCGCATCTTCGAACACGCACAGGGGATTGCCGCCGAAGGTCGATTCGGCGAAGACGTTAAGCAGTCGGTAGGCGTAGGTGGCGGGCATGGAGGTCTCGCGGCAGGTTGGTCAGGCCGCCGATTGTAGCGACGGCCCCTGCCACGAGACAGGTACAGTTCACTCGTCGACGGCGATACAGTTACGGCCCAACTGTTTGGCGCGGTACAGGCGACGGTCGGCCAGTTCCAGGAACTCGATGCGCTGGTCCATGGGCGAGGGCACGATGGTGGCTACGCCTTGGGAAATGGTGACGGTCTCGGCGACCTGCGAGCTGGCATGCGGGATGGCCGCATCGATGATCAGGTTGCGGCAGCGCTGGGCCACCTGCAGGGCGGCCTTTTCGTCGCATTCGGGCAGGATCAGCACGAATTCCTCGCCGCCATAGCGGGCGAAGAAATCGCGACTGCGGGTGGCGGTCTCGCTGAGGATACGCGCCACCTGCTTCAGGCATTCGTCGCCGCGGATGTGGCCGTAGCGGTCGTTGTACTGCTTGAAGTAATCGATGTCGAGCATGATCAGCGACAGCGGCGCGCGTGAGCTCACCGCATTGGCCCATTCCACTTCCAGCGCCGAATCGAACATGCGGCGGTTGGCCACATTGGTCAGGCCGTCGCGATAGGACAGCGCCTCCAGTTCCTTCTGCAGTTCGATCAGGCGGGCCTCGGTCTTCTTGCGCTCGGTGATGTCGAACATGAAGCCGATCAGCGCATTGGGGCTGCCGTCTTCATTGCGCACCACGTGCACCACGTCGCGGATCCAGATGTGTTCGCCATCGCGGGTCAGGGCACGGTAATCGGCTTCGTGATCGGCGCCGGCCTTGGATTGCGAGATGCAGAAGTTGACCACCGCCTCGCGGTCTTCGGCATGGATGCGCATGGCCCAGTCGTCGGCGCTCTTCCAGCTCTCCGGCGCCCAGCCCAGCAGCTGTTCGATCTGCGGGCCGATGTAGGTGAACTGCATGCTGCTCCAGTCGATCTTCCACGGAATCGCCTTGGTCGATTCCAGCAAGGTCTTGTAGACCGTGCTATCGGGTTCCATTTGTTCTTGTGTGGGCTGGGTCATGGCGAGTCGTGGCTGTCCAATGCAATCTTGTGGTCGGGAAATTTTCGCGGGCGCTGATCGCTGTGCACTTGCCGTGCGGCAAGCAGGAAGCGTTCCAGTGCGCGCCGGTGGGCGCTTTCGCGCGCAAGGATAACGCGTCTTGCCGCATCTTTCCATTCGGCAGCAAAAAAAATGCCTGCACCCCGGTCTGTGTCTGGCCGGTTTGCGCAGGTACGAAGGCAGGCACCCTGCGCCCCCATCCCAGGGGTATCGTTTTTCCTTATACCCCTATCCTCATTCGGTATTTCCGCTTCCTGCGGGCCTGCGGATAGACTTCAGTCACAGCAGTTTTCGAGACGGAGATTGTTGTGTTGACCGCTACCACGGTCGAAGTGTCTGGCAGTGATGCACCGTACCCGGTGCAGTAATGGCAGACGCTATCTGAATCAAAATTTTGGAGACAAGCAATGCAGATCCGTTCGGCAGCTGAGCCTGCCGCAGCGACCGTGCCGACCGTAGAAGGCACCGGCGACTGCGCACAGGCTGCGACCCAAGTGAGCGCTCACTCGCCGGTCCCGCAAGGGAAAACCGGCAACCCCGCGACAGACGGCGTGCACACCGTTGTTGCCACCCCCACCGAGGATGTCCCGCTGGCCCCGGTCAGCCTGGACGACAAATACACCGCCACCTCCGGTGCGATCTACCTGTCCGGCATCCAGGCCCTGGTGCGCCTGCCGCTGCTGCAGCAGATCCGCGACCGCGCCGCCGGGCTCAATACCGCCGGTTTCATTTCCGGTTATCGCGGCTCGCCCCTGGGCGGGCTGGACGAAGCCCTGTGGCATGCTCAGCCGCACCTGGCCGCACACCGCGTCAAGTTCCAGCCGGGCGTGAACGAGGACATGGCCGCCACCGCCGTCTGGGGCACGCAACAGGTCAAGCTGATCGGCCCTTCCGACTATGACGGCGTCTACGCCATGTGGTACGGCAAGGGCCCCGGCGTGGACCGCTGCGGCGATGTGTTGAAGCACATGAACCACGCCGGTACCTCCGCCCATGGCGGCGTGCTGCTGGTGGCCGGCGACGACCACGGCGCCTATTCCTCGACGCTGCCGCACCAGTCCGACCACATCTTTTCGGCATCGATGATCCCGATGCTCTATCCCTGCAATGTGCAGGAATACCTGGACCTGGGCCTGCATGGCTGGGCCATGTCGCGCTATTCCGGTTGCGTGGTGGGCTTCAAGGCCCTGGCCGATACGGTCGAATCGAGCGCCTCGGTGGATGCCGATCCCTTCCGCGTGCAGATCAGGCTGCCGGGCGATTTCGTCATGCCCGAGGGCGGCCTCAATGCCCGTCTGTCGACCGACACGCTGGGCGTGCAGGCGCGCAAGCAGGAAGCGCTGATGCAGGACTACAAGATCTACGCCGCCCTGGCCTACGCCCGCGCCAACCGACTCAACCGCGTGATGATCGACAGCCCCCGTGCGCGGCTGGGCATCATCGCCTCCGGCAAGTCCTATCTGGACGTGCTGGAAGCGCTGTCCGAACTGGGCATCGACGAAACCTTCGCCGCCGAGATCGGCCTGCGCCTGTTCAAGGTCTCCATGCCCTGGCCGCTGGAGCCGGATGGTGTGCGCGAGTTCGCGCAAGGGCTGGATGAAATCCTGGTGGTGGAAGAAAAGCGCCAGATGGTCGAGTACCAGTTGAAGGAACAGCTCTACAACTGGCGCGACGATGTCCGTCCACGGGTGATCGGCAAGTTCGACGAGAAGGGCGAGTGGGTCGCGCCGCGCGGTGAATGGCTGCTGACCTCCAAGGCCGATTTCTCGGTGGCGCAGATCGCCCGCGTGATCGCGGCGCGCATTGCGCGCTTCCATACCAGCGACCTGATCAAGGCGCGCCTGGCCTTCCTTGATGCCAAGGATGCGGTGCTGTCCAAGGCGGTCAACACGCCACCGCGCCCGGCCTACTACTGCTCGGGCTGTCCGCACAATACCTCCACCCGGGTGCCGGAAGGCAGCTTCGCGCTGGCCGGCATCGGTTGCCACGTGATGGCCACGGCCATCTATCCTGAATTCAACAAGCTGACCACGCACATGGGTGGCGAGGGCGCGCCGTGGATCGGGCAGGCACCGTTCTCGAAGGTGCCGCACGTGTTCGCCAACCTGGGTGATGGCACCTACTTCCATTCCGGTTACCTGGCCATCCGCGCTGCAGTGGCGGCCCGGGTCAACATGACCTACAAGATCCTCTATAACGATGCCGTGGCCATGACCGGTGGGCAGCCGGTCGACGGTACGGTATCGGTGCCGATGATCGCGCAGCAGATGGCGGCCGAGGGCGTGCAGCGCATCGCGCTGGTGTCGGAAGACATCGGCCGCTATGCCGACCGTTCCAATTTGCCGGCCGCCGTGACCGTACACGACCGCAAGGAGATGGATGCCGTGCAGCGCGAACTGCGCGAGATCGCCGGCGTGAGCGTGATCATCTATGACCAGACCTGCGCGGCAGAGAAACGTCGGCGCCGCAAGAAGGGCGAATACCCCGATCCCAATGAACGGCTCTTCATCAATTCCGCCGTCTGCGAAGGCTGCGGTGATTGTGGCGTGCAATCCAATTGCACCTCGCTGCTGCCGCTGGAAACCGACCTGGGGCGCAAGCGCGCCATCGACCAGTCGTCCTGCAACAAGGATTACTCCTGCGTGAAGGGCTTCTGCCCCAGCTTTGTCACGGTCACCGGTGGCAAGCTCAGGAAGTCACGCACCGGCGTAACGAAGAAGGACGCGGCCGACGATTTCGGCGAGTTGCCGCAGCCGGTCCTGCCTTCCTGCGAGACGCCGTTCAACATCCTCATCAATGGCATTGGCGGTACCGGCGTGATCACCATCGGCGCCCTGATGGGCATGGCCGCGCACCTGGAAGGCAAGGGCGCCTCGGTGCTGGACATGACGGGCATGTCGCAAAAGAACGGCTCGGTCACCTCGCACGTGCGTATTGCCGCGCGGCGCGATGCCATCCGCGCCCAGCGTATCGCCACTGGCGAAGCCGATCTGGTGCTGGGGTGCGACATGCTGACGGCCGGTGCCTTCGACGCCATCTCCAAGATGCGCCCGGGCCGTACGCGTGCCGTGGTCAACCTGCACCAGCAACCGCCGGGGCAGTTCGCCCGCAACCCGGACTGGCAGTTCCCCTTCGAGGAGGTCAAGGCGCTGATCGTCGAGTCGGTCGGCCAGCAGGCCGATTTCATCGATGCCACCCGCCTGGCCACGGCGCTCATGGGCGACTCCATCGCCACCAACCTGTTCATGCTGGGCTATGCCTGGCAACGCGGCGAACTGCCGCTGAGCGAAGCCTCGCTGCTGCGCGCCATCGAACTCAATGGCGTGGCCGTGCAGGCCAACCAGACTGCCTTCCGCTGGGGCCGCCGGGCCGCAGTCGACTTGCTGAAGGTGGAGCGCATTGCCGTGCCGGCGCAGCCGGTGGTGCTGCAGATGCCGCAGTCGCTGGACCAGTTGATCAAGCGTCGCGTGGCCCTGCTCACCGACTACCAGGACGCCCGCTACGCCGGCCAGTATGCCGAGGTGGTGGAAGCCGTGCGTGCGGCCGAGGCGCCGCTGGGCAGCGAAAGACTGAGCATGGCAGTGGCCCGCAATCTGTCCCGGCTGATGGCCTACAAGGACGAGTACGAGGTGGCGCGGCTCTATACCGACGGCCAGTTCCAGAAGGAACTGGCGCAGCAGTTCGAGGGCGACTTCACGCTCAGTTTCAACCTGGCGCCGCCCATCCTGGCCCGCAAGGACGGGCAGGGGCATCTGCAGAAGGCCCGCTACGGCGGCTGGATGATGCAGGCCTTCAAGTTGCTGGCGCGCATGAAGGGCCTGCGCGGAGGCATGCTGGATGTGTTCGGCCGCACCGAGGAACGCCGGATGGAGCGCGCCCTGATCGCCGAGTATCGTGCGCTGGTGATGGGCCTGTTGCCGAAGCTGACGGCCGATAATCTGGCACTGGCCATCGAGCTGGCGCAGCTGCCGGAGCAGGTGCGTGGCTTCGGTCATGTCAAGCTCAAGGCGGTGGAAGCCATGCGGGTGCGGCAGGCCAGCCTGCTGGCCGCCTTTGCCAACGGTGGCAAGGCCGCGCTGGAGGCGGCGGCCTGAGCGTCGCAGCCGGGGGCGGCACTGTCGCGCCGGTGACAACTGCCCGGCACGATTTCCATTAAGCTAACTGCCACTGGCGGCATGCCCTGCGCCCGCACGGCCAGGAAAAACAACGAACAGGAGACAGGCATGGATTTTGAACTCAATCAGGACCAGTTGGCCTTCCAGCAAAGCGCACGCGACTTTGCGGCCGGCGAGATGGCGCCCTTTGCGGCCAAGTGGGACGAGGAAGCCCATTTCCCGCTGGACGTGATCGCCAAGGCCGGCGAACTGGGTTTCTGCGGACTCTACACACCCGAGGCCGATGGCGGCCTGGGCCTGACCCGGCTGGATGCCACCGTGGTCTTCGAGGAACTGGCGCGGGCCTGTACCTCCACCGCCGCCTATCTCACCATCCACAACATGGTCAGCTGGATGGTGGCCACCTGGGGCCAGGCTTCGCTGAAGGAGCAATGGTGCGAGCAACTGGCAGCCGGTCAGAAGATTGGCTCCTATTGCCTGACCGAGCCCGGTTCCGGGTCGGATGCGGCCTCGCTCAAGACCACCGCGCGCCGGGTCGACGACTTCTACCTCATCAATGGTTCCAAGGCCTTCATCTCGGGGGCTGGCAGCACTGACCTGCTGGTGGTGATGGCACGCACCGGCGGCCCCGGCGCACGCGGGGTGTCGGCCATCGTGGTGCCGGGTGATACCCCCGGCATCAGCTACGGCAAGAAGGAAAGCAAGATGGGCTGGAATAGCCAGCCCACCCGCACCATCAGCTTCGACAACGTCAAGGTTCCGGTGGACCACCTGCTGGGCGAGGAGGGCGAGGGTTTCGTGTTCGCCATGAAGGGGCTGGACGGTGGCCGCATCAACATCGCCACCTGCTCGGTGGGCGCGGCCCAGGGAGCACTGGATGCGGCCCATGCCTACATGAAGGAACGCAAGCAGTTCGGTCGCCCCATCGCCGATTTCCAGGCCCTGCAATTCAAGCTGGCCGACATGCAGACCGAACTGGTGGCGGCGCGCCAGATGGTGCGCCTGGCGGCCACCAAGCTGGACGCCGGTTCGCCCGAGGCCACCACCTATTGCGCCATGGCCAAGCGACTGGCGACCGACCTCGGTTTCCGCATCTGCAACGAGGCGCTGCAATTGCATGGCGGCTATGGCTATATCCGCGAATACCCGCTGGAGCGCTATTTCCGCGACGTCCGGGTACACCAGATCCTGGAAGGTACCAATGAAATCATGCGGGTCATCATTTCGCGCAAGCTGCTGGAACGCGACAACCTGGACGATATCCGCTGACCCGACACAAGGACGAGCATGCGCACCTACACCAACCTGAAACTGGACATCACCGGCCACACCGCGGTACTGACGCTGTCCAATCCGCCCGCCAACACCTGGACCCGCGAGGCCCTGGCCGACCTGACACAACTGGTCCGGGACCTCAATGCCGACCGCAACGTCTACACCCTGGTGGTCACCGGCGAGGGCGAGAAATTCTTTTCCGCCGGCGCCGACCTGAAACTCTTCGCCGATGGTGACAAGGCCATGGCGCGCGAGATGGCGCGTCGCTTCGGCGAAGCCTTCGAGACCCTGTCCGCCTTCCGTGGCGTATCGATTGCCGCCATCAACGGCTACGCCATGGGCGGCGGCCTGGAATGCGCACTGGCCTGCGATATCCGCATTGCCGAGGAACAGGCGCAGATGGCCTTGCCGGAAGCCGCAGTGGGCCTCTTGCCCTGCGCCGGTGGCACGCAGAACCTGCCCTGGCTGGTCGGTGAGGGCTGGGCCAAGCGCATGATCCTGTGCGGCGAGCGCGTCAATGCGGGGACCGCACTGCGTATTGGCCTGGTGGAAGAAGTGGTACCCAAGGGCCAGGCCCGCGAGCGCGCACTGGCGCTGGCCTTGCAGGCGGAAAAGCAGAGCCCGTCCTCGGTCGCGGCCAGCAAGCAACTGATCCAGGGGGCGCGCCACAATCCGCTGGGCAGCATCCTGCAGACCGAGCGCGAGCTCTTCGTCGATCTGTTCGATACCCAGGACCAGCGCGAGGGCGTCCAGGCCTTCCTCGAAAAGCGTAGCCCGCAATGGAAGAACGCCTGAGGTTTTCTGCACCATGACCTGCTTTTGACGCCGCAAACGCGCTCCCCGCGCGGGCGCGGCGTCGGCATTCCGGACTAGACTGAAGGCCCACAGACTTGTGCGCCAGACCTTCGACCATGACCGGATTGCTGTTCCGAGGCCTCCTCGCTTCCTTCGCCTGCTTTCTTTTCCTGGCTGCCTTTGCTACGCCCACAAGGGCTGACGACCTCGGCCAGCGCCTGGCCGCTGCCGACCAGGTGCTCATCATGCGGCACGCCCGTGCCCCCGGCATCGGCGACCCGGCGGGATTCTCGCTGGAGGATTGCAGTACGCAACGCAACCTCAACGAAGAAGGACGGGCGCAGGCACGCAGGATCGGAGCCTGGCTGCGCGAGCAGGGCGTGCGCAGCGCGGTGGTGGCGGCCAGTCCCTGGTGCCGTACCCGGGAGACGGCCAGCCTGCTGGGCTTCGGGACACCGCTGGTAGAAGACGGCCTGGCCTCGTTCTTCAATGATCAGGCTGGCCGCGCCGACAGCGCCAATGAACGTCTGCAGGCCTACCTGCGCAGCGCTCTGCCGGCCAAGCAGGGGCGGGCGCTGATCCTGGTCACGCATGACGTGAACATCGCCCGCTGGACCGGTGCCAGCGTGGCCTCCGGCGAGATGGTGCTGGTCAGGGTGGATGCCACCGGCAAGCCGGTGGCGCAGCAGGTCTATCAGCGCCCGGACTGAAGCAGCGCCGGGCAGGCCAGGGTGCCGCGTGCCTTCCGGCATTTTGTGTTAACGTGGGCGGCTTCGACTGTCAGCGAGCCCGCGCATGCCCATCGTCTACCGTACCGACGTCCGCCTCACGGTGGATCAGTTCATCGATATCCTCTCCCGTACTTCGCTGGGACCCCGCCGCCCGCTCGACGACCGTGACTGCATGCAGGCCATGGTCGAGCATGCCAACCTGATCGCCACCGCGTGGGATGGCGATCTGATCGTCGGCGTGGCGCGGGGCGTGACCGATTTCGCCTATGCCTGCTACCTGTCGGAGCTGGCCGTGGACGAGCAGTACCAGCGCCAGGGCATCGGCAAGGAATTGATCCGTCATGCCCGCAGCCTGCTGGGGCCGCGTTGCCGCCTGCGCCTGCTGGCCGCGCCCGATGCCGCCGACTACTATGGCCATATCGGATTCGCCCACAGCCCGCGCTGCTGGGAGCTCACGCCGGGTCACGAACTCACGTAATCCGCTCTACACCGCAAGCCTATCCCCCTCATCCATTCTTTCGTCTGCACCCCATGATCCAGATTCAAGCTTTCTCGCCCGACCACGCCAGTGGCGTGGTGGACGTCATCCTGCCGATCCAGCAAGAGGAGTTCGGCATCCCCATCACCCTGGAAGGCCAGCCCGACCTGAAGGACATCCCCGGCTTCTACCAGAAGGGCAAGGGCAATTTCTGGGTGGCGCTGGAGGCAGGCAAGGTGGTCGGTACTATCTCCCTGCTGGACATCGGCCATGATCAGGTGGCGCTGCGCAAGATGTTCGTGGCGGCCAGCCATCGCGGCAAGGAGCACGGCACGGCCGCCCGCTTGTTGCAGGGCGCGGTGGACTGGGCCAGGCAGCAGGGGGTGCGCCAGATCTTCCTGGGTACCACCGCCAAATTCCTGGCGGCGCATCGCTTCTATGAAAAGAACGGCTTCCGCCAGATCGAGCAGGCCGACCTGCCGCCGGCCTTCCCGGTGATGGTGGTCGATACCCGCTTCTACGCGCTGGATTGCGCGGCCTGAAGCCTTACAGGCTGCGCGGGCTGTCCACCCCGAGATAGAACCACTCGTTGCCCGGCAGGGCGCGCGGGTTGGGGAAGACGATGTAGCCGTCTTCCGGTGCGGTGACCGGGCGGCCGTCGTGGCGATGGCCGATCACTTCACCGGCACGCAGCCGGTCGAAGCTGGCCCATTCGCGGACAAAGCGATCATCCGGATGGGCCATGTCGATCACATCGACCAGGCGGATGATCTGGATGTCGTCCGCCGGCGGCTGCAGGGGGCGATCGATCATGCCGTGCAAGCTCAGGGTCTGCAGGATGGCCTGATAGGCCACCTCGGGGGCCTGGGGATCATCATGCTGGCCGCATTCCAGCGTGACGCCGTACAGGCCGTGACTGCGCGCATATTCGGTGGTGCCCACGCCGTATTGTCGGTCCAGCAGATCCGGTGACACCGCATGGCCTTGCTGGCGGCGGCGTTCCACGCCACGCACGTAGGCCGTCATCCATCCTTCCACCACCCGCTTGCAGCCCAGGTGCGCCACCATGCGCTGCTCGGCCGCCGCATGGGCGAAGGGCTCGACTGCATCCTGATTGTCCAGCGGACCCAGCATGGCGAAGGGAACGCCGCCGGTGTGGAAGGAGTGCAGGTCCAGCAGCACCTCGTGCTCATCGATCCAGGGACACAGCACATTGCAGAGCCGGTCCTCGAAGTTGGCCGGGGCCGGATGCGGGCGCAGGTTGCGGTTGAGGTTGCGTTCGCCCTGGCGCTGGTGCTTCTGGTAGGCCAGCGGATTGGTGACCGGCACCAGCGTCAGCAGGCCGCGTTGCAGACGCAGCTGGCCGCTGTCGAGTTGCTCGCGCAGGCGGGCGATGGCCTGCGTGCCGCAGGTTTCGTTGCCGTGCACGGCACCCAGCACCAGCACGCGAGGACCGGATTCGAGGGCGGCGTACTGGTGACGTTGCAGAAAGGAAGGGAAGTGGTCGGACATCATGGAAATCTTTTACGCAGGAGCGGCAACGATACCCCGCTTTCGCTCATCGTGCCAGGCGGCGGCCCGGGGGCGGCCGCCACTGGCCATCATCATCGGATCTGCTCGCGCCAGCCGGGGCTGGCGGTGGCGGCCACCGCATCGTGCGCATGCAGGCTTTCGTAGTGACTGACCCGTACCGCGCAGTTGCCGAAGGCCGCTTCCAGTGCCTGCCGCAGGCGCCGCGCCGCATCTTCCACATACATCAGGTTGGCGCCGTTGGCCAATGCAAAGGCTTGCTCATCGGCACGTCGCACGGCCGTCTGCACGGCTGTGCCCAGTGCCGCTTCGGCGGTATCGATCAGGGCCGATAGCGGCAACTCGGCGCTGTCGGGGGCGACGTTGATGCTCAGTTCGGCCTCGCTGCGCTGGCTGTGCGGCGTGGCCAGGCTGGCATGCAGCGCCAGCCAGTCCAGTGCGGCTTCGCGCGGGATGGCGGCGCTGGCGGCGAAGTGACTGGCGAAGGCATCCTGCAAGGCCTTGCGCGACAGCGCGGCTGAACAGGGGCAGGTGGAGGAATAGGCCACCCGCACCCGCAGGCTCAATTGCACCTGCGCGTCATGCAGTTCGGCGGCCAGGCTGACGGGGTAGCTCTTCCAGCCGGTCAGACCGGGTGTGACCAGCGCCGGGCGTTGCTGCAGCAGGGAAAAATCCAGGCGCAAGGCGGCCCCGCGTGAGTGGCAATCGGCGTGGCTCTCGCGCATCTGGCGCAGCAGGGCGTGGATCACCGGTGGCGTGAGTGCCGCGCGGGCGGTGAATTGCTCCAGCAGCAGATACAGGCGCGACATGTGGATGCCCTTGGCCTGCGGGTCGGGCAGATCGACCGCCACTTCGGCGCTGGCGGGGATGGGGGCGGCCCCGTCCTGCAGATGCAGGGGCAGGGCGATGCCGCTCATGCCCACCCATTCCAGCGGCAGGGCGATGGTGGCGCGCTGTTCGCGGGCGACGTCGGGCAGGGTGCTGGTGAGGCTCATGGTATCGGCTTCCTCATTCCCAGACCGGGAAAGGATCCGGCATGCGTGCCCAACCCAGCGGTCCCTGGGCCATCTCGGCGTCCGACAGCAGGCAGGCTTCCAGTTTGGCGCGCAGGGCATCCTGGTCGAGATCGATGCCGATCAGCACCAGTTCCTGGCGGGCGTCGCCGACGTTCTCATCCCATTGTTCCATGATGAAATCAATGGATTCCTGTTCCTGCGGCCATTTTTCGCGGGGCACTGCGGCCCACCATTTGCCGGCCAGTCCGTGGCGGCATACCGCCCCGGCCTGCGACCACGAGCCCGCATGGGCTGGTCGCGTGGCCAGCCAGAAGAAACCCTTGGAGCGCACCACGCCCGGCCACTCGCTATTGACCAGGGCGAAGAAGCGCTGCGGATGCATCGGTCGGCGCGCGCGCCAGGCGAAGCTGGTGATGCCGTACTGTTCGGTCTCCGGCACGTGCTCGCCGCGCAATTCCTGCAACCAGCCGGGCGCCTGGCTGGCCTGCTCGAAATCGAACAGTCCCGTGTTGAGCACGCGATCCAGCGCCACCTTGCCGAACTCGGCGCTGACGATGCGGGCACGCGGGTTGAGGCGCTGCAGGATGGCGTGCAGGCGTTCCAGGTCGGGCGTCGAGACCAGGTCCAGCTTGTTGAGCACGATCACGTCGCAGAATTCGATCTGCTCGATCAGCAGGTCGACCACGGTGCGGCTGTCTTCCTCGCCCATCGATTCGCCGCGTTCCTGCAGGCTGTCCTGGGAGCTGTAATCCTTGAGGAAATTGAAGGCATCCACCACCGTGACCATGGTGTCCAGGCGTGCCACGTCGGACAGGCAGGCGCCGTCTTCATCGGTGAAGGTAAAGGTCTCGGCCACCGGCAGTGGTTCGGAAATGCCGGTCGATTCGATCACCAGCTGGTCGAAGCGGCGCTCCCGGGCCAGCTTGCGCACTTCCATCAGCAGGTCTTCGCGCAGGGTGCAGCAGATGCAGCCATTGCTCATCTCGACCAGTTTTTCCTCGGTGCGTGAGAGATCGGCACCGCCGTCGCGCACCAGCGCCGCATCGATGTTCACCTCGGACATGTCGTTGACGATCACCGCCACGCGGCGCCCCTCGCGGTTGTTCAGGATGTGGTTGAGCAGGGTGGTCTTGCCGGCACCGAGGAAGCCGGAAAGCACCGTCACGGGAAGCCGGGTGTCGCGCGGCTGGCGTTGTGTGGTGGTCATGGGAAACGGGAAGGAGGAGGTGGAGATGCGGGTCAGGACGGGAACATGTAAATGCAACTGAGTTGCGAATATCTCACAAATGCAACAATGTTGCAAATATAGGTGCAGCCCGTCCATTTCTGTATCGGCCATTCCCACATTCTCATGCCCTGGCGAGATCGGCGGGTCGCCGGCCCGCGCCCTGTGGAGACGGGCCGCTTGTGCTAGCATGGCGCCTCGCAACAAGGAGGTTTCATCACATGTCCCAGATCTTCCCGTACAGGGGAAATGCCGTCATTCCAGAGGTCAAGAAGCTCGATAGCGGTAAATTCATGGCTTGCTTCGTGATTCACGAGGGCAAGGATGGCAGCGGCAAGCTGCGCTACCAGCGCAAGGCGCCCACCAATGAATTCGACTCCGAAGACGAGGCCATTGCCTACATCCTCGATTTCTCCGGCGACTGGATCGACCAAAACCCGATGTGAGTCCGTGCAGGCGCAATCGCGAGGTTGTCAGGTTCCTCAGGCAGCGCCGGTCACGAGCACATGAAAAAAGAGCCGCATGGTTTCCCTGCGGCTCTTTTTTCGTCTGTGAACTCTATGCACTCTGTGCGCCCTGGAGCCTCTGGATTGGATGCGACTAATCCCCCAGTGCGCCGTCGGCCTTCTGCTCGAACCATTCGCTGCCGCGCTGTACGAAGGTCTGCGTGGCCTCCAGCGCGAAGGAGCGTGCCTCGGGATGCCAGGCCAGGCGGTGCACCACGATCTCGTGCGGCTGCACCTGCAGCACATTGAAGGAATTGCTCTCGCCCCGGCCCCGGGTGGACGTGGCCGTGCCGGCCTGTACCACCAGCGCCGAATAGCCGGGGATGTGGTAGCGCCCGGCGCTGCTGACGGCCGAGCTGGTGTGCACGTGGCCGGCCAGCAGCAGGTCGGCGCCGCACAGGGCGAAGGCGCGCATGGCCGGTACTGCCTGGCCGACCAGGCCATGATGCTGCGGCCCCGGCGGCAGGTCGAAGGGATGGTGGGTGACGATGATCTTGACCAGATGGTCGCCCACCGCCGCCAGCTCGCGCCGCGCCAGCTCGATCTGGCGGTCGTTCACGCGCCCGTCCTGGATGGTCAGCGAGCGGGCGGTGTTGATACCGACTACCGCAATCTCGTCGTCCACGTACGAGGGCTGCAGGTCCTGGGTGATGTGGCGCTTGTACTTGCGCAGCGGCTGCAGCAGGCGCGCGGCGACATTGAAGAGCGGCACGTCGTGGTTGCCCGGCACCACCAGTTGCGGCTTGGGCAAGGCGTCCAGGAACTGGCGCGCCTCTTTGAACTGGCTGCTGCGGGCGCGCTGGGTGAGGTCGCCCGAGACCACCACCAGATCCGGGCGCAGTTCGTGGATCTGGGCGATCAGCGGTTCGATGATGGCCGTATCGATGCGACCGAAATGCAGGTCTGACAGATGGATGAGGGTACGCATCAGCGGTCCCCCCACAGTTTGTCTAGCATGCCGGCTTCCTTGCCGGCGTCGTCATTTGCTTCCTGTGGCACGATCACCTCCAGCGAGGCGGGGCGGATGCGATAGTGCAGCGGCGTCTGCATCAGGTTGACCTCGCCATCGGTGGCCACGCGCATGCGCTTCTTGTGAGTCTCGATGTGGATCTCGGTGGCGGTCAGCACGTCGAAGTCCTGCGCTGCCTGCAGGCGCCCGAACAGCGCGTGCAAGGCCAGCCGCAGCAGGCCCCAGCGGCCGGTGCGATGGCAGACGTACAGGCTCAGGCGGCCGTCGGTGAGGGTGGAACGCTTGCCGATGTCCAGGCCGCTCATCAGGTATTCGTTGTTGCCGATGAAGACGAAGGGCGTGCGCCGCCAGTGTTCCTGGCCATCGATGGACAGGCGTACACGCAGGAAGGGGTAACGCCGCAGCGCGCCCATGGCTGCCCACGTGAACGCCAGCCACTTGCCGCGCCCCAGGCGGGCCTGCTGTTTCTCGCGCTCGCGCACGATGTCCGGATACAGGCCCAGGCTGGAATTGTTGATGAAGGGCTGACCATTGACCTCGCCACTGTCGACCCGCAGGCGGCGCCCGGTGGCGATGTTGGCGATGGCCTCTTCCAAGACCAAGGGGATGCCGAGGTCCTTGGCGAAGTGGTTCAGGGTCCCCAGCGGCAGCACGCCCAGCGCACTGCGGCACTGGCCGTCGGCCAGCAGGGTGGATGCCACGGCATTGACGCTGCCGTCGCCGCCGCCGACGGCTACCACCGGGACCTGGTCGCGCACCGCCTGGCGCGCAGCCTGCAGCATGTCTTCGCCGCTGTGCGCCAAGTGCACCGCGGCGCGCAGGCCGTGGCGGGCGAATTCATCGGTGATATGGGCGGCCAGCGCTTCGGCGTGACCGCCACCGGCCTTGGCATTGATGGCGGCAACGACGTCAGGGTGCCCGGTTCCGGTCTTGCTGTCGGGTAAGTTCTGGAGGGATTGTTGTTCTGGCATTCGCAACGAGGGGATGTTGGAAAGTCAGTTGGAACGCGACATTGTCCAATAGTGCCGCTGTATCGTGAAAACCGCCGTGGTCCATAGCGCGAACCAGGCCGTGCCCAGCAGCATCGCCCCCAGTACATCGCTCAGGAAGTGAGCACCCAGATAGACCCGGCTGAACGCGGTCAGCCCGACCAGCAGCAGTGCCGCGGCCACCACGAACCGCTGTACGCCGGCGTGGCCCAAGCGCAAGCGCGCGCCGAGGGTCGCGAGCAGGGCCGACTGGTTCAGCAGGTAGGCTGCCAGCACGGCGTAGAGCAGGGTGGCGCCGATGGTGTGTCCGCTGGGGAAGCTGTAGCTGTGCAGCACCAGGATGGGATCCTCGAAGCTGGGCCGCATGCGCGCGAAGACATGCTTGAGCGTGTAGTTGAACAGCATGCCGCCCGGCAACACCAGCGCCAGGTCCGCCACCCAGGCCCATTGCCGCGCCCGCACCATGTGCCGCAGCAGCAGCGCGCCCATCACCAGTACACCGATGGTGCCGTGCAGGTGGGTGTAGCCCAGCACCAGCTCGGTCAGGGGCGAGAAGGCACGCTGGTTGAACCAGTCCGCCAGTTGCTGATCCAGGCGCGTGAGCGCGCCCTTGGTGGCGACTTCATAGGCGATCAGGGCAAACAGCAGTGCGGTGGAGAGCACCGCCATGAGGCCAGTGGTCAGCGGCAGGCCGAGATGGTGGTCGCGCGCCAGACGGGCGCGCAGAAAGCTTTTCAGGGGCGACGGGGAAGAGGGGGGGAGCCGGGGTGTTGTCATCCGGCCATTCTAACCTCTCGCAGGCAGCTACCGGCAGTTACCGGCAGCTCAGGCGCAGGGGTCGTTGCCCAGGGCGATGGCACGCAGGGTCGGCAGGTCGCTCAGTTCGACGTCGCGGTGGTTGACCTCGATGACGCCGGTCTTCTTGAAGTTGGTCAGCAGGCGGCTCACGCTTTCCACCGCCAGGCCCAGGTAGTTGCCGATTTCCTCGCGGGTCATGCGCAGCTGGAAACGGGTGGTCGAATAGCCACGGCTGGCGTAGCGCGAGGACAGGTTCAACAGGAAGGCCGCCATCTTCTGCTGGGCGGTCATGCTGCCCAGGGTCAGCATGACGCGCTGCTCGCGGGAAATCTCCAGACTCATCATGCGATGGAACTGGCGCAGCAGGGTCGGCATGTCGCGGAACAGGTCTTCCAGCCGCGAGAAGGGGATTTCACAGACTTCGCTGTCTTCCAGCGCCACCGCCTCGCACAGGTGGTGACCGGCGCCGATGGCATCCATGCCCAGCAGTTCGCCGGCCATCTGGAAGCCGGTGATCTGCTGGCCGCCATTGGTATTGCTCTGGAAGGTCTTGAAATGCCCCAGCCGGATGGCGTAGAGCATGTCGAACTTGTCGTTGAGGCGGTACAGGGACTCGTCGCGTTTGACCTTGCGGCGGCGATTGATGACCTGTTCCAGCCGCTGCATGTCGCCCTGGTCCAGGCCCATCGGCAGGCATAGCTGGTGCATGCTGCAGGCCGAGCAACTGGCGCGCAGGGTATGCAGCGTGAGCGGTGGCGGTGCGTGAGCGGACGTGGGGGCAGGTAGGCTGGACATAAGCGTGTGGAGATCCTCTATGTTGTGGCGGCGTCGGCTGGCCAGGGTTTGGCGTGATGATAGGTGATACGCAACATCGTGATGCGGCCACGCAGCTATTTTTTCCGTTACTTTTACCACAGTTCTCGTCTGCTGAATGCATCCGCTCGCCTGATAACAGAAACTTTCATCACTTCAATGCCCAACGTGCATTCCAGTTAAGTCGGGCCGTGCTTCCCGAGCGCTGGCAGGCTTGACCTGGACCACGGGAATACGTCGCCAGTCTCACTTGATCAGCTTCAGGACCGTGCGGAACTGCGGGTGCGCGCTCTCCCGCAGCCATTCATAGGCCACCATTTCCAGGGTCACCGGGACCGCACCGGCCTGGCGCAGGCGCTCGAAGGCGGCATCGCGGTCCAGGGCACGGCGCGAGCCGCAGGCGCCCAGCAGCGGCAGCACGCGATAGCCCCGTTGCAGCAGCGAGAGCGCGGTCTGCAGCACGCAGATATGGGCCTCGCAGCCGGCCACGACGATCTGCCGCACCGATGGGGGAATGGCCGCCGGCAGGCCCTCGGCGCAGGCGTCGAAGTGGCGCTTGGAGAGGGTCTTGTCACACAGGCGGCGGATGTCGGGGTGGTTGGGACCGAGCTTGTCGGGCATCTGCTCGGTGCCGATCACCGGCACCCCCAACAGGCCGGCGATGCTGGCCATGCGGACCATCTCGGCCAGCACGGCCTGGCCGTCATGGATGGCCGGTAGCAGCTTTTCCTGCGGGTCGACGACCAGCAGGGCGGATTCGTGGGCCTGGATCAGCATGTCGCGGGGTCTTTCAAGGATGGGTTGGCAGGAATTGAAGGTTTTGTGTCATTGACGCCAAAGCACCCTCGATCCGACAATTTTTCCATCAATCACCCTCCGGAGCAAATCCCATGCGCTTCCCCTCCGCCGCCTCTGCCGGCAGCCGCAATGCCGCCGTCCTGGCCCTGTGTCAGGGGCTCTTCACCTGCGCCATCTCGATCGACCTGACCCTGACCGCGCTGACCGGTTGGCAACTGGCGCCGGACAAGGCCCTGGCGACGCTGCCATTTGCCCTCATCACGGTGGCCGGGGCGGTGGTGACCTGGTTTGCGGCTTTCCTCATCCAGCGCCTGGGGCGGCGCTGGTCCTTCGTGCTGGGGGCGGCCAGTTGCTGCGTGGGCGGGCTGATCTCGGTGTGGTCGGTATTCCACGGCCAGTTCTGGACCTTCTGCGCCGGTACCGCCCTGGTCGGGGTGTTCCAGGCCTTTGCCCAGTATTACCGCCTGGCGGCGGCCGATGCCGTCAGTGAAGCGACCAAGAGCCGCGCCATCTCCACCGTGCTGGCCGGTGGCGTGATCGCAGCGCTGGTCGGTCCGGCGCTGGCGGCCTGGAGCAAGGACTGGTTCCCCACCGCGCTCTTTGCCGGCGCCTATCTGGTGGTCGCAGCCATGGGCCTGCTGTCGGTGCTGGTGCTGATCCTGTTCTATCGCGACCAGGCCGATCACCTTGCTGCCGCAGCGGCCACGGGCGTGGAACTGGCGCCGGCACGGCCCTTGTCGGCCATTGCCCGCACCCCGGTGTTCATGGCCTCGGTGGCCAACAACGTGGCCGGGTCGATGGTGATGATGTTCATCATGACTGCCGCACCGCTGGCGGCGGTGGCCTGTCACCATGGCATCGACGATGGTGCCGCCATCATCCAGTGGCATCTGGTGGGCATGTATGCGCCGTCCTTCTTCGCCGGGCGCCTGATCCAGCGCTTCGGGCTGGGCAGCGTGCTGCTGGCCGGGCTGGCCATGAACCTGGGTTGTGCGCTCATCGCCATGCTCTCGACCACCTTGCCAGCCTTCTATGTGGCCTTGCTGCTGCTGGGCGTGGGCTGGAACTTCATGTTCGTGGGCGGCACCACCTTGCTGGCCCAGTCCTACACCCCGTCCGAACGGGCCAAGACCCAGGGCCTGGCCGAGCTGATGCGCTACGCCGCCACCGCCCTGGCCACTCTCGGTGCCGGGCCGTTGCTGGCGCGCTTTGGGTGGGAAACCCTCAATGCCGCCATCCTGCCGGTGCTGCTGGTCTCGGCGCTGGTCACCGGGCGCTGGATGCTGGCCCAGCGTGCCGGGCGGGCGACGCTGGCGGCCGGGCTGCGCTAAGATCGCACGGACCTTCACTTCTGATCTTTACTAAGCGACTACAGGGTTTGCATGGAATCCAAGCACGCACCGCGCCAGGTTGTCATCCTGGCCTATGAAGGCATGAACCTGCTCGACCTGTCCGGCCCGCTGCAGGTGCTGGCGACCACCAATCGTCTGCAGGGGCGGGAGGTGTATCGGCTGCATGTGGCTTCGGCGCAGGGCGGCGCCATCGTCACCAGTGCCGGACTGCCGGTGATGACGCAGTCGCTGGCGGCGCTGGATGGACTGCTGGACGGGCAAGAGCTGCATACGCTGATCTCGCCCGGCGGCAGCCTGGGCGAGCCCTTCCGTCTGGACCTGGCACTGGTGGCATGGATACGCCGGATGGCGCCGCTTGCACAGCGCGTCTGCTCGGTCTGCACCGGCGCCTTCCACCTGGCCGAGGCCGGCGTGCTGGATGGCCTGCGGGTGACCACGCACTGGGATTCGGCCGAACAGCTGCAGCGCCGCTATCCGGCGCTGGAGGTCGATGGCGACCCGATCTACATCCGCCAGGGCCGTATCTGGACGTCCGCTGGCGTCACCGCCGGCATCGACCTGGCACTGGCACTGGTGGAGCAGGACCTGGGCCATGCCTGCGCCATCGCCACGGCACGTCAGCTGGTGGTGTTCGTCAAGCGTCCGGGCGGGCAGTCGCAGTTCAGCGCCCCGCTGGCCTCGCAAGCCACCGGGGCAGGGCGCTTTGCCGAGCTGCATGCCTGGATCGCCGCGCATCTGGAAGCCGACCTGCGGGTGGAAAACCTGGCGCGCCAGGCCAATATGAGCCCGCGCACCTTTGCCCGGCTATATGTGGCTGAAACCGGACGCACGCCGGCCCGTACGGTCGAACTGATGCGGCTGGAAGCGGCGCGCCGTGCGCTGGAGGAGACCCGCCTGCCGCTCAAGCGCATTGCCAGCCAGGCCGGCTACGGGGAAGAGCAGAACCTGCGGCGGGTATTCCTGCGCCAGCTCGGGGTCAGTCCGGGGCAGTACCGCGAGCGTTTCGCTACCGTCGCCCACCTCGGCGCCTAGGGCGCGGGGGCGTCGGCCGGCAGCGGCTCCAGCGACTTCAGTGCGGCCAGGGAATCCAGCCACCATGACAGCGCCGGTCCGGCCGGGTGGTCGGGCTTGTAGACGCACTGGATCGGCAGCTCCTCGCCCTGGGGCGAGTGGTGGACGGTGCTGATGCTGATCAGCCGTCCCGCTGCCAGGTCATCCTTGACCACATGCAGGGGCATGTTGCCCCAGCCCATGCCGGCACGCAGCAAGGCGTGCTTGGTCCCCAGGTCGCTCATGCGCCAGGTCAGGCGCGAGTGCACCGAAAAATCCTGCCGCGCGGTGAGCTCGCTGCGGTCGCTAAGCACCAGCTGGGTTTGCTGTTGCAGCATCTTTTCCGTCACCCGTCCCTTGACCTGGGCTAGCGGATGGCTAGGCGCCACCACCGCCACCAGCTGCACGCTGGGCAAGGTAATGCGCAGCAGGTTGGGTGGCGTGGTCGGCAGCGTGCCCAGGATGCCCAGCATGGAGCGGCCATCGATGACCCGCTCGGCCACCGCCCCCAGCGCTTCCACCTCCAGCCTCACCGTCACGGCCGGGAAGGCGTCGCGAAAGCGTCGCAGCAGGTCCACCAGGCAGTCGGTGGGGAAGAACACGTCCACCGCCAGCGACATCTCCAGCTCCTGCCCACGGGCATAGGAATTGGCCCGCACCTGCAACGAATCCACGTGGTCCAGCACCTGGCGCGCGTCGGCCAGCAGCGCCATTCCCGGGCGGGTCAGCTGCGGCCGATAGCCGCTGCGGTCGAACAGCAGCACTCCCAGCTGATCTTCCAGGGTGGCGATGGCATAGCTCACCGCCGATTGCGCCCGCGCCAGCTTGCGCGCGGCTGCCAGGAAACTGCCACTGTCGGCAACCTGGACAAATACCCGTAACTGGTCCAGCGAGAGGCGTTCGATGTTCATGGCATTCCCTAGAAAGCAGAGCAAAAGAGAGCAAAACGCCAACTATATCTAAAAAATTGATGATGATTATAAAAAGATAATCAGTTTTTTCGAGAAGCGAACTTGCCTATTCTGTCGTCACTGGCTGCAGCGAAACGCCGAGAGCGAACAGCACAAAGCCGGGCCTAGTCGGCAGTAGCAAGACGCACGCATTGAAGTCATGTAAAAAAATGTAGCAAGGCAACACGGCATCACAACTCAAACAACCGTAGTTCACCCATACCCAATATCAGAGAGGCTTACCATGATTACCAACTACACCACCTTCCGTATCGGCCGCGTCCTGCTGGCGTCGCTGTTCGTCATCTCCGGGATCTTCAAGATCGTCGGTTTCGCCGGTACCGTCGGCTACTTCACCAGCCTGGGCCTGCCGGTCCCGACCCTGGCCGTGCTGGTCACCATCCTGGTCGAAGTCGGCGGCGGTCTGCTGCTCATGAGTGGTCGCGGCGTGCGTCCGGTGTCGCTGGTGATTGCACTCTTCACCGTCGGCGCCACCCTGTCGGCCCACCATTTCTGGACCATGGAAGGCGCCGCTGCCCAGGGTCAGATGATTCACTTCCTGAAGAACGTGGCCCTGATCGGTGCCTTGCTGCTGGTGTCCTCCATCGATACCCAGGCCCAGCCGGAAGAAGCGCACTGATCCGCTGATCCTTACCAGTAACCGTCCTGTCAATGCAGTCCCGGCCCACGCCCAAGAGGTGCGGGCTGATTCAGATTCAAGGAGATCGACCATGACTACCCCCTACACCCGCCAGATCGAACGCCTGGTCAACGGCATCCCCACCCAGGATGGCGCCGGCGTCAGCCTCACCCGCGTGCTGACCCATGACCTGCAACGCCGCCTGGACCCGTTCCTGATGCTGGATGCCTTCCACTCCGACGAACCCAGCGACTACCTGGCCGGTTTCCCCGACCATCCGCATCGCGGCTTCGAGACCGTGACCTATATGCTGGCTGGCCGCATGCGCCACCGCGACAATGCCGGTAACGAAGGGCTGCTGGAACCGGGTGGCATGCAATGGATGACTGCCGGTCGCGGCCTGGTGCATTCCGAGTTGCCGGAGCAGGAAAACGGCCTCATGAGCGGTTTCCAGCTGTGGGTCAACCTGGCGGGCAAGGACAAGATGACCGATCCTGGCTATCAGGACATCCCCTCGGCCGGTATTCCCGAGACCTTCCCGCAACCGGGGGTGAAGGTGCGCGTGCTGGCCGGTACTGCCTTCGGTACCGATGGCGCCATCCGCCGCGAGACCACCGAGCCGCTGTACCTGGATCTGGACCTGGAAGCCGGCGTGAGCCTGGAACTGCCGATCCCGGCCACCCACAATGCTTTCCTCTACGTCTACCAGGGCAAGCTGGCCGTGGGTGGCGAGGGCGCCGAGACCCGTGCGGCCGACGCCGGTCGCATGGCCGTGCTGACCAATCCGGTGGGCGCCGCCGGGGTGACGGTGCGGGCCGAGCAGGGGAGCCGCTTCCTGCTGATCGCCGGCAAGCCTCTGAACGAGCCGATCGCCCAATGGGGGCCGTTCGTGATGAATACCCGCGAGCAGGTCGAAGCCGCCATCGATGATTTCCGCGCCGGCCGTTTTTGAGCACATCTGCGCTGAAACAGACTGCACTTCATCGCCAGTCATCTGAATGAAAAAACGGGCGTCCGGGACGCCCGCACCACAACAGGAGAGCACCATGAGCAACATCCTTCACAAGATCCAGGGCCTGACCCGCGACATCGGCTTCCCCGTGCGCCGTCTGCTGCCCGCTGCCGCTGCCCGTACCGTCGGCCCCTTCGTCTTCTTCGATCACATGGGTCCGGTGGAATTCGACGCCGGCACCACCGAAGGCGATGTCCGTCCCCACCCGCATATCGGGCTGGCCACCGTCACCTACCTGTTCTCCGGTGCGATGATGCACCGCGACAGCCTGGGCGTGGTCCAGCGCATCACCCCGGGCGCGGTCAACTGGATGGCCTCGGGTCGCGGCATCGTGCACTCCGAGCGTATTCCCGACGACATCCGCGAGCAGAAGGTGCCGGTGCACGGTCTGCAGATGTGGGTGGCCCTGCCGGCCGACCAGGAAGAGGACGCACCGAGCTTCCATCACTACGCATCGGAAGATATGCCGCAGACCCAGGTGGGGGGTGCCAGCCTGCATGTGCTGGCCGGTTCGGCCTTCGGCGTGAGCTCGCCGGTGAAGACCGCCAGCCCGACCCTATACGTGGCCGGCAGCACCACCGAGGGTGCCGAGCTGGAGATCGGCGCCGAGGTGCAGGAGCGCGCCGTCTATGTGGTCCGTGGTGATGTGACGCTGGATGGCGAAAGCATGCCGGCCGGCACCCTGGCCATTCTGCAACCGGGCGCCACGGTCGCCCTCAAGGCGGTCGGCGAGGCGGTCTTCATGATCCTGGGTGGCGCGCCGCTGGATGGCCCGCGCTTCGTCTGGTGGAATTTCGTCGCCACCTCGCGGGACAAGATCGAAGCCGCCAAGCTGGCCTGGAATGGCCGCGACAAGCAGGTGTTCCCGGATATCCCGGGTGAAACCGAGTGGATTCCGCTGCCAGCCCATTGAGCCGGATCCCGGATCCCGGATTCCGGATCCCCGATCCACGGCGCTGAAAAGAAAACCGCCAGTCGTGTGCATTGCATGCATCACGACTGGCGGTTTTTTTTACTGGCGGCCGCCGGTGGAGCAGGCCTCAGAGCAGTCCGATGATGCGGCCCATCTCGGTGATGTAGGGGCTGTCCTTGAGGACCTGGTTTTCCAGGCTGTCGGCGGCGCGACGCAGGGATTGCCAGGTGTCGCCGACCTGGCCGGCATGGGGTTGCGGGGCGCTCAGATGTTGCCGCAGGCGGGCGATGTCTTCGCGCAGCTGGTCGGCTTCGGTGCTGCCGGCGGGCAGTTTCTGCAGCTCCGCCTCGAACTGGCCGACCATGTCCAGCAGGCGCTGGTGATCGAAACCCGGGGTTTGCATTTGCTCGCTCATGGATTCTCCTTCGGTGATTGACCGGCTCCATCATAGGCGCATTGCAGCGGGGCCGGCGAAAAAAGCCGCCGGGGTTTGCCCGACGTCAAGTTGTCCTGTTTGGTTGTCGGTGGCGGAGGGAAGTTCCGGTTCCGGCGAGGCCACGGCGTCATGCTTTGCTACACTGGCGGCTGTTTTTGCGCGCGGCGCGTCCGGCGCCGCCATTGCCTATCCTGATTCATGACTTCACAAGACGATTTCCCGCCGCAGCTCACCTGGCAGTCCGGCGCTCTCCAACATCAGCTGCGCTGGCACTCCGAGGCCGGTAATCCGCCGCCCCGGCGGGTCCAGGAGGCGGACGACCAGATCGCTGCCGATACCGCCTACAAGCTGGCCTGCGAAGGGACCGGCCTGCTTTGGCGGGGCGACTTCCAGAATGCACGGCAACTGCTGCAGGCGCTGGGCCGGCGCGTGGACAAGGCACGCGAGCGCGCACTGGCCAAGAGCCGCAGCAAGCCAGCCAGCGGCGAGAGCCCGGCCCAGGCCTTCCACCAGCATCGGCAGATGCAGGCGCAACGCGCGCGTATCCTCGGCATGCTGCTCATTCCCGTGGAGCCCGGCTTCGTGGTGCCGCTGCGGCGTGCACCGGAGGTGCAGGCGGCCTGCAGCGAGGCCTACGATGCGGCGCTGGCCAGCGAGTCCTTCGCCGTCTCGCTGCGCGAACTGCAGGGTTTGATCGGCGCTCATGAATGGCGCAAGAAGGGTGTCGAGATTGCCGCACTGGGTGGGCGCATCCATCCCTACTACGGCGTGTTTTCGCCGGTGCGGGGCGAGTATGTGGACCTGGTGGCGCAGGCGCCACTGCCATCCACCGAACTAGCCTTCGACATTGGCGTGGGTAGCGGCGTGCTCTCGGCGGTGCTGGCAAAGCGGGGCGTGCGCAAGATCGTCGCGACCGACATGGATCCGCGCGCCCTGGCCTGTGCCGATGAGAACCTGCGTGGCCTGGGCCTGCGCCAGCAGGTGGAGCTACAGCAGACCGACCTGTTCCCGGCCGGACGGGCGCCACTGGTGGTGTGCAATCCACCGTGGCTGCCGGCACGACCCAGCTCGGCCATCGAACATGCCGTCTATGACCCCGACAGCCGCATGCTGCTGGGCTTCCTCAATGGACTGGCGGCGCACCTGAGTGCCCATGGCGAGGGCTGGCTGATCCTCTCCGATTTCGCCGAGCATCTCGGCCTGCGCGCACCGGGCATGCTGGCGGAAGCCATAGCGCAGGCGGGCCTGGAGGTGATCGCACGGCACGACATCAAGCCGCGCCACGGCAAGGCCGTCGACCGTGACGATCCGCTGTTCGCCGCCCGCAGCAAGGAAACCACCACCCTGTGGCGCCTGCGCGCCCGGGCCTAGTCCATCCTGATCCATTGAATGGCCACCCTGGGAGAGCCCTGATCATGACAATTCCACGCATCCTGGTCTGCCTCTTGTGCGCAGCGGCCCTGCCTGCCCTGGCGCAGGTCACCACGCGCGACCTGGGTGGTCACTATGGCCCACACCAGCAGGCGGTGCCGATCCCGGTGCCGGTTCCCGTGCCGGATACCTTGAACGGCAATGGCGCGCTGGCCGAGCCCATCACCACCTCCGGCAACAGCTGCACCTGCCAGGTGGCGCCTACCAGCGGTGGCGCCTGCATGATCTTCCTGCGCACCAATGCGGCCGACTGGATCGCCAGTCATGCCGCCCAGACACCGCTGCGTTCCTCGGCCAGCGGCCGTTACTACGATGCGCCGTTCGCGCTGGCCGCCAGTGCCTGCGCCGGGCGCAAGGTGGCGCCGGCGGGCGTGAAGGTGCACTGGCTGGACCGCCGCAACGCCATCATCGAATGGAAATAGCCAGGCCCTAGGCCGGCGCCTGCCAGGCCGGGAACTGCAGCAGGACCGCAAAATGGCCGTCCGGCAGATAGGCGAACTGCATCTCGCCGCCGTGCGCGCGCATCACTTCCTCGACGATGGACAGGCCCAGGCTGGCACCCATGCGATCCCCCGCACGCGGCGCAAAGGGCTTGCGCAGGCGCTCCCAATCGCCGGCCGGAATGCCCGGCCCGTCGTCGATGAAGCGCAACTGATGGTGTTGACCATCGCTATCCATCCGCACATGCAGCAGGCCCGGCGCGCCGTATTGCAGGGCATTGTCTAGGATGTTCTTGACGGCCTCGCCCAACGCGATGGCGTCACCCAGGATCAGGCAGGGCAGGGGCGGAACATCCAGCGCCAGGTCGTGTGGTGTGCGCGCCCGGTTGGAGAGCACCTCGGTCATCTGTGAGCGCACCAGTGCGGCCAGGTCGATGGGTTCCTGCAGGCGGCTGTCGTTGCGATGCTGCACCATGGCATGGTTGATCAGCTGGTTCACCAGCGCGCCCAGGCTGCGCGTGCGTTCACGCAGCAGGCTCAGGTGGCGCTGGCGTTTTTCTTCGTTGCTCTCGCTGGCCAGCAGTTCCATCTGCGCCACCAGTGCCGTCACGGGCGTGCGCAACTGGTGCGCGGCGTCGCCGATCACGCGGCGCATGGTGGCGCGGTGTACCGCCAGCCGCTGCATGAAGGCATTGATGGCCGAAACCAGCGCATGGGTTTCGGCCGGCACTGTCAGGGCCAGGGGCGAGAGGTCATTCAGGTCGCGTTCGCGGATGGCCGCCTCGATGCGCTTCAACGGCGCCAGTGCCTGATACAGCGTGAACATGGCGGCTATCAGCGTCAGTACGCTCATCACCACGATCACCAGCAGCGCCTTGCTGCCCAGGCTGTGGGCGAAGGACATGCGGGCATTGTTGGTCTGCGCCAGCACGATGACGGCCCAGGGATGCGGGCTGTCGACCGGCATGCGGCGGCCGATGATGGCCATGCGCACCGGCGTG
This sequence comes from Herbaspirillum frisingense GSF30, assembly GCF_000300975.2. Taxonomy (GTDB): domain Bacteria; phylum Pseudomonadota; class Gammaproteobacteria; order Burkholderiales; family Burkholderiaceae_D; genus Herbaspirillum; species Herbaspirillum frisingense. The sequence goes on along the minus strand of NZ_AEEC02000017.1, from coordinate 41,152 downwards.
CCCAGGTATTGACCATCGCGCAGCAGCGGACCCTGTTCCAGTTCATTCCAGGGAATCTCGGGGCGGAATTCGGCATCGCCGGCAATCACCCGGCCACGCGGATCGAAGACGGCATAGATGGCGTGATCACCGGTACCCAGCATCGACAGCGCCGCCAGCGGCACATCGACACTGACCTCGCCATGGTCGTACCAGGTGTTTTCGGCGATCTGCAGGGCGCTGCCGGCGAGGATGCGGTCATAGGCTTCCTTGGCGGCCAGCTGGGTGGAAATCCAGATCGCGATCAACAGCACCGCGGCGCTGGCCAGCAGCACCGCGCCCACGCGCACCGCCAGCCGGGTATAGAGCGAGCGCCCGGCCACCACATCCTGAGTGCGGCCCTGCATCAGCGCAGGGCCTCGGCCGGGGCCTGCAGCACCAGCTGGTAGCCCAGGCCGCGCAGGGTACGGATCTCGAAGGCGGCGCCGGCCAGCTTCTTGCGCAGACGCGCCACGTATTGCTCCACCGTGTTGGCGTTGGGAGTGTCATCGACGGTGAAGAGCCGATCCATCAATTCATCCTTGTTGAAGATGCGACCCGGACGGGCGGCGATGATTTCCAGCAGGGTCACCTCGCGCCGCGTCAGGTCGATGGGCTGGCCGTCCAGCGTGGCGCTGCGGCTCTTGCGGTCGATGCACAGGTTGGCGCAGTGCAGCAGGTTGGTGGATTCGCCGCCGCTACGGCGCAGCAGGACGCGGATGCGGGCCTCCAGTTCGCGGAAATCGAAGGGCTTGACCAGGTAGTCATCCGCGCCCAGGTCCAGGGCGCGCACCCGTTCCTCGATCTCGCCGCAGGCGGTCAGCATCAGCACCGGGGTGTGCTGCCCGCGCGTGCGCAATTGCTCCAGCAGGGCGAAGCCGTCCAGTTGCGGCAGCATCACGTCCAGGATCAGGAGGTCGAAGGCCTCGCCCAGGCGGCGGCTGGCGGCCAGTCCCTGGCTCTCCCATTCCACGGTATGGCCGATGCGGGTGAGGTGGGAGACGATGGCCTCGGCCACGTCGGCGGTGTCTTCGACCAGCAGGATGCGCATGGGGATCTCCAGTGTGATGGCGTTGCCGCAGCTGTGGGCGCTGCTTGGGCGTGTTGCAGGGCGCCATTGTATGCCCGAACGCATAGGGAAAAACAGCCGTCAGCTTTTAGAACTCATTTCATAAATAGGCGCGAGTGCGAGCGAGTCCCGTTTGGGATGAAGTGCAAGGCGCGAATTTGGGTCAAGACTGGGCGTCTTGATCCAAATTCGTAACGCAGCAATTCGCCCAAACGGGCCGCTCCCTCCGGGTTCTGCCCATAAAGGGCGCTGGCCGCGTTGCGCTCCTTGCGTGTGGCACCGCCACACGACGCGTCGCACGCCTTGCCAGCGCCCTTTATGGGCAGAACGCATCTCACGACTATTTATGAAATGAGTTCTAGTCAGATTCGTTACAGCTTCGCGGCCTAGCATCCGTTCCAACATAAATCCTATAAATCATTTGGAGACTTGCATGAGCGACAATGCCCATGGCGCATCTGCCATCGATCCATCGCGTCCGCTGCTGGAGATCGACCGCGTCACCCTGCAATACAAGACCACCGATTCGCTGGTGACGGCCACCCAGAGCGTGAGCTTCAACGTCCATCCGGGCGATCGCTACATCCTGCTGGGTCCCTCCGGTTGCGGCAAGTCCACCCTGTTGAAGGCTATCGGCGGCTACCTGCAACCGACCTCCGGCGCGATCCGCCTCAAGGGGCGCGAGGTGCATGAGCCGGGGCCGGACCGCATGATGGTGTTCCAGGAATTCGACCAGCTGCTGCCCTGGAAGACGGTGCGCCAGAACGTCGAATTCGCGCTGCACGCCAGCGGCCGCCTGCAGGGCCGCGCCGCCGCCGAGCGCGCCGAGTACTACATCAGCAAGGTGGGCCTGGCCAAGTTCATCGACAGCTATCCGCACATGCTCTCCGGGGGCATGAAGCAGCGCGTCTCGATCGCCCGTGGCATGGCCATGGAGCCGGATGTGTTGCTGATGGACGAACCCTTCGCCGCGCTGGACGCGCTGACCCGCCGCAAGATGCAGGACGAGCTGCTGCGCCTGTGGGACGACACCCAGTTCACGGTGCTCTTCGTGACCCACTCCATCGAGGAAGCCATCCGCGTCGGTACCCGCATCCTCCTGCTGACCCCGCACCCGGGCCAGGTCCGCGCCGAACTCAACAGCATCGACCCCAGCCAGCTGGGAACCGCCGCCCAGGCCGAGCTGGAAACCCGCATCAACGACATGCTGTTCGCGCATCACTGAGCCGCGCCAGGAGACAACCATCATGCAAACCAATCTGCCCTACGTCCGCCCCGAGATCGTGGTGGAACCCAACCCCAATGCCACCGCCGAGGTGCAGCGCCCGCTGTCGGCCTTCGAATCGCTGTATCGCATGGGCTGGCTGCGCAAGACCGTGATCCTGCTGGTACTGGCGGTGATCTGGGAAGTCTATGGCCGCTGGCTGGACAATGCGCTGCTGTTCCCCAGCTTCAGCGAGACGGTGCAGGCCTTCCTCGCCGGCATCGGCAGCGGCGTGCTGCTGGAGCGTGCCGCGGTATCCATGCAGACCCTGCTGGTGGGCTACGGCCTGGGCATCCTGCTGGCCGGTCTGTTGACCACCGTGGCCATCAGTTCGCGCATCGGCAACGACCTGCTGGAAACCCTGACCTCCATGTTCAACCCGCTGCCGGCCATCGCGCTCTTGCCGCTGGCGCTGATCTGGTTCGGCCTGGGCACCGGCAGCATCATCTTCGTGCTGGTGCACTCGGTGTTGTGGGCGGTGGCCCTCAATACCCACGGCGGCTTCCGCGCGGTGTCCAACACCCTGCGCATGGTGGGCCAGAACTATGGCCTGCGCCGCTTCTCGCTGGTGAAGTCCATCCTGATCCCGGCCGCCTTCCCCAGCATCCTCACGGGCCTGAAGGTGGGCTGGGCCTTTGCCTGGCGCACGCTGATCGCAGCCGAGCTGGTGTTCGGGGTTTCTTCCGGCGCCGGCGGCCTGGGCTGGTACATCTTCGAAAACCGCAACCAGCTGGAAACCGCCAACGTCTTCTCGGGCCTGTTCTTCGTGATCATCATCGGCCTGGTGGTCGAGAACCTGATCTTCGCCCAGATCGAGAAGCGCACCATCCGCCGCTGGGGCATGCAGCACTGAGACCGAGCGCAACACGACTGACCACGACAAGACCGATAAACTGAGAACCCACAGGAGACAACACATGAAACGTCGTACCTTTAGCGGCATGATGATCGCCGCCACCCTGGCGCTGTCCACCGCCGCCGGTGCCGCCCGCGCCGAAGCGCCGGAAGTGCGCATTTCCCACGGCTACGGCCTGCTGTACCTGCCGCTGATGGTGATCCGAGACCAGGGCCTGCTGGAAAAGCATGCCAAGGCCATGGGCCTGGGCGATGTGAAGACCAAGTGGGTGCTGCTGGACGGCGGCAATGTCATCAACGACGCCATGCTGGCTGGTAACCTGGACATTGCCGGCACCGGCGCCCCGGGCTTCGTGACCCTGTGGTCCAAGGCGCATGGCATCCCGCGTTCGGAAGTGGTGGGCCTGGGCGCGCTGTCGACCTCGCCGCTCTGGCTGAACACCAACAACCCCAACGTCAAGTCGCTCAAGGACTTCACGCCCAAGGACAAGATCGCCATCCCCGGTATCAAGACCTCGCTGTCGGCCGTGCTGTTGCAGATGGCCGCGGCCAAGACCTTCGGTGCCGAGAACTACGCCAAGCTGGACCCGCTGACGGTGAGCCTGTCACACCCGGAGGCGATGGCCTCGCTGGTTTCCGGCAAGACCGAGATCACCGCCCACTTCACCTCGCCGCCGTTCTCCTACCAGGAAGCCAAGGCACCCGGCATCACCCGCGTGCTGAACTCCACCGACGTGCTGGGCCACATCACCATCGACGTGGTCTTCGCCCTGAAGTCTTTCACCGACAAGAACCCCAAGCTGACGCAAGCCTTCATGGCGGCGCAGGAAGAAGCGAACGCCTATATCGTCAAGAACCGCAAGGGCGCGGCTGAAACCTTCTTGCGCGTCTCCAAGCTCAAGCTGCCGCAGGAAGAAGTGGAACAGATGCTGGCCGACCCCGGTACCGAGTTCTCGACCACGCCGGTGGACATCATGCAATACGTGCTCTTCATGAGCAAAGCCGGCACCATCAAGACCAAGCCGGCAGTATGGAACGAGATGTTCGTGCCCGCCTTCAAGGACCGCAAGGGGAGTTGAGGGGAGTGCAGGGAAGTTGCGTGGCGCTGTCTTGCCATGACATGACACAGCCGGGGGCGGCAGACGCTGCCCCCGGCTGTGTCATTTTTCTTGCGCGTTGATCCGGTCGCAACGCTGTGCCACCAGCTCCGCCAGTGCATCTCCCAGCGATTCCGGCCGCCCTTCGAACAGGCGCTGCAAGGCCTGGGGATCGGCCAGATGCGCATACAGCGCCTGGCGCGCCGGGTAATCGGTCGCCATGCGCACTGCCGCCAGGATGTAGTCGTCCAGGGTGGCGGCAATGGTCCAGTCGGGCAGGCCGACCCGGCGGAACAGGCCCTCGTCGATGTGCTCGAAGACTTCCGACCCGCTCTTGCAGACCCCCGGCAGGCCGACCGTGAAGGCGTCGATGATGCCGTTGGTATTGCCGAAGGGCAGGGGCGACAGGAACATGTCGCACTGGTTGAAGATGGACAGGTATTGCTGGTAAGGCTGGTGCGGGTAGACCTGGGCACCCGGCACGTAGCGCAGCACCAGACGCTGCAGTTGCGGATACAGCAGCCCCTGCGCCTGACCGACCAGGAAGTGCAGATGCACCTGCTTGCCGGCGCCGCCACCGGGCGGCCGGGCCGCCAGTTCCACGATCTTCTGGCAGGCCATCAGGAAGCGCGGATTGAGCTTCATCGTGGTGGCGGCGATGGCGATGTTGACGTGGGGCAGGTCGCGTCGCTCCAGGCGCGGTACCGCGAAGGGAATGGCCGAGGGCCTATAGGGCTGGCCGTCAGCCGGCAAGCGCAGCAGCTTTTCGCTGAAGCAGGCCGGGTCGCCGACGAAGTCGTCTTCCACGCTGATGTAGTCGATGCGCGGCGAATGCGTGGTGGCCGGGTGGCCCAGCGCCGCCACCTGCAGCGGTGCCACGCGCAGGTTGGCGGCGAACATGGTGATCGGGAACATGCCCACGCTGGGCATGTAGAACACCTGTGGCTGTCGGGTGCGGGCCTGGGCGGCGATCTGGCGCATGCAGCCCATCAGGTCCGAGGGTTGCTCCAGGATGACGAATTCATCGAAGACTGCCCGCCCCAGATCGTCGGTATTGGCCTCGTAGCCCATGGCCACGACGTGGAAGTGGCGGCGTGCCGCCTCCAGCGTCTTGGAGTGGGTGCGATAGATGGAGTGACCACCGGAAAACCATTCCAGCAGCACCAGCATGACCGGCTTGCCGTCGACCCGGCCAGCGCCGTCGTGGTCCAGGTCGGCCAGACCCTCGGCGCGCAACTTCTTGACGATCAACTGGTTGATGGCGCCCTTGATGCGATGGCGCTGCGGCAGGTCGGCATAGCTGCAGTGCATGTAGACGTCGTGCAGCACCGCCACCGGCAGACCGTCCAGCGAGTCCAGCTGCTGCAGCCGGTCCGGCAGCCAGCCCAGCAAGGCCTCGCGCTTGGAGTGCGCTGCCGGCGTGCCGAGAAAGCGTGGTGACATCAAGGCCAGGAACAGGGCGGCCGCCAGCGGCTTGTTCTGCGCCCACAGCATTTCCACGTCCAGTGGCAGTTCCGATTCGGGCGAATAGAGGATGCAGAATTTCACCAGGTCCAGCGGCTTGATTTCGAACACCTCGGCCTGCGGACCGCCCAGCTTGAGCGAGGCCAGGATGTGGTCGGCATTGATGAAGTGGCTGGCGCCGAACAGCGCCGCCAGCCAGCGCTGGAAATTGATCAGCTGGCCGAAGCCGTCCGGGCTGATGTGAAAGGCGGGGTCCGAGAACAGTGCCGAGATGGCGCTGGTGACGCGGGTCAGCATGTGCTGCTCCAGCTCGGCGGCGGTGACGGCGGCCGATACCTGCAGCGAAAACTTGTCGGCCAGTTGCCCATACTGGCGATCGATCAGCAGCAGCAGGCGCACCAGTTCGCGGGCGGCTGGCTCATGCTGGCGCGAGTAGCACAGGTACTCGAATTTTTCCAGGGAGAAAATCTCGTCGGGGCTGGCCGTCATGGCGGGATCTCTTGATCAAATGGAGGCAGCCGGCATTGTGCCGTCTATGGCAGACGACTGCCAGCGCTTTCACGTCGTGCCGCGCCAGACGGCGTGGGGAAGATCCACTGCACCGCCTCCGGCGCCCCGAACAGCCGCGCCGCACCATGGGCGGCGCCGGGGATCTGCCGTTGCGGATGATCGACCGGAATCTGCCAGCGCTGCGACAGGTCGCGTTCGCTGCCCACGTAGGCCAGTTGTCGCGCCACCCGGGTCTGGCCTTGCATCGCCGCGCCGCAGGCATGGTCGAGGTAGCGGTGTTGCGGATCGGTGTCGCGAGCACCCACCATGTAGCGCACGTCCCGGGCGGCATAGCGGGCAAACAGCTGGCGTCCGTCCAGCTGCGGTGGCGGCAGGTAGGCGGGCGCATGCTGCAGCCCGTAGCGGTAGTCGTCGTAGCGCGGACAGGCCTGCATCTGCATAGTCGGGATGGCAAAGCCGTCGCCGAGCGGGCGTTCCGGGCTCAGGTAGAGGTAGGAGGAGGGGCTGGAGATGACATAGCGCACATGGATGCCCGTCTGTTGCAGCTCTTCCGTGACCGCATTCAACACCGCGTAGCGCTGCAGCAGCTGCGCCCCGGCCGAATGGCCGATCAGCACGATCTCGCGCAGGTCCGGAAAGCGCCGCGGGTCACCCAGCCAACGCAGCAGGTCGTCCAGCACCTGGAAACTGGTGATCCCGTTCACGCCCCGCGCCGACGGTTCGCCCTGCATCCAGGCGCCGCCGCCCCATACCGGCATGCCCGGCAGCACGCCACGATCCTTGCGGGCCATGAAGTTGGGGGCCAGCAGCAAGTTGTCGGACGCTGCCAGACCAGCCATCGTCAGCAGGTGTTGACCGATGGCGAAGTAATCGTCGGCGTTGCGCTTGACGCCGTGCAGGATCAGCACGGCCTGCCGCACGTGGCTTGGCAACTGGCCCAGATCAGCATTGGCATACACGGCGAAGGTGTAGGGCTTGCGAGAGGGGCCTTCCAGTTGCAGCGGCTGGCGCGCCGCCTCAACGCTGGTACCGCTGGTACCGCCGGCACTGCTGACCCCGCTGGCAGCGGAGGCACTGGCACAGTGAGCCTGGAGTAAGGTCAGCAGCAACGCCAGGGCGAAGGCGAGGGACATCAGGGAAGAGGGTGGTCGGGCCATGGTCTCAAAGGTGGCGAGCCTGTGCGTGCGTCGGCCTGCCACTATAGCCGGCAAATGCCCGGCCCGCTCAGTGCGACGTACGGGCCTGCAGCATGGCCGAGGGCGACTGGCCGAACAGTTTCTTGTAGTCGCACGAGAACTGGCTGAAATTGCTGAAACCCCAGGCCGCCGCAATGTCGCCGATGGGCTGTCGGCCATCGCCCTGGGCCAGCGCGCGGCGCACGCCGTTCAGGCGCAGCAGGCGCAGGTAGCTCATCGGGCTCACGCCCAGCACATCCTCGAAACAGTATTGCAGCGTACGCCGGCTCACATGCAGGGCCTCGCACAGCATGGGCACGGTGACCGGGCTTTCCTGATGGGCCAGGGCCAGATCGCGGGCATCGTTGACGATGCGACGGCGGCGCAACAGGCTGGCGCCGGCCTCGGCTTCGATGTCGCCTTCATCCAGCAGTGCCAGCAGCGAGACCAGCACCGCTTCCTGGCGCAGTTGCAGGGCGGCATGGGCTGCCTGGCCGCTGGCCTGGCCGGCCAGCGCGAGCAGGGCGCCGATCTGGTGGCGGCAATCGTCCAGGCCGCCGGCGTCCACCTTCAGCATTTCGGCCTGACCCAGCCGGCGCCAGTCGGGCTGGCAGCCGAGCCGGGCGGCGCTGGCCTGCAGGGCGTCGCGCTGGACCACGACACCGAAGATGTCATGTTGATCCGGCGTGACCAGTTCGAATTCGCAGGCGCCGGGTCGGGTCATCACCACGTCCTGTGGCACCAGGCGGCCATTGATGCGCATGCCCATGGTGCGCACCTCGATGCCGAACCAGTAGGCATCCGGCCAGACCTGGCAGGACTGGCGCACGGCACGGCTGCCGGCCTCGCGGAAGATCTGCAGACCTTCGCTCTGCCATTCCTGCAGCACACCCTCGAAGCTGCCGCAGGCCAACTGGTCGTAGCGCTGCTCCCAGTCGGTGAGGTTATGGGCATGTTCGTCCACGTCACGCGCAACGGCGGTGCGCAATGCCCGCCGGCTGTGCGTTGCCACTGTGTCAGGCTGGGACAGTGCAAGAGAGGACATGGGACGACTCCATAGATGAGTGGCATCGATAGCCGCCCGCAGGCGACGCAGTTTTGCCGAATTTCGATAACGCCGCCGATTTCGCCGTTGCTATATTGCGTCGCTAGGGCAGCGTCTTGATCAAAATCAAGCAAGCCGCATGCCCGCAAAGATGGCTCTTTTGCCACCCTGACGGCCGCCGCAGTGCGGCCCACCTCTCGCGCCAACAGGAGAATCCGATGAATGCAAGCTCTTCAGGGCAGGGGCATACGCTCAAGCCCGTCCTGTCCACCCTGCAGCTCTGGGCCATTGCGGTCGGGCTGGTGATCTCCGGTGAGTATTTCGGCTGGAGCTACGGCTGGGCCAGCGCCGGCACGCTGGGCTTTACGGTGACGGCGCTGTTCATCGCGGCCATGTACGCCACCTTCATCTTCAGCTTTACCGAACTGACCACCTCCATCCCCCATGCCGGCGGCCCGTTCGCCTACAGCAAGCGCGCCTTCGGGCCGGTGGGCGGTTACCTGGCCGGGGCGGCCACGCTGATCGAGTTCGTCTTCGCGCCGCCGGCCATTGCGCTGGCCATCGGGGCCTATCTGAACGTGCAGTTTCCGGCGCTCGACCCCAAGCTGGCCGCGCTGGGCGCCTATCTGGTCTTCATGACGCTCAATATCGTGGGGGTGCAGATCGCCGCCACCTTCGAGCTGTGCGTGACGCTGCTGGCGATCTTCGAACTGCTGGTCTTCATGGGCGTGGTGGCGCCGGGCTTCTCGATGGCCAACTTCACCAAGGGCGGCTGGTCGGGCAGCGATGGTTTCAGCCTGGCGGCGGTGCCGGGCATGTTTGCGGCGATCCCGTTCGCGATCTGGTTCTTCCTGGCCATCGAAGGCGTGGCCATGGCCGCCGAGGAAGCCAAGGACCCGCGTCGCTCCATCCCCATCGCCTATATCACCGGCATCCTGACGCTGGTGGTGCTGGCCATCGGCGTGATGCTCTTCGCCGGTGGCGTGGGTGACTGGACCAAGCTGGCCAACATCAACGACCCGTTGCCGCAGGCCATGAAGCTGATCGTCGGCGAGAACAGCAACTGGCTGCACATGCTGGTGTGGCTGGGCCTGTTCGGTCTGGTGGCGTCCTTCCACGGCATCATCCTGGGTTATTCGCGGCAGATCTTCGCCCTGGCCCGGGAGGGTTACCTGCCGGCCTATTTCGCCCGTGTCCATCCCCGTTTCAAGACCCCGCACCGGGCCATCCTGGCCGGCGGCGTGGTGGGCATTGCCGCCATCTACAGCGATGAACTCATCAAGATCGGCGGCCAGACCCTCACCGCCAACATCGTCACCATGTCGGTGTTCGGCGCGATCCTGATGTACATCCTGTCGATGCTCTCGCTGTTCCGCCTGCGCCGCGACGAGGCCGGCCTGGAGCGCCCGTTCCGGGCACCCCTGTACCCGTACTTCCCGGCCTTCGCGCTGTTCGGCGCGCTGGTGTGCATGGCCACCATGATCTATTACAACCCGCTGATCTTCGGCATCTTCGTCGGCCTGCTGGCCCTGGGCTATGCCTGGTTCCTGGCAACGGCGCGACGCCGGGCGGAGGGTGCGGCAGCGATGGCGAAATCCTGAGCGGCATGATTTTCCAAACGATATAAAACTTTTATTTCCTCAAGGCCATCATGAACAACAAGCACACACCGACCACCGACTCCCACCCGCCCGCGCTGCAGCGCCGTGGTTTCCTGGGCGGCCTGCTGGCCGCTGCCGCAGGCGGCACGCTGGCGACCCTGGCCAGCCCGGCCCATGCAGCCAGCCGCGCCGAGGTGGCGCTGGACCGCGCCAAGTGGGCCATGCGCAATCACGACATGGTGGCGCAGATGATCGCCGAACACGGCAAGCTGGCGCCGGGCTACCAGTCCAACAAGCGCCCCTACGCGGTCTTTGACTGGGACAACACCAGCATCATGAATGACTGCGAGGAAGCGCTGCTGATGTACCAGATCAATACGCTGTCCTTCAAGCTGAGCCCGGCCGAGTTTGCCGCCATCACGCGCCAGAACGTGCCACCGGGTCCGTTCAGCAAGGACTTCAAGAATGGTGCCGGCCAGATCGTCGACCTCGACTCCATCTGCGCCGACCTAGACGCCGACTATGCCTTCCTGCACGCCAACTACAAGGGCATGGCGGGCAGCAAGTCGCTGGAGGAAGTGACGGCTACCACCGAGTTCCAGGACTTCCGCGCCAAGCTGTATTACCTCTACGAAGCGGTCAACGACACCCATGGCGTGAACGTCGGCTATCCGTGGGTGATCTATTTCTTCGCCAACATGAGCGTGGCCGAGGTGAGTGCCCTGGCCGAGGCCTCCAACGATGCGGCACTGGGCGCCGCGCTGACCAAGGTCAAGTACACCAGCCCGGCCGACCGTCCGGGCAAGGCGGGCGTGGTGAGCGTGTCGCACTTCCACGGCATCCGCCTGTGCACCGAAATCGCCACCCTGATGGACAGCCTGCGTCGCAACGGCATCGACGTCTATGTCTGTACCGCCTCGCTGGAAGATGTGGTGGCGGTGTTCGCGACCCATCCCAAGTACGGTTACCACGTCACGCGTGACAACGTCATCGGCCTGCGTCTGGAGCGCAATGGCCAGGCCTTCCGCAATGCCTACCTCAAGGACTGGCCGCTGACCTGGGGGCCGGGCAAGACGGTCGCCATCAAGCAGGTGCTGGTGGCGCAGAAGGGCTACGGGCCGCTGTTCGTGGCAGGCGATAGCGATGGCGATTACGATATGCTGCGTGACTTCCCGGAGACCCGTTTCGGGCTCATCGTCAACCGCATGAAGAACGGCAAGATCGGCGAGCTGTCCAAACTGGCGGCCGACCAGATCAGCACCGACAAGCCACGCTTCCTGCTGCAGGGCCGGCAGGAATCGACCGGCAACTGGGTGCCGGCTGAAACCAGCATCAAATACGGCAAGACCGCACCGCAACTGCTCACCAGCTGAGCGGCAGGGTGCCAGACCGGGCCGGTGCCGCCACCCACGGCAGCACCGGCTCCGGCGAACAAGGAGGAGCAGCACCATGGCCGAACACCGTTTCCGGCACAGCGCAGGTAGCGCCAGCTACGTGTTTCGCGATCTCAAGGACTTGATGGCCAAGGCCAGCCCGGCGCGCTCGGGCGACCTGCTGGCCGGGGTGGCGGCGGGCAGCGCCGAAGAGCGGGCGATTGCACAGATGGCGCTGGCCGATCTGCCGCTGAAGCTCTTCCTGGAAGAGCCGCTCATCCCCTATGAAGAGGACGAGATCACCCGTCTCATCCTCGACAGCCACGACCGCGCCGCCTTCGCGCCCATCGCCCATCTCACCGTGGGCGACCTGCGCAACTGGCTGCTGGCCGACGACACAGACAGCACCGTGCTGGCAGCGGTGGCGCCCGGCATCACCCCGGAGATGGCCGCGGCCGTCAGCAAGATCATGCGCAACCAGGACCTGATCCTGGTGGCCAAGAAGTGCCGCGTGGTGACGGCCTTTCGCAATACCATCGGCCTGCCGGGCCGGCTCTCGACCCGCCTGCAGCCCAATCACCCGACCGACGACGCCAGCGGCATCGCCGCCAGCATGCTCGATGGCCTGATGTACGGCAATGGCGATGCCGTCATCGGCATCAACCCCGCCACCGATAACGTGCCGCAGGTGGTCAAGCTGGTCGGCATGATGGCCGACGTCATTGCGCGCTATGACATTCCCACCCAATCCTGCGTATTGACCCACGTCACCAACACGATTGCCGCCATTGAGCGCGGTGCGCCGGTGGACCTGGTATTCCAGTCGATTGCCGGCACCGAGGCCGCCAATCGCAGCTTCGGCATCGACCTCTCCCTGCTGGGCGAGGCGCGTGAGGCTGCCCTGTCGCTCAAGCGCGGTACCGTGGGCGACAACGTCATGTATTTCGAGACCGGGCAGGGCAGTGCGCTCTCGGCCAATGCCCATCACGGGATCGACCAGCAGACCTGCGAGGCCCGGGCCTACGCGGTGGCGCGGGCGTTCAGGCCGCTGCTGGTGAACACTGTGGTCGGCTTCATCGGTCCCGAATATCTCTACGACGGCAAGCAGATCATCCGCGCCGGTCTGGAAGACCACTTCTGCGCCAAGCTGCTGGGCCTGCCCATGGGCTGCGATGTCTGCTACACCAACCACGCCGAGGCCGACCAGAACGACATGGACGTGCTACTGACCCTGCTGGGCGTGGCCGGTTGTACCTTCGTGATGGGCATCCCCGGCTCGGACGACATCATGCTGAACTACCAGACCACGTCCTTCCACGATGCGCTGTATGCGCGCCGGGTGCTGGGTTCGCGCCCTGCGCCCGAGTTCGAGGCCTGGCTGCACCGGATGCAGATCTTCAACCAGGGCAGCGACGAAGCCGCCTTCCGCCTGCATGCCGACATGGCGCCGGGCTTTCGCGATACCTTGCTGCGGCTGCAATGACCATGGACGACCAGCCCATTTCTCCTTCAGGTGCAGAAAACCTCAGCCCCGGTGCGGAATTGGTCACGGCCAATCCGTGGGAAGCGCTACGCCGTTTCACCGCTGCACGCATCGCCCTGGGGCGCAGCGGCGTCAGCCTGCCGACCGCGCCGCAACTGGCCTTCCAGCTGGCGCATGCGCAGGCGCGGGATGCCGTGCATCTGCCGCTGGATGTGGCTGCCTTGACGGCACAGTTGCAGGCGCAGGGCATCTGCGCTGCCGAAGAGGTACTGCAGGTACAGAGCGCGGCGGCGGATCGCCTGGTCTATCTGCAGCGCCCTGACTTCGGACGCAAGCTCTCGGAGGCATCGCGCCAGCAGTTGCTGGCGCGTTTCGGCGGCCAGGCGCCACGTAGCTATGACGTCGGCTTCGTCATCGCCGATGGGCTCTCGGCCCGCGCCATCGTGCGCAATGCCGCGCCTTTTCTGGGCGAGGTGATGCAACGCATCGCACCGGAAGGCTGGACCATGGCGCCGCCGGTGATCGTGCAACAGGGCCGGGTGGCGGTGGCTGACGAGATCGGGGAATTGCTGGGCGTGAAGCTGGTGGTGATTCTGATCGGCGAGCGCCCGGGCCTGAGCTCACCCGACAGCATGGGTCTGTACCTGACCTGGATGCCGGCACGCGGATTGACCGATGCCAGCCGCAACTGCATTTCCAACGTACGCCCGGAAGGCTTGCCCTATCCGGAAGCCGCCTACAAGCTGCACTACCTGATGGCCCAGGCGCACCAGCGCAGCCTGTCGGGCGTGGCCTTGAAGGATGAGACGGCCGGTGAGGGTGCGGAGCTGGATGTGCGGCGCAATTTCCTGCTCGATGGCGCCTGAAATCGGGCCGGCACATGATCATGGGAGGATGCCCTGAGAACCGTTCGGACTGAGTAGCGGCTTTGCCGCGTATCGAAGACTCACCGGCATGCGCGCCTTCGATACGCCGCACTGACGTGCGGCTACTCAGTCCGAACGGTAGTCGGTTGGTTTGCCGCTATTCAAGATGGCCGTTCGGACTGAGTAGCGGCTCTGCCGCGTATCGAAGACTCACCGGCATGCGCGCCTTCGATACGCCGCACTGATGTGCGGCTACTCAGTCCGAACGGTAGTCGGTTGGTTTGCCGCTATTCAAGATGGCCGTTCGGACTGAGTAGCGGCTCTGACGCGTATCGAAGACTCACCGGCATGCGCGCCTTCGATACGCCGCACTGATGTGCGGCTACTCAGTCCGAACGGTAGTGGGTTCGCCAGCAGCTTCCCCGCATGGCCCTGCCATGCAGGCTCATCCCGCAAAAAGCAAAAAGGCCGCGAACTTGCATTCGCGGCCTTTCCGTTTTCACTGCGGGAGGGTGCTCCAGCTACCCTCCCGCAGATGAAGGCGCCTTACAGCGATTCCAGCGCCTTGTTCAGCGTGGCGCTCGGACGCATCACGGCGAAGGTCTTTTCGCGGTCCGGCAGGTAGTAGCCGCCGATGTCCACTTCCTTGCCCTGCACCGCATTGAGCTCTTCCACGATCTTCTGCTCGTTGTCGGTCAGTGCCTTGGCCAGCGGTGCGAACTGCTTGGCCAGATCGGCGTCGTCCTTCTGCGCGGCCAGTTCCTGGGCCCAGTACATGGCCAGGTAGAAGTGGCTGCCGCGGTTGTCCAGTTCACCGGTCTTGGGCGAGGGCGACTTGTTGTTGTCCAGCAGCTTGCCGGTGGCGGCGTCCAGGGTCTTGGCCAGCACCTTGGCGCGGTTGTTGCCGGTCTTGATGCCCACGTCCTCGATGGACACGGCCAGGGCCAGGAATTCACCCAGCGAATCCCAGCGCAGGTGGTTTTCACCGACCAGCTGTTGGACGTGCTTGGGCGCCGAGCCGCCAGCGCCGGTTTCGAACATGCCGCCGCCGGCCATCAGCGGAACGATCGACAGCATCTTGGCCGAGGTACCCAGTTCCATGATCGGGAACAGGTCGGTCAGGTAGTCGCGCAGAATGTTGCCGGTCACCGAGATGGTGTCCTGGCCACGGATGACGCGTTCCAGGGTGTAACGCATGGCGCGCACTTGCGACATGATCTGGATGTTGGCACCGGTCAGGTCGTGATCCTTCAGGTAGGTGTTGACCTTCTTGATCAGTTCGGCTTCGTGCGGGCGGTACGGGTCCAGCCAGAACACGGCCGGCATGCCGGACAGGCGGGCGCGGGTCACGGCCAGCTTGACCCAGTCGCGCACCGCTGCGTCCTTGACCTGGCACATGCGCCAGATGTCGCCTTCTTCCACGTTCTGCTCCAGCAGGACCTGGCCGTCCAGGGTGACGATGCGGGCCACGCCGGCTTGCGCGATTTCGAAGGTCTTGTCGTGCGAACCGTATTCCTCGGCCTTCTGGGCCATCAGGCCGACGTTGGGCACGGTACCCATGGTGGTCGGGTCGAAGGCGCCGTTGGTCTTGCAGAAGTTGATGATTTCCTGATAGATGCGGGCGAAGGTCGATTCCGGCAGCAGGGCCTTGGTGTCTTCGGTCTTGCCGGCGGCGTTCCACATCTTGCCACCCGCGCGGATCATGGCCGGCATGGAGGCATCGACGATCACGTCGTTGGGGGCGTGCAGGTTGGTGATGCCCTTGGCGGAGTCCACCATGGCCAGGCGCGGACGCTTGGCTTCGTCGGCCTTCAGGTCGGCCAGCACTTCAGCCTTTTTGGCTTCGGGCAGGGTGTTGATCTTTTCATAGACACCCGACATGCCGTTGTTCGGGTTCACGCCGATCTCGGCGAACAGGGCGGCGTGCTTGGCGAAAGTGTCCTTGTAGTAGGTACGCACGGCGTGGCCGAAGACGATGGGGTGCGAAACCTTCATCATGGTGGCCTTGACGTGCACCGACAGCAGCAGGTCGGTATCGAAGGCATCCTGCATCTGTTCTTCGTAGTAGGCGCACAGGGCCTTCTTGCTCATGAACATGCTGTCGATGATTTCACCGGCCTGCAGCGAGACCTTGGACTTCAGGACGATGGTTTCACCGGACTTGGTGACCAGGTCCATCTTGACGTCGACGGCCTTGTCCAGGGTCAGGCTCTTTTCACCGGCGTAGAAGTCGCCGCCGTGCATGTGCGCCACGTGGGTGCGCGAGGCCATGGACCACTTGGCCATCGAGTGCGGGTGCTTGCGGGCGTAGTTCTTGACGGCGTTGGGTGCGCGGCGATCGGAGTTGCCTTCGCGCAGGACCGGGTTCACGGCGCTGCCGGTGACCTTGGCGTAGCGCTTTTGCAGGGCCTTCTCTTCGTCGGTGGACGGGTTTTCCGGATAGTCGGGCAGCTTGTAGCCGCGTGCCTGCAGTTCGCGGATGGCCGCTTGCAGCTGCAGGATGGAGGCGCTGATGTTGGGCAGCTTGATGATGTTGGCGTCCGGGCTCTGGGTCAGTGCGCCCAGTGCGGCCAGGTTGTCGGGGACTTTCTGCTCATCGGTGAGGTACTCCGGGAATTCAGCCAAGATACGAGCAGCCACCGAAATATCGCTTTCGACGACGTCGATGCCAGCCGGAGCGGTGAACTTCTTGACGATGGGCAAGAGCGAATGGGTCGCCAGATAGGGTGCCTCGTCGGTCAGCGTATAGATGATGGTCGGGTTGCCAGTAGTCACGATGATGTCCTTGCGTTGGTGTGTTGATGTGCTTTGGTGCGATCCTCGCAGCGCCGGATGGACCGTCCTTGCTCTGTCGGCCTGGACTGGTGCCATCTCCTTGTCGGCTTGCTGCGCGGAAATTCGTCTCCCGGGGCGGCGTTCCCGGCGTACTGCTGCCAGAGGGCCGCGGCAAAAAACAGCGGTAGTTTACTCCTAAGCGGGCGGAAATGCTTCAACTCTTATATAAGACTTGAAGAAATTTTTGTATTTGCTTCGATTCAAGGGGCCGCGGTTTGTCGGGCAGTGATGATCGATTAACCTTTTTGGTTTAATCACCTATTGGGTTAGAATCCGCATGGAAAAGCGCACTGCACACTGCAAGCTTGCCGTGGTCCATGCCCTGGTCCAGGCCGGGCAGGTCCAGGCCACGGCCGCTGCCTTCCAGGGCGCCCGTGCCATCGGGATCGAGAACCTTGATGGCATCTGCAACGTAGTCCTGCGGCTGACGCCTGACGACTTCCATAAAAGTATGACAACGCACATGGACCATCGTATCTGGCAGGACGTCTATCACGCCCGGCTCGCTGCGGGCGTATGGGCCTACGTCAAGTTGACGGTGGTCGATGAGGTGCTTGTCGTTTCCTTCAAGGAGCTATGAAATGAAATGTCCCTCCTGTGGTGGCGCTGAACTGGTGCGCGATACCCGCAACCTGACCTATGTCTACAAGGGTGAAAGCACGGTCATTGAAGCGGTGACGGGGAATTTCTGTCCGGCCTGTGGCGAGATACTGCTCAATCGCGAGCAGGGGGATCGCTACAGCGCCCTGATCGGGCAGTTCCAGCGCCACATCAATGCGGCCTACGTTGATCCGGACTACATCGCCCGCGTCCGCCGCAAGCTCGACCTCGACCAGCGCCAGGCTGCTGAACTCTTCGGGGGCGGTGTCAATGCCTTTTCCCGCTACGAAAACGGCAAGACCAAGCCGCCGCTGTCACTCGTCAAGCTGTTCCGGCTGCTGGACCGCCATCCGGACTTGCTGGAAGAGATTCGCACGGCCTGAGCGTTGCGCGCATAAAAAAGGGCCGCTTACCTTCAGCGGCCCATCATTCCAATAGCTATTGCAAAAACGCTAGTCAGGCTGCAGCCACCTGCTGTGCCGTCTTGTTGCGGTAGAGGATCAGGGTGGCGATCAGACCACACACCGCGGCTGCGCTCATCCAGATGCCAGGCGCCGCCTTGTCGCCGGTGGCCTGGATCAGGCCGGTGGCGATGGCCGGGGTGAAGCCGCCGAACACTGCCGTGGCCAGGCTGTAGGCCAGCGAGAAACCTGCGGTACGCACATCGGCCGGCATCACTTCGGTCAGTGCCACCACCATCGCGCCGTTGTAGCTGGCGTAGAGGAAGGACAGCCACAGTTCCACGATCAGCATCTTGCCGAAGGTGGCGTCATGCACCAGCCAGTTCACGGCCGGGTAGGCGGTCAGGATGGTCAGTACCGTGAAGGCCACCAGGATGGGGCGACGGCCGATGCGGTCCGACAGCGCGCCCATGATGGGCAGCCAGATGAAGTTGGACACGCCCACGCACAAAGTGACGATCAGGCTGGCTTCGGTGGACAGTTTCAGGACGTTCTTGCCGAAGGTCGGGGTGTAGACCGTGATCAGGTAGAACGACACGGTCGTCATCGACACCAGCATCATGCCGGCGATGACCAGCTTCCAGTTCTCGATCATGGAGCGGAAGATCTGGCCGGTGCTCGGACGATGCTTGCGGCGCATGAATTCTTCGGTTTCCTGCAGCGAGCGGCGGATCACGAACAGCACCGGCACGATCAGGCAGCCGATGAAGAAGGGAATACGCCAGCCCCAGTCACCGACCTGGGCCGGGGTGAGGGTGGTCGAGAGTGCGTAGCCGATGGCGGCCGCCACGATGATGGCCACCTGCTGGCTGCCGGACTGCCAGCTCACGTAAAAGCCCTTGCGGCCGGGCGTGGCCATTTCGGCCAGGTAGACCGACACACCGCCCAGCTCCACGCCGGCCGAGAAGCCTTGCAGCAGGCGGCCGATCAGCACCAGCACGGGCGCCAGCGCGCCGATGGTGGCGTAGGAGGGGACAAAGGCGATCAGCATGGTGCCCAGCGCCATCAGGGCTAGGGTCACGATCAGGCCCTGGCGGCGACCGACGCGGTCCACGTAGGCGCCCAGGATGATGGCACCCAGCGGACGCATCAGGAAGCCGGCGCCAAAGGTCATGAAGGTCAGCATCAGGGACGCGAACTCGTTGTCGCCCGGGAAGAAGGCCTTGGAGATGTGCGTCGCGTAGAAACCGAACAGGAAGAAATCGAACATTTCCATGAAGTTGCCGCTGGTAACCCGCAGCACCGTGGAAAACTTCGACGGCGAAGAAGTGGATGTCGTCATGATATGTGCCTCGTTATCTGTTGGGCGGACCGTGTTGCTTCCGGTCTTGCGCCTGTCTCGTCCCGCCATGCGGCAGGTTGTGTCAGGATCTTTTTTGTGGGGACAGCTATTGCGCCGCCGATTCTATGCCCGAATTCCCGACCATGGACCACGCTGACCCGGGATGGAAGCAAATATCGGTTTTTTCGATAGCTGGATGAAAGCTTGGGAAGCCAATCCGGCCAAAAAAGGGGCTTTCCGGCGTTGTCCTGCACTGCGTCAAGGCAAGCTGGCCGTAAATATGGTGCAATGCCGCATCACGTTTGTGCGGATCTGCGGCCCCGCAGCCATACAGCCCACCCGCCGTTTCCGATCTCCACCCGTCTCGAAAGGTCTCCATGAAAACCGCCGTCTACAGCGCCCGCCGCTACGACCAGACCCTGCTCCTGCGTGCCAATGCCCAGTCTGGCGCGGGCCACGAGCTGGTGTTCCTGCAGGATCGGCTCGACAGCGATACCGCCCAACTGTGCAGCGGCTGCGAGGCGGTGGCGGCCTTCGTCAACGACGATCTCGGTGCACCCGTGCTGGAGCGTCTGGCGGCCCAGGGCATACGCTTTGTCACCACCCGCTCCACCGGCTTCAACCATATCGATACCCAGGCCGCGCGCAGGCTGGGCATCACGGTGGCGCGGGTGGCGGATTATTCACCTTATTCAGTGGCCGAGTTCGCGGTGGGTCTGCTGCTGGCGGTCAATCGCAAGATCGCCCGCGCCAGCATGCGCACGCGCGAAGGCAATTTCGAACTGGATGGCTTGATGGGTTTCGACCTGCACGGCAAGACCGTGGGCGTGATCGGCACCGGCAAGATCGGTGCGCTGTTTGCCCGCATCATGGCCGGTTTCGGCTGCACCGTGCTGGGCAGCGACGTGCATCGCAATCCGGATTTCGAAGCACTGGGCGGCCGTTACGTGGAGCGCGAGGCCTTGTTCGCGGCCAGTGACGTGATCTCGCTGCATTGTCCGCTCACCGAGGCCACGCGCTATCTGGTCAATGCGCAGACCCTGGCGGTCACCAAGCCCGGCTGCATCCTGGTCAATACCAGCCGCGGCGCGCTGGTGGATACCGAGGCCGCCATCGCCGCCCTCAAGAGCGGCCAACTGCGCGGCCTGGCCATCGATGTCTATGAGCAGGAGGCCAGCCTGTTCTTCCAGGACCTGTCCTCCACCATCATCACTGACGACGTGATCCAGCGCCTGGTGTCCTTTCCCAACGTGATCGTGACCGGTCACCAGGCCTTCTTCACGGAGGAAGCCATCGGTCAGATCATGCAGACCACCATCGACAACCTCAGTGATTTCGCCGCCGGCGCCAGCCTCGGGGAACGCCTGGTGGCCTGACCGGCGCTGCTTTCAACCCGCAGCGCCGCGGGTATTGAACAGCGAACCCAGTTGCTCGCCGATGCGCGGACGCAGGTGCTCGCGCACGCGATGGATGATCTCTTCGGCGTCGGCCGTGCCATAGGTCTGGGCCAGCTGCCGGTGCATGTCAAAGTGCAGGTAGAGCAGGCCACGCAGGCTCTGGAAGGCGGTGGGGTGGGACTGTCCGCAGATCTGCTCGTTGTTGTCCATCACCTGGTTGAGCACGCCCGGATCGAACAGGCGCACCTGGCAGATCACGGCGAAGCGCACGATCTCCAGGTCCAGGGCTTCCAGTTCCTGGGTCAGCTCATCGGGAGTGTGGCGCTCGGCGCTGAGTTTCTCGGACATAAATTCTTCCGGAGGAGGAGGGGCCTCCAGCTTAGCATTTGCTGCGTCGCGAAAAATTGTCGGAAATCAATCCTGCCCTGATAATCAGACGTGATCAGGGCGATGGCGCTAGGATTTGGGCGCGAGAGTGGTGATTTTTTGCTGCATGGCAGCGAGGATGAGCAATGGGCGACGCCGGCTGCCAGCGCCGCCCACTACAAGCTACGCCGCTTCCACCATGGGATAGAAATCCCGGTTCTCACGGCCAATGCGGTCGAACAGCAGCTTCAACACCCGATTGGCATCGGCACGGAACAGTTCGGGTTGTTCCGCGATGCGCTGGGCGTCATTCCATTGGCGCGAAAACTGGGCGTATTGCGCCGAGATGTCCTGCATCTCCTCCTGATAATGCCTGGCCTTGGCGGCCAGTGCGGGCGACGCCTGCTGCATGGCAGGGTAGAGGTAGCGGTCTTCCACCGACAGGTGCAGCTTGATGACCGAGCTCATCGCGATCACTTCGCGGGCGATGGAGGCGGCCTCTTCGGCGATGCCCTGCGAGCACAGGGCCTTGAGTTGTTGTACGTGGCCGATGATGTCGGCGTGTTCACGGCGGTATTTGTCCAGGTTCATATCGTTTCGCTCATGGGTGATGGAAGAACCCGCACCCGGCCAGGTCGGCCGGCTGCGGGGGCAGGGGCATTACTGCAGGGCGGCTGCGGGTCCGAAGAATTCGTAACGCGCCTGCGCCGCCGGTACGCCCAGTTCCTCCAGCGCCTGCCTGATGGCCTTCATGAAGGGCTTGGGGCCGACGAAGTAGGCGTCCACATCACGATCGGCCGGCAGCCACTGCTGCAACAGCGCGGCATCGATGAATCCGTGCGCATGCGGCGCCACATCGCCGGCACGCTGGTTCTCGTAGCAGAAGCGCACTTGCAGCTGGGGATGGCGGGCGGCCAGTTCTTCCAGCGCGCCACGGAAGGCGTGCACACCCGCATGACGGGCGGCATGGATGAAGTGCACCGGGCGGCCGCTGGGCAGGGCCGCGACCAGCATGCTCATCATCGGCGTGATGCCGACGCCGCCGCTGATGAGCACCAGCGGCCTGGCGCTGGCGGTCAAGGTGAACTCGCCGGAGGGCGGGAACAGTTCCACCACCGACCCCACATGGATCTGGTCATGCAGATGGCGCGAGACCTTGCCATTGGCTTCGCGCTTGACGCTGATGCGGTACTGCGCCGGCTGACCGTTCTGACGCAGCGGCGCCGACAGCGAATATTGGCGACGCTGCTCCTCCCCGTCGACCATCATGCGCAGGCCGATGTACTGGCCCGGTTCGAAGTCCAGCAGGCTGCCGCCATCCTGCGGCACGAAGTAGAAGGACGTGATTTCCTCGCTCTCGGCCACCTTGCGGCTGACCACGAAATGGCGGCCACCGCGCCAGCCACCGGGCGCTTCGGCCTTGCTGTCGTACTGCTGGCGCTCGGCGCCGATGAGGATATCGGCCAACTGCCCATAGGCCGCGCCCCAGGCGTCGATGACGGCATCGGTGGCGATGTCCGCACCCAGCACTTCGCGGATGGCGCGCAGCAGGCAATCGCCCACCATCGGGTAGTGCTCGGGCATGACCTGCACGGCGACGTGCTTGTTGATGATCTGTGCCGCCAGGGGGCCCAGTTCTTCCAGGCGGTCGATGTGGCGGGCATACATCAGCACGCCGTTGGCCAGCGCCCGCGGCTGGTCGCCGCTGGCCTGGTGGGTACGATTGAACAAGGGACGCACTTGCGGATAGTCACGCATGAGCATCTGGTAGAAGTGCGTGGTCAGGGCCTCGCCGCCCGATTCGAGCAGGGGGACGGTCGACTTGACGATGGCGAGTTGGGCTTCGGTCAGCATGCTGGGCCTTTCAGTGGTGGAGTGGAGGTGCCGGAGTACCGGTCTGCCCCGATGTATTACAAAAGCCGTGCCATCATCCCACCCTAATAAAATCAATGACTTAGGAAATATCCATGTGATTTTTACCTGTGTCATAATGACTTTAATTCACTTTATTGGTAGTCAATATGACTTCAAAGGCCTTGCTGGATGCACTGTTGCCGCTGGTGGCCGACCTCTCCCGGGAGATCGATGATCGGGAGCGCTACCGGCGCCTGCTGCAGACCTTGCGCACGCTCTTTCCCTGCGACGCGGCCGCGCTGCTGCGGCTGGAGGGCGAGGTGCTGGTGCCGCTGGCCATTGACGGTCTTTCTGGCGACACCCTCGGGCGGCGCTTCCGGGTGGCAGATCATCCGCGCTTCGGCGTGCTGCTGGCCAATGTGGCGCCCACGCGCTTCCCGGCTGATTCCAGCTTGCCCGACCCCTATGATGGTCTGGTCGACGGGCTCAACGACGCCCATTCCGGCCAGCTGGAAGTGCACGATTGCATGGGTTGCGCGCTGACCGTCAACGGCCGTCCCTGGGGCCTGGTCACGCTGGATGCGCTGGGGCCGGGCCGCTTCGACGGGGTCGACATGGCCTCGCTGCATGCCTTTGCCGCGCTGGCGGCCGCCACCGTCAACGTGGCCGAGCGCATCAGTGACCTTTCGCAAGCCGGAGAACAGGCGCGCCAGCGTGCCGAAGCCTATCGTCTCGGGCTGGAGGAAAGCCAGGGCAAGCGTGAACTGATCGGCCAGAGCCCGGCCCAGCGCCAGCTGATGGAAGAAATACGCATGGCCGCACCCAGCGATATGACGGTATTGATCAGCGGCGAAACCGGCACCGGCAAGGAGCTGGTGGCGCACGCCCTGCATGCCGCCTCGCCCCGCGCCCACAAGCCCATGATCAGCCTGAACTGCGCCGCCTTGCCCGACACCCTGGTCGAGAGTGAACTGTTCGGTCACGTCCGGGGCGCCTTCTCGGGTGCGGTGGCTGACCGTCGTGGCAAGTTCGAGATGGCCGATGGCGGCACGCTGTTCCTGGATGAAGTCGGCGAGTTGCCGCTGGCGGTGCAGGCCAAACTGCTGCGGGTACTGCAGAGCGGGCAATTGCAGCGGGTGGGATCGGACCGTGAACATCGGGTCGATGTACGCCTGATCGCCGCCACCAATCGCGACCTGGCCGAAGAGGTCAAGCGCGGTCACTTCCGCGCCGACTTCTATCACCGCCTGTCGGTCTTTCCCATCCGGGTGCCGCCCCTACGTGAGCGGGGTCGCGACGTGCTGCTGCTGGCCGGGTATTTCCTGGAGCAGAACCGCGCAAGACTGGGCCTGACCAGCCTGCGGCTGTCCGCCGACGCCCAGCGCGCCCTGCAGGAATACCCTTGGCCGGGCAACATCCGGGAGCTGGAACATCTGGTCGGCCGCAGCGCCTTGCGTGCCCTGGCAGCACAGCCGCAGCGTCCATCCATCCTCACGCTGGACGCCGAGGCGCTGGACCTGCGCACGCCGCTGGCGCTCGCGTCCGATGCAAGCGCGGCAATGGGGAGTGCTGTCGCGGGAGTCAAGCCGACCGGCGCCACGCCGGGGCCGCTCTCTTTGTCACTGCGCGATGCAGTGGAGCGCTACGAGCGCGAGCTGGTCGGTGCCAGCCTGGAGCGACACCAGGGCAACCTGGCGGCTGCCGCACGCGAGCTGGGGCTGGACCGGGCCAACCTGAGCCGACTGGCCCGCAGACTGGGATTGCGTTGATGGCTTCAGGAAGAACAGGGCATGAGAGCAGGGCGCCTGTGCCTGAGAGCGCAGGCACAGCAGTCGACACGCTCTAAAAAAAATCGGCCAGTGCTCGCCGGGTAGACACCCGTGAGCACTGGCCGCAGCGTCTTGCCGACGACGCCGGGAAGTTCAGGCTTGTGGCCGTTCGCTGTCCAGTTCCGCCAGTTGCCCGCGAATGCGGAGGGCGGTCAGGTGGCGGGCGGCGGCGGCATCGTCGTTGACGTGTTGCAGGTCTTCCGGCGGTGCGCTGATCGCTTTGACGGGAGCCCCTTGCTGCGGGCTGCCTGGAATGCCAGGGTTGAGTTGCGACATGATGTTCTCCAAGGGATGAAAATCTTGTGCAGACCCGCGGCCGGCAGGGCCGACGGGCAGGGCTGCCAAATCCTGTTCGCAGGGGGCCGGCGAGGAAACATTGCGGCCGATATGTGAACGTTTTGGCAAGCCAGATGAAAGCATATTAGCCGTTTTAGCTGCGCTGCAACAGGTGTTCGGCGACCTAAATTTTTGTAGGAAGTCGCGAAATGTTGGGGTGGGGCAAGGATCACCACCTGCCATTCTCTTGGAATTTGCTGCGCAGCAATGCAAGGTGAGTTTCGGGCCCCCGATGCGCGGGCTTGCCGATTGGTACCCGAGTCCCGGTATCCCTGCGCATCGATTCCTACGCCAATTGGTGGCATTGGCCGATGTCGGCTGCCGGCATGAGCGGCTAGCCTTGCTGAACCGTCCATCCTCTCATACCTCATGCAAGGAGTTCCAATGAACGAGCGCAAGCACGACAATTCCAACACTTACAAGATCATCGAAGTCGTGGGCAGTTCGCCCAACAGCAGCGACGAGGCCATCCGCAATGCCTTGGCCGACGTCGTCAAGACCGTCAAGAACGTCGACTGGTTCGAGGTCACCCAATGCCGTGGCCATGTCGAAAATGGCAGCATCGGCCATTTCCAGGTCGGTCTGAAGATCGGCTTCCGGGTCGAGGCCTGATCCCGCCAGCCATGCCGTGGACTGCACGGCAGAGCTTGGGCGGCCCTTCCCACGGATGAGGGATACAGGGCCGCAATCGGGCTAGACCCCATATAGCGAGGTTCAATTGGCGGCTTTCAGGCTCCTTTGGCTAAAGTAGGGGTTCATCACCGCGTGCAGCGGCATACTCGCCTCGGCAGCCACGGCATCCACGCCAGCACCGCCACTTGAACCGCCGGCACTGCACCCTCTTCATCGTCAATTCGTCGTCAATTCGTCGTACTGCGGCCCGACCTTCGTGGCCCGGCCGGCGTTTGCGTTTTCGTGCAGTGCGGTAGCAGGCCTCGTCACCAACGCGGATTTCTGCCCAGCGTGCAGCTCCGGTTTTTTCGCCGCGCTGCAACAGTAGGATTCATCCTACGCGATCTCAGGCCGCTGTCCGATAGTGAGGGCTGACCCTGATCCGTATAACGTAATCATCGGCGCTCAAAAGTTTGTCCAGGCCAACATAACAACAAGGACATGTCTTCGCCCGGCCACCGGATCAAGCCCGGCCGAGGTGCAGATGAAATGCGATGCGACGAGCCAAGGGTGCTTTCCATCTCAGGTGCTTTCACACATTAGGGGTCCATCTTGCAAGCTCGAGTTCTGTTAGTCAGCTCGGAGGCCGTACCGCTCGTCAAGACCGGTGGCCTGGCCGACGTCATCACCGCCTTGGCGGTAGCGCTGCGCAAAGTCGGCATCGACGCCAGCATCCTCATGCCCGCCTATCCGGAGGCGGTGCGCAATCTCGGCGAGACGGTACAGATCGGTCTCAAGCATGGGCTGCCCGGCGGTGCCGGCCGGCTCCTGCGCGGCTCCATCCCCGGCACCGACGTGCCGGTACTGCTGCTCGATACCGCGCGTTTCCGCCAGCGCGGCGCCAACCCCTATCTCGATGCCGATGGCGTGGAGTTCAGCGACAACGCGCTGTGCTTCGCCGACCTCTCGCATGCGGCCGTGGCCATCTGCGCCGGCGAGACCAGCCTGCCGGCACCGCACGTGGTGCACGCCAATGATTGGCACGCCGGGCTGATTCCCTGCCTCCTGAAGCTGCGCGGGCTGGATCACATCGGTACCATGCTGACCATCCACAACCTGGCCTTCCAGGGCAATTTCGCGCTGGGCTCGGCCGAGCAGATCGGTATTCCCCAGCATCTGCTGACCGGCGATGGCGTGGAGTACTGGGGCAAGCTGTCCTTCCTCAAGGCCGGCATCCGCTTCTCCGATTGCGTCTCCACCGTCAGCCGCAACTATGCCGAAGAGATCATGACCCCGCGCTTCGGCTGCGGCATGGACGGCATCCTGTCCTTCCGCAAGCTGGACCTGCGCGCCATCCCCAATGCGATTGACGCCGAGCTGTGGAACCCCGCCAACGATCCGCTGATCGCCCGCAATTTCAGCGTCGGCAACATGAAGGGCAAGTCTGCCTGCAAGCGCGACCTGCAAAAGCTGTTCGGCCTGCCGGTCGATCCCTTCGCCCCGGTGATGGGCCTGGGCAGCCGCATCTCGCACCAGAAGATGGCCGACGTCGTCATCGAGGCATTGCCGGGCATCCTGGATCGCCATCCGCGGCTGCAGGTGGTGGTGCTGGGCTGCGGCGACCATGACTACGAAGACGCCTTCCTGGCACTCACCCGCCAGTATCCTGGCCGCATCGCCGTGCATATCGGCTATGACGAGCGCCGCGCCCATGCGCTGCATGCCGGCAGCGACATGCTGTTGCACCCGACCCGCTTCGAGCCCTTTGGCCTGACCCCGCTGTATGCCATGCGCTATGGCGCCATTCCCATCGGCTCCCGCGTGGGTGGTCTGGTCGATACCGTATGCGACGCCGATCTCGATCCGCAACGCGCCACCGGCGTGCTGTTCGAAGGCGAGCGCGTGGAAGACATGCAGCACGCCGTCGCCCGCGCCTTTGCGCTCTACAACGACAACGAGCGCTGGCAGTCCATCCAGCGCAATGCCATGAGCATCGACTGCGACTGGGCCGGGCCCACCCGTGCCTACATCGACGCCTATGCTCACGTGGCGGACATGGCCGTGCGCCCACTGTTTGCCCCGCGTCCCTTGCCGGTGGAGCGGCCGGCCGCGCAGGTCGCCCAGAGCGCAGTTGCCCATGAGCGGTTGGCCGGCATGGTCAGTCCGGCGGCGGCCATTGCGGCGGCCCTGGCGGGTGTGGTTGCCGGACCTTCGGCCGTGGCGGCGGCCTGATCGCGTCGCTGCAGCCGCCGCAGCTGCAGCCGTCTTTTGACAATTTTCTTTCAAGCCCGACCGCGTCCCTGCATCCATCAGGGACGCGGCAGGGAAGGTGTTTGCCGGCGTGCCGCCACGCGGTGCGCCGGATGCTGACTATCGATATTTCGATCAACCCAGATAACAACAACAGGAGTGTGCATGTCCGGCATGTCTGTCATGGCGTATAGGGAATCCCTGGACTCCGCGGATTCGTCTTCCGACGCCAGCTCGGCGCCCCCCCATCATGCCCCCGGCGCAAGCCCGGAGCAGTCCCTTCCTCCCCTCGAAAAAACCGCGCTGTCCCTGTCCTTTGAAGAGCAGGGCCTGCTGGAGGCCCTGCTGGCAGGGCGCCTGAACCAGCCTTTCTGCCTGCTCGGCCCCCGCTATGCGCGCGAGGCCAGCGGCGTCAGCGCCATTCGTTGCTTCCACCCCGGTGCCGAAGCGGTCCGCGTGCGCTGCCGGCATAGCGGCGCCCTGTTGGGAGAACTGCAGCAATATCCGCTCAACGGTTCGCCCAGCGGCTTCTTCAGCGGTGTCGTCACCGGCCTGGAGCAGCGTCGCTACCAGGTCCCCTATGTGTTGGACGTGGACTGGCATATCCCCGACGGCAACCGCAGCGTGCAGAGCACCGAAGACCCTTACGCCTTCGGCCTGTTGCTGGGCGAGCTGGACCTGCACCTGTTGCAGGAAGGTCGCCATCGTCAACTGGCCGATTGCCTGGGCGCGCGCCCGATGGAAATCGATGGCGTGCCCGGCACCCGCTTTGCCGTCTGGGCACCCAATGCCGAGCGCGTCTCGGTGGTGGGTGACTTCAACCAGTGGGACGGGCGCCGTCACGTGATGCGCCTGCGCCATGAGCCGGGCGTGTGGGAGCTGTTCATCCCCCGCATCGGTCCTGGCGATGTCTACAAATACGAAATCCTCGGCCGTGATGGCGTACTGCTGCCGCTCAAGGCCGATCCGGTGGCGCGCGCGACCGAGCCCCCGCCGGCTACCGCCTCGGTGGTGGCCGATGCCCGTCCCTATGTCTGGCAGGACCAGCAGTGGATGGCCGAACGCGCCCAGCGCCAGTCGCGCTCGGCGCCCATGTCCATCTACGAGGTGCATCCCGCCTCCTGGCGCCGCGTGCCGGAACAGGCGCATCGCAACCTCACCTGGGATGAACTGGCCGATGAGCTGATCCCCTACGTGGTCGGCATGGGCTTCACCCATATCGAACTGATGCCGGTGATGGAACATCCCTTCGGTGGCTCTTGGGGCTACCAGCCGATCAGCATGTTCGCGCCCAGTGCCCGCTTCGGCAAACCGGAGCGCTTCGCCGCCTTCGTCGACCGTTGCCACCAGGCCGGCATCGGCGTGCTGCTGGACTGGGTGCCGGCGCATTTTCCCAGCGACCAGCATGGCCTGGCGCAGTTCGACGGCACCGCGCTGTACGAACACGCCGACCCCCGCGAAGGCTTCCACCAGGACTGGAATACCCTGATCTTCAACCTCGGCCGCAATGAGGTGCGTGGCTTCCTGATCGCCAGCGCCCTGGAGTGGCTGGAACACTTCCACGTCGACGGCCTGCGCGTGGACGCGGTGGCCTCCATGCTCTACCGCGACTACAGCCGCAAGTCCGGCGAGTGGGTGCCCAACATCCATGGCGGCCGCGAAAACCTGGAAGCCGTGGCCTTCCTGCGCGAGCTCAACACCGTCGTGACCCAGCGCTGCCCGGGCGCGCTGATGATTGCCGAGGAATCCACCTCCTGGCCCGGCGTGACCGCCGAAGTCAAGGACGAGGCCGATCATCACGGCCTGGGTTTCCACTACAAGTGGAACATGGGCTGGATGAACGACACCCTGCGCTACATGCAGCATGACCCGCTGTTCCGCCGCTATCACCACCACGACATGACCTTCGGCCTGCTCTACGGCTTCTCGGAAAACTTCATCCTGCCGATCTCGCATGACGAAGTGGTGCATGGCAAGCGCGCCTTGCTCAACAAGATGCCGGGCGACGAATGGCGCCGCTTCGCCAACGTGCGCGCCTACTATGGCTTCATGTGGACGCACCCGGGCAAGAAGCTGCTCTTCATGGGCAGTGAATTCGGCCAGCCCGACGAGTTCGACCACGACAAGTCGCCGTACTGGCATCTGCTGGACGAACATGGCGGCCACCCGGCCGGCCATCGCCAGCTGCGCCAGCTGGTCAGCGACCTGAACCATCTCTATTGCAGCGAACCGGCACTGCACCAGCGCGATTGCCGCGCCGACGGCTTCTCCTGGGCGGTCGGCGACGACAGCGTCAACAGCGTGCTGGCCTACTTCCGCTACGCCGACGAGGGGCCGCCGGTGCTCATCGTTGTCAACCTGACCCCGGTGCCACGCACCCACTACCGCATTGGCGTGCCACCCATCGCACCGGGCCAGCCCGGTGTGTGGCGCGAAGTGCTCAATACCGATGCCGCCGTCTATGGCGGCAGCAACAGCGGCAACATGGGCCGGGTCGAGGTGCAGGACATGGGCTGGCATGGCCACCCCAACTCCATCGAACTGAACCTGCCGCCGCTGTCCACCCTGATCCTGCGTAGAGAGTCCTGAAATGAGTGTCGCCTTTCCTGATCGCCTGATGCCAGGCCTGCCTTACCCCCTGGGCGCCAGCTCCGATGGCCTGGGGGTCAATTTTGCGGTGTTCTCGGCCAACGCCACCCGCATGGATCTCTGCCTGTTCGACCCCTCCGGCAAGCGTGAACTCAAGCGCATCCAGCTGCCCGAATGCACCGACGAGGTGTGGCACGGCTACCTGCCCGGCGCCGCCCCCGGCCTGGTTTATGGTTTCCGCGCCCATGGCCCCTACGAACCCAACAAGGGCCATCGCTTCAATCCCAACAAACTGCTGCTGGACCCCTATGCCAAGCGCCTGGTGGGCCAGGTGCGCTGGACCGATGCGCTCTATGGCTATCGCCTGCATTCGGCCCGCGCCGACCTGTCCTTCGACCGGCGCGACAGCGCCGCCGCCATGCCCAAGGCCATGGTCACCGAAGACGCCTTCGTCTGGGAACATGACCGCCTGCCGCAGGTGCCGTGGAACAAGACGGTCATCTACGAGGCTCACGTCAAGGGCATCTCCAAGATGCGCGAAGACCTGCTGCCGCACGAACGCGGCACCTTCGCCGCGCTGTCCGATCCGGCCTTCATCGACCACCTGCTGCGCCTGGGCGTGACCACACTGGAACTGATGCCGGTGCATGCCTTCCTGCAGGACAGCTTCCTAGTCGAGCGTGGCCTGAGCAACTACTGGGGCTACAGCACGCTCTCGTATTTCGCGCCCGAGCCGTCCTACATGTCCATGGGCGACCCCAACGAACTGCGCATGGCCGTGCGGCGCCTGCACAGCGCCGGCATCGAGGTCATCCTCGACGTCGTCTACAACCACACCAGTTGCGGCAGCGAACTGGGCCCCACGCTGTCCTTCCGCGGCCTGGACAATGCCAGCTACTTCCGCCTGATGCCCGGTCAGGAGCGCTATCACATCAATGACACCGGCTGTGGCAACACGCTGAACCTGTCACACCCTCGCGTGTTGCAGATGGTGCTGGATTCGCTGCGCTACTGGGCGCAGTCCTTCCATATCGATGGCTTCCGCTTCGACCTCGGCTCCACCCTGGGACGCGAGCCGCATGGCTTCGACCCCGGTTCGGGCTTCTTCGATGCGCTGCTGCAGGACCCGGTGCTGTCGCGCCTGAAGCTCATTTCCGAACCCTGGGACATCGGCCCCGGCGGCTACCAGCTGGGTAACCATCCGGCCCGTTTCGGCGAATGGAACGACAAGTTCCGCGACGACATGCGCAAGTTCTGGAAGGGCGACGAGGCCATGCGCGGCGGCTTCGCCCAGCGCATGCTGGGTTCGGCCGAGCTGTTCGAACACCATCGCCGCAAGCCCTGGGCCAGCATCAACTTCATCGCCTCGCATGACGGCTTCACCCTGCGTGACCTGGTCAGCTACAACGGCAAGCACAACGAGGCCAATGGCGAGAACAACAACGACGGCCACAACGACAACGCCAGCTACAACTGGGGGGCCGAAGGCGAGACCGACGATGCCGCCATCCAGGCCACCCGCGCCAATGTGCAACGCTCCATGCTGGCCTCGACCCTGCTGGCGCAAGGCACGCCGATGCTGCTGGCCGGCGACGAATTCAACCGCAGCCAGGGCGGCAACAACAATGCCTACTGCCAGGACAATGAGATCTCCTGGATCAACTGGGAGCAGGCCCGCTCGCCCGAAGGCGCCGCGCTGACCGCCTTCGTGGGCCGCGTCACCGCCATCCGCCGCGACTTCGAGGTCCTGCGCGCCAGCTATTTCCTGCATGGCGCGCAGAAGGTGGCTGATGGCCTGCCCGACGTGGCGTGGTTCGACGAGGCGGCGCGCCCGGTCTCCAGCGAAGACTGGAACAACCCGGTGGCCCGCGCCATCACCCTGCAACTGGCCGGCAAGCGCCAGGAACCTCACAAGCAGCTGAGTTCGCGTATCCAGGACGCCGCCAATACCGATGCGCCCGGCGACATTCCCGAAGCCATCCCGGATGTGCTGACGATCTTCGTCAATGCCGGCCATGAGCCCATCGAGTTCCACTTCCCCCGCACCGAAGGCGAATACTGCCTGCTGCTGGACAGCGCCCAGCCCACCGGCATGCCGGAAGGCGAGGGCGCAGCGGCCAGGGTGCAGGGCAGCGCCACGGTGCAGGTACAGGCCCACAGCCTGCAGGTGTTCGCCAACCGGCCGCTGCACCTGTCCTCGGCCATCTATCCGCTGGCGGCCAATGAATGGATTGCCCGCAACGAATGGGGAGAGCGCGCATGACGGCCCGCTTTTCGCTGCCGCTGCCTTTTGGCGCCCAGGTCACGGCGCCTGGCCAGGTGCGTTTTCGTATCTGGGCACCCGGCGCCGATGCCGCCGCGGTGGAGATCACCGGAGGCGGCCGCCTGCCGATGTCACCTGATTCCGCGGCGCCGGGCTGGTACCTGCTGGACACCGCCTGCGAACCCGGCACCCTCTATCGCTATGTCCTGCACTCAAAGGTGGAGGGCGAAGTCACCGTCCCCGATCCGGCCTCACGCGGCCAGGCCGGGGACGTCTTCGATCCCAGCGTGGTGGTGGATGCCCACGCCTACCAATGGCAATACCCGCACTGGCAAGGCCGGCCCTGGGAAGAAACGGTACTCTATGAGCTCCATCCCGGCGCCATGGGTGGCTTTGCCGGCATCCAGCAGCGCCTGGCGGAACTGGCCGAGCTGGGCATCACCGCCATCGAACTGATGCCGGTGGCCGAATTCCCCGGCGCCCACAACTGGGGGTATGACGGCGTGCTGCCCTTCGCCCCGGACGCCAGCTATGGCACGCCCGAACAACTCAAGGCGCTCATCGATACCGCGCACGGCCTGGGGATGATGGTGTTCCTCGATGTGGTGTACAACCACTTCGGCCCGGCCGGCAACTATCTCAACAGCTATGCCCCGGAGTTCTTCCGGCACGACAGCAATACCCTGTGGGGGGCGACCATCGATTTCCGCCGCCCGGAAGTGGCCGATTTCTTCACCCTCAATGCCCTCTACTGGCTGCAGGAATACCGCTTCGACGGCCTGCGCCTGGATGCCGTGCATGCCATCTGCGAGCCGGACTGGCTGGTCAGCCTGGGCCATCGCATCCGCCAGGAGATCGGTACCGAACGTCATGTCCACCTGGTGCTGGAACACGACGGCAATGCCGCCCATCTGCTGGGCTATGGTGGCCAGGGCGAACAGGTCGCCGATCCCGACCAGGGGGAGGTGCGCACACGCACCAGCCATGTCTACGACGCCCAATGGAATGACGACGCACACCATGTCCTGCATGTGTTGTTGACCGGTGAAGACGGCGGCTACTACAGCGCCTACGCCGAACAGCCTGCCGAGAAACTGGCGCGTTGCCTGCAGCAGGGCTTCGTCTACCAGGGCGAGGTCTCTCCGTACTCCGGTGAGCCCCGCGGCGAACCCAGCGCCGAGCTCCCGCCTACGGCCTTCGTCAACTTCCTGCAGAACCACGACCAGATCGGCAACCGCGCCTTCGGTGAAAGGCTCACCGTACTGGCCCATCCGCTGGCCCTGCATGCCGCGCAGGCCCTGATCCTGCTGGCGCCGCAAGTGCCGATGCTGTTCATGGGCGAGGAATTCTGCGCCGTGCAGCCTTTCCTGTACTTCACCAGCCATCAGGACGAGGCCCTGGCCACGGCCGTGCGGGAAGGGCGGCGACGCGAGTTTTCCCGCTTTCCGCAATTCGCCGATCCGCAGTTGCTGGAGCAGATTCCTGATCCCAACAGTTTCGCCACCTTCGTCTCATCCATCCCCGAGCCGGGCCCGGCACCGGGTTCGGCGGCCTGCCTGCGCCGCGTGGCCGAGCTGCTGCACATCCGCAAGCTGCATATCGCGCCTTACCTGCGCGGCGCGCGCGCGCTGGAGGCCCGTACCATCGGTCCCAAGGCGGTGCAGGCGCGCTGGCGCCTGTCCAACGGCAGCGTGCTCAACATCACGGTCAACCTGGATGAGCAGCCGCTGCAGGAGTCGCTGGAACAACTGGCCCATCCGGCTGGCGCCGATGTGCTCTTCGACAGTGGTGCCGTGCTGGAAACCCTGGCCGAGGGCACATTCCCGCCGCACGCCATCCTGGCCCTGCGTGAACCGGCCGAGGACACGATGTCGACCCAGCCTATCGGGAGACCGACATGAGCAGCACTCTCATGCGCGAAGCCGCGCCATCCCGAATGTCAGCCCCCTTGCCCCGCCCGGCCCCGGCCACCCAGGAAAGCGATCTCCATCGCCTGGCACGCAAGGCCGGCATCGCCGTGCAATGGACCGATGCCTATGACCAGCCGCAGGTGGTGCAGGAAGACGCGCTGCGCGCCATCCTGGCAGCACTGGGCTTGCCCTGTGCCACCCCCGGCGACTGTCGCGACAGCCTGGCCGAGCTGGATCGTGAGCAGGCGGTCGGCTACCTGCCACCGTTGCTGACCGGGGTGCTGCACCAGCCGGTGGCGCTGCCCATGCATTCGCGCCTGCACGGCCTGTCATGCCGCGTGGAGCTGGAAAACGGCGCACGCCTGATGCTGCTGATTTCCTCCGACCTGAACCGCCCGCCGACCTTGCCGCCCATCGAGGTGCCCGGCTATCACCGTCTGCTGGTGGCCGGCCATATCCTCACGCTGGCCATCGCCCCCGCGCGCTGCTACACCATTGCCGACGCCCTGGCCGACCGTGGCAGCGAGCGCGGCTGGGCACTGGCGGCCCAGGTCTATGGACTGCGCAGCGACAGCCTGAACCCGGCCCGCACCATCTACGGCGACGGCGGCATCGGGCATTTCGGCGCGCTCAAGGCGCTGGCACCGATGGCAGCCGAGTACGGCGCGGCAGCGCTGGCGATGTCGCCACTGCACGCCATGTTTGCCGCCGATCCCGGTCGCAGCAGCCCCTATTCGCCTTCCAGCCGGCTGTTCCTCAACCCCTTCCTGATCGACCCTGCCGGCATTCTCGGCGAAGAGGCCCAGGCCCAGGTGCTGGCCGAGGGGGGATCGGAAATGATCGCCGCCCATGAGCGCCTGCAGCAGGCCAGCCTGATCGACTGGCAGCGCGCTGGTGCGCATCGCCTGACGTTGCTGCGCCGCCTGTACGCCTTGTTCCGTACCGAACAGGCGGGGCAGGGACAGCACGCACACCATCAGGCTGCCTTCAAGGCCTTCCAGAGTGCCGGAGGCGCGGCCCTGCATGCGCATGCACTGTATGATGCCTATAGCCAGCACCTGGCCGCGCAAGGCGTAGCCGGCAGTTGCGACTGGCGCCAATGGGGCCAGGCCGGCCTGCATCCGGAGACCCCCGAGATGCGCGCCTTCGCCGAGCAGCATGCCGGCGAGATCGACTTCCACCTGTTCCTGCAATGGCAGGCGGCGCATCAACTGGGCCAGGCCCAGCAGGCCGCCCGCGATGCCGGCATGCCCATCGGCCTGATCGCCGACCTCGCCGTCGGTGCCGACAATGGCGGCAGCCAGGCCTGGAGCCATCAGGCCGAGATCGCCGCCGACCTGACCGTGGGCGCGCCGCCGGACCGCCTGGCGCCGCAAGGCCAGAACTGGGGGCTGGGCGCGTTCTCGCCACTGGTCCTGCGCCGCACCGGCTACCAGGGCTACCTGGCGATGCTGCGCGCCTGCTTCGCCCAGGGTGGCGGCGTGCGCATCGACCACGTGCTTGGCTTGAACCGCCTCTGGCTGGTGCCACAAGGACGGGACGCCGATGCCGGTGCCTACGTCAGCTATCCGCAGCAGGACCTGCTGCGCCTGATCGCGCTGGAATCCTGGCGCCATCGCGCGGTGGTCATCGGCGAAGACCTCGGCACCGTGCCGCCGGGCTTCGACCAGGCACTGGACACGGCGGGCGTGGCCGGCATCCGCGTGCTCTGGTTCCAGCGTGACAAAACCGGTTTCCTGCCGCCGGCCGACTGGTCGGATCTGGCCATTGCCGTGACAACCACGCACGACCTGCCCACCGTGGCCGGATGGTGGTCCGGTGCCGACATCGCCTGGCGCGACCGCCTCGGCCATCTGGATGAAGGCGTGGCCGCCGCGCAGGAACAGCGCAGCCAGGACCGCCGCCACCTGTGGCACAGCCTGGTCGAGCAGAGGCGGGCCAGCGGACCTTTGCCAGAGGTGGCACAGGCCCTCGTCGAGGAGGTGTCGGAAGAACACCATCCCGCCACCCTGGAAGATTGCGCCATCGCAGTCGACGCCGCACTGGACATGGTGGCCGCCACGCCCTCACCGCTGGCCGTGGTGCCGGTGGAAGACATCCTCGGCCTGAGCCAGCAACCCAATCTGCCCGGCCTGACCGACCCCCACCCCAACTGGCGCCGCCGCCTGCCGGCCGATACGCCACAGCTGTTTGCCGCCTATGCCGCCCGGGCCAGGCTGGAACGCCTGCGCCGCGCGCGCGGCTGCGGCCCCAAGGAGACCTGATGCCCGCCCCGACCGCCCCCCATCCGCATGGTGACCGCAGTGACCGCCGTGAGCGCATTGACCGCAATGACATCCCGCGCGCCACTGCACGTCTGCAACTGCATCGCGATTTCCGTTTCGAACACGCTGCCGAGGTGGTGGATTACTACCATCGCCTGGGTGTCAGCCATTACTACCTGTCACCCATCCTGGTCGCCCGTCCCGGTTCCACCCATGGATACGACGTGGTGGACGCCACCCGCATCAACCCCGAACTGGGCGGCGAGAAGGGCCTGCGCCAGCTGTGCCAGCGCCTGCATGTCAAGGGCATGGGGGTGATCGTCGACATCGTCCCCAATCACATGGCCGTGGGCCAATACAATGCCTGGTGGCAGGATGTGCTGCGCTGGGGCCGTCACAGTCGCCACGCCGACTGGTTTGACATCGAGTGGGACAGTGCCGACCCGGCCCTGGCCGGCAAGGTCCTGCTGCCTTTCCTCGGCCAGCCCTATGCCGAGGCCCTGGAAGCCGGCGAACTGGTGCTACGCCTGGATACCGAACGGGGCGAGTTCTACGTGGCGCACCACGACAACGTCTTCCCCCTGGCCATGCAAGACCACGCGGTGGTGCTGGAGACCGCCGGCAGCCCACGTCTGGCGGAGCTCATCAGCGCCTTCCAGGCGGTCGAAGCCGGTCACCCCGAGCAGTACCGCCAGGCAGCGGAGGCCTGCAATCTGATGCGCAGCCTGGCGGCCGACCCCGATGCGCTGGCCGATATCGACGCCGCCCTGGCAGCCTTCTCCGCCGTGCAGCCACATGGCCGCAGCACCATGCACGAACTGCTGGAACGCCAGCATTACCGCCTGGCCTACTGGCGCAATGCGGCTGACGAGATCAACTGGCGCCGCTTCTTCGAAGTCAGCGAACTGGTCGGCATGCGGGTCGAACGCGAGGATGTGTTCGAGGCCATGCACGCCGAGATCTTCCGCCTCTATGGGGAGGGCCTCATCGACGGCCTGCGCCTGGACCACATCGACGGCCTGACCGACCCGGCCGCCTACTGCCAGCGCCTGCGGGCGCGTCTGCGCAGCCTGCGACCCGGCCACGAACCCTATCTGATCGCCGAAAAAATCCTGGCCGGCGACGAGATGCTGCCGCCCGGCTGGGCACTCGATGGCAGCACCGGCTATGAATTCATGGACCAGTGCGCTGCCGTCCTGCACGACGGCGAAGGCGAACCGGTGCTGGACGAACTGTGGCGCGACATCGTCGGCGAAGTCACGCCGACGGTGGATCACATGCAGGGCCATGCGGCGGGCGAGCTCAGCCATTTCCCGACCATCGTGCAGCAGGCGCGCCGCAGTTTTCTGGTGCGCAATTTCGCCGCCGAATTCAATGCCCTTGCGCACTGCCTGCACCAGCTCGCCCGCACCGCGACGCAGACCCGCGACCTGACACTGATGTCCATCCGTCGCTGCGTGGCCGAATTGCTGGTGCATTTCCCGGTCTATCGCACCTATGCCAACGCCGAAGGCATGCCCGCCGCGGACCGTGAGCTGCTGGCCCGCACCGCCCGCACGGCAGCGACCACCCTGCACGCCGCCGACCACCCGACGCTGCATGTGGTGGAAGGCTGGCTGGGCGGGGACCTCCTGCTCAATAGCAGCGATGCCCGCCGCCGCGCATTGCAACTGCGCGCCATCGCCCGCTTCCAGCAACTGACGCCGCCGCTGACGGCCAAGTCCATGGAAGACACCGCCTTCTATCGCTATGGGCGCCTGCTGTCGCGCAACGAAGTGGGCGCCGAACCGGCCCACCTCTCGCTCTCCGTGGCGCACTTCCACCAGCTGGCTGCGCGCCGCGCCGAACAGACGCCATACAGCCTCCTGGCCACCGGTACGCACGACCACAAGCGTGGCGAAGATGCCCGCATGCGCCTGGCCGCACTCTCCGAGATCGCCGAGGAATGGGCCACCGTACTGCGCCACTGGCATCAGCTCAATGCCCCCATCGTCGCGGCCACCGCGGGCCCGCAGGGTGGCATCGACGCCGTCGACGAAAGCATGCTCTACCAGACGCTGGTCGGTGCCTGGCCCGATGGCATGCGTGCCGGGGACGACGACTTGAGCGCCCTGGGCCAACTGGCCGAACGCGTCATCGAATGGCAGCGCAAGGCCCTGCGCGAAGCCAAGCGGCGCAGCGACTGGGTGGCACCCCAGCCGGATTATGAAGACGCCTGCGAACGCTTCACCCGCGCCTTGCTGTGCGACCCCGGACTGGACCCGCGCCATCATTCCTTCCTCACCGAACTGGAAGACTTCGTACGTCGCCTGGGCCCGCTGGGCGCGATCAACAGCCTGTCGCAAACCATGCTCAAGCTGGCCAGCCCAGGCGTGCCGGACCTCTACCAGGGTAGCGAGCTCTGGGACCTGAGCATGGTCGACCCCGACAATCGCCGACCCGTGGATTTCGCCCTGCGCGCGCGTCGCCTGGATGAAGCCACCAGTCGCCCGGTCTCTCTGCGCGAATGGCAGAGCGGCGGCGCCAAGCAGCAACTGATCCATGCGGTGCTGCAGTACCGGCGCCGCCATGCGCCACTCTTCGCCGACGGTGGATACATCCCCCTCACGGCCCATGGCAAGCTGGCGCGCCACGTCATCGCCTTTGCCAGATTGCTGCCGGTGGAGCAGGGCGATGAAGCGCAGGGCCTACAGGCGGTGGTCGTCATCTGTACCCGACTGGCGGGCCACCTGCTGTCCTTCGAAGGTCGTCGTGAAGAGGCCTTGCCGTTGATTTCCGCCCAGGCGTGGGGCGACACCAGCATCGCGCTCCCGCAGTCGCTGTCGCATGTAGCCGGGCAAGGCATGCGACTCTGGCGTAGCGTCCTCACCAGCGGCCAGGGTCAGCTGGAGGAATGCGCCATGCCCGATGGCGAACGGGGTGGCAGCATCGCCGTGGCGGAGATTCTGGGGAGTTTGCCGGTGGAGATGCTGGAGTTGCATCTGGAGTGAGGGAAGGCGGGGCGCCTTCCCTCAAAGCAGCCCGGGGTCGACGATGCCCGGGCCTGTAGTCATGCTGAGCGCCATGGCAGGCAGCGACCGATCTTTCTGCCAGTTTTTTGCTGCCGGTGGTTCTTATGCCGCTAGTACGGCGGTGCTGAATGACAGGGTGCGAATGCCGCTCACCGGCTGAATCAGTCGTTCCAGGTCAGTATTGAGGATGGTGACATTGTCGGCAGTACTGATTCGCTCGATCTGGTAGGCGCTGCCGAGATACCAGTTTTCGATGATCGTCTTGTCTCCAGTGCCGCTCACTGAAATCTCCAGATTGTTGGCGACATGACTGAAGCTCAAGCGCTTACTGGTAATGCCGGCGCCGAATTTGAGCGTGTCGATGTTGGCGAGATTGTAATCATCGTTGCTGATGGTATCGACGCCATCGCCCAGATTGAAGACGTAGATGTCGTTTCCTGCGCCAGCACTGAGGTAATCATTGCCTTTGCCGCCGGACAGCGTATCCGCGCCGTCGCCACCAATGAGCGCGTCACTGCCATTGCCGCCGAAGAGGGTGTCGTTGCCGGCGTAGCCGTAAAGGTTGTCGTTGCCATCGCCGCCGTCGATGGTGTCTGCAATTTGGCCGCCGTAGAGAAAATCATTTCCTGCCAAGCCAAACATGCGATTGCTCTGGTCCGCGAATCCTGTCCAGTTTTCGTTTTCGGCAGTGCCGGTCTGGGTCAGGCGGGACGCCAGGCTGGAATAGGACCAGGTCGTGCCACCATCGAAGGCGATCTTTTCGATGTGGTAATTAGCGGACGAAAAATAATACTCGATGGTGATGGCATCAGTCCCCCAGGTCAACGTCAGATGGTCACCGGATCGTGTCAGTACAGTGTCTGCCGCCTTGATGCCTTTGCCGAGTCGGATGGTGTCAATATTGCCAGCAGTGTAGTCACAGTCGTTGATGATATCGACGCCGTCGCCCCGATTGAAGAGATAGGTGTCGTTGCCGTGACCACCATGGATCCAGTCATCGCCATTGCCACCGATCAGCGTGTCGTTCCCGTTGTCGCCGCTGAGCCAGTCATTGCCATTGCCGCCGATGAGCGTGTCGTCGCCACCGTTGCCCGAAAGACCGTCATTGCCGTCGCCGCCGTCGATAGTGTCTGCAAGTTGACCGCCGTGAAGAGCATCATTTCCTGCCAAGCCAACCATGCGATTGCTCTGGTCAAAGAATCCTGTCCAGTTTTCGTTTTCGGAGGTCCCTGTCTGGGTCAGGTGGGACGCCAGATCGGAATAGGCCCAGGTCGTGCCATCATCGAAGAGAATTGTTTCGATCTGATAGTGGGCCTCCAGAAAATAATTTTCGACAGTGATGGCATCAGTACCCCAGGTCAGGGTCAGATGATTTCCGGATCTCGCCAAGACAGTGTCTGCCGCCTTGATGCCTTTACCCAGTCGCAGCGTATCGATGTTGCCAACATTGTTGTCATAGTCGTTGATGGTTTC
>NZ_AEEC02000018.1 GCF_000300975.2 Herbaspirillum frisingense GSF30 | reverse complement strand
CCTTAATTCTTGCCCCAGCCATCTTGAGAGAAAAGTTACTTGTTCTGGACGATATCGAACGCAAGCACAATAAGCTTGATGTGGATGAGTTGCTAGGCTTTATCGATGAAATGACCAAGCAGCATAAGTGCCGAGTTCTTCTCATTCTGAACGACGATAAGCTAGATAAAGCGAGCGGAGATCTTTGGAATACGTTCCGAGAGAAGGTTATCGATCAAGAGCTAAGGCTATTAACCTCTTGCGATGAGGCTTTTGAGATTGCAGGAAAGACGTTCGCTTCACCATACGGCGAACATCTGTGCGAGCTGATAAAGATATGCGGCATCAATAACATTCGCATTATTCAGAAAATAATTAAGGCGAACAATCGAATTTTAGGGGGTAGAGCAGATCTTTCGTCAGGCACTTTAAATCGAGTTCTCCCTTCAATCGTCCTCCTCTCTGCGATTCATTATCGAGGTATCGAAGAAGGTCCTGACTTTCAGTTTGTTCTCGATCAAGGCGGGCCGCAAGATTGGAACGAATGGTCCGGAAGTAGGAAAGATCGATCGGAGGATGAAAAGAAAAAGGACCGATGGAAAGCACTGCTCAGAAAGATTGGCGTCGCACCTAAAGCAGCCGAATTTGAATTGCTGGTTGTCGAGTATTTGAAATCAGGTTTACTTGAAACGCTAAAGCTTGGCGAAACGATTAAAGGGTTTGAATCCGAATCTCGTGTTTTTGCTGCACATGACGAATGCAACGCGCTTTTGTCGTCGCTATTTTGGGATTATCAGACTTCCGAGGAGCAGCTTCTTGAGCAAGCCAAAAAAGTGGCTGAAAAATCCCCGTTGCTGGGTCCGTATCTTGTCTCCCAGTTTCATGAGGCGTTGATGGAATTTCCCGGAGGGCAGCAGTATGCAGAGGCCGCATTTAGGAATTACATTGCTAGCTTCGATAAAACGTCTGTCAACAGCTCTGTTCTGACAAATTTCTTTGGACGAACTTTGCATCCTGAGATCAAAAAATTGTTTGACGAAGTTGAAGCCGAGTTGCGCGTTAATACGTCACCAGTGGACGCGTGTGAGTACATCGCCTCAAACCAAGGATGGGGTGATCGCCAGTCACTAGCTTTACGTTCCGCAACTGCCGAAGATTTCGAGAGAATTCTGCTAACTCTGCCCGTTTCTAGACTGAGAAATTTCTGTTGGAAGATGGTTGAATTGTGCGCGCAGAATAGTAGCTATGAATCGCATTTTGGACCAGCGATGGATAATTTTGCTCAGGCCTGCCGGAAGGTTATTAAGGACAACCAGCAACCCAGGCTTTCTCGCATCATTAAGACGCTTTTTAAAGAAGCTAATATTTCAAACCAACTTGATGATCCAGTCCCAAATGCTGGAATGCTTGGCGAGAGCGACACTTGACTTTCATTGTAATGACCCACTAAAAACCTGCTCAGTAGATAATCCTGAAAGGAAATCAAAATGAGCAAGGTCATGGAAGAAGAATTCAAGCGTTGGACAGCCAAGCGCAAAGCGGCGCTGGTGATGGAAATCATCCAGGGAAAGACGACGGTGGCAGAGGCTAGCCGGTCGTTTGATATCCCGCCTTCAGAGATCGAAGAATGGGTCGATGAAGGCCGCAAAGGGATGGAGAACGCCCTGCGTGCCAAGCCACTGGATGTGAGAGAACAGTACGAGCGGCAACTCAAGGAGCTCCAGGAAGCCTATGGAGAAGCCGTGCTGGAGCTGCGCGCCAGAAAAAAATTGGCGTCCCTGTTGGGCGAGGAAGACAAGTAATCGAGACCATCCGCCAGGGACTCAAACAAGACGGTTTCGATGTGGCTGTCAGCAAGATATGCGCGTGGTTTGGGATTGCCAGGCGCAGCGCTTACTACAAGCCGGTGAAGGCTGAGCCCAAGGTGCAGGAGCGCTTTACCGAACCCATTCGCAAGATGATCCTGGAAGAGCCGTCCTTCGGCTATCGCACGGTGGCGGGCCTGCTCGGATTCAACAAGAACACGGTGCAGCGGATCTTCCAGCTCAAAGGCTGGCAGGTCAAGAAGCGGCCCATTGGTTTCCGCCCCAGGGTGAAGGCCTTGCCGTCGGTAGCCACAGGACCAGACCGGCGCTGGGCCACCGATTTGTGCCGGATCTGGACGGGGCGTGATGGTTGGGCCGTGCTGGCCTTGGTGATCGATTGCCACACGCGGGAATTACTGGGCTGGCATCTGTCGCGTTCGGGCAAGTCGAAGACGGCAGAGTCGGCCTTGGAGCAAGCGCTGATCGCGCGTTATGGCTCACTGGGTCGCGTGACGGCGCCGTTCTTGCTGCGCTCCGATAACGGCCTGGTGTTCACCAGCCGTAGTTACACCGCGTTGGTCCGCAGTTACGGGCTTCAGCAAGAGTTCATCACGCCGCATTGCCCGCAGCAGAATGGCATGGTTGAACGCGTCATCAGAACCCTAAAGGAGCAATGCGCTCATCGACATCGCTTCGAAACATTGCAACACGCCAGTCGCATCATTGGCGACTGGATCGGCTTCTATAACCACCGCCGGTCGCATCAGGCGCTGGGGATGAAGACACCGGCTGAGGCGTTTGCTTTAGCTGCTTGAGGTGAGCAGGTTTGGCTGGGTCATTACAAATCCTCCTCTGTTCAAGGAGGTGGATAAGGGCATTCTCTTGCGCCTGGCGATCTCGTCAAGCAAGTTGGCGTATGAGCGCCTTGCTACCACGCTTTAGTTTGTGGGTGAATTTGTGGGTAGAAATGATAAACGGGCCTGAAAGGCCCGTTCTATAAAGCGTCTTGGCGGAGGCTGTGAGATTCGAACTCACGGACGGGTCACCCCGTCGGCAGTTTTCAAGACTGCTGGTTTAAACCACTCACCCAAACCTCCTTGCGATGCGACAGGGCGTTGCCTGTCGCACGAGGGCCGCATTATACATCACATCAATTTCTTTGCATCCACCTCTTTCCGCGATGCAAGCAGATGCCGCTCATCTGGCGCTGTTGCGGCCGCCAGCCCATAGGCAGCAAGCCCAATCAGAACGTTCCCGGATAAGCCCCGCCATCCATCAGCAGGTTCTGACCGGTAATGAAACCGGCTTGCGCGCTGCAGAGGTAGGCGCAGGCGTCGCCGAACTCGGCC
This sequence comes from Herbaspirillum frisingense GSF30, assembly GCF_000300975.2. Classification (GTDB taxonomy): domain Bacteria; phylum Pseudomonadota; class Gammaproteobacteria; order Burkholderiales; family Burkholderiaceae_D; genus Herbaspirillum; species Herbaspirillum frisingense. The sequence goes on along the minus strand of NZ_AEEC02000018.1, from coordinate 112,902 downwards.
GGGTCACCAAAGCGCCCCGACGGGTTGAGCTTGCGGCGTTCGGCCAGGACTTCGTCCACGGTGCGGCCGCTCTCCTGCGCGGCGCCAGTGGCGGTGGAGCGCAGGCGGTCGGTTTCGAAGGGGCCGGGCAGGAGGTTGTTGATCGTGACGTTGTGGGCCACGGTCTTGCGGGACAGGCCGGCGACAAAGCCGGTCAGGCCGGAGCGGGCGCCGTTGGAGAGGCCCAGGATGTCGATCGGTGCGCGCACCGCGCTGGAGGTGATGTTGACGATGCGGCCGAAGCGGCGGGCGATCATGCCGTCGACGGTCGCCTTGATGAGCTCGATGGGGGTGAGCATGTTGGCATCCACGGCGGCGATCCAGTCGTCCCGGGTCCAGTCGCGGAAGTCGCCGGGCTTGGGGCCGCCGGCGTTGGTGACCAGGATGTCCGGTGCCGGGCAGGCGGCCAGGGCCAGGGCGCGGCCTTCGGGGGTGGTGATGTCGCAGGCCACGGTGGTGATGGTCGCGCCGGTGGCGGCGACTTCGGCACGGATCTCGGCGGCAGCGGCTTCCAGCGCTTCGCTTCCGCGTGCCAGCATGGTCACGTGCACGCCTTCACGCGCCAGCGACAGCGCGCAGGCGCGGCCCAGACCTTTGCTGGATGCGCACACGAGCGCGGTCTTGCCTTTGAGTTTCAAATCCATCGTTTCTTCCTTTGCTGAGGGGTTGGCATGGTAGGGCGCAGGCCCGCCGGGACAGCAGGGGCGGGCTGCGCTACACTGTCGGACCTGATCAGGGGCGCTATTTCTTCATCACCATGTAGATGGCCAGCGCAATGATGGCGACTACGCCCATCTCCAGCGCAAACACGATGACGCCGCTCATGTCAGTCTCCTTTTTTATCTTTCGATGCTGCCGCCGCTTTCGCTACTGATTGCAGCCCGGCGGCAGAGGCATCACTTTACACCGATGACGGCTTCCTTGTTTTTCTCGTGCGTAGTCAACTTTCTGCTCGGCGGTGTGCTGGGTGCCATGGGCGGTCTGTTCGGGATCGGTGGCGGGCTCATCGCCATTCCGGTACTGGGTTATCTGTACGGGATGGACCAGCAGCTGGCGCAGGGGACGGCGCTGGTGATGATCGTGCCCAACGTGGTCATCGCCTTCTGGCGCTACAAGCAGCGCAACCGGATCGAGTGGAGTGCGGCGGCGATGATGTGCGGGCCGGCGGTGGTGGCGACGTATTTCTCGGCACGGCTGGCTACGGTGATGGATGCGCGCAAGCTGCATTTCTGCTTTGCGCTCTTCATGGGGCTTCTGGCGCTGTATTACCTGTGGACGCTGTTGCGCGGCAAGCGCGAGATGCAGACTTCGCTGCGGCTGGGGCGTCGCTATATTCCGCTGGTGGGGTTGTCGGCGGGAGCGTCGGCGGGCTTCTTCAGCGTGGGTGGGGCGATCGTGGCGGTGCCGCTGCTGACGGCCTTCTTCGGGGCCACGCAGACAGCTGCGCAGGGGCTGGGGCTGGCCATGGTCACGCCCGGGACCCTGGTGGCGCTGTGGACCTATGCGCACGCCGGTCACGTGGACTGGACGGTGGGCATCCCCATGGCGCTGGGCGGCGTGCTCAGTATTTCCTGGGGCGTTGCGCTGGCGCACCATCTGCCGGAGCGGCGCCTGCGCATCCTGTTCTGCGGCGCCTTGCTGCTGCTGTCGTTGTGGATGATGATCGCCGGCTGATCCGGTCAGGCTGTCTTCTTCTGGCGCGCGGCGGATTTCTTTTCGGTACTTTCGGTCTTTTCGGCCTTTTCGGTGTTCAGGAGGACGACCTTGTCGTCGTCCGTGCCCTGGCTCATCTGCTCGCGGATGAAGTCGACCAGATTGCGCGCATGCGGTGAGAGCGTGTCGATGTTCTGGAACACCATGCTGCGCTCGCGCACGCTCCACGGATCGCTCAATTCCACCACCGCCAATTGCATGGTCTGCTGATGCCGTTGTGCCGCCGAGCGCGGGACGATGCCGATGCCGACATTGGTTTCTATCATGCGGCACATGGCTTCGAAGCTGCGCACCTGGATGCGCAGCTTCAATCGCTGGCCATGTTCGGAGACGATCTTGTTGAGGAAGTGGTGCAGGGTGCTGCCTTCGTGCAGGCCGATGTGTTCGTACTCCAGCGTGTCGAGGAAGGGGATGCTGCCGGCGCCGGCCAGCGGGTGTTCCAGCGCGGTGGCCAGGACCAGGCGGTCGGTGGAGAAATTCAGTATCTGCAATCCCTCGCCCTGCACCGGGCCGGCGACGATGCCGATGTCGGCCGTGCCTTCCTGGATGCCACGCAGGATGTCGTGGTTCAGCCGTTCTTCCAGCGCCACGTTGACCTGCGGATGGATGGCCAGGAACTTGCCCAGGATCTCCGGCATGAACTCGGTCACGGCGGTGGTGTTGGCGAAGATGCGGATGTAACCCTTGATGCCGTTGTTGTACTGCTGCATGTCGCTCTTGAGGTGCTCGACCTGCTGCATGAACAGTTGCGCATGGTGCAGCAGGGTATGGCCGGCAGGCGTGAGTTGCACGCCCTTGCTTTCGCGGTAGAGCAGACGGGTGCCGAAGCGCGCCTCCAGTTCCTTGATGCGGTTGCTGGTGGCGGCCAGCGAGAGGTTCATGCGCTCGGCGCTGCGGGTCAAGCTATTGAGCTCGGCGATGAGGATGAACAGGCGCAGGTCGGTCAGGTCGAAAAGCATGGCAGTTTCCGGCGGTCGTTGAGGGGAGGGCGCACCCTTACACACACACGTAGGCGTGGCGCGTGAACGGTCTTCATGTTACGCCGATTTGCAGTGACGCTGGCGGGCTTTGCTTGTTGCGCCGCCACATGTCCGGTCCTGTGCCGGCTGCAGCGCTGACTTCAGTTTTACGAAAGCCCCCCTTCCAAAATGAGAGATTGTTCTTGTCCTCCTGGCACGACAGACTTGCGGCCAATAAACGAAGAGCAAGCGAGGAGACATGGCCCACCCCGATCTCGATCTCACCCTGTTACGGCAATGGCTGGACAAGACCGAAACCCATCAAGACCTCATCAACCCTGTGAGCGCTGCGGCCCTGGCGGCGACCCTTGATGGTCCGCGCCAGCCGCGTGCCGGCGATGCCTTGCCACCGCTGTGGCACTGGATCTATTTCTGGAGCATCTGCCGTCAGTCCGAAGTGGGTGTCGATGGTCATCCGCAGCGGGGCGGCTTCCTGCCGCCGGTGCCTTTGCCGCGCCGCATGTGGGCCGGCGGGCGACTGCAGTTCGCCGCACCGCTGCCTATCGGTGTGACGGCGCAGAAGCGCTCGCGCATTGCCAGCATCGATGTCAAGCAGGGCCGCACCGGCGCGCTGGCCTTCGTGACCGTGCGTCACGAGATCAGCCACGAAGGCCGGCTCTGCCTGAGTGAGGAACACGACATCGTCTATCGCGACCTGCCCCAGCCGGGCGCGGTGGCCGTGGTTCCCAAGAGCGCGCCGGAGGGGGCGCAATGGCGTCGCCGGGTGCTGCCCGATCCGGTACTGCTGTTCCGCTATTCGGCGCTGACCTTCAATGGGCATCGCATCCACTATGACCGCAGTTACGTGACCGGCGTGGAGGGCTATCCGGGCCTCATCGTACACGGGCCGCTGATCGCCACGCTGCTGGCCGATCTGCTGGCGCGTGAGATGCCGCAGGCGGTGCTGCGCGAGTTCAATTTCCGCGCCGTGGGCAGCCTGTTCGATACCGAGCCCTTTACGCTGTGCGGCCGGCTGGCCGCCGATGGTCGCAGCGCCGAACTCTGGGCGCAGAACGAACGCGGTGAACTGGCCATGCAGGCCGAGGCCATCCTGGCCTGACGACAGAGACTTTTTTCGGAGACCCATCCATGTCCTATCAGGCGCCCAATGACGCTTATGGCGATCTGCGCGATGCCGTGCGCGATCTGTGCAATACCTTCCCCCCGGAATACTGGCGCAAGGTCGATGAAGCGCGCGGCTATCCCGAGCAGTTCGTCGATGCCCTGACCCGCGCCGGCTGGATGGCCGCGCTGATCCCGCAGGAGTATGGCGGTTCCGGCCTGGGCCTGACCGAAGCCTCGGTCATCATGGAAGAGATCAACCGCACCGGCGGCAATTCCGGTGCCTGCCACGGGCAGATGTACAACATGGGCACGCTGTTGCGGCATGGCTCCGAGGCGCAGAAACAGCTCTACCTGCCCAGGATCGCCACCGGCGAATTGCGCCTGCAGTCCATGGGCGTGACCGAGCCCACCACCGGCACCGATACCACGCGCATCAAGACGGTGGCGGTCAAGAAGGGCGACCGCTACGTGGTCAACGGCCAGAAGGTGTGGATCTCGCGCATCCAGCATTCGGACCTGATGATCCTGCTGGCGCGAACCACGCCGCTGGACCAGGTGAAGAAGAAGTCCGAGGGCATGTCCATCTTCATCGTCGATCTCAAGGAGGCCATCGGCCATGGCATGGAAGTGCGGCCCATCCTCAACATGGTCAACCACGAGACCAATGAACTCTTCTTCGACAACCTGGACATCCCGGCCGAGAACCTGATCGGCGAGGAAGGGATAGGCTTCAAGTACATCCTCGACGGCCTCAATGCCGAGCGCACCCTGATCGCGGCCGAATGCATCGGCGATGGCTACTGGTTCATCGACAAGGCCACGCAATACGCCAATGAGCGTGTGGTGTTCGACCGCCCCATCGGCAAGAACCAGGGCGTGCAGTTCCCCATTGCCGATGCCTTCATCGAGATCGAGGCCGCCAACCTGATGCGCTACAAGGCCTGTGAGCTGTTCGATGCGCGCCAGGCCTGCGGTGCCCAGGCCAACATGGCCAAGTACCTGGCGGCCAAGGCATCGTGGGAGGCGGCCAATGTCTGCCTGCAGACCCACGGTGGCTTTGGCTTCGCCTGCGAATACGACGTCGAGCGCAAGTTCCGCGAAACGCGCCTGTACCAGGTGGCGCCGATCTCGACCAACCTGATCTTCTCCTACGTGGCCGAGCACATCCTGGGCTTGCCGCGCTCGTTCTGAACCTGTTTTTCTGCACCTGCCCATCGACCGAGGAAGCGCCATGTCACAAGCCAACCGCCCGCTGGAGGGTATTACCGTGGTCAGCCTGGAGCATGCCATTGCCGCGCCGTTCTGCACGCGCCAGCTGGCCGACCTGGGGGCCCGGGTGATCAAGATCGAACGGCCCGGCGTGGGCGATTTTGCGCGGGGGTACGACACCCGTGTGCATGGTCTGTCGTCGCACTTCGTCTGGACCAATCGTTCCAAGGAAAGCCTCAGCTTGAATCTCAAGGACGAAGAGGGCAAGCGCATCATCGACCAGTTGCTGCAGGAGGCCGACGTGTTGGTGCAAAACCTGGCGCCGGGGGCGGCGGCCGGGCTGGGCCTGTCGGCCGCGGTGCTGCAGGAGAAACATCCGCGCCTGATCGTCTGCGATATTTCCGGTTACGGCGAGGATGGCCCCTATCGCGACAAGAAGGCCTATGACCTGCTGATCCAGAGCGAGGCTGGTTTTCTCTCGGTGACGGGGACGCGTGATGAGGTGGTCAAGGCCGGTTGCTCGATTGCCGACATCGCCGCTGGCATGTATGCCTATTCCAACATCCTGGCCGCGCTGATCAAGCGTGGGCGCGATGGACGCGGCAGTCACATCGACCTGTCCATGCTGGAGGCACTGACCGAGTGGATGAGTTTTCCGCTCTACTATGCCTATCAGGGTGCGGGGGCGCCGCAGCGCTCCGGCGCCGAGCACGCCACCATCTATCCCTATGGCCCCTTTGCGGCGGGCGATGGCAAGACCGTGATGCTGGGTCTCCAGAACGAGCGCGAATGGAAGGTCTTCTGCGAGGTGGTGCTGGAGGATGCTGCGCTGGCCGGCGATGCGCGCTTCTCGAGCAACTCGCGCCGCCACGAACATCGCGATGTGCTGCGTCAGCTGATCCTGGACATGTTCGCCGGCATGACCGCCGAGCAGGTGGTGGCGCGGCTGGACCGGGCGCAGATCGCCAATGCCCGCGTCAATGGCATGGGCGACCTGTGGCAGCATCCGCAACTGGCGGCGCGCCAGCGCTGGGCAGAGGTCGATACGCCGGCCGGCAAGGTGGCCGCGCTGCTGCCGCCAGGCGCCAACGATAGCTATGACTACCGCATGGACCCCATCCCGGCACTGGGGGAGCATACCGACGCCATTCTCGGTGGCTTGGGTTATGACGCGGCGGCCATCGCCACGCTGCGCGAACGGGGAGCCGTGTGATGGCGCCGCAGATTGCCACGGCCAGCAGTTTTCTGTTCGTGCCGGCCAATCGCCCGGAGCGCTATGTCAAGGCCCTGGACAGTGGTGCCGATGCCGTCATCGTCGATCTGGAAGATGCCGTGGCCCTGCGGCAGAAGGAGCAGGCCCGCGAGACCCTGGCGCGCTGGCTGCGCGAACAGGGGCCGCAGCCACGCCTGTGGGTGCGCATCAATGCCGCCGATACGGTCTGGCATGGCGAGGACCTGATGACGTTTTCGGCACTGTCCATGGCCGGCATCGTATTGCCCAAGGCGGAAGAGCCCAAGAGCCTGTCGGCGATTGCGCGTCGGCTGGGTCCCGGGCGCGGCCTGATCGCGCTCATCGAGAGTGCCGCCGGTCTGGCGGCCATGCGCGAGATTGCGGCGGTGCCGGGCGTGCAGCGGTTGGCCTTCGGTTCCATCGATGCGCAGGTCGATCTGGGCATGCAGTGCGGTCCAGAAGAGGAGGAGCTGACGCACTTCCGCATCGAGATGGTGATGGCCTCGCGCCTGGGGGGCATTGCCCCGCCCATCGATGGCGTGACCACCGATTTCAATGACGACGCCTTTCTGGCACGCATGGTGCAGCGCGCGCGCCGGCTGGGTTTTGGCGCCAAGCTGTGCATCCATCCGCGCCAGGTGGAAGGTGTGCGGCGTGGCTTCATGCCCAGCGAGCAGGAGCTGGCCTGGGCCACCGCCGTGATGGCGGTGGTGCGCGCCAGCGATGGCGGTGCCATTTCGCTGGAGGGCAAGATGATCGACAAGCCGGTGATCCTGCAGGCCGAGAAATTCCTGCATCAGGCTGGCCTGTTGTCCGATTGAGGCACAGCGGCTCGTGTAACCTAGACGTTTTCCAACCAGAGGGAGACGACCACATGAAAATCCAGGCCGCCGTATTGCGCGAGATGACCGATGCGCATCCGTTTGCCGTGAGCCAGCCGCTGAAGATCGAAGAACTCGATCTTGACCCGCCCGGCCCCGGCGAGGTGCTGGTGAAGATGAAGGCCGCCGGCCTGTGCCATTCGGACCTGTCGGTGATCACCGGTGTGCGTCCGCGGCCGGTGCCCATGGCGCTGGGCCACGAGGCTTCGGCCGAGGTGGTGCAAGTGGGTAGCGGCGTGACCGACCTGCGTGCCGGCGATCTGGTGGTGCTGGTCTTCGTGCCTAGCTGCGGCCACTGCCTGCCCTGCATGGAAGGGCGGCCGGCGCTGTGCGAGCCGGGCGCCGCCACCAATACCGTGGGTGAGCTGCTGTCGGGCCAGCGCCGTCTGCGTGACAAGACCCAGGCGGTGCATCACCACCTCGGGGTGTCGGCCTTTGCCGATCATGCGGTGGTCTCGCGCCGCTCCTGCGTGAAGATCGAGGCTGATATCGATCCGGTCGAGGCGGCCCTGTTCGGGTGCGCGGTGCTGACCGGCGTGGGCGCAGCGGTCAATACCGCCGAGGTCAAGGCCGGTACTACGGCGGCGGTGCTGGGGCTGGGCGGCGTGGGCCTGTGCGCGATGCTGGGCGCGCTGGCCTCCGGCGCGCGCGAAGTGATCGCGGTGGACCTGCACGACAGCAAGCTGGAAGTGGCGCGTGCGCTGGGCGCTACAGCCACCGTGAATGCCCGTGACCCGGATGCGGTGGCTAAGGTCAAGGAACTCACCAAGGGCGGCGTCGATTACGCCTTCGAGATGGCCGGCTCGGTGCAGGCCATGGAAGCGGCCTACCGCATGACCCGCCGTGGCGGCATGACGATCACGGCCGGCCTGCCTGCACCGAACCAGAACTGGGCGCTGCAGCAGGTCAGCCTGGTGGCCGAGGAACGCACCGTCAAGGGCAGCTATATCGGCTCCTGCGTGCCGGTGCGCGATATCCCGCGCTACATCGGCCTGTACCAGGCCGGCCGCCTGCCGGTGGACAAGCTCATGGGCGAGCGCCTGGCGCTGGCCGACATCAACCGCGGTTTCGACCGCCTGCATAGCGGGGAGGGGCTGCGCGACCTGATCGTCTTTTAACGCCGGGGGCCGAGGTCATCGGCCCCCGGCTTCACCCGGAGGAGACACGCATGACCATCATCACAATGCGGGCGGCACTGACCGCCTGCGCCTTCGCCACGCTGAGCCTGTCGACCACGGCAGCACTGGCGCAACAGCCCATCGTCATCAAGTTCAGTCACGTGGTGGCCAACGACACGCCCAAGGGCAAGGGCGCGGAACGCTTCAAGGAACTGGCGGAGAAGGCGACCAACGGCCGTGTCAAGGTCGAGGTCTATCCCAACAGCACCCTCTACAAGGACAAGGAAGAGCTGGAGGCGCTGCAGCTGGGTTCGGTGCAGATGCTGGCGCCGTCCCTGGCCAAGTTCGGGCCGCTGGGGGCCAAGGAGTTCGAGGTGTTCGACCTGCCCTATATCTTCCCCAACAAGGAAGTGTTGAAGCGCGTGACCGAGGGGCCGATCGGGCAGGGCCTGTTCCAGAAGCTGGAAGGCAAGGGCATCAAGGGCCTGGCCTACTGGGATAACGGCATGAAGGTGATGACGGCCAACCGGCCGCTGCACAAGGTGGCGGACTTCCGGGCGCTGAAGATGCGCATCCAGTCCTCCAAGGTGTTGGACGAGCAGTTCCGGGCATTGAAGGCCAATCCGCAGGTGCTGGCGTTTTCCGAGGTGTACCAGGCCATGCAGACCGGGGTGGTGGATGGCAGCGAGAACACGCCCTCCAATGTCTACACGCAGAAGATGCATGAGGTGCAGTCCAACTTGACCGTGTCCGACCATGGGTATATCGGTTACGCCGTGATCGTCAACAAGAAGTTCTGGGAGGCCTTGCCGGCCGATGTGCGCGGCCAGCTCGAAGGGGCCATGAAGGAAGCCACGGTCTACGCCAATACCATCGCCCAGAAGGAAAATGACGATGCCCTGGCCGCCATCAAGGCCAGCGGCAAGACCAAGGTCTACACCCTTTCCGAACAGGAGAAGGCCGAGTGGCGCCGCGCACTGCTGCCGGTACACAAGAGCATGGCCTCACGGGTGGGGCAGGACCTGATCGATGCGATCTACAAGGAAAGCGAAGCTGCCGGCGTCAAGATGAACTGATTGCATTGCTCCCATCCCGTTCGGGATGGACCTGCGCACCGGGCGGCCTGCAGCAATGCAGGCCGTTTTGCTTTGGGGACGGTGATTCCGGCCAGTCTATTTCTTCTTGCGATTGACGACGTAGTTCTCGGCAGCCGTGACGGCATTCTGCAAGGCTTCCATCTTGGAGTTGCCTGGCTTGAAGTCGCCGAATTCGTGGGTGGTGCGATCCGGGAAGTCGATATGGACGAACGCCGTCCACTTGCCGTCAGTACGTAATACCGGGGTCAGCTTGATGGTGGCGTCGAGATACTTGCACGCTATTGCGCCTAGAGTGGTGGACATCTTGCTTTGAAGCGGGGCGGCAGCCGAATCAAGGGGGAGCCGACGCCTGCAGTTTGTGGTGGCGAATCAAGTCACGAATGATGCCACAGCCTGACCATTCCTGCCGTGCAGCAGAGCAGGCCTTTAAACCGTTTTACGAGTGATGCGGCGAGGGCAGGGCGCTCGTGGGGAATTGCGCCCCGCCTCCGGCCTTGTTGGTCGGGGCTGCACGCCGCATCAATACGCGAGTCAGGCGGCTGCCAGCAGCAGGTCCAGGTTCTGTACGGCGGCGCCCGATGCACCCTTGCCCAGGTTGTCAAAGACCGCGCACAGCAGGATGTGGCCTTCGGCCGGGTTGCCGAATACGCCCAGGGTCATGTCATTGCTGCCGTTGTGGCGGGTCGGATCAAGCTGGGCCGTGGCGGCACTCTGTTCGGCATCCAGTACCTTGACGTGGCGCGCCCCGGCGTAGTGGCGCTGCAGTGCGGCGCGCAGCGACTCTAGGCTGGCACCGGCCGGTAGCAAGCGGGTCTGCAGTGCGATGGAGAGCACGATGCCCTGGCGGAAAGCGCCATAGGCGGGCAGGAAGATCGGCCGTTGCGTCAATCCGGCGTGCAGCTGCATTTCCGGTGGATGCTTGTGCTGCAGGCCCAGGCCGTACAGCACGAAGGGCGCGGCGCTGGCGGCTTCCGGTCCTTCGTATTGCTCTACCTGCGGCCGACCGCCACCGGAGTAACCGGAGACGGCGTGGATGCTCAGCGGGTAGTCGGCCGGTACCAGTCCGGCTTGTACCAGCGGGCGCAGCAGCGCGATGGCGCCGGTCGGATAGCAACCGGGGTTGCTGATGCGGTGGGCGTTGGCAATGGCCTGGGGCTGTTCCGGCGTCATCTCGGGGAAGCCATACACCCAGCCCGGGCTGGTGCGATGGGCCGAGCTGGCATCGATGACGCGCACGCGGGGGTTCTCGATCAGCGCCACCGCTTCGCGGGCCGCAGCGTCGGGCAGGCACAGCAGGGCGATGTCGGCGCTGTTGATGGCTTCGGCGCGCCGCTGCGCATCCTTGCGCTCGGCTGCCGGCAGGGTCAGGATGCGCAGGTCCTTGCGGTCGCGCAGGCGTTCGTGGATCAGGAGACCGGTGGTGCCTTGGTCGCCGTCGATGAAGATCAGAGGAGGGTTGCTCATGGTGTACTCCGGTCAGCTGCAAGCAGTGGGCGCGCCCGGATGGAAGCGGTGGCGAGGGACTTCGCCCTGGCCCTGGCATGGCGCGGGAATGCCGATGCCTTGCATGGTGCGACAAAACGTATAATTGGAAAAGTTGAATATCGCAAAGAGATCGTTCAGTTTTACTGAAGGTGCGGTGTTCGTTCCTGTTGCTGTTTCCACTGTCGTTGCTGATGCCGGAGCCATTTCATGCGTGAACTCAACCTGGATCGCCTGCGTACCCTGGTCGCCATCGCCGACCTGGGTTCCTTCGCCGCTGCGGCGCGCACCCTGAACCTGGCACCGCCCACGGTGAGCCTGCACATCAGCGAACTGGAAGCGCGCATCGGCGCGCCCTTGCTGCTGCGCCAGCGCAGCCAGGTGCGGCCATCGGGCATCGGCGCCACGCTGGTGGCGCGGGCGCGGCAGTTGCTGGCGGCGGCCGATCAGGCGCTGGAAGAAGTGCAGCGGCAGGTGCAGGGCCTGGCCGGACGGGTGCGCCTGGGAGCCTCCACCGGCGCCATTGCCTATCTGTTGCCACAGGTGCTGGAACGTCTGGGGCAGCAACATCCGGGCATCGATGTGCAGGTGCGCATCCTGACCTCGCAGGAGACGCTGGCGCAACTGGTGGAAGGGACGCTGGACATCGGCCTGGTGGCCCTGCCGCAGGCCCCGGTGGGCGGCCTGACGGTCAAGCCCTGGCGGCGCGACCCGGTGATGGCCTTCCTGCCAGCGGCGTGGCAGGTGCCAAGGGTGGTGACGCCGTCCTGGCTGGCGGCGCAGCCGCTGATCCTGAATGCGCCCGAGACGCGGCTCTCGCGCCTGACCACGGAATGGTTCGCCAGCGGCGGGGAGCATCCTTTGCCGCGCATCGAACTCAATTTCAACGATGCCATCAAGAGCCTGGTGGCGGCCGGTTATGGCGCCACCCTGCTGCCGCACGAAGCCGGTGCCCAGGGCCGTGCTGTGCCGCCGGACCCGCGCATCGTGATGCGCCCGCTGCGCCCGGCGCTATGGCGGCCCTTGGGCATCGCCCATCGCGCCGGCCCGCCGGAACCGGCCACGCGCCACGTACTGGAGGCGCTGTGGGAGCTCAAGCAGCTCAGTGCGCGCTCCTGAGGAGTGGCGTCAGTTCCCTGAGGGTGCGGTGGGTGTGGTCGGTGTAGCTGGTGCAGTCAGTGTCGACAATGCCTGCCGTTGCCGGCCCTCGGTATCGAAATTGTCGGGCTGCAGCCAGCAGTGGAAAGCCTGGCGCAGCTGCGGCCACTGGCCATCGATGATGGAGAACCATGCGGTATCGCGACTGCGACCGCGATACACCACCGCTTGCCGGAAGATGCCCTCGAAACAGAAGCCCAGCCGCTGCGCCGCTCGGCGCGAAGGCCCATTAAGGCTGTCGCACTTCCATTCGTAGCGGCGATAACCGAGGTCTTCGAAGACATGGCGCATCAGCAGGTAGTGTGCCTCGGTGGCCACGCGGCTGCGCTTGAGCTGTGGTGAGAAGGCGATGTGGCCGACCTCGATCACGCCGTGCGCCGGTTCGATGCGCATCAGGGCCATGCTGCCCAGGGCCCGTCCAGTGGCCTGGTCGATCACCACGTAATGCAGCGGGTCCCGGCTGGCCTGCATCAGTTCGGCCTGGTGCAGGTAGCTGGCCTCATCCGGGAAGGGGCCGCTCATCATGTAGGTCCAGTCGCGGCCATCGGCGGCCTCGGCGAAGGCGGCATACAGTGCTGCCCCGTGGCGCGCGAGATTGATGCGTTCCAGCCGGCAGTAGCGGCCCTGCAGGGTCTGTGCTGACGGCCGAGGGCGCGCCTGCCAGTCGGGCAGGGCGGGGCCGATGTCTTGCTGGTATTCGTTGCGGCGGGTGGCGGTGGAGTGGTTCACGTTGGCATCCAGGTGGGCGAGAGAAGCTCCAAGATAGCGCTTTCGTGGCATCATCAGAAGTGCCAAAGACCACACATTTGATGGGGCCACGAAACCTGGCCGTGATGACTGCAATGACTGTGACGACATCTTCCGTTTCCCTGCTGAGCACGCCATTGGATTCGGATGCTGCCGCGGGCTCACGCCAGCAGCAGCTGCTGGCCCGCTTCAAGCGCGCCATCCTCGATGGACAACTGCCGCCGGGCAGTCGCCTGCCCGCCACCCGCAGCCTGTGCGCGGAGTTGCAGGTAGCGCGCAATACCGTGCTGGCGGTGTACGAACAACTGGTGGCCGAAGGCTATGCCCGCGCCGATCGCCAGGGGACCCGTGTTGCCGCGCTGGCGGGGGCGGCGACCCGGTTCGTCCAGCCATCTCGCCCGGACAGCACACGCCAGTCGCACCGCGTGTCGACCATGACGCCCACGCGCGACGCCGGGGACCGGACCCTGCCGCTCACGCCGGGTATGCCGGCGCTGAACCGTTTTCCGCTCAACGCCTGGCTGCGCGCCCAGGAGCGGGCCCTGAAGCGGGCCGGGCCGATGGCGCTGGCGTATGGCGATCCGCTGGGCGAGCCGGCCCTGCGCGAGGCCATTGCGCAATATCTGCGGGTGGCGCGGGGTGTGCGCTGCGAGGCGGCCCAGGTGGTGTTGACCGAGGGCGCGCAGGGGGCCTTGTCCTTGTGCGTGCGCTTGTTCGCCAACCCCGGCGAGCGCGCCTGGCTGGAAGACCCGGGCTATGGCGGCGTACGCGCTGCCTTCCATGCCGGCGACCTGAAGATCCGGTCGATGCCGGTCGATGGCGAGGGCATCGTCATTCCTGCGCGCGCCTGGCGCAGCCCGCCGCGATTGGTGCATGTGACGCCATCCCATCAATATCCGACCGGCGCGGTGCTGTCCTTGCCGCGCCGGCTGGAACTGATCGCCCGGGCGCGTGAGTGCGGGGCCTGGATCATCGAGGACGACTACGACAGCGAGTTCCGGCACCGCGGCCACCCGGTGCCCGCCATGCAGGGGCTGGTGCCGGATGCACCCGTGTTGTATGTGGGCACCTTCAGCAAGACCTTGTTCCCGGGGCTGCGCATCGGTTTCCTGGTGCTGCCGCAATCGGCGGGTGCGGGGGCCTGGCCGGCACTGGCGGAGTTGCTGCGCGGTGGGCATCGGCTGGAGCAGCTGGCGTTGGCCGAATTCATGGCCGGCGGCCAGTTCGCGCGTCATCTAGGCCGCATGCGGCGCCTCTATCGCGAACGCCAGCAGGCGCTGCGGGAGGCCTTGCAGGCACATCTGCCCGGGTATGAGGTATGGGGCGGCGATAGCGGTCTGCACCTGACGGTGCGCTTGCCGCTGGACTGGCAGGATACCGTCGTCAGCACGGCGGCGCGGGCGGCGGGGATGAATGTGGGGGCCTTGTCGTCGTTTTCGGCACAGCCGCGCCAGGCTGCCAGCAATGGCCTGGTGATCGGGTATGGCAATACTTCTTCCGAGCAGTTTGCGCCGCTGATCCGGCGTCTGGCGCAGGTGTTGCGCCGTGCCGGCAAGGGATAGGTGATCAGAAGGGTTCTGGCTGATGCAGACGTTGCTGCACGCACTGGGTGACCAGTTCCATGTAATCGTTGGCACGTTGCGGCTTGGCGGCGTACCAGATGCGGCTGTCCTGTTCGCGGGCGAAATCGCTGGACAGGGGCGCAGCGGTAAACAAGACCAGGGGGATGTGCGCCAGCGTCTGGTACACACACAGCGTGCGCAGCAGCTCGTAGCCTTCAGTGCCGGGGAAGCTGCGCGGGTCCAGCAGGATCAGCGTAGGCAGGTCGCGGGCGCGGCACAGGGCTTGCGTAAGCAGGGAGGCATTGGCCAGTTCGGCATCGTCGAACCATTCGAACTGGCAGGGCAGCTGGTTGCGCCAGAGCGTGAAGCGGGCCATTTCGATGGCATCGAGGTCGGCATCGATGACGAGGATGCGGGGCAGGTGATGGGTCAGGGACATGGCGGCCTCCTTGGCGAGATGTGCTGGTATGGGCTCATCTTAGGAGGGGCCGGCGACCGTGGGTATCAGGGGCTTCCTGATGCCGGCTTGCGTGGATAGCCTGGATGCGCGAGGCCTGTGAGGCAGGACTGGCCTGAAGGTTGATCAGGCCGGGATGATCAGGTCGATGGAGCTGTCACTCAGGCCTGTTCGCTGGCGCTGCTCTCGAACTGGCGACTGTATTCGGCACGGCGCGCCTGATCGGACTCGATCAGCAGGCGGTAGCGGGTTTCCGATACGCGCTGTTGCAGCACGGCCGCATAACGCTCGCGCTGCAGCCATTCGATGATCACCGAGGCGGTCACCACGATGATGGTGTAGACCAGGATCATGAAGACGTCCTTGTCGTTGAGGCCATCCATCGTATAGAAGGGCTTGCGGAAGAAGAACATGGCCGTGGGGATGCTGATGGTCAGCAATCCCAGCGAATACACGCAGCCGAACAGGTAGCTCATGACGATGCAGTTGACGGCGAAGAACACCATCGACAGCGCCTCGTCCACGAAGGGCGCCAGTGCATAGCGCAAGCCGAAGGCCGCAACGAATCCGAACGCGCTGACATACAGCGGGCGGAAGCCTTGCGGACGCCAGCTCTTGGCGTTCTTCAATTTGATCAGGCTCATGAGGGCTTTGGCAGGGTGGTGCGTCGTGTCCATCTTCGTTTACATTGCGCGGTCGCGCAATATGCTCATGTTAAGAATCCAGTCTTTCAAAAGGCTGACCAGGACCGTTTTTTCAAGGCAAGGTCGGCCCTGTTGTATCGGCGCAGCAGGCCCTAGTGACGGCGATCCTTGAGCGGCGAGGAATGGCCCAGGTACTTGCGGCTCAATTCGTTGCCGTGGATCTCGATGCTGCGCTTGATGAACATCACGGTCTCGTTGGTCACGATTTCGCGCTCATTGTCCACGGTGATGATGTGATAGCAATCGCCCAGCCAGATCACCTTGCGGACCTCGGCATTGATGTGTTGCAGGATCACCTCGGCATTGCGCGGGGAAGCGGTTTCGTCGTCGATGGAATGGATGATCAGGGTGTCGGTACGCACCAGCGGCAGCGATTTGCGCACGAAGGCGATCATGCGCAGGGCGGCGCGCAGGTGGCGGGCCGGGATGGAGGCGGCGCCGACGGCGGCCACGCCATCCTTTTCCAGGGCAGCGGCGACGCGGCGGCGCATTTCGTAGTTCTTGATACCGTAGGGTTCGCTTTCCTTGTAGGACCAGTTGCGAAAGCCCATCTCATAGACCACGGTCAACAGTTTCCAGTACCAGGGCACCGACCAGCCGTCGTATTGCAGCACCGGCGAGAGCAGCACCACGGAAAGCAGGTCCTTGCTGCGGGCGGCCACCGCCAGGGCCAGCGTGGCGCCCATGGAAAGGCCGCACAGCGAGACGGTCCTGAATTCTTCCTTGAGCCGGGCCACGCGGCTTTCGACCACGGCGCACCAGGCTTCCCAGTCGGGTGAGACGCGCGGGTTGGTCAGCGCAGCGGAATAGTTGTCGATGGTCAGCGGGATGACGGTGCAGCCGGCTTTCTTGAGCTGCTTGGGGATCGAGCCCATTTCGAGCTGGGAACCGCACAGGCCATGCAGCAGGATGACCGCATGATCCTTGTGGGGACCGCCGTGGCGGTCATCGTTGCGGGCCTCGGAGACCAGCGTGCTGCTGTCGGTGGATGACTGTGAGTCCATAAATCTTCAAACGCATTCGCGCCGGTCTGGCGCGTCTTGGCGAATCGTTCGCCCCCCGTTCAATACGAGTAAGCGGGCCGACGCTTGTCGCGTTCTGTTTCCCGAGTACCAATTCCGCTGCCATCCTGGCGGTAAGTTTTTGCGGAAGTCTAACTGCCGGCGCCAAATGTTTCCAGCGTTTATCAAGAACATTCTTACTGTGCCGGCTGAGGGGAGTCAGGTCTTGCCAACCGGCAGGAATATTTCCGAATCATGACACGTTAACGTCATAACACTGCTGTTGGTGCACAACACTTGCCTTTTGGTTCACTATTATTTTCCAATGGGCAACAATAGTTGGCAAATGTACGAAGGTGCAGGTTTTGACCGACAAGAAAAAGCCCCTCGCACCGGAGTGCGAAGGGCTGGCTGATGAGACGGAGTGATCAGGGGAGTCGGATCAGCCGCGACCTTCCAGATGGCCGTTGACCACGCGTACCTGGTCGCCGACGCGCCAGTTTTCATTGCTCTGGGGGAAGCTGCGGGTCTTGCCGTTTTCCATGCGCACGTCGACCACATAGCTGGTGGTGGCGCGCACGTTCTTTTCCACTTCATTGCCGGCATAGCCACCGCCGACCGCGCCGGCGATGGTGGCCAGGGTGCGACCGGTACCGCCGCCGATCTGGTTGCCCAGCAGGCCGCCGACCACGGCACCACCGGCGATGCCGACGCCGCTGGTGGGGGCGGCATGGCGCACGGCGCGCACGCCGACCACTTCACCGCAGCTATTGCAGATCGCCGGGGCGCGCTGTACTGCGGGCGCTGCAGCCTGGGTCGGATAGGCCGATTGCTGCGGTTGATAGGACGGGGCGCGCTGGGCTTGCTGCTGTGCGGTCAGGGCATTGGCGGGTGCGCCCGGGGCTTGCGCGTTCTGATCCAGCGCCGCCAGCTGCTGCGGGGAATTCTCGCTCTTGGAGTTGGGCAGCAGGCCGGTCATGGCGGCCACGCCGATGAGGCTGACCAGGATCACGGCCACGGCAGCGCCAGCCATCAGCGGATGCAGGCGGCCGGAGGATGTCTTGGCGACGGCGTTGTTGCCGGTATTCAGGGGTTGTGTGTTGTTGGTTTCCATGATGACCTCTCTAGTTGTTCTGTTGTCGTTGAAGATTGGATGACTGGATTATGGAGTGGTCATCGGCCAAAAAAAATCCCGATTCTGTGTCAGTTGTAAAAACTTGTAATGTGGCAAAAACGGCCCGGGAGGCGGGTTTGCGGGATGACAACAGCCATCGCGCCACACAGGAGCGCAGCGGAAAGGGAAGATGGGCGCGGGGAGGGGAGCAAGCCGGGGGAGTGCGGCAGCAGCAGGCGGGCAGGATGCCTGCGAGGCAGAAATGGAAAGGGGACGGCGATGTCGCCGTCCCCTGGACGTCAATGCGGGGCTGTCAGCCTACAGGCTTCAATCCTCGGGGATTAGTCTTCGCGACGCAGGTGCGGGAACAGGATCACGTCACGGATATTGGGCGAATCGGTGATCAGCATCATCAGGCGATCGATGCCGATGCCGCAACCGCCGGCCGGGGGCATGCCGTATTCCAGGGCGCGGATGTAGTCGGCGTCGTAGTACATGGCTTCTTCGTCACCGGCATCCTTGGCGGCCACCTGGGCCTGGAAGCGGGCGGCCTGATCTTCGGCATCGTTCAACTCGGAAAAACCGTTCGCAATTTCACGACCGGTGATGAACAGTTCGAAGCGCTCGGTAATGCCGGCCACCGTGTCCGATGCGCGCGCCAGCGGCGAGACTTCGACCGGGTAGTCGATGATGTAGGTCGGGTTCCACAGCTGCGACTCGGCGGTTTCTTCGAACAGCGCCAGTTGCAGCGCGCCGATGCCGGCGCCGGCCAGCGGGGCCTGGTCCGTCTTGACGCCGAACTTCTTCAGTTCGGTGCGCAGGAACTCGATGTCGGCCAGTTGCTCGGCGGTGTAGTTGGGTGCGTACTTGAGGATGGCACCGGTGATGGTCAGGCGGTCAAAGGGCTTGGACAGGTCCAGCTCGCGGCCCTGGTAGGTCAGCACGGCGGTGCCGTGGGCGTCGATGGCGGCCTGGCGGATCACCTGTTCGGTGAAGCCCATCAGCCACTGGTAATCCACGTAGGCGGCGTAGAACTCCATCATCGTGAATTCAGGGTTGTGACGCGGCGAGACGCCTTCGTTGCGGAAGTTGCGGTTGATCTCGAAGACGCGCTCGAAACCGCCCACCACCAGGCGCTTCAAGTACAGCTCGGGCGCGATGCGCATGAACATCTGCATGTCCAGCGCATTGTGGTGGGTGATGAAGGGCTTGGCTGCGGCGCCGCCCGGGATCGGGTGCAGCATCGGAGTTTCCACTTCCATGAAACCGTTGGTTTCCATGAAGCGGCGGATCGACGACATCGCGGCAGTACGGGCCTTGAAGGTACGGCGGGTCTCCTCGCTCATGATCAGGTCGACGTAGCGCTGGCGGTACTTCATTTCCTGGTCGGCCAGGCCGTGGAACTTGTCGGGCAGTGGGCGCAGCGACTTGGTGATCAGCTTCAACTTGGTCACCTTGACCGACAGTTCACCGGTCTTGGTCTTGAACAGCGTGCCTTCGGCACCCAGGATGTCGCCCAGGTCGTAGTGCTTGAAGGCGGACATGGCTTCTTCGCCGGTGACGTCACGGGTCACGTAGAGCTGGATGCGGCCATCGGCGCGCAGGCCAGAGGCATCCTGCAGGGTGGCGAAGGCCGCCTTGCCCATGACCCGCTTCAACATCATGCGGCCGGCCACGGTGACGGTCACCGGTTCGGCTTCCAGCGCTTCGTTCTCGAAGCCGTCGTATTGCGCGTGCAGGTCCGCGGCATTGTTGGCCGGGCGGAAATCGTTGGGGAAGGCGATACCCTGCTCGCGGATGGCGGCCAGCTTGGCGCGGCGCTCGGCGATGATGCTGTTCTCGTCGGCTGCCGGCTGGGCGGCGGGGGTGTTTTGCGTGGTCATGGTTGGAATTCTTGAGGTTTGAACGGTAGCTCAGTGAGCAACCGGCCGCGCAAGGACTGCGCGGCCGGCGTGGATCAGACGCCCTGTTTCAGCGAGGCTGCGATGAAGTCGTCGATGTCGCCATCGAGCACGGCCTTGGTGTTGCCGGTTTCGAAGTTGGTGCGCAGGTCCTTGATGCGGGACTGGTCCAGCACATAGGAGCGGATCTGGTGGCCCCAGCCGACGTCGGTCTTGGAGTCTTCCAGCTTCTGCTGCTCGCTCATGCGCTTGCGCAGTTCCAGTTCGAACAGCTTGGCGCGCAGCATGTCCCAGGCTTCGGCCCGGTTGCGGTGCTGGCTGCGGTCGTTCTGGCATTGCACGACGATGCCCGACGGAGCGTGCGTCAGGCGCACGGCGGAGTCGGTCTTGTTGATGTGCTGACCACCGGCGCCGGAGGCGCGGTAGGTATCGACGCGCACGTCGGCCGGGTTGATCTCGATCTCGAAGGAATCATCCACCTCAGGGTAGACGAACAGGCTCGAGAACGAGGTATGGCGGCCATTGGACGAGTCGAACGGCGACTTGCGCACCAGGCGGTGCACGCCGGTCTCGGTACGCAGGAAGCCATAGGCGTAGTCGCCCTCGACCTTGATGGTGGCGGTCTTGATGCCGGCCACTTCACCGTCGGACTGTTCCATGATCTCGGCCTTGAAGCCCTTGCGCTCGCAATAGCGCAGATACTGGCGCAGCAGCATGGAGGCCCAGTCCTGGGCTTCGGTACCGCCGGCGCCGGCCTGGATGTCGATGAAGCAGTTGTTGGCGTCCATGGGGCCGCTGAACATGCGGCGGAATTCCATCTCTTCCACCAGCTTCTTCAGGTTCTCGGCGTCGGCCTCGATGGCGACGATGGTGTCCTCGTCCTTTTCCTCGCGTGCCATCTCGAAGAGGTCGCGGGCATCGGTGAGTTCACTGTCGATCTTGATGAGGGTATGGACGATCGCTTCCAGCGATTTCTTTTCCTTGCCGAGGTCCTGGGCCCGCTTCTGGTCGTTCCAGACGTTGGGGTCTTCCAGTTCGGCGTTGACTTGCTCGAGTTTCTCCGACTTCACATCGAAGTCAAAGATACCTCCGTAGCTCGGTGGCGCGGGTGGCCAGGTCGTCGAGCAGGGATTGGAGGGAATTGAGGCGTTCTGCTTCCATGATGGGTTCTTTTGCGATCAAACCTCACATTATACAAGAGGAGCAGGGGAGTTTCATCCCCGTCACGCGCCTGTCATTTTCGCTCGCTACCATCGGCGCGCTTGTTTTACTGACAAAAACCTGACGGTGGCGCACGGCGCTGCCCGATACCTGCCAGCCCCTACCGGAGAATCTTCGATGAGACAGCCTGCCGCCACGTCCCTCCCTTCCAGCGTCGACCAGCCGCAAGCCGGTCGCCGCAGCCTGCTCAAGGCCTTTGCCTCGGCACCACTGTTGCCCCTGGCCGGTGGTCTGTCGGCCTCGGCCCTGCTGGCGGCCTGCGCCACGCCCGGTGCCGGCAAGCCCTTCGCCTCGGCGCGTTTTACCGGCATGCCAGCACCCACCCTGGACAATCCGGCCGCCATGGCTTCTACCACCGTCGGTTCGGCCCTGGAAGTCAGCTTCGCCGATGGCAGCAAGCAAAGCTACAAGCTGGCCTACCAGCCCTTCTTCATGACCGGCGACATGGTGCCGGACGGCCGTGGTGGCAGCATCCTGGCCGGCGGTTATCTGGACATCAACAACCAGCCCATCATCGACCGCTCGGTGGCGGGCCGTGAGCGCCAGTTCTTCTCGGACTGCCCGGACGGTTCTTCGCTGCTGACCGTGCAGGGCGCCAAGGTGCCTGGCGTGAAGGGCAATGCGGTGTTTGCCGTGGTGCAATTCGAATACACCACCCGCGACCAGAAGCAGGCTGCCATGTATGGCCAGCTGCCTTCGCCCATCGCCGTGCTCACGCTGGACCAGGACCCGTCCTCGGGCAAGCTGTCGCTGGTGCAATACCACAACGTCGACACCTCCCAGGTCAATGGCCTGTGGATCACCTGCGGCGCCAGCCTGTCGCCCTGGAACACGCACCTGTCGTCGGAAGAATATGAACCGGATGCCTCGGCCATTGCCTCCAACCCGCAATTCAAGGCCTTCAGCAAGAATCTGTACGGTGATGAAAACCGCGCAAATCCCTACCACTACGGCCACCTGCCGGAAGTGACGGTCAACCCCGACGGCACCGGTTCCATCAAGAAACACTACTGCCTGGGTCGCATCTCGCACGAACTGGTGCAGGTCATGCCGGACCAGCGCACCGTCCTGATGGGCGACGATGCCACCAATGGCGGCCTGTTCATGTTCATCGCCGATCGCGCCGCCGACCTGTCCTCCGGTACGCTCTATGTGGCGCGCTGGGAGCAGGTCTCGGGTGTCGGTCCGGGTGCCGGCAAGCTGTCCTGGGTACGCCTGGGCAGCGCCACCAGCGCCGAAGTCAAGGCCATGGCGGAGCGCTACAAGGCTTCCGACATCATGGATATCCGCACCACCGACCCGGCTGATGGCTCCTTCTCCAGGATCCCTTTCAACGGCAAGTTCAACTGGGTGCGCGTCAAGCCGGGCATGCAGAAGGCTGCCGCCTTCCTGGAAACCCACCGCTACGCCGCCCTGGCCGGTGGCAGCCTGGGCTTCACCAAGATGGAAGGCACCACCGTCAATGCCCGCGACAAGATCGCCTATTCGGCCATGTCCTATGTCCAGACCTCGATGCTCAACGGCTCCGGCCACATCAAGGTCGAAGGCCCCAAGGCCGGCGCCGTGTATGCGCTGAACCTGCGCGGCGGCCAGCGCGATGCCGGCGGCAATGTGATCGACAGCGAATGGGTGGCCATCGACATGGCCCCGCCGGCCGCGCTGGTGGGCGTGGACCTGAAGACCCCGGATGCCCTGGGCAACCTCGCCGATCAGGAACACATCGCCAATCCGGACAACATCAAGTTCTCCGAGAAGCTGCGCACGCTCTTCATCGGCGAAGACAGCGGCATGCACGTCAACAACTTCCTGTGGGCCTACAACGTCGATACCAAGGCGCTCACCCGCGTGCTGTCCTGCCCGGCAGGGGCCGAATCGACCGGCCTGCATGCGGTCGATGAAATCAACGGCTGGACCTATGTCATGAGCAACTTCCAGCACGCCGGTGACTGGGAGAAGGGCTTGCACGACAAGGTCAAGGACAAGCTCGATGCGCTGGTGCGGGCCAACTACAAGGACCGCTTCGGCGCCACTGTCGGTTACCTGACCGGTCTGCCGTACTCGGCCAGGAGCTGAGGCGGGGTCCGCCGTCGCGGCGGGCCGGCACGGAACGCAATCTGCTAGGATCGGTCCTATCAGCTCGTTTCGTCCTGCCCGCCGATGACAAGAACAACGCTGCTTCCCCTGCTGCTTCCCTGTGCCGCCTTGCTGGCGGCTTGCGCCAGCTCTCCCGCGCCGCACGGCCAGGTCAAGGGGGCCGAGGCCAGCTCGCGCGAGATGGGCCAGTCCGACAGCAATCGCGTGGCCACCCTGGCCATGCGCGCCAATCTGGATAGCCTGTATCTGCTGATGTCCAAGCTGTATCGGCGCAATCCGGCCGAATGGAAGAAGACCGCGGCCACCCGGGAAGAGGCCGAAAAGAAGGTGCGTGACGCCATCGAACAGCGCCAGCCCTGGCCGGAACTGCAGGGCAAGCGCGACATCGCTGCCATGACGCTGGCCTTGGCGCCGGACTTCAAGGGGGATAGGGTAGCGGCCTTCATCGATGCCACCGCTGACATGATCATCGTCGCCCATGGCAACAAGATCGAGTTCTTCCTGGTCGACGGGCTGGATGCCCAGCATCTCTACAACGCCGCCCGCAACGTCGAAATCGCCGCCTGGGTGCTGGCCAGCCGGCGCAACGCTAGCGGTGCGCCGTTGCTGCTTTCCGACGAAATCGGCGGGGACGTGCGCAACCTCAGTTTCGAGCGGGAGTTCGGCAAGATCGTCGGACGCCTGGACCTGATGGCCGAATTCAGCACCGAGCGTTACCGCCGGGCCGGCATCAGCTATGTGCAGAACCTGCTGGGCGGGTCGTTCCTGCAGTTCCTCCCGGTGCGCTGAGGTCGCTGCCGGTGCCGCTCGCACGCGCCGGCGCGATCACGTAGCAGCCGCGCCCATTGCCCTTGGCGGCATACATGGCCTTGTCGGCGGCCTGCAGCAGGCTGTCGGCGTCGCAACTGCCGTCGCAGACCGCGATCCCTACCGATACGCCGAGCCGGTACTCGCCCTGCGCCAGGTGCAGCGGTTCGGAGACTGCCTTGATGCACTTTTCGGCCAGCACCTGCGCGCCATGTTCATACGGTTCGCCGAGATCGGTGATCAGCAGCACGAATTCATCGCCCCCCACCCGCGCCAGCGTATCGCCGTGCCTTGCCACCTGGTGCAGGCGCCGGGTGACCTCCTGCAGCACCAGGTCGCCGGCCTTGTGGCCGAGGGTGTCGTTGATCGGTTTGAAGCCGTCCAGATCCAGGAACAGCAGGGCCACGCCGTTGCGTTCGCGGCAGGCATGGGTGAGCGCGGCTTCCATGCGCTCAGCCAGCATCATGCGGTTGGGCAGGCCGGTGAGCACATCGTGGTGGGCCTGATGCTGCAGTTCGGCCTGGTGCAGCTTGAGCCGCGAGAGCAGGCCGTTGAAGGCCATGGTCAGGTGGCCTACCTCATCGCGCCGTTCGACCGGCAGCGGCGACAGTGGCAGCTCGCCGCGCGTCATGCGGTCGGCCAGGGCGGCGGCCCGTCGCAGCGGGCGGAAGAACCACAGGTAAGCCAGCACCAGCAGCAACACGACCATGACCCCCTGTATCACGCCACCGCGTGCAATCAGGGCGCGGGTGCGCTCTACCGTGGGCAGGGCCGCGGCCAGCGGCATGGTCACCGCCACCAGCCAGGGCGTGCCCGGCACCGAGGCAAAGGCCTTGATCTCGTTGACACCATTGGCCGCGATGCCCACGCCATTGCCCCGGTAGCCCGCCAGGGCCTGGTCCATCAATTCGTCCCGGCCCGCCGATGGCAGCTGGGTCAATACCAGGGCCTCGTCGCTGGAGGCGATGATCATCCTCTGCTGCGGCGACACCAGCAGGAAACTGCCGGTCGGTCCCAGCCGTGCCTGTTGCAGATGGTCCAGGAAGCCCGGTGCATTGAGTTCGCTGCTACCGCCCAGCACGCCCACGATGCGGCCGCTGGCGTCGCGCAGGGGCGTGAGCATGGCGACGATGGGTTTGCCGCTGGCAGGGCTGTTCAGGGGCGGACACAGAACGGTCGCACCCTGCAGCACGCGCTCGTAATCGGGGTAGTTGGTCAGGGAAAGCGCGCGCCGGCCATCCAGGGTCGGGTAGTCGACCACGATGGTGCCATTGCCGTCGGCCACGAATAGGCCCTGTGCGAACAGCGGAAGCAGTTGCTGGTGATCCTGCAGCCAACTGCGCATGGCGGCGCGGTCGCCCAGCAGCGCGGTCGGAAAGTGGCCGGCCAGGCGTTCCAGATAGCTGGCACGTTCCTGCACGCGATAACCGATGTCCTGCGCCAGGTAGCTGGCAATGGTGCTTTGCTGGTCGGCGGCGACCTGGGCCTGCTCCTTTTCGAGGAAGCCGATCAGGATGTTGTAGCGCAAGACCGCACTCACCAGAATCAGCAAGAGTCCGAACAGGGTGAGACGGGTCACCAGGCTGCAGTGAATGCGCTTGATCATCATCGGGTTGGTCTTGTTGTTATTGTCTGGAGCGGTCTCTAGCCCTTCCGTTTGGCAGGCTGAAAGTCGCTCCAAGCCAACATTGTGCCACTGCAACGCCACAATGTTGGCTTTTTTTTGTCCCCTTCTTGATGTCTTGTTTCCCTGCTGCAATCCTTGCGGGGCAAGGCTTTCCGCCCATTGGGGCAGGGGCGAGACGATCAGGCCGGCTCGGCGTGTTCGACCATCAGTTGCACGGTTGTCTTGCCGTTGTACTCGTTGGCATCCAGCCGGAACGCCACCTGGGCGTGGTCGGGCAGAGCGTCGGTGTGGCCGAACCAGATGGCGTCGTACTTGCGGCCGTTTTTCTCCAGTTGCAGCTTGAGGTGCTTCTCCTTGAGGATGCGCTGGTTGAGCACCCGGAAGTGATCGCAGAAGACCGGTGGTGCAAATCCCTGGCCCCAGACCTGCTGGTCCATCAGGCTGATGAATTCCACCGAATAATAGGCATCCTCCAGCACGCCATCGGTCTCGATGACACGCTCCAGCTGGTTCTGCGTGAGCCAGTCGCGGCCGACGGCCTCGAAGGCTTCGGCAAAGGCGTCGAAGGCCTCGGCATGGATGGTCAGCCCGGCCGCCATGGCGTGGCCGCCGAACTTGGTCATCACCGAAGGTGCGTGCTTGGACACCAGGTCCAGCGCGTCGCGCAGGTGGAAGCCCGCAATCGACCGGCCCGAGCCCTTGATGAAACCTTCGTCGCCGGGCGCGAAGGTGATGGTGGGCCGATAGAACTTGTCCTTCAGGCGCGAGGCCACGATGCCGATCACGCCCTGGTGCCAGGAGGCATCGAAAACAGCAATGGTGCGGCGATCGGCCGGGTTGAAGTCATCCAGCAGCAAGAGGGCGGTGTCCTGCATGCCGGCTTCGATGTCGCGCCGCTCGCGGTTGATGGCGTCCAGTTGCTGGGCGATCGCCCAGGCCCGGCCTTCGTCGTCGGTGGTCAGGCATTCGATGCCCAGTGCCATGTCGGCCAGGCGACCTGCCGCATTCAGGCGCGGCCCCACGGCAAAGCCGAGGTCGAAGGGGGTGGCGCGGCGGGCTTCGCGCCCAGCCGCACGAAACAGTGCGGCTATGCCCGGATGCATCTTGCCGCTGCGCATGCGCTTCAAGCCCTGGGCCACCAGGATGCGGTTGTTGGCGTCCAGCTTGACCACGTCGGCCACCGTGCCCAGGGCCACCAGGTCCAGCAGGGAGTCCAGGCGCGGCTGGGTCTGGGCATCGAAGAGCCCACGCTTGCGCATCTCGGCGCGCAGCGCCAGCAGCACGTAGAACATCACGCCCACGCCAGCCAGGTTCTTGCTGGGGAAGCCGCATTGCGGCTGGTTCGGATTGACGATCACGCGCGCGTCCGGCAGGGCATCGCCGGGCAGGTGGTGATCGGTCACCACCACGTCGATGCCGCGCCGCTTGGCCTCGGCCACGCCGTCGATGCTGGCGATGCCGTTGTCGACGGTGACGATGATGTCGGGATTCTTTTCGCGCACCGTCAGTTCGACGATTTCGGGGGTGAGCCCGTAACCATATTCGAAGCGGTTCGGCACGATGTAGTCCACCTGCGCGCCCAGCAGGCGCAGCCCGCGCAGGCCGACCGCGCAGGCGGTGGCGCCGTCGCAGTCATAGTCGGCCACGATGACCAGCTTCTTGCCGGCGGCAATGGCGTCGGCCAGGTAGCTGGCGGCAGCGTCGATATGGAGCAGACCGGCGGGCGGGAACAGCGCATTGAGTTCGCTGGCCAGTTCGCGCGCGGTGGACAGGCCGCGTGCCGCGTAGACCCGCGCCAGGACCGGGTGGACGCCTTCGGCGATGAGTTGGTCAGCCTGGCCGGGGTGATAGGGGCGGGTGGCGACGCGGATCATGCGCAACGCTCCGCCAGCAGCGCCAGCGAGGGCTTGCGCCAGAAGCGCCGCAAGGCGCCACGGGTGACGGCAACCTCGGCCAGGCGGTCAGGCCCGGTCAGGACCAGGTTCACGGCCCCCAGCGTGTCGGCCCGCAGCGCCACCAGCAGCGGCGCCAGCCATTCGCGGTCGAGGTGTTCCAGGTGCTGCAGCCACAGGCCCCATTCCTCGGCCAGGGCCGCTTCGGCCAGGGCATCCAGTACCAGCAGGCGGTGTCCGTCCCCGCGCAGGATGTCGTTCACCTGGTTCGCATTGGTATCGGCATGCGCATTGGCATGGGCCTGGTCGGCCTGCGCGCCATCGCCGAAGGCGCGCATCCAGCCGCGCAGGCCGAAGCGGGCGCCATAGCCATGCTGCGCGCTGGCACCGGCATCGGCGCCGCCCCAGATCCAGATGGAGTTGATGGCCTTCTGGCCACGCATTTCGCGCTGCTCGTTGAGTGCCTCGGCGAACCACTGCATCTGCACTTCGTTCTGCAGCTTGCGCCAGGCCAGTTCACCCGGGCCTTCCGGCATCCAGATGTCGACATTGCGGCCGCTGGCGGCGCTCGGTGTAGAGGTGCGCAGGCCAGCCCAGGCGTCGGCGCGGATGAACCAGGTGCGGGCGTCGCCATACACCAGTTCATGGCCGATCTCGGTAAACAGCGGCAGGGCGGCGGCGAACAGGCGTTGCGATTCTTCCTCTTCCAGTTGCAGCTGGCCGATGTCGGTCAGCACCAGATGGTCGCGGGCCACGTGGATGTGCGCCGGGTGCAGTACGAACCAGTGACCGGCGGCCGGTGCGTGGCCCAGGCCCTGCATCAATGCGGCGGCCGCAGCGGGGCTGGAATCCTGCGGGGTCGGCGGCAAGCCGAAGCGGCGGGCCAGCCAGTGTTCATGCGGCAGCGCCCGCGAAAACGGGTCGTGCGACTGCAGCGGTGTCGCCTTGCCACGGCCCAGCAGCATGGCCAGGGAGGGGGCCTTGCTCTGACGCAGCAGGTCGCGGGCCAGCTCGGCGGGGGGCAGGACGAAGGGAACGAGGATGTCGAGTTGATTCATGGGGCGCTATTTTAGCGGCTGGCGGGCCGCTTGGCCTGGGCGTCCCCTGCACAAAGCTTCACTTATGTGACTTAAGGCCCTTAAAAAACCGCTCAAGACTTGTTCCAGGCCTGTTTGGCGCGCTGGCGCACCAGCATGCGCACGCTTTCGGGCATGGGTGTGCGGGCGCCATTGGTCTCGGCCGACAGCCACAGGCTGTCCTCGAAATGGGGCAGCATGCGCGGGGTGATGAAGCGGCTGCGGATGGCGTTCACGTGGCGGTCGCCCTGGGCCGTCTGCTGGGTGATGTAGAAACGTTGCGGCACGATCAGGTGCAGATATTCCTTGGCCCGGGTCATGGCCACATACAGCAGGCGGCGCTCTTCGGCGATCTCGGCCTCGCTGCCGGTGGCCAGGTCGGAGGGGATGCAGCCGTCCACCACGTTCAGCACATGCACCGAGCGCCATTCCTGGCCCTTGGCGGAGTGGATGGTGGAGAGCGTCAGGTAATCCTCGTCGCGATAGGGCGGCGCCGAAAAGTCGCTGCTGGATTCGGGTGGGTCCAGCGTCAGCTCGGTGAGGAATTTCTCGCGCGAGGCATAGCCCCGGGCCAGCGCGGCCAGTTGCTCGATGTCGGCGGCGCGGGCGTCGGCGTCCTCGTAGCGCTGTTCCAGCTGCGGCAGATACCAGTCGCGGGCGGCGTTGATGTCGGTCGGCCAGGCCGCGCTGGCGCGCCGCATCAGGGCATAGGTATCGGCGAAGGCCTGCCACTGCAGGGCGATATTGGCCGGGGCGCCGAAGTTGAGCAGGGCATCGGCCGGGTCGGCGGCGCCGGCCATCAGGTCCAGCACCTTGCGGGCGGTGGCCGGGCCGACCCCGGGGATCAGTTGCAGGGCACGCAGGCCGGCCATGCGGCCGCTGGGGTTGTGGGCCAGCCGCAGCAGCGAGAGCAGGTCCTTGATGTGGGTGCTCTCCAGGAACTTGAGCCCGCCGAACTTCACGAAGGGGATGTTGCGGCGGACCAGTTCCAGCTCCAGCGCGGCGCTGTGGGTGGCGGTGCGGAACAGCACTGCCTGGGACTTGAGCGTCAGCCCTTCTTCGCGATGCGCCAGGATGCGGTTGGCGACCCAGCGTGCCTGTTCGGCTTCGTCGGGAATGACCACCAGCTGCGGTTTCTGCGAGGAGGGTTTGTCACTCCACAGGTTCTTGAAGTGACGTTCCGGGGCATCGGCGATGACTGCATTGGACGCCTGCAGGATAGGCTGGGTGGAGCGGTAGTTCTGTTCCAGCGTCAGCAGCCGCGCCGGCTGGGTGAACAGCGAGGGCAGGTCGAGGATGTTGCGCACCGTGGCGCCGCGGAAGGAATAGATCGATTGGGCGTCGTCGCCGACGGCGGTCACACCGGCGCCATCTGGCTTCATGCGCTGCAGGATCTCGGCCTGCAGGCGGTTGGTGTCCTGGTATTCATCGACCAGCACGTGGTCGAAGCGGGCGCTGACGGATTGCGCGATTTCCGGGTCGGACAGCATGTCGGCCCAGAACAGCAACAGATCGTCGTAATCCAGCACGTGCTGGGCTTCCTTGGCATCCACGTAGCGGGCGAAGAGTTCGCCCAGTGGCCGCTCCCACTCGCGGCACCAGGGGAAATGGACCTGCAGCACCTGGGCCAGGTCCTGGCGGGTGTTGACGGCCCGCGAATAGATCGCCAGGCAGGTGGCCTTGAGCGGAAAGCGCTTGTCGGTCGAAGACAAGCCCATCTCGTGGCGCAGCAGGCCCATCAGGTCTTCCGAGTCACCGCGATCCTGGATGGTGAAGTCGTCTTCCAGGCCGATCACGCTGGCGTAGTCGCGCAGCAGGCGCGCGCCGATGGCGTGGAAGGTACCGGACCAGGGCAGTTGCGGCGGGGCATCGCCAGCGGCCAGGCCCAGTACCTGGCGGATCACCTGGCCCACGCGGCGGCCCATGTCGCCGGCCGCACGGCGCGAAAAGGTCAGCAGCAGGATGCGTTGCGGATCGGCGCCCTCCAGCACCAGCCGCGCCACACGGTGCGCCAGGGTATTGGTCTTGCCCGAGCCGGCGCCGGCCACGATCAATAGCGGCGTCTGCTGCGATGGCGGCAGGCCGCTACCATGCTCGACGGCGGCGCGCTGTTCGGCATTGAGGCGGGCGAAGGGATCGCGCTCCTGCGCAGGGTCGTCGGCAGAGGCGGTCTGCGGGGCAGTGGACGCGGGCGCTTCCCGGGTGAGGTCTGGCAGCATGGGTGAGGGGCAATTCAGGTGGAGACCGTGCAGGGCGGCCTTTGAGGGGCGGGCACAGGTGGGTACTGTATATATAACCAGTTCATGATGCAACAGCCGGCGTGCAATGGAGATGAAACAGTTTGCACAGCAAGCCGCGAACCTCTGCCGTGGAAGTGAATCTATAGCCTGCACGCGGGAACGTGCGCAAGTGAAGGACAGGGGCCAGGGATGGGCCGGCTGTCCATTCTGTGGCAAACTTCGCGCTTTGTCTTCGCCCGTGTTGGCGTGCGGCGGGTCCGGTTTCGACGGGATTTCGCCGGCACATTTTGCAGGCCCTCTCCCGGAGCAATTTTGAGTCTGATTAAAAACCTGCCGTTCGAATGGCTGGTCGGCATCCGCTACACGCGGGCCGGCAAGCGCAGCGGTCGCAACAGTTTCATTTCCTTTATTTCTCTAATTTCCATGGCCGGCATCGGCCTGGGCGTGGCCGCGCTGATCGTGGTGCTGTCGGTGATGAACGGTTTCCAGAAGGAAGTCCGTGACCGCATGCTCTCGGTGCTGGCGCATATCGAGGTGTTCGACGCCTCCGGGTCCATGAAGGACTGGCAGAGCGTGGCCAAGCAGACCTTCCAGAACAAGGAAGTGCTGGGCGCGGCGCCCTATGTGTCCGGCCAGGCCATGATGACGCGCGACGACAACCTGCGCGGCGTGCTGGTGCGCGGCGTGCTGCCGGAAGAAGAGCCCAAGGTCTCGGACGTGGCACGCCAGATCAAGCAGGGCAGCTTCGATTCCCTGAAGCCGGGGGCATTCGACATTGTCCTCGGCAGCGAGCTGGCGCGCGGCATGCGCGTCGGGCTGGGCGACAAGATCACCGTGATCGTGCCGCAAGGGCAGGTGACCCCGGCCGGAGTGCTGCCGCGCCTGAAGCAGTTCACCGTGACCGGCATCTTCGAGGCTGGCCATTACGAGTTCGATTCCTCGCTGGCCTTCATCCACCTGCAGGACGCCGAGACCCTGTTCCGCATGGATGCGCCCACCGGGGTGCGCCTGCGCATCCGCGACATGTTGCAGGCGCCGGAGGTGACCCAGGAGCTGGCGCGCACCCTCAGCGGTGACCTCTACCTGCGCGACTGGTCACAGCAGAACAGCAACTGGTTCGCCGCCGTCAAGACCGAGAAACGCATGATGTTCATCATCCTCACCCTGATCATTGCGGTGGCGGCTTTCAATCTGGTCTCCACGCTGGTGATGACGGTCACCGACAAGCAGGCCGACATCGCCATCCTGCGCACGCTGGGGGCGTCGCCCGGTTCCATCATGAAGATCTTCGTGATCCAGGGCGCGCTGGTGGGCCTGATCGGGACCGCTGCCGGCATCGCCCTGGGGGTGGCGGTGGCACTGAACATCGATGTGCTGGTACCGGCCATCGAGCACGCCTTCCATGTGCAGTTCCTGCCCAAGAGTATTTATGTGATTTCCGAATTGCCCTCCGACCTCATCTGGTCGGACGTCTATATCATCGGCGGCGTGGCCGTGGTACTGGCTTTCCTGGCCACGCTGTACCCGAGCTGGTCGGCAGCCCGCGTCAAACCGGCGGAGGCGCTGCGCTATGAATGATTCGATCCTGAACCGCCAGGCCGTGCTGTCCGCACGCGGCCTGGGCAAGACCTTCACCCAGGGAAAGTATTCGGTGAAGGTGCTGGGCAATGTGGATATCGATGTCTACCACGGTGAGCAGGTCGCCATCGTCGGCGCTTCCGGCTCCGGCAAGTCGACCCTGCTGCACCTGCTGGGCGGGCTCGATACCCCCAGCGCCGGTACCGTCAGCCTGCAGGGCAAGGACTTTGCCAGCCTGGGCGAGAGCGAGCGCGGCGCGCTGCGCAACCAGTCGCTGGGCTTTGTCTACCAGTTCCACCACCTGCTGCCGGAATTCTCGGCGCTGGACAACGTGGCCATGCCGCTGATGATCCGCCGCGTCAAGCGCGCCCAGGCGCAGGAGCAGGCCCGCGAGATGCTGGAGAAGGTGGGCCTGGCCCAGCGCGTGACCCACGTGCCGGGCGAGCTCTCGGGTGGTGAGCGTCAGCGCGTGGCGCTGGCGCGCGCGCTGGTCACGCGACCGGCCTGCGTGCTGGCCGATGAGCCGACCGGCAACCTGGACCGCAGCACGGCCGACCGCACCTTCGAACTGATGATCGAACTCTCGCGTACGCTGGGCACGGCCTTCGTCATCGTCACCCACGACGGTGAACTGGCCGGTCGCTGCGGGCGCGTGCTGCGCCTGTCGGAGTTGGGTCTGCGTGCGGTGACGCAGCAGGGCTGACGCAATCCGGGTAAGCTTGCAGTTTTCCGCCGCCGTCTCCATGAAAGACGGCGGTGTGCTTTTGAACAGATGGAACATGGAGTCAGTGAACATGAATACCCGCCAATGGCTAGAGACCCTGGTCGCCTTCGATACCACCAGCCGCAATTCCAACCTGGAACTGATCACGACTGTGCGTGACAGTCTGGAAAAGCAGGGCATCTCCTCCTGGCTGGCGCACAACAAGGAGCAGACCAAGGCCAACCTGTTCGCGACCCTGCCGGCCACGGCCGGTCCCAATGCCGGCAGCACCGAAGGCGGCATCGTGCTCTCCGGCCACACCGACGTGGTGCCGGTGGATGGTCAGAAATGGGATACCGATCCTTTCAAGATCACCGAGAAGGATGGCAGCCTGTTCGGTCGCGGCACCTGCGACATGAAGGGTTTCATCGCCACCTCGCTGGCCCTGGTGCCGGAATTCCTGGCCATGCCGCGTACCAAGCCGATCCACCTGGCCTTTTCCTATGACGAGGAAATCGGCTGCATCGGCGCGCCGGTGATGCTGGAAGAGATCGTCAAGCGCGGTATCAAGGTGGACGGCTGCGTGGTCGGTGAACCCACCA
Source organism: Herbaspirillum frisingense GSF30 (assembly GCF_000300975.2). Lineage (GTDB taxonomy): Bacteria > Pseudomonadota > Gammaproteobacteria > Burkholderiales > Burkholderiaceae_D > Herbaspirillum > Herbaspirillum frisingense. The sequence goes on along the minus strand of NZ_AEEC02000018.1, from coordinate 79,564 downwards.
GCATGAACGTGGTGGTAGCGCACAAGGGCATCAACGTATTCGCCTGCAAGGTGCACGGCAAGTCGGCGCACTCCTCGCTCACGCCACAGGGCTGCAATGCCATCGAGCATGCGGCGCGCCTGATCTGCGCCATCCGCGACTTTGCCGATGGCTACAAGGCCAATGGCCCCTACGACCAGTTCTTCGACGTGCCTTTCAGCACCATGACCACCAACCAGATCCGCGGCGGCATTGCGGTCAACACCATCCCCGAGCTGTGCGAATTCACCTATGAATTCCGCAACCTGCCGGGCATGAGCGTGGCCGACATCCAGGCCCAGATCGACAAGTACGTCGCCGAGGTGCTGCTGCCGAAGATGCGCAGCGAATTCTCGGAGGCCCGCATCGAGATCGACAACTTCGCCGGCAGCCCGGCGCTGGAAGCGGTGGAGCAGGCGGCCATCACCGAACTGGTGCGCGCCCTCACGGGAGACCGCGAGACCCGCAAGGTGGCCTATGGCACCGAAGCCGGGCTGTTCCAGCAGATCGGTATCCCCACCATCGTCTGCGGTCCTGGCGACATCGGCAATGCCCACAAGCCCAACGAGTTCGTGACGCTGGCCCAGATGGAGCGCTGCGAGCAGTTCCTGCGCAAGCTGGGCAAGTCGCTGCAGCCGGCCTGATCCGGCCTTTCCGTCCATTGAGGCAGGGGAGGACGTGAAGGGCACAAAGGACAGAAAGGACGCGAATGATCGCGTCCTTTTTTACGTCCGCATTCAGACTTGTTTCACCCGTGTATCCGAAGAAGTGCGGGGTAATTCTTTACGATTGTTAATGGCTGCAAGCGTGGCTTAGACGGTAAACTGCCGTCTCTGGCTCCGGGGCGTCCCGGAGTTGCTGTAAAAATAATAATGCGCTTCGGGGGAAGCAAGCCGGACAGGCAAGGGTGCGATCCCCGTGGCGTATGTCGTCATCCGGAAGCGTTCTCCCGTGGGCGGGGTTTCCGATTTTTCGCCAGGCCAGCCAAACCATGTGGGTCGATACGCACTGTCATCTCGACGCCGGAGAATTCGGCGCCCGTTCCCCAGCCGTTGCCGACGAGGCCGCGCAGGCCGGGGTGCGGGCCATCGTGATCCCGGCCATCGCGCGCGTCAATTTCGACACGGTGGGGCGCCTGGCACGGCAAGTCGGCAATGCGGTCTATGCGCTGGGCATCCATCCGCTGTATGTGCCCACGGCCCAGGAAGCTGACCTGCAGGTGCTGCGCGAGGCCATCGCCGGGGCGCTGGAAGACCCGCTGTTCGTGGGCATTGGCGAGATCGGGCTGGATTTCTTCGTGCCGGCCCTGAAGGAGGCGCCGCTGCGGGAAAAGCAGGAGTTCTTCTTCGCCGAACAGCTGAAGCTGGCGCGTGACTTCCAGCTGCCGGTGCTGCTGCACGTGCGGCGTTCGCAGGACATCATCTTGAAGCATCTGCGCCGCATCCGCGTTCCCGGCGGCATCGCCCACGCCTTCAACGGCAGCGACCAGCAGGCGCGCACCTTCGTCGAACTGGGACTGCACCTGGGCTTCGGCGGTGCCATGACCTTCCCGCGCTCGCTGCAGATTCGTCGCCTGGCGGCCGAATTGCCGTTGTCGTCCATCGTGCTGGAGACCGACGCGCCCGATATCTCGCCGGCCTGGCGCCATCCCGACATCAATACCCCCGACCAGATTCCGCGCATCGGCGAGGTCCTGGCCGAGCTGCGCCAGATGCCGCTGCACGAGATCGCGGCTGCCACCACCGCCAATGCCCAGGCCGCGCTGCCGCGGCTGGCGCACGCCGGGCTGGGTCTCTGATGCGCGCACTGATCATCGGTTTCGCACTGGGTGCAGGCCTGCTGCAACTGCAGTCGCAGTTGCCCGGCATCGAGTGGTATGTGATCGGGCTGGTGCTGGCGGGCTTGCTGGCCTTCACCGCCCGCCGCTTCTGGCAACCCTTCCTGCGCGTGCCGCTGCTGCTGACCTGTGGGGCCTGGCTGGGTTTCCTGTGGGCGGCTTCGTTTGCGTTCTATTACCTGGATCAGGAGCTGCCAGCGGCCTGGGAAGGGCATGACGTCACCGTCATCGGTACCGTGGCCGATCTGCCTTCGCCGACGGGGCAGGGCCTGCGTTTCCGTTTCGATGTCGAACAGGTGGTGCTGCAGGGCGGGGTGAAGCCGCCCATCCCGCCACGGCTGGCCTTGAGCTGGTATGGCAATCAGCGCTACCAGGCGCCCACCGAGGATGGCGAACAGGCTGCGCCGGCGCGGCTGGCCTTGCCGGACCTGCAACCGGGCGAGCGCTGGCGCCTGCAGGTGCGCTTGAAGCGTCCGCATGGCAATGCCAATCCGGATGGCTTCGACTATGAATTGTGGCTGCTACAGGATGACGTGCGGGCGACCGGCTATGTGGTTGGGCGGCCGGCAGCGGCTTCCGCGCCTGCCTCGGCGGTGAATCGTCGTCTCGATGCCTTCGTATGGACGCCCTGGCATGTGATCGATACCGCACGCGGCTGGCTGCGCGACCGCGTCGACCAGGCCTTGCCGGATGCGCCCTATGCGGGCGTGATCGCGGCGCTGGTCATGGGCGACCAGCGCGGCATCAGCCAGGCCGACTGGAATGTGTTCAATCGCACCGGTATCGGTCACCTGATGGCCATCTCCGGCCTGCACATCACCATGCTGGCGGCCTTGTGCGGCGGTCTGGCCAGCTGGCTGTGGCGGCGCTCCTTCTTTACCGGCGCGCAGTTGCCGCTGCGCCTGCCGGCGCAGAAGGTGGCGGTGATCGTCGGCATGCTGGTGGCCCTGCTGTATGTGTTGCTGGCCGGGTTTGGCGTGCCGGCGCAGCGCACGCTCTACATGCTGGTGGTGGTCGGCATCGCCTTCTGGCGCGGGCGCATCGTGCGGGTCTCGGTAGTGTTGTGCCTGGCGCTGGCGCTGGTAGTGCTGCTGGACCCGTGGTCGCTGATGTGGCCGGGCTTCTGGCTGTCGTTCGGGGCGGTGGCCCTGCTGCTGTATGGCACGGTGGGGCGCATGCAGCCGCCACAGGCGATGGCGGCCGCCGCGGCCAGCAAGCACTGGGGCGCGGCGCTGGTGCAGCGGATCAAGGAGGCCAGCCACGCGCAATACGTGGTCACGCTGGGTCTGGTGCCGCTGACGATGCTGCTGTTCGGGCAGTATTCCCTGGTCAGTCCCATTGCCAATGCCATCGCCATTCCGCTGGTGTCATTGGTGATCACGCCGCTGGCGCTGGTGGGTAGCGTGCTGCCGACCGTGCTGGCGCAGTTCGTGCTGCAGGTGCCGCACCTGCTGCTGGTGTGGCTGGCCGATCTCCTGCAGGCACTCAGTGCCATGCCCTGGGCGGTCTGGCAGACGCCCTTGCCCAATGGCTGGGTATTCGCCTTGGCTCTGGGCGGCACCTTGCTGGTGCTGGCGCCGCGCGGCTGGCCGGTACGCTGGCTGGGCTTGTTCGGCTGGCTGCCGCTGCTGCTCAATGCCCCCGTGGCACCGGCCGAAGGCACCATGCGGGTGACCGCCTTCGATGTCGGGCAGGGCATGGCGGTGCTGGTGGAAACCCCGGGACATCGCCTGCTGTATGACACCGGTCCCTATTACAGCGCCGAATCGGACGGTGCGACCCGGGTGATCCTGCCGTATCTGCGCGCGCGGGGCATCGATCATCTGGACCGGGTGGTGATCTCGCACAACGACAATGATCATTCGGGCGGGGCGGTGTCCCTGTTCAAGAACATGGCCGTGGACAGCGTGTATTCGTCGCTGGCGGAGGATAGCCCCATCCTGCGCGTAGCACCGCTGGCCACGCGCTGCGAGGCGGGCCAGTCGTGGAACTGGGACGGCATCGGCTTCACCATGCTGCATCCCACGCCAGCCAGCTATGAGAGCGACAAATGGCGTCCCAATGCCCGCAGTTGCGTGCTGAAGGTGCAGATCGGCCGACAGTCGGTGCTGCTGGCCGGAGATATCGAGGCAGCACAGGAAGACGAACTGCTCAACGGTCGCATGGCCGAGCGCCTGCCGTCGACGGTGCTGCTGGCGCCGCATCATGGCAGCGGCACCTCGTCCACCGAACCCTTCTTGCGGGCGGTGCGGCCGGAGCTGGCGGTATTCCAGGTCGGGTACCGCAATCGCTTCAACCATCCCAGGCCGGATGTCTACGAGCGCTATGGCCGGCTGGGCATACGCCGTCTGCGGACCGACGAATCCGGCGCCCTGACCATGACCCTGGGCGACCAGTTGCAAGTGGAGCAATATCGCAAGCAGCACGCGCGCTACTGGTACGGCCGCTAGGCCTGCACTGAGGTGCATTTCGCGATGCGGGAAAATAGCACGCTCGCGGCCCTGGCCGTTTTGCTATGCTGCCGCCATTGTCTTGCATTCCGGTCTCCATGCCCCTTCCCATCCTGCATTTTGCCCATGCCAACAGTTACCCGGCGGGTACCTATGGCATGTTCTTCGACCAGTTGCGCGCCCATTACGATGTGCGCGCCCTGGCCATCCATGCCCATGATCCGCGCTTTCCGGTCGATGACGGCTGGCGCACCCTGGCGCGGGAGCTGCGCGAGGAGCTGGAGCGCAGCTACCACGCGCCGGTGATCCTGGTCGGCCATTCCATGGGCGGCATCCTGTCACTGATGGCGGCCCGCAAACGCCCGCAACTGGTGCGCTGCGTGGTGCTGCTGGATTCGCCGATCGTGGCGGGCTGGCGGGCGCAGGTGTTGCGCCTGTCCAAGCTGTTCAAGTATGAGAGCCGCTACTCGCCCTCGGTGGCGTCGGCACGGCGGCGCGAGCACTGGCCCGATATCGAGGCGGCCTACCAGCACTATGCGGCCAAGGCGCTGTTCGCGGCCTGGCCGCAGCAGGTGCTGCGTGACTACGTGGCACACGGCCTGGAGCCGCACGCCGGCGGGGGAGTGCGCCTGCGCTTCTCGCGCGAGACCGAAACGGCGGTCTATCGCACCATTCCCCATCATCTGGGACGTGTCCTGCGCCAGCCTTATCCGGTGCCGATCGGCTTCGTCGGCGGTGTCGATTCGGTGGAATGCCGGCTGGCCGGGCTGGAGGCCACGCGCCGGCTGGTGGGGCCGCACTTCCGCCAGATTCCCGGCGGCCATCTGTTCCCGATGGAGTCGCCCGTACAGGCCGCCCAGGCGACGCACGCCATGATAAGCGAGCTGTTGCAGGGCCGTCCGGGCTGAACCAAACTGCACATACAGAGTCAAGAAGCTGAACCCTGTGTGAAGCCGATGAGAGGCTTGCTCAGGGAACTATGTTTTCCTGCTGCAAGTTTGGCGAAGTCGCGACATCGGCGACACTTATCGCTGCCTGTCTTAAAAAACGAGCGCATTTTGGGGTATAATTTGAATTTCCCGCATGTGCCGTTCGGCACTCATCTGTAATGACCAAGTTTGTATTTGTCACTGGCGGCGTCGTGTCTTCCCTGGGTAAAGGGATTGCCGCCGCGTCCCTGGCTGCGATCCTCGAATCGCGCGGCCTCAAAGTCACCCTCCTCAAGCTCGATCCCTACATCAACGTCGACCCCGGCACGATGAGCCCGTTGCAACACGGTGAAGTGTTCGTCACCGACGACGGCGCCGAGACCGACCTCGACCTGGGCCACTACGAGCGTTTCATCTCGGCCAAGATGAAGAAGGTGAACAACTTCACCACCGGCCAGGTGTATGAATCGGTGATCCGCAAGGAGCGCCGTGGCGAGTATCTGGGCAAGACCGTCCAGGTGATTCCGCACATCACCAACGAGATCCAGGAATTCATCCATCGTGGCGCCGAAGGCTTTGACGTGGCGCTGGTGGAAATCGGCGGCACCGTCGGTGACATCGAATCGCTGCCCTTCCTGGAAGCGGCGCGCCAGCTGAGCCTGCGCTCGGGCCGCAACGCCACCGCCTTCGTGCACCTGACGCTGGTTCCCTTCCTGGCCTCGGCCGGCGAACTCAAGACCAAGCCCACCCAGCACAGCGTGCAGAAGCTGCGCGAGATCGGCATCCTGCCTGACGCGCTGCTCTGCCGTGCCGACCGCCGCATCCCGGACGACGAGCGCGACAAGATCTCGCTGTTCTCCAACGTGCCGGCCGATGCCGTCATTTCGGTCTGGGATGCCGATACCATCTATAAGATTCCGCAGATGCTGCACGACCAGGGTCTGGATACCATCATCTGCGAAAAGCTGGGCCTGTCGCCCAAGGCGGCCGATCTGTCGATGTGGGACAAGCTGATCGATGCGCAGAACAATCCTTCGCACGAAGTCACCATCGGCATGGTCGGCAAGTATGTCGACCTGACCGAGTCCTACAAGTCGCTGACCGAAGCGCTGCGCCACGCCGGCATCCATACCGGCAGCCGCGTCAACATCGAGTACCTGGATTCGGAAGAGATCGAAGCCAACGGTACCGACGGTCTGGGCAAGTACGATGCCATTCTGGTGCCGGGCGGCTTCGGCAAGCGCGGTGTGGAAGGCAAGATCGCCGCCGCCCGCTATGCCCGCGAAAACAAGGTGCCTTACCTGGGCATCTGCCTGGGCATGCAAGTGGCGTTGCTGGAATACGCCCGCAACAAGGCCGGCCTGACCAAGGCCAACTCGACCGAGTTCGATCCGGACACCGAACAGCCGGTCGTGGCCCTGATCGACGAATGGCAGAACCACGATGGCAAGGTCGAGCGCCGCGATGCCAATTCCGACCTGGGCGGCACCATGCGCCTGGGTGCGCAGACCTGCGCCGTCAAGCCGGGTACCCTGGCCGCGGAAATCTACGGCGACAGCGTGACCGAGCGTCACCGCCATCGCTATGAGGCCAACAACTTCTACCTCGGTCGCGTGGAAGAGGCCGGCATGGTGGTCTCGGCCCGTACCCCGTCCGAAGATCTGTGCGAGATCATGGAATTGCCGCGCTCCGGCGAGAACGCTCACCCGTTCTACATCGGCGTGCAATACCACCCGGAGTTCAAGTCCACTCCGCGTGACGGCCATCCGCTGTTCATCTCGTACATCCGCGCGGCGCTGGCGCATCACGCGGCAATCAAAGGCCAGGCGTGACGGTCTGAACGTGTGCATGAAACGGCTGCCGTCGGGCGGCCGTTTCATCATGGGCGCCCCGGCCACCGGGCCTGCACCCGCCAACAATTTTTAAAACCTTGATGGAGATCTGAATGAGTGCAATCGTTGATATTATCGGCCGCGAAGTGATCGACTCCCGTGGCAATCCCACCGTGGAATGCGATGTGCTGCTGGAATCCGGCGTGCTGGGTCGCGCTGCCGTGCCTTCGGGCGCATCCACCGGTTCGCGCGAAGCGATCGAACTGCGTGACGGCGACAAGAGCCGCTACTTCGGCAAGGGCGTGCTGCAAGCCTGCGAAAACATCAACACCGAAATCTCGGAAGCCATCATGGGCCTGGACGCCAATGAGCAAGCCTTCCTGGATCGCACCCTGATCGATCTGGACGGTACCGAGAACAAGAGCCGCCTGGGCGCCAACGCCATGCTGGCCGTGTCGATGGCCGTGGCCAAGGCTGCCGCTGAAGAAGCCGGCCTGCCGTTGTATCGCTACTTCGGTGGCAGCGGTTCCATGCAGATGCCGGTGCCGATGATGAACGTCATCAACGGCGGCGCACACGCCGACAACAACCTGGACATCCAGGAATTCATGATCATCCCGGTGGGCGCACCGAGCTTCCGTGAAGCCCTGCGCTACGGTGCCGAGGTGTTCCACACCCTGAAGAAGATCCTGCATGACCGCGGCCTGGCCACCTCGGTGGGCGACGAAGGCGGCTTCGCACCCAACGTCTCCAGCCACGAAGAAGCCATCAAGCTGATCATCGAAGCCATCGAGAAGGCTGGCTACGAGCCGGGTACCCAGATCGCCCTGGGCCTGGACTGCGCCGCTTCCGAGTACTACAAGGACGGCAACTACCACCTGGCCGGTGAAAACATGGTGCTGACCCCGGCCCAGAAGACCGGTCTCCTGGCCTCCTGGTGCGACAAGTACCCCATCATCAGCATCGAAGACGGCATGGCCGAGAACGACTGGGCTGGCTGGAAGCTCTTGACCGAAACCCTGGGCAAGAAGGTGCAGCTGGTGGGCGACGACCTGTTCGTCACCAACACCAAGATCCTGAAGGAAGGCATCGACAAGGACATCGCCAATTCCATCCTGATCAAGATCAACCAGATCGGCACCCTGACCGAGACCTTCGCCGCCATCGAAATGGCCAAGCGTGCCGGCTACACCGCCGTGATCTCGCACCGTTCGGGCGAAACCGAAGACTCGACCATCGCCGATATCGCCGTCGGCATGAACGCACTGCAGATCAAGACCGGCTCCATGTCGCGTTCGGATCGCATGGCCAAGTACAACCAGCTGCTGCGTATCGAGGAAGACCTGGGTGATATCGCCAGCTACCCGGGCCGCGCTGCGTTCTACAACCTGAAGTAACACATTTGCGGCGCCCACCCTGAAGGCAGGCGCCGCAAAGAGAGCTCCCGGCTATGCGCCTGATCATCCTCTGCCTGTCCTTTCTGCTGGTGTTGATCCAGTACCCGCTCTGGCTGGGCAAGGGCGGCTGGTTCAAGGTCTGGGAGCTCGACCGTCAGGTCCAGCTGGCGCACAAGAAGAACGACGAACTCAAGGAGCGCAACGCCAAGCTCGCCTCCGAAGTGGACGACCTGAAGCAATCCAAGGGCGCCGTCGAAGAACGTGCGCGTTTCGAGCTGGGCATGATCAAGCAGAACGAAATTTTCGTGCAACTGCTCGATGGCAGTTCCGGCAAGCCCGCCAATGCCGTCAATCCGAATCCCTACATGCCTGGTTCCGGGCAACCCAACAGCGTTTCCATTCCCGCCAACGCACCTGCGGGTGGCGCGCGCGCGGCTACGCGCTGATGGTCTGATACGCTCCTGAATCTGCCTGCTGCTGCATGAGTCCCGACACTCCGCTGACCTGGTTCGGCCTCACCACCACGCCGCTGGAGCTGGTGTCTTTCGCCCTGGCCGTGCTGACGGTCTGGCTCAATATCGGCCAGAACCACTGGGCCTGGCTGTTTTCCATCCTGTCCTCGCTGCTGTATGCCGCCGTGTTTGCCGACGCGCGCCTGTATGGCGATGCCGGCCTGCAGTTCGTCTTCGTGGCGGTGTCGGTTTGGGGCTGGTATCAATGGTTGCGTGGCGGCGAGCAGCACCGGCCGCTGCAGGTGTCGACCTTGACGCGATCCGGCTGGGCCATGATGGCGACCGCCTGGCTGGCCGGGTGGTGGCTGCTGTCCTGGTTCCTGCAGCGCTACACCGATACCGACGTGCCGCACATGGATGGCTTCCTGACCGCCGGTAGCCTGGTGGGGCAGTTCCTGCTCTCGCGCAAGAAGCTGGAGAACTGGCTGGTGTGGATCGCGGTGGACGTGCTCTACGTCGGCCTGTACCTGTACAAGCACCTGACGTTGACGGCCATGCTCTATGCGCTGTTCGTGGTGATGGCCGCCGCCGGCTGGCGACGCTGGAAGCTGGCCGGCAGCGGCAGTCCGTACTGAGGCCGTACGGAGCTGCTGCGCCCGGCGCTGCGGCTAGACCAGCGGTGCGGCACCGGCGGGTGGTTCGGCAAAGATGATGCGGTTCTTGCCGGCGTTCTTGGCCTTGTAAAGCGCGACGTCGGCGCGCTTGAGCAGCTCTGCCTGACTCTCTCCCGGGTGGTAGACCGCCACGCCGGCACTGAAGGTGATCAGCAGGCGCTGGCTCTCGTGCATGAAGATGCGCTTGGTCAGTTCGCGCTGTACCCGCGTGATGATCTGTACCGCATCCTGCGGCGTGGTCTCGGGCATCAGTACCACGAATTCCTCGCCCCCGAAGCGGGCGATCACGTCCAGCTTGCGCAGTGTCTCCTTGATCACCTGCACCATGTGCACCAGCACTTCGTCACCAGTGGCATGGCCATGGGTGTCGTTGATGCGCTTGAAATCGTCCAGGTCCAGCAGTGCCACGCATAGCGGCGTGTCGCGCCGTACTGCATTGGCGATCTCGCGGTCCAGCGATTCGTCCATGCCACGGCGGTTCAGGCTGCCGGTCAGCTGGTCTTCGCGCACCAGTTCGCCCATCTGCTGCAACTGCTGCTCCAGGGTGTGGATGCGATCTTCGGCCTTTTCCACTTCCTGGCGCGCATCTTCCATGGCGTCGCGCGAACGGGTCGCTTCTTCCTGCGCCTTCTGGGTTTCGCTCATGATCTCGCTGAGCACGCTGTTGAGGTCGGCGATGTTGCCGGCCTGGCTGATCTGCTGCGAGAAACCGCGAATCGTGCGCTGGTAGTTGTCGGTGGTGGAGACCATGGCCGAGAGCCGGTCCACGAAGGTCAGCATCATGTTCTTGACCACCACCTTTTCCTCGGACAGGGTGTTCTTCAGCAGACCCTGCTTGTAGATCACTTCCTTGAGGTTCTTGGTGGCGTCGGCCAGCGAGGTGCTGCTGAGCGGCCCGGCGATCAGGCTTTGTACCGTTTCGATCTGGCTGGACAGCCAGGAGCCCTGTTCCAGCAGGCCGTTGATGTTTTCCAGCAGCAACTGGAACAGGCGCATCAGCAGGTCCTGCTGCTGGGCCATGTCATCGGTCTTGAGCTCGATCTGGAAGCTCAGTTGCTTGACGCGGGCGATGATGTCGTTCATCGCCTGTTCCGAGAAGGCGGTCTTCAGGTCCTGGCCGCTGTCGCGCGATTCGTTGGCCAGCTCCGGCGCGGTCGAGAGCAGCGAGGGCAGGTTGAATACCAGCACCCGAGCCAGCATTTCGCGCAGCATCTTTTCCTTCTTGCTGTCCCGGATGAACTGGCGCTCCAGATCGATGGGGACCAGCTCGCCGTGCGGCACCATCGGTGCGGCCGGAGCGATAGGGCGACTCTGCCAGTTGGCGTCGGAGAATTCCAGCAGCTGGCGCTCGAATTCTGCCCAGTCGCCGTTGTCGCGGGCGCGTACCAGCCGCGTTCCCAGGAGACCATTTTCACCCGGCTGGCGCGACAGCTTGGTGGCGAAATTGCCCAATACGGCTTCGGCTGTCACGCCAGGGGCATCCCCCTGGATTTCTTCATAGGCGATGCGGTACGCGTCGGGAGTGGGCGCGATACGCCTGGCCCCCAGTCGCTGGAAAGCTTCTCGGGCGATCTCGACAGGCGTGAGCGTGGTCGGTTTCTTGGACATGCCGGCTGACTCTATTGTTGGTGTGTATGTCGGTTTGCGACAGGGAGTTCCTTACGGTATCGGCGCACAGGCGTATTGCTTGAGCACTGCTGCCGACCGACGATCACCTGGCAGACGCCGACAGGTCCCCCTGCTGCCGACAGTCCGTTGTCAGCCTCCTCAATCGGAGCGACAAAATGACAACTAATTGTACGTCAGCGCCTTTTCGCGGCATGCATTTAATAGGGGGAGAAAAGGGCCGCATCAGCCAAAGCTGCCGCCGCTGTCTGTTTCTGTCTCTTTTATTCCACCAGGTTGTTCTTGAGCGCGTAGTGGGTCAGTTCGGCGTTGTGACGCATCTTCATCTTGGCCAGTACCCGCGAGCGGTACATGCTGATGGTCTTGACCGAGAGTAGCAGCTCGGCGGCGATGTCGCTGACGGTCTTGCCGGAGGCGATCATGACCATGGTCTGGTATTCGCGGTCGGACAGGGTTTCGTGCAGCGGGGTGTCGTGATCGAAGCCGATCTGGGTGGCCAGTTCCTGCGCCAGTGAGGGACTGACGTACTTGCGGCCGGAAGCGGCCTGGCGGATGGCGGCCAGCAGTTCGGCGGGCGCCGCCTGCTTGTTGAGGAAGCCAGCGGCACCGGCCTTGAGGGCGCGGATGGCGTATTGATCTTCGCGGTGCACGGAGAGGATCAGCACCGGCAATTCGGGTTGCTCCTTGCGGATCTGCTTGAGGATGTCGATGCCGTTGCGGTCGGGGAGCACGATGTCCAGCAACATGACGTTGCCATCGCCTTCGCGCGCCAGCTTGATGGCTTCCAGGCCGTTGGCGGCATGCCCGGTCACGAGGATATCCTTGGTGCCGGCGCAGATCTGGCGCAGACCCTCGCGCACGATGGCGTGGTCATCAGCGATCAGGACCTTGATGGCGGCGGTGACTTTCTTGCTCATGGGCGGGCGCTTGGTTCCTCTGGAGGTGCTGCGGATGGCGCCGGCCGGGTAGGCTGCGCGAGGCCGTATTCTATAGCGTTCGCTCAGAGAGGGACAGGCATCCGGAGGACGATGCTGCTGCCGCCCTCGCTCCCTTTGCTGCCACCGCGTTCCAGCGCCAGGCTGGCACCCAGCGCCTGTGCGCGCTGTCGCATGTTGCGCAGGCCCTGTCCGTGCTGGCGCACGGCCTGCGGGACGAAGCCGATGCCGTTGTCGGTAATGGCCAGCAGCAGGGTGCCGTTCGCCAGGGTGAGCTTTACGTCGATCTGGCTGGCCTGTGCATGGCGCACGGCATTGTTGAGCGCCTCACGCGCGATGCGCAGCAGGCTCAGCACCACGAATTCGTCCTGCAGCGGCAGCGCGGAAGGACTGTCGAGCCTGCACGGCAGCCCGCTCTGTCGGGTGACTTGGCGGCACTGCCAGGCAAGGGCGTCGACCAGGCCGAATTCAACGATGGGCGGACGCAGGTCGTCGATGATCTGGTCCATGCTCTGGTGCGCCTGCGCCAGCAGTTCCCGGGCGTAGTCGGCATGGCCGAGGGCGGATCCGGTGTCGCCGCCTGCGCTCAGCTGCTCCCGCAACTGGCCCAGCGCCATGCCGATACCGACCAACTGGGCACCCAGCTCATCGTGCAGGTCGCGCGCGATGCGGGCGCGCTCTTGCTCGCGGATGCGCTGTTCGTGCGTCAGGTCGGTAGCGGCGTGGTCGGGCATGGGGCAGGGTGGGGTGGATCGAGTCGCCATCATAGCCGCCGGGCGAGATGCGGTCATCTCCGGCATGCTGCGCAAGGGTGCGGATCAGCTTAGTCGGAAGTGAAGGGGCAGGGAGTTTCTTGGTAATTATTCTGCAAATCCAGGAAATTTCGCGGCAGGGGCTTCCCAAAGGCAAAAACTTGCTGCTATAATTTTGTTTTTCGCGGCTGTAGCTCAGCTGGATAGAGTACTTGGCTACGAACCAAGGGGTCGTGGGTTCGATTCCTGCCAGCCGCACCAGATATGAAGGGTCCATCGCAAGATGGACCCTTTTGTCTTTCTGGTCCCGCCTTTTTGCCTTCCTTCTGTTTTCTCCCCGCTTCTTCTCGCCTTCTTCCCTAGTCCGCTTTCTGGCTGTCGGCCGGGAGCCAGCGTGCGACGGTGTCACTGACGACCTGCATGAATTCACGGGCATCCACCGGCTTGACGATGTAGTCGCTGGCGCCTGCCGCGCGCGAGCGGGCGGCGTCGGTCTCATCGTAGGAAGTGGCGAACATGACCACCGGCAGCGCTTGTGTAGACGGATGGGAGCGCAGCAGATGCAGCAATTCCAGACCTTCCATGCGGGGCAGGCGCGGCTCGATGAAGATCATGATGGGAAGGGTTTCCGGCTGGCTTTGCGCCTGCGGGCTCAACAGCGACTCCATGGTGTGCTCGGCATCCTCGAACCAGCCGAAGGCGCAATCCAGCTTGCTGCGCCAGAGGCTGAAACGCGCCAGTTCCACCGACTCCGGACTGGGATCGACCATCAATATGCTGGGGCGGGACATGCGTATGAAAGGAGCTGGACCTGTGTTTTTTTAGATATGGCACTTTTTTGCCCGCCAAGTTTGACATACGGAGTTACATAAATCCATTGCTGTTTGCTCACCGTCCGCCGGCCCGCGCCGCTGGTGGGCCCTTGCGCGGTGGTCCGATCATTGGCGTCCAGTGCCAGCGTCCTCCGATCTAGCCTATTTTGCTTACGCCAAAATGACAGATCGGTACTTTTTACGCCCGGCGCTTGCCCTATGTCCCCGCTGCCCCCTCCCTGTCTGGCTCATTAAATTTCTGAATGCCAGATATGAGGTAATAAAATCTCGCACTGCAGCATTTTGACGTTGCCCCTCGGCTATATTTCCACCGTGCGTAAAAGTTACGTTGCCGCGGTAAGGAAATGCGGTATCGCGATGCTTCCGGTGCATCGCACAAAAACGGCTGGATGCCAACATAACAGGGGGTGCGATGAAAGATTCGCCAGGACGAAGCAGGAAGGCGCTGGTCATCGGGGGCGGGGCGCCCAACTCGACATTGATTGCCGGCGCGCTGGCGGCGTTTCTCGACCAGGGGGTGGAGTTCGACGTGATCTCCGCCTCGGGCGCGGGGGTGCTGATGGGGCTGCTGGCGACGGCGCCGCGCGATGTCTCGCCGCGTGAAGCACTGCTGCAATGGGCCGAGGTCGGGGTGGCCGACAGCATCTACAAGCTGTTCCCGGTCAACTACAAGGTGTTCAAGAAGCCAGGAGTGCAAGCCGAAACCTATCGTGAATCGATGCTGGGCCAACTGCCGCAGATACCGGGACTGGCCGGCAGTCCGTTTGCGGAGCTCCTGACCCGTCACTTCGCCGATGCGTCGGCCAAGTGGAACGACTGGATGCATCTGATGATGTCGGCCATGTCGCCCTCCGACCTGCATTCGGGCAGCCTGGGTCTGTGTGCCCATCTGCCCTTTCTGGAGCAGTCCATCGATTTCGGCGCTGTGCCGGGCATGCGCCCGGAATTCTTCATCAACGCCTACAACATCGACCGCCACCATATGCAGATCTGGAACAAGGACCAGATCACGCCGGCACACGTGCGGGCATCGCTGTCCTTTCCCTTCCTCTATGCGCCTACCGAAATCGACGGCGAAAACTACATCGAGGGCGCGGCACTGGATACGCTCAATTTCACCCCCTTCATTACCGACCCGGAGACTGGCGTGGCGCCGGCTGGCGAGGTCGATACCCTGGTCGTGCTGGACATCCTCGGCGAAGACCGCCTCATCCGCAAGCCGCGCAATCTCTACGATGCCTGGGTGCGTTCCATCATCACGCCGCTGGTCAAGATTTCCAAGACCGAGCAGCGCCTGTTCGAGCTGGAGCACAACCGTGATCCGCAGACCGGCGCCCAGCGTCGTCAGGTGCTCAAGGTCGACCTGATGGGTGGGGTGCCGCAGCAACACTGGCCGCAGGTTCTGGACTGGTCGAGTTCGAACATGCAGTTGCTGTTCGATGTGGGCTATCGCGCCGGCCTGGATTTCTGCCGGCAGCATCACGACCTGCTCGACGCCACGGCACCGGAAGCGTCGCTGGCGGCCTGATCCACCGGGCTTCATCCATCTCCGCTGCCACTCCGGTTTGCGTAGTTGACGTACCACCGTGCTTCGGCACCTTTTATTTTCATCGATGGATTTTCAATCATGACCATTACCAAGCGCCTCATCATCACTCTCTCGACGGCCCTGCTGGCGCTGCTGTTCGTCGGTGCCGGCGGCCTGTGGCAATTGCAACGCGCCCAGCAGCGGCTGGAGCTGATCCAGAACCACATCATCCCGGGCATGGATAGCCTGAACCTGCTCAAGGGCTACCTGGCCGATTCGCGCCTGGCCGGCTATCGCCTCTCGGTGTTTGCCAACTTGCCCGACAAGAGCGCCTTGCAAAAAGCGGTGGACGCCGCCAACAAGGCACTGGATGAAGAGTTCGCCCACTACGAGCGCGACCTGATCTTCGATGACAAGGACCGCGCTCTGATCCAGGCCGACAAGGCCAATATCGAGGCCTATCGCAAGGCGCTGGTGCCGTTCTTCGCTGCCGCCTATGCCAACGACATGGACGGCGTACGTGCCACGCTGCAGGCTGGCACGCCGCTGGCGATCTCGGCGGCGGCCGCCAAGAAGGGCTTCGACGACCACATCCTGATCGGTCGCAAGATGATCGATACCGTCAAGCAGGAGAGCGACGAGGCCTATGCCTTCGCCCTGCGCAGCATGATTGCGGTGATCGTGGTGGCGGTCCTGCTCACGGGCTTGCTGGGCATCCAGATGCTGCGCAGCGTGATCCGTAGCCTCGGCAAGATCCAGCAGACCTTTGAGCACGTCAGCCAGACCCTGGACCTGTCGCGTCCGGTGCCGGTGGAACGCATGGATGAAATCGGCCGTACCGCCGCCGCATTCAACAAGCTGCTGGCGCGCATCGTCGACGTGGTGGCGACCACCCGCAGTTCGACCGACTCGGTCACGGTGGCGGCACGCCAGATCGCCGCCGGCAACGCCGACCTCTCGGCGCGCACCGAGCAGCAGGCCGCCGCACTGGAAGAAAGCGCCTCCAGCCTGGAACAGCTGACCTCGGTGGTGCTGCAGAACACCCAGAACGCGCGCCAGGCCAATGAGCTGGCGCAATCGGCGTCGCATATCGCTTCCCAGGGTGGCGATGTGGTGCGCCAGGTGGTCGACACGATGAATTCCATCAATGACTCCTCGCGCAAGATCGTCGACATCATCGCCGTGATCGATGGCATTGCCTTCCAGACCAACATCCTGGCGCTCAACGCAGCGGTGGAAGCTGCTCGTGCCGGCGAGCAGGGACGCGGCTTTGCCGTGGTCGCATCGGAAGTGCGTTCGCTGGCCCAGCGCTCGGCAGCTGCGGCCAAGGAGATCAAGGAATTGATCGACGACTCCGTGGACAAGGTCGGCAGCGGCAGCAAGCTGGTGGAGCAGGCCGGTACCACCATGAGCGAGATCGTCGACAGCGTGCAGCGCGTGACCCAGATCGTCGGTGATATCGCCGATGCCAGCGAAGAGCAGAGCACCGGTATTTCCCAGGTCAACCAGGCGATCTCGCAGATGGATCAGGGCACCCAGCAGAATGCCGCTCTGGTGGAGGAAGCTGCCGCTGCAGCGCAGGCCCTTCAAGGGCAGGCCGAAAAACTGGAAAGCGTGGTGGCCGTGTTCAAGCTGGAACAGCGGGCTGCCGCCGGTCTGGGGGCTGCGACTGCGCCAGTGCGTTCGGTGGATGTCACGCCCAAGGCAGCACGCCTGCCGGCGACGCCGTCCCCGGTTGCCAGCCGGAAGATGGAGCCCGAGCTGGAAGAGTTCTGAGCTTGATCCTGCCGGCCGGCCATTGGCAACAAGCCAAGCGGCTGCGGCTAGGGGGCTAACGGGCCTAAGGGGCCGGGCCACTTGCCGGCAACAGACGCCGTCCGATTCAGTTCGGGCGGCGTTTTTATTTGCCTTTCCGTCGGCTCGGGTCAGCATTGCATTGCTGGATTGCAGAGGTAGGCGAGCAAGACTGGCTCAAACGATGATATACTTAATGCTAATCATTATCATTTGACCACCAGGAGAATACGCAATGATCGGTTTCAAGAAACTTGCCGTCGCCGCAGTGCTGAGCATGTCCTTCGCCGGAGCCGCCTCGGCAGCTGAATACCCCATCGGCAAGCCGCAGATCCAGAACGGCTTCGAAGTCAACGCCGTCTACCTGCAGCCGGTGAAGATGGAACCGGACGGCATGATGCGCAAGGCCGAGGAATCCGACATCCACCTGGAAGCCGACATCCGCGCCGTGGCCAAGAATCCCAACGGTTTCGCCGAAGGTGACTGGATGCCCTACCTGGTCATCAAGTACGAACTGACCAAGGCCGGTTCCACCAAGTCCATCAAGGGTGACATGATGCCCATGGTCGCCAACGACGGCCCGCACTACGGCGACAACGTCAAGCTGGAAGGTCCGGGCAAGTACAAGCTGAAGCTGACCATCTCTTCGCCGCAGGCCAATGAGCATGCGCACTTCGGTCGCCACGTCGACAAGGAAACCGGCGTCGGTCCGTGGTTCAAGACCTTTGAACTGACCTATGACTTCACCTTCGCCGGCATCGGCAAGAAGGGCGGCTACTAAGCCCTCGTGGAGCGCGGGCCGCTGGCCCGTCTCCCGTGAATCGACTCCGGCCTGCTGCCATGGCGGCGCGCCGGTTTTATCGTTTTCAGGATTTTCGGAGTTTCGATGATTGCAAGCATTGTCCGTTCGTCCCTCCTGGCATTGACCCTGTTCGGCGCGGCCGTGCAGGCACAAGCCTCGGACCTGCCGACCTTCAAGCTGGAGATGCAGGACGGCAAGCTGATTCCGCCGCGCATCGAAGTTCCGGCCGGTCAGCGCATCAAGATCGAGGTGCACAACATCGGCAAGTCCGCCGCCGAGTTCGAGAGCGTGGAACTGCGTAAGGAAAAGGTGCTGGCCCCCGGCGCGCAATCCTTCGTGGTGATCGCGCCCTTGCGTCCGGGCGAGTACAAGTTTTTCGACGACTTCCATCTCAACATGCCGCAGGGCGTGATCGTCGCCAAGTAGGCGGCGGTGTTGCAGGGAGTCCAGGTTTCTAGGGAAGGGTAGTTCATGGGACAGGTCATGTTCATCGTCTGGCGCGAGAGCGTCGAGGCGCTTCTGGTGGTCGGTATTCTGTATGCCTGGCTGAAGAATGGTGACGTCAGCGCGCGCCGCGGCATTCCCTATCTGTGGGGCGGCGTGGCTGCCGGCGTGCTGCTGGCTGCCGGTCTGGGCGCGGCGCTGCTGGGATTCTCGGAACTGCTCTCGGGCGACGCCCAGACCTGGTTCCAGATCGCCATCGTGCTCATTGCGGCGGTGCTGATCGTGCAGATGGTGTTCTGGATGCGCAAGCACGGTCGCACGCTCAAGAAGGACATGGAAAGCTCCATGCAGTCCAGCTACGAGAGTGGCAACTGGTGGGGCGTGTTCGTGCTGGTGATGCTGGCCATTGCCCGCGAAGGCAGCGAGACCGCGGTGTTCCTGTATGGCATCGGCCTGGGTCAGCAGGAGGCCAGCACGGCCTCGCTGGTGCTGGCCGGCGTGATCGGTTTCGGCCTGGCCTTCCTGACCTTCTATCTGTTGCAGCTGGGCGGCAAGATATTCTCCTGGCGCCGTTTCTTCCAGGTCACTGAAGTCATCCTGTTGCTGCTGGCAGCGGGTCTGCTGGTCACCGGCGTGGAAAAGCTGTTCGACGTGATCCTGGAAAGCTCGGACATGCTGGCCTCGGCCAACTGGACCATGACCTTGACCGCACCGGTGTGGGACACCTCCATGCTGCTGGATGATTCCACTACCCTGGGCAGCCTGGTCTCCACGCTGACCGGTTACCGCGCCCGTCCGGCGCTGCTGTCGGTGATCGTCTATGTGGCTTACTGGGCTGTGGTATGCTCAGCCCTCTATCGAAAACCCCAGCCTCAGCCCAAGAGCAAGAGGCAAGAAGCAGTCTGAAGCCTGATGACGACCTGTACGCAATCGCCGACTCTGCTCACGCGTACCGGAGAATGGATGCGCCGCAATGGCGCATTCATCCGAGGCCTGCAATGGATCGTGGTGGCCGTGTATGCGCTGCTGATCCTGGTCCCGGTGTTCCTCCCTCTGCCTGACGAAACCGCCCACCTGTGGTCCAACCTGACCCTGATCGCCCAGTTCGCCTTCTGGGGCATCTGGTGGCCCTTTGTGCTGGTGAGCATGGTGCTGATGGGGCGCGTCTGGTGTGGCGTGCTCTGCCCTGAAGGTGCGCTCACCGAATTCGCCAGCAAGCACGGCCGCGGCAAGGCCATTCCCAAATGGATACGCTGGGGTGGCTGGCCCTTCGTGGCATTCGCCCTGACCACCGTCTACGGCCAGATGGTCAGCGTCTACCAATATCCCAAGGCGGTACTGCTGGTGCTGGGCGGTTCCACCGTGGGGGCCATGATCGTCGGCTATCTCTACGGCCGCGACAAGCGTGTCTGGTGCAAGTACCTGTGCCCGGTCAACGGTGTCTTCGGCCTGCTGGCTAAGCTGGCGCCGCTGCACTACAAGGTCGATGAAGCGGCCTGGCGCGCCTCCTACCATCCCGAACACAAGATCATCCCTATCAACTGCGCGCCACTGGTCCCGCTGCGCAACATGAAGGGCGCTTCCGATTGCCATATGTGTGGTCGCTGCAGCGGCCACCGCGATGCCATCGCCCTGACCTTCCGTCCGCCGGCCGTGGAAGTGGTGCAGTTCGGCAAGACCCACAACAATCTCTGGGAAAGCGCACTGGTGCTATACGGCCTGTTGGGCATCGCCATCGGCGCCTTCCACTGGACCGTCAGTCCCTGGTTCATCGCCATCAAGCAGGACATCGCTACCTGGTTGATCGACCGCGACATCATGTGGCCCTTCGGCACCCAGGCGCCGTGGTGGCTGCTGACCAACTACCCGCAGCAAAGCGATGTCTTCACCTGGCTGGATGGCGCCATGGTGGTCGGCTACATCCTTACTACCGGCCTCGTGCTGGGCAGCGGAGTGGCGTTCCTGTTCGCCCTGGCCACACGGCTGCTGGGCAAATGGGAATGGGGCCGCTTCAACCACTTGGTGCAGGCCCTGATCCCGCTGGCTGGTTGCGGCGTCTTCATCGGCCTGTCGGCGACCACCATCAGTCTGTTGCGGGCCGAGCACTGGCCGGTGTACTGGGCCAATGATGTGCGCGCCGCCTTGCTGGCTGCCATGACCTTGTGGAGCCTGTGGCTGTGCTGGAAAGTGGTCGCGCGCCACGCCGACGGCTGGGGCCGGCAATGGCTGGCGATGCTGCCCTTGATCGGTGGCCTGGCCCTGGTCAATACCGCCTGGTGGCTGATGTTCTGGGGCTGGTAAGCAGGGACGCAGCAGCGAAGTCAACACCAAGGACGGCAGGTCTGCCCAGGCGGATCTGCCGTTTTTTTCATGTTTTCGATGGTGAAGATGAGCAGGATCATGGTGTAGTTGGCGGTTGAAGCAGTACAATCGCTGCCTTTTCACGCTAATTGCCGGAGTTTTCATGAGCACCTTGCCCGCCTGTCCCCAATGCCAGTCTGAATTCACCTACGAGGACGGCAACCAGCTGGTCTGCCCGGAATGCGGCCATGAATGGAGCGCCCAGGCGACTCCCGCCGCCGAACAGGCCCGCGTGTGGCGCGATGCATCCGGCAACGTGCTGCAGGATGGCGATACCGTCACCGTCATCAAGGACCTGAAACTGAAGGGCGGCGGTGGCGTGGTCAAGATGGGGACCAAGGTCAAGAACATCCGCTTGGTCGAGGGCGACCACGATATCGACTGCAAGATCGACGGCTTTGGCTCCATGGGCCTGAAGACCGAATTCGTGCGCAAGGCCTGAGCCGCATCGCCTCCTGCGGTACTGCAAGGGACGGCGCCTCTCACGTAAAATGGCGGTTTGCCCGCGCCCCGGCACGGGTCATACCATTACAACAGAATCGATACCGCCATGGCCCGTCCCCGCTTCCTGCCCGACAACATGACCCTGATGCTGCTGGCCGTCGTGCTCACAGCATCCTTCCTTCCCTGTACCGGCCAGGTGGCCGAGGCCTTCGATGGCCTGACCACCTTCATGATCGGCCTGCTGTTCTTCATGCATGGCGCCAAGCTCTCGCGCGAGGCGGTGGTAGCCGGCTTCACCCACTGGAAGCTGCATGTGACGGTATTGCTCTGCACCTTCGCCCTGTTTCCCCTGATCGGACTGTTGTTGAAGCCCGTGCTGCTGCAGTTCATCACGCCCGAGCTGTACCTGGGCCTGCTGTTCCTGTGCGTGCTGCCTTCCACCGTACAGTCTTCCATCGCCTTTACCTCGGTGGCGCGCGGCAACGTGCCGGCGGCCATCTGCGCCGCCTCCGCCTCCAACCTGCTGGGCATTTTCCTCACGCCGCTATTGGTGGGTGTGCTGGTGGTAGCGCATGACGGCGGCGGACATTCCTCGCTCGATTCGATCCTGAAAATCGTCTATCAGTTATTGCTGCCCTTCGTGGCCGGTCAGATCGCCCGTCCCTGGATCGGCCGCTGGATCGAGCGCAACAAGTCCTGGCTCAAGTTCGTCGACCAGAGCTCCATCCTGCTGGTGGTCTACGTGGCCTTCAGCGAAGCCGTGGTGCAAGGGTTGTGGCACCAGGTGCCGGTGTCCATGCTGGTGGCGCTGCTGGTGATCAATGCCGTGCTGCTGGCCATCATCATGGGCATCACCACCTTCGGCAGCCGTCGCCTCGGGTTCAACAAGGAAGACGAGATCACCATCGTCTTCTGCGGCTCCAAGAAGAGCCTTGCCTCGGGCGTACCGATGGCCAAGGTGCTGTTCTCCAGCGGCGCCATCGGCATGGTGCTGCTGCCGGTGATGCTGTTCCACCAGATCCAGTTGATGGTGTGTGCGGTGATGGCGGCGCGCTACGGTGCCCGCGAGGAGCAGGTGCAAGCGGCCGTGGCCACTGAAAGCAGCGGCGACTGAAAATTGCTTGCGCGTTTGAGCGATGTGATGACACAAAAAAACCGGCGCGTCGCCGGTTTTTTATTGCTCGCGCCAAGCAGGCGTCAGGGTGCCGGATTCGGCTGGGCGCGATGGATTGCCTCGATCCCCGCCAGCACTTCCTCGCTCAACTCCAACTGGGCGCTATCGATATTGCTGCGCAGCTGGTCCAGCGTGGTGGCGCCAATGATGTTGGAGGTCAGGAAGGAACGGCTGTTCACATAGGCCAGGGCCATCTGCGCCGGGTCCAGGCCGTGCTTGCGGGCCAGGGCGACGTACTCGGCCGTGGCGCGTTCGGCTTGCGGATTGGTATAGCGTACAAAGCGCTCGAACAGCGTCAGGCGGCCTCCGGCAGGGCGGGCGCCGTCAAGATACTTGCCGCTCAACATGCCGAAGGCCAGCGGTGAATAGGCCAGCAGGCCGACCTGCTCACGATGGGCAAACTCTGCCAGGTTGATCTCGAAGCTGCGGTTGAGCAGGTTGTAGGGATTCTGGATCGTGACAATGCGCTCCAGCCCGTGCTGCTCGGCCGCGCGCAGGAATTGCGCCACGCCCCAGGCGGTTTCGTTGGACAGGCCGATGGTGCGGATCTTGCCCGCCTTCACGAATTCGCTCAGGACCTTGAGCGTCTCCTCGACCGGTACCGTGCTCTCATCGTCCACGTGCTGGTAGCCGAGCTGGCCGAAGCTGTTCACGCTGCGGTCCGGCCAGTGCAGTTGGTACAGGTCCACGTGATCCAGCTGCAGGCGCTCCAGGCTGCCATGCAAGGCCTCGGTCAAGCCCTTGCGGTCCAGGTTGTTGATGCCGCCGCGGATATGGCGCGGGTTATGCGGCTTGCGTGCCGGGCCGGTGCATTTGGTCGCGATGAGCAGACGGTCGCGCTGGCCGGACTTCTTGAGCCAGGTGCCGAGATAGCGCTCGGTCAGGCCCTGCGTTTCCGGCTTGGGTGGCACCGGATACATCTCGGCGGCATCGATCAGGTTGATGCCGCGTTCAACGGCCAGATCGAGTTGCGAGTGGGCCTCGGCTTCGCTGTTCTGTTCACCCCAGGTCATGGTCCCCAGGGTGATCTGGCTGACCTGGATGTCGGTGCGGCCGAGTTGGCGGTACTGCATATTGGTTCTCCTTGTAATTGGCCGACTGCGGCGCCGACTTCAGCGTCGATCGCAGATGGGGGCCTGCTTCAGCCGGCGGGCGCGGGATCGGGTAGTATATCTGCGCCCGACCTGCCTTGCAGGGCAGGGCCGCAGCGGCGCCAAGACCGTCTGCGTGATGCCGGTGCAGCCGCTCACAGTCTGCTGTTCCGGTCCACATCGCCCAATCTCCACATCCAGACATGTCATCCACCAGTACCACCGAACAGCCCGACCAGGCCGGCGACGACCAGCAGCCTTTGCGTCACCACACCCCCTTCAAATTGTTCTGGTGCGCCAGCGTGGCCTCCACCATCGCATTGCAGATGCAGATCGTGGCGGTCGGCTGGCAGGTCTACCAGCTCACTCACAGCGCCTTCGACCTGGGTATCGTCGGACTGGTGCAGTTCATTCCCTCGCTGTTCCTGGTGTTCGTGGTCGGCCATGTGGCCGATCGCCATGATCGGCGCAATGTGGCCCGCATCAGCGCGCTGGTGGAGGCCCTGGCTGCGGCCACGCTGGCCCTGGGCAGCATCGGCGGCTGGCTCAATCGCGAGATGATCTTCGCCATCGTCGCCGTCATCGGTGCCGGTCGCGCATTCTCCAAGCCGACCATGTCGGCCCTGCTACCCAGTCTGATGTCGCCCAGGGCCTTGCCGGGCGCGGTGGCCGGCTCGGCGTCGGCCACCCAGTTCGCCATCATCATCGGCCCGGCGCTGGGCGGCCTGCTCTACGTGGCCGGACCGGCCGTGGTGTACGCCAGCAGTTGCGCCCTGTTCGCCCTGTGCAGCCTGCTGCTGTCCTTGATCCGGCGACCCGCGTCAGCCACTGCTTCTGCTGCGGCTGCCGCCAAGCCGACCGGTGCCAGCCTGTCATCGGTATTCGCCGGCCTGGCCTTCATTCGCAGCAAGCCGGCCATCTTCGGCGCCATTTCGCTGGACATGTTTGCCGTACTGCTGGGCGGCGCCACTGCCTTGCTGCCGGTCTATGCCAATGACATCCTGCATACCGGTGCCGCCGGCCTGGGCCTGCTGCGCTCGGCACCTGCGGCCGGTGCGCTGGTGGTGGCCCTGTGGCTGGCGCGCCGGCCCCTGGGCGGTCGCGTGGGCCGCACCATGTTCATTGCCGTCGCGGTGTTCGGGATGGCGACCATCGTCTTTGGCCTCTCACACTGGTTCCCGCTCTCGCTGGCCGCGCTGGCGGTGCTGGGGGCGGCCGACATGATCAGCGTGGTGGTGCGCTCGTCCTTCGTCCAGCTGGAGACGCCAGACGCCATGCGCGGCCGGGTGTCGGCCGTCAATTCAGTCTTCATCGGCACCTCCAACCAGTTGGGGGAGTTCGAGTCGGGGCTGACCGCGGCCTGGTTCGGTGCGGTGCCGGCGGTGCTGATCGGGGGCATCGGCACGGTGGTCATCGTGCTGTTGTGGATTCGCCTGTTCCCCTCGCTGTACCAGGTCGACCGGCTCAGTTCGCGATCTTCGCAGTGAGGGCAGAGGCAAGAGCCGGGGGGGAGGGCAGGGGCAGCGCTCAGGGCGGGCTGCCTTCGATGACCAGGGCCTGCGCCGCCTGCCGCAGCGCCTGCTGCTGCATCAGCAGCATCTGCAGGAACTGCACATAGGGAACCGGCTTGCTGAAGTAATAGCCCTGGTATTCGTCCGAACCGAATTCGCGCAGAGCCTGCAACTGCTTTTCGGTCTCCACGCCTTCAGTCACCACCTTCAGGTTCAAGGCATGGCTCATGGCGATGATGGCCTGCACGATGGCGCTGCTGTTGGCGTCATCGGGGATGTCGTTGATGAAGGACTTGTCGATCTTCAGGGTATTGACCGGGAAGCGCTTCAGGTAAGCCAGTGACGAGTAGCCGGTGCCGAAGTCGTCGATGGAGATGGTGAAGCCCTCGGCGCGGATGCCATCCATGATGGCAATGGCCTGGTCACGATTGTGCATCACCATGCTTTCGGTGATCTCGAATTCCAGGCAGGCCGGTGGTGTGCCGTGGCGCGCCACCACCGACTTGATGTCGTCGAGCAGGTGTTCGTCACCGAACTGGCTGCCGGTGAGGTTGATGGAGATGCGTCCGCATTCCAGGTTGCGCTCCAGCATCAGGCCGATGTCGCGGCAGGCCACGTCCAGCACCTCCAGTCCGATCTGGTCGATCAGGCGCGTCTCCTCTGCCAGCGGGATGAATTCGCCCGGGGGCAACAGACCGCGTACCGGGTGCTGCCAGCGCACCAGCGCCTCGGCGCCGACGATGCTGCCGCTGGCCAGGTTGATCTTGGGCTGGTAGTGCACCACGAATTCGGCGCGCTCGATGGCGCGGCGCAGCTCGGCTTCCAGGGCGATGCGCTCCACCGTATTGGTGTTGACCTCGTCGGAGAAGAAGCGATAGTCGTCCTTGCCATGGTGCTTGGCACGGTACATGGCGATATCGGCGTTCTTGATCAGGGTCTGCGCATTGTCGCCATCGCCGGGATAGGTGGCGATGCCGATACTGGCCGACAGCATCGCTTCCTGACCATCGATGATGAAGGGCTTGCGTGCCTCGGAGAGCAGCTTCTGCGCGATCTCGCCCAGTTGCAGCGGATCGTCGAAGTCATCCACCAGCACGATGAACTCGTCCCCGCCCACCCGGGCCAGGATGTCCAGTTCGCGCAGGCTGTTGCGGAAGCGCTGGGCGATTTCCTGCAGCACTGCCTCGCCAGCTTCGTGGCCGAAGGTATCGTTGATGTTCTTGAAGCGGTCCAGGTCCATCAGCAGCACCGCCACCATGCCATTGCGGTGTTCGGCGTGGGTGATGGCATTGGAGACGTGCTGGGTGCACAGGAAGCGGTTGGGCAGGCCCGTCAGTTCATCGTAGTGCGCCAGGTGGCGGATGCGTTCGTCGGCGCGACGGCTTTCGATGGCCACGCTGGCCAGGTCGGCCGCGATATTGGCCAGTTGCAGGTATTCATTGCTGGGGGCCTGGTTTTCCTTGAGCAGGGCGGCAAACACGCCCAGCAATTGCCCTTCCTTGCCGATGATGGGCCAGGCGCCGCAGGAGGGATAGACCTCCACATCGATCAGCACCCGCAGGTGTTCAGTCACCGGATCACGCGCGATATCGGTGACGATGCAGGGCCCGCGTCGCAGCGCCGCCTCCGCGCCGACGCCGCAACCGTGCCGGATCGGCATGCCCTGCAGCGCCCGCAACAGGCGGGGCGGATAACGCCGGCTCAAGACGGTGGTGAAATGCGAAGCCTGCTCGTTGACCAGCATCACGCAACTGGCGCCGTAGGGAATCTGGGCATCGGCAAAGCCGACGATTTCGTTGAGGATGCCATCCAGGTCTTCATCGGCCATGACCATGTGCAGCACCCGGTTCTGCTCGCTTTGCAGCAGTTCGGCGCGCTTGCGGGCACTGATGTCACGCAGGATGGCGAAGATCGCATAGCCCCGCTCGAATTCGGCCCGGTTCAGCGTGACGTCGGTGTGGATGATCTTGTTGCGTCGTACGGTCACCCACTCGAACTGCTGTGGCTGGCCGGAGAGCACGCGGCCGACCAGCTCATCGATATCCGGCTGCTCTGCCGTCCTGGCCTTTTGGCGCGAGAACAGGCCGACCTTGCGGCCGATGATGCGCTCCTTGTCCGGCACGCCGAAAAAGCGCAGTGCGGCGGCATTGCAGTCCAGATAGCGCAGCTCCGACGAAATCAGCACGATGGGATCGCTGCCCTCCTCATAGAGCTTGCGATAGCGATATTCACTGGCCGACAACGCGTTGTCCAGGCGCCGCTGGTAGCGGTAGTAGACCAGGAAGGAAATCAGCGCGATCAGGATGAAACCGAGTATCCCCGTGGTCAGCAGGATGCGGTTCTCGGTGCGGCTGCGCCAGGGCGCCAGTACGTCTTCCATGCGGCGCGCGTAGACCGCCACCAGCGACCATTTTTCCAGCCGCTTGTAGGAGAACAGCAGCGATTCGCCGGTCAGGTGCGAGATTTCCTCGAAGGCGCCTTCCTCGGCGCCGGCCCGGATGCGCCCCATGCTCTTGGCGTCGGCCAGGCTCACGTTCAGCCAGCGTTCCTCATAGGGCGAGCGCAGCATCATCGAGCCACTCTCCGAGCGCAGCGAGACGATGGCCTCGAAGTTGGTGATGCGCTTGTAGAAATCGAAGAAGGTCGCCGCCCGCAATTCGGCCACCAGCAAGCCGATCGGCCGTGCGCTGCGATCGAACAGGTTCATCGCCACCGGCAACACCAGTTCGCGGTTGTAGCGGCTGCGCATGAGCTGGCCGACGAACAGGGTAGGGCGCGCCGGATTGCCGTCGACAAAGGTCAGCTTGCGATCCTCGGGAATGCTGGTGGTATCGAAGGCGCGCAGCGAACTGGCGCGGGTATTGCCGTTGCGATCCACATAACGCAGCACCATCACCGTAGGCAGGCGCTGCTGCATCTCCGAGAGCAGGTGGTACAGGGCCTGGTCGTCGTCCAGCAGGTCGGGGCCGGCACCCTGGATGTGCTCGGCGGTATTCCACAGCATCTTGTCGAGGTCGCCGAAGACGCGCTCGGCATGCTCTTGCACGCTGCGCACGGCGGCCATCGAACTGGCGCGTTCGGAATCGATGGTCAACTGCCGGTCCTGGCGGATTTCCCACCATGTCTGTACCACGATGAACGACCCGACGAAGCCGACGAACAGCAGCAAGGTCTTCAGGGTATAACCCGTGCGTCCCGGTGATTTGTTCTGTTTTCCCATGTGACCAACTATCACATCACCTGTCGTTAGGCAGCTTGGTGCTGCTCATCCATTCGTCCGACGCCTGCCGGATGACCGTTCGACAGCTCTCTCACGCAAGGCGCATTTTTCCTGCCGTTGACGTCCTGTGCCAAGCCGCTGGCACAACACATCGCCGCAGGCGGTCACCATAGTGACCGTTGCTTACGCCAAAATTACGTGGATGCCCCCACTTGCTGATACGAAGGATGACAGTATGCCATCCCGTCTGATGCTGCGCTTGATGCGTCTTGTCGTATTGCGTACAACCAGATGATGGTCGGCAGATACGCATGGTTGGAACAGGGCCATCTGCGCTCGCTACCCTGGATGTCGTGATTGCTCCGGCCCTGCTCTCGCCTTGTCCTTGCTTTGTCCCTGCCTTGCCCTGTCGTGCTTGAGGCGCTGCAGCGCGCTGGCCGTCCCCGGCTATCGTTTGTTTTGTAGCAACCTTACCCCAAGCCAAGGGCTTTGTCATTATCGTGGCGGCGATGCCGCAACGCGGTAGCAGGTTTTTCATGTCAGACGGAAATTTTCACTTGTTCTGACATCAAGATGACCCGTAAAAACTCACTTGCGCAATGCGGCAACTGCATTTTCGTTTGCAATGCGATAATACTGCGTCCAGGATCACAGCATCTCAGTACACCAGTACCTCAGTCGCTGAGCGCAGCCCTGATCGCCGCCGCAGTTGAGGCTGAGCAGGATGCACCCATCCCAGGTTACCTCCACGTATTCCCCATTACCAGATAAAGGACCCATCCCTATGAAGACAAGAGCAGCGGTAGCATGGCAGGCAGGCAAGCCCTTGACCATCGAGGAAGTCGAACTCGGCGGCCCCAAGGCCGGCGAAGTCCTGGTCGAGATCAAGGCCACCGGCATCTGCCATACCGACTACTACACACTCTCCGGCGCCGACCCGGAGGGCATCTTCCCCGCCATCCTCGGCCATGAAGGCGCGGGCGTGGTGGTCGACGTCGGCCCGGGCGTGAAGTCGCTCAAGAAGGACGACCACGTTATCCCCCTGTACACCCCCGAATGCCGCGAGTGCAAGTTCTGCCTCTCGCAGAAGACCAACCTGTGCCAGGCCATCCGCGCCACCCAGGGCCGCGGCCTGATGCCCGACGCCACCAGCCGCTTCTCGCTGGACGGCAAGCCCCTGTTCCACTACATGGGCACCTCGACCTTCTCCAACTACATCGTGGTCCCGGAAATCGCCCTGGCCAAGATCCGTTCCGATGCCCCCTTCGACAAGGTCTGCTACATCGGCTGTGGCGTCACCACCGGTGTGGGCGCCGTGCTGTTCACCGCCAAGGTGGAGGCGGGTGCCAACGTGGTGGTGTTCGGCCTGGGCGGTATTGGCTTGAACGTGATCCAGGCAGCCAAGATGGTCGGTGCCAACAAGATCATCGGCGTGGACCTGAACCCGGCGCGTGAAGCCATGGCCCGCAAGTTCGGCATGACCGACTTCATCAATCCCAAGGACGTCCCCAACGTGGTCGATGCCATTATTGGTCTCACCGACGGCGGCGCCGACTACAGCTTCGAGTGCATCGGCAACACCACCACCATGCGCCAGTCGCTGGAGTGCTGCCACAAGGGCTGGGGTCAGTCCATCATCATCGGCGTGGCAGCAGCCGGCCAGGAAATCTCCACCCGTCCGTTCCAGCTGGTGACCGGCCGTGTCTGGAAGGGCTCGGCCTTCGGCGGCGCGCGCGGTCGTACCGACGTGCCCAAGATCGTCGACTGGTACATGGAAGGCAAGCTCAACATCGACGACCTGATCACGCACAAGCTGCCCCTGGAGCGCATCAACGAAGGCTTCGACCTGATGAAGAGCGGTGAATCGATCCGCTCCGTGGTCGAGTTCTGAGGAGCGCGCGATGCTGGAGAAACTCTCCGAGCACGGCTGTTTCGGCGGCGTGCAGGGCTATTACCGCCATGCCTCGCCGGCCATCGGCCTGGACATGCGGTTCTCGGTCTTCGTGCCACCGCAGGCCCGTACCGGCGGCAAGCTGCCGGTGCTGTTCTACCTGGCCGGACTGACCTGTACCGAAGAAACCTTCATGATCAAGGCTGGTGCGCAACGCGTCGCGGCCGAGCTGGGTGTGATCCTGGTGAGCTCGGACACCAGCCCGCGCGGAGCAGGCGTTGCGGGTGAAAGCGACAGCTGGGATTTCGGCGTAGGGGCGGGTTTCTACCTCGACGCCACCCAGGCACCGTGGGACCGCCATTACCGTATGGAGAGCTATGTGGTGGACGACCTGCGCCAGGCCGTGCTGGAGAATTTCCCGGCCGACCCGCAGCGCATGGGCATCTTCGGCCATTCCATGGGCGGGCATGGCGCGCTCACGCTGGCCTTGCGTCATCGCGAGCTCTACCGTTCAGTCTCGGCCTTTGCGCCGATTGCGGCGCCGCTGCACTGCCCTTGGGGCCAGAAGGCCTTTGGCAACTACCTCGGCCCGGATCAGGAAAGCTGGCAGCAGCATGACGCCAGCGAACTGATGCGCAAGCTCTACGCTCCCTTCCCGCAGGGCATCCTGATCGACCAGGGCCTGGCCGACAAATTCCTGCTGGAGCAACTGCTACCGGAACGCTTCGAGGCCGCCTGCCGCGAGGCTTCACAACCGTTGACGCTGCGCCGGCATGAGGGTTACGACCACGGGTATTACTTCATCCAGAGCTTTGTGGAAGATCATCTGCGCTTCCATCATCGCATCCTGACGGCCTAGGCCGTCGGTCCGCCACGCTCACCGGACCAGTGCGTTGTCCGGTGAGCGTGAACAGGCCCTACACAAACGCATCCGTCACCACATGCTCCCCCAGCATGAAGGCATCGGCCACATGGCGCAGCGGTGCCACGTCCACATCCGAGGACTTGTTCCGGATCAGTTGGCAGAAGTGGGCGTACAGCGAAGGATATTCACCTTCCACCGGCAGCTCGCACGGCGCCTGGTCGATCCACAATTCATGCCCACCCTTCTTGAGATGCAGATGCGTGCTCGCGGTATCGATCACGATATCCCAGGTCTGCTCGCCAGTCTGGCGCCAGTCGAAGTCGGCTTGCACATCCGTACCCAGGGCATCGGTGAAGGCCAGTCGCGCGGCGATCGGGGTCTGGCGGTTGGCCGGTACTTCCAGCGTGGCCTGCTTGAGGAACATGGCCTGCGGCAGGATCTCGGTGACGATGGACAAGGCATTGATGCCCGGATCGAACACGCCCAGGCCGCCCGGTTGCCAGATCCATTCCTGGTCGGGGTGCCAGTGGCGGACGTCTTCGCGCCAGATCACTTCGACCCGGCGCGGTGCATGCTGCCGTAGGTGGCGCTTGACTACCTGCACCGCCGGTGCATGGCGCGAGTGCCAGCTGGCGAAGAGCGTCACACCCTGTTCGGCCGCCAGCGCCTTGAGCGATTCGACTTCCGACAGTGTGGCGCCGGGCGGCTTTTCCAGGAACACGTGCTTGCCGGCGAGTAGCGCCTGGCGGGCCGCTTCATAGCGATACTGCGGTGGCATGCACAGCGAGATGGCATCGATCTGCGTGCCGGAATCCAGCATCTCGGCCATGGTCTTGAAGGCGGTCACGCCGTCGATGCTGTGGTTGCGGCTGGCCGTGGCGACCAGCTGGAAATCCGGGTTGCCGGCGATGGCCGGAGCGTGCTGGTCATAGACGATCTTGCCGACGCCGGCGATGGCGAGTTTGATGGGTGTCATGTTGTCCTTATGTTCTTGTAGGGGTGACGGGCAGGGGCCAAAGCTTACCAGCGTTGATGCACGTAGGGCGCGATGTCATCCAGATAAAGCTGCCACAGCGCCTGCATCACGTCAGCCGGGATCGGCGGCAGTCCGCTGGCGGCGCTGTTGGATTGCGCCTGCTGTACGTTGCGCGCGCCGGGGATGACGGTGCTGATGCCGCTTTCCATGAGAATCCAGCGCAGCGCGAACTGCGCCATCGATACGCCTTCCGGCACCAGCGCGCGAATCTTCTCGACGGCCGCCAGGGCGACCTCGTACGGCACGCCGGAGAAGGTCTCGCCGACATCGAAGGCTTCGCCATGGCGATTGAAGTGGCGGTGGTCATCGGCGGCAAAGGTGGTCTGCGCCGACATCTTGCCGGTCAAGAGGCCCGAGGCCAGCGGCACCCGGGCGATGACGGCGATGTCGCGGCGTTGCGCCTCATCCAGGAACAGCGACAGCGGACGCTGGCGGAAGATGTTGAAGATGATCTGGATCGATTTCACGTTCGGGTATTCGATGGCCTTCAGGCCTTCTTCCACCTTCTCCACCGAAACGCCGTAGTGGGCGATCTTGCCGGCACTGACCAGGTCATCCAGATAGCCGAAGACTTCCTGCTGGTAATAGACCTCCGGCGGCGGGCAGTGCAGCTGCACCAGGTCCAGGCATTCCACCTCCAGGTTGCGCAGCGAGCGTTCGACGAAGGCGCCCAGGTTCTCGCGCGTGTAGCCGCTGGCGACATGGGGCGAGAGGCGGCGGCCGGCCTTGGTGGCGACGAAGGGGCGCTGGCCACCGCGTTCCTTGAGGACCTGGGCGATCAGTTGCTCGGAGCGGCCATCGCCATAGACGTCGGCGGTATCGATGAACGTGACGCCGCTGTCCAGCGCCGCATGCAGGGCCGCCTTGGCGTCCTGGCTGGAGACGTCGCCCCAGGAGCCCCCGATGGCCCAGGCGCCGAATCCGATCTCCGATACTTCCGCACCGGTGCGGCCAAACGTTCTTGATTTCATGGTGCTCATCCTTTGCATGGGTGTTGTCTGGCCCGGGCGGGCCCGTGCGGGCGCCTGCGGGCGGTGAAACCGTATTTATACCCTGCGTCACGGCAGCGGGAGGATGGTTTAACATGCACATCATTAATTCATGAAGTGAATGGAGTTCATTCATGTCCTTGCTGGATCATGTGGATTTTTCGGATTTGCGGGTATTTGTCACGATCTTGCGGACCGGCAGCTTCAAGGCCGCTGCCATCCAGCTGGGCCTGACCCCCTCGGCCACCAGCCATGCCATGAAGCGGCTGGAGGAGCGGCTGTCCACCCGCCTGCTGTACCGTTCCAGCCGGGCGGTCTCGCCGACGGCGGCCGGCAGCGAACTGGCGCTGCGCCTGGAGGAGGGTTTCGAGAAGATCGGTGCTGCGCTGGGTGTGCTGGAAAGCGCAGCGGCGGGCAGCCTGGGGGAGTTGCGCATCAATGTCTTTGCCGATGCCGCGCATCTGCTGATCGAGCCGGCCATCCCCGAGTTCGTCCGGCAATGCCCCAAGGTCAAGCTCACCGTGGTGGTGGATGACCGGCCCATCGACATCGTCAGCGAAGGTTATGACGCCGGCATCCGCTACGGACACTACGTGCCGGAAGGCATGGTGACCGCGCCCTTGACGCGCGCCCACCGCTGGGTGGCGGCCGCCTCGCCGGACTATCTGCAGCGCTGCGGCCGTCCGCAGACGCTGGAGGACCTGGCGCAGCACAACTGCCTGCAACTGCTGCTGGGGGACAATTCCAGCTACAAGTGGGAGTTCGGCCGTGGCAAGCACCAGCAGCGCATCCGCGTGCCGGGCCTGGTGACGATCAACAATACGGCGGCCACCATCGCCGCCGCCCGCGCCGGGGTCGGTATTGCCTATCTGCTGGAGGCCCGGATCAGGAAGGACATCGAAGAGGGGGCGCTGGAAGTGCTGCTGCCTGAATGGGCTGCACCCAGCGAACCCTTCCACATGTACTACAGCAGCCGGCGCCATGCCCATCCGGCCTTGCGCAAGCTGATCGACATCATCCGCCTGCAGCATGGACTGTCCCGGCTGCGCTAGCCGGGACAGGTGCTGTCGCCTAGTGCGCCGCCGAAGCTTCGGCCGCGCCGGCACCGCCCTTGGAGGGCTTGATGATCCAGATCAGCGGGATGATCACCAGGAAGATCACTGCCGACACAAAGAAGATGTCGTTGATGCCCAGCATGGCGGCCTGGAAGGTGATGGTCCGCTCCAGCATGGCGGCGCTCTGCTCGGCATTCAGGCCCAGGGTGCTGCTGATGTTGTTGAGCGTTTCCTGCAGCCAGGGGCTGTAGGGCGTGGCATGCTCGGTCAGCTGCGCGTGGTGCATGATGGTGCGGTTGTTCCAGGCGGTGGTGGAGATCGAGGTGCCGACCGCACCACAGAACACCCGCACGAAGGACGACAGGCCGGCGGCCGCGGGAATGCGTTCGGGCGGCAGGCCCGACAGCAGCAGCACCGTCAGCGGCACGAAGAACATGGCCGTCGGGATGCCCTGCAGCAGCGTGGGCAGGATCACCGTCATCTGGTCCACCTGCAGGTTGTAGCGCGAGCGCAGCCAGAACACGATGGCAAAGCCGATGAAGGACGCCGTGGCCACCTTGCGCGCATCCACCAGCGGCAGGAAACGTCCGATCAGCGGCATCAGGATCACCGCGAAAATCCCGATCGGCGCAGTCGACAGGCCCGAATCGATGGAGCGGTATCCCAGGTATTGCTGCAGCCACTGCGGCAGGATCACCAGGTTGCCGAAGAACACGCCATAGCCGATCGAAATGGCAATGGTGCCGCCGGCGAAATTGCGCCGGCCGAACAGGCGCAGGTCCACCACCGGGTGGTCATTGTTGAGCTCCCACACCACGAAGTAGGCAAAGGCCACCAGGGCAATGATGCCCAGCGTGACGATGGTGGGCGAGGCGAACCAGTCCAGATCCTTGCCCTTGTCCAGCATGATCTGGAAGGCGGCCACCCAGGTCACCAGCAGTGCCAGCCCGATCTTGTCGATGGGCAGCTTGTGGATGGGCGTTTCGCGCGAACGGTAGATGGCCAGCGTGATGCCGGCTGCGATCAGGCCCACCGGGATGTTGATGTAGAAGATCCAGGGCCAGGTATAGCTGTCGGTGATCCAGCCGCCCAGCGCCGGCCCTGCCACCGGCGCCACCACGGCGGTCATGCCCCATAGCGCCAGGGCGAACGAGGCCCGCGACTTGGGGTAGGCCCCCAGCAGCAGCGATTGCGACAGCGGCACCATGGGGCCGGCCACCAGGCCTTGCAGCACGCGGGCGGCCAGCAGGATGGGCAGCGTGGGCGCCAGTCCGCACAGCCAGGACGCCACCACGAACAGCAGCACCGAGGTGACGAACAGGCGCACCGCGCCCAGCCGCTGGGTGAGCCAGCCGGTCAACGGGATCGAGATGGCGTTGGCGGCCGCGAAGGAGGTGATGACCCAGGTGCCTTCATCGACCGACACGCCCAGGTTGCCCGAGATGGTCGGAATGGCGACGTTGGCGATGGACGAGTCCAGCACGTTCATGAACACCGCCAGCGACACCGACAGGGTGCCCAGCACCAGGTTGGCGCCGGTCAGCGGTGGCGGTGGCGTGTAGGGTTTTGGGGGAGTAGGGCTGTTGGCCATGGGGCTCCGTCATTGTCCAGTGATTGCAGCGGCATGGTCTCAGGTATGCGGGACGGCAGCCGGCGTGGCCGCGGCCTTGCTCTTGCGGGCTTGCGGCAAACCACTGGCGTTGTCGCTGATGATGCGCTCGACGATGCTGTCGGCCTGCTTGCCCAGGTCGTCATAGACGTCGGTCTGGTAATTGGTCGGCACCGCTTCCAGCGCGCGGCCGTCGCCATGGATATCGACGGTGGCCGTGGTGGACAGGCCGATGCGCAGCGGATGGGCGCGCACCTGTTCCGGGTCCAGCGCGATGCGCACCGGCACGCGCTGCACCACCTTGATCCAGTTGCCGGTGGCGTTCTGCGCAGGCAGCAGCGAGAAGGCGCCGCCGGTGCCGGCCGAGAAGCCGATCACGGTGCCCTTGTACTTGACGCTGGAGCCATAGACGTCGGCGATCACCTCCACCGGCTGGCCGATGCGGATGTGCTGCAGCTGGCTTTCCTTGAAGTTGGCGTCGATCCAGATCTGTTCGAGCGGCACGATGGCCATCAGCGGGTTGCCGGCGGCGATGCGCTGGCCGACCTGCACCGAACGCTTGGAGACAAAGCCCGAGACCGGCGCCACGATATTGACGCGGGCGTAGTTCAGGTAGGCATTGCGCACGGCGGTGGCGGCTTGCAGCACGTTGGGGTGCTCGGTGACGCTGGTGTGGTCGGTCAGGGCACGGTTGGCGGCGGCGGCGGCGCGTGCCTGGTCCAGGGCGGCGCTGGCACTCTTGACGGCGTCACGGGCGTGCGAGACGTCTTCCTGCGAGACCGCACCCGAGGCCAGGCCGGCCTGGCGGCGTTGCAGGTCTTCGCGAGCGCGGGCCAGGTTGGAGTCGGCGGCGGCGACGTTGGCGGCCAGGGTATCGTTGTTCAGGAACAGCTGGCGCGTCTGGCGCACCGCCTGGGCCAGTGCGGCCTGGGCCTGGTCCAGGGCCAGCCTGGTGTCGGCGGCGTCCAGCGCCACCAGCGGCTGGCCGGCCTTGACGATCTGGGTGTCGTCGGCCTTCACGGCCACTACGGTGCCGCCCACCTGGGCGGAAATCTGCACCACATTGCCGCCGACATAGGCGTCGTCGGTTTCTTCGAAGAAGCGTGCGTGCAGGAACCAGTACAGGAAGCAGGCGACCGCGATCACCAGCAGCAGCAGGGTCAGCAAGATCAGCTGGCGTTTGCGCTTGCCATTGCCATTGCCGTTTCCATTTCCATTTCCGTTGGCTGGCGCATTGTTTTGGGTGGTGCTGTCACTCATGGAGGACTCCGTTCTATCTTTTTGTAGGCGGTCAATCGGCGCGTCGCTGTTGCGGCACGCCGTCCCGGTGGTCGGCGGATCAGTGGAGAGACCGGCCACCAGGCTGGATTCAATGTCGGGATGTCATGCAGATCTGAGGCGGGCCTGCTTCAGCGTCGCTGCTGCGGCTGCTGTTGCGGCTGACCGTAGGCCAGCCCGGCCTGCTGGGCGTCGAAACCGCCACCCAGCGCCTTGTACAGCGCCACCTGCTGTTCGCGGCGCTGTGCCTGCAGCGCCACCATGGACTGGCGTTGACCCAGCACGGCGGTCTCGGCCGACAGCAGCGTCAGTTGCGAGACCAGGCCCAGGCGATAACGCTCGCGTGCCAGCTGGTAGGCGCGTTCGGCTGCTTGCAGGGCCTCGTCGCGAATCGGCAGTTGGCGCTCGGTCGAGTGGATCGCCGCGATCTGGCGTGCCACGTCGGCATAGGCATCGTTGAGCGCCTTGTTGTAGGTCGCCACGGCCAGCTCGTAGTTGGCGTATTCGCCCTTGAGTCCGGCCCGTAGCGCGCCGCCCTCGAAGATCGGCAGCGAGATGGCCGGTCCAAAGGCGATGCTCTTGCTGGCGGCCGTGAAGGGGTTGCTGTCGATCAGGCTGTCGAAGCCGATCATGGCCGAGAGGTTGATATCCGGGTAGAAGCGCGCCTTGGCCACGGTGATGCCCTGGCTGGCGGCTTCCACCTGCCAGCGTGCAGCCACGATGTCAGGACGGCGACCCATGAGGTTCAGCGGCAGATCCGCCGGCAGGCCGGGCGTGGCCAGGTTCTGCAGGGAGGGCGGCGCCAGTTGCAGGCCGCGATCCGGCCCCTTGCCGCTCAGGGCGCCCAGTTGCTGGCGCAGCAGGATGATCTGGCCTTCGCTCTGCTCCAGCTGGGCGCGTGCCTCGGCGCTGCTGCTGCGCGACTGGTTGCGCTCGATCTGGCTATCCAGGCCGGTACGCACGCGATCGGCGGTGATCTTTTCCAGGGAAGTACGCTGATCGACCGTGCGCTGCAGGATATCGTGCAACGCATACTGTGCCGCCAGCTGGCTGTAGACCGAGACGATGGAGGCGGTCAGGGCCAGGCGCGCTTCCTGTTCGCTGGCCTGGGCGGCTTTCTCGCTGGAGATGGCCTGTTCCAGGGCGGCCTGGTTCTTGTTCCACAGGTCGAGCTCATAGCCGACGTTGAGGCCGGCCTTTTTTTCGTTGTACCAGTTGCCGCCATACGGCGGCGGGTAGATCGAGGTGCTGGAGAACTGGTTGCGCGTGAACGAGGCCTGCGCATCCACGTTGGGCAGCAGCGGCGCGCCGCGCGATTCGGCCAGGGCGGTGGCTGCACCGATGCGGGCACGCGCCTGCTGCAGGCTGGGGCTGGCGGCCAGGGCTTCTTCGATCAGGGCGTTCAACTGGGCGTCGCCGAACTGGCGCACCCAGTCGCTTCCCGGCCACTGGCCGTCGGGTGCGCCGGGATTGGGATCCGACAGACTGCGCTGGGTCGCGAAATCGTGGGCCTGGGCGAGCTGCTTGTCACTGCCGATGCCCTCGAAGCTGGCACAACCTGACAAACCGAGCGCGCCCAGCAAGGCGGTCGCCACGACACGAGTGGCGATCGCCCGTGGCCGCAGCCCGGGCGACGTGATGCGTTTCATAGAATTCTCCACGAAGAGGTATTTGGCGATACGAGTTCTTTTGTGAGTTTTGCGACCCGCTGATGCCTGCCCAGCAGGCCACACGCATGGCATGCCGGCGGCGCCGGTTCGATCCGGCGCCAAGCGCTCACCTGGATTTACGAGTACCATCCGGGGGCGGGGCGAGTAAAAACTCATTTTCCGTATTATACTTGGATATACGAACAATCACTCATGTTGTGAATTCGCGTCGGGGGCGGGCGAATTCCTTACCAAAGCTGCCAATGAAACTGCAACCCAGAAAAGAACCACGCCAGGCGCGTTCGCGGGCGATGGTCGATACCATCCTTGATGCCATGTCACGCGTGCTCGTCGAGCGCGGCTATGCCAAGACCAACACCAATCTCGTGGCCGAATCGGCCGGTATCAGCGTGGGCTCGCTGTACCAGTATTTCCCCAACAAGGACGCCTTGATCTTTGCCCTGCGCGAGCGCCATGTCTCGCGCATGCTGGGGCTGTTCGAGGATGTGGTGGCGCATATCGATGCCGCTGGCTCCCTGCGCGAAGACTTCGACAAGCTGATCGGCGCCCTGGTGGCGGCCCATCTGCTGGAGCCGGAACTGAACCGCATCCTGGAAGAGGAATTCCCGGCCTACAACCTGCCGGTGTCCAGCGAGATCCGCCAGCGTTTCTTCGAGGCCATCCGCCGCGTGCTGGAAAAGCACCGCAGCAGCATCACCACGCCTGACCTGGATGTGGCGACCTTCGTCCTGCAGCGCATGTTGAAGGCGCTGATCAATGCCGTGGTCCTGACCGGTCCGGGAGGGCTGTCCGCAGGGAGCGTGCGTCCGGAAATTCTGCCGGCAGTGATCGGCTATCTGACTGCTCCAAGGGAAGATTCGCAGGCATAATCGTGAAGCTTGGTGTAGGTTCATGAGGGGACTGATCACCAGCAGGGCGATCATAAGGGGTGTTGGGTTGTCGGATTGCTGTCGGGCAACTCAGAAACTCCCCTATATGCAGCGCTAAGGGCTTCCGTATAGTGCAGGGTGAAGGGAAAGGCTTGTCGGATGCGCCATGGAGGTGGCGCGCCGGGTGGCCCCCGCCGTTACCCATTTTCCATCAAGCGATATGCAGAACAAGAACATGCGCCGCAGGGCAGGGCAGCTCGTCAAGGTCATGGCATGTATCTGGGCCGCCGCTACTGCCTGCGCAGCGCAGGCAGCGGTCTCGGTGCAGGTCCTCGATAGCGCCGGTCAGGTGGTTCCCAATGCCGTGGTCTATGCCGAACCGGCGGGAGGCGCCGCCGCACCCGCCAAGCCGCCGCGACAGGTCGAGATCGAGCAGAAGAACAAGACCTTCATCCCGCTGGTGACGGTGGTGCAGACCGGCACGTCCATCCTGTTTCCCAATCACGACAATATCCGGCACCACGTCTATTCGTTCTCGCCGGCCAAGACCTTCGAACTGAAGCTTTATTCCGGCGTGCCCGGCAGCCCGGTAGTCTTCGACAAGGCGGGAACCGTGGTCCTGGGCTGCAATATCCATGACGAGATGGTGGCCTACGTGCAGGTGGTCAATACGCCGTATTTCGGCGTGACCGATCGCAGCGGCACGGTCCGGCTGGAAGGCCTGGGCAATGGCCGCTACACGCTCAAGGCCTGGTATTTCACCATGGGCCCGAACCAGGCCGCCGTGCAACAGGCGCTGGAGGTCCAGGGCGACGGCAAGGCCGCCATCAAACTCAACGTCAAGGCGGTCCCGCTGTAGGGCGGCGCCGTGCATGGCAAATAAGGGAAACGGGGCTAGGGTGCGTCTCTACCGTCTGGAAAGCAAGATCGTTGCGCTGTTCATCATCCTCATCGTGGTGGTGCAACTGGCCGGCTTCGTGGCGATCCGTACCGCCATCGACCGCAACGCGCGCAGCGCCATCAGCGACGAACTGGTGATCGGTGAGCGCGTCTTCACGCGCCTGCTGGACCAGAACGCCCAGAAACTGACCCAGGGCGCAAGGCTGCTGGCGTCCGACTTCGGCTTCCGCCAGGCCATTGGCACCGACGACCATGACACCATCGGCTCGGTGCTGGCCAACCACGGGGCGCGCATCGGCGCTTCCATGGGCATGCTGATCGCCACCGACGGCACGATTCGCGCCTCGACCATGGAGTACCCCGACACCGACCTCCAGCGCAGCAGCCTGGAGCTGGTGCGCAAGGCCGACAAGGACAATGCCAACGGTGCCGCCGAGAGTGTGGTGGTGGGGGAGAACCTGTTCCAGATCGTGGCCGTGCCGATCAAGGCGCCGGTCACCATCGCCTGGGTGGTCATGGGCTTCCCGGTGGATCGCGATCTGGTCAATGACATGCGCGCCCTGTCGCAGCTGCAGGTGTCCATCCTGGTCCGCCAGCGCGGGCGCGCTGACTGGGTGTCGGATGTATCGACCCTGGCCAAGCCGGAGGCGCAGATGCTGCTGCACGAAGTGGGCGATGTGCGCGCCGCCGGCCCGGCCGACCTGCAGATCGACGGCAACCAGTATCGCGCCCGCATCCTGCCGCTGGCGCAGGCCAGCAACGGCCAGCAGGCGGTGGCGGTGTTGCAGCGTTCGGTCAGCGAAGCGGTGGCACCCTACCAGCGGCTGCAAGTGATCCTGCTGAGCATTACGGTATTGGGCGTGCTGGGTGCGGCGGTGGCCAGTGCCGTGATGGCACGGCGCATCACCAGTCCCCTGCGCGACCTGGCCAGCGTTGCCAAGCGCCTGGGCGCGGGTGACTACAGCGAAGGCCTGTACATCCGGCGCCAGGACGAGATCGGCCGCTTGGGCGCAGCCTTCGAAACCATGCGTGGCGAGATCGCCAAACGTGAACTGAAAATCAGCCGGCTGGCCTACCAGGACCAGTTGACCGGCCTGCCCAACCGGGTGCAGTTCGCCGATCTGCTACGGGACGCCATCATCGACGGCGGGGAATCGGTGGGCGGTACCTGCCACATCCTGATGATGGACCTGGACCGCTTCCAGCAGGTCAACGATGTGCTGGGTCACCGCTTCGGCGACGACCTGCTGCGCCAGGTGGCGTCGCGCCTGACGGCCCAGCTGCTGTATCCGGGGGCCAAGGTGGCGCGACTGGGCGGCGACGAATTTGCCATCCTGCTGCCCGGTGTGAACCTGGAAGGCGCGTTGGCGCAGGCGGCACATATCCTGCGGGCGCTGGAGCAACCCTTGTCCCTGCAGGAACAGACGGTGGACCTGGGCGCCGGCATCGGCATCGCCGGCTATCCGGCTCATGGGCGCAGCAGTGATGTCCTGCTCAGCCGCGTCGAGGTGGCGATGTACACCGCCAAGCGCAAGGGCAGCGGGGTGGTGGTCTACGACCCTGCCATCGACCGCAGCAGCCAGGAAAGCCTGTCGCTCCTTTCCGAGCTGCGCCGCGCACTGGAGCGCGACGAATTCATGCTCTATCTGCAGCCCAAGCTGGACCTGGCCTCCGGCGAAGTGTTCGGGGCCGAAGCGCTGGTGCGCTGGCTGCATCCGGAAAAGGGCTTCATCGGCCCGGACAATTTCATTCCCTTCGCCGAGACCACCGGTTTCATTCGCATGCTGACCGTCTGGATGATGGAAAAGGTCGCCAGCCTGTCGGCCGAGCTGCGTCGCAATGGCATTGCCCTGAAATTCTCGGTCAACCTCTCGACACGCGACCTGCTGGACCAGGAGTTGCCGGGCGTCTTCGCCGCCATCGTCGAGCGCCACGGACTCACGCCCGCCGCGCTCTGCCTGGAGATCACCGAGAGCGCCATCATGGACGACCCGGCGCGTGCCCAGAACACGCTGGACCGGCTGGCGGCCATGGGTTTCGCCTTGAGCATCGACGATTTCGGCACCGGTTATTCCTCGCTGGCCTACCTGAAGCGCCTGCCGGTGCGGGAGCTGAAGATCGACAAGTCCTTTGTCATGAAGATGGCACAGGACCAGGACGACGCCAAGATCGTGCGCTCCACCATCGACCTGGGCCACAACCTGGGCTTGCGGGTGGTGGCCGAAGGGGTGGAGAGCGAAGAGGTCTGGTTCCTGCTGCGGCAGATGGGCTGCGATCAGGGGCAAGGCTATTTCATGGGCAAGCCCATGCCGGTTGAGCGTTTCCTGGAATGGCTGCAGCAATGGCGCGCGCCGGAGGCGCTGGACCAGTCCGAAAACGTGGCGGTATGAGTGGCGCCGAGGGGGCGCCAGCATCAATGACGGATCAGACAAGTGGGGCAGGGGGAGTGGGATGAAGAACACCATCAAGGGCGGCGCTCTGGCGCTGTTGACAACGCTCTCCGCACCTGTGCTGGCGCAGATGAGCGATGCCGAACGCGATGCCTGGGCGCTGGCCCAGCAGCAGAAGGCAGCCCGGGCCATGGGCGCCGGCGCGGCCGCCGCAGCGGCGCCCTCTACACCCTCTACGCCCTCTACGCCCACGACGACCGGCGAGGCCACCGCGTCCACAGCACCCGACGATCGCCGCTGGATGCCCGACCTGGGCAAGCTCACCGCCACCGGTGGCGTGACCCAGGTAGAAGGCGCCGGTGGCGGTGGTCTCACGCCCTGGGCCCTGATCACCGGCTACGGGACTCGCGACAGCTATGGTGCCAATGCGCACTACACCTATCTGTCGACCCAGGATTACACCTTGAAGTCCTACGGCGTGGCCGTGGGCATCCTAGACCGTGTCGAACTCTCGCTGAACAAGCAGGAGCTCTACGGCAGCCTGGCGCCGCTGGCCGACCTCAAGATCAGCCAGGACATCGTCGGCATCAAGCTCAAGCTGGCCGGTGACGCGGTCTACGACCAGGACCGCTGGCTGCCGCAGGTTGCCGCCGGGATCATGTTCAAGCACAACAATGGCATCGGCGGCCTGGGGGCGGTTACCAGCGTCAAGCAACTGGGCGCAGCCAGCGACGCCGGCATCGACTATTACCTCGCCGCCACCAAGCTCCTGCTACAGGAAAGCCTGCTGCTCAACGGCACGCTGCGCCTGACCAAGGCCAACCAGATGGGCCTGCTCGGCTTCGGCGGCGACCAGCGTGATCGCTACCAGGCCATGGGCGAGTTTTCGGCGGCCTACCTGATCAACCGCAAGCTGGCGCTGGGCGTGGAATACCGCATGAAGCCGCGCAACCTCGCAGCCGACCATGAGAAGGACTACTACGATGCCTTCCTGGCCTGGTTCCCCAGCAAGAACCTGTCGATGACCCTGGCCTACGTGGCGCTGGGCGACATCACCGTCTACAACCCCAAG
The DNA here is from genome assembly GCF_000300975.2 of Herbaspirillum frisingense GSF30. Classification (GTDB taxonomy): domain Bacteria; phylum Pseudomonadota; class Gammaproteobacteria; order Burkholderiales; family Burkholderiaceae_D; genus Herbaspirillum; species Herbaspirillum frisingense. Next base: position 35,836 of record NZ_AEEC02000018.1, on the reverse strand, counting down.
CGGCAGCGCGGCGTCTATCTGTCGCTGCAGGCCGGATTCTGAGCGCGAGGAGCAGCCATGATGAGACAGCAGATAGCGCGCGTCGCCGCCGCTCTGGCCCTGGCCGGTACACTCGGCGCGGCTCAGACTCAGGCGCAGACGACGCCGGATGACAGCCTCTACCGCGCCCTGGGCGGCTTGCCGGTGCTGCAGAAAGTAGTGGATGACTTCATGGCCAGCATGCTGGCCGATCGGCGCATCAAGCATACGTTTGCGGAGTCCAATATCGAGCGCGTCAAGCAAAAGCTGGTGGAACAGTTCTGCCAGTTGAGCGGCGGCGGCTGCATCTACACGGGTGACCCCATGCGCGAAGTGCACCAGGGTCTCAAGCTCAGCAACGCCGACTTCAATGCCCTGGTGGAAGACCTGCAACTGGCCATGGACGCCAACGGCATCCCCTCGCACACCCAGAACCGGCTGCTGGCCCTGCTGGCACCGATGCAACGCGAGACCGTCAGCCGCTGATGGTGCGGCGCGGCACGGCTCAGGTAAAAATATTTTTGCAGGGACGGGAATAATGCAGGGGCCGGCCGCGTATACGTCGGCATGGGTATGGCATAACGCGTAACCCGTAACCTGTAAGCCCACCAAGAAAAGGAAATGACATGAGACTGCTCGCAAGCTCCCTGCTGGCCCTGGCCTGTGCCTCGGCATCCCTGATCGCCTCCGCCCAGAGTGCTGGCGTCAAGACCATGGACGGCATCCTGGTCGATGCCAAGGGCATGACCGTCTATACCTTCGACAAGGACACCGCCAACAGCGGCAAGAGCGTCTGCAATGGCCCTTGCGCCAAGCTGTGGCCGCCGGTGGCGCCCATGGGCATGCCCGCCGCGCCGTATTCCACCGTGACCCGCGACGACGGCAGCGCCCAGCTGGCCTATCAGGGCAAGCCGCTGTACCTGTATGAAGCCGACAAGAAGCCCGGTGAGCGCACCGGCGACAACTTCAAGGACATCTGGCACGTGGTCAAGCCCTGAGCTGAGCCGCCAGGCACCGGGAGCGCCCCATGTTCGGACGCAAGGCCAGGCTGGAACGGCAACAGCGCGAACGACAGGCCGACGAGCAAGCCATGCTCGCCTGCCTGCCGCGCCTGCGCCGCTACGCCCGGGCCCTGACCGGTGAACGCGAGGGCGCCGACGATCTGGTGCAGGACACGCTGGAACGCGCCTGGCAAAAGCGCGATAGCTGGAAGCGCGGCACCGACATGCGTCCCTGGCTGTTCGCCATCATGCATAACCTGCACGCCGACCAGCGCCGCAAGCCGGTGCTCAATACGGTGGAACTGGAACCGGAGCAGGCGGAGACCATCGCGGCCCCCGCGCCGGCTACCGACCAGGGGCTGGCGCTGGACCTGGAAGCGGCCCTGCAGGCGCTGCCGGCTGAACAGCGTGAAGTCCTGTTGCTGGTGGTGCTGGAAGAAATGCGTTACGAGGATGTCGCAGTGACCCTGGGCATACCGACCGGTACCGTCATGTCGCGCCTGTCACGCGCCCGCGAGCGCCTGCGCCACGCGATGGATGGAGCGGGTGGCCTGGGTGGTCTGGGTAGCGCCGGTTCGACCCTGAAGGTGGTGAAATGAAGACCCCGGCAATTTCCGAAGAAGAGCTGCATGCCTATGCCGACGGCCAGTTGCCGGCATCGCGTGCCGGTGAAATCGCCGCCTGGCTGGAGCAGGACCCCGCGCACGCCGCGGAGTTGCAGCAGGTGCGCGCCTGGCGCGCCCAGAATCGCGCCTTGCATGCGCACTACGACCCGGTGCTGGAAGAAGCACTCCCCCCCGCCTGGCTGCTGCGGTGCTGGCAGGCGGCGAAGAATATCGCCGCCGTGATCAGGGCGCAGCCGCCAATGCCGCTAATGCCGCCAATAGCGCGCTCTGGTGGCGCTACGCCGCCATGCTGCTGTTGACCCTGGCCGGTGGCCTGGGCGGCTGGTACCTGCGTGACCTGAGCGCCGGCGGCAATGCGCGCACTCTCGTGGCCTCCGCCCCGGTGATGCTGGCACGCCAGGCTGCAGTGGCCCATACCGTCTTCAGCGCCGACCTGCGGCGCCCGGTGGAAGTTGGCGCCGACCAGGAGCAGGCCCTGGTGACCTGGCTGTCGCGCCGGCTGGGCGCCAATGTGCGCGCGCCCAAGCTGGCCCCGCTGGGCTATGACCTGATCGGCGGTCGCCTGCTGCCCGGCCAGAGCGGGCCGGTGGCACAGTTCATGTACCAGGATGCGGCCGGTCAGCGGCTCACCCTGTATGTCTCGCACGACCAGGTGCAGAACCACGAGACGGGCTTCCGTTTCGCCCAGGAAGGCCGCGTCAACGTCTTCTACTGGATCGACGGCCAGTTCGGCTACGCCCTCTCCGGCAGTCTCGCCCGCCCGGAACTCTCGCGCATTGCCAGTTCGGTCTATGAGCAACTGGCCCCCGTGGTGACCGCTCCCGCCCCGACCCCGGCTGCGCCCAACTGAATGGCTTCGCTACCCGGTTTACAAGTGCAAAAGCGGGTAAGGAAGGGGTAATCACCGTCAAGGGACGCTGCCTGGCTGCCGCTAACACATTCACCCATGACGTAAAGCTTGTACCGCCGTGCTGGGGGGAATCTGGAAACACGGACGGGCAGGCCGCGTCATGGCCCCGTTGCAGTTCACACAAGGAGTTTCATATGGAGCTAGCAACGCTCGCCAGCGGCGCAGCAACGGCCTGGCTGGCCGACAAGGCGGCGCAGTCCGTCGGCATTGATCTGGGCAAGGTCGCCAAGACGGCGGTGGATGATGTGATCGGTGCAGCCACGACCGTGGCGCGCCTACCGGCCAATATCAATATCGGCCGCATCATCAATACCATCGTCTAGGCAGACAGGGCGCGCAGGATGGCGCTCAGTGAATGGCAGCACTTGATCGCACCCTTCGGGGTGCGATTTTTTTCATCTTGACGTGTGGCCGTTTTTGTTCGCTACCGACGGCTAGCGAGGAGTGCGCCCTTCACCGCCTCATTGGCGAGCTGTTCGAAGTGTTCTGCACTGCGCAGCACGGCATCGAATGGAGGGATGTCCCCGAAGACCATTCCGGCCATGGCTTCATAGTCTTTTTCAAGGGCCTCTCGCATCGCGCGGCCGGGTGTCAGCGTGAAGCTGCCGGGTGCAGCAATACCCAGCCCCAGATCGGTGCTACCGAAAAACAGGCTTGCATGACGCGCACAGTCGAACGCCAGCGCATGATCGCGTTGCCAGCTGGCGGCAGAAGGGGCTTGCATCAATTGATGCACATCGTAGTAATGGCGTGAGACACGTTGCCCGCCGTGTCGCAGCTCGCCGCGCCGATCATGCCATTGCCGTAGTCCATGCAAAATCACGATCTTGTCCCAGAAGGTACGCTCGGGCTTCACCGTGACCACGTTCGGCACCGTCAAGTCCATATCTGGGAGGTCTTGTGAGACGTAAGGGGTGACGGAGGCCGCAACATGTGGATCGAGTGCCGACTTGGCTCCGGCCTCTATCTTGACGGCTGAGCGGATGTAGTCGCCGGCTGCCGCCGTGACGGAGGGATACCAGAACAGCAAGGTCTGCCCATCCTTGTCGGTGGGATCAGGCTCCAGTCGAAAGCGCTCTCGGGCTATGACAGAGGCCGCCTTTTGGGTGAACTGCACGCTCAGTGTCCCCGCAATGTAATCCCGGCATGCATCGCGTATGGCGTCCAGACGCGCACGCCGTTTCTTGCCGCTCAACGCATCCAGCTCGGCAATCTCGGCGCCTTGGCCCAGATCATCGCGAAACACGGTGATGTCGATGTCTTCGGAAAAGCGGGCGATGAGATCGAAGGCCTTGGAGAGCGAAGTGCCCCCTTTGAACAACAGTCGGGGGCCTCCCGCTTCCAGACCGTTAAACAGTACATCCAGTGTCCAGCAGACCCAGAAATCCTTCTCGATGTGTTGGATGGCTGTCCCGAGGCGAGCTGAGGCTGCGAGAAAGAGGTCTCGCCGTTCGGCATCGCTGGCGGTGATGACAGCGTTGAATGCAGGATTCAAGGGGCCTCCTCGTGTTTGACCGAGCGGCGTCGCCTGTCCGGTGGCGTTTCGCCGATCAGCGATGGGGTTGTTGCTGCAGAGGCGGGTAGCGGATCACATCCGGGAAGTTCCCGGAGCAGACTCTGCATCCATGCCGGCAATACCTTGAAACCTGCAAGCAGGTCCCATCGGAGTGCCGGGCCGTGAACCGGATCAGCCAGAACCTTGGTCAGTTTGTTCAGAACAAGGGACCGGTCGGAATGGAGAGTCTCCTTCAGCCAGTACAGCGCCTGTACGATGCGCATGGCTGGTCGCCCAGCCCAGTAGAGGCGACTGGGGGCGGTTTGCTTGAATGTGATGACCAGATTGTCCAACTGGATTGACCGGCGGCGCGCATCGGTGTGGATAGTGACGCGCGCGGGCACGGCATCGGTCAGGCCAAGGTCATTGGCGGCGGTCATGCCATCAACTAGCAGGCGCAGGTTATCCCTGCGCGCAATGGCCTGTATGACAGCACGATAGTCCGGTGTGGTGGGATGCTTGGTCAGGCTGTTGAGCGAGGGCCGGTCATAGAGCCCCCTATCGATGCGACGCAATTCTCCCGCCTGCACCATGCGCTGCAGCGTTTTATCGATGGCATCGCGACTAGCGAGATGGGCAAAGTCGGTAGGTACCCAAACTTGTCCGGGTTCTGCGGTGCCCAACTCGGCTTCTACCCGGGATTTCAGTGCAGACATTCTTCCTCCTGTCCGGTATTTATATGCATTTTTCGGACATAAAGCAAGGGAGTGTCCGAAACTTGTTTATTTATTTCGGACACAAGATGTTTTACTCTCAAGTGGGGGCGTAGGCTGCGTGGCAGGGATGACAACTCCTCGAAAAATTTCTTGATTGACGTAAAGAAACGCGATTCAATGCCGTAATTGAAGCATCGGGCCGGGGATTTTCTGGTTCGGTTTCCCCCAAAAGGAGAGATCCATGGATATCAACCAAATCGCATCGGTCGCCACCAGCCTGGCCTCGGCGCAGACTTCGGACTCAGTCAACATGCTGGTCCTGAAGAAGGCGCTGGATAGCCAGGCCGCTGCGGCTGTCGGTATGCTTCAGGCATTGCCGCAGTTGCCAGCCAATCCCAATATTGGCCGCAACGTCAATACGACCGCCTGAGTGCTTGCACAGACTTTTAAAATCGCAGTCTCCGGACTGCGATTTTTTTTGCCTGATTGCCGGATGCTTCACCTGAGTTAGGTGCGGCGCTACGCCTTCCAAGCTGCAAGCCCGTTCGGAGTGGTCAGCCCGGAAGGGAACTTCATATCATCAAAAAATAACAATAAATTAGGCAATTACTAAAAAGCCCAGTTAAATGGACTTGTCAATCGCAGAATGACCAATATAATGGACTTCATGGGAAAAGCCCATTTCATTGGATCAAAAGATGACCAACCTGCAAGACATCGGCCAGCGCATCCGCACCGCCCGCAAGGAGCAGGGGCTGACGGCCATTGAACTGGCGGCGCGTACCGGCATGCATCGCAACACCTTGCTGGCGCTGGAAACCGGGCGCGGCAACATCGAGCTGGTCAAGTTGCTGGCCCTGTGCGACGAACTGGATCTGGACCTGTTGCTCCTGCCCCGTCAGACGGCCAGCCAGCGGGCGGCCGAGAGCCAGGGTGCAGGCAGCCAGACCGAACTGGGCCAGCGCCTGCAGGCGCTCATGGGCAGGGGAGGCGAGGCATGAGCATGTTGCGTTCGCTGCGCATCCGCCTGGGCCAGACTGAGGTGGGCTCGCTGTTCGCGCTGGATGACGGTCGCTGCTATTTCCGCTTTGACGACGCCTACGCCCTGCTGGGACCGCAGCGGCCGGTACTCTCCCAGCTCTACCTGGCCTCCACCGAGGAACGTACCCTGGCTCAGTTGCTCGACCCCACCCTGGCCGTGAATCGGGGCGACGGACGCGGCGGATTGCCGCCGTTCTTCCAGAACCTCTTGCCCGAAGGCCAGTTGCGCAAGCACCTGATCCAGCGCGCCGGTCTGGCGCCGGATGACGAATTCGGCCTGCTGGCCTATTGCGGTCGGGACTTGCCCGGCGACGTCTCGGCCCTGGCCGAAGAACTGGACGAGCGGGGAATGGGCAGGCTCTTGGGGCAGGGGCATGACAGCTACGAAATGAGTTCCGGCCAGTTGCCGGTGCCGGGCGGGGAATCGCTCTCCGGCGTGCAGCCCAAGCTGGCCCTGGTGAAGGAGGCGGGCGGGCGCTACGTGATGCGCTCCAAAGACAGCCACGGCAGCCATTTCATCGCCAAGCTCCCGGCCACCGACTATCCCAACATGCCGCAGGTGGAATTCTCGTCCCTGACGCTGGCCGCCGCTGCGGGCGTGAATACGTGCAGTTTCAGCCTGGAGCCCCTGTCGGCCATCGCCGATCACCTGCCCTTCGGGCTGCGCAACGATGCCAGCCGTTTCCTGCTGGTACAGCGCTTCGACCGCGATGCGCCCACTCCCACCGGGCGCCTGCACATGGAGGATTTCGCCCAGATCACCGGCACCGCACCGGGCGCCAAGTACGTCGGGACCTATGCCGCACTCGGCGTGGTGCTGGCCGAGCGCAGCACGCGCGGGGTGGAGGATGTCTACGAGTTGCTGCGACGGATCAAGGTCAACGAACTGCTGGGCAACTTCGACGCCCACCTGAAGAACTTCAGCCTGCTCTACCACACGCCCCAGGCAGCCTCCCTGTCGCCGGCCTATGACATCGTGGCCTATGCCGCCTATGTCGGCGGCGATGGGCATGCACTGGCCTTCCTGCCGGGGCAGAAGGGCAAGCAATTGCTCACCCCCGCCATCCTGCGCCAGCTGGCCAACGTGTGGCGCCTGCCGGAAGCCAGGTTGCAGGCGGTGCTGGTGGAGACGGTGGACCGCGCCATGACGCACTGGCCCGCCCTGATCGACAGCCTGCCCTTGACCGAGGCCCAGCGCGCCAGGTTGCTGGCCCATCTGGAGGCCAATGCCAGCGTCGTCGCCTGGCGGCGTCGCGCCGCCCGCAAGAAGAGCGCGTCCGGCGCGGAGGGTGCATGAGGCCTACCCCGACCCTGCCCATGCGCAACGGCCTCTCGCCCAGCTACCTGTGGCTGCAGCCGGGCCCGTGGCGCGACATGCTGTCCTTCCTGGCCGAACGCTTTCCGGCCGTGCCGGCCGCGCTCTGGCGCGAGCGCCTGTTACGCGGCGAGGTGCGCAACCAGCACGGCGAAGCGCTGCGTCCGGAGTCAGCCTATCGCAGCGGCGACTGCATTTTCTACTACCGTGAACTGCCGCAGGACGAGCCGCGTATCCCGGTCGAGGAAAAGATCCTGCACCTCGACGAGCACCTGCTGGTGGCCGACAAGCCGCATTTCCTGCCGGTGATTCCGACCGGGCGCTTCGTGCAGGAGACGCTGCTGGTCCGGCTCAAGCAAGCTACCGGTCTGCAGGACCTGGTCCCCATCCACCGGCTGGACCGCGAGACCGCAGGCGTGATCGTCTTTTCGCACCAGCCGGCCAGCCGGGGCAAGTACCAGTCGATGTTCCAGCAACGCGCCATGTTCAAGGTCTACGAAGCCATTGCCCCCTTGCGGGCCGACCTGAAGCTGCCGCGCGTGCATCGTAGCCGGGTGGAGGAAATCCCGGAGCAGTTCTTCAAGATGCATGAAGCCGAGGGCCCGCCCAATTCGGAAACCCATATTTCCCTGATCGAGCAGCGCGGGGAGCTGGGTCTGTACCGGCTGGAACCGGTCACCGGCCGGCGCCATCAGTTGCGGGTGCACATGGCCTCCTTGGGCATCCCCATCGTCAACGACCTGTTCTACCCGCACGCGGTGCCGGTGGGCGTGGCCGATGACCTCGACCGCCCCCTGAAGCTGCTGGCCCGCTCCCTTTTCTTCATCGATCCACTCGATGGCAGTGAACGCCACTTCACCAGCGAACGCAGTCTGTGAATCAGCCTCACCCACAACCGGCCTACCAACAACCAGGCTCACCAACAGGGATGATCACAATCCCGCCCATCCACCCAAGGAGAATCCCCGCATGAAAGCTTTCACCCAACTGCGTTGCACGGCCCTGGTCGCAGCCCTCTGCCTGCCCGTGCTGGTACAGGCCGCTCCCGTGGAGCCGGTCTACGGTATGGCCCGCCAGGAACAGGCCGGCCTGCTGGACACCCTGCGCGAACTGGTGAGCATCGAATCCGGCAGCAAGGACCTGGAAGGCCTGGCGCAACTGGCTGGCCTGATCAAGCAGAAGCTGGAGGCGCTGGGCGGCAAGGTGCAGTTGCTGGACGCGCCCGAGGTCTATCGCATGGACGATACGCCCGAGAAGCTGGGCCAGATCGTCCATGCCGAATTCAAGGGCAACGGCAAGCGCAAGATCATGCTGATCGCCCACATGGATACGGTCTACCTGCGCGGCATGCTCAAGGACCAGCCCTTCCGCGTCGATGGCAACAAGGCCTACGGCCTGGGCATTGCCGATGACAAGCAGGGCATCGCCACCATCCTGCATACGGTGGCCATCCTGCAGAAGGCCGGTTTCAAGGACTACGACACCCTGACCGTGCTGATCAACGGTGACGAGGAAATCAGTTCGCCCGGCGGACGCTCCCTGCATACCCGGCTGGGCGCGGAGCAGGACGTGGTGTTGTCGTACGAGGGCGGCGGTGCCGACGGCCAGTTGCGCCTGGCCACCAGCGGTATCGGCGCGGCCTACCTGGAGGTGAAGGGCAAGTCCTCGCACGCCGGTGCAGCGCCTGAGAAGGGTGTCAACGCCTTATATGAACTTTCGCACCAGTTGCTGCAGTTGAATCAGCTTTCCCAGCCCGAGCGTGGCCTGAAACTGAACTGGACCGTCGCCCAGGCCGGTAGCAACCGCAACGTGATCCCGGCCCAGGCCAGCGCCCAGGCCGATGCGCGGGCGCTGAAGGTGAGTGACTTCGAGCAGTTGCAGCAGGCCCTGGCCGAAGGGGTGAAAAAGCAGTTGATTCCGGAAGCCAAGGTGAGCGTCAAGTTCGAACTGCGTCGCCCGCCGCTGGAAGCCACGCCGGCGTCGCGTCAGCTGGCCAATTACGCCCGCACCATCTACCAGGAAATCGACATGCCGCTGAAGGTGGCGGAGGTGGCCACCGGTGGCGGCACCGACGCGGCATTCGCCGCCTTGAAGAGCAAGGGCGCGGTGATCGAGGGCATGGGTTTGAGCGGCTTTGGCGCCCACTCCAATGATGCCGAATACGTGCTGCTCGATACCATCGTGCCGCGCCTGTACCTGTCCTCTCGACTCATCATGGATATTGCACAGGACAAGGTGAAGAAGTGAAGTAAAGCGCTTGCCAGGCTGTTGGCAACATGAGCAAAAAACGGCGCCCACGGGCGTAATGCCGTTCAGTTAAGCTTGTTACGAGCCCGAAAGTTTGCTCAGACTTTGCTCGCGCCACCCTTGACCGTTCGTCCTGAGTAGCGGCGCAGCCGCGTATCGAAGGCGCGCCACAAGCTGAGCAGCGCCTTCGATACGGCCCTAGAGGGCCTACTCAGTCCGAACGGTTTCAAATGGTTTGAAGAGAACCAAGCAAAATCGCTGCGCCAAAGTCATCTGGCGCGGCGATTTTTTCTTAACTGAACGGCATTACGCCCACGGGCGCCGTTTGTCATCTCAGGAAAGCAGGAAAGCAGTCAGGCCGCCGACTTCAGCTGGTGCAGCGACGCCACCAGATCGGCAAAGCGTTGTCCCTGGATCATGATGTGGTGGCGCAGGACCTCCACCGTCTTCTCGGCATCGCCGGCGATGATGGCATCGACCGCGGCCTGGTGTTCGTCGAAGGACATCTTCAGGCGGTCCCGCACCCGCAGCTGCAGGCGACGATAGGGCCGCAGGCGGCGGTGCAGGGCGCGCGCCTGGTCGGCCAGGAAACCATTGTGGCTGCCGGCGTAGATGTGGTCGTGGAAGGCCTCGTTGAGGTAGAAGTAGGCGTCCGGATCGCTGGCGTCGCGGGCAGCCTGGCAGGCCTGGTGTGCCGCCAGCAGCTCGGCATGTTCGGCCGGCGTCATCCGGCGCGCCGCCAGGCGGCCGCACATGGCCTCGAATTCGGCCATCACCTCGAACATCTCGATCAATTGCTGTGGGCCGATCTCGGCCACGATGGCGCCCCGGCGCGGACGCATCTCGACGATGCCCATCGAGGCCAGCTGGATCAGCGCCTCGCGGATGGGCGTGCGCGAGACCCCGAATTCCTCGGCCAGCGAGGTTTCATCGAGATGCTGGCCAGGTGCCAGCTTGCCCACGGCAATCATCTCTTCTATCGATTCGCGCAGGGTTTCGGAGCGGGTCTTGGGGGTGTCCATGATCAAGTTGCCTTTAAAGCAAGCATTGTAAAGGGAATGCGATCCACAGGATTAATGCTTGACAATGTATGCGTTTGAAACGAAATTGTATACACGATGAGAGCATAAAAACACACGTAGTTCCATCAATCCTGGAGGAGACACCCGCATGAGCGCATTCACCCGCCGCCAATTCCTTGGCGCACTCGCCGCCGCACCGCTTGCCAGCACCATCCCGTCCGCCTGGGCGCAATCGGCCAGCCTGAAGATTTCACACCAGTTTCCCGGTGGCACCATCACCGAGGGCGATTTCCGCGATCGTCTGGTGCGCATGTTTGCCCAGCAGGTCAGCGAGAGCACCAAGGGCGCGCTGAAATTCGAGATCTATCCCGGTTCGTCGCTGATGAAGACCAACGCGCAGTTCTCGGCCATGCGCAAGGGCGCGCTGGACATGTCGCTGGTGCCGCTGAACTATGCCGGTGGCGAAGTCCCGGAAACCAATATCGGCCTGATGCCCGGCCTGGTGACCTCCTATCAGCAGGGGGCCTCCTGGAAGAATGCCGAAGTCGGCAAGGAGCTGGCCCGGGTGCTGGGCGAGAAGGGCGTGGTCATCGTCAGCTGGATCTGGCAGGCCGGGGGCGTGGCCTCGCGCGGCAAGCCCATCGTCGATCCGGCCGATGCCAAGGGCATGAAGGTGCGCGGCGGCTCCCGCGAGATGGACCTGATCCTGAAGGAAGCCGGTGCGGCCGTGGTCACGCTGCCTTCCAACGAAATCTATGCCGCCATGCAGACCGGGGCCATGGATGCGGCGATGACCTCGTCGACGTCCTTCATGTCGTTCCGCCTGGAAGAGGTCGCCAAGGCCCTCACCACCGGCCGTGACAAAGCCTACTGGTACATGTTTGAACCGCTGATGATGTCCAAGGCCGTCTTCGACAAGCTGCCCAAGGACCAGCAGGCGGTCATCATGACCGTGGGTGCGGAGATGGAACAGTTCGCCACCAAGGCCGCGCAGGCTGACGATATCGCCGTGGCCCAGGTGTACCAGAAGGCGGGCGCCAAGGTGGTCGATCTGAATGCCGAGGTCGTCAAGAAGTGGCAGGACATCGCCCGCAATACCGCCTGGAAGGACTTCGCCGGCCGTAATGCCAGCTGCGCCAAGCTGCTGGCCCTGGCGGAGAAGACCGTATGAGCCACGGTTTCGAGATGCCCGGCGCGGCTGCCGCGCGCCCGGCCGTCCCCGCCAGCGCCCCGGTGGCCTGGCTGGCGGCCTTCCTGCAGGGCTACCACCGGGTGGCCGTGTTCCTGGGCATGATTGCGCTGCTGGTGACGTCGTGCATCCTCACCTATTCGGTGGTGGTGCGCTATTTCTTCCACCAGCCCACCGACTGGCAGGACGAGGCATCGGTGTTCATGCTGGTGGGGGTGATCTTCCTGTGCTCGGCCTATGTGCAGTCGCTGCGCGGGCATATCGGCATTGAGGCCCTGGCCGGCATGCTCTCGCCGCTGGCCAACAAGGTGCGCATGTTCATCGTCGACCTGGTGTCGCTGGCCTTCTGCGCCTTCTTCACCTGGAAGTCGTGGGCGCTGTTCCATGAAGCCTGGGTGGAAGGGCAGACCACCTCATCCACCTTTGCTCCGCCGCTGTGGATTCCGTATTCGCTCATGGCACTGGGCATGAGCATGCTGACCCTGCAACTGCTGGTGCAGGTGCTGGTGCGCATTACCGGTACCGTTCCCGCCCCGCAGGCCGGAGGTGTGCAATGAGTCCGCTGACCCTGGGTGTGCTCTATGGCGTGGTCACCATCCTGGTGATGTGCTCGGGCATGCCGATCGCTTTCGCGCTGGGCGTGGTGGCGACCGGTTTCATGTATTTCTTCATGCCGGCATCCTCGCTCGATACCATCACGCAGAACGTCTATGAGGAAATCGCTTCCATCACCTTGCTGTCCATTCCGTTGTTCATCCTGAAGGGGGCGGCCATTGGCAAATCCCCGGCGGGCAAGGACCTGTATTCGGCCATCCATGCGTGGTTGAACAAGGTGCCGGGTGGCCTGGGCATCGCCAACGTCTTTGCCTGCGCGCTGTTTGCGGCCATGGCCGGTTCCTCGCCGGCGACCTGCTCGGCCATCGGCTCGGCCGGTATCCCGGAGATGCGTCGCCGTGGTTATTCGCCCGGGTTTGCGGCCGGCATCATTGCCGCCGGCGGTACGCTGGGCATCCTGCTGCCGCCCTCGATCACCATGATCCTGTACGCAGTGGCGGCCGAGCAGTCGCTGGGACGGCTGTTCCTGGCCGGTATCGGCCCGGGCGTGCTGCTGGTGTTCCTGTTTGCCGGTTATGCCGTCTATCGGGCGCGCAAGGAGTACAAGCTGGCCCATGCGGTCTATACGGCCGGTGGCAGCAAGTCGGCCTACCTGGATGACGAGCATTTCACGCTGGCGCAGAAGGTGGAGATGCTGCCCCGCGTGCTGCCTTTCCTGATCCTGCTGATCGGTGTGATGGTGGCGCTCTATGGCGGCCTGGCCACACCCTCCGAAACCGCCGGCCTGGGTGCGCTGCTGGCGCTGGTGCTGATCGCCATCGTCTATCGCATCTACAAGCCGCGCGAGATTGCACCCTTCCTCAGTTCCACCATCAAGGAATCGGGCATGCTGTTGTTGATCATCGGCATGTCGCTGCTGTATTCCTACGTGATGAGCTACCTGCACATCAGCCAGTCGGCGGCGCAGTGGGTCGTGGATCTGCACCTGTCCAAGTGGCTGTTGCTGGCGGTGATCCTGGGGATGGTGATCGTGCTGGGCTTCTTCCTGCCGCCGGTGTCGATCATCCTGATGACCGCCCCCATCATCCTGCCGCCGCTGAAGGCCGCTGGCTTCGACCTGATCTGGTTCGGCATCGTCATGACCGTGGTCATGGAGATGGGCCTGATCCACCCGCCGGTGGGGCTGAATCTGTTCGTGATCAAGAACATCGCACCCGACATCGCCTTGGGCGATGTGATCAAGGGTACGATTCCTTTCCTGGCGCTGATGTTCCTTGCGGTCCTGCTCTTGTGCATGTTCCCGGGCATCGCGACCTTATTGCCTGATCTGTTGATGGGAGCCAAGTAAATGAGTAGTAGCGAACGCGTGTGGAATGCGCGCCAGAAGAACCGTGAACAGCGGCTGGCACGCGCCACCGCCGCATTGGGAAGCCAGTTGCAGGGCAAGATCGCCCCTGCGGAAAAACTGGCCGACCTGCTGTATGCGGTGCTGGAAAACGGTGACCGTGTCTGTGTCGAGGGCAACAACCAGAAACAGGCGGATTTCCTCGCCAAGGGTCTGGCTGCACTCGACCCGGCGCGGGTGAACGGCTTGCACATGCTGTTCTCGGTGCTGGCCTTGCCGGAGCACCTGGACGTGTTCGAAAGGGGCATCGCCGACCGCCTGGACTTTTCCTTCTCCGGCCCGCAGGCCGGCCGCCTGGCCAAGCTGGCCTCGGCCGGCAAGCTCAACATCGGCGCCATCCATACCTACCTGGAACTGTTCGGCCGCTATTTCACCGACTTGACGCCGCGCGTGGCGCTGGTGGCCGCGCAGGCGGCCGACCGCCACGGCAATCTCTATACCGGTCCCAATACCGAGGACACACCGGCCATCGCGGAGGCCACGGCCTTTTCCAGCGGCATCGTCATCGCCCAGGTCAACGAGATCGTTGATGTGCTGCCCCGCGTGGACATCCCGGCCGACTGGGTCGGTTTCGCCATCCAGGCGCCCACGCCGCATTACATTGAACCGCTGTTCACCCGCGACCCGGCGCAGATTTCGGAAATCCAGGTCCTGATGGCGATGATGGCCATCAAGGGCATCTATGCCGAATACGGCGTGCAGCGCCTGAACCACGGCATCGGTTTCGATACCGCCGCCATCGAACTGATCCTGCCGACCTATGCCGAATCGCTGGGCCTGCGCGGCAAGATCTGCAAGCACTGGGCGCTGAACCCGCACCCGGCGCTGATCCCCGCCATCGAAGCCGGGTTTGTGGAATCGATCCATTCCTTCGGTTCCGAACTGGGTATGGAAGACTACATCCGCGCCCGACCCGATGTGTTCTTCGTCGGCCCCGACGGCTCCATGCGCAGCAACCGCGCCTTCTCGCAGACGGCCGGGCATTACGGCTGCGACATGTTCATCGGCTCCACCCTGCAGATCGACTTGCAGGGCAATTCCTCCACGGCCACCCTCGGGCGCATTGCCGGCTTCGGCGGCGCACCCAACATGGGTGCCGATGCACGTGGCCGGCGCCACGCCAGCGAGGCCTGGCTCAAGGCCGGCCAGCAGGCCCGTGCCGGGCGCAATACCATCCCGCGTGGCCAGAAACTGGTGGTGCAGACGGTGGAAACCTTCCGCGAACACATGCAGCCGGCCTTCGTCGAAAAACTCGATGCCTGGCAACTGGGCGAGCAGGCCAGGATGCCCATCCCGCCGGTGATGATCTACGGTGACGACGTCACCCACATCCTCACCGAAGAGGGCATCGCCAACCTCCTGCTATGCCGCACCGACGAAGAGCGCGAACAGGCCATCCGTGGCGTGGCCGGCTATACCGCCGTGGGCATGGGCCGCGACAAGCGGATGGTGGAAAACCTGCGCGACCGTGGCATCATCCGGCGCGCCGAAGACCTGGGCGTGGACAAGCGCCTGGCCACCCGCGACCTGCTGGCCGCCAAGAACATGAAAGACCTGGTGCGCGCCTCCGGCGGACTGTACAACCCGCCCAAGCGCTTCCGGAACTGGTAAGCAAAGACAAGTCACTGGCAAGCAATCGGAACAAGACGATGGAAACTCTGAATTTTCGCTTTGAACAAGGACGCCGCCGCCTGAAGGCTGCGCCCGAACTGGTGGGCGTGGTCAGCTCCGGCAACCTGGAAGTGCTGATCGAGAATGTCGATCTCAAGGGCGCCTGCGCGATCGAGATCAAGACCGCTGCCCGTGGTTTCGGCGCCATCTGGGAGGCGGTGGTGGGCGACTTCCAGCAGCGCTGGCAACTGGCCGATGCCCGCATCTCCATCAACGACATGGGCGCCACGCCGGCGGTGGTCAGCCTGCGCCTGGATCAGGCGGTGGAAGCCATGGTCGAGGAGGGCGCATGAGCGCGAGCTATCTGGAAGCCACGGCCCGGGAACGCATCCTGGCCTTGCTCGATGCCGGCAGTTTCAATGAACTGTTACCGCCCGCGCAGCGGGTGGTGAGCCCGCACCTGGGGCAACTGGATGCGCCGGTGTCCTTCGACGACGGCGTCATCATCGGCGAAGGCCTGCTGGGCGGACGCCCGGTGATGGCTGCCGCGCAGGAAGGCGGCTTCATGGGCGGGGCGGTGGGCGAGGTGCACGGCGCCAAGCTGGTCGGCCTGATCAAGCGCGCCATCCGCAAGCAGGCCACTGGCGTGGTGCTGTTGCTGGAGACCGGTGGCGTGCGCCTGCACGAAGCCAATGCCGGCCTGATCGCCGTCTCCGAGGTGATGCGCGCCGTGCTGGAAGCCCGCGCCGCCGGCATCCCCGTGATCGTGCTGGTGGGCGGTGCCAATGGCTGCTTCGGTGGCATGGGCATCGTCGCCCGCTGCGCCAACACGGTCATCATGTCCGAGGAGGGAAGGCTGGCCATGTCCGGGCCGGAAGTGATCGAAACCGCCAACGGCGTGGAGGAATTCGACTCGCGCGATCGCGCCCTGGTCTGGCGCACCACCGGCGGCAAGCATCGCTACCTGATCGGCGATTGCCAGCAATTGGTGAGCGATGACACCGACGCCTTCCGCCAGGCCGCCATGGATGCCCTGACTGCGCTGGCCCAGTCCGGCGCGCCCGAGCTGACATTGGCCGCGCTGGAAGCCGAACAGGAAATGCTGCGTCGTCGCATCGCCACCTTCGGCCATGCCGAGGACCCGATGGATATCTGGGCCGAGCTGGGCGTGGAACGTCCGGAGACGGTGCCGATGCTGGAAGCGGCTGCCTTCACCGCCATGGCCCAGGGCCTGCGCATTCCCTTCAAAGCCTGAGAGAGAGCCATGAGTCAAACACCCACCCCGAGCCAGGTCGACTGGCGCGCGCTGGCACAGACCCTGTTCCCGCAGGGCCAGCAGATCAGCGAGAAGGACCACTTCCTCTCCGGCACCGCCCAGGTCGACGGTCGCACCGTCACCGTGGTCGGCACCACCGCTCACACGCCCATCGGCATCGAGATCGCACTGGCCCAGGCCAGCGTCATCCTGCAGACGGTGCGCGAGCATCCCGGTCGGCCCATCGTGATCCTGGTCGATACCCAGGGCCAGCGCCTGCGTCACCGCGACGAAATGCTGGGCATCAACAGCTACATGGCGCATCTGGGCAAGTGCGTGGAACTGGCGCGCCGCCAGGGCCACCGCGTGATCGGCCTGGTCTATGACCAGGCCCTGTCGGGCGGCTTCATCACCAGCGGCCTGATTGCCGACGCCTGCTATGCGCTGCCCGATGCCACCATCCGCGTCATGGGCCTGCCGGCCATGGCGCGCATCACCAAGGTCCCGGAAGAGCGCCTGACCGAACTGGCCAGGAGCAACCCGGTGTTTGCCCCCGGACCGGAAAACTATCTGCGCATGGGCGGCGTGGCCGACATCTGGCACGACGACCTGGCACAGGCCCTGAGCGCTGCGCTGGCGAATGATGACAGCGTCGACAACCGTGCCGCCGTGGGGTTGGAGCGGGGCGGACGCAAGTGGGCGCAGCGCGTCATCCAGGCCGTGGCCAATGATGTGCCGTTGAACGGATGAGACCGTCGCAACATCCCGGGCGGCACCACCTGCTCTGGCTGCACGACGCCGCCTGGCAGCGCCTGCAGCAAGACAGCGTGGACGAGCGCCAGCGCGCCAGCCTGGCGCACTGGCAGCGCATGCGCTGGCCGGTGGTGGTGCGCCGCACCGATGTCGATGCGCGTGCCGATGAGCTCTGCGTTGGTATCGCGCTGCCGCCGGATGCGCAGGGCAACAAGCCCCGCATTGCGCTGCGCGTGACGCCGCAGGAAGTGGCGGCCAGTCGCGCCCCGTTCCTGCTGCGCGACATCGTGGCGGCCCGCCTGGGCGGTCTGCCCTCGTCCTGGCCGGCGGGGCTGGCCGAATTGCAGCAACACATGGAGCGCGCCGGCATCGCCCTTTCCGTGTTCGGTTCGCTAGCCTGGCAGGCGGTGACGGCCGAGCCCTACCTGCGCGCCAGTTCCGATATCGACCTGCTGTTCTGCCCGCGCAGCCGCAGCCAGCTGGAGGGCGGTGTGCGCCTGCTGGCCTGGCAGGCGATGTTCCTGCCGCTGGATGGCGAGATCGTCTTCCCCGATGGCGCTGCGGTGTCGTGGAAGGAGTGGCGGCAGGTGGCGGTACTGGGCGCGGGAGACCTGGGCCAGGTGCTGGTCAAGCGTGCCAACCGCGTCGCGCTGGAGCGGGTCGGCAGCCTGATGGCCGCTCTGCCGCAGGAGGTGCAGCCATGCGCCGCCTGATGGCACATCCGGCCACCCTGGATGCGGCCGTCCATCATCTGCAAAAGCGCCGGACCGAGCGCGACAACCTGGCCTTCTGCCGCGTGCTGGCACGGCTGGCAGTGCGCAGCCTGCATCACGAGCTGGTGCTCTATCCCAAGCCCGGCCTGGTCTCGCGGGTGGACAATGGCAGCCACACCGACATGAATGCGCTGACCTTCCTGCGCAGCCTGTTCTCGTTGCGTCATTACTTTTACCAGATCGCCGTTGCCGGTCTGGAGGCCGCGCCTTTCCAGCGCCTGCAGACGCTGGCCATCAGCGCCGAGCAACGCATGCTGCGCGCCACGGGCGGCATCAACACGCATCGCGGTGCCATTTTCGCGCTGGGCATGCTGTGCGCGGCCGCGGCCTGCTGTCGGGCAAGGAGGATGCCGCTGCAGCCGCAAGTCATTCGAGCCACCCTGCTGATCCAGTGGGGCGACGCGCTGGCGCGCCATAGTATCGCCGGCGCGGGCGAGCAGCCTCACGCGCCGTCCAGCCATGGCCAGCAGGTCGCCGCACAGTATGCGGTGGGCGGTGCGCGGGAAGAGGGTGCGCTGGGCTTTCCAGCGGTCTTCGAGGTGGCCTTGCCGCAGTTGCAGGCCACCCTGGCCCAGGGGCGCGACTGGACCTGCGCCAGCATCGATGCCCTGTTCGCCCTGATGGCCCAGCTCAGCGATACCAACGTCTATCACCGTGGCGGTGCGGCCGGCGCGGCGCTGGTGCGTGCGCGCAGCGCCGCTTTCCTGGCCGCCGGCGGGTCGGCCCGGGCGGGATGGCAGCAGCAAGCGCTGGATTGCCACCACGCCTTCGTGGCGCAGCGCCTGTCACCGGGCGGTGCGGCCGATCTGCTGGCGGCGGCCTGTCTGCTGCATCAGGTCGGTCTGCTGGACGGTGAGCGCGGATGAGCATGCGGCTGGCGATTCTCTGTCCGGGGCAGGGCGCGCAGCATCCCGCCATGTTCGATCTGCTGAATGAGGATGCGCAGGCCGCGCTATTCCTGGCCCAATGTGATCTCGCCGGCCTGTTGCAGGCGCCGCTGCAACAGGTACTGGCGGACCCGGCCCAGCTCTACGCCAACCGCAATGCCCAGCCCCTGATCGTCGCCGCCCAGCTGGCGGCCTGGCAAGCCTTGCGCGAACCGCTGGCGGCATTGGCCGGGCCTCCGGCGGTGGTGGCCGGCTACAGCGTGGGCGAGCTATCGGCCCAGGCGATTGCCGGCGTGATCCCGGCCTCGGCCACGGTCGTGCTGGCGGCACAGCGGGCCGCGTGCATGACGCAGGCTGCCAGCGCACAACCGGCACAGGGCCTGATGGCAGTGGGCGGTATTGCGCTGGCTTCGGCGCAGAGCACGCTGGAACGGCATGGCGCGCACGTGGCCATCATTACCGGCGACGATACGCTCATTGCCGGGGGGAGCGACACGGCGCTGCAGACAGCTGCTGTCGAGCTCGCCGCAATGGGAGCACGCAGCTCGGCCCTGCCGGTCGGGCTGGCCTCGCATACGCCGTTGATGCAGGCAGCGGTGGCGCCGCTGGCAGCAAGTCTGGCCGCCATGGTCAGGCACGACCCTGAATCCACCTTGCTGGCCGGCGTCACGGGGCAGGCTGTCGCCGATGCCCGACAGGCACAGGACCTGCTGCTGCGTCAGCTGACCGAGCCCATCCAGTGGGCGGCATGCATGGACGCCTGCGTCGAACGTGGCGTCACCGTGGCCCTGGAACTGGGGCCGGGTGCAGCGCTTTCACGCATGCTGCGCGAGCGTCATCCGCAACTGCAGTGCCGCTCCCTGGCTGATTTCCGCAGCCTTGCGGGTGCGCTGGCGTGGTTGCGGCGCCAGCTCGACTGAGCGGGCAGGGGCGCGATTTCTTCCTGGCATCGTCACAGGGGCGGTGCTATCTTGAATGAATCACGATGCAGCACCTCTGCAGGGCGGTCCGGCCTGTGGGATCAGGCTGACAGCGCAACACGCTTTGTGGCTATGGCATGCCCATTCATCGAACCAATGTGCTGCCGTCCAGTCGCACCAAGCAGGCGCACCCGGTAACCCACCGTGCAGCGCCCTCGTTCAACCCGACCAGGAGGCCCCCCGATGAAAGTCGATGTCTACAAGCGCCCGGACGGCGAAGGTCTGTTTTCCTACCTCGTCCTGCCGCACGAAAAAGCCCTACCGGAAGAAGTCACCAATACCGATTGGCAGATCCACGAGCAGAACGTGGACTTTGAACGCGACGGCAAGCGGCATTTCACTCTGGAGGCCGAGGACGCCTTCATGCAGATCGGCGAAAAGGGCTATGCCATCACCCATCTGGACCAGCGTGCCGGCGACGGTGCGGCCTGAGGGCCGGACAGAAGCGGACGCAAGCGGACAAGAGGAGACACATCATGCCAACCGAACAAGTGGGCGACTACGAAGTCGAGTACGCAGGGGTACGCGTGATCGGCGGCGACGAATGGGTGGCGCAGGTCGCCATCTTCGGCCATTCCATCAACCCCATGCACCGCAATCCGGTATTCCCGGTCCAGCGCGTGCTGCCTGACCAGACGTTCGCCGACGAGAAGGCGGCCGAGCAGGGCGCGCGCCAGGTAGCGCACGAGATGCTGGAAAAAGAACAGGCGCGGCATTGAGTACGTCGCACTAAGCAAGACCTCGCGCCGGCCCTGCGCCGCCGCGTCCCCGACAGGCCCGGGCGCCGCATGGCGCGCCGGGCCTGTTTGCGCTGGTGGCATGGAATTCGCATGAAGGCGGTTTGACCGCTGCCGGACTGATTGCGCAATTCGCAATAGAATGGCGGGCACTGCATTTTCCTTCATCCGCATCGCCAGGCCTTTCATGAAACCGCCCTTACTCGTCCTGATCCATCTTTCCGAAGAAAGCACCGCCACCATCGCGGCCCACTATGACATCCTCTACGCGCCGGACCGCCAGCGCCGTGACGAGATGATTGCAGGCCCGGCCCGCAAGGTCGCCGTGGTGCTCACCAATGGCACCACCGGCCTGACCGCCGATGAAATGCGCGCCTTGCCGCACCTGCAACTGGTCTGCGCACTGGGCGCCGGGGTGGAGAACATCGACGCCGCCCACGCCCAGGCCCATGGCATCGAGATTGCCTCCGGTGCCGGTACCAACGAGGATTGCGTGGCCGATCACGCCATGGGGCTGCTGCTGGCCGTCGTGCGCAACATCCCGGTACTGGACCGCTACACCCGCGACGGTGGCTGGCGCGAAACCATCCCGCTGCAGCCGCAACTGGCCGGCAAGCGTGTGGGCATCGTCGGCATGGGCAATATCGGCAAGAAGATCGCCCGCCGCGCCGCCGCCTTCGACGCCGACATTGCCTATTGCAACCGCAAGAAGCGCGATGATGTCGACTACCACTACTTCCCCGATGTCGCCCAACTGGCAGGCTGGGCCGACTGCCTGATCGTGGCCGCCCCCGGCGGCGCCCAGACCCGGCACCTGATCAATGCGCGGGTGCTGGAAGAACTTGGCTCCCACGGTTACCTGGTCAATATCGGTCGCGGCAGCGTGGTCGATACCGAAGCCCTGGCCGCGGCGCTGGCCGCCGGCCGCGTGGCCGGTGCCGGCCTGGACGTCTACGAAGGCGAACCGAAACCGCCGGCAGCCCTGATCGGCCTGCCCAACGTGGTATTGACGCCGCACGTGGCTGGCTGGTCGCCGGAGGCCATCAGCGCCTCGGTACGCCAGTTCCTGCGCAATTGCGAGGAGCATTTCGCCGCAGCCGAGCCTGTAGTCCGGGCCTGAGCGGGAGCGGCCCTGACCGTGGACGCGAGTTTTTTTGCCATGGCAGGGCTGGCTGGCCGATAATGTCGGCCGCAGTCGGCTTTCCTCCACGAAAGCCGGCCGCGCCGGTCGCCTGTGCACTCGGGGGAGTGCCCGTGGCGGGACACCGCGCCATCCCATGATCAACCCATCGCCACCACTACAGAGAGAGCCTCGCACCATGGATCTGCCATCTCACCAACTCACCATGACGGTCCTGATGACCCCGGACATGGCCAATTTCGCCGGCAACGTGCACGGGGGAACCATCCTCAAGCTGCTCGACCAGGTTGCCTATGCCTGCGGCAGCCGCTACGCCGGCCAGTATGTGGTGACGCTGTCGGTGGACCAGGTGATGTTCCGCCAGCCCATCCACGTGGGCGAACTGGTGACCTTCCTGGCCAGCGTCAACCACACTGGCAAGTCCTCCATGGAAATCGGCATCAAGGTGGTGGCCGAGAATATCCGCACCCAGGAAACCCGCCACGTCAACAGCTGCTTCTTTACGATGGTGGCGGTGGACGACCAGCGCAAGCCGATCCCGGTCCCGCCGCTGCGCCCGTTCTCGCAGGAAGAAAAGCGCCGCTTCGATGCCGCCGTGATCCGCAAGTCGCTGCGCCAGGAGCTGGCGCGCCGCTACGAGGAAGTCAAGCCGGGCGTCGAGAAGGCCAACTAAGCCAATCAAGCCAACTAAGCCAGCTTGATGCCGTGCCGGAATGAAAAAAGGGATGAGCCCGGGCTCATCCCTTTTGCATTGCTCATCCCCGGATTCAGTCCAGATGCACCAGCACCGTCCCCAGCACGCCCAGTTCGGCGTGCACCGTCTGGCCGGCCCGCACCGCCATGGGGACGATGGTGGAACCGCTGGCCACCACGTGACCGGCGCCCAGCGTCAGGCCATGCGCGCGCAGCTCATTGGCCAGCCAGGTGAGCGCAATGCGTGGATCGCCCAGCACCTGGGCACCGCTGCCGCTGCTCTGTTGCCCACCACCTTCGACGGTGGCCGAGGTGGCCAGGGCGGCCAGGTCCAGGGTGCGCCAGTCCACATCGGCCGGTGCGCCCAGCACGAAATGGTCGGCGCAACTGTTGTCGGCGATCAGTTGCGCGGCGCCGACCTGGCGGAAGTGTTCGTAGCGGGTATCGGGGATTTCGATGGCAGGGTGAATGGAGCCCACCGCATCCAGCACTTCCTCCTGCGTATAGGACGTGGCGCGCGGCGGCAGGCTCGCGCGCATACGGAAGGCTACTTCCACTTCCAGCACGCTCATCAGGTTGTCGCCCAGGGTGATGCGCGCCCCGCTGCGATGCAGGCGCTCTGCCAGCAGACGGCCCGCCAGCGGTGCGTCGACCTGGAGCAGTTGCTGGCCACCCGGACCGGTGGCGGCGATCTTCCAGCCGGCCAGCGGCGCGAAGCTGCGGGCTTCCAGGCGGCGCTGGATATCGTAGGCTTCCTGGCGATCAACCGGTTCCAGTTCGGTCGGCAGGTGCGGGATGCGGCGGTTGTGCGCCCAGCAGTCCCACAGCAGATCAGCGGCTTGCTGGCGTTGCGATTCGTTCAGCACGGGTGTCTCCCCCTTTTTGGATAGTGATCTTGCGCGGACCCCGCCGCGTCAGGCAGCCAGCGGCCCCAGTGCGCCGATGGCGATGGTCAGCAGACCCAGGCACAGGTTGATGCCCACCAGCATGCGGATCTGGCGCAGCGCGCGCGAGGCGCGGTCCCAGTCCTGCTGTGCGGCAGACAGTTTCAGGCGGCGGAAGGGGGCGAAGAAGATATGCGCGAAGATCAACATCATCACCGCGCCGATGCCGCTCATGGCATGGACATACGGCGGCAAGTGAGCGCCACCCATCACCGCCATCATGTGCAGCCCGCTGCCCAGCACCAGCGCGATGGCCACCCATACCCAGATGAAGAAGCCGCCCAGCACCGCCGACATCAGCGTCAGTCGCTGCTCCGGGTGCAGCACCGCCAGCGCGGGGCGCAGCGCCATGTGAGCGAAGAACATGCCGCCGACCCAGATGGTCAGTCCCAGCAGATGGAAGAATTTGGCAACCAGCATGGCACTCCCGTGAGGAAAAGCTTCGTGAATAGGCGTGCATTGTCGCATGAGCGGGGGGGACGTGTTGCTCCCGCCACAAGCCAATGCCGAGCTTGTGGTAATGTCTTGCCGAAACTTCATCTGCATTCTTTATCGGCGCCTGCCAGACGCCGCTCCCTGGGCCAGTATCACCATGTCGACATCCAGCGCCATCAGCGCCATTAGCACCCTCAGCGCCATCAGCTTCTATCCCGTCAAATCCTGCGGTGGCCTGTCGGTCACGCGTGCCGATATCGGCGCCCTGGGCCTGGCCCTGGACCGCCACTGGATGCTGGTGGACCGCCAGGGCCGTTTTCTGACCCAGCGCAGCCATCCGCGCATGGCCTGCATCACGCCGGCCTTCGAGGGCGATGCACTGGTGCTGCGTGCCCCCGGCATGCCACCCTTGCGGCTGGCCGCTGCCGGCGAGGACGGGGCCACCCTGGCGGTGCAGGTCTGGAACAGCCATCTGGATGCCCTGGATCAGGGCGAGCCGGCCCGTCACTGGTGCTCCCATTACCTCGGCGAGGAGGTGCGCCTGGTGCGCTTCGACCCGGCTGTCACGCGCGCCTGCAGCCAGCGCTGGACCGGCGCACACCAGGCCACGACGCAGTTCTCGGACGGCTATCCGCTGCTGGTGATCGGTCAGGCCTCGCTGGACGACCTCAATGCCAGGCTGGCCGCCAAGGGGGCGCCAAGCCTGCCGATGGACCGTTTCCGGCCGAACCTGGTGATCAGCGGGCTGGAGCCTTACGAGGAAGATTTCATCGATACCCTGCGCTTTGGCGAGGGCGAGCAGGCGGTGCAACTGAAGCTGGTCAAGCCCTGCGCCCGTTGCCCGATCCCCGGCATCGACCAGCACACCGGCCTGCGCGACGCGCAATGGCCCGACGAGCCGCTGGACACGCTGGCAGCCTACCGCGCCAATCCCCGCGTGGACGGCGGCCTCACCTTCGGCCAGAACGCCATCGTCATCGGTGGCATTGGCGGCAGCATCGAGGTCGGGCAGGCCTGCCACTGGGAGTTCAATTTCTGAGGTGGCGCGAAACCTGCTAGCAATGGCGGCAGGCAAGGCACAAGCAAAACACACGCAAGACATACGCAAAACACACGCAAGCAACAAGGATGAACAAGGTAATGCGTAGAACAATTCTGCTCTCCGCCGTCCTTCTGGGCGCTGGATGGGCGATGCAATCCGGCGCGGCAGCAGCCACCCCGCGCACCGTGCTGATCGGCCTGGCGGCGCCCATGTCGGGCCCCTCCGGCAGTACCGGTATGAGTCTGGAGCGGGCCGCGCAGCTGGCGGTGGAAGACATCAACAATGGCAAGCCCGTCATCGGTGGCGAGCCGGTGCTGTTCAAGCTGCTGCCACAGGACGACCGCGCCGATCCACGGACCGGCGAACTGGTGGCCCAGTATTTCGTCAAGACCGGGGTAGCGGCGGTGGTGGGGCACTGGAACAGCGGCGTGGGCATACCGGCCTCGCGCATCTATGCCGCTGCCGGGATTCCCCATTTGGCGCCCGCCGTGACCGCGCCCGACTATACCCGCCAGGGCTACGCCTCGGCCTTTCGCATCGTGCCGCATGATGGCGACGGCGCACGCCACACGGCCCAGTACGTCATGCACGACCTGAAGGCGCGCAGCATCGCCGTCATCGATGACAGCACGCTCTTTGGCGCCACCTATGCCCAGGAATTCGTCAACGCCGTGACCGCCCAGCAGGGGCGGGTGGCGGGCCGCTATCAGGTCAGCAGCAAGACCTCGGACTTCAACAGCATCCTGCGCAGCATCCGCGCCAGCGACCCCGACGTGGTCTTCTTCGCCGGCCTGGATGCGCAGGCCGCGCAACTGGTGCAGGACCTGCGTCGGCTGCAGATACGCGCGCGCCTGGTGGGCATCGGCGGCCTGGTGGGGCCGACCTTCCTGCGCCTGGCCGGCGCGGCCGGGGAGGAGACCAGCGTGGTGGAACCGGGCCTGCCGTCCTACAAAGGGCCGCAGTGGAGCCATTTCGAAAGCGCCTGGAAAGCCCGCTACAAGGATGACATCTATCTCTACGCACCCTTCGCCTACGATGCCGTGCGGGTGATCGCCGCCGCCATGCGCGAGGCCGATTCGGTCGCGCCGGCCAAGGTCACGGCCGAACTGCACCGCATTCGCTACCGGGGCATCACCGGCCAGATCGCCTTCGATGCCGAGGGCAACCTGCGGGACCCGGTGTTTACGCTGTATCAGGTCCATCAGGGCCGCTGGCGGGTGATCCGCAGCATGGGGGACAGGAATTAGCCGGCTCGCCTGACACCAAAAAACAATGCCGCCCGATCGAAACCGGGCGGCATTGTTTTTGCGGGAACCGCTGGGCAAGCCGGCAGGGCAGGCTTGCCCGGGAGGATTTACTTCTTGGGGCGGCCAACCTTCAGCGGGGTCAGGCTGCTGAGGATGTCCTTCAGTTCGGCGATCTTGAGGTTCTTGATCAGGGACACGCCGATGCGCAGCAGGTCGCTCTTCTTGATCTCCACGCCAGCCTTCAGGCAGGACTTCTTGACCTGGGCCAGGACCGCGTATTCGTTCTCGGGCATGGTGAAGCTGTCACGCACCTGCTTGACCTTCTTGGGCTTGGCGACCTTCTCCACCTTCTCGATCTTTTCGGCCTTCTCCACCTTCACCGGCTTGACGACCTTCTCTGCCTTCTTTTCAGTCTTCACCGCTTCCGGGGCCGGCTTGGCCACAACGGCTGCCTTGGGCGCGGGACGCGCGGCCGGGCGCACTGCGGGCTTCTTGACTGGGGGCTTGGGGGCTGCCGCCTTGGCGACAGGTTTCTTCTTTTCGGTCGATGCTGCTGCGGCTTGAACTCGGGTGGCCATGAACGCTCCTGTGATAAATTGATATAAACAATATATATTTTTTGCGCCTTTGCCGCAATCGCTCCAGGCGCCTGGCAACGATTTCATGCTGCATTATCAGCCTGCAAACGTTTACAAGTGGTGTGCGGAGGCCACAGCATACGCTGCCTGGCCGGGGATGCCGCAATTCATGTCGTTGCTGGCGAGATGAATTTCTGCAGATGCATGGCGGCGATGCTAACAAGTCCAGGTTAAAACTCTGTGACAAAGGTCAAAACAATTTATACGAAGCGTAGGGAAGCATAGGGACGAAAAAAAAGCAGTCCGGCCAGAGGCTGGACTGCAATCAACAACGGTCTCTACCGGGGACTTACATGACACTACGGGCTACGGCTGGCTGCTTTTCGGTACTGGCCGGGGCGGGGGCTGATGGGCTGGCCGCTGTCGGCTTCAATGGGGTGACGGTGGCCGGTCCCTTGGGCTGGGCCGCCTGCGCCAGATCGTGCTGGGCGGCAAATTCCTGCAGGTACTGGGCAAAGCCGCTACCCACTTCCTTGTGCTTGAAGCCCATGGCCACGGCGGCCTTCAGGTAACCCAACTTGGAGCCGCAATCGAAGCGCTGGCCTTCGTAGCGATAGGCCAGGATCTGTTCCTGTTGCAGCAGGGCGGAGATGGCATCGGTGAGCTGGATTTCACCACCGGCGCCGGTGCCGATGTTTTCCAGGCGCTCGAAGATGGCCGGGGTCAGGACATAGCGGCCGACCACTGCCAGGGTGGAGGGCGCATCTTCCGGCGCCGGCTTTTCGACGATGCCGGTCAGCAGTTCGGTGCGTTCGCCATGGGCGCTGCCGCTGACGATGCCGTACTGGCGGGTTTCCGGACGCGGCACGTCCTGCACGGCCAGCAGGCTCTTGCCTTCGCGCTCGTAGAGGGCGGTCATCTGTGCCATCACATTCTTCTGGCCCGGGGCGGCATCCATGAAATCGTCGGCCAGCAGCACGGCGAAGGGCTCGTCGCCCACCAGCGGCTTGGCCAGCAGAACGGCATGGCCCAGGCCCAGCGGTTCGGCCTGGCGCACATAGACGCAGTTGATGTGCTTGGGAATGACGTTGCGGATGGTTTCCAGCAGCTTGACCTTGCCGGCGGCTTCCAGCTCGGTCTCCAGTTCATAGGCCTTGTCGAAGTGGTCTTCGATGGCGCGCTTGTTGCGGCCGGTGATGAAGATCATCTCGGTGATACCGGCTTCGACCGCTTCCTCGACGGCGTACTGGATCAGTGGCTTATCGACGATGGGCAGCATTTCCTTGGGCTGTGCCTTGGTGGCAGGCAGGAAGCGGCTGCCCAGACCGGCGACGGGGAAGACGGCTTTGGTGATTTTTTTCATGATAGGTCCAGGTAGATGGGTTGGAGGACGTGGCACCCTCAGACGCGGTGCAGGCTATTGGGCGCGGATGCGCTTCAAGCCTGTCGATTGTTTTTGATCATCTTCAGATGAAGGAAGGCACGGCAGCCGTGGAAAAACGGCGCCACACCGGGAAAGGCATGACTGAGCAGGCTGGCAGTGGTGTCGAGCAGGCTGCCGCCGGGGCGGCTGGTGTGGCTCAGGCCCGTTTGCGACGGCACGGCGTCGAGTTCGATGCGATGCTGCAAGTGCTGGGTACTACCCTCGTTGAGTTGCTCAAGCACAGCCGCCAGTTGCGGCGCCTTCAGCGAGATCTGCTGCATCAACTGGGCCGATTCGCGGGCATAGCGCGCATAGTGGTCGGCAAAGTCGGCATCACGCTGCGGCGGCGTGCCGAATGCGCTCAGCGCATAGGGATTGGCGAAGGCGGTGGGCTGCTGGGCGCTGGGCTCGTGGGTCGGCATGATGGCGGCTCTTGATCGACGTTGTTCAACGTAAGTAAGGCGTAGAAGTCTGGTGCTGGCGGTGCCTGGTACTTGTTGCACTGCTTTTGCTGCACTGCTCTACTGCGAGGCAAGCTTAAAAAAACTCGCGCTTCCTCTCTATAGGAGTGCCGCCTTTTGCCGTGTAGGAAAACAGGAGGCCGCTCACCCCGGGAATTCCGGGTCGATGAAGATGAGCGGCCACGGGCGGGCTTGTCCTACAAGGAAATGGGCCGCTGTCCGATACCTGGCGGCAAGCGATGTTCCTAAGATGACCTCATCTGTTGTGCCGAGCGCCCGCAGAGAAGAGGAAGGAGCGTTGCCAATGGCCTGCGGGCCGGCGCACTCCGCGACCAACCCAAGAAAGACAGAACGCTAGGAAAGGGAACATCATGGAACACGGACTCATCGCATGGCTGATCATTGGTGCTGTGGCCGGCTGGCTGGCCGGTGTGCTGGTCAAGGGCGGCGGCTTCGGTCTGCTGGCCGACATCCTGATCGGTATCGTCGGTGCCGTCATCGGCGGCTGGCTGGCAGGTCTGCTGGGCATCGCCGTGGGCGGGGGTATCCTGGCCTCGATCATCACCGCGACCCTGGGTGCGATCGTGCTGCTGGTGATCGTACGCGCCTTCCGGCGAGCCTGACGGGGTGGGCGGGCAGGGCGGATGTGACGTCCGCCTTCAGCTTGCCGGCCTCAGCGCCGTCAGCGAATGCGTCCGTGCCTATGCCCGGGCGCATTTTGCGTTGTTTGCGGGAATCATCCAGAGATGATCCGTAGCAAGCGGCGCAAATCGCTGGAAGTCGCTGCAAGCGCTCCATTGATCACATCGTTACCAAATCGTCACGTCGACCTTCACGGAAATGCTGCAATGCGGCAGCAAAGCGTTACAATATTTCTGATGTTGAAAAAAGAATAAGTTTCGCGGGCGCGCGCTGTTGTCTGGCGCTGCTTCGCGTTCCCCGGTTTTCCGGGTTTCTCCTGCTATCCATTCATCCATAAAAGACACCATGAGTAGCGTCAATCCCCTCGCCGGCAAACGTGCCGCTCCTTCCGCCCTGGTCAACCTGCCGGTGCTGCTGTCGAACTATTACAGCCTGCGTCCGGATGTGTCCGTGCCGGCGCACCGGGTCGCCTTTGGTACTTCCGGTCATCGCGGCAACGCCAATGCCCACAGCTTCAATGAGTGGCACGTGCTGGCCATCACCCAGGCCATCTGCGATTACCGCAAGGAGCAGGGCTTCAAGGGGCCGCTATTCCTCGGCATCGATACCCATGCCTTGTCCGAACCGGCCTGGCACAGCGCGCTGGAGGTGCTGGCGGCCAACGAAGTGGTGACCATGCTGGCCGAGGGCAGCCCCTACGCGCCCACCCCGGCCGTCTCGCATGCCATCCTCACGCACAACCGCGTGCACCGCGACAAGCTGGCTGACGGCATCGTGGTCACGCCGTCCCACAATCCGCCCGATAACGGCGGCTTCAAGTACAACATGCCCAATGGCGGCCCCTCCGACTCTGATGTCACCGGCTGGATCGAGAAGCGCGCCAATGCCTATCTGGAGCAGCAGCTCAAGGGCGTGCAGCGCGTCAGTTTCGAAAAGGCCTTGAAGGTTGATACCACACGCCGCTACGACTACCTCGACAACTACGTCGGCGACCTGCCCAATATCATCGACCTGGCCGCCATCGCCGGTGCCAACGTCAAGATCGGCGTCGATCCGCTGGGCGGCGCCGGTCTGCACTACTGGTCGGCCATTGCCGATCGCTACAAGCTCAACCTGGAAGTGGTCAATACCGATGTCGATGCCAGCTTCCGCTTCGTGCCGCTGGACTGGGACGCGCAGATCCGCATGGACCCGTCCTCGCCCTACGCCATGAGCGAACTGATTGCCTTGAAGGATCGCTTCGATGTGGCCATGGCCTGCGATACCGACCATGACCGTCATGGCATCGTCGCCAAGAGCAGGGGCCTGCTGCCGGCCAATGACTATCTCTCGGTGGCGGTGTACTACCTGTTCCGTCATCGCCCGGCATGGCGTGCCGATGCTGCCGTCGGCAAGACGCTGGTGTCCAGCCAGATGATCAATCGCGTGGCCGATCACCTGGGGCGCAAGCTGCTGGAAATGCCGGTCGGTTTCAAGTGGTTCGTGGATGGGCTGTATGACGGCAGCCTGGCCTTCGGGTGTGAGGAAAGCGCCGGCGCCTCCTTCGTGCGCTTCGACGGCCAGCCCTGGAGCACCGACAAGGACGGTATCACCGCCGCCTTGCTGGCCGCCGAGATGACGGCCCGCACCGGCAACGACCCGGGCCAGATCTACGCCGACCTGACCCGCCAGCTGGGCGCGCCGCTGAACGGCCGCAAGGAAGCCGCTGCCACGCCCGAGCAGAAGGCGCGGCTGTCGCGCCTGTCGCCGGCCGATGTCAGTTCCACCGAACTGGCCGGCGAACCGATCCGCGAAGTCATGACCACGGCGCCGGCCAACGGCAAGGCCTTCGGTGGCCTGAAGATCGTCACCGACAACGGCTGGTTTGCTGCCCGTCCGTCCGGCACCGAGAACATCTACAAGATCTACGGCGAGAGCTTCCGCGACCAGACCCACCTGGACAAGATCTTTGCCGAAGCCCAGGAAATCGTCAGCCGCGCCCTCAAGGAGGATTGAATCGTCCGGGCGCAGCACCCTCAGGCCGTCTCAGCGCCGCCATCCTCATCCGGGATGGCGGTTTTTTATTTGCCGTTGTCGGATGTTTTCCGTCCTTCCTACAGGGGAATCGGCCGATGTCTGGCTGAGAGCGGGGCGTGGGCTTCGTAAGATGAGGCATTCCATTATTCCATTCCAGCCCGGCAAGGAGGATCGCATGGAACAGTCTCATTCCCGCCCGTTGGCCGCGCCTGAAGCGGCCTTGCTCAGGCCGCCCGGTAGCGTGGCGGGTGTCAAGCCTGAAGATCCTGCGCTGTCTTCGACCGCGCCGCATCCTGGCCAGGTAGAGCCCGACGGCACCGAGGACCCATGGTCCAACGCCGACGATGGCGTGCTACCCGAACAGCCGGCACCCGGTGCCGACCCATCCCCCGTTGTTCCCAAGGAGAATCACATGCACAAGCCCCAGGACACTCCCCCGGTGGAAGTCCCGCCACTGGACCCGACGCCGCCGCAGGACCCGATTCCTCACCAGAACCCCACTGCACAGCGCTGATTTCGCCAGGAGCTCGCGCTGCGCCGAGCAGCGTGCCATCGACATCGTCCAAGGAGGCCCATTGAATATCGCCCTGCATACGCCCCAGGAAACCCCGCCCGCGCACGACCCGCATCTGCCCCCGCCGGAGCTGCCGGACGACGATCCGGTCCCGGTGGAAGACCCGCCACTGAACCCGCGTCCGTCCGACAAGCCGATACGGATGTAGGGCTGGGATGTAGCGCTGGTCAGCGTCATGCTGGCCTCATGAGTACACCGCAGGCGCCGCCGGATCCGGCCGCGCCTGCATTTTTCGTCCTCCGGGCAGAAGAGTGCGCAGGAAGACGGACCTCGCGGAGGCCGAACTGCGCATGGCTATTCAGCTTGATAATGTAAAAACTGAAGTAAAAAATCGTCTGCAAGGGCCTGCAGCTGGTCAGCGTGAATTCTGAATCACGGTGACCGCGAACGGCTTGCATCGAAACCTTGCGTCATTCAGACAATTCCCATGTCAAGTGCCTTACAACTGTGAAAACATGCCGTTTTGGCAGCAGGTACGGACGGATCGGGCAGGGCAGCTTGCAGCATCCCTGGTAACACTTCCCACAGGCATCCATCCCGGTTTTCCGGCTGACCACCCCCCGTTTTCACAGAGGAGTGCAGGCCTTGTCCGACGATTATCAGCTACCCATTGCCCCCGGTCACCCGGGCCACCCTGGCCGCCGTCGCAGTCACCGCCGGCACCTGCTTCAGACCCTTACACCCCTTTACGTGCTGATCCGCGCCACCGGCCTGGCCAGTGCCGATGGCTTGTGCCAGGTGATGTGCGAGCGCACCCGCGACAATGGCAACGGCCCCGGCACCAACGCCATGGTGGTCTACCTTTCTCCCTTCGAGGCCTGTATCGACGCCGCCTGGCATGCCCTGGCGCCCGACCGTTACGAGGTCATGGCAGCCTCCGCCTTCACCCCTGACGAACTCCTGATCTACCAGCCGGAACGCTTGCCTTACTGCCTGCACGTGGCTTGGGGCGCCCACGACGGTCAGTTGGTGGTGCGTCGCGATGGCGGGCTGTTGCGCCTGTCCTCGGCGCACAGTGCAGTGATATCGCCCCTGATCGATGCCATCCATCTGCGCATCGAGCTGCCTGTGCTGGAATGCCATGAACGCCTGTGGGAGCAGGCTGGTCTGTTCGCCCATGCCGAATCGCACGCCCGCATGCTGGCCGCCAGCGACGTCGAGCGTCACCGCCAGGCGCTGCAGGCCATCCGGCGCATCCCGGGCACGGCGCGACCAGGGCAGCCGGTCAATCAGGTCGCGCTCTACGATGTCGAGTCGGCGCAATGGCATTTCGTGGCCCTGAAACTGTTCGAGGGCATCATCCAGGAGCCGCGTTCTGGGCGTTAGGCGTGGCATCCATCTGGTCAGGCAGGCTTTCCTCATGTTCATTCAGAATTTTCTGATATGAAAGAAAATTCACATCTGCAACGATGGCGGCGAATCCGGGGCTGGGTGTGCCAGTGCCGTCCTGTTGCACGATCTTGGAGCCAGTTCTTGACCTGCTGCACCCGCTGCACCTGCTGCCTTAACGCTGTCTGTCGCTGGTGCGTGCCGCTGCGGCGTTCGGTACCACTGGCCCTGCTGTTCATCTGCATGGTGGCCAGTCCGGCCGCCCCGTCCTTGCCGGATGTGGTGCTGGATACCTGTCTGAGCGTCGACCGCATCGGCCACGGCCGGGTCGGCGTCGACCCTATCGCCGGCCGGGTGCAGATGCTGGAGCAGGGCCCGCTGTCGCCCTACCGCCTCTACCTGCCCGATGGCGACAACTCCCGCTGGCGCATCGGCTATGCCAGCGGCAACCCCGGCGCCGGTGATTACCTCTTCGTCAATTCCCATCGCGGCTACATCGACCGCGCTATCGCCCTCGGCGCTGAGGTACCGTCCACCCTGCAGCGGCCGCAGGAGGCCTCCTTCGCCCTGCTGAGCCACCTGGGCCAGCGCTACCTCTGCCTGATGGAACTGCGCGGAGAACGGGGCGGCAGGCAACTCCGTGCGGTCTTCGTGGGACGTATCCCGTTCGGCATGGGCGGCGACCTCCATCTCTACTACAAACTGGCCACCCCGCCGCCAGCCACGACCGAGCCGGCCCGCTGAGCGCCGTGTTGCCCAACCGGCCCCCCGCCTTTATACTTCGCCCCTAGCATTGCTTCTGGTATCCCGCGCGCAGCCGCGCCAGGGATTCAAACGGGAAGCCGGTGCGGCCCACGCGACCACGTGCGGCCAATGCCGGCGCTGCCCCCGCAACGGTAAGCGAGGAAGGACACGCACTACGCCACTGTGCCTGAGCATGGGAAGGCGCCTGTCCGCGAAGCCTCAGACCTTGAGACTTCATCCCGCCAGCCCGGAGACCGGCCAGTAGCAAATTCTTCAATGATTCGCGGAGGGCGATCATGCGGACAGCTTCCATCATGTTTCCGAGCAGGCCCTGGCCAGCGTCGTCCGTGGACGACCGGATCGTGCATGGGTGCTTCACGTGTGGCTTTCTCCGTTCCATCCATCCATCCAGCCAAGGAACGTGCATGTCCACCACCTCCGGTCTCAATGCCAGCAGCACCACTTCATCCTCCCACGCCGGCAGCCATGTCTGGCGCGATCGCATCGCTCCGTCGCTGCTGGCCTTTGTGCTGGGCGTGGCCCTGATCTACGGTGCCGGCTTCGCCTCCAAGGTCGAGCTGCACAATGCCGCCCACGACGGGCGCCATTCGGCCGGCTTCCCCTGCCATTGAGGAGCTTGCAATGAACTGGACCGTCTTCCGGCGCATGGCGTCGGCCGTGGTGGTGGCAGGCGCCTTGTCGGGCGTGCTGTTGTCGGGTGTGCAGCAATTCCAGGTGGAAAAGATCATCCTCCAGGCCGAGCAGTATGAAAAAGCGGCCGAAGAGGCTGCTCCGGCCGCCGCCACTACCCATGACCATGATCATGACGCCGCCCCGGCGCATGAGCACGCGGCCGGTACCCCGGCCCATAGTCACGGCGATGCACACGAGCACGACCCCAACGCCTGGGAGCCGGCTGACGGCGCCGAACGCACCGGCTATACCATGCTGGCCAATGTCAGCATGGCAGTCGGCTTCGCCCTGATGCTGGTGGCCGCCTTTGCCATCAGCGGTCGCCGCGTCGGCTGGCGCAGCGGCCTGCTGTGGGGCCTGGCCGGCTATGGCGTGTTCTTCGTCGCACCCTCGCTGGGCCTGCCGCCGGAAGTGCCGGGCACCCTGGCCGCGCCCTTGCACGCCCGTCAGTTGTGGTGGGTGATGACGGCGGTCATGACCGCTGCCAGCCTGGGGCTGTTCGTGTTCGGCCGTGGCTGGTGGTGGAAGGTCCTG
The DNA here is from genome assembly GCF_000300975.2 of Herbaspirillum frisingense GSF30. Classification (GTDB taxonomy): domain Bacteria; phylum Pseudomonadota; class Gammaproteobacteria; order Burkholderiales; family Burkholderiaceae_D; genus Herbaspirillum; species Herbaspirillum frisingense. The sequence continues at coordinate 804 of NZ_AEEC02000018.1, read as the reverse complement.
GCGGTACTGCTGCTGGTGGTGCCGCACCTGGTCGGCGCGCCGCAACCCGAGCTGCATGGCAGTGCCGCGCCGGAAGAGCTGGCGCAAGCCTTCATCCGCGCCACTGCCATGGCCAATGCCGTGTTCTGGCTGGCCCTGGGCGGCCTGACTGGTTTCTTCTACCGCCGGTTCGGTTGAACCGTCTGGCGTTGGCTGTCCGGCCAACGCCGATAGCGTCGCGGCGCCTCTGAAAGTGAAGCAATGAGAACTCATCACCGCCACGTGCTCATGTGCGTGGGCCCGCGCTGCACCGAGAACGGTGTCCTGGCCGAAGCCATGTTCGGCGTCCTGGGCGAGCAGATCGACGCCCGTCCCGACTTGCGCGTCAAGCGCACCCGCACCCATTGCATGGTGGCCTGCAAGGCCCAGGCGCCGGTGGTGGTGGTCTATCCCGAAGGCGTCTGGTATCGCTGTGAAGACGCCCGCGCCATCGAGCGCGTGGTGGTGGAACACCTCGAAGGCGGACGCGAAGTCAGCGACCTGGTCTTCCATCGCCTGGGCAGCGGCGACGTCCATCCCGAACCGGAGCGCAGCGATGTCTGAATCCGCCACTTCAGCGACCTCAGCCGCCCGTCCGCAGATCGTCCTGCTCACCCACGCCCCGACCGACCTGGCCATGCTGGCCGCCGCCCGCAGCCAGTTGCCGGCGGACTTTCCCCCGGTGGCCGGCTACGACCTGCAAGGCCTGCACGCTGACACCGATGAACACGGGCAGCCGCGCCGCACCCTGGCCGACATGCTGCGCGAAGAGCTGTCGGCGGCGCA
>NZ_AEEC02000019.1 GCF_000300975.2 Herbaspirillum frisingense GSF30 | reverse complement strand
GCCGCCGGCGGCAATGCCAGCCTGATGACGATCTCGGTGTAAGCCTACCCGCAGCGTAGCGGAGTCATCCCATCCGCTGAGACGGGCGCCCGGACCTTGTGTCCCGGCGCCCGTTTTTCTTGCCGGCGTACAATATTGCTCCCCCTGCGGGCGGTGCGCGGCCGGAATGTCTTGCAATCGGCACGGCCAGCCCCATCTCGACAGGACGTGGGGCGGCCAGGCCGGCCCCGCAGCACCTACGCATATATTGAACAGAGGCAAGCATGGAACAATTTCACGGCACCACCATCCTTTCCGTCCGTCGCGGCAACCAGGTCGCGCTGGGCGGCGACGGCCAGGTGACGCTTGGCAACATCGTCATGAAGGGCAGTGCGCGCAAGGTGCGCAAGCTCTATCACGGCAAGGTCCTGGTCGGTTTCGCCGGCGGCACGGCTGACGCCTTCACCCTGCTGGACCTGTTCGAAGCCAAGCTGGAAAAACACCAGGGCAACCTCATGCGCGCCTCGGTCGAGCTGGCCAAGGACTGGCGTACCGACCGCATGCTGCGCCGCCTGGAAGCGATGCTGCTGTGTGCCGACCGCGACACCACCCTGGTCATCACCGGCAATGGCGATGTGCTGGAACCCAACGATGGCATCGGCGCCATCGGTTCCGGCGGCAGCTACGCGCAATCGGCTGCCAAGGCCCTGTATGAGAACACCGAGCTGACCCCGGCCGAGATCGTCAAGAAATCGCTCACCATCGCCGGCGAGCTGTGCATCTACACCAACCTGAACCACATCATCGAGACGCTGGATTAAGGCTGGATTAAGGCTGGATTAAGCCCCGGCCCCGGTATCACACCGCGCCCGCTCTCCTGATGAACCGTCACAGCGAAAAGATCACCACCATGAACATGACCCCCAAGGAAATCGTCTCCGAACTCGACAAGCACGTCGTCGGCCAGGCCCGCGCCAAGCGCGCGGTGGCCATCGCGCTGCGCAACCGCTGGCGTCGCCAGCAGATCGAGGAGCCGCTGCGCCACGAGATCACGCCCAAGAACATCCTCATGATCGGCCCCACCGGCGTGGGCAAGACCGAGATCGCGCGCCGCCTGGCCAAGCTGGCCGATGCGCCCTTCATCAAGATCGAGGCGACCAAATTTACCGAGGTCGGTTACGTCGGCCGTGATGTCGATACCATCATTCGCGACCTGGTCGACATCGGCATCAAGCAGACCCGCGAAGTCGAAACCCGCAAGGTACGCACCCGTGCCGAGGACGCCGCTGAAGACCGCATCCTGGACGTGCTGCTGCCGCCGGCACGCGATTTCGGATTCACCTCCGAGAATGGCAGCAGTGGCGAGAAGGACGACAAGAACACCACCCGCCAGACTTTCCGCAAGCGTCTGCGCGAAGGCGCGCTGGATGATCGCGAGATCGAACTGGAATTGAACGATGCTGCGCCCACCATGGAAATCATGGCGCCGCCGGGCATGGAAGAAATGACCGAGCAGATCAAGTCAATGTTCTCGGGCATGGGCAACCAGCGCAAGAAGGCGCGCAAGATCAAGATCAAGGAAGCCATGAAGCTGCTGATCGACGAGGAAGCCGCCAAGCTGGTCAACGATGAAGAGCTCAAGCTGAAGGCCATCACCAACGTCGAGCAGAACGGTATCGTCTTCCTCGACGAGATCGACAAGATCGCCACCCGCTCGCAGAACGGCAACGCCGATGTCTCGCGTGCCGGGGTGCAGCGAGACCTGCTGCCGCTGGTGGAAGGTACGACCGTCAATACCAAGTACGGCATGGTCAAGACGGATCACATCCTCTTCATCGCCTCCGGTGCCTTCCATCTGTCCAAGCCGTCGGACCTGATCCCGGAACTGCAGGGTCGCTTCCCGATCCGGGTGGAGCTGGATTCGCTGTCGATCGCCGATTTCGAACGCATCCTGACCGGCACCGATGCCTGCCTCACCAAGCAATACGAAGCCCTGCTGGCCACCGAAGGCGTGAAGATCGAATTTGCCGACAGCGGCATCAAGCGCCTGGCCGAGATTTCGCACACGGTCAATGAAAAGACAGAAAACATCGGTGCCCGACGGCTCTATACGGTGATGGAAAAACTGCTGGAAGAAATTTCCTTCACGGCCGGCGAGGCCGGTGTGGACGGGCTCATGATCGACGGTGACTATGTCAACGAACGCCTCGGTGAGCTCGCGGTGGACGAAGACATGTCGCGCTACGTCCTGTAGAAATTGGATAAAACGCGCGGGAGCTTGCGATGGCCAACAAGACATTGGGAACACGGCAGAAACTAAGTTTTCGGGTCGAACCGTCGCAGTCCCGCCCGCGCAATCCGGTTGCCTTGGCAGCCCAGCAGCGTGCCGGTGGTGCGGGTCCGCATCGCAAGAATGCATCGGCCCAACGGCAGCAGTTGAAGGCCGAACTGCAGAGCAAACTGGGCGGTAATGACAAGGATTGACCAGCCACTGCAGGGCTGCAGGGAAGATGTATCAAAATGTTAGATTTTGATGAGAGCGCCGGTAGAAATGCTGGCGCTTTTTTCATTGGCGCGGTGCGCTTGCAGATGAGAAGCAGCTGCGCAATGCCAGATGAGGCGATAAAAAAATACAACAATTGCCATTTCAATCTTTCGCTCCCGTCTAAAAAATGACTTGTATCGACCAAGGTGCAGTCATGCGCGACGAGAAGCATTAATGTCTGTCCATCCGACTGCAAGTGCGGATCCTCAAGACTATTTTTAGAGAAGGACGTCACATGAAAAAATCTCTGCTGGCACTCGCCGTTCTGGGCGCGTTCGCAGGCGCAGCACAAGCGCAAAGCTCCGTCACGATCTACGGTATCGTCGATACCGGTGTTGTCTACCAAAGCAAGGTTGCTACCGCCAACGGCGGCACCGGCTCCAAGTTCGGTCTGAACTCGGGCATCATCCAAGGTTCGCGCATCGGCTTCAAGGGTGCTGAAGATCTGGGTGGCGGCCTGTCCGCAGTCTTCAACCTGGAAGCTGGCTTCAGCAACGACACCGGCGGCCTGCAAGGTTCCGACGCCACCACCGGTTCCAACCTGTTCCGCCGCAAGTCGGTGGTCGGTCTGGCTGGTAACTTCGGTACCGTCCTGCTGGGTCGTCAAACCGACTTCGCTGACACCATCTCGGCTTACACCGCCGTGCAAGACTTCGGTGGCTGGGTCAACAACTCCGGTTCCGGTCTGGATCGCCTGCAAGGCACCCGTACCAACAACTCGATCAGCTACACCACGACCAACCTGAGCGGCTTCACCGGTAACCTGATGTACGGCTTCGGCGAAACCGCTGGCCAGACCTCCGCCGGTCAATCCTTCGGCGTTGGCGGCAAGTACGACAACGGTCCTCTGGGTCTGGGCATCAACTACTACCAGTCCAAGGCTGGTTCGACCCCGTCTGACGTTTCGCTGATCCCGACGACCTCGACCACCCCCAGCATCAACACTCTGCCGGGCACCGCTGGCAGCTCCGCTCAGAAGGTCCTGAACGTGGCAGCGTCGTACCAGTTCGGTCCGGCACGCGTGTACGGTAACTACTCGCGCGTGAAGCAAGACCTGAACACCCAGGCCAACCTCACCGCCATCGGCGTGGGTTCGCTGACCACCGTGACCAACCGTACGCTGGCCCGTTCCAACAAGGCTGACATCTACGAAATCGGTACCGCTTATTCCTTGACCCCATCGCTGAAGCTGCTGGCGGCCGTGGACCACACCCGTGCTACCTTCGACGGCGTGGGCACCAAGGCCAAGCTGACCCAGGTCAGCCTGGGTACCGACTACTGGCTGTCCAAGCGTACCGACCTGTACGCCTTCCTGGCTTACACCAAGGCTAGCGATCTGGTCAATCCGGGCGTCTCCGACAGCACCGGTAACGATGGCAACCAAGGCGCCGTCGCCGTGGGTATCCGCCACAAGTTCTAATGTGAATGAGCAGCGTCGTCGACTTTGACGACGCCTGCCCGATCCACAATCGGACTAGCAGTAATCGCAGTAATAGCAGTAATAAAGGCGCCGCATGAGTTTCATGCGGCGCTTTTTTCATGCTTTTCGACGATTTCGCTTTTGTTAGTTTTCTGTTTCTGTTTCTTACATTTTGCAACAATAAAAATCAGGTCGTAAAAACCTGATGTTTGCTTCGCATTCGACTCGGTTTCGCTTTCCTCAGGAGGGCTGCAGGCGGCCCGGAAACCCCGTTTGTTGTGTCGCAAAATACTCGCCTTTACATCGCTAAATCCTGACGAAACCCTGACTGGTGGCCGATCTTGATGACTGTAAAGAAAGCGTAATAAGCCTTCCTGTTTGCGCACTTTTCCGCGCCGCACTGCTCTAATATTCGCCATACATTTTGATGCTTGCAGGAATCACCTCCCGACCTCATGTCTGACGACGGGTCACTTGCAGCATCACCCTTCACGCTCTGATAGCGGCATCAATTTCTAAGTTTTTGATGCATACGGAACCGACGCAGCTTTCTGCGCCGGAGGGGATTTCTTTTCCCCGGATTTTGTTTGCAGTCGCAAGCGCAACAGCAAGCGCAACAGAAAGGAAGCAACATGGCCACAAGAGAAGAGCTGGCAGTCATCAAGGCGGCCCGTGCCGGAGAATCGCGCGCACAACTGGCTCTGGGTCGACGTTATCTCAATGGCGGCAGCGGTCTGCCGCGCAGCAAGGGCACTGCGTTCTATTGGCTGCGCCGCGCCGCGCAGCAAGGCGTGGACGATGCCTGGATGATCATCGGCCGCAACATCACCTATGAGCAGGTCAAGGACCTGTCCTCGCCCCAGGAGGCCGCGGTCTGGTACGAAAAGGCCTTCGAGGCCGGCGTACCGCAAGCCGGCCTGATCTTTGCCCGGCTGGTGCTGGAGCATACCGATCAGTTCGACAGCAATGCCCATGCGCGCGCCATTGCCGCGCTCTCCCTGCTGGCCAGTCGCGATGATCACCAGGCCCAGTGGCTGCTGGCGCAGCAGATGCAGCGTCACGGCCAACCGGTGGTGCCGGGTGCGGCCTCCTCGGCAGTCGAAGAAAGGCTGATGCAGGAAGCCGCCCGCGCCGGTATCGAGCAGGCCCAGTACGCCCTGCTCGACAAGGCCTGGCAACAGGGGGAGGGCGAGGCCTTTGCACGTGGCGCACGGCCACTGGTGCAGCGACTGACGGAGCGCAATAGCGCTGCCGTCGGCCAGCTGGAGAAGGAATCCGATGCCACCGGCCTGGTGCAGTTGAGCCCCGAGGAGGCCACGCTGCTGCTGCGCTACGGCCAATGGCGGGCGCGTGCGGCGCAACCCGATCTGCAGGAATTGATGCGCCTGTTCGAACTGGCCGCCGTGGCCGGCGAGAACGAGGCGCGGCTGGAACTGGGCCTGCTGTGCGCCAAGATCGACCGCCAGGGACAGCGCGTGTTCATGGAACAGGGCCTGGCCAACTTCAAGAAAGCCCTGCACTGGCTGGTGCTGGCGGGAGAAGGCGGCAGTGCGCCCGCCTGGCATGCGCTGGCACGCATCTATTCGCGTTCCATCTATTCGCAGCGCAATCTGCAGGTGGCGCAGCAATATCTGGAAAAGGCGGCCGAGGCCGGCCTGACCGAGGCGCAGGCGGAGCTGGCGCACATCTTCTGGCGCAATCGCCGCGACGACCCCATGCATGACATCAAGGCCCTGTACTGGTGGCAACAGGCTGCCGCCCGCGGCGATGCGGAATCGGCCGAGGCGCTGCTGCCGTTCCAGGCGCAGGAAGATGCGCAGGACTGGGCGGTGCAGGCGCGTGCGCAGTTGAGCGAGCGGCTGCGCAACAGCAACCCCTTCCTGAGTGCCCGCATCGAACTGGCGGCCATCTTCGGCCTGACCAAGCCGGAAGCGCTGCTCATCGACATCAAGCAGGCCGATTACGGCCACTGTCTGGTGGTCGACATCTGTGCCCATCATGCCCGCAGCAAGCGGCGCCTGATCGCGGTGCAAAGCGAGGCGCAGCGCGCTGCGATCAACCGCGTCAGTCGCCTGTTCGGCGACGTCGACTGCGGCTTCAGCGGCCCGGAAGGCAATTATCGTCAGCGCCAGTACCGCCTGCGTACTGCCTTTCCCGAAGCCGCCTGAGGCGATGTGCCGGCGCTATGCCTACATGTGGTAGCGCAGGCTCAGCGCTACGTTGCGCGGGGCGCCCGGCAGGCTCAGGTTGGGGCTGCTGCCGTGGCCGGAGATGATGTAGCCGGTGTTGAAGATATTGCCGACGTTCAGTTGCAGCTCATAGCGGGCCGTGCGGTAGGCCGCCATCGCATCGGCGGTCACGTAGCCGGGCAGGGTGACGGTATTGCCCGGGTTGGCAAAGCGCGCCCCCACGGCATTGGCGCCACCGCCGACGATGAAGCCCTCGCCCAGTTCCTTGGTCAGCCACAGGTTGGCGCTGTGACGCGGCGTCAGGGTGGCATTCTTGCCCTTGAAGGGTACACTGCCGGCCGCCGTGACGCTGGTGTCGAAGGAGGATGACTCGGTGATCACCGCATCCAGGTAGGCGTATCCGGCCAGCAGCTTCCAGCCCTGCTTGAGGTCGGCACTGAAGGTGAATTCGGCGCCATCGGTGCGCTGCTTGCCGACCGGCACGATCGTATTGTTGGGCAGGGTCGACTTGATGTTGTCGCGCTCCAGGCGGAACACCGACACGGTGGCGCTGGCGCGACCTTCCCAGAAATCATATTTGGCGCCGACTTCCGTATTGCGCGTGTTTTCCGGTGCCAGGTCGGCGTTGTTGGTGGCCAGCGCGAAGTTCTCACCCGAGGGCTGGAAGGAGCGGCTCCACGAGAGGTAATAGGATTGCGTCTCGCTGGGTTGCCACACCAGGCCGGCACGCGGACTGTAGGCGGTATCGGTGCGCGACAGGTTGCTGGGCACGCCGGCGGCCGACACCAGCCTGGCCTGCTGGCGGAAGCTGTCGTGGCGCAGACCGACTAGTGCCTTCCACTGCGCATTGAGGGTGATGCTGTCCTGCAGATAGGCGGCAAAGGTGTCATAGGTGCCGTAGGTCAGCGATGGCGCGGCCACCCGGTCAGGATTGACCAGCGGCAGCACCGGATTGAAGATCGAGACCGGCGCCACGCCCGAGGTGCCACCTGCCACGGCCACGCCGCCGTAGGTAGCGGCGTCCTTGCTCTGGCTGCCCACCTCCACCCCATAGAGGATTTCATGACGGGTCTGGCCCAGCGTCAGCTTCTGCGTCAGCTCGCTCTGGTTGAACCAGCCGTTTTCATCACGCACCAGCTTGGCATGGTTCAGGGCCATGGTGCCGTTGGTTTCGTTGACGTTGCCGTTGATGTTGGTGTTGTTGCGGTTGAGGTGGTAATCGTAATAGCGCAGGCCGTTGCGGAAGGAAAACTCGTCGTTGAAACGGTGCGTGAAGGTCGCCGTGGTGGACGCCACGCGTGACTGCACGAAGTCGGCGTCGCGGGCATTGCGCGCACCGAAGTAGGTGCCGGGGTCCACCGCCACCGGACGTCCACGATAGGACGGGATGCCGAAGTCCATGACGCGCCGGTCTTCCAGGTAGTCGGCCTGCAGCAGCAATTTGGTATCGGCCGAGAAGCGCAGGGCCAGGGAGGGCGCGATGGCCTTGCGGTCGATGAATTGCTGGGCGCGATAGCTGTCGCCACGTTCCACGGCGCCGGTCAGGCGCCAGGACAGCGCGCCGTCGCCGGCAGCGCGTCCCAGGTCCAGCTCGGCGCGCCGACCGGCGGTGCTGTTGGCGGTGATGCCGACGTCGCTGATATCCACGCCCGGCTTCTTGGTCACGCGGTTGATCAGGCCACCCGAGGAGCCGCGGCCATACAGCACGGCGGCCGGACCCTTGATCACTTCCACATTTTCCACATTGGACAGGTCGCGGAAATACAGCGCGTCATCGCGGAAGCCATCCACGAACTGGTCCCCGATGGCGGTAAAGCCGCGGATGAACACCTGGTCGCGCTGGCCGTCGCCGGTGGACAGGCCCAGCCCGGGCACGTTCTTCAGGACATCCTGCAGCGAGGCCGCATTCTGGTCGCGGATCACCTGGGCCGGCACCACGTTGATGGTCTGCGGCACGTCGCGCAGCGGAGCTTCGCTCTTGGTGCCGCTGACCGCGGTCGGCGCCACATAGCCGTCATTGGTGCGGGCACCGCTGACTTCGATGGCGGGCAGGGAGGAAGCGGATTCCTGCGCCCAGGCCAGGGAGGACAGGGAGGAAAGGGAGCAGGTGGCCAGGACGGCCAGGTGCAAGGGATGCAGGCGGAAATTCATTTTATTCTTCACAATAAGGTCAATTAATAGGAATAATTATTATTCGTATTAAATGACGATTGTAAGAAGATGTAAATAGAAAGCTGCATACTTGCCATGCGCTCCCATCAAATGGGAATGACAAGGCCAGTGCGCCCGCCCGCGAGGGCAGGGTTACATCGTGTAAGTCAAGGAATCGGGGGAGAGGGCCAAGCGCGAGGGCGCTCGGCTTCAGTGCAGGTGGATCGCCTGTTCGCCGTCGGCACCGCCATCCGGGCCGGCCTGGCCGAAGGAATACAAGGAATAGCTGGTGCCATCGTCGTCGGCCTCGTACTGGTAGGAATTGCCCCAGGGGTCGCGTGGCAGGCGGTCGACGTAGCCGCCGATGGCCCAGTTGGCCGGCACCGGTGCCCGCGTGGGCTTGATCACCAGCGCCAGCATGCCCTGCTGGGTGGTGGGGTAGCGGCCATTGTCCTGGCGATAGCGGTCCAGGCCGCTGGCGATGGCCTGCATATCCTTTTCGGCGGCCATGGCTTGCGGGCTGTGGTCATGGTTGAAGCGTGCCACCAGCGGCGGCAGTGCCAGGGCGGCGGCCACCGCCAGCACGGTCAATACCAGGATCCAGCGCAGGCGCGCCAGGCCGCGCTGCAGGAACAGGAAAGCAGGATGTTGCCGCGAGGGCAGGGAAGAACGGCGCATGGAAGCGGCTGGCTTGGTCAAGGGAGCAAGGGGACAAGGAGACGATAGGAACTCAACGCTGCGCAACACCGGCTTGCGCACAGACGAGCGAGGTGCCGCCCACTGCCGATACCGACGGCGGCGGCCCGGCACTGGCCGGTCATCAGGGCTGCAGGGTCACCGGCACGCCGGCCTGACTGCTGACCACTTCTGACAACGTGGCATAAAACTCGCTGCCATCACGGCTGTTGAGCCAGTGCTGGCCGTCGAATTTGTAGTGGAAGCCGCCGGAACGGGCTGCCAGCCACATTTCCTGCATCGGGGCCTGGCTGTTGATGATGATCTTGGAGCCATTGCCGATGCACTCGATCTCCAGCACATTGCCGCTGCGGCTGCATTCCACGTCCAGCTCGCTGGCGTCGCAGGCGTCTTCCAGCGCCGTTTCGATGGCGTTGAGGGTGGCATCAGCCAGGTCCAGGAATTCCGATTCGGTCATGCTACACTCCAAGGCATTCTAAGATTTCGATGTAATCCGACATTTTATCGTGAAGTCACACTATTCTCCCGTCCGTCGTGCAGCTTCCCTGGCCCTTTGTGCCGCCGTCCTGATGCTGGCCGGCTGCGGCCAGAAAGGTCCGCTGTACATGCCCAAGGTGCCGCCCGACCCGTTTGCGCATACCCAGCCCAAACCGGCGGCCCCGCAGCCGGACACCAAGGCTGGCGCGCAGCAGGGTGGCGACGTGACCCCGGCGGCAACTGACGCCCCCGCCAAATAGGCCTTCCCGCTGCGTGACCCCGAGGGCCGCGCAGGCAATATCGCAAAATAGCCGCAAAGCGGTGCCGAACCCGTCCAGCGCGGTCGGCGCCGGATTCCCCAACAGTTCAGATTTCAGATTTCCCGGATATCCATGTCCCACTTTTCCTACCGCAATGGCGCTCTGCACGCCGAACAGGTTTCGCTGCAGGCGCTGGCCGAGCAGTTCGGTACGCCGCTCTACGTCTATTCCAAGGCTGCCCTGGTCGAGAACTTCACGGCCTATGCCGACGCCTGCCGCAAGGCCGGTCGTGCCGAAGGTGCCAATGATGCAAGGGGTGGGGCGCTGGTGTGCTATTCGGTCAAGTCCAACTCCAACCTGGCGGTGCTGAACCTCCTGGGCCGTCTGGGTTCGGGCTTCGACATCGTCTCCGGCGGTGAGCTGCTGCGCGTGGTGGCTGCCGGCGGCGATGCCCGCAAGGTGATCTTCTCGGGCGTCGGCAAGGGCCGCGACGAGATGAAGCTGGCCCTGGAACATGACATCCTCTGCTTCAACGTCGAATCCATCCCCGAGGTGGCGCGCCTGAACGAAGTGGCCGGCGCCCTGGGCAAGCGCGCCCGCATCTCGTTGCGGGTGAACCCGAATGTGGATGCCAAGACCCACCCCTACATCTCCACCGGCCTGAAGGAAAACAAGTTTGGCGTGGCCTATGAAGATGCGCTGAACTGCTACCGTGCCGCCGCCGCCCTGCCCAATATCGAGGTGGTCGGCATCGATTGCCACATCGGTTCGCAATTGCTGGACGACTCGCCGCTGCTGGAAGCGCTGGACAAGGTCATCGACATGGTCGACACGCTGGAAGCCGAGGGCATTCACATCCATCACCTCGACATCGGCGGTGGCATCGGCATCCGCTACGACGACGAGCAACCGGTGGCCATCGGCGACTACCTGGCCCGCGTGTTCGCCCGGGTCGACGCCTGGCGCGCCAGCAAGTACGACGGCCGTCCGATCCAGGTCATGTTCGAACCCGGCCGTTCGGTAGTCGGCAATGCCGGCCTGCTGCTGACCGAGGTGCAATACCTCAAGCATGGCGAAGGCAAGAATTTCGCCGTGGTCGACGCCGCCATGAATGATCTGATGCGCCCGGCCATGTATGAAGCCTGGCACGGCGTGAAGACCGTCAAGGAAAATGCCGGCCAGGCACGCATCTATGATGTGGTCGGTCCGGTCTGCGAATCCGGTGACTGGCTGGCACGCTCGCGTGAGCTGGCCATTGGCGAAGGCGACCTGCTGGCCCTGATGTCGGCCGGCGCCTACGGCATGACCATGGCCTCCAACTACAACACCCGCGGCCGCGCCGCCGAGGTGCTGGTCGATGGCACGCAGGTGCATCTGGTCCGCCAGCGCGAGCAGCCGGCCGATCTGTTTGCGCTGGAAAAGATCGTCGACTGAGTTTGTTGTCGTTCCAATAAGCGGCAGCCCCGGAAACGCGGCTGCCGTTTCCTTTTCAACAGCGTTTATTGATCGGCCGGCAATACGCGCCGGTGCTGGGCCTCAGATATTTTTTGCAGAGCCGCATTTTTGTTTTGCCTTTCAGAAATTTGGGCGCAAAATAGCCGTCCGTCCAAAGAACAAATAACGCATCTCGACAAGCCTGGCGCGCGAGCAGCAACGCGCCACCGGAGACCAGGCAAGCCAACAGGCCACAGGACGACAGGGAGAAGACCATGCCACCGGGACGGTGGTCGGTAGCGCAACACAGGGGAATTCCATGCAAGTCCTGGAACGCACAGAGGGAGATCGCGACAAGCGGGTGCACGGCGAGGGCGCCGAAGGCGACCTGGCGCCTGCGCATCCTGGCGCCTCCACATCCACCGCATCATCATCCGCAGCATCAAGCCCAGCATCAAGCGCGCCCAGCGTCGAGGAGCTCGAAGTCCGCGCCTCGCATATCACCGCCGCCGCCGTGGCTGCAGCTGCCGTCACGGCCGCCGTGGTGACCGCCGCCGGCGAGGAAGCCACGATGCGCACCGAACGCGTGGCACAGGAGCAGCCCGAGGCGAGCCGCCGCCCGGCGCCCAGCGGCCCGCGCAGCGAACCGCAGGTGGCAGCCTCCACCCGTGGCGCCCTGCTGGTCTCGCTGTTGACGCTAGCCATCATCGGCCTGGCCCTGTGGCTGGGTGCGCAATGGCCGCAACGCTCGCTCAAGCCGATGCTGACGCAATTGCCGAGCTTTTCCCGGCCCGCGCCGGTAGCACCTGCTGCCGCAGCCCAGCCGGCTGTCGAAGAAAGCAGCGCAGCGGCCAGCCTGGAGGCACCCGGACCTGACGCCATCGCCCAGTTGCAGCAGGAAGCCGATGAAAAGGCGCGTCTGCTGGCACAGAAGCGCGCCGCCGCCGAGGCCCGTCATCGCCGCGAGGATGCCGCCCTGGCCCTGCGCGAACAACGCCGGCGCGAAGCCGAGGCACAACTGGCCAATGCCCGCGCCCAGGCCGAGCGTGCCCAGGCGGCGGTCACCCCACCGCCAGCGGTGGCGACTCCGGCTGCGCCATCCCTGGCAGAGCAGGTCAAGCAATGCAGCGCGCTGTCGCTGTTCGCCCGCGAAAGCTGCCTGTGGAAGCTATGCGACGGCAAGTGGGGCAAGAATGGCTGCCCCTCCTACGAGCGCAATAACGAAGGCGCCTGAGCCGGCGCCGCTGCAGCACCTCTTTCTCCCATCCCCCTTTCCGGATTGTCTGGATTGTCAGATACGGCCCGGCCGGTACCGCCCTCACGGGGCGCGCCCAGCCGGGAGCAATTCTTGCTTGCCTGAAGGCCGTCGGCGCATGACGGCAAGCCCGCCTGTGGTCCCCCCACGACAGATGAAAAGTCTTGCCGCAAGCGGTTTTGCGAACGGTTTTTGCCGTTGACTTGCCGCTATAATGCGCGTTTTTCTTCCCTTCCCTGCAAGGAAAAAGGCATGAATGCACTGCTCTGGTTCGTCGTCCTCTACTGGGTCATCTCGGTGGCCATCGGTCTGTATGCCACCCGATACGTCAAGAGTTCGAAGGACTATGCCGTCGCCGGCCGCTCGCTGCCGATGTCGGTGGTGACCGCGACCGTGTTTGCGACCTGGTTCGGTTCGGAAGCGGTGCTGGGGGTGTCTTCCACCTTCCTCAAGGAGGGCCTGGGCGGCATCGTGGCCGATCCCTTCGGCTCTTCGCTGTGCCTGATCCTGGTCGGCGTCTTCTTCGCCAAGCGCCTGTACCGGATGAATCTTCTGACCATCGGCGACTACTACAAGAAGCGCTTCGGCCGCGCTGCCGAGATGCTGGTGACGATCTGTATCGTCATTTCCTACCTGGGCTGGGTGGCCGCGCAGATCAAGGCCCTGGGCCTGGTCTTCAACGTCGTCTCGGGCGGCTACATCCCCATGCACTGGGGCATGATCATCGGTGCCGGCAGCGTGCTGATCTATACCCTCATGGGCGGCATGTGGGCCGTGGCCATCACCGACTTCCTGCAGATGATCATCGTGGTGGTCGGCATGCTCTACATCGGCTACGAAGTCTCGGGCATGGTCGGCGGTCCCGGCGTGGTGATCGGGCATGCGGCCGAGGCCGGCAAGTTCAATTTCTGGCCGGCCGCCGAGCTCAAGGACGTGCTGTGGTTCTTCGCCGCCTGGATCACCATGATGCTGGGCTCGATCCCGCAGCAGGACGTGTTCCAGCGGGTGATGTCGTCCAAGAACGAAAACGTGGCCCGCAATGCCTCCATCCTGGGCGGCGTGATCTATTTCTTCTTCGTCTTCATCCCCATCTTCCTGGCCTACTCGGCCACGCTGATCGACCCCGCCATGGTCTCGCGCCTGCTGGAGACCGATTCCCAGCTGGTCCTGCCGACCCTGATCATGGAAAAGATGCCGGTCTTCGCCCAGGTGATGTTCTTCGGCGCCCTGTTGTCGGCCATCAAGAGCTGCGCCAGCGCGACCCTCCTGGCCCCCTCGGTGACCTTCACCGAAAACGTGCTCAAGGAAATTCGTCCCTGGAAGAACGACCGTGAATTCCTCTTCACCATGCGCGCCGTGGTGCTGGTCTTCACCATCGGTGTTACCGCGCTGGCGCTGAACAGCCAGTCCAGCATCTATGAAATGGTCGAGAACGCCTACAAGGTCACCTTGGTGGCGGCCTTCGTGCCCCTGGCCTTCGGCGTCTACTGGCAGCGCGCCACCCGCCAGGGTGCATTGATGGCCATGGTGCTGGGCCTGGTGTCCTGGATCACGCTGGAATACACCGCTCCGGAAGGCCTCTGGCCGCCGCAACTGGCCGGCCTGCTGTTCTCCATCGGCGGCATGGTGGTCGGATCGCTCATGCCCCAGGTGCTGGCACCGGTGGCCCCCATCGCCGTGGTACCGGCCGAGGGAACGGTCCAGTCCTGAGTTCTTCTTGCCAGCCTGAAACGGTCGCCCGGCTCTGCCGCGCGACCGTTTTTCTTTTTGCGCGGCCGGCAAGAACTGATGCAAACCGTGCTGTCAAAGTGAGTCTACGGCCGGGCTTTTCGAATTAATTCGATGTCAAAATAGTAATAATTCGAGAGGTTATCGGAACTTATTTGCTTTCCATCAACCTGAAATGACATGACTGAGCAAACTCGCCCCTACGATTTTGCTGCCGATGCGTTGTTTCTGGATTTCGACGGCACCCTGGTCGAACTGGCGCCACAACCCGAAGAGATCGTGGTGCCGCCGGAACTGATCACGCTGTTGCAGCGACTACAACAAGAATCGGACGGCGCGCTGGCCATCGTCAGCGGCCGCCCCCTGGACCAACTCGACTTCTTCCTGGCGCCGTTGCGCCTGCCGGCCGCGGGCGTGCATGGCGCCGAACGGCGTACCGCCGATGGCCGCATCCTCCAGCAGCCGGTGCCGGACGCGCATCACCTGCGCGAGCGCCTGCTGCCGCTGGTGCAGGGCAATCCCGGTCTGCAGCTGGAACTCAAGCGCGGCGCGCTGGCGCTGCACTACCGGCACGCCGCCCACCTGGAGCAGCGCTGCGTGGAAACCATGATGGACGCCCTGCGCCACGAACCCGGCTTTTCCATGCTGCACGGCAAGATGGTGGTGGAGGCCAAGCCCCACATCAACAAGGGTGACGCGGTGGCGGCGTTCCTGCATGAAGCGCCTTTCCGCGGGCGTCGCCCGGTCTTCATCGGTGACGACGTGACCGATGAAGCCGGCTTCGCCATCGCCCAGGCCGAGACCTATGGCGGCCTGGGCATCAAGGTCGGTACCGGCCCCAGTCAGGCGCAGCAGCGGCTGGCCGATCCGGCCGCGGTGCTGGCCTTGCTGCGAGAGGCCATCCCCGCACGCAGCCTCAGCGGATGACCGCCCGGGCGCAGCACGCGCCCATCATCGCCTTCCATCAAGAAATCTGACCCACAGAACAGAGCACGAGGAACCATGAGCCAGCCCAGCCCCGACCCACAACAGGAAGCGCAGCCGCAACCGCACTCGCAGACCCAGCATTCCGAACAGCCGCACCTGGCCGCCCAGGCGCACGACATGCCCTCCACCTCCTCGCTGGACCTGGGGGTGATCGGCAACTGTGCCTTCTCGGCGCTGGTGGACAAGATGGGCCGCATCGTCTGGTGCTGCCTGCCGCGTTTCGATGGCGACCCGGTCTTCAATGCCCTGCTGGACCCCACCGACAATGGCGCGCTGTGGGCCTTCCAGCTGGAGAATTTCTCCCACAGCGAGCAGTGGTACGAACCCAATACCGCCGTGCTGCGCACCCGGCTCTACGATACGCTGGGGCAGGGCATCGAAATCACCGACCTGGCGCCGCGCTTCCAGAGCCGTGGCCGCTTCTTCCGCCCGCTGCAGCTGGTGCGCCGCATCCATCCGCTCTCCGGCGCGCCGCGCATGCGGGTGGTGTTGCGTCCGCGCTTCGACTGGGGCCGTGATATCCCCGCGCAGACCCGCGGCAGCAACCACATCCGCTATGTCGGTCCCGAGCAGACCCTGCGCCTGAACACCGATGCGCCGATCAGCTACATCGTCGACGAGACCGCCTTCGTGGTCAGCCGCCCCTATAACTTCATCCTGGGCCCGGACGAAACCCTGCACGGCGGCATCAACGACACCGCGCGCGATTTCGAACAGGAAACCACCGCCTACTGGCGCAACTGGAGCCGCGCCCTGGCCACGCCGCTGGAGTGGCAGGATGCGGTGATCCGTGCGGCCATCACCCTGAAGCTCTCGGTCTTTGAGGACACCGGCGCCATCATCGCCGCCATGACCACCAGCGTGCCCGAGGCGCCGGGCAGCCAGCGCAACTGGGACTATCGCTATTGCTGGCTGCGCGACGCCTTCTTCGTGGTGCGCGCCCTGAACAGCCTGTCCGAACTGGGGACCATGGAAGACTACCTGCGCTGGCTGACCAACGTGGTGGTGCGCTCCGGCGGCGGCCATGTGCAGCCGCTGTATGGCATCGGGCTGGAAGAAGCGCTGCCCGAGCAGATCCTGGACCATCTGCCGGGCTACCAGCACCACCAGCCGGTTCGCGTGGGCAACCAGGCCTACGAACACTTCCAGCATGATGTCTACGGCAATATCGTGCTGGGCGCGGCCCAGGCCTTCCACGACATGCGTCTGCATCATCGCGCCGGGGCCGAGCATTTCCAGCATCTGGAAGCCGTCGGCGAACGCGCCTACGAGGTTTACAGCCAGCCTGATGCCGGCATGTGGGAGCTGCGTACCCGCTCGCGCATCCATACATCATCAGCATTGATGAGCTGGGCCGCGTGTGATCGCCTGGCCAAGATCGCCGCGCGGGTCGACCTGCCCGAGCGGGCCCGCTATTGGGGCGACCGGGCCAAGGAAATCGGCGACCGTATCCTCACCGAAGCCTGGAACGAGCAGCGCCAGGCCTATGCCGAAAGCTTCGGTGGCCGTGATCTCGATGCCAGCGTGTTGCTGATGGTGGAGGTGGGCCTGATTGCGCCGACCGACAAGCGCTTCATTTCCACCGTCGAAGCCCTGGAAAAGTCGCTCTGCGATGGCCCCTACATGCGCCGCTACGAAGCGCCGGACGACTTCGGCCGGCCCGAGACCGCCTTCAATATCTGCACCTTCTGGCGTATTGATGCGCTGGCCCGCATCGGCCGCAAGGAGCAGGCCCGTGAAATCTTCCAGGCCATGCTGGATGCCCGCAACCACCTGGGCCTGCTGTCCGAGGACACCCATCCGGTCACGCGCCAGATGTGGGGCAATTTCCCGCAGACCTATTCGATGGTGGGCATCATCAACTGTGCAATGCGCCTGTCGGCGTCATGGGAGGCGGTGATCTGATGTCGCGACTCGTTGTTGTATCCAATCGCCTGGCCGATCCCCGCAAGCCCGCCGCTGGCGGCCTGGCGGTGGCGCTGGGCGAAACCCTGAAGAAGACCGGCGGCCTGTGGTTCGGCTGGAGCGGCAAGGTGGTCGAGAACGGCACGCCCGGCGAGGGCGAGCTGCGCGTGAACCAGGCCGGTAGCGTGACCCTGGCCGAGCTGGACCTGTCGCAGGAAGACCACGACGCCTACTACCGTGGCTATGCCAACGGCGTGCTGTGGCCGGTGTTCCACTACCGGCTCGACCTGGCGCACTTCGAGGCCGGCCATCTGGGCGGCTATCGGCGCGTGAACCAGCTGTTTGCGCGCAAGCTGTTCCCGCTGTTGAAGCGCGATGACATCGTCTGGATCCACGACTACCACCTCATCCCGCTGGCCGCCGAGTTGCGCGCCATGGGCTGCGAGGCGCGCATCGGCTTCTTCCTGCACATCCCGCTGCCGCCGCCGCCCATCCTGACCGCCATTCCCTCCCACGAATGGCTGATGCGGGCGCTGTTCGCCTACGATCTGGTGGGCTTCCAGAATCACGCCGACCTGCAGCACTTCGCGCAGTATGTGCAGGCCGAAGCCACGGCCGAGCCGGTCGGCCCCAACCAGTTCCGCGCCTTCAACCGCACGGTGCATGCCAATGCCTTCCCGATCGGCATCGACGTGGCCGAATTCCAGCGCCTGGGCCAGGCCAAGGAAGCGCGCGACACCTATGAAAGTACCAAGGCCGAATATTCGCGCCGCCGCCTGCTGATCGGGGTGGACCGGCTGGATTATTCCAAGGGCCTGCCGCAGCGCATCCGGGCCTTCCGCGAACTGCTGCGCCTGTATCCGGAAAACCGTCACAGCGCCACCCTGCTGCAGATCGCCTCGCCCAGCCGCGAAGACGTGGAAGCCTATGGCGACATCCAGCGCGAGCTGGAAAGCCTGTGCGGCTCCATCAACGGCGATTTCGGCGACTTTGACTGGATGCCGATCCGCTACATCCACCGCACCGTGGCCCGCCGCCGCCTGCCGGGCCTGTACCGCGCCTGCGCGGTCGCGTTGGTCACGCCCTTGCGCGATGGCATGAACCTGGTGGCCAAGGAATTCGTCGCCGCCCAGGACGAGGACGACCCCGGCGTGCTGGTGTTGTCGCGCTTTGCCGGCGCGGCCGAGCAGATGAAGCAGGCGCTCATCATCAACCCCTACGACACCCACGGGGCGGCCCAGGTGATCCAGCAGGCCTTGCAGATGTCGCAGTCCGAGCGGCGCGAGCGCCATGCTGCCTTGATGGAAAACATCCGCCAGTTCGACGTTCACTGGTGGTGCCGCGAATTCCTCGACACCCTGCGCAGCAGCCGCGCCGCTCCCGTCGAAGGCTGACTGCCCACCGGGGCAGGGTAGGGGGAGGGCAGGCCCCGAAACTTTCCCAAAAGCAAACACTTTGCCGGCGCGGCGGGGCATGCCGTCGCGCGCCAGCATCGCCGCCGCTGGCCGGTTCACTAAAACTCCGCCAAAAGCCTTTATAATTCAGGGTTTTGGAAGTTTTTTGCGGAGTTAGTCATGCCCATTTACGCGTATCGCTGCGAAGCGTGTGGTTTTGCCAAGGATGTCTTGCAGAAGATCTCCGACGATGCGTTGACCGTTTGCCCCTCCTGCCACCAGGACAGCTTCAGGAAGCAGCTCACTGCAGCCGGCTTCCAGTTGAAGGGTTCCGGCTGGTATGTCACCGATTTCCGCGGCAACGGCAGTGGTAGCGCCAACAGCAAGGGCGCCACCGGCACCGGCATTGCCGGCGCCAGCGAGGCTCCGGCCGCAGCAGGTGACGCGGCTGCTTCAGCACCCGCGGCCACATCGGCCCCGGCGGCCGCCACGCCAGCACCAGCGGCAGCGCCGGCGCCTGCTGCGCCATCTACCCCCAGCGCAAGCTAACGAGGCCTTCCTTCCCCCATGCGCAAATACTTCATCACGGGTCTGCTGATCCTGGTTCCCCTGGCCATCACGCTATGGGTACTGAACCTGATCATCAGCACCATGGACCAGTCACTGCTGCTGCTGCCCGAGGCCTGGCGCCCGCAGCACTGGCTGGGCCACAACATCCCCGGCCTGGGGGCGATCCTGACCTTGCTGATCGTGTTCCTGACCGGCCTGGCCGCGCGCAACTTCATCGGGCGTCGCCTGGTGCTGGTGTGGGAAGGTTTCCTGACCCGCATTCCGGTGGTGAAGTCGATCTATTCCAGCGTCAAGCAGGTCTCCGATACGCTCTTTTCGCCCTCCGGCAATGCCTTCCGCAAGGCCGTGCTGATCCAGTATCCGCGCCAGGGTTCGTGGACCATCGCCTTCCTGACCGGCGCCCCGGGTGGCGAGGTGAAGAACCACCTGGCCGGTGACTTCATCAGCGTCTACGTTCCCACCACGCCCAACCCGACCTCCGGTTTCTTCCTGATGCTGCCGCGTGCCGATGCCATCGAACTCGACATGTCGGTCGATGCAGCCCTGAAGTATGTCGTCTCGATGGGCGTGGTCGCCCCCGAGATGGCGGCCGACAAGAAGATCATCACCGACGCCGCGGCGCCGAAGAATTGACGGGGCGGCCGGTGCCACGCGGCCCGGCCAGCCCCGCCTTCGCCCTTAGCGTCTTCTCTCACGAATCCAACAAGAACACTGTCAACGGAATCACAACCATGTCCATGCGAACCCAATACTGTGGCCTCACTACCGAGGCACTGCTCGGCCAAACCGTTAGCCTCTGCGGCTGGGTGCACCGTCGCCGCGATCACGGCGGCGTGATCTTCATCGACCTGCGCGACCGCGAAGGCCTGGTCCAGGTGGTGTGCGACCCGGACCGCGCCGATGTCTTCAAGAACGCCGAATCGGTGCGCAACGAGTTCTGCCTGCGCATCACCGGCCTGGTACGCAACCGTCCTGAAGGCACCACCAACGCCAACCTGAAGTCGGGCAAGATCGAAGTGCTGTGCCACGAGCTGGAAGTGCTGAACCCGTCGGTGACGCCCCCGTTCCAGCTGGATGACGACAGCCTGTCCGAGACCACCCGCCTGACCCACCGCGTGCTGGACTTGCGCCGTCCGCAGATGCAGAACAACCTGCGCCTGCGCTACAAGGTCGCCATGGAAGTGCGCAAGTTCCTGGATGGCCAGGGCTTCATCGACATCGAAACCCCGATGCTGACCAAGTCCACCCCGGAAGGCGCCCGCGACTACCTGGTGCCCTCGCGCGTGAACGCCGGTGAATTCTTCGCCCTGCCGCAGTCGCCGCAGCTGTTCAAGCAGCTGCTGATGGTCGCCAACTTCGACCGCTACTACCAGATCACCAAGTGCTTCCGCGACGAAGACCTGCGCGCCGACCGTCAGCCCGAATTCACCCAGATCGACTGCGAAACCTCCTTCCTGAACGAACAGGAAATCCGTGACCTGTTCGAAGGCATGATCCGCCTGGTCTTCAAGAACGCCCTGGACATCGACCTGCCTGACCCGTTCCCGGTGATGGACTTCGCCACCGCCATGGGCATGTATGGTTCGGACAAGCCGGACATGCGCGTCAAGCTGGAATTCACCGAGCTGACCGACGTCATGAAGGACGTCGACTTCAAGGTCTTCTCGGGTGCCGCCAACAGCGAAGGCGGCCGCGTGGTCGGCCTGCGCGTGCCGGGCGGTGCCGAAATGCCGCGTTCGGAAATCGACGCCTACACCCAGTTCGTCGCCATCTACGGCGCCAAGGGTCTGGCCTACATCAAGGTCAACGAAAAGGCCAAGGGCCGTGACGGCCTGCAGTCGCCCATTGTCAAGAACATCCATGATACGGCCCTGAACGCCATCATCGAAAAGACCGGCGCCCAGGACGGCGACCTGATCTTCTTCGGCGCCGACAAGGCCAAGGTGGTCAACGATGCCATCGGCGCGCTGCGCGTGAAGATCGGCCACAGCGATTTCGGCAAGAAGAACGGCCTGTTCGACGACGCCTGGCGCCCGCTGTGGGTGGTCGACTTCCCCATGTTCGAATACGACGAAGACGGCCAGCGCTGGGTCGCCCTGCACCACCCGTTCACCTCGCCCAAGGATGGCCACGAAGACTTCATCTCGACCAATCCTGCAGCGGCCATCGCCAAGGCCTATGACCTGGTCCTGAACGGTTGGGAACTGGGCGGCGGTTCGGTGCGTATCCACCGCGCCGACGTGCAGAGCAAGGTGTTCCGCGCCCTGAAGATCGATGACGAAGAAGCCCGCCTGAAGTTCGGCTTCCTGCTGGACGCGCTGCAATACGGCGCGCCCCCGCACGGCGGCATCGCCTTCGGCCTGGACCGCCTGGTCACCATGATGGCTGGCGCCGAGTCGATCCGCGACGTGATCGCCTTCCCCAAGACCCAGCGCGCCCAGTGCCTGCTGACCCACGCCCCTTCGGCGGTGGACGAGAAGCAACTGCGCGAGCTGCACATCCGCCTGCGCAATACGGAGCCGGCTGTGAAGGCCTGATCGATTTATCGATTTTCTCGATAAACCCATCGAAAAGCGCGTGCAGGAATGCACGCGCTTTTTTATTTTTATAAATAATATAAATTTTATTCTTGCGTAACATCAGGCGGGATTCCGGTCGTCGCTGCGACCCGACGTCCGTTCTTCCTGAGTAGCGGCATCGCCGCGTATCGAAGGCACGCCTTTGCCTGCTCGCCGACCCTCGCAGGAGCGTCTTCGATACGGCCCTGAAGGGCCTACTCAGTCCGAACGGTTCCAGATGGATTCACGTGAGGACCCGCTTGTGGTTCTTGAGTCTACATTTCCCGGAACCTGAATCCATGCATGCGCTGCAAGCATGGCGGCATGCACAGATATCATTTCCGCCAGGCCCCCTCGCACCCTATCATCGGCCGGATATTCAACGTCCGACATGAGGGGAAAGCATGCAAGGAACGACATTACCAGCCAGCGGGATGCCGCTGGTCAGCAATCACCAGCGCCGCCGCGCCATCATCGCCACCGTCATCGGCAATGGCCTGGAATGGTTCGACTTCACCGTCTACAGCTTCTTCGCGGTGATCATCGCCAAACTGTTCTTCCCGACCGGCAATGACCTCACTTCCTTGCTGCTGGCCGTGGCCACCTTCGGCGTCGGTTTCTTCATGCGCCCGGTGGGTGGCATCCTGCTGGGCATCTACGCCGACCGCGTGGGCCGCAAGGCAGCGCTGTCAGTGACCATCCTGTTGATGGCGGTGGGTACCACCATGATCGGCCTGGCGCCGACCTATGAAAGCATCGGCCTGTTCGCGCCGCTGATCATCGTCGTTGCACGTCTGCTGCAGGGCTTCTCGGCCGGCGGCGAAATGGGCAGCGCCACCGCCTTCCTGACCGAATATGCACCTGAGCGCGAACGCGCTTTCTATTCCAGCTGGATCCAGGCCAGCATCGGCGTGGCCGTGCTGCTGGGCGCCGCCGTCGGTACCTTCGTCACCTCCAGCCTGAGCCCGGAAGCGCTGTCCAGCTGGGGCTGGCGCCTGCCCTTCCTGCTGGGCATCATCATCGGCCCGGTCGGCTACTACATCCGTAACCACCTCGAAGAGACCCCGACCTTCCTCGAAGAAAAGGACAAGACCGACTCGCCCCTGAAGGAAGTGATCCGCAACTTCCCGCGCGAGACCTCGGCCAGCTTCTCCATGGTGATCCTGTGGACGGTCTGTACCTATGTCTTGCTGTTCTACATGCCGACCTATTCGGTGAAGGTCCTGAAGCTGCCGCAGACCACCGGCTTCATCGCCGGCATGGTGGGTGGACTCTGCATCATGGTCTTGGCGCCCATCGTCGGTCGCATGGCGGATCGCATCGGCCGTCGTCCGCTGCTCTCCGGTTCGGCCGCGCTGATCCTGGTGCTGGCCTATCCCATGTTCGCCTACATCAACAGCGCGCCCAGCCTGTCGACGCTGCTGATTTTCCAGCTGGTCTTCGGCACCCTGATTGCGGCCTACACCGGCCCCATCCTGGCGGCGTTCTCGGAACTGTTCCCGGCCAAGGTGCTCTCCACCGGCCTGTCGGTAGCCTACAACCTGGCCGTGACCATCTTCGGCGGCTTTGCCTCGTTCTTCATCACCTGGCTGATCGCCGCCACCGGCAGCACCATGGCACCGGCCTTCTACGTGATGATCGCGGCCGCCATCAGCTTTGTCGGCACCCGCTTCGTGCGTGAGCCGCAGTATCTGCAACAACATTGATTTTCGCCATGACCAAGATTCTCCTGAAGGGCGGTAACGTCCTCGATCCAGCGCTCGGCAGCCTGTTCCCGCGCCATGATGTCCTGATCGAAAAAGATCGCATCATCGATGTCTCCGCCACGCCGCTGGATGTCCCGGGCGCACGCGTGATCGATGTGGCCGGCAAGACCGTGATGCCGGGCCTGATCGATTGCCACGTGCACGTGCTGGCCTCGCTGGCCAACCTGGGCTTGAATGCCCTGCAGCCGGGTTCGCTGACCTCCATCCGCGCGTTGCCCATCGTCGAGGCGATGTTGAATCGCGGGTTCACCAGCGTGCGTGATGCCGGTGGCGCCGACTGGGGCCTGGCGCAAGCCATTGCCATCGGCCTGGTGCCGGGTCCGCGCATCTTCCCCTCCGGCAAGGCGCTGTCGCAGACCGGTGGTCACGGTGACTTCCGTCCACGTTCCGATGTGCTGGAGCCTTGCTCCTGCGCCTTCCGCGCCGGTGCCATCGCCCGTGTGGCGGATGGCGTGGACGCAGTGCGTCTGGCCGCCCGCGAAGAACTGCAGAAGGGCGCGACTCAGATCAAGATCATGGCCTCCGGCGGCGTGGCATCGCCCACCGATCCTATCGGCAACACGCAATACAGCGAGGATGAAATCCGCGCCATCGTGGCCGAGGCCGAGGCCGCTCAGACCTATGTGATGGCACATGCCTACACCGGTCGCGCCATCTCGCGCGCCGTGCGGTGCGGCGTGCGCACCATCGAGCATGGCAACCTGGTCGATGCCGATGCCGCCCGCGTGATGCGCGAGCATGGTGCCTTCGTCGTGCCGACACTGGTCACCTACGATTCGCTGGCCCGCGACGGCGCCCGCCTGGGCTTGCCGCCGGATTCGGTGGCCAAGATCGAATCGGTGCGTCAGGCCGGTCGTGACTCGCTGCGCATCTATGCCGAACATGGCGTGCAGATGGGCTTCGGCTCCGACCTGCTGGGCGAGATGCACCAGGATCAATCGACCGAATTCCTGATCCGCGCCGAGATCCTGGGCAACCTGGAAACCATCCGCTCGGCAACCTCGATTGCCGCCGCCATCCTGCAGCGCGAAGGTGAACTGGGAACCGTGCGCGCCGGCGCGCTGGCCGACCTGATCGTGGTCGACGGCAATCCGCTGCAGGACATCACGCTCCTGACCGGGCAGGGCGAGCACCTGTCGCTGGTCATGCAGTCCGGCCACATCCACCGCAGTCGCTGATCGTTCGATCCGCACGGCGGCCATCACGGCTGCTGCCCTGCCTGCGCCGCTGCTTTCCCGATCGCCATCAGGAAAGCAGCGGCGGGCATGCTTTTCGCTCTACCATCATGGTCTGTTGAAAGAACCGAGCCGGAGCGCCGACCATGCGTATATCACCCCTTCCTCCCCTGCCGTCACTGATCGCCTTCGAAGCCGCCATGCGGCACGGCAGCTTTACGCGTGCCGCCGCTGAACTGCACCTCACACAAAGCGCCATCAGCCGTCAGATCGCCCAGCTGGAGCGCTTCCTGGGCAAGAAGCTGTTCCTGCGCGAACCTCGTGCATTGCGCCTGACGGTAAGCGGCCAGCGCTACGCCGCCCTGGTGCAGCGCCTGCTGGTCGATTGTGCCGAGGCCACCGAAGACATCATGAAGCGCAAGGGCCACCAGGAGTTGACGGTGGCCTGTTCGCAGGGCGTGGCCGTGCTGTGGCTCACGCCCCGGCTGGCGCGCTTTCGGGCGCTGCACCCGGATTGCCACCTGCGCCTGATCGTCAACGACAGTCTGGCGCAGCTCTCCGAGACCGACTTCGACATGGGCATCTACTTCCTGCGCGACGGCCCACCCTCAGGGATGGCGGCGCGTCGGCTGTATGACGAAGAGGTGTTCCCGGTCTGTTCGCCCGCCTATCTGGACGGCCGCACCCTGAGCCCGGCCGAGCTGCGCCACGAGACTCTGCTGATGCTGGAAGATGGCCAGCGGCAATGGATGTCCTGGCAAAACTGGATGGCCCACAACGGCATGCCCGATGTCCGCATCGAGCACCAGATCCTGTCCAACCAATACCCCGTGCTGTTGCAGCTGGCCATGGAAGGGCAGGGCATCGTGCTGGCCTGGCGCCACATGATCGATGCCTGTATGGAACAGGAGCTGCTGGTGCGCGCCTGCGAGGCCAGCGCCAGCCTGGGGGGCGGCTATTACGCCGTCTGGCCGCGCGACCGTATTGAGCACGCTGCTGCGCGTGCCTTTCGCAGCTGGCTGGTGGCCGAGAGCGAAGCGTCCCTGCTCTGAGTCGGCGCCGTCCCGATACAATGGAGGCTTTGCTGCAGCCCGGACAGCCCCATGACGCAAGCCAAGCCCTACAAGATTCCCGAATCGGTGCTGGTGGTGATCCACAGCGCCGACCACCACGTATTGCTGATCGAACGCACCGACCAGCCCGGTTTCTGGCAATCGGTGACCGGTTCCAAGGACTATCCCGATGAAGAGCTGTCGGAGACTGCCCGACGCGAAGTGCAGGAAGAAACCGGCATCATCGTCGCCGACGCCGGCGTAGAATCCAGCGGTGATGGCGGAAACCGCGTGCCGCGTGCGCATCTGCGCGACTGGCAACTTTCCAACATCTATGACATCTATCCGGTCTGGCGGCACCGCTATGCGCCCGGCGTGACCAGGAACACCGAGCATGTCTTCGGCCTGCTGGTGCCGCGTGACATCCCGGTGACGCTCGCCCCGCGCGAACACACACGCTACGCCTGGCTGCCTTACCGCGAAGCGGCCGACCGCTGTTTCTCGCCGTCCAATGCGGAGGCAATCCTGCAATTGCCCAGCTACCTGGCCGACTAGCCCGACAGCAGCGCCAGGACGGAACCGGACAAGAAGAAGAGAAAGGTTGCATCGATGAAGCTGCGCATTGCCACATACAACATCCACAAGGGCGTGACCTCCTTTGCCGGACGGCCGCGCATCCTGGCGCTCAAGCAGGCGCTGGCGCAACTGGACCCGGACATCCTGTTCCTGCAGGAAGTACAGGGCCGGCATGACCTCAATGCCCTGCGCCACGCCGCCAACTGGCCGCAGCAGGGCCAGCACGAATATCTGGCCGGCGACACCCACCACGCGGCCTACGGCATGAATGCCGTGTACGACCATGGGCACCATGGCAACGCCCTGATCTCCCGCTTCGAAATCGCCTCCATCCGCAACCAGGACGTCTCCGACCATGCCTATGAATCGCGCGGCATCCTGCACTGCGTGGTGCCGGTGGAAGGCGTGGACGTCCATTGCTACGTGATCCACCTGGGCCTGTTCGCCGGTGGACGTCGCCGCCAGACCGATGCACTGATGCAGGCGGTCAGTACGTCCTCGCCACCGGACGCGCCGCTGGTGATCGCCGGCGACTTCAATGACTGGACCAACCAGCTCAGCCGCACGCTGTACCAGAACCTGGGCGTGGTCGAGGTGTTCGACCAGCCGCAACCGAACGCCCGAGGCGTCATGCAGGGCCTGCGCCGGCTGGGTGGCCTGTCGGCACCGATCCGCCCGGCCCGCACCTTCCCGGCCATGATGCCGTGGCTGCGACTGGACCGCATCTATGTCCGTGGTTTCCGCGTGGAAACGGCGCAGGTGCTCAAGGATGGACCGTGGGCGCGCCTGTCCGACCACGCGCCCATCGTCACCGAACTGCACCTGGCCTGATCTTGCGCCACCTCGCCTTTTCCGACGGCAACCAGATTGCCTTGCTGCACAGTGGCGCGGGTTTCTATCCGGCCCTGATCACCGCCATTGATGCGGCCCGGGTCGAGATCTACCTCGAAACTTATATTTTTTCGCTCGACGATACCGGCGTGCTGGTCTGCGAGGCGCTGCAACGCGCCGCCGGGCGTGGCGTGGTGGTGTATGTCATCAACGACTGGCTTGGCACCGGTCGCGAAAACACTAACAAATTGCGCCTCGCCCTGAGTGCCGTCGGCGTGCAGCATCGGTCCTTCAATCCCTGGTTCCGGCGCGGCGTGGCGCGCAGTCATCGCAAGCTGTGCGTGGTGGACCGCCAGGTGGCCTTCGTCGGCGGACTCAACATCAATGACGACATGGTCTCCGACCGCGACCATGCGATGCCGCTGCCGGCGCCGCGCTGGGATTTTGCCGTCAGCATCGTCGGACCGCTGGTGCAGGATATCTACCGGGAAGTGCAGGCCCAGTGGCTGCGCGTGGGCCGCATGAAACTGAAGGCGCGCTGGCGCAATTTCAGGCGTCTGCGCCATGGCCATAGCGGCCCGGTACATGACCAGACCCAGGCCGCGCTGGTGGTGCGCGACAACTTCCGCAACCGCCGCACCATCCAGCGCGCCTATCTGCAGGCCCTGGGGCGCGCCCGCGAGAGCGCATTCCTCGCCAATCCCTATTTCGCACCCGGCCGCAAGATGCGGCGCGCCCTGGAAGAGGCGGCCATGCGCGGCGTCAAGGTGACCTTGCTGCTGGGCGTGGGGCAGTTCCTGATGCAGGATGCGGTGGCGCATTCCTTCTATCCCAAGCTCTTGCGTGCCGGCGTGCGCATCGTGGAATACACCCATACCGAGCTGCACGCCAAGGTGGCCGTGGTGGACGACAAGTGGGCCACGGTCGGCTCCAGCAACTATGATGGCCTGTCCCTGTTCGTGAACCAGGAAGCCAACGTGGTGGTCCAGGACCCGGCCTTCGCCGGCTACCTGCGCCAGGAGATCGAAGCCGGCGCCGCCCTGGGCCGGGTGGTGCACCTGTCGGACTTTCTGCATGTGCCCTGGTACAAGCGCGCCGCCTATGGCGCGGCCTTCCTCCTCTATCGGACGGTCATCCACATCATCACCCTCGGAAAAGATGCCTGAGGGAGGCCCTGCCTCTATCTCGCCCTGGCTTGATTTACCGAAGATTCACCGTATCGCATTCGCAGCTGAAATGGGATAGGATGACCATCCCGGTTTTCGACAGGCAGCCGCGCGCGGCTTCCTGCCATTTCAATAAAAGGAGCGAGTTATGGATGATGTGGTCATTGTCGCAGCACAGAGAACGGCGATCGGCAAATTCGGCGGTGCCTTGTCGAAGATCGCAGCAGCCGATCTGGGTGCGCAAGTCATCAAGGCCCTGCTGGCCAAGACCGGCATCAAGCCCGAAGCGATCAGCGAAGTCATCCTCGGCCAGGTGCTGACGGCCGGTCTGGGACAGAACCCGGCGCGCCAGTCGGTCATCAAGTCCGGCCTGCCAGACATGGTCCCTGCCTTCGTGGTGGGCAAGGTCTGCGGCAGCGGCCTGAAGGCGGTGCAACTGGCGGCCCAGGCCATCCGTTGCGGCGACGCCCAGATCGTCATCGCCGGCGGCCAGGAAAACATGAGCGCCTCGCCCCACGTGTTGAACAACTCGCGTGACGGCTTCCGCATGGGCGATGCCAAGCTGACCGACACCATGATCGTCGACGGTCTGTGGGACGTCTACAACCAGTACCACATGGGCATCACGGCAGAGAACGTCGCCAAGAAGTTCGAGATCAGCCGCGAAGAACAGGACGCCTTCGCCGCCGCCTCGCAAAACAAGGCCGAAGCCGCGCAAAAGGCCGGCAAGTTCAAGGATGAGATCGTCCCCATCGAGATCAAGGGCAAGAAGGAAACCGTGGTTTTCGACACGGACGAATTCGTCAAGCACGGCGTCACCGCCGAAGCCCTGGCCGGCCTGCGCCCGGCCTTCGACAAGGCCGGCACCGTGACCGCCGGCAATGCTTCCGGCATCAACGACGGCGCGGCCGCGGTGGTGGTCACCTCCGCCAAGCTGGCGGCCGAACTGGGTCTGCCGGTGCTGGCCAGGATCAAGGCCTACTCCTCGGCCGGCCTGGACCCCAGCATCATGGGCATGGGCCCGGTCCCCGCGTCGCAGCTGACCCTGAAGAAGGCCGGCTGGACCCCGCAGGACCTGGACCTGATGGAAATCAACGAAGCCTTTGCCGCCCAGGCCATCGCCGTGAACAAGCAGATGGGCTGGGACACCAGCAAGATCAACGTCAACGGCGGCGCGATCGCCCTGGGCCACCCTATCGGCGCCTCCGGCTGCCGCGTGCTGGTGACCCTGCTGCACGAGATGGTGCGCCGGGACGCCAAGAAGGGCCTGGCCAGCCTCTGTATCGGCGGCGGTATGGGTGTGGCGCTGGCGGTGGAGCGTTGAATCCGAGGATAGTCTTGACGCGATAACTGTTGTCTCGAGGAAATATGAAGAAGCGCCGGCTTGCGAGCCGGCGCTTTTTTTCATATGGCTGGCGATCACTCCAATATCGAATAATCAAGAGTTTGTTTGAGTAGTCTCGACTTGAGAGAAGTTACGGATCGTGATTTCTTTGCGCCCCGATGGTTGTGGTCGATTGGCCTGATCGAGCCACCGCCATTGGATATCTTTCGGAGAGATATCCAGCCCACGATCACGCGGGTCTGGAAAAGCCTGTCCTTCCTCGACATAGCTCTGGCGGTACCACTGGTTGAAGACCTTGGCCAGGGGGTGACCCGGATCGACGCTACCGTGCCAGATGCCGGTGGCGGGAGCGGGGAGCAGGCCGGTGGAGTGCAACTCGCGAGCAGGCACCGGAACTTCGCGCATCACGCCTTGGGGGACACGCCAGTCGGGAGCGTACTTGGCTTCAGGTGCTTGAGGAACCGGGGTGCCGAGATAGTGGAAGCGGAAAACTCCGTCATCCTTGGTGAGTCCTTCAGGGGTCTTGTCGAAGGCTTCGCCGATCTCGTAGCGCATGGGTACCTGCGCAGCATTCCATGCGACTTGTCTGGGTGTGACGGGCTTGCGCAGTTGGGCAAGCCAATAACCACCCATGACGGCATCGGTGTGTAGATGCTGGACCAGATGGCCACCCTGCGGCTCATCAGGAAGGACAAAGCCGTCGGGGATAGCCTCCTCAACAAGTTGAACAGCACGCTCGGTATCTTTGACGACGCCATTTCCGCTGATATAAAGACTTGCCAAGTTGAGTGTGGCTTGCCAATGTCCCTTTTCGCTCGCCTTACTCCAGAGGGCTGCCGCCTTACTGAACTCCCGATCATCAGGCCAAAGGTCAAAGCTGGTGAGCGCCAAGCCTTTTCTAAACCAGGCCTCCGCCTCTTGGTTGAGCGCCGGTTCGGCAGATTTCTCGTAGTTACAGGTGAACTCTTCGCGATGGGGGTCAAATGTCTTTAGGGTCATGTTGCGAGGAAGGTTGCTCAGACTGCATGCGGGTATCAGTGCCGTTGAAATAGCGAAGGCAGACAGCGTCATCCAAGAAGAGATTTTGGGCGTATTCAAAAGCATTAGTGTTTGGCGTTCTAAGTTGATCGAAGGCTGGCAGTCCGCTCACCCAACAATTGGCGAAAGATTTCCGTCACTCCCTCGGCGCGTGCCTGTCAAATCCTGATCCCTCAGGCACCTTTCTTAATTGCTTCGAGATAAGAAAAGTTACGGATCGTAATTTCTTTGCGCCCCGATGGTTGTGGTCGATTGGCCTGATCGAGCCACCGCCATTGGATATCTTTCGGAGAGATATCCAGCCCACGGTCACGTGGATCGGGAAAGGCCTGCCCTTCCTCGACATAGCTTTGGCGGTACCACTGGTTGAAGACCTTGGCCAGGGGGTGAGCCGGATCGACGCTACCGTGCCAGATGCCGGTGGCGGGAGCGGGGAGCAGGCCGGTGGAGTGCAACTCGCGAGCAGGCATCGGAACTTCGCGCATCACGCCTTGGGGGACACGCCAGTCGGGAGCGTACTTGGCCTCCGGTGCTTGAGGAACCGGGGTGCCGAGATAGTGGAAGCGGAACACGCCATCATCCTTGGTGAGCCCTTCAGGGATCTTGTCGAAGGCTTCGCCGATCTCGTAGCGCATGGGTAACGTCGCTGGTCGAGCCGATGGAGATCGAATGAGAAGGCATGGGCCAGCGCGGGGCTGCGTAGACGCCATTCGCGCAGCAGGATGTGGAGGATGTCGGGGACGCTCTTGCGACGGAAGATGCGGCTGTTGATCCGCCCATCCATGATCGACATCGCATCGCGTAGTGTCAGATGGTAGACGCGCAGCGCACCGTCTGCCTGCCCGGCGCGGGCCTCGGTGATGATCCCGTTGATGTGATGCAGGCCACCACGGTCGTTGACCATCTCGATGCCGAGCGGCTGACCGAGCAATTCGTGCAGGGGAAGATCGGGGTCGATCGAGATGCAGGTCAGATGTCCGTGCATGCCTTCGAACATGGCTTCGCGGATCTCGACGCGCTGCACCAGCAGCAACTCTTCGAAATGGGTTTCGCGCTGGCTCCAGCGCAATCGTATCGGCCGGTTTTCCCGGGAGAGGATGGTCTTGGCAAAGGCTGCGGAGAGGGCGGATCGTGGGTCTATCATGGCTGAGTCGGACTCGATGGCGGCAGGTTGAGCAAACCGCACAGCATAAGTAGACGCGCCTGGTCGGGAAGGCGCTCACGAAAGAAAGGCCGGATTTCCCGATTTTCTTGTGTTCTTTTCCCAAAAAATATCGATAATTACTGCTCGCAATTTCTCCTTATCTGCTACATGGACACCACCCGCATCGACAAATGGTGCTGGGCCGCACGCTTCTTCAAGACGCGTTCGCTGGCCACTGAAGCCGTGGATCGTGGCCGCATCAGGCTCAACGGCGAGCGCACCAAGCCGGCTCACAGCGTCAAGCCTGGGGACCGCCTGGATATCGACAACGGCGCCACCGAATGGGAAGTACTGGTCATCGGCATCGCCGACAAACGCGGTTCGGCGGCGGTCGCGGCCACGCTCTATCAGGAGACGGAGGAGAGCGTCCAGCGTCGTGCGACCCAGGCCGAACGCCATCGCCTGTTCCGCGAACCCTCGGCTGAAATCAAGGGCCGTCCCACCAAGCGCGACCGTCGGCTGCTGGATCGTTCCTCGTCCTGACCCGGCAGGGCGGCCGCCACCGCGCCACAAGCTCGTTGTAAGATAAGGGCCGCTGTCCATGGCCTGTCTTTTCTCCAACGTAGGTGTGAAGGTGCAGATGTCCCAGGTAGTCCCCTCCGAATCCGCACAGCCGATGCCGGTGGCGCGGCCGCTCCGCAAGGAATGCCCGCCCGGTGCCTGCGATTGCCAGCGCGAAGCGCTGCTGGAGTGCCTGCATGCGCCCGAGGCGCGCGTGCTGTGGCTGACCCGCGAGGAAGAAAAGCGCCTGATCGAACGCATCACCCGGGTGACGACCTATGACGAACTGCTGCATGTGGGCAGTCTCATGCGCAAGAATCTCGGCATCCGTCTGCATATCAGTCCCGGTCCCAACGAAGTGCGCACCGTGCGCGGCCTGCAGATCCACCTGGCCGAACAGCCAGGGCTGTGCCGCAAGACCCGCGATACCATCCCGGCGGCCATTCGCAAGTGCCTGGAAAACAACCCCACCATCGTCTATGCCCTGCTGGACGCCCACGACCTGCTGGGTGCCACCAGCGCCCCGCCCGGGGCTTCCTGAGGGCTTGCCGGGCAGCAAAATCGCCCTTGCAAGCCGCGCTGAATTTTTGTTTGACTTTTGCAGCGCGATGAATAATAGTACGATCGTTCGAATAAATTCTGCGTGAAGGTTTATTCACGTCGCGCAGACAGGGTTCAAGACAGCGGCCGCCGAGCCGCACCCGCCGAACCGGTTCCTTCCCGTCGCGACCTGACGACGGATATCAAAGAGATAACGATGACTGAGACAAGCAAGGTGACCACCGCGCCCACCCGGCCCAAGTATCTGCGCAAGGGTGAGCAGACCCGTGCCGCCATCCTGGATGTGGCGCTGGAACTGGCCAGCCGTGACGGCCTGGAAGGGCTGACCATCGGCTTGCTGGCCGAAAAGATGAAGATGAGCAAATCCGGCGTCTTCGCCCATTTCGGCTCCCGCGAGGACTTGCAGATCGAGGTCGTGCGGCTGTATCACAACCGCTTCGAGCAGGATGTGTTCTATCCCTCCATCAAGGAACCACGCGGCCTGCCGCGCCTGGAAGGGATGTTCGCGCGCTGGATCAAGCAGGTCACGGTGGAAATCGCGCTGGGTTGCATCTACATCAGCGGCGCGGTCGAATACGACGACCGTCCCGGTGCCATCCGCGATCACCTGGTGGCCATGGTCCAGGCCTGGCGCGATGCGCTGGAGCGCTGCATCAAGCAGGCCATGGAAGCCGGCCATCTGCGGCCCGACATCGAGGTCAGCCAGATGGTCTATGAAATGTATGGCCTGATCCTGGCCCTGCACCACGATGCGCGCTTCCTGCACATTCCCGGCAGCGTGGAGCGTGCCGAGGCCAGCTTCCGCCGCCTGATCGACAGCTACCGCCCGCAAGGCAGCGACAGTGCCAGCAACAGCACCAGCAACGGTGCCACCCCCGCCAAGAATTCAAAATCGGCTGCCAGGAAGGCAGCCTAAACCCGTCCGGAGACATTCATGCCCCAATACAACGCCCCCTTGCGCGACATGCAATTCGTGCTGCACGAGCTGCTCAATGTCGAGGAAGTGTTCAAAGAACTGCCACCGCATGCCGACACCAACCGCGAGCTGGTGGACCAGGTGCTGGAAGAGGGCGGCAAGTTCGCTTCGCAAGTATTGTTCCCGCTGAACCATTCGGGCGACCGCGAGGGTTGCCATTTCGATCGCGAGACCAAGGCCGTCACCACGCCCAAGGGTTTCAAGCAGGCCTACCGGCAGTACGTGGAAGCCGGGTGGGCGGCGCTGTCCTGTGATCCCGAATTCGGTGGCCAGGGCCTGCCGCTGACGATCAACAATTCCTTCTACGAGATGCTGAACTCGTCCAACCAGGCCTGGACCATGTACCCCGGCCTGTCGCACGGCGCCTACGAGTGCCTGCACGCGCACGGTTCGGAAGAACAGAAGCAGCTCTACCTGCCCAAGCTGGTCTCGGGCGAGTGGACCGGCACCATGTGCCTGACCGAAGCGCATTGCGGTACCGACCTGGGCCTGCTGCGCAGCAAGGCAGAACCGCAGGCCGACGGCGCCTACAAGATCACCGGCAACAAGATATTCATCTCGGCCGGCGAAAACGACGTCTCCGCCAACATCATCCACCTGGTGCTGGCACGCCTGCCGGATGCTCCGGAAGGCTCCAAGGGCATTTCCCTGTTCCTGGTACCGAAGTTCCTGCCCAACGCCGATGGTTCGCTGGGTGCGCGTAATCCCATCTTCTGCGGTGCCATTGAAGAAAAGATGGGCATCCACGGCAACGCCACCTGCCAGATGAACCTGGACGGCGCCACCGGCTGGTTGATCGGCCAGCCGCACAAGGGTCTGCAAGCCATGTTCGTGTTCATGAACGCGGCCCGCCTCGGTGTGGGCATGCAGGGCCTGGGCCTGACCGAAGTGGCCTACCAGAACGCCCTGGTCTATGCCAAGGACCGCCTGCAGATGCGCAGCCTGTCCGGCATCAAGGCCGCCGACAAGCCGGCCGACCCGATCATCGTGCACCCCGACGTGCGCCGCATGCTGCTGACCGCCAAGGCCTTCGCCGAAGGTGGTCGCGCCTTCACCTCCTATGTCGCTCTGGAACTGGACAAGGAACTGAGCCACCCCGACGAACAGGTCCGCAAGGACTCTGCCGATATCGTGGCCCTGCTGACCCCGGTGGTGAAGGCCTTCCTGACCGACAATGCCTGGACGGCGACCTCCGAGTGCCTGCAGGTCTATGGCGGCCATGGCTACATCGCCGAGTGGGGCATGGAGCAATACGTGCGCGATGCCCGAATCAACATGATCTACGAAGGCACCAACACCATCCAGTCGCTGGACCTGCTGGGCCGCAAGATCCTGATGGACAACGGCGCCAAGCTGAAGAAGTTCGGCGCACAAATCCAGGCCTTCGTGGAAGAGCATGGCACCGATGAGTCCATGTCCGAATTCATCACCCCGCTGGCCGACATCGGCGACAAGGTGAGCAAGCTGACCATGGAAATCGGCATGAAGTCCTTCGCCAACCAGGACGAAGCCGGTGCCGCCGCCGTGCCTTACCTGCGCGTGGTGGGCCACCTGGTGTTCTCCTATCTGTTTGCGCGCATGGCCAAGATCGCGCTGGAGAAGCAGGGCAGCGGTGACGCCTTCTACACCGCCAAGCTGGCCACGGCGCGCTTCTACTTCGCCCGCCTGCTGCCGGAGACCGCCATGCTGATCCGCCAGGCCCGTTCCGGCGCGGCCAACCTGATGGCCCTGGACGCCGAGTTGTTCTGACCGCAACACCACGCCGCCGCCGGGTCTGTTGTCCCGCGGCGGCGTTGATCTACCGCAATGTGGCCCGGCATGGCGTCATGTCGGTGTCACCCCTGCAAGGCATGCTGTGACCTTCTGCCGGAAGGCGTACAGTAGTCGCTCGCACCGGCGGTGCGGCAGCCTGCCAGGCCCCGAATTCATGTTTCATGTTTGCAGCACCAGCAAAGGAGATTTGCGTGTCCAATTTCATCGTCAAAAAAGTGGCCGTGCTCGGCGCCGGCGTCATGGGTGCCCAGATTGCCGCCCACTGCATCAATGCCCGCGTGCCAGTCGTGCTGTTCGACCTGCCGGCCAAGGAAGGCCCGAAGAACGGCATCGTGCAACGCGCCATCGAAAACCTGAAGAAACTCAGCCCGGCCCCGCTGGGCAACAAGGACGACGCGGCCCTGATCCAGGTCGCCAACTACGAGGATGACCTGGCCGTGCTGGAAGGCTGCGACCTCATCATCGAAGCCATCGCCGAGCGCATGGACTGGAAGCATGACCTCTACAAGAAGGTCGCTCCGCACATCGGCCCCAAGGCCATCTTTGCCTCCAACACCTCGGGCCTGTCGATCAATGCACTGTCTGAAGGTTTTGATGCCGGCCTGAAGGCGCGCTTCTGCGGTGTGCACTTCTTCAATCCGCCGCGCTACATGCATCTGGTCGAACTGATCCCGACCCAGTCTACCGAACCGCACATCCTCGACCAGCTGGAAGCCTTCCTCACCACCACCTTGGGCAAGGGCGTGGTACGCGCTTTCGATACCCCCAACTTCGTGGCCAACCGCGTGGGCGTATTCGGCATCCTCGCCACCATCATCGAAGCCGACAAATACGGTCTCTCGGTGGACGTGGTCGATGACCTGACCGGCGCCAAGCTGGGCCGCGCCAAGTCCGGCACCTTCCGCACCGCCGACGTGGTGGGTCTGGATACCATGGGCCACGTCATCCGCACCATGCAGGACAACCTGAAGGATGATCCCTTCTTCTCTTCCTATGCCACCCCGCCGCTGCTGGCCAAGCTGGTCGAGCAGGGAGCACTGGGCCAGAAGAGCGGTGCCGGTTTCTACAAGAAGGTGGGCAAGGACATCCTGCGCATCGACCCGGCCAAGGGCGATTACGTGGCGGGTGGTGCCAAGGCCGATGACATCATCGCCCGCATCCTCAAGGAAAAGGATCCGGTCAAGCGCATGAAGGCGCTGCATGATTCGACCAATCCTCAGGGCCAATTCCTGTGGGCCATCTTCCGTGACGCCTTCCATTACATCGCCGTGCACCTGGAATCGGTGGCCGACAACGCCCGCGACCTGGACTTCGCCATGCGCTGGGGCTTCGGCTGGAGCGTCGGTCCCTTCGAGACCTGGCAGGCCGCCGGCTGGAAGCAGATTGCGCAATGGGTGAAGGAAGATATCGATGCCGGCAAAGCGCTGTCCAATGCCCCGCTGCCGGACTGGGTCTTCGATGGCCGCGATGGCGTGCACTCGGAGAAGGGTTCCTGGTCGCCCTCGAAGAAGGCCGATGTGGCCCGTTCCGAACTGCCGGTCTACCAGCGCCAGGCCTTCCGCGCCCCGCTGGTGGGCGAAGGCGCCGCCGACGGCAAGAGCGCCGGCACCACCTTCTTCGAAGACGAATCGGTGCGCATCTGGCATCAGAACGACGATGTCCTGATCCTGTCCTTCAAGACCAAGATGCACGTGATCGGCCAGGGTGTCATCGACGGCATGAACAAGGCCGTCACCGAAGCCGAGCAGAACTTCAAGGGCCTGGTGATCTGGCACCCGGATGCGGCCGAAGGCGGCGCCTTCTCGGCCGGTGCCGATTTGCAGTCGATGCTGCCGCTGTTCATGTCCGGTGGCGTCAAGGCCATCGAACCGGTGGTGCACCAGCTGCAGCAGGCGCACCAGCGCCTGAAGTACGCCAGCGTGCCGGTGATCGCAGCTGTCGCCGGCCTGGCCCTGGGCGGTGGTTGCGAACTGTTGCTGCATACCGCCAAGCGTGTGGTCTCCATCGAGTCCTACATCGGCCTGGTGGAAGTCGGCGTGGGCCTGATCCCGGCCGGTGGCGGCCTGAAGGAAGCGGCTGTGCGTGCCGCCAAGGAAGCCAAGGGCAACGACATCCTGCAGTTCCTGAAGGAATACATGCTGGCCGCGGCCACTGCCAACGTCTCCAAGTCGGCGCTGGAAGCCCGCAAGCTGGGTTACCTGCGCGAGGATGACGTGATCGTCTTCAACCCGTATGAATTGCTGCATGTGGCCAAGGTGGAAGCGCGCGCGCTGTTCGACGCCGGCTATCGTCCGCAACTGCCGCCGCAGGTGCCGGTGATCGGCCGCAACGGCCTGGCCACCATCATGGCGCAGCTGGTCAACATGCGGGACGGCGGCTTCATCTCGGCCCACGACTTCAAGCTGGGCAAGATGATCGCCGAGACCGTCGCCGGTGGCGAAGTGGAAGAGGGCAGCATCGTCAACGAACAATGGCTGCTCGACATCGAGCGCAAGTTCTTCATGGAGTTGCTCAACCATCCCAAGACCCAGGAACGCATCATGGGCATGATGCAAACCGGCAAGCCCGTACGCAATTAAAGAACGCTCCCTCCCCTTCAAGGGGAGGGTTGGGGTGGGGATGGGTTGAAATGCAAGGCCAGACCAACGACTTCACGAAACTTGCAGCCAAGCAGCTGCGCAAGACCATGACCGAAGCCGAGCAAAGGCTCTGGCATCGTCTACGCGGCCAGCAGCTTGAAGTGAAATTTCGCCGTTAGCACCCCTTTGAAAATTACGTACTCGATTTTGTCTGTCTGGAACGGCGCCTGGTGATTGAAGTAGATGGCGCGCAGCATGTCGGCAATCAGGATGACGAGAACCGGACTGCGAAATTGGATCAGGCAGGCTTCACGGTTCTACGCTTTTGGAATAACGAAGTATTGAATGAGACGGATGTGGTCGTTCAGGCAATCTGGAATGCATTGAACCCATCCCCACCCCAGCCCTCCCCTTGAGGGGGAGGGAGAGTCCAAGGAGATTTTGAATGAGCAAACAACTGCAAGACGCCTACATCGTCGCCGCCACCCGCACCCCCATCGGCAAGGCGCCGCGTGGCATGTTCAAGAACACCCGTCCGGACGACCTGCTGGTGCGCGCCATCCAGTCCGCCGTGGCGCAGGTGCCCGGCCTGGACCCCAAGCTGATCGAGGACGCCATTGTCGGCTGCTCCTTCCCCGAAGGTGCGCAAGGTCTGAACATGGCGCGTAACGCCGTATTGCTGGCCGGGCTGCCCAATACCATCGGCGGCGTCACCATCAACCGTTACTGCGCCTCCGGTATCACCGCCATCGCCATGGCTGCCGACCGCATCCGCGTCGGCGAAGCCGATGTCATGATCGCCGCCGGTGCCGAGTCGATGTCGATGGTGCCGATGATGGGTTTCCACCCCTCCATCAACATCAATGCCTTCAAGGATGAGAACGTCGGCATGGCCTACGGCATGGGCCTGACCGCCGAGAAGGTGGCACAGCAGTGGAAGGTCTCGCGCGAAGCGCAGGATGAATTCGCGCTGGCCTCGCACCAGAAGGCCATCGCTGCCCAGCAGGCTGGCGAATTCAACGACGAGATGACCGCGTTCGAGATCGTCGAACGCTTCCCCAACCTGGGTACCGGCGAGATCGACATCAAGACCCGCACCGTCAGCCTGGACGAAGGTCCGCGTGCCGATTCCAACCTGGCCGCGCTGGCCAAATTGAAGCCGGTCTTCGCCGCCAAGGGCAGCGTCACCGCCGGCAACAGCTCGCAGACTTCCGACGGCGCCGGCGCGCTGATCATCGTCTCCGAGAAGATCCTCAAGCAGTTCAACCTGACCCCGCTGGCGCGCTTCGTCTCCTTCGCCGTGCGTGGCGTGCCGCCGGAGATCATGGGCATCGGTCCCAAGGAAGCGATTCCGGCAGCGCTGAAGGCCGGCGGCCTGACCCAGGACCAGATCGACTGGATCGAACTGAACGAAGCCTTCGCCGCCCAGGCGCTGGCCGTCATCGGTGATCTCGGCCTGGACCCGAGCAAGGTCAACCCCATGGGCGGTGCGATTGCCCTGGGTCACCCGCTGGGCGCCACTGGCGCCATCCGTGCGGCCACCACCATCCATGCACTGCGCCGCAAGAACCTGAAGTACGGCATGGTGACCATGTGCGTGGGTACCGGCATGGGTGCGGCGGGCATCTTCGAACGCGTCTGATCTGCATGCACAAGCGCTGATGAAAAGCCGCACTGCTCACGCCGTGCGGCTTTTTCATTGGTTCCTGCTTGAGCTTCAAACAAGCTAAATCATTTATAAAATTCAAGGAGACCGCGCAGATGGATATCCAACTGAGCAAGGCCGATGGCATCCTGAGCATCCATTTCGACCGTGAAGACAAGAAGAACGCCATCACCGCCGCCATGTACCAGCAACTGGCCGATGCCCTGAAGGAAGCCGAGACCGACAGCGCCGTGCGCGCCATCCTCTTCACCGGCAAGCCACAGGCCTTCTCGGCCGGCAATGATCTGGAAGACTTCCTGAAGAACCCGCCCAAGACCCAGGACGCGCCGGTGTTCCAGTTCCTCTGGCAGATCAGCCATGCCAGCAAGCCCATCG
Organism: Herbaspirillum frisingense GSF30; assembly: GCF_000300975.2. Classification (GTDB taxonomy): domain Bacteria; phylum Pseudomonadota; class Gammaproteobacteria; order Burkholderiales; family Burkholderiaceae_D; genus Herbaspirillum; species Herbaspirillum frisingense. Next base: position 74,183 of record NZ_AEEC02000019.1, on the reverse strand, counting down.
TGGCGGCGGTCTCGGGTGTGGCGGTCGGTATCGGCACCACCCTGCTCATGCATTGCGACCTGGTCTATGCGGCGGACAATGCCAAATTCTCGATGCCCTTCACCCAACTGGGGCTCTGCCCGGAAGCCGCCTCTTCACTGTTGCTGCCGCATATCGCTGGCTATCAGCGTGCTGCCGAGAAGCTCCTGCTGGGCGAAGCCTTCGGTGCCGACGAGGCCGCGCAGATGGGCTTCGTCAATCGCGTCCTGCCGCTGGAAGAATTGCTGCCCTATGCGCAAAAGCAGGCTGCCAAGCTGGCCGCCTTGCCGGCCGCTTCGATCCGCGTGACCAAGCAATTGATGAAGAAGAACCGCGTCACCGCCACCGAGCAGCAGATGGTGACCGAGATCGAACACTTCGCACGCATGCTCACCGAGCCGGAAGCCAAGGAGGCCTTCACCGCCTTCTTCGAGAAGCGCAAGCCGGACTTCAGCCGGTTTTCCTGAGCCAGCTGGCGGCGGGCTGTCCTCGGATGGTGCGTCGCTACTTCCAGCTGCTCTTTCCCGTCGCAATCACAGCCACCGGATCGCTGCGCTGCCCATAAGGATGGCGCAGCACGATGCGGCTGGCGAACTTTTCAATGCCGATCTCGTCCTCCAGGAGTCTCTCCATCAACTCCTGGAACAAGGACACCGTGGGGGAGATGATCTTGAGCAGATAATCGTAGCCCCCGCTGACGTTGTAGCACTCGACGATCTCCGCATATCTGGCCGCACCTTGCTCGAACTTGCGGAAGTCGGCCGGGCGATGGCTGCCGAGTGTAATCTCGGAAAACACCACGACATGGCTGCCCAGTTTCTCCAGCGCGATCTGTGCGCCGTAACCTGCGATGACACCACTTTCTTCCATGCGTTTGGTGCGGGTCAGACAAGGGCTGGGGCTCAGGTTGACCGCTTCGGCCAGTTCCACGTTCGAACAACGCCCCTCGCGCAGCAGGTGTTCGAGAATCTTGATGTCAGTGCGGTCGATTGGTTCTGTGGGACGCATGGGGAGATCTTATCACCGCAGCTCGCTGTCAACGGCTGGCCGAGCCGGTCCTGGCTTGCATCAGCGATTCGTCCAGCGCATCGATCACCATGCCGGCCTGATCCTTCGTCAATACCAGCGGCGGTCGTATCTTCAATACGTTATGTCCCATCGCGCAGGCGCTGAGCAGCACGCCCTTGTCGCGCATCCGGTTGACCACCTCGCTGGTAAGGCTGCGGTCTGGTGTACGCGAGCGGCGATCGGAGACCAGTTCCACGCCGACGAACATGCCCGCGCCGCGCACGTCGCCAATCGCCTCATGACGTTCTGCCAAGGCGGCGATGCCGTCAAGCAAGATCGATCCTGCCTCGTGCGCATGGGCGATCAGGCCCTCGCGTTCTATGGTCTTGAGTACTGCAAGTGCCGCTGCGCAGGACACGGTATTGCCACCGAAGGTATTGAAGTAACGCGAGCGCTGGCCGAAGTCCTGCAACGCGTCGGCCGTGGCCAGCAGACCTGCAACCGGTTGCCCGTTGCCCATCGGCTTGCCCATGGTCACGATGTCCGGCACCACGCCGTGGCGCTGGAAGCCCCACATGTGCTCACCGGTGCGACCAAAGCCAGGTTGCACCTCGTCGGCGATGAAGAGGCCGCCGGCGCGCTGAATGGCCTGTACCGCTCCCCTGAGGAAGCCTGCCGGGCCGGGCAGGATCCCATCGCTGGTAAAGAGTGAGTCGACGATCAGTGCTGCTGGCTGCATACCGTGGCGTTGCAGGTCGGCAATGGCTGCCTCCACATCGCGTGCAAAGCGTTCGCCCAGATCCTGCCCTTGAGCGTGATAACCACGCGGCGCCGGCACCAACCGTACATGCGGACCAAGGTTGACCGTGGCGCCCAGCGAGGGGGAGAACTGCGAGACGGCGTCGGTGATGCCGTGATAGGCGGTATCGGTCACGATCACCCCGGTGCCGCCGGTGCGCACTTTGGCGATGCGATAGGCCAGATCATTGGCTTCGCTACCGGTGCAGGTCAGCATCAGGTGTGCCAGTGCCGTTTCCGGTACGGTGGCGAGAAGCCTTTCGGCCAGTTCCAGGATGGTTTCATGCAGATAGCGGGTATTGGTCGCCAGGGTTTGCACCTGCTGGCAGATCGCCTCGGTGACTGCAGGGTGGCAATGCCCAAGGGAGGTCACGTTGTTGTAGACGTCGAGGTAACGGCGTCCCTGCGGATCAATCAGCCAGACACCCTCGCCGCGCACGATCTGCAGCGGATGCTCGTACATCAGGCGATAGGCCGGACCCAGCAGCGCGTCACGGCGTTTGATCAGGGCCTCGGTCACGGGGCCGACGTCGGTCCGACCGGGGATATAGGCGTTGACCATGTTCAGGTCGGTTGTGCTCTTCATGGGATTCTCCTGTTGCGGATTTCTGAAAGCAGGCGGTCGCGTGCGTCCTGGCGCGAGAGGTCGGCCAGTTGCCCCAGTGCCTCCCAGGCTGCCGGGTTGTGGCGCATGATGTAGGCCCGGTTATGGGGGTAGCGTACTGCACGCCACTCCGAGATCAGCGCCGTGATCAGGTGGCGCGTGGCCATCAGGTCGGTGACGATCTCCTGCTCGGGATCGGTGAGCGGCAGCAGAGCGTGATAGGCGCCCACGAACTGTGCCGGACCTTCGAAAGGATCGGTGTTGCCCGTCATGTGGAACGCCGCTGCGGTACCCACCTCGCCCACCAATGGCGCATGCAGCATGTCGCCGAAATCGATGATGCCGGTGATGTGCTCCTGTTCCTGGGGCGCCACCAGGACGTTGTAGAGATGGTAGTCATTGTGGATGACCTGCGTGCGCACCTGTGGCAGGAGAGGCAGCACGTCCTGTTCGAAGCGAGTCATGAAGCGCTGTGCCAACAGACGGCGGCCTGGATCGATCAGGCCTTCCATCTTGGCCGCCAGGCGGTGCGCGGTCGATACATTCCATAGCAGGTCATGATGCGCGCCCGGATGCGAGAAGTCGCGCAAGGCCAGGTTCAGTTTCGCCAAACCGCTGCCCATGGCGCGCCGCTGACCAGCTGTGCGAATGGTCTCCTTGATCTGCACGCCGTCCAGGTAGGTCAGCATGCGTACCGTACAGACGTTGCCATCATCAAGGCGAATGCGTTCGGAGGTTCGCCCACCCAGCGTGCGCACTACCCGCGGGATCGGAAGTTCGGGTGCGACGACCGCAATGTGCTCAAGCGCGGCAATCTGGAAATCCACCACCGCGGGTTCTTCGGAAGGATTGCTGATCTTGAGCACATGGCGCAGTCCATCTTGGCCGTCGATGCGGCAGTTCTGGTCACGTTCGCCAGCCAGCACGGTGACCTCCCCGTCGATGCCGTAGAGGCCAGAGGCGAGCTTGTGCAGCGTGGAGAGGGGTATCGCCGGCGCGGCCGTGCTCAATGCTGCAGTTTGATCAAGAGCTTGCTGATGCATCATGGGTCTCGCTTGGAGTTGCGCCAGGGTGGGTAGCGGTAGCGATAGCGATCAAAGACCGACCAGCCCAGCAAGCTGACGAAAGTCGGTCAGGCGATTGACGCCATAGCCATCGAAGCCGGGTTCATGGTTGCGGTCGATGAAGGCCTTGGCCATGAAGCCCAGGTCGGCGGCCGTCATCAGGTCGTAGCGGAAGCTGGAGGAGCAATGCACCATCTCTTCCGGTCCGCAGCCGAGTTGATCGAACATGTATTCAAACGCCTGGCCGCGTGGCTTGTAGGCCTGTGCTTCCTCTGCGGTGTAGACCGCATGGAAGGGGGCTTTCAGATGTGCCACGCTGTGCGGGATCAGGTCGGTCATCGAATTGGACAAGATCACCAGCGGGATATGCGGTGCGATCTTCTCCAGTGTTTCGACCACGTGCGGATGCGGCTGCCAGGTGGGAACGGCCGCGTAGAGCGACTGCGCATCGCTGGTGCGATATTCCACGTCGTGCGCGTGGCAGGCCCGCTGGATGGCGTTTTCCGCGACATCGAAGAAGGGCTTCCAGGCACCTAGCACTTCGTCCAGGCGATAGAAACGGAAGCTTTCCAGAAAGCCCGGCATGCGTTGCTCGCTGACACGATCGGAGAACAGCGATCTGGCCGTGGGGCCCATTTCAAAATTGATGAGTGTTCCGTAGCAATCGAAACTGATGAACTTCGGCTTGAAAATCATTGGATCAATCTCCTTCGTGGTCGATGGAGAAAGTATGGCCGCCCGGCCAAGAGAAAAATCTCTTATTGCCGGGCGATCGGAGCAGCTTCTACTTTTAATCCTGGGCTTTCCGGCATTTTCCTTGGATCGGGGCCATGCGTTCGGGCCGGGTGCCAGACGCGCTGCACCTCTTGGCCTGGCAACCTGCTTTCTTGCCTGTACCGGCCTTAATGCAGATTTAATGAAGAATTAAATTTGCATTAATCCCAGTGGCAAACTGCGGTTCCATAATCTTTTCCGAGGGAGGGTCACGGTCCTGTTCCCTCGTCCTGATCGATATTGGTGGGAGCCCATGATGCAACTGAAGTCGTACTGGCTGGACACATCGCCGCCCTTCATGAGCCAGACCGATGCACTGCCCGAGGGCGGCTGCGACGTGCTGGTGGTTGGTGGCGGCATCACCGGATCGTCCGCAGCGCTGGCGCTTTCACGCAAGGGAGCTCAGGTGGTGGTGTGCGACGCCGACATCGTCGGCGGCGCTGCCTCCGGGCGCAATGGCGGCATGTGCAACAACGGCTTCGCCCAGGACTACGCGGCACTATCGCAGCGCCTGGGCAGCGAACTGGCCGACCGGATTTATCGAGCCTTCGATGCCGGCGTCGATACGGTCGAAAGGCTTGTCAGGCAGGAGTCCATCGATTGCGACTTCGCCCGTCACGGCAAGCTCAAGCTGGCCGCCAAGCCAGAGCATTACGACAAGCTGGCGCGCAGCCAGGAATTGCTGGCCGCCAGCGTCGATCCGCAGACCCGGCTGTTGACCCCTGCACAACTGCGTGACGAGTTGGGTAGCGATTGCTACCACGGCGGGCTGCTTCTCGAAAAAAGCGCGGGCATGCATGTGGGGCGCTATGTACGCGGCCTGGCGCATGCGGCACAGCGCCATGGTGCCGTGTATCTCGAACACACGCCGGTGCTTGGTCTTCAACGGCAATCCGGCAGCTATCTCGTGCGCACCGCGCGTGGTCCTTTACGTGCCCGGCAGGTGTTGCTGGCCAGCGGTATCTCGCAAATCGGTCCGTTCGGTTGGGTCCGCCGTCGCATCGTACCTGTCGGCGCGTTCTTGATCGTCACTGAACCACTCCCGCTGTCGTTGCTGGATGGACTGGTGCCGACGCGCCGCATGTATACCGACACCAAGAACTTCGTGAATTATTTCCGCGTCACGCCGGACAAGCGCCTGCTATTTGGTGGCCGTGCGCGCTTTGCCGCCTCCAATCCGCGTTCCGATGCGCGCAGTGGCGATATCCTGCGCCAGCAGATGCTCACTGTCTTTCCCGGACTCGCCGGGACGCGTATCGACTATTGCTGGGGCGGGATGGTCGACATGACCGCCGACAGGCTACCGCGTGCCGGCCAGCGCGAAGGCGTGTTCTATTCCATGGGCTACAGCGGTCATGGCACTCACATGGCGACGCTGATGGGAACGATGATGGCGGAGATCATGGAGGGGCATGTCGATCTCAATCCCTGGAAGGATTTTGCCTGGCCAGCCATTCCCGGCCACTTCGGTAAGCCTTGGTTCCTGCCCTTCGTGGGGGCGTGGTATCGGCTCAAAGACCGGCTGCGATGAGCGCGAGCGGGGCGGCGGCCGGACAGGATGTGCTGCGCGGTGGTCAAGCGCCTGCACCAGCGCTTGCAGCCGGCCAATGCAGGCCTAGACCTCTGGCGTTCCGACCAGCCCCACCACGACCCGATCACGGCCGGCCCGCTTGGCGTCGTACAGTGCCACGTCGGTGTGCGCCAGCAGGCTTTCCAGGTCGGCCGGCGGAGTCTCGAAGACGCTGCCACCCACGCTCAGGCTGACGGGGTCGGGTGTGGGGAAGCTCTTGCCGGCGACGTGGGCAAAGCCCTGTCGCAGGCTTTCCCCCAGACGGGTGACCTGATCGGTGCGGGCATCCTGCAGCAGGATCACAAATTCATCCCCGCCCAGGCGCGCCGCCAGTGCAGCCTCCGGCAAAACCTCGTGCAGCAGCATGCTCAAGGCTTCGAGCAGCTGGTCACCGGCAGCATGGCCGTGCAGGTCGTTGACCTGCTTGAAGTTGTCGATGTCGATCAGCAGCACTGCGCCGGGATGCTGGACGTTGGCCTGCGCCAGCAGCGCGGGGGCGCTGGTCTTGAGGGCGCGGCGGTTGAGCAGGCCGGTCAGGGGATCGCGGGCCGCCAGCTGGCCGATGTGCTGTTCGCGACGGTACCGCTCGGTGCCGGTCATCGACAGCGCGATCAGCATGATCGCCATCGCGCCTTCGATCAGCGATATCCGGATCACCGCGCCGCCAAAGGCCGCCAGGTCCAGCAGGGTGCCTGGCACGATGGCGACGATTGCCTTGGCGACATAGAACAGGCCATGCGCCAGCAGCACATACCGCAATTGCACCGCGCCCACGCTGAGCGATGCGCCATGCGGTCGCAACAGGTGACTGGCGCGCAGCGTGACGGCGGCGATCATCAACGACTGCACGCCCAGCATCACCCGTGACCACCAGGGTTGCGCAGGCAGGCACAACATCACCAGCCACAGCAGTGTGAGTAGCCACCAGCGGTGCGAGAGCCGGGTGCGGGTAAACCATGCCACGCCGGCCAGGAAGCAGGCGTGCGCGGCGATCAGCATGCCATTGGCGAACCAGATGCCGATGAGCAGGTAGCCGCGCGAGCGCAGCAATGCCAGGAAGGAACCGAGGGCGATGATGGCGAAGCCGCTGCTCCAGAGCAGGAGCGAGCGTTCGCGCACTACGCCCCATTCCACCGCCAGGTAGAGAGCAGCGGCCGCCGCCAGGGCGATGGTGAGGATAAGCAGGGTGGAGGGATCGAGAGCCATGGGGTGATACGGCACCGGCAGGCAGTACGAACGATGCGAGCGGTGCAAACGGTGCAAACGGTGCAAACGGTGGGAAGGGCAGGAACAGCCGCTATTGTAGCCGTCGTCCCGCATCCTGGCCGTGTCACCTCCATGGCGGCCCCGTCCCCGGGGGCGCCGGTCAGGCCGGCTCGGTCGATGGCCCGGTCGCCGTGGGGGAGGGGGGCGGCAGTTCGTCACCGCCCGGGATCTGCTGGGGCGAGAACAGCGGCAGCTTCTTCTTCACCAGCGGCAGGTTTTCGCGTTCGGTACCGTCCGGCAACACGGCCTGCTCGGCCGATAACCAGTTTCCATTGTCTGTGCTCGTGTGGCTCATTTTGTTTTCCTCGGGGTTGCGGAAGGGCCAGCTTGTCCGTTTTGGGCAAATGCCTCGTTGATGCAACGCAACCGGGGCAGGTTTTGATGAGAATTCTTCTTGTCGCTTGGATAATACGGTCCGGCTCGCGTACTATGCTTCCCATCCGGTGGTTATGCCGGACCAGCCTTGTCAGGCGGCAATTCCAGGACGCAACAGGAACACCATGTCACACCAGCAGAACTCGCAAGCCTCTTACACTGACCCGGCCCATGCCGTGTCCCTGCGGCAACTGATCCGTTCCGATCAGCTGATGGCGCTGCGCCAGACCGTGCTGCTGTCCATGCCGGTCAACATGCTGCTGGGCGTGATCTCGACCTTCGTGGCCTGGCGCTCGGGCAAGCTCTCCATTGCCCTGATCTGGCTGGCCTGCTCGGGGCTGGTCAATGTGTTGCGCATCCTGGCCTGCCGCATCCCGGTGGAGCGTCTGGCAGCGGCGCTGCCGTTGCTGGGTGCTCGCACTGTCGGCGATGGCGATCGCGTCACCGAACTCAACCTCCGACTGCACTGCCTCCTGGCCCTGATGTCGGGCATCGTGTGGGCCGGCGTCCCGCTGCTGTGCGCAGGCTATACCACGCCCGAGACTCTTTTCTATCTCACCTGCGTATGCGGCATCACGGCCGGCGCGGTGACCCACGGCTTCGCATTTGCTCGCATTCCGATCTGCTTCATCACGCCGCCGCTGCTGTCCATCATCTTTTGCCTGGCCACCATCGAGACCAGCGCCACCCGCATGGCACTGGCCGCAGCGGTGCTGCTCTACCTGGCCGCGCTGATCCGGGGCTCCAAGGTCAGCGAAGGCCTGGTCTCGCACGCCAGCGCGCTGAAGAACGAGGCCACCACCGCCAAGCAGGCGCTGGAAGTGGCCCACCAGGACCTGCACCGCTTCGCACAGAAGATGCAATATCAGGCCGAGCATGACCTGCTGACCGGTCTGCTGGGTCGCGCCGGTTTCATGGAAGTGGCGCCGCGCATGGTGGCGCGGCAGGAGCATGCCTTGTGCATGATGTTCCTCGACCTGGATGGTTTCAAGGTGATCAACGATGCCTACGGCCACGATGCCGGCGACCAGGTGCTGGTCGAGGTGGCACGGCGGCTGCAGGCCAGCGTGCCCGAGACCGCCACCCTGGCACGCCTGGGGGGCGACGAGTTCGTGATCCTGTACCCGCTGGCGCCGCAGGCTGAACCGCCGGAACAGCTGGCCCGGCGGCTCATCGCCGCCATCCGCCAGCCCTTCGCCCGTCTGGCGCACCGGCACATCGGCCTGAGCCTGGGCATCACCATCACCCGCAGCGATGACATCAACGAGATGCTGGTCTGCTCCGATGCCGCCATGTACGAGGCCAAGCGCCGTGGCCGCAACCAGTTCCATGTGTTCAACGACGACCTCAACGCACACCTGCAGATGAAGCGCGACGTCGAGCGCGACCTGGCCGATGCCCTGGCGCGCCGCCAGCTGGAGGTCTGGTTCCAGCCCATCATCCAGCATGATGGTCGCACCCTGGATGGCTTCGAAGCCCTGCTGCGCTGGCGTCATCCGCGCCACGGCGCCATCGCGCCGCCCGACCTGATCGAGATCGCCGCGCTGGCCGGCCTGTCGGAGGAGTTGCTGCGCTTCATCATCGGCGAGACCGGGGCCATGATCGCCTTCCTGCAGGCCAGCGGACGCCCGGACCTGCGGGTATCGATGAACATTTCGCCACGCGAGATGGAGCGCATCAGTGTCGATGAACTGGTGACGGAGATGCTGAAGTCGCGCCAGCTGCCGGCCCGGATGCTGGAAATCGAGATCACCGAAGAAACCGCCCTGGACCTGCAGGCCGCCAGCCAGAGCCTGGTGGCGCTGGCGATGCAGGGCGTGAGCATCGCCATCGATGACTTTGGCGTGGGTTATTCCTCGCTGGGCTTCCTGCGCCAGATGCGCGTATCGCGCGTGAAGATCGACCGCAGCTTCGTCACCGGCCTGACCGAGCAGACCGAAAACCAGGCGCTGGTGGCCGCGGTGCTGCAGTTGTCGGGGTCTTTCGGCTTCCAGGTGGTGGCCGAGGGCGTCGAGAGCGAGGACGACCTGCGCACCCTGCAAGCCCTGCAGTGCCATGCCATGCAGGGTTTCTATTTCTCCCGCCCGATGCCGGCGGACCAGGCGCGCCGCATGGTCAGTGCCCTGGCGCAGGTGTAGGCACGGAATCCCCCAATCCCCCTGTGGCTCCATGCGCCGTGATGACGCGGCGCTGACAAACTTGAAGCAGATCAAGCTTTGTCCGATCAGGGCGCCGCTCCCACCCCGGGGCGGCTATGCTGCGACACAACAAGCATGCCCGCGCATGCCCAGCCTCCCGGAGAATGCCATGTTCCCACCCGCCCAGGCCTCGCCTGCGCAGCGCTACGACCAACTCATCCGCGACGCCCTCGGTGCCCGGCCCATGCGGGTCGCCGTGGTCCATCCCTGTTCGGTCGAGGCCTTGCAAGGGGCGCTGGAAGCGCGTGATGAAGGCCTGCTCGAGCCAATGCTGGTCGGCCCCGAAGCCAGGATACGTCGCATCGCCGAGCAGGCCGGCCTGTCGCTGCAGGGTTTGCCTATCGAAGCGGTCGAGCACAGCCATGCGGCCGCTGCCCGCGCCGTCGAGCTGGCCGTGCAGGGCAGGGTGGGCGCCCTGATGAAGGGCAGCCTGCACAGCGACGAATTGCTGGGCGCGGTCGTCGCCGCCGGCTCCGGCCTGCGTACCGAACGTCGCATCAGCCACGTGTACGCGATGGCCATCCCCACCTATTCCAAACCGCTGGTCATCACCGACGCCGCCATCAACATCGCGCCCACGCTGGCGCACAAGCGCGACATCTGCCAGAACGCCATCGACCTGCTGCACGTGATGGGCGTGCCCCGTCCCCATGTGGCGGTGCTGGCGGCGGTGGAGACCGTCAATCCGGCCATGCCCTCCACACTGGATGCCGCCGCGCTGACGGTGATGGCGACGCGCCACCAGATCACCGGCGCGCTGGTGGATGGCCCGCTGGCCTTTGACAATGCCATCAGCCTGGAGGCCGCCACCATCAAGGGGATAGCCTCACCGGTGGCCGGCAGTGTGGACATCCTGCTGGTGCCGGACCTGGAGGCCGGCAACATGCTGGCCAAGCAACTGATCTACCTGGCGCAGGCCGATGCCGCAGGCCTGGTGCTGGGCGCACGCGTGCCCGTGATTCTCACCAGTCGCGCCGACAGCCTGCGGGTGCGCCTGGCATCGTCCGCGCTGGCCCGGCTGGTGGCGGCACGGGCCGCCGTGCAGGTATCCCCTCAGGAGGACGCATGAACCGCTGGCTGCTCACCTTCAATGCAGGCTCGTCTTCGATCAAGCTGGGCGTGTTTCGCCTCGACCAGGCCCGCGCCACCAAGATCGGGCAGGGGCAACTGGACCTGCACCTGACGCCGCTGCAATTGCGTCTGGAGATCGATGGCGTACGTTCGGCCATCGAGATCAAGGCCGACCCGATAGCATCGATGGACAAGGTGCTGGAAGAAGTGCTGCACCAGCTGGAAGTCGGCCATGAGCAGGGCGCCCTGTGCGCGGTCGGGCATCGCGTGGTGCATGGCGGCCTGCACCTGTCGCGCCCGGTGCTGCTGGACCCCGCCATCGAAGCCACGCTGGAAGCCCTGGCGCCGCTGGCCCCTTTGCACCAGCCCCAGAACCTGCGGCTGATCCGCGCCATCGAGCGTTTGCGTCCCGGATTGCCGCAGACCGCCACCTTCGACACCGCGTTCCACGCCACCCAGGACGCGCTGGCGCGCCGCTTTGCCCTGCCACGCAAGCTGCATGACGAAGGTGTGCTGCGTTACGGTTTCCACGGTATTTCCTACAGCTATATCGCCGATGAGCTGCGTCGGCGCGGCCTGCCCGAGGCACACGGCAACGTGGTGGTCGCGCACCTGGGCAATGGCGCCAGTCTGTGTGCGCTCCAGAACGGTCGCAGTGTCGATGCCAGCACCGGTTTCTCCACGCTGGAAGGCGTCCCCATGGGCACGCGTTGCGGTGCGCTTGATCCCGGCGTGTTGCTGTACCTGTTGCAGCAGGGGATGACCCCGGCCGCGCTGGAAGACCTGCTGTATCACCAGAGCGGCCTGCTGGGGGTATCCGGCGTGAGCGCCGATGTGCGCACGCTGCAGCAGAGCGAGTCCATCCCGGCCCGTGAAGCATTGGAGCTGTTCGCGTTGCGCTGCGCCGGCGAGGCGGCACGGCTGGCCACCACCCTGGGCGGCATGGATGCACTGGTCTTCACCGCCGGCATCGGCGAGCATGACGCCCGCATGCGCACCGCCATCTGCCGCCGGCTTGGCTGGCTGGGCATCAGGCTGGACCCGGCCGCCAATGAACAGCATCTGGAATGCATCAGCAGCCAGGCCAGCCGCCTGCGGGTGCTGGTGATCCCGACCAATGAGGAACAGGTCATTGCCGACGACGCGGCCAGACTGCTGATGGGGAAGGAGCGATGAGGGTGTTCGCGCAAGGCGCGGAGCCAATGGCGTCGACAGCGACGGCGCGCTAGTCGCCGGCCGCTGCTGCTTTCTTGCGGGGACGGGGCGGCTTCTTTGCAGCGACAGCGGATGGAGCGGCCGTGGTGGCGGTCACCGCCACTGAGGCCTTCATGAACCACGCCAGTACCGACTCGGCGGTCTTGCCGTCCACGATGTGCGGCACACAGCGGTAGGAGAAACTGACGCCCTCGCACAGCGCCATCAGGCCGATGGCGATCTCGCGCGCCGGTGCGGCGGGGGTGACCCCGGTCAGGTCGCAATAGGCCTGCACGAAACAGGTGATCTGGCGGTAACGCTCTTCCAGGTAGACATCGAGCTGCAGGCGGAACTTCTCGTCGCGCAGGGCCACGATGCGCGCCTCCATCCACAGCAGGCTGCACTTGTCGTCGCGATAGAGCGCCGAATACTGCTCGGCCAGCGCATCGCGCAGGGCATCGGGATCGGTCACTCCACCATCGAGCAGGCGCTGGAAGCCACGGTCGATGCTCTCGCCCTCGCGCCGGAGCAACTCGAAGAACAGCTCGGTCTTGTCGTCGAAGTTGGAATAGAACGCGCCCCGCGAGTAGCCCGCCGCCGTGCTGATATCCTCCACGCTGGTAAGCGCATATCCCTTTTGCATGAAGACCGCGTGCGCCGCCTCCAGCAGCCTTGCGCGGGTCTGCTCGCGACTTTGTTCGCGGCTCAGTCGTTGGCGTGGTGGGCTTGGTTCGCGTGTCATGGGGCAGGATTCTAACACTGTTGTATTCAAATACAGGATTGCATCTGAATTCATATCTGCATTAGAATCGCTGAACTTTTGTAAAGACCACCCTCGAGGATGCGGAGCGCCCGGCGATCCGACCCTACCTTCCTGAAAGGAAAGCTGTGAAGCCCGATCCGCGTCCCCGTGTCCTTCCCCTGCATCTGTCTCTACCCCGGCGCGTACCGCTCGGCCTGGCCGCGGCGGCCCTGGTACTGACCCTGTCGGCCTGCAGCAAGCCGGCGCCGGTGGCCGACGCCCCGCGCGAAGTGGTGATCCTGCAGCCGCAGGAACGGGACGGCGGACAGCCTTTGCATCTCCCGGCCGAGGTGCAGTCGCGCTATGTGACCTCGATGTCCTTCCGTGTCGCCGGCCAGCTGGTGGAGCGCCGCGTGCACCTGGGCGACGTGGTGCGCAAGGGCCAGGTGCTGGCCCGCCTGGACCCGTCGGATGCCGATCAGAATGCCGCCTCCGCCCGCGCCGAACTGGCCTCGGCACGCCAGCACCTGGACGCCGCCGAGAAACAGTTGCAGCGCGATACCGCCCAGGCCCGCGAACAGCTGATCAGCGCCCAGCAACTGGAACAGAGCCAGGATGCCCGCGCCGCTGCACTGGCGCAGTTCCAGGCGGCCCAGGCACGTGCCTCGGTGGCCGGCAACCAGCGCGACTACACCACCCTGGTGGCCCAGCATGACGGTGTCATCAGCGCCGAACAGGCCAATACCGGTGACGTGCTCAACCCCGGTCAGCCGGTCTATTCGCTGGCCTGGTCGGGCGCGGTGGATGTGGTCACCGATGTCGCCGACCGCCAACTGGCCGGCCTGCAACCTGGCCAGCCCGCTACCGTCACCCTGGCCGCGTTGCCGGGCAAGACCTTCAAGGGCAAGGTGCGCGAAGTCAGTCCCGCCGCCGACCTGCAGAGCCGCACCTACCGCGTCAAGGTCACCCTGGAACAACCCGACGCCAGCGTGCGCCTGGGCATGACCGGCGATGTCGTGATCACGCCCGCCGTTCCCTCCGGCCAGGCCAAGGTATTGCTGCTGCCGGCGACTGCGCTGTTCCATCAAGGCGGCAAGCCGGCGGTCTGGATCGTCGGCGGCGAAGGCAAGCTGGAACTGCGTCCGGTGACGGTATCGGCCTATGGCGAGCGCAGCATTTCGCTGTCGCAGGGCGTGGCCGCGGCTGACAAGGTGGTGGTGCAGGGCGTCCATACCCTGACCGCAGGCGAGAAGGTCAAGCCGGTCGCCCCGCTGCACGCCGAGGACTTCGCCCTATGAGCGCGCCCGGCCGTTTCAATCTCTCCGCCTGGACGCTGCAGCACCAGGCGCTGGTGACCTTCATCCTGGCGCTGGTGACGCTGCTGGGCATGGGCTCCTATAACCGGCTCTCGCAGTCCGAAGACCCGCCCTTCACCTTCAAGGTCATGGTGATCCAGACCGACTGGCCCGGTGCCACCGCGCGTCAGGTACAGGAGCAGATTACCGACCGCATCGCCCGCAAGCTGCAGGAAACGCCGGATGTGGACTTCCTGCGCAGCTATTCCCGTGCCGGCCAGTCGCAGCTGTTCTTCACCATCAAGGACACCGCGCCCGCTTCGCAGGTGCCGCAGACCTGGTACCAGGTACGCAAGAAGGTCGGCGACGTCGCCGCCACCCTGCCGCAAGGCGTCAAGGGACCTTACTTCAATGACGAATTCGGCGACGTCTACACCAACATCTATGCACTGGCCGGCGACGGCTTCACGCCCGCACAACTGCGCGACTATGCCGACCAGTTGCGCGGCGAACTGTTGCACGTGCCGGGTGTGGCCAAGATCGATTACTTCGGCGAGCGCCAGGAACACATCTACATCGACATCGGCAATGCCCGCATGACGCGCCTGGGCATCAGCCCGCAGCAACTGGCCGATGCCATCGGCGGCCAGAACGCCGTGGTGCCGGGCGGCCTGATCACCACCGGCAACGACCGCGTCTATGTGCGTCCTACCGGCCAGTTCGACAACCTGCGGGCACTGGAAGACAAGGTCATCCACCTCAACAACCGCAATTTCCGGCTGGGTGACATCGCCACCATCCACCGTGGCTACGACGAACCCCAGGAACAGGAAATGCGCGCCAACGGCCAGCCGGTGCTGGGCATCGGCGTGACCATGCAGCCCGGTGGCGACGTCATCCGCCTGGGCAAGGCCCTGGATGAGCGTACCGAAGAATTGCGCAAGCGCCTGCCGGCCGGCCTGACCCTGACGGCGGTCTCCAGCATGCCGCACGCCGTGGAAAAATCGGTCGACGATTTCCTCGAAGCCGTGGCCGAGGCTGTCGCCATCGTGCTGGTGGTGAGCCTGGTCTCGTTGGGCATCCGCACCGGCATGGTGGTGGTGATCTCGATTCCCATCGTGCTGGCGGTGACCTCACTGTTCATGTACATGTTCGACATCGGCCTGCACAAGGTCTCGCTGGGCACCCTGGTGCTGGCATTGGGCCTGCTGGTGGATGACGCCATCATCGCCGTCGAGATGATGGCGGTGAAGCTGGAGCAGGGCTGGAACCGCCGCCGCGCCGCCGCCTTCGCCTACACCAGCACCGCTTTCCCGATGCTCACCGGCACCCTGGTGACGGTGGCCGGCTTCCTGCCGATCGCCCTGGCCAAGTCCGGGACCGGCGAATACACCCGTTCCATCTTCGAAGTCTCGGCCATCGCGCTGCTGCTGTCGTGGCTGGCGGCGGTGGTGCTGATCCCGCTGCTGGGCTACCACATGCTCAAGGAAAAGCCGGGTGCGCTCACTGACGAACAGATCGCCGCCAATCCACATGCCGGCCATGACGAGGAAGACCACGATCACCCCATCTACCAGACCCGCATCTACACCCTGCTGCGGCGCTCGGTGTCCTGGTGCGTGGCCTTCCGTGGCCGCGTGGTGATCGCCACCACACTGCTCTTCATCGGTTCGCTGGCCGCCTTCGCGCTGGTGCCGCAACAGTTCTTCCCCAGCTCCGACCGGCCCGAACTGCTGATCGACATGCACCTGCCCGAGCGCGCCTCCTTCGAGGCCACCCAGCGCGAAGCCATCCGCATGGAAGCCCTGCTCAAGGACCGGCCGCAGATCGATCACTACATCAGCTTCGTCGGTGTCGGTGCACCGCGCTTCTACCTGCCGCTGGACCAGCAACTGGCCAGCCCCAACTTTGCCCAGTTCGTGGTCACCGCCAAGTCGGTGGAAGATCGGGAAGCCCTGGCAAAGGCGCTGGAAGAGCCGCTGCGCAAGCAGTTCAGCGGCGTGCGCACCCGCATGACGCGCCTGGAAAACGGTCCGCCGGTCGGCTTCCCGGTGCAGTTCCGCATCAGTGGCGAGCAGATTCCCAAGGTGCGCGCCATCGCCGAACAGGTTGCCGCCGAAATGCGCAAGGAGACCCGTGCCACCAACATCCAGTTCGACTGGGATGAACCGGCGCAGCGTTCGGTCTCCTTCGAGATCGACCAGAAACGCGCCGGTGAGCTCGGCCTGAGCAGCCAGCAGATTTCCAACTTCCTGGCCATGCAACTGTCGGGCTACACCATCACCCAGTACCGCGAGCGCGACAAGCTCATCAGCGTCGATCTGCGCGCGCCGCGCAGCGAACGCGTCGACCCCTCGCGCCTGGCCACGCTGTCCATGCCCACCCCTAACGGCCCGGTGCCGCTGGCGACCCTGGGCAAGTTCCACAACACGCTGGAATACGGCGTCATCTGGGAACGCAATCGCCAGCCCACCATCACCGTGCTGGCCGATGTGCGAGCAGGCGTGCAGGGTATCGACGTGACCAACGATGTCAACCAGAAGCTCGACGCGCTGCGCGCCGAGCTGCCGGTGGGCTACCGTATCGACGTCGGCGGCCCGGTGGAAGAAAACGCCAAGGCGCAGTCCTCGATCTCGGCACAGATGCCGCTGATGTTCATCGCCGTACTGCTGTTGCTCATGGTGCAGCTGCAAAGCTTCGGCCGTACCCTGATGGTGGTGATGACCGCCCCGCTGGGTCTGATCGGCGTGGTCGGTGCGTTGCTGCTGTTCGGCCAGCCCTTCGGCTTCGTCGCCATGCTGGGGACCATCGCCATGCTGGGCATCATCATGCGCAACTCGGTGATCCTGGTGGACCAGATCGAGCAGGACATCGCTGCCGGCCGTGGCCGCTTCGACGCCATCGTCGGTGCCACCGTGCGTCGCTTCCGCCCGATCACGCTGACTGCGGCCGCCGCCGTGCTGGCGCTGATCCCGCTGTTGCGCAGCAACTTCTTCGGCCCGATGGCCACCGCCCTGATGGGCGGCATCACCATCGCCACCATCCTGACCCTGTTCTACCTGCCGGCCCTGTATGCGCTGTGCTACCGGGTCAAGCCGGATGAAACCCATCATCGCGACAACGCCGCGCAAGGGAGCCACTGATGAGCGCCGTCCGTTTTCCCCCCGCCCCGCGCACCCTGGCGCTGGCCGCAGCGCTGCTGGTCTCCGGTTGCGCCCTGGGTCCGACCGGCGAGGCACCGGCCTCGCCCCAGCCGGCCCACTACGCCGTCGATGCCACACCCGCCACCCTGGGGCCGCAGGAGGCGCGTCAGAAATTCGTGCTCGGCCAGCGCGCCGTACCGCAGTGGTGGCGTGCCTATGGCTCGCCGGAACTGTCCGCATGGGTGGAGGAGGCCCTGCGCAGCAACCATTCCCTGGCCCAGGCTGATCGCAATCTGGCCGCCGCCCGCCTCCAGTTGCGCGCCCAGATCGATGAATCGCTGTGGCCCACCATCGATGCGGTCGGCCAGGCCCAGCGCCAGCGCGCCCTGGGGCTGCCCAATCTGGGGCCGACCACCAACCTGTACAACGTCTTCGCCGGCCAGATTCGCGCCAGCTATACCTTCGACCTGTTTGGCGTGGAGCGCTTCGCCAACTCGGCGGCTGCAGCCCAGGTGGATGCGCAGTCCTACCAGTTCGACGCGGCACG
Source organism: Herbaspirillum frisingense GSF30 (assembly GCF_000300975.2). Taxonomy (GTDB): domain Bacteria; phylum Pseudomonadota; class Gammaproteobacteria; order Burkholderiales; family Burkholderiaceae_D; genus Herbaspirillum; species Herbaspirillum frisingense. The sequence goes on along the minus strand of NZ_AEEC02000019.1, from coordinate 56,516 downwards.
CCGCTCGGTGGCGGCCAATGTAGTGATCACGGCCATCAATGCGGCTTCCCTGCACGCGCAGGTGATGCATACCGAACGCCTGGTGGCGCTGGCCGATGCCGATGTCGAGGAGATGCAGCGCCGGCTGGCGCTGGGTGCGGTGTCACAGGATGAGTTGCTGTCGGCGCAGGCCAGCGCGCAGTCGCTGCGCGCCAGCCTGCCCGCCATGAAAGCGCAGTGGCAGGCCTCGCGCCATGCGCTGGCGGTGTTGATGGGACGCACCCCGGACGCTGCGCCGGCCGATCTGGATATCACCCGCCTGCAACTACCCGGCGAAGTGCCGCTGGCCTTGCCTTCGGAACTGCTGCGCCAGCGGCCCGATATCCTGGCTGCCGACGCCGCATTGAAGGTGGCTGCCGCCGAGCAGGCGCTGGCCACGGCCGAGATGTTCCCCAGTCTGTCCATCAGCGCCTCCTTCGGCCAGTCCGGTTTTTCCTGGGCCAAGGCGACCAGTGGGGCGGGTGCGGTGTGGGGACTGGGGGCTTCGTTGACGCAGCCGCTGTTCCACGGCGGCGCTCTCAGCGCCCGGCGTGATGCTTCCAAGGAGGCCTATCTCGCGGCCGAGGCCAATTATCGCCAGACCGTGTTGAATGCCTTCCAGAACGTGGCCGATAGCCTGGTGGCGCTGACCCAGGATGCTGATGCCCTGCAAGCCTCCACGGCGGCGCGCGCGGCCAGCGAGCAGGGCTGGCGCAATGCCCAGCGACGCGCCCAGCTGGGCGCCTACCCGGCCAGTGCCGCACGCGCAGGCGAGCGCCAGTATCTCAATGCCAGGCTGGGCGAAGTGCGTGCCACGGCCAACCGCATGAGCGATACCGCCACCCTGTTCCAGGCCATGGGCGTGGGCATCGAAGCACCTGCCCAGCAGGCAGCGGCCAAGCCCTGAACGGACAGGGCGGGAGCACCCAGCGGGCGCTCCCGTCCCTTTCCTATCCCATTCTCTCGTCAACCGCCCATGTACTGCTGGAACAGGTGGCTGAACAGCCGGGTCAGGTCCTTCATCAGCATCGCCCCGCCGCGACCGGCGTGGGCTTCGAACGCGATGCTCATCGTACCGATGAAGACGGCCAGGCGCAGGGTGGTGGTGTGCATGATGGGCTCCTTGTGGTGGCGGATTGCTGTGTCGATGGAGTCATCTTGCACCGGTCCGGTCATGCCCGGATGTCAAAAAGCGACGCCCGCATTTCAGTTGAAATAATTTTTCTCCGCTGTCAGTTATTCGTCAGTCAAGCGGCAAACAGCTCAGCTATATTCTCACGTGGTGGTAGGTCTTCAGGGGCAGCGTTATCGCCGCCGCGAACTACAACAACAATGAAATCCGCGCGAGCGGACAGAAGAGAATCGGGGAATCCATGTCGAGAATGCCGGTATGCCTTGCAGCACTGCTGCTGGGTGGTTGTGCCTCCATCACGGGCACGCAGACGCAACCCATTTCAGTCATTGCCAACCAGGGCAGCCAGATCATCTCGGGTGCCAGCTGCACGCTGAGCAACGACGTCGGCAAGTGGTACGTCAAGACCCCAGGCAGCGTGGCCATCAAGAAGAGCACGGGTGATTTGCTGGTGGAATGCGCCAAGGACGGTGTGAGCGGTCAGCAGAACGTGGTCTCGCGCGCCAACACCAATGTGTGGGGAAACCTGCTGCTGGGTGGCCCGATCGGCTATGTGGTCGATCGCAGCAGCGGTGCCGGTTTCGATTATCCTGACTCGGTTACGGTGACGCTGGGCAGCCGTCTCGGGGTCCTGCCTTCGGCTGGCGTCGCGGGCGGTACGGCCAGTCCCGATCCGACCCCGCCTGATGGCCGCTGGCGTGCCGTCATGTCCTGCGATGCTAACCGCTTCAACAAGGATTCCAAGCCTTTCCAGGCAAATTTCATCGCCGAGGTCGATGGTAACCGTGTGAGCCTCAAGCGCCGTACCAAGATTGCAGAGGAGGTGATGTCCGGCACCATCATGGGCGAATCGCTGAGCCTGGATGGCATGGGTTACCGCTTTGAGAATCCCGCCAACACTTGGACCTTCAAGATCGATGGCGTCTTCATGGGCAATGCCAAGATCTATAACGGCAAGGGGCCGCAACTTGCCAAGAATGGCATGGTGGCGCGACAGTGCACGGTATTGATGATCCACACCGATGTGCCGCCGCCACCGCCCAAGAACGGGCCACCCGAGGTGGCCGCGACGCCTGCTGCCGCCCAATAGGCGCAGCGGGCTCAGCCCTTGCTGGCCCCGAAGGTGAGGCCGGCCACGAATTGCTTCTGCATCACGAAGAACAGGATCACCGAGGGCAGTGCCGCCAGGATGGAACCGGCCGAGACCAGGTTCCAGGCGGTGGTCCACTGTCCGCGCAGGGCCGCCACGCCCACCGTGATGGGCGCCACGTCGTCCCCCTGGGTCAGCACCAGCGCCCAGAAGTAATCGTTCCAGACGAAGGTGAAGACCAGCACCGCCAGGGCCGCCAGCGCGGGCCGGATCAGCGGCAGCACGATGCGGTAGAACACGGTCCACTCGCTGGCGCCTTCGATGCGTGCAGCCTCGATCATCTCGAAGGGCAGCTGCTTGATGAAATTGCGCAGGAACAGCGTGCAGAAGCCGGTCTGCATGGCGATGTGGAACAGCATCATCCCGGTGATGGTGTTGAACAGGCCCAGCGACAGCGACAGGTCCCGCACCGGGATCATCAGGATCTGCTGCGGCACGAAGTTGCAGGCCACGAAGGTGGCGAAGAGCACCGTATTGCCCCGGAACTGGTAGGTCGACAGCGCAAAGCCGGCCATCGCCGCCAGCGAGATCGCACCGATCACCGAGGGAATGGTGATCAGGCAGCTGTTCCAGAAGTAATGCAGCATGGGCGAGGCGGTCAGCGCTTCGCGGTAGTTCTCCAGCATGGCGAAGTCCTGCGGCCAGCCCCAGTAGTTGCCGGCCATCAGTTCATCGTTGGAGCGCACCGAGGTCACCAGCGCGGTCAGCATCGGCAGCAGCCAGATCAGCAGGGCCACCGGCACCGAGATACGGTACAGCGCCCGATTGAACGGCTTCCATTTTTCTATCGGCATGGGAAACATGGCGATCCCTCTTTTCTTCGTTAGCGTTCGGCGCGCAGCATGCGGCGCAGTTGGTAGATGATGTAGACCAGCATGATGGCGAACAGCGTCACTGCCACCGCGGCCGAGTAACCCTGGCGGTAATACTTGATGGCCTGGTCGTAGGCGTAGTAGGCCAGCACGGTCGAACTCTCGTAAGGTCCGCCGCTGGTCATCACCGAGATCAGGTCGAAGCTGCGCAACGCGCCGATGATGCTGACCACGAAGGCCATGAAGGTGGTCGAGCGCAGCTGCGGCAGGATCACGTAGCGCAGCATGCTCCAGCCCTTGGCGCCTTCCATGCGCGCCGCTTCTACCTGGTCGTGGTTCAGTGCCGTCAGCCCGGTGAGATAGAGGATCATGCAATAGGCAGTCTGCGGCCACAGCGCCGCGAAGATGATGCCGAAGGTGGCGTAGCGGGCGTCGCCCAGCACCGGCACGCCTTGGCCCAGGATCAACGACAGCAGGCCGAAGCTGGGATCGTAGAACCAGCTGTAGATCAGTCCCACCACCACCCCCGAGAGCACGAAGGGCGCGAAGAACAGCGACTTCACCACGCGCATGCCACGCATCTTCTGGTTCAGGTAGAGCGCGATGGCCAGCCCCATGGGCGGCGCCAGCAGGAACATCAGCAGCCATAGCACATTGTTCTTGAGCGCCGTGTAGAAGGTCGGCGCGTGGAACAGTTCGACGTAGTTGGCCAGGCCGACGAACCTGGGATCGGTCATGCCATCCCAGCTGAAGAAGCTGAGATAGATGGTGTACAGGATCGGATAGAGCACATAGACCAGCGTCATCACGCAGGCCGGCGCCAGGAACCAGAAGGCGGCACGGTTGCGACGGGCGGCTCTGCGCTGCGGGCTGCTGGCCGGGGTGGCTGATACCGCAGATGTGGCAGATGTGGCCGTTGCATCGGTCGCAGGCGGCTGCGCGGCGGAAGTGGGCGCGAGCATGGCTGGGTCTCCTTCAATTTCTGCGGGCCATTCCCGCCGCCGTCGGCGACCGGAATGGCCCGGGTGGGTCTCTATCTGCCAGCGCTCAGGACTTCTTGTAGATGCGCTTGCGGGCCTGTTCCAGATCGTTGAGGACATCATCGAGCTTGTTCGGATCGCTGACGAACTTCTGCATGCCCTTCATGCCTTCATCGGCCATTTCCTTGGTCATGTCGCGATCATAGAACTGCGAGATGCCGCCCTTGGCATTGGACAGGATCTCGAAGCCGATGCGCGAGATCGGGTCGCTCGGTGCCGGCGACTTGCTGTTGGCCGGCAGCGATCCCAGGCCCTCGGCCAGCTTGGCGCTGATGGCGGGTGTTCCCACGAAGGCGATGAAGCGGTGCGCATCGGCCTTGTTGCGTGCCTTGGCCGGGATGTGGATCGATTCGGTCGGACCTTCCTCGGCCGTCGGCACGGCGGCATCGATGATGGGGAACTGGAAGTAACCCATCTCCGGTGCCAGCTTGGCCGGGAAGCCCTTGGCGATGAAGGTGCCCATGAGCATCATGGCGGCCTTGCCCTGGAACAGGAAGGGCTGGGCGCCGTCCAGGTCGTAGGACAGGGCGTTGTCGATGAAGACCTTGTTGTCGATCAGGCTCTTCCAGGCGGTATAGACCTTTTTCACCCGAGGGTCGGTGTAGGCGACGTCGCCGGCCATCAGCTGCTGGTGGAAGGCATTGCCGTTGATGCGCAGGTCGAGGTAATCGAACCAGCCGGCCAGGGTCCAGGCGTCGCGACCACCGACGGCGACCGGGGCGATGCCGGCGGCCTTGAGTTTCTTGCAGGCTTCCAGGAATTCATCCCAGGTCTTGGGTTCGCTGGCGATGCCGACCTTCTTGAACAGGTCCTTGCGGTAGAACATGCCCCAGGAGTAGTAGACGGTCGGTGCCGAATACTGCTTGCCCTGCCAGGACGAGGCTTCCTTGGTGGAAGCATAGGTGCTGTCCCAGCCGTTCTTCTTCCAGTCTTCGCTCAGGTCTTCCAGCAGGCCGCGGCTGGCGTAGAAGGCCATGCGCTCGCCGTTGTGCCAGTTGATGATGTCCGGCGCCTGGGTCGACAGCCAGCCCGGCAATTGCACCTTGTAGGCTTCTTCCTCGATGAAGGAGGCCTTGATGTCCACGTCCGGGTTGGCCTTCTTGAATTCATCCATCGTCGATTGCCATACCGCGCGCTGGACCGCCCCCTTGTAGGCGATGTTGACGGCCAGGGTGCCGGCCATGGCGGCGCTGCTCCAGGCGGATGCGGCCAGGCAGCCGGCGATCACGGTCATGCGAATCATCTTGTTCATTGTCGTCTCCGAATGTTGGTTTCAAAACAGCTGCGTTGTCGATGCTGTGACCGACCTGCGCAGCTTCTTTTTCAGTTCTGCCAGGTTCTTTGCCCATCTTGCGCAGGTCTCTTGCCTGCTTGTGCACGGCAGCCGCGGCTGCCGTGCGTTCTTCCAGAGTGAGGCCGGCGTCCTGCCTAATCGGGTTTGCTGCTGCGGTAGATCGCCACGCCCTGCGGTTCCAGGCGGGCCTGTCCCACCAGGAACTGTGCGGTATCGGTCTGCGGCAGCTGTATCGGCGCATCGCTGTAGTTGAAAGCGAATTGCAGGCCGCCGCGCTGCTGCAGGCGCAGGCCTTCTGGCAGACGCTGGGGTGTCAACCCGGCGGCGCGTGCGACCTCTTCGAAATAGCGCGTGGTCAACCCGCTATCGAAGATGCCGGCAAGATAATGGGCCCGTTCCTTGCGCACGATGGCGGGGTGGCCATCCCCGAAGCGGGCGATGGTCTGCAGACCATCGCCATCGGCTTCGATCAGGTCGCGCCAGTAGCGGCCCTGTCCTTGTTCGCTACCCCATTGCACCGGCTCGCTGACGTTGGGACGCATCGATTCCACGCGCCAGACGCGCATCGGCAGCAACTCTTGCAGGGAGCCCGGCGGCAGCGTGTCGGGAATCTGCAGCGAGCCGGTCTTGGAACCGCTGCGCGGACCGAACACCACCTGCGCGCCGCTTTTCGCGATGCGACCCGGCAGGTCGTCCGGCACGATGGGCAGCGGCGGCACCACGATCATGGCGTAGCCATCGAGGTTCGCGTGCAGCGGCACGATGTCCACATCCAGCCCCAGCGCACGCAGGGTGGAGTAATAGTCGAAGGCGAAGTGCGCATATTCGAAGTCGATACCCTGGAAATGGATCTCGAAGAGCCACTTGGCGTCATAGTCGAACAGTAGCGCCACCTTGCCGCGTGGCTGTGCCAGCGCACCATGGCTGGCTTCGACCGCGAGGATTTCCTGCGCCACGCGCTCGGCCTCCGCGCCGCCCACGTCGAGGCGATTGTCGGGACGGTTCAGGCCGGCATGCAACTGTTCCTGCGCGAACGGGCACTGGCGCCAGCGGAAGTAGGACACGCAGCCGGCGCCGTGGGCGAAGGCTTCCCAGCTCCACAGACGCACCATGCCCGGCAGCGGATGCGGGTTCCAATGTGCCCAGTTCACCGGCCCCGGCTGCTGCTCCATCACCCAGAAGGGCTGGGCCGACATGCCGCGATAGAGGTCATGGTTGAAGCTGGCGAAATCCGGATGACCGGTGCGCAGCCAGCGCGCCTTGGTGTCCTGGTCGAACCACATCACCTCCAGCGCGCCCAGCGGATAGCTATCCCAGGTGGCCACGTCCAGGTCGGCCGCGACCGGATAGTGATCGAACTCCAGGAACATCTGCATGAAGTTGTGCACCATCAAGCGACCCGGCGAGAGCGGACGCAAAATCTCGACCTGCATGCGGTTGTAGCGCACCACCTCGTCGGAGGCGAAGCGGCGGTAGTCCAGGCGATGGGAAGGATGGGCTTCGGTCACCGTGCCGATGGGCGCATCGATCTCATCGAAGCTGCGATATTCCATGCTCCAAAACACCGTACCCCAGGCGCTGTTGAGCGCGTCGATGCTGCCGTAGCGCTGGCGCAGCCACTGGCGGAAGCGGCGCTGCGCCGACGGTGAATAGCTGACCACGGTCTGGTGGCAGCCGTATTCGTTGTCCAGTTGCCAGGCGGTCACGGCCGGGTGCTGGCCATAACGCTCGCCCAGCAGGCGTACGATGCGTTGCGATTCTTCGTAATAGGAGTCGGACGAGAAATCGTAGTGACGACGGGAGCCAAAGGCGCGCTCGCGGCCATGGGCATCGACTGCCAGCACATCGTCATGACGGTCGATGAGCCACTTGGGTGGCGTCGCAGTCGGGGTGCACATCACCACCTCCAGACCATGCCGGGCCAGCACGTCGATGGCGCGGTCCAGCCAGTCCCAGCGCAGGTCGCCCGGCGACGGTTCGATGCGGCTCCAGGCGAATTCGCCGATGCGCACCTGCTTGATGCCCAGCGCCTGCATGCGTTGCGCATCGCTTTCCCACATGGCCTCGGGCCAATGTTCAGGGTAGTAACAGACTCCCAATCGTAACGACATGGTCGTGATTCCTTAGCGGTAGTGAAGCGTGGAAGGAGAGGTGCGGCAGTGGTCGCGGCCGCAGCCCGTGGTTCAGGCCGCCGCAGCCAGACCGGGAGCAGGCTGCCTGCGCGCCAGCGCCACGCCGTCCTGGTCGAAGAGATAGGTGCAGTCGGGAGACACCGAGACGCGCAGGCGTTCGCCACGGGCGATGTGGGCATCCCCCGCCGCCTTGGCGACCAGGGGTTGGCCGGCTGGCTCATCCAGATGCACGTAGGTCTGCTCGCCCAGGCGTTCCACCAACACCACCTCACGGGTGATGCCGTACGGGCTCTGCTGGCCACCAGGGCTGCCATGGCCGATCTCCATATGTTCGGGACGCACGCCCAGCGTCAGCATCTGGCCCGGCTGTACGGCGCCCTGCGCGGCCACCAGCACGGTCTCGTCGCTGCTGGTCAGGCGCACCAGGATGCCCTGGTCCTGCACGCCAACCACCTGCACCGGCAGGAAGTTCATGCGCGGCGAACCGATGAAGCCGGCCACGAAGCGGTTACGCGGATGGTGGTACAGCTCCATGGGTGTACCGACCTGGGCGATGCTGCCGAAGCGTTGCGTGTCGGCTCCGGCATGCAGCAGCACGATGCGATCTGCCAGGGTCATGGCCTCGACCTGATCGTGCGTGACATAGACCACGCTGGCCTGTTCGAACTGGCGGTGCAGGCGGGCGATCTCGATGCGGGTCTGGCTGCGCAGCGTGGCATCCAGGTTGGACAGCGGTTCGTCGAACAGGAACACGCCCGGACGTCGCACGATGGCACGTCCGATCGCCACCCGCTGGCGCTGGCCGCCCGACAATTCCTTGGGCTTGCGCTGCAGCAGTTCTTCCAGCTGCAGGATGCGTGCGGCCTCGCGCACCTTCTGCTCGATCTCGACCTTGGGCAGCTTGGCCAGGGTCAGCCCGAAGCTCATGTTCTCGAACACCGTCATGTGCGGGAACAGCGCATAGCTCTGGAACACCATGGCCACCGAGCGCTGTGCCGAGGGCACATCGTTGACACGGCGCCCGCCGATGAAGAGATCACCGGAGGAGAGGTCTTCCAGCCCCGCGATCACCCGCAGCAGGGTCGACTTGCCACAGCCGGAAGGGCCGAGGAAGACACAGAATTCATGCTCGCCAATGTCGAGGTCCACATTGCGGATCACCGGCGGCGCATCGCCGTAGGCTTTTTGTGCTGCACGCAAGCTGATGCTGGCCATCACGTCTTCCTTACAGAAATGGATTGCAGGGCAGGACGCCGCAAGGGCAGGGCGGACGTCAGGTCGAGCCTAAGGTTAAGCGCTTAATCAAACTATCCAAAAAAAAGATCGCCTGAGTTTCCTGTGTGCAATCGGGGTTGTCTCCACGTCGTTGTTCTGATCGCGTTGCCGCCTTGGTGGCGGCAAATAATTTCGGTCGATCATACCCATCTTGAATCGGCCCTGCAACAACAATCCTGTAACCGCAGGCCGACAGGAATTTGTCAGCCGCCGCGGGATTGGCACGCGCCGTGATGGTGGACTGCGTTGACAAGCCCGACATAAGCGGATTGAATGCGAGGGCTTCCAACTCCATGCAGCCATGACCACCTTATCCGAAGTCGCCCGTCTGGCCGGTGTCACCTCGGCCACCGTCTCCAACGTCCTGCGCCAGCGCGGCAAGGTCGGCGAGCAGACGCGCCAGCGTGTGCTGGACGCAGTTGCCCAGCTCGGCTATCGGCCGCACCTGACAGCGCGCGCACTGGCCGAGGGACGGGCGCCGACGCTGGCGCTGGTGGTCTCCAGCATCGCCAACCCCTTCTATCCCGAGTTCGCCCTGGCCGCTGAACGTGCCGCGCGTGATCGTGGCCGCTTCCTGATCGTCTGCAACACCAATGACGATCCCGATATTGGCCGCGCCTATCTCGACCAGATCGCCGGCACCTTGTCCGATGGTGTGCTGATCATGAATGCCAACCTGCCCATGGATGAGCTGCGCAAGACCGAACAGCGCGGTGCACCGGTCGTGCTATGCATGTGGGAAAAGCCCGATGCGCCGCCGGAACTGCCCTGCATCGCAGTGGACTTCCATGAGGCCGGCGCAATCGCCGCACGTCATCTGCTGGGGCTGGGTCACCAGTGTTTCGCCGCGCTGGTGGGCAGCAAGAAAAGCGGCATCCATGCCGAACGCTATCGCGGATTTTCCAGCGCCTGCGCGCAGGCCGGTCACAAGCACCCGCTGCAGCGCACCCGTTACATCAACGACACCGTCGAGGCCGGCTATCGCGCCACCATGGAATTGCTCAAGGAACATCCACAGGTGACCGCCATCTTTGCCAGCAATGACCTGCCGGCACTGGGCGCGATGAATGCCATCGCCGATCTCGGGCTGAACGTACCGCGTGACATTTCCGTCACCGGCATCACCGATATCCAGTGGGCGCGGGTCTCGCGTCCGGCCTTGACCACGGTGGCAGTGCCGACCGAAGAGGCGGCGCGCATGTCCATCGATCTGCTGCTGGCGCTGATCGAGCGCCGCAGTCCTTCGCCGGTGATGCGGGTGACCGCCACGCCGCAACTGGTGGAGCGCGCCTCGACCGCAGCGCCACGCAAGCGCAAGGGCTGATCAGCGCACCTGCAGGCTCTCCAGATACGCACAGAACATGTCGGCTATGGCTTCGCCATAGGCGCGGACGGCCCTGGGCTGTTGCGCGCTGCGCGAGAGATGTTCACCCACCGAAGAGAGCGTGGTCATCACCAGTTCGCCGGCGCGCTTGCGTCGCGGTGTCGGCACGCCCGGCAGGGCCTCGCGCATGAAGGTGGCGATGATCGCATCCCATTCCTGGATCAAGGCTTCGGACTCCACCGCATCGCGATAGAGCGGCGCCGCATCGGCCAGCGCCAGCCGGACCTGGGCTTCCTCGAATTCGCTGCGGATGAAGGCATGTACCAGTTCCCGCAGCCGTCTGGTCGGCGGCTTGCGCTGGTCCTGCAGCAACTGGCGCACCATCCCGGTGGTCTGCTGCCATTCGTCGGCCTGCAGACGGAACAGGATGGCTGCCTTGTTGGGGAAATACTGGTACACCGATCCCACGCTCACACCGGCCCGCTCGGCCACCCGCGCGGTCGTGAACCGTTGCGCCCCCTCGCGTAGCAAAACCTGAACAGCCGCTTCGAGAATGGCGGCGACCAGCTCGGTCGAGCGGGCCTGCTGCGGCGTCTTGCGCAGGGAAATCTGGGGGCGGCGGGGCTTGGGCATGGTGCAGGAAGTGGTCGTAGGGAATGCGAATGGAAAACCTGACGAAATGATCGCATACTGCGTATCGACAGGATGTGACGGATTCGTCGCATTCTAGCCTGGGTGGTCGCGACCTTCAATCGGAACGGTGCAGGCCCGGCAGGCATCCTCACCTCGTCTATCTCCAAGGACATACCATGACTATCAAACCGGCTGACAAGCCTGCTTCCCTGACGCCGCTGGCCAGCCCCGGCGCGGCGTCCTTCATCGTCTTTCTCAGGCTCGCCCCGCTGACGCTGGCGGTCTTCATCGCCTTTCTCACCATCGGCCTGCAGTTGCCGGTACTGCCCCTGCATCTGAAGGATGCCCTGGGCATGAATGCCACCATGGTCGGCGTGGTGGTCGGCGCACAGTTCGCGGCAGCCCTGCTGTCCCGTGCCTGGGCCGGCAACCAGGCCGACATGCACGGGGCCAAGCGCGCGGTGGTCATGGGCTTCATCGCCGCTGCGGTTTCGGCGCTGATCTATCTTGCTTCCCTGGCCCTGCTGGATCGACCTGCGCTGTCGGTGCTGGTCCTGCTCGTCGGCCGCGTGGTGCTGGCCCTGGGCGAGAGCCTGGTGGTCACCGGCACCATGAGCTGGGGCATTGCGCTGGTCGGCCCGCAGCATGGCGGCAAGGTCATGGCCTGGCTGGGTATCGCCATCTATGCCGCCATGGCTTGCGGGGCGCCGCTGGGGGTGGCGGTCAGCCATGTGTATGGATTTGCCGGCATCTGCATGGTGAGCCTGGCCATTGCCCTGCTGGCACTGGCGCTCATCGCCGGCCTGCGCCCGGTGGCACCCGGCGCCAGTCGTCGCACGCCCTTCTACAAGGTGTTGGGCGCGGTATGGCAGCCTGGGCTGGGGCTGGCCCTGTCCAGTGTCGGATTCGGTGTCATCACGGCGTTCATCGCGCTGCTGTTCGCTGCGCGTGGCTGGGGCGATTCTTCGCTGGCCTTTACCAGCTTCGGCGTGGCCTTCATCATCGCCCGCCTGCTGTTTTCGCATCTGCCTGATCGCATCGGTGGCGCCAGGGTGGCACTGGTCTGCGTGCTGATCGAAGCCCTGGGTCAGTTGCTGATCTGGCAGGCTGATGCCAGCGCGTTGGCCTATGCCGGTGCAGCCCTGACCGGCTTCGGCTATTCGCTGGCCTTCCCCGGCTTCGGCGTGGAGGCGATGCGTCGCGCACCACCCCAGACCCGTGGCCTGGCCATGGGCGCCTACGTGGCCTTCCTTGATCTGTCGCTGGGCATCACCAGCCCCCTGGCCGGCGCATTGGCCAGCCAGGTGGGGGTGCAGGGCGTGTATCTGGCGGGAGCGGTCCTGGTGGGATTGTCGATGCTGGTGGCGCTGCATCTGATGCGCTCACCCGGCGAAGGCACATGAGCACCGTCGGGTAGCGCGTCAGGTGCTAGGGCGCTGACATGAAAACGCCGCTGTCTGTGCAGCGGCGTCATTCGTTTGCAGCGGGTCCTGCAGACTTCAGGCGTTGCGTGGATTGCGGCCGTGCTTGCGTTGGTACATGGCCTGGTCGGCCGCATGCAGCAGTGCGCTGAAGTCGCACATTTCAGAGGGCGTTACGGTGGCTGCGCCCAGGCTGATCTCGATATCGGTATGCGGCCACTTCACCCGCGCCACCGCCTGCTTGATGCGATCGGCAACCTGCTGTGCGCCGGTCTCGTCGGTATCGGGCAGGATCAGCGAAAACTCGTCGCCACCGTAGCGGGCCAGGAAATCGCTGGCACGCAGCGGTGAACGCAGCACCCTTGCCAGTTGCTGCAGCATGGCATCGCCTGCCGGGTGACCGTAGGTGTCGTTGTACTGCTTGAAATAATCCACGTCCACCATCAGCATCGACAGCGGTCGCGCGTTACGCAGGTGGCGGGTCCATTCTTCGCGCAGGCGCGAATCGAAGCTGCGACGATTGCCGATGCCGGTCAAGGAGTCGGTCATGGTCTGCTGCTCCAGCTTCTGCATGGCGCGATGGCTGTCGAGCAGGGCTTCGAGCTGGCGGCCCAGCTTCAGGAAGGCATCACGTTGCGTAGCGGACAGGGCGCGTGGTTCGCGGTCCATCACGCACAGCGTGCCCATGATGTCGCCATTGCCCGACACCAGCGGCACGGCGGCGTAGAACCGCACCGGTGGGGTGCCATTGGCCAGGGCGCTGACAGCAAAACGTTCGACAGTACGCAGATCGGTGATTTCGGTCACCACGCCCGGCGTGCGGGCCGCCATGTCGCACAAGGAAAAGTCCACTGCATTGCGCAGCACGCCTGTCTGGCCGGGGAAGTGCCACCACTGGTTGCGGCTGTCGCCACGGCCGTTGATCACCGACAGATAGGGTTGTTGCAGGCCGATGTCGGGGTGCAGCTGGCTGAACATGCCCATGGGAGTACCGCACACGCTGGAGGCCAGCGAGATGAAGTCGGAGAGTGCCGGTTCCAGCCAGGCGTCGGCGTCGCTGTCGGTGTGCGCCAGTTCGACGCGGGTGTCGGTCAGTCCGCGCTGGCGGCCTTGGGTACGCTGGAAGAGGGAGCGTTCGGGAGTGTACTGGGCGTGCAAATCTCGAATGTTCATGGCGTGATACTCGTGAGGGTTGGGTTTCGTTTTATTTGATTCACCGTCGGTGCTTCGTGTGAGGCAGTGGGGAGGACGGTGCAGGATGTTCTGGTGGTCTGGTGCGCGGACGGAAATATTTTTCTTCTTCATCAACCGTACATCACCGCACATCATGTTGCCCTGCGACATCAAGGTAGCAGATCACGTCCCGAAGTAAACCGCTTTGGAACATCCGCTTACAATTTATACCTCGTTGTAGCGGAAACGATGCCATTCCGATCACATAAGAACAGCTTCGCTGATCATGCCGACAATTGACGTTTTGCCAGTGTCTTCACGGCGATGCGTAACAATAAATTGCGCCCTCGGAAATGCCCATCGGACAGCGCCACTTTCGCGTGTCAGCGGATTCTTATATTGCTCTGCAATAGAGCGAAAAAAGGCGACATTCAGGCGTCGCCATGAGGCGACAAAATCATGTCGCCACAAGGTGACGATTAATGCTTGCAAAGCTGCTTGGTCCTAAATAAACTCTGCCGTTCCGTAGATCCGATCAACGTTTTTGAAAGCAGAGATGTCGACCCAGCCCAAAGCAGGCGCAGTCCTGTTCGCCAAAGATGTAGCCCGCCTCGCCGCGTTCTATGCGCAGGTGCTGGCGGTGGTTCCCAAGCATGCCCATGCAGAAAAGGTAGTGATCGAGGCCGAGGATTTCCTGTTGGTGATCCATGCCATTCCGCCCGCCGCAGCAGCCACGTTGGAAATCAGCGCGCCACCGGTGTTGCGTGAGAACGTGCCGGTCAAGCTGTTCCTGCCGGTGCGCTCGCTGGCCCAGGCCAGGTTGAGCACGCAACAGCTCGGCGGTGGCATGAAGCCCGCCGACGCCGAATGGAGCGGGCCGGACTTCCGTGCCTGCGATGGCTTCGATCCGGAAGGCAATGTGGTGCAGTTCCGCGAAGTCGCACGCGAGCCGGCGCTGGCCTCCTGAGGACATTGCTGCTGACCTTGCAGAAGAACAATACCGGTCAGCGCACCCCCATCGACAGCACCAAAAAAGAAGCCGTCCGGCAAATACCGGACGGCTTTTTCGTTCCTGCGTTCCAGCACCCACGCAGATCAAGGGAACGCTTCCCCTCGCGTGCTGTGGGCGCTGCCGCGCTTACTGCGCGGCAAGCTTGAAGTAGGTCTCGCGCTGCATGTCCACCACGTCCACCGTGATCTGCACCTGGGTCTGTGCCGGCCAGCTCTGGTCCTTCTGGATGGCCGCGCCCAGCAGGTCGGCGACCTGCTTCTTTTCTTCCAGCGTGCGGCCGGTCAGGATGGACAGGCGCAGTGCCACGAAGGCTCGCTTGGCATCGGCGGCGGTGCCGACGAGGTAGTCATCCAGACGCACGGCGCGCGCCTTGATGGCGTTTTCGTCAAAGTGTCCGCTGGCCACCAGTGCCTGGTTGAGCTTGAGCAGGGTGGGCTGTACGTCGAGGGTGAGATTGCCGGTGTATTCCACAACGAGATGGGGCATGGTGGTTCCAATCCTTGTTAGGTAGATGAGGGGTGTGCGGGCTAAGGCTGCCTGCGACTGTAAGCCAAAACCGCCGACGATGATATTGGTGTAAACGATTAGCTGGCCAGGTAAGCGGAAAGCTTGCCCAGGTCCACATTGCCGCCGCTGATGATCACGCCCACCCGCTTGCCCTGCAACTGGTCCTTTAACTTGCGGGCGGCAGCAAAGCCCAGGCAGCCGGTCGGCTCCACTACCATCTTCATGCGTTCGGCGAAGAAGCGCAGGCCGGCAATCAGTTCTGCGTCGCTGACGGTGTGGATGTCGTCCACCAGCTGGCGGATCACCTCGAAGGTGTACTTGCCCAGGTGCTGGGTCTGCGCACCATCGGCGATGGTCTTCGGGGTATCGATGTGGACCACATGACCGGCGCGCAGCGATTGCTGGCCATCATTGCCGGCCTCCGGTTCCACGCCGTAGATCTTGCAGTCCGGCGCCAGCGCGCGGGCCGCCAGTGCCGCACCCGACAGCAGGCCGCCACCGCCGACACAGACGAACAGCGCATCCAGCGGTCCGGTCTCCTGCAGCAATTCCAGCGTGGCCGTGCCCTGGCCGGCCATCACGTGCGGATGATCGTAGGGCGGGATCAGCGTCATCTTGCGCTCGGCCGCCAGGCGCGCACCGATGGCTTCGCGGTCTTCGGTGTAGCGGTCATAGGTGACCACTTCGGCGCCATAGCCACGGGTGGCGGCGACCTTGGCCGCCGGCGCATCCTGCGGCATCACGATCACTGCGGGGATGCCCAGCAACTGCGCGGCCAGCGCCGTCCCCTGCGCGTGATTGCCGGAAGAGAAGGTGATCACCCCGTGGCGGCGCTGGTCTGCATCGAATTGCGACAGCGCATTCATCGCTCCGCGGAACTTGAAGGCGCCCATGCGCTGGAAGTTTTCGCACTTGAAGAACAGTTGCGCGCCAAGCTCGGCATCGGCGGTACGCGAGCGCAACACCGGCGTCCTGTGCGCCCAGGGCTTGATGCGTTCGGCGGCCAGCAGGACATCGGCGAAGCTGGGCAATTCGGTGGCGCTGGAAACGGGGATCATGATTTTCCTTTGGAGGCAGGGTGGAGTCGGAGGGATTCGATAGCGCAATCAGAAGGAGGAGCCGGCGTCGGTGCGGGGCGGGTCAGTCCTTCTCGTCGTTGTAGACCGTCGCACGTGAGACGCCCAGGTGCGCTGCCACGATCTCGGCCGCCCGGCGCACATCCATGCAGCCGCTCTGGCGCAGCTCGCGCATCAACTGGCGGCGGTCCTCGGCCTTGAGGCTGCGCGGCGTGGTCGACAGGCGCGTCGCAAAATCGTCGATACGACTGCGCAGGGCGTCCGCGCCGGCCGGCTCCAGCGTCTCGGCCACGCGCACCGCGCCATCGATGCCGCCGAACTGGCGCAGCATGCCCTGCAAGGCGCCGAACAGCGTCAGGTCGATGTTCATGCACAGCGCCGCCACGTACTTGCCATCAGCGTCTTTGATACCGATCGACGTGCTCTTGGCCTGGCGCCCGTCGGGCAGGGTGTTGGCGTAGTTGGTCAGCACTTGCGGATAGCTTTCGTCGGCGATGCGTGCCAGGCCCAGTTCGGTGGTGGCGTCGCCCACTTCGCGCCCGGACAGGTTGTTGTGCAAGGCCACGATGGAATGGTCCGCATCGCGCAGGTCGTGCAGCACCACTTCGCAGAAGGGGGCGAAGGTCTCGCCCAGCCCAAGGGCAACCTGCTGCAATTGCGACAGCAGCAGGGCATGGTCGGGACGGTCGGGTTTCTTTTTGCGGGAGCGTGAAGTCATGCAATACATATTATCTAAAATTAGACTTTACGTATACTCCGCCGTAGCTTGCCTTGCGCAGCCCGGGCAGGCGCTTGCTATCATGAGCATCCGTTCATACGAGGTTGGCGATGCTGACGACCTCCCGTTCCGAGAGTCCGGCCCATGCGAGACCTGCCCCCCACCGCCACCTTGCGCGCCTTCGAAGTCGCGACCCGGCACGCCACCTTCACCGCCGCCTCCGAGGAATTGCACGTCACCCAGAGCGCGGTCAGCCACCAGCTGCGGCATCTGGAAGAACTCTGGGGTGTGCAGTTGTTCCAGCGTGGCAAGTCGCTCACGCTGACCCCGGCCGGCGCGGCGCTGGCGCCGGTGGTGCGGGAGTTCTTCATGAAGCTGGAATCCACCCTGGGCGAACTGCGTGAGCAGAATGGACGCGTCAGGCTCAAGGTCAGCACCACCTATTCCTTCGCGCTCAAGTGGCTGTTGCCGCGCCTTCCCGATCTGGCGCAGGACCATCCCGACATCCTGGTCACGCTGGAGACCACCGACGCCGCCATCCGCTTCATGCCCGGCGAGCCGGACGTGGCCATCCGCTTTGGTACCGGACCCTACCCGGGCCTGTTCTCGGAGTTCCTGTTCCGCGAACAGATCTTCCCGGTGGTCAGCCCGGGCTTGCTGCAGCGCCTGGGCAAGCCGCACAAGCCGGCCGACCTGCTGCGCTATCCCCTGCTCACCCGTGCCGGCGCCGACATGGTGCCCAAGTGGGACCTGTGGTTCCAGCAAGCCGGCGTGACGGCACCGGCCTTGCGCGAGAACGTACGGCTGGCCGATACCAACATGACCATCGAAGCAGCCCTGCTGGGCCAGGGCGTGGCCCTGGCCCGCAGCGGCCATGTGGAGCAGGAGCTGGCCAGCGGTAGCCTGGTCAGGCTGTTCACGCTGGCCCTGCCTTCGCCCCTGGCCTACTACTTCGTCTGTCCCCAGGGCGTGGAGGTGCAGCCGCATGTGGCCAGCTTCCGCGCGTGGATGATGGCGCAATCCCTGCAGGCTGCACAAGGCTATGGACCTTGATGGCCGCGTAGCATGAGCAATTGCTCATGCCGGGATGAGGAGACTTCGCTTGGGTCCGCGCCCGGTCGTGCTTACCATGGCGCATGTCCCTGCCTATCGTATTGCTCATCCTCCTCGCCGCCTTCCTGCATGCCGCCTGGAACGCCTTGCTGCGTGCCGGCGGCGACCGCCTCTGGTCGATGACCGTGATGTGCATGGCAGTGGCGCTGGCCAGCCTCGCTGCCATGCCCTTCCTGGCTTCGCCGCTAGCGGCCAGCTGGCCCTATGCAGCCGGCTCGGCGCTGCTGCATGTGGGCTACAACCTGTTCCTGGTGCGCAGCTACCGGGCCGGTGAGCTGGGCCAGACCTACCCGATCGCACGCGGATGTTCGCCGGTGCTGGTGACCCTGGGTGCCGCTATCTTCGCAGGTGAACAGATGAGCGCGGTCGTTCTGCTGGGTATCGTACTGGTGTCGGGTGGCATCGTAGCCCTGGCGTTTCGCCGAGGCGGGCTGGCGCTGCCGGGCCTGCCTTATGCGCTGGCGACCGGTTGTTTCATTGCTGCCTACAGCGTGGTCGATGGCATCGGCGTGCGTCTTTCGGGGGCGCCGCTGGCCTATACCGCGTGGATGTCAGCGGGCTGGGGACTGCTCATGCCGCTGGTCTACCTCGCGCTGCGCCGCCCACGCGGCCTGCGTGTGATCTTCATGTTGCAGCCGGGATTCGCTCGCGCCTTTGCCGGTGGACTGGTCTCGCTGCTGGCCTACGGCATCGTCATCTACGCCATGGACCTGGCACCGATGGGCGCGGTCTCGGCACTGCGCGAGACCAGCGTGCTGTTCGCGGCGCTGATCGGCTACCTGTTCCTGGGTGAATCCCTGGGCCTGGCGCGCCTGCTGGCGTGCGCCGCCATCGCTGCCGGCACGGTCCTGATCGGCTGAAGCCGACATGTGCCTCAGGCACTGCCAGACAGGTTTCCCGTTTTACCCTTTCGGAGAACGACCATGTCCGTCCCTTCCTCATCCCCTCTGATCCTCATCACCGGCGGCAGCCGTGGCATGGGCGCCGCCACGGCCCGGCTGGCGGCTGCACGCGGCTACGATGTCGCGCTGAGCTACCTCGCCAACGAGCAGGCGGCGCAATCCGTCGCAGACGACGTGCGCAGGCTGGGCCAGCGCGCCCTGGCGATGCAGGCCGACAGCGCTGATCCGGAGCAGGTGGCCAGGCTCTTCGCCGCCATCGATGACAGCTTCGGACGCATCGATGTGCTGGTCAACAACGCAGCGATGCTGGACCGCCAGTCACGGCTGGAAGACCTGGGCTACGCGCGCATGCAGCGTGTCTTCGCGGTCAACGCCATCGGTCCCATGCTGTGCGCCCAGCAGGCGCTGCGGCGCATGGCCTATCGCTACCAGGGACGCGGCGGCGCGGTGGTCAATATTTCCTCGGCCTCTGCCCGGCTCGGCAGCCCCAATGAATATGTCGACTACGCTGCGTCCAAGGGCGCGCTGGAGACCTTCACCACCGGCTTCGCCAAGGAAGTGGCTCGCGAAGGCATCCGCGTGAACTGTGTCCGGCCGGGACACATCTATACCGAGATGCATGCCAGTGGCGGCGAGCCGGATCGGGTCAACCGGGTCAGGGAAAGTATCCCGATGGGCCGGGGCGGCCAGCCCGAAGAGGTGGCGCGCGCCGTGCTGTGGCTGGCCAGCGAAGAAGCATCGTTCATCACCGGCACCTTTCTTGATGTCACCGGCGGCAAGTGAGCCGCCGGCCACTGCCTCAGGCATAGACCGCGCCGAACCGGTTGGCCAGTAGATCCGGCAGGGCGATCTGCTCCTGCCGGATGAAGCCCCGGGCCGGCAGCCTGCCTTCGCGGAACAGGTCCAGCGCCGCACAGACACCGGCTGCGGTGCTGGCCTGGATGGCGCTCTGCCAGCGGCCATCGGACTGCCGCGCAAAGATCTTGCGGGTGAAGACCTCTTGCATCAGCTTGCCATCGCGCAGCCCGCTCACGGTGACGAACACCAGTACCACGTCCTGCATGGTGGCCGGCACGCTCTTGCGCAGGATGTCCTTGAGCAAGGCCTGGTCATGGCGCAGGCCAAGATCGCCCAGCAGGAATTTCATGCGCTGCTGGTGACCGGGATAGCGTACCGACTTGTAGTCCAGATTGCGCACCTTGCCGGCCAGCGTCTCGCACAGGCTGCCCAGGCCGCCGGAAGTATTGAAGGCTTCGTACTCCACACCGTCCAGTGAAAAATGTTCGAGGTCGGCCAGGGCGTCGACGCTGACCCGCTCGCCATCGCGCAGCGCCGCGCAAGGATGGCAGTATTCGTTGATGAGACCGTCCACGCTCCAGGTCAGGTTGTACTTCAATTCATTGGTGGGGAACTGCGGCAGGGCGCCCACCCGCATCTTGATGTCGTGTACCTCGTCGAAACCGGCCGCCAGGTGATGCGCGGCGATGCCGATGAAGCCCGGCGCCAGTCCGCATTGCGGCATGAAGACGGTGGGGGCATCCGTCGCCAGCGCTGCAATCGCTGCGGTCGCCTGCACATCTTCGGTCAGGTCGAAATAGTGGGTGCCGGTCTGGCGCGCCACCGTCGCCACCGGCACCGCCATGTGATAGGGCAGGGCATTGATGACCACATCGGCCTGACGCAGCAGTGCAGCCAGTGCCTGTGGGTCGGTGGAATCGACTACCGTCTTTTCGACATTCAGGCCTGAGACCGCCTGCAAGGCGTGGGCGTCGCGGTCGGCGATGGTGACGCTGTAGTCGTGGGTGTGGTGACCAGTGCGACCATCACCGGCAGTGGCCAGCAGGCGGGCGATGGTCTGGCCGATGTGGCCGGAGCCGAGGAGGACGGTACGCATGATGACTCTCCAGAATGAAGGTGAACGGATGATTCATTCTAGGTAGCCGTCACGACAGAATACATTGGCAGATCGTCAGAAAGCAGCAAGTTTGCAGACGATATGTAGCGTCAATTAGTCACTATGTAGCGTCAGCGGGTCTTGGCCACATCGCCCCGGTCGATCTTGCGCGCCAGCACCACCGAGGTCGTGGTCTTGATGACGCCTTCCATCTCGCCGATCTGGTCAAGGATCTTGTCCAGTTGTTCGGGAGTGCTCACGCGCAGCCAGGCGACGTAATCGAACTCGCCGCTGACGGCACACAATTGCTGGACCTCGGCGATGCGCCCGAAGCGGCGGACCACATCGCGCCCGGCGCGCGGCTGCACCGTGACGCCCACATAGGCCTGCAGACTGGGATCGACCACGTCGTTCCCGAGCTTGAGGGTATAGCCGCCGATCACGCCGGCCTGCTCCAGCCGGGCGATGCGTGCAATCACGGTGGTGCGCGCCACGCCCAGACGGCGGGCAATCTCGGCCACCGGTTCCCGGGCATTCAGTTGCAGGATGGAGAGCAGTTGCCGGTCGATGTTGTCGAGGTGGTCCAGCCTGATCATTTCCGGTTCTCCTGTCCTGTTGATGGATACGACACAATGACGAAATGGCGCTACAGAGCGTCAGTGTAGTCCAGGATGAGATGGGTGAGGAGCCGGCCCACATACCTGCCATGGTCGCTGTCATGGTGCCGACATGCCGAGGTGTTAATCTACGCAGCCTGCCACCCACTGCAACCGGGCCGCCGCGGCCCTACTGCCGGGAATGACATCGATGCGACCATTCTCTTGCCTGCTCCTGATCTGCCCTCTCATGCTCCTGTGCAGCCCGTCCGCCACCGCAGCCGCCGATCCCCACAAGCTGTGGGAAATCACCAGCCAGCAATGTGTGCCATCCATGCAGGGGCGGGAACAGCCGCAGCCCTGCGCCATGGTGGACCTGCAACGCGGCTTCGTGATCCTCAAGGATCTGGTGGGTCCGGCCCAGTACCTGCTGATGCCGACCCGGCGCCTGACCGGTATCGAAAGTCCGGAACTGTTAAGGGAGGATGCGCCCCGCTACTGGGCCTATGCCTGGGAACAGCGGTGGCGCGTGGCGCAGAAGCTGGGGCGCCCGCTGGAAGATGAGCAATTGGGCGTGGAAATCAACTCCGCCGCCGCGCGTTCGCAATTGCACCTGCATCTGCACATGGACTGCATGCGGCGCGACGTTGCCGTCAGCCTGGCCGGGCATCGCGACGATCCGTTGAAGCAGTGGCTGCCCTGGCATTTCGAGGGCCATCGTTATTGGGTCATGCGTCTGCCTGCCGATGCGCTGCAGCAGGATGATCCCTTCCGGCTGGCCGCCGCCGGCAGCGCCTATGCAGCCGCCAACATGGCCTCGCAGTCCTTGCTGCTGACCGGGGCGCGCCTGGCCGACGGCAGTGCCGGCTTCTTCCTGGTCAACATGCCGGTCAACTTCGACCTGCAGGAACCGGGCAGCGCCGAAGTCCTGATGGACCACGACTGCCGCTGGTAGCGGAGCAGATCACTCCCCCAGCCCTCAGTTCCTCAGTTCCTCAGTCGGACAGCTCCTGTACCAGCGTATCGAACACCAGGCGCAGCCGTGGCGGCACCGGGCCGCGCTGCGGGCGGTACAGATAGGTATCCCAGGGTTCCGGTTCATGTTCCCCCAGTACCGGCACCAGGCGTCCGGCGGCGATATCGTCATCGCACAGGAAGCCAGCAATCTGACCGATGGCCATGCCATCCCTGACCAGCAGGTATTCCGCTTCCGAGTCATCGCAGACGAAGCGCGCATGGTCGGCGTTCATCTGGCGATCCCCGGCAAACATCCATGGCCACAGCCGGCCGGTGTCGCGATCGAGAATGCCGGTACAGGGCAGGGCGGGCAGGTCTTCCAGCCCGGCGGGGGTGCCGTGGCGGCGCAGGAAGCGCGGGGTGGCCACGACATGAAAGCGGGTCTTGCCCAGCCGGCGCACCACGAAGCGGTTGTCGCGCAACGCCCCCACGCGTATGCCGATGTCGATCTTTTCTCCGACCACGTCGGCGCGCTGGTCGGTCAGGCGCAGGTCGAAGCGCAGGCCGGGATGGGCGTTGGCCAGCCTTTCCACGATGGGCAACAGGCGACTGCGCCCCAGTGCCGAGGGTGCGGCCAGTCGCACCACGCCACTCATGTCGTCCGGCGGGCTGGCCGGATCCGGGGCGAACAGGCCATCAAGCTGCTGCAGGCTGGTGCGGGCGCGTTCGGCCAGTTGTTCGCCGAAGCTGGTGATGCGCACCTGGCGGGTGTTGCGGTGGAACAGCATCTCGCCTTGCAGCCGCTCCAGCTCCTGGATCGCGCGGGTGACCGCCTGCGGCGAAATGCCGAGATGGATGGCGGCATCCTTGAAGCTGCCGGCGTCGGCGGCTGCACAGAAGATACGCAGCATCTCCAGTCGGTTGAGCATGATGATTCCTTGAATTGGAATTCTGTAATCTTATCATTTCCATTGTTTGGCATAGTCGCCGTGACCATAATCCTTCCATCGATATGCAGTAACCGCAGCAACCACAGCATCCGCAGCACCGACAGCATCAGCAACACACATAGGCAGGCATTCACACTATCCATGGAAAGGGATTCATCATGAGCAACAACATCAAGAACAAGGTCATCGTCATCACCGGCGCCAGCAGTGGATTGGGCGAAACCACGGCGCGCCATCTGGCCTCCCTGGGCGCACGGCTGGTACTGGGCGCGCGTCGCACCGAGCGCCTGCAGAAATTGGTGGCCGACATCACCGCCGCCGGTGGCGAGGCCATTGCGGTGACCACCGACGTCGCCCGCCGCGCCGATGTGGAAGCGCTGGTGGCGCAGGGCGTGCAGCACTTCGGCCGCATCGATGTGCTGGTCAACAATGCCGGCATCATGCCGCTGGCACCCATTGCCAAGCTCAAGGTCGAGGAATGGGACCGCATGATCGACGTCAACATCAAGGGTGTGCTCTACGGCGTGGCCGCTGCACTGCCGCGTTTCTCCGCCCAGGGCTCGGGTCACATCATCAATGTGGCCTCGGTGGCCGGGATCAAGGTCTTCGCCGGTATGGGAACCGTGTATAGCGCCACCAAATTTGCCGTGCGTGCACTTTCCGAGGGCCTGCGTACCGAAGCACCGGAGGGCGTGCGCACCACCATCATTTCCCCGGGGGCGGTGGATTCCGAACTGAAGACGCATAGCAGCGACCAGGAAACCTCGGCCGCCGTGCAAGCCTGGTACGAAGCCAACCAGATTCCCGCCGATTCGGTGGCCCGTGCCATCGCCTATGCCATCGAGCAGCCGGAGAATGTGGACATCAGTGAAGTGGTGCTGCGTCCGGTGGCCCAGGAATTCTAAGTTTTCCACAGGCCTCAGGCGATCCGCTGCCATAGAAGGCGCCGGGACGGCAGACATGCCGCCCGGCGCCTTTTGTCGTCCTGACATTGTCGCCACGGCAAGGAAATGCGCACGGCATGTTGCTTGCTTCAAACGCTGCCGGACATCCGTGCAGACAAGCACGGTGCTTTTCTATATGATTGCCGGCCGAAAAAACAAGGAGTGATCGATGGCGATGGCGAACGCGTGCGGTGTGGATTTCGGCACCTCCAATTCCACCGTCGGCTGGCTGCGCCCGGATGCCGGGGATTCCCTGCTGCTGCCGCTGGAAGAAGGCCGTGCGACGCTGCCATCGGTCGTGTTCTTCAACGCCGACGAGAACAGCTTCAGCTATGGTCGCGCCGGACTGGGTGAATACCTGGCGGGCTATGAAGGCCGCCTGATGCGCTCGCTCAAGAGCCTGCTGGGCTCCGGTGCCATTGATGGTCAGACCGAGGTCGGCGGCCGGGCGCTGCCGTATCGCGGCCTGCTGTCGCAGTTCATCGGTGAATTGAAGCAGCGCGCCCAGCGGGCCGCCGGCACCTCGTTCTCCAGCGTGGTGCTGGGTCGTCCGGTGCATTTCGTGGACGACGATGCGGCTGCCGACCAGCTGGCGCAGGATACGCTGGAAGAGATCGCGCGTGACGTCGGTTTCAAGGACATCGCCTTCCAGTTCGAACCGATCGCCGCCGCCTTCGACTACGAGTCGCGCATCGACCGGGAAGAGCTGGTCCTGATCGTCGACATCGGCGGGGGTACCTCCGACTTTTCGCTGGTACGCCTGTCGCCGCAGCGGGCGCAGCGCAGCGAGCGCCGTGATGACATCCTGGCCAATGGCGGCGTGCACATCGGCGGCACCGACTTCGACAAGTATTTCAGCCTGGCCTGCGTCATGCCGCTGCTCGGCCTGGGCGGCCGCCTGCAGGGCAATGCCGAGATCCCCTCCAGCTATTACTTCAACCTGGCCACCTGGCACACCATCAACCAGCTCTACACCCGCAAGGCCTGGCAGCAATTGCAGGACGTGGGGCGCGAGGTGGCCGACCGCGAGCGCTTCTCCCGCCTGCTCGATGTGGTGGAGCAGCGCTGCGGCCACTGGCTGGCCCTGCAGGTGGAAGCCGGCAAGATCGCGCTGTCCTCGGCGGAGCAGACCGTGCTGGACCTGGAGCGCCTGCGCAATCCAGAGCAGCTGCAATTGCAGCGCAGCGATTTCGATGCCGCCGTCGACCACCTGGTGCAGACGGTGGAGCAGACCGTGCTGGCGCTCTTGAAGCAGGCCGGCCTGCGCGCCGACGATATCGACAGCGTGTTCTTCACCGGTGGCTCCAGCGGCGTGCGCCTGCTGCGCGAACGCATCGCGGCACTGGCGCCCAAGGCACGCCATGTGGAAGGTGACCTGTTCGGCAGCATCGGCAGTGGCCTGGCCATCGACGCGGCGCGCAAGTTTGGTTGAACTGCGGCCTTTCGTGTCGCGATAGCTGCTATACAATGCGGCGATCCTGATAGCACCGCAGCGGGCCCGGCCCGCGCCACCATGAGACCTTCTTCCGAATCCTTCGTGCGCCGGGTGCGCAGCAAGCTGGACGAGTTGTCGAGCACCGAGCGCCTGCTGGCGGACTTCCTGCTGGAATTCCCGGGTGAACTGGCCAGCTACGCCGGCAACGAGCTGGCGCAGCTGGCCGGCGTGTCGCCCTCCACGGTGAGCCGGTTCATCCGTCGTATCGGCTATGACAGCTACGAAGAAGCCCGCCGTCACGTGCGCGAAGAGCAGGAAGTCGGCTCGCCCCTGTTCCACGGCAGCAGTGCCGGTGCGGCACGCCAGGTGCGCTCGGTGACGGCGCACTTCCAGCAGTCGCAGGCCAATCTGGCAGCCACCTTCGAGCGCCTGTCCGACGCCACCATGGCCGAGATCGCCCGCGCCATCGTCGGCGCCCCGCAGGTGCTGATCTTCGGCAGCCGCAGCAGCCAGGCCTTTGCGCTGTACCTGCGCTGGCAGATCATCCAGGTGCTGCCGCGGGTGACGGTCATCCCCGGTCCCGGCGAGACCCTGGCCGAATACACCGCCGGCCTGTCCGAGCGCGATTGCGTCATCGTCTTCGGTACCCGTCGGCAGACCAGCCAGATGGACCGCCTGCTGCAGGCGGCCGTGCGCGCCGCTGCCCCTATCCTCTACATCAGCGACCATGCCTCGCCGGATTGCACCCAGGCCCGCTGGTCGCTGCAGGCCCAGTGTCGCGGTCCCGGCCCGCTGGACAACCATGTCGGCGTGATGGCCTTGTGCGACCTGCTGGCCACCCTGGTCATCGACGCCAGCGGTGCCGCCGGGCGCAAGCGGCTGGCGGCGGTGGAGCAGGAGCATGAGGAGCTGGGGGATTTCGAGTAATCCCCGGCTTGCCGGTTCGAAATAGTGATTTCAGGGAATCCACCGGCTTGACTCCCTGTTTTCATGCGGGTGCCGCACTGGTACGGTGCGCGGTGACTGTCGCGCCGCCTGTCGCTGCCCCGGCGGGGCGCACCCGATGGCACACCTGAAAGGGTGCCGCCAACGGGCGGCCTGGCTTCCTATCTCTTCCGACATCCCCACTCCTGGCGGCTTTGTCGGCTACGCCGATGTTCCTGAAAGCTGGATTTCATACATTCAGCATTGCTGGCATGCAGATTGCTAATAGCCTGGCGTGAGTGAAATTTAAATTTCATAAAATACTATTTATTGAAATCAAACTTCCATTTGCGGGCATGCTGGACTACAGTATCCAAACGGTGACATGCAGTACCCGTGGTTCCACAGCCTTGATTCGACCGCAGACCGAGCAGCATTCATTTGCCATCCCTACGCACGAGGAGCAGACCATGGCTGGACCCACACTTTCGTCGCCGGACATCCCGAATTCGCCGCGCGTAGCCGAGCTGGACGGCGCGCTGGACAAGATCGGCGTGACCCGTTCGCACCACACCATCATCTTCCTGATCCTGATTGGTTGCCTGTTCGACAGTTTCGAACAGAACGCCATCGGCCTGGTCGGTCCCCTGCTCAAGCAGCAGTGGGGGCTGTCCGCCACCGATATCGGCCTGCTCAATACCATCACCTTCGCCAGCGCGGCCATCGGTCGCATCGTCTCCGGGCTGGTGGCGGACCGCTATGGCCGTCGTGTCATGCTGAGCCTGGATCTGCTGCTGTTCACGCTGGGTGCGGGCATCTGTGCGCTGGCACCGGACCTGACGGTCATGGCCATCGGTCGCGCCATCGTCGGCTTTGGCCTGGGCGGGGAGATCGCCATTGCGGTCACCATGCTGGCCGAGTTCTGCTCCAGCAAGTTCCGTGGTACGGCGGTGGGGCTGGTCAACGTCGGTGCCGGCGGCATGGGCAACTTCCTGGCGCCGGCCTTCGGCTTGCTGGTCTTCACCCTGTTCCCGGGCGAGAACAGCTGGCGCTGGCTGTTCTTCTGCCTGATGCTGCCGGCCCTGCTGGGGGCCTTCTACCGTCGTTACATCCCGGAGACCCCGCGCTTCCTGCTGTCGCGCCACAAGATCGCCGAGGCCAATCAGGTGCTGGCGCGCCTGGCCAGCGGCAAGCTGTCCGGCCCGGCGCCGCAGGGCCAGGCCTGGATCAGCGATGATGGCAAGCGCGAGCAGGCGGCACCGGTGAAGGTACGCTCGATGGAAATCTTCCAGGGGGCGCTGGCCCGCCGCACGCTGCCACTGTGCATTGCCATCTGGATGACCTATGGCGCGCAGATCTCGGTGTTGACGCTCATGCCGACCATCCTGGTGAGCCTGGGTTACACCATGTCCAAGAGCCTGTTGTTTACCATGGTGATGCAGAGCGGCAGCCTGCTGGGTGCAATTGCGGCCTCGGCCTTCGGCTTCCACCTGCCGCGCAAGCGCGTGCTGACGGCAGGCGCCATCGGCGCCTGCCTGGCGGCGCTGACCATCGGTTTCCTGGCCAAGAACATCGTGCTGATCCTGGCGGCCGGTGCGGTATTCCAGTTCTTCGTGCTGCTGCTCAACACCACCATCTGGATCTTTGCGCCGGAACTCTATCCCACCCGGGTGCGCGCCTTCGGCACCGCCTTCATCCTGGCCACCGGCACCGCTGCCGGCGCCTTCATGCCGCTGGTGGCCGGACGCCTGTTCGACGCCTTCGGCCTGGCCGGCGTGTTCGGCATGATCGCGGCCATGTATGGCATCTTCACGCTGGCCGTGCGCACCGTTCCTGAAACCTATGGCAAGTCGCCCGATGCGCCGCTGCAGGACGACGCCCCCGAAGCGCCGGTGCAGGCGGTGGCCGCGCGTAGCTGATGCATTTTCTGTCGAGACTGGCATGCCGCATATCCTGCTGATCAACCCCAACGCTTCCCGTGCCACCACCGACATGATGGTGGCCATCGCCCGCGCCGAGCTGCCGGCCGCTTATGGCATCAGTGGCGTCAGTGCCGGGCAGGGGCCGGGGATGATCGTCAATGCCGACGAGCTGGCGGCGGCTGCGCCCGAGGTGGAACGCAACTGGCGCGAGGCCGGTCGGCATAGCGTGGGCGCGATCATCAGCGCCTTCGGTGATCCGGGTATCGAACGCCTGCGCGCGCTGGATGGACGCCCGGTGGCAGGCCTGTGCGAAGCCTCGATGCTGGAGGCCGCCCAGGGCGGTCGCCGTTTCGGCATCGCCACCGTCACGCCGGAACTGGCCGGGGTGATCGGCGAGAAGGCGGTGCAGGCCGGGGTAGGTGGACTCTATACCGGTATCCGCCTGACGGCGGGCGATCCGCGTGTGCTGGCGACCGATCCGCAGGCACTGGAAGAGGCCCTGGCCCAGGCCGTGCGCGAATGCGTGGAGATCGATGGCGCGCAGGCCGTGGTGATCGGTGGCGGCCCGCTGGGCCAGGC
Organism: Herbaspirillum frisingense GSF30; assembly: GCF_000300975.2. GTDB lineage: Bacteria > Pseudomonadota > Gammaproteobacteria > Burkholderiales > Burkholderiaceae_D > Herbaspirillum > Herbaspirillum frisingense. Next base: position 27,583 of record NZ_AEEC02000019.1, on the reverse strand, counting down.
GGCCATTGCCCTGGCACGGCGATTCACGGTGCCGGTGATCGCACCGATCCCGGCGGCGGTGCGTCATCTGCTGAAGTCCTTGCAGGCGCTGGAGGCGGCTGCCTGACTATTGCCTGAGTATTCCTGAGTATTGCCTGACAGCCCCCGATCGCCGCAGCGCTCACAGCATCGCCAGCGGCACCTTGCGGCGGGGCGGCGGAAAGGCGGCGTCCAGTTCCTTGAGGTCGGTCTCGTCCAGGGCCAGCGCCAGGCAGGCGCGGTTGGCCTCGACGTGGGCGACGTCGGCCGCCTTGGGAATGGCGATCACGCCCGGTTGTCGCACTACCCAGGCCAGCGCCACCTGTGCCGGTGTCGCGCCGTGACGTTGCGCTACGGCGTGCAAGGCCGGGTTCTTCAGGATGCGGCCCTGTTCGATGGGCGAATAGGCCATGACGGCCATCCCGCTTTCCTGCGCCTGCGGCAGCAGGTCGTATTCGATGCCGCGACGGGACAGGTTGTAGAGCACCTGGTTGCACAGGGTGTGCTCGCCCTCCGGTTGCTCCAGCAATTCCGCGATGTCGTCGCTATCCAGGTTGCTCACCCCCCAGCCACCGATCTTGCCTTGCGCCACCAGGGCCTGCATGCCTTCGATGGTGGCGGCCAGTGGATGGGAGCCGCGCCAATGCAGCAGGTAGAGATCGATATGCCCGGTGCCCAGGCGCTTGAGGCTGGCTTCGCAGGCGGCGATGGTGCCGCGCTTGCTGGCGTTGTGCGGCAAGACCTTGCTGACCAGATAGACCTGTTCGCGCCGGCCGGCGATGGCCTGCGCCACGATGCGCTCGGCATTGCCGTCGGCGTACATCTCGGCCGTATCGATCAGGGTCAGGCCCAAGTCGATGCCGGCCTGCAGGGCGCGTACCTCGGTGGCGGCAGCGGCGCGGGATTCGCCCATGTTCCAGGTACCTTGTCCGAGAACGGGGACCTGCGCGCCATTGCGCAGCGTGATCAGCGGGATGGGCTTCATCTGTGGCTCCAGCAAGAGGGGTGGAAAGAATGAATGGGAAAACATTAGAACCCATTTTCGCCATCGGTTCATCGCGCCGTGCCAATGGGGCTCATCCATGCCCGGCCGAGAGCTACTGATGCTGCCAGGCAATATCGCCGCATTGCGCCGATTGTGGCGGCGTCCAACTACTGGCATGATCGCAGCCAATCAAAAAGGGAATCCGGGGGAAAGTCCATGCTGCGTCGTTTGCGTACCGCCTTTGGCAAATACTGGGCGCGCTGGTTGCTGGCGCTGGTACTGACCGGCGTGGCGGGTGCTCAGGTCATGGGCATGCTGCCCAACCGCCTGGTGGAGCGACTGGACCTGTTCTTCTATGACTTGCGCATGCGGGTGGCCAAGCCCGATCTGGACCCGCGCATCGTCATCATCGACATCGACGAGAAAAGCATCGCCGAGATCGGCCGCTGGCCCTGGAGCCGGGACGTGGTGGCGCAACTGGTGCGGCAGATGACGCAGACCTACCAGGCGCAATCGGTGGGCTTTGACGTGGTGTTCGCCGAGCCTGATACCAGCTCCGGTTATGGTCGCCTGGAACAGCTGGCGCAGGGACCGCTGAAGGATGTGCCGCAGCTGGCGCGACAGCTGCAGGTGCTCAAGCCGCAGATGGACTACGACGCCCGCCTGGCCGAGGCCCTGCAGGGACAACCGGTGGTGATGGGCTACAACCTCTCCAATGAGTCGGGTGCCATTGCCAAGGGGCAGTTGCCACCGCCGGCCTTCAGCGTGGCCGACCTGGGCGGTCGTGCACTGGATGTGACCCACTGGCAGGCCTACGGCGCCAATCTGCCGCAGTTACAGGCAGCGGCCCGCGCGGGCGGCTTCTTCAATCCCATCCCGGATGACGACGGCCTGATCCGCGCCGTGCCGCTCATTGCGCAGGTGGGTGATCATTTCTACGAATCGCTGGCACTGGCGACCTCGCGCGTGGCGCTGGGTGGCAGGCGCATCAAGCCGGTCTTCCTGCAGCGCCAGGATGTGCTGTTCGAGGGGCAGTTGCGCGACTATGGCGCACTGGCCGGCATTGCCGTGGAAGCCAGGCCGCAGCCCCTGTTCATCCCGGTGGAGCGGCACCTGACCACGCTGGTCACCTATCGCGGCGCGGGCGGCCCCAAGGGCGGCGCCTTCCGCTACGTGCCGGCAGTGGACGTGATCCGCGGCACCTATCCGCATGACCAGCTGGATGGCCGCATCATGCTGGTCGGCACCACCGTGCCGGGCTTGAACGACCTGCGGGCCACGCCGGTCAACCCGGTCTATCCGGGGGTGGAAATCCATGCCAACCTGATCGCCTCCATCATCGATGATGATTTCAAGGCCCGGCCCGATTTCGCGCAGGGTTACGATGCCCTGCAGGTGCTGCTGGTGGGCCTGCTGCTGGGTCTGCTGTTGCCGATGCTGGGTCCGCTGGCATCGATGCTGCTCACCGTGGGGGCAGCGGCTGCCCTGGGCGGGCTCAACTTCTGGCTCTACGACAGTGCCGGCATGGTGTTGCCACTGGCCACCGCGCTGCTGCTGGTGGCCATGCTGTTCATCAGCAATCTGGCCTGGGGCTACCTGTTCGAGTATCGCAACCGCAAGGCCATCGTCAACCTGTTCGGTGAATATGTGGCGCCGGAACTGGTGGCCGAAATGGCCGCCAATCCGGAAAGCTACAACATGGAGGGCGAGATCCGCGAGCTGACCGTGATGTTTTCCGACGTGCGCGGTTTCACCACCATCTCCGAGAGCCTGCAGCCCAATGAGCTGCGCGAATACATCAACGTCTATCTCACGGCGATGTCGGAAGACATCCGCGGCAATCGCGGCACCCTGGACAAGTACATCGGCGACGCCGTCATGGCCTTCTGGGGCGCGCCCCTGGAACTGCCCGACCACGCCGCCCGGGCGGTCGCCACGGCGCTGAAGATGCAGCAGACCACGCTGCTGCTCAACGAGGAATTCATCCGTCGCAACTGGCCGCCGCTGAAGATCGGTATCGGCCTCAACAGCGGGCAGATGCGCGTGGGCGACATGGGCTCGAAGATCCGCAAGGCGTATACCGTCATGGGCGACGCGGTGAACCTGTCCTCGCGGCTGGAATCGATCACCAAGGTCTATGGCGTGGGCGTGCTGGTGGGCCAGGCCACGCGCCAGGCGGCGCCGCAGTTCGCCTACCGCGAGCTGGACCGGGTGCGGGTCAAGGGCAAGAACGAGCCGGTCCCCATCTATGAACCGCTGGCACCGGAAAACGAACTCGACGCCGTCCTGCGCGCCGAGGTCGAACGCTGGCATGCGGCACTGGCGCTGGTGCGCGCCCAACGCTGGGACGAGGCCGAGCCCGCCTTGCTGGCCCTGCAGCAGGAGAAGCCGCGTGGTCTGTACACGCTCTACCTGGAGCGCATCGCCCACTATCGTGTCACGCCGCCGGCAGCAGACTGGGATGGCGTGACCACCTTCGAGACCAAATAGACGCGCCTGAAGGACGACGACATCCGGGGTGACCATGGCATCCTGGCGGTCGTTGTCGGGTGGGGTGCGAACCGGATTTGAAGGTGCAATGGACAGTTGCTCTCACCCCCTGAGGCGGCTTGAAATTCTTTACATCTGGCCGGGGAAATTCATTTCCGTGTGGAAATTTGTTTCGGCTAAAAGTGGCGCAAACGCCCACTGGAGGCGGTTAAACGACGATTATTGTCGACTCGGTCAGGACTAGTCAGTATACTTTACAAGCATCAATAAGCGGTGCCGCCTGGAAAGGCGGCAGCGTATCCGGCAGCGATCCATCCCTCCCGCAAGAAGGGGAACATCGGTGTCCGGATGATTCTGCTTCAGGGGTTCCTTCTCGTATTCGTATTTCGCTGTGGGGCGTCATCGCCGTGGACAGGGCATCGTCGTGTCGTCCACGGGCGCGTGCCTGCGCGCCTGCACCATTGATCGGGGTGATCAGTGGTGTAAGGACATGGCGGGAGGGAGCAGGGGTGCGTCGCGCGGGCGATGCACATCGCAAACAAGAAAACAGGGAGAGCCTTGCCGCAGGCATGGCTGTTGAGACGATGAAACGATGCTTGCCGCATTATGTAATGGGGATGGCGCTGCTGGGCGCAGCCGCGGGTGCCATGGCGCAAACGGCCACGCCCGCGCCGGGTGTGGCCATGTCGGCGCCCAGGGATGAGCGCTTCGATATCCGCCGCTATGACGTGCAAGGCAACAGCCTCTTGTCGCAGTCCCGCATCGATGCCGTCGTGGCGCCTTTCACCGGCCCGGGCCGGGTCTACGGCGATATCCAGCAGGCCCTGGAGGCACTGGAAAACGCCTACCGCAGTGCCGGTTACAGCGCCGTCCAGGTCAGCGTACCGGAACAGGAACTGACCGGCGGCGTGGTACGCCTGCAGGTGGTCGAGGCGGTCATCGGCAAGGTGGTGGTGAGCGACAACCGTTACTTCAGCGAACAGAACATCCGCGCCAGCATTCCCGACCTGCGCGAGGGCAGCGCCCCCAACCTGCGCCGCATTTCGGAGTCGGTGCAACTGGCCAACGACAATCCGGGCAAGCAGATCAACGTCAACCTGACGGCTTCCGAGACCAGCAACCAGATCGATGCCGCCGTCGGCGTCAAGGATGAAAATCCGCTGCGCCTGTTGCTCAACGTCGATAACACCGGCAGCGGCGATACCGGCCGCTGGCGTACCGGCGTCGCCCTGCAGCACTCCAACCTGTTCAACCGCGATCATGTGGCCACGGTGGCCTACACCACCTCGCCGGACTCGCCCTCGGGCGCCAAGGTGGACCTGTATTCGCTGGGTTACCGGGTGCCGCTGTATGCGCTGGGTGACAGCCTGGATTTCATCTACGGTAAATCCAACGTCAGCTCGGGTCAGACGCTGGCGCTCAATTCCACCCTCAACATCACCGGCCGTGGCGAAGTCTATGCACTGCGCTGGAACCACTTCTTTGCCCGCAGCGGGGAGTGGAGCAGCAAGCTGGTCTTCGGGGCGGACTACAAGAAGGTCGAGTCGTCCTGCGCCATCGCCGGCGGTCTGCTCAATGGCGCCAACATCAACACCTGCGTGCCTTATTCCACCCTGCCGCTGTCGGTCAGCTACAGCGCGCAGCGCCAGAGCGTGGGCCAGATCATCGACTACAACCTGGGCATCGCCCGCAACCTGGCTACCGGCCAGGCACGGCGCAACGATAGCCTGAATGTGACGGACCGCTATTCGCTCTTCACCGGCTCGCGCCGGTCGATGGACAATTTCATCGCCATCCGTGGCGGCGCGTCCTGGTTCAAGGGCTTCGAGAACGACTGGCAGGTGCGCCTGGCCAGCGCCCTGCAGATTTCACCGCACGCCCTGCCGCCAGTGGAGCAGTTCGGCATGGCGGGTGCCAATACCGTGCGCGGCTTTACCGAACGTGCAGTGGCCGCCGACAGTGGCGTGGTCCTCAACAGCGAAGTCTATACGCCCGACCTGCTGGCCAAGCAGGAGGTGCGCGGGAACATGCGCCTGCTGGCCTTCTTCGATGCCGGCCGGGGTGCCAATAACAACGTGACGTCCGCTTCCACGCTGCCTTCCACCGTGACGCTGGCCAGCTTCGGTGCCGGCGTCCGTTACACCCTGGGCCGTGATTTCAGCCTGCGCCTGGACGTGGCGCGCGTACTGCTCAATGGCAATTCGGTGACCGAACAACGCGGCGATCTCAACGCCCATCTGAGCGCAATCCTGGGGTTCTGACATGACTTCGACATCCACCTCCGCTTCTGCTTCCACGCAACGTCCGGTCCAGCCGGCCATCGAATTGCTGCCGCCGTCGATCACGGTGCGGGTGGGCAGGCGCAAGCTGACGCTGTCCTGGCGTCCCAGCAAGCCGCTGCCGCAATTGCTGTCGCGCCTGCTGCGTCGCTCCTGGCAGCGTCTGCTGGCGCCGGGGCTGCGCATCTCGCTGGCGGCGGCCGCCGTCTGCGGTGCGTGGCAGGCACCGGTACTGGCGGCGGCGCCCGCGCCGGGGACCTTGCCCAACGGCTGGAGCGTGGTCAATGGCAATGTCACCTTCACCCAGAACGGCAACACGCTCAACATCAACCAGCTCTCGCCGCAGGCCATCGCCAAGTTCGCCTCCTTCAGCATCGGCGCCGATGCAGCGGTCAACGTGAACCAGCCCAATGCAGCGGCAGCACTGCTGGCCAAGGTGACCGGCGCGGATATCTCGCAGATCTACGGCAAGCTGTCCGCCACCGGCACCGTGGTGTTATACAACCCCAACGGCGTGGTGATCGGCCCCAGCGGTACCATCGATGCGGCGCGTTTCATCGCCACCTCGCTGGCCATCAGCGACAGTGATTTCCTGGCCGGCAAGCTCAACTTCGCCAAGCAGGGTACGGCCGGTCTGGTGGACAACCAGGGCAAGATCGAATCGGCCACCGGTGGCAGCGTCTACCTGATCGGCAGCAGTGTCTCCAACAGCGGCATCATCAAGAGCCCGCAGGGCGAGGTGATCCTGGCCGCCGGCCAGACCGTGACCCTGGCCGACACCGCTACGCCGGGCGTGACGGTCAACGTCACCGGTAGCGCCGGCAACGTCACCAACCTGGGCAGCATCACCGCCGAAGCCGGGCGCATCGGCGTGGCTGCGGGCCTGATCACCAACAGCGGCGTCATCAGCGCCTCCAGCGTGGTGCGCGAAGGTGGTCGCATCTTCCTGCGGGCTTCGCAGGACCTCACCACCACCGCCAGTTCCAGCATCACCGCCGATGGCACCAAGGGCGGCAACGTCACGCTGTTCGCCAGCAACAAGGCCTTCATCGATGGCGATGTCTCGGCCACCGGCGCGCCGGGGCAGGGCGGTTTCGTCGACACATCGGGCCTGAAGCAACTGGACGTGGTGAAGGTGCCCACGGTCGGTTCGGGCGGCACCTGGCTGATCGATCCATATGACCTGGAGGTGGTGGCCAATGGCACCCTGACCGGCAGTGGTGGCAGCTGTGGCACCTCCTATGCCGTGTATTCCGGTGAAGACGGCTCGCAGATCAGTGCCAGTACCATCAGCAACCAGCTCAACAACGGCACCAGCGTGCGCCTGAGGACAGGCACGGATGGCGGCGACCAGGCCGGCAACATCACCGTCAGCGCCGCCATCGAAAAGACCAGTGATTACGATGCGACGTTGACGCTGCAGGCGGCCAACAACATCACCATCAACGCCAACATCACCAGCACGGCGGGCAAGCTGGACCTGAACCTCGAAAGCGGCTACCAGGAAGTGCAGACGGACAGTTTCAGGGTGGCGGTGGTCAGTTCCAGTCACCAGACGACCATCGGAAATAACGCGCGCGTCGTGCTCAACGGTGGCACGATGGACGTCAAGGATGGTTCCAGCAAAGGGAATCTGCTCATCAGCAATGGCACGGTCGATCTCGGTACGGGAGGGCTGCTGACTGCCGCTGCCCTGGAGCTGGGCAGTGCCGGCGTATTGACGATGAGCGGCAGCCAGCTCAACGTCGATTCGGTGAACAACAATGGCACCGTGAACCTGTTGGCCGGTGGCAGCAACAGCCTGTCCGTGGGCAGCGGCGGGATCAGCAACAACGGCACCATCACCGTCAATTCCAGCGCTTCGGTCACCTCCAGTGGCGATGTGGTCAACAATGCCAACGGCAAGATACTGCTCAATGCAGCCAGTACCGCCCTGACCGCATCGGGTAGTGCCACCTGGACCAACAATGGCACGCTCAACATCAGCGGCGTGGGCCAGAACCTGAGCCTGGATGGTTCGAACGGATTGGTCAACAATGGTCAGATGAACCTGGGCAACCAGACCGCCATCCGCGGCAGCAATAATAGCTTCACCAACAACGGCACGCTGACCATGGCTGGCGCCACGATCAGTGTCAAGCAGATCACCAATGCGGCCAACGGCACCATTTCCGGAAACGGCACGCTCACCGCCAATGGTTCGGTCATCAACAACGGTACCCTGGCGCCGGGTGGCGATGGCATGGTGGGCAGCCTCACCATCAGTGCCAACAGTTTCACGCAGAATGCGGCCGGCAGAATGCTGGTCGACATCGCCGGCCCAAGCAGCTATGACCGCATCACCCTCAACACCAGCTCGGTCAACCTGGACGGTACCCTCAAGACACGACTGCTCGGCAACTATGTTCCGACGAGCAACGCCAGCTTTGATGTCTTCGATTTCGGTTTCAGCGAATCCGGCGTCGGGGACAGCTATTTCCGCTACGTGACTGGCGATGTGGTCAAAGTCGGTAGCGACGAGAAGATGATCAAGGCGGTCTATGGTGACGGCGGCTCGCTCAGCCTGCAGTTCAGGGGCGCCGAGACCTTCTACGCGGCTAACAGCGAGGGTGGTTGGGGCAGCCGCTACAGCTGGGCCGACAGCCAGGGGGAGAGCACCAGCGACACCTATCTTCCGACCCAGATCGATACCGTGATCATCGCGGCCAACACCAGCCTGCGGCATGACAGCGGGGATGACGTGATCGGCAGCCTGCAGATCGCCCAGGGCGGCCAGCTGTATCAGCAGAGCGGCAACCTGACGGTCCGCAACAGTGCCAGCATCCAGGGGACGGCCAACGTCAGTGTCGGCAGTTCGGCGGCTGCCAATGCCACGACGGCCCTGATTCTCAATGGCACCACCAGCGGCAATGGCACCCTCAACATCGGCGGTACTGACATGATCGAGGGGGAGACCACGCTCCTGAAGGGCAGCGTGACCATCGCCAATGCCTCGCAGTCCGGCATGACGGTCAATCTGACCGCCGGTAACCTGACACTGGGTGGCGATGTCCGCCTGTCCAACCTGACCGTCTCCAACGGCACCGTGACCGGCAATACCGGCTCGCGCCTGGTGGTGGCCGAAGGCTTTACCCAGACCGGTGGCAACCTGACCCTGGCCGACGCAGCGTTGTCGCAGGCCAGCGGCGCTCTGGCCGTGGGCAATATCACCGCCAACAACCTGGTACTGGAAGCGCAGAGCGGCAACGTCAGCCAGAACAGCGGTACTTCGCTGCGGGTGACGCGGCAGTTGATCGCGGCGGCCACCACCGGCATCAAGCTCAGCAATTCGGGTAACCAGGTGGCGGGCTTCGCGGCCAACAACAACGGCACGGGTGACATCAGCCTCACCAATTCGCTCAATACCAGCGACGCCAGCGTGGTCAGCATCAATGGCGTGAACACCACGCGCGGCAATATCAGCATCGACAATACGGGCGGTGCGCAGACCACGGCCATCGGCAGCAATGCCGATTTCCTCGGCAGTCTGCCCACCAGCGCCAATGGCACGGTCACCAGCGCGGCCAGCAAGCTGTCGCTGCTGGGCATCAACACCACCGGCCAGGTCAAGAGTTCCAACGGATCCGTGAGCCTGGTCACGCATAGCCCGCTGACCATCGGTTCGGGCGGGGTGAGCGCCACCGGCAGTATCACGCTGACTGCCGGGGCCTCGTCGGGCAGCAACGATACGCTGACCGTCAATGGCGTGCTGGTCTCCACCGGCGGCAACATCACGCTCTCGGCCGGTGATTCGATGACCATCAATGCCAACATCTCCACCTCGCCGCCGGGCGTGGCGCTGCTGTCGGTGGATTCCGGCGCGGTGATCGGCTATGCGCAAGGGGTGACCATCACCGACGCCAACGGTACCCGTACGCCGGTGGCGGCCAGCAGTATCAGCACCAGTAGCAGCTCGGCCAACAGCCAGACTGCGCAGGCGGTGCAGCAGCAGCAGAACCAGCAGAGCCAGAACCTGCAGGCTACGCTGAACAATGCGCAGCTCTCGGATTCGGCGGCCTACCATACCGGTGATGTCCTGCAGCAGAACAATGCCAACGGCCAGACCGTGGGCGGCACCGCCGACAATTTCGGCGATGAGGGTGGCGATCGCAAGCAGGCCAAGAAACCGCTGCCGATGTGCACCTGATGAACCGGATCAAATCACGCCTATGAACTCCTTCAAGCAAAACCTGCCGGGACTGGTCCGGCAACAAGTGGCCGCGCAACTGCTGGCGTTGAGCCTGGCGCTGTGGCTGCTGGTCGTGGCCGCCCCGGCTCATGCGCAGGCGCAGCCGGTGGTCGGCCAGGTGACCCACCTGTCGGGCGTGCTCACGGCGCGTCATGCCGATGGTTCGCGCGTGGTGCTGGCCGTGAAATCGGCCATCCTGCAGGGCGATACCCTGATCACCGAGCGGGAGACCTATACCCGCGTCAAGTTCCTGGACAATGCCGAGATCGTCCTGCGTCCGGGGACCGAAGTGGCGGTCAACAAATACATCTACGACGAGAAGGAACCGAAGAACGACTCGGTGGCCATCGGCCTGGTCAAGGGTGGCCTGCGTGCCGTGACCGGACTGGTCGGCAAGCGTAATCACGAAGCCGTCAACTTCGATACGCCCACGGCCACCATCGGCATTCGCGGCACCCACTTCGGCGCGCTGTACTGCCAGAACGATTGCGGTGGCGTACCGACGCCCAGCGGCCAGCCGCCAGACAATGGTCTGCACGTGGATGTGGTGACGGGCGCCATCGTGGTGACCAACCCGGCCGGTTCGCAGGTCTTCAGTGCCGGCCAGTTCGGTTTCGTGCAGTCGAGGATCGTGCCGCCGGTGATCGTGCCGCAGTCGCAGGGCGTGCAGGTGACCATGCCGCCGGCCATCAGCAGCAATGGCAACAACGGTACGCAGAAGATTGGTGCGGCCAAGCTGGATGCCTGTGTAGTGCAGTGATGCATACGCTGCAGCAAGCCTGAAAAAAGGGCGCCGACACTTGTGTGCGGCGCCCTTTTTGTTGAAGCCGGCCGGCTTCAGAAGTCGAGCACGGTCCCGGTGGCCAGCATGCGCGGACGGTGCATGCCGGTGCCGGCGGCAATCTCGCTGGCGATCTCCTGGATCTGACCGGGTTTGGCGTGGGTGATCAGCACTTCCGGCGTGCTCTGCAGGTGTTGCAGTTCCTGCAGCAGCAGGCTGGGACACAGGTGCTTGGAGAGCAGCGCCAGCTCGCGGTCGCGATTGGCGAAGGCGGCTTCGATGATCAGGTAGCGCAGGGCGTCGATGCGGTTGAGGGCTTCCCACAGCGCCGGGCAGATGGACGTATCGCCGCTGAAGGCAAGCGAGGCGCCGCTATGTTCGTTGTGCAGGTGATAACCCACTGCCGGTACGGTGTGCGTGGCCGGCAGAGGCGTGATGCTGCGCTGGCCGATGCGGACGGCCTGGCCTTGCTCGACGGTGGCAAAGCGCAGGAAGGGTTGCTCGGCATTCGGGATGACGCTGAAGTCGGGCCAGATATGCCAGTTGAAGATGTGCTTGCGGATGATCTCCAGGGTCTGCGCCGTGGCGTGCATGGTCAGCGGGGTGCTGCGCATGTCGCCGACGCTGTCGATCATCAGGGGCAGGCAGGCAATGTGATCCAGATGGGCGTGGGTGATGAAGACGTGGTCGATGGCGGCCAGTCGCTGCAGCGACAGGTCGCCCACGCCGGTGCCGGCGTCGATCAGGATATCGTCATCAATAAGCAGGGAGGTGGTGCGCATGCCGTTGCCACCGATGCCGCCACTGCAGCCGAGAATTTCTACACGCATCGTCGTTGCCGCTTTCAGGGTGTTAAGGTCCCTGCAAGATCATGGAAGCTCGTCAGGGATGCGCGTTGCAGTCCGGAAACCCGCGCCGGGACTGACTTTGCGGAAAATGTGGCAAATAATGCAACAGATTGTGATGGTAAGGGATTCAGCGCGGTAGTGCAATCAGGATATCCCTGAGCTCAGCAGTTGCGGCGCGGCATTGGGAAATGCGCGGCACGCCGTCGGCGCGGCGGAGACAAGCGTAGAATTGGCGCCCAAATCCCCCCAAGTTCGCTGCAAGACGGCGTGCGCCGTCGTTCTAGAATCGCCATGATGCCCGAAAAGCATCTGAAGAAAACGCGGGTTTGCCGGCCGGCAATCACCGGGTCATGTCCATACGCCAACGCATCAGGGAGCAGCATGTCGCCAGCAGTCCATCCAGCAGCCCGAGCCTGCCACCACGGCCCGTGCCACCACTGCCGCGCTGGGGAGATGGCAGCATGAATATCCACGACCTCAGTCCCAGTGCCGGCCAGCATCGCGACATCGCGCACCGGCTGGAGCGGCTCACCGAATTGTGCCGCGAGCTGGGCAGCAATCGCGATATCCCACTGTTGCTTGAACGCATCCTGCTGACCGCGCGCGATATCACCCGCGCCGACGGCGGCACCCTCTACCGCACGACAGAAAATGGCGACGCGCTGAGCTTCTACATCTCGGTCAACCAGACCCTCAAGATGCACCAGGGTGGCAGCAGCGGTCAGCCGATCTCGATTCCCGATATCGCCCTGACGCTGCCGGACGGCCAGCCCAACCTGGCGGCGGTGGCGGCCTATTCCGCCAATACCCGCAATTCGGTCAACATCCCGGACGTCTACCAGGCCAGTGGCTTCAACTTCAACGGCATGCGCCTGTTCGACGAGAAGTATGGCTATCAGTCCAAGTCCATCCTGACGGTGCCGATGCAGGACCACGAGGGCGAACTGGTGGGCGTGTTGCAGCTCATCAATGCCATCGATGCCGACAGTGGTGAACCGATCCCCTTCTCCGAGACCGACCAGCGCTTCATCGAGGCCCTGGCATCGCAGGCGGCCATGGCGATGACCAACCAGCAATTGATCGGTCGCCTGGAAAACCTGTTCGAAAGCCTGATCAAGCTGATCAACATCGGCATCGGCGAAAAATCCCCGCATACCGGCCGCCATTGCGAGCAGGTGCCACAGCTGGCGATGATGCTGGCCGAGGCGGCCCACAATGCCACCGAAGGCCCGCTGGCTGATTTCCGCATGACCGATGCCGACCGTCGCGAGCTGTGGCTGGCGGCACTGTTGCACGATTGCGGCAAGATCGGCTCGCCCAGCCATATCGTCGAGAAGGCCACCAAGCTGGAGACCATCTTCGACCGTATCCACCTGATCGATACCCGTTTCGAGGTACTGAAGCGCGATGCCGAAATCCGCATGCTGCAGGAAAAGCTGGCGCTGGGCGCGGACCTGAGCGCGGACAAGTCGGCTGCGCTGGAAGCCGCCCTGCAGGCCGACGTGATGCAGATGGATGAGGAGCGGGCCTTCCTGCGCAAGATCAACTATGGCAACGAAGGCATGCGCGCCGAAGACCAGCAGCGCGTGCTGGATATCGCCGAGCGGACCTGGCGCGGCCCGGATGGCCAGCTGCGCAAGCTGCTCGATGACGAAGAGGCCGGCAACCTGCGCATCCGCGCCGGGACGCTCAACGACGCCGAGCGCGCCATCATCAACAACCACATCGTCATCACCATCCGCATGCTGGAGTCGCTGCCCTGGCCCAAGCAGCTCTCGCGGGTCACCGAATTTGCCGGCGGCCACCACGAGCGCATGGATGGCAAGGGCTACCCCAAGGGACTGACGCGGGACCAGATGTCGGTGCAGGCGCGCATCATGGCGGTGGCCGACATCTTCGAGGCCGTCACTGCCGCCGACCGTCCCTACAAGCGCGGCAATACCCTCAACGAGGCGGTGGAAATCCTGGCCGGCTTCAAGGCGCGCGACCATATCGACCCGGACCTGTTCGACCTCTTCGTGCGGGAACGCATCTACGAAAAGTACGCCGAGCAGTTCATGCATCCCAGCCAGATCGACGAAGTCGACCTGTCGCGCATTCCCGGTCACGGTGGCTGAAAACCGACACCCGGGCCAAGCTGGGTTATGCTCACGGCTGCATAAAGTCACCCGTCATTGAAGACGAGCCCGCCGCATGCGGGCTCGCATCGAGGAAAAGCACCACGTGTCCCAGGCAGTAACCCGATCTTCCGCTCCCGTCAGCCCGCCCGCCAGTTTCCTGCGCCGTCATTGGCGCGGCGATTATTCGCTGGGCCGTTCCTACTGGCTGCATACCGTCCTGCTGACCTCGCTGGTGCCGGCGCTGGCCATCTCGGTCCTGGCGCGCCTGACCAATGACATGCCGGCACGCTATGGCATGGCCGGCGTGCTGGGGATCGCCGCCTTCAGCTACCTGGCCTGGACCTGGGGCGTCTGCGGCTGCTGGCGTTCGGCCAGCAAGCACGTGGCGCGGGGCGGACGCCGCTGGGCCGAGGTGGTGGTCAAGTTCCTCATCGTGTGCGGTGCCATCAGCATGGCCACCAGTACCTGGCGCGCCGCGCCCTCCTTGCGTGAGCAGTTCGAGATCGCCCTGGGCAAGCAGCTGGGGCCGCCGGTGGTCTATCAGTTGAGAGTGGACGGCAAGTCGCTGCTGCTGCAGGGTGGCATGAACGATGGCGCGGCCGATGGCCTGGAACGCCTGCTGCAACAGCATCCTTCGGTGCAGACCGTGGTGCTGTATTCGGCCGGGGGCTGGGTGCGCGAGGGCAAGCTGGTGGGCGAGGTGATCCGTCGCCACCGGCTCAATACCTATGTGGAGCAGGAGTGTTCCTCTTCCTGCACGCTGGCCTTCCTGGCCGGCCGCGACCGTGCCATGGATCCGCGTGCGCATATCGGTTTTCATACGCTCTACACGGTGGGTGGTGACGACCGCATCAACAAGAGCTTCGACCGCAAGCTGACCTTCGACACCTACGGCAAGCTGGGTCTGCCGCACGATTTCATCGAACACATTGCCGATACCCCGGCCGCCCGCAGCTGGTATCCGGAACTGGGCCAGTTGCTGCAGGCCGGTGTGCTGACACGGCTGGCGCCAGGGGGAGAGACCGCGCAGATCGCCACCATCGCCAGCTCGCGCGACATCCTGGAAGCCGAGTTCAAGAAGGGCGCGCTGTTCGACATCATGGCGCGCTACCATCCTGCCGACTTTGCCCACACCATCGACCTGGCCTGGGCCAAGGTCCAGGCGCATGCGTCGGACGCCGACATCCTGGCGGTCGGCCGCGAGCAGGTCGGCCTGTTGAGCCGCCGCCTGCTGCCGATCGCCTCCGACGAATCCCTGGCCGAGTTCCAGCAGCTGCTGCTGGATGAAGCGGTCGCCCTGCGCGGCATCAGCACGGCGGCCTGTACCGAACTGATCTATCCACGCTCGCGCGCGGATGCCGCCGCCGGCCGCGAGGCGCCGCAGGCCGTGCTGCCGCAGGAATTCGCCAACCGCGAGCAGCAGATGACCCAGCGCCTGTTGCGCGATGCCGATCCGGCCAATGCCGGTCGCTACACCCTGGCCGAGCGCACCCGCGTCTTCCGCAAGGCGCTGGCGCCGCTGACGCAGGAACAGTTGAAGCTGCTGTCCTCGGCGCTGCGTCGCCAGGCCGATCCGGATGCTACCTGTGATGCCTCCATCGCCTACCTGCGCGCAGTCAACCAGCTGCCGCCGGAAGAGCGCAGGGTGGCGCTACGGGTCCTGTATTCGCGCAACTGAGGCTGGCCATGACCCCATCTATCCCTCAACGTCCGCTGGCCGCCATGTTCCGCAGCCTGCTGTCGGCACTGCTGTGTGGCGTGGTCTATACGCTGCTGGCCAGTCCTGCCGCCAACCTGCAGGACAGCACCACCCTGGCGCCGATTGCCGCCCCGGCCCCCGCGCTGATGATCGCGCTGCTGTGGCGCAAGCCGGCGCGCGACTGGTTCCCGTATCTGCTGGCGGTGTTCGTGGCCATGCTGGTGGTGGGTGACCGGGATAGCCTGCCGGTGCAGGTCGACGCCGGTTTCGCGCTGTTGAACGTGGTGCAGATCGTCGCCTGCATCTGGCTGGGACGACGCTTCGTCAGTCGCGACGGGCAGTTCGACGGTCTCTACAAACTGGGCCGCTTCGTGGCGCTCCTACCCTTGCTGGTAGTGGCGGTGGTGGCTGCCCTGGGGGCAAGCCTGGCGGCCGATGTGATGCCGGCCGGCTGGTGGGCCGAATGGCGCACGCTGCTGGTGGGCAATGGCCTGGCAATCCTGGTACTGACGCCGACCTGGCTGGTCTGGTCGCAGCTGCACTGGCGCAGCCTGCGCGGCGACCGGCCCTCCTTGCTCGGTGCCGCGGCCGTGGTGGCGGTATTGCTGGCATGTGCCGCCTGCGATTGGTCGGGCGAGGTGCAGCGTGTGCTGCTGTCGCTGGTGCTGGCCGGGGCCGCCCTGTACGGAGGCATGCGCAGTGCCACCCTGGTGACCAGCCTGGCCGCGGTGATGGCGGTTTTGCTCACGCTCTACGATATGGGCCCCTATCGCCAGGAAGGGCTGGACAGCACCTGGAGCCTGCAGGTCGACCTGGCCGGCCTGGCCATGCTGACCTTCTTCATCGCCGTGGCCATGCGCGAGCGGCAGGCGCTGGCGGCACGGATGGAACAGATGCGCCGCTTCGAATCGCTGGGGTTGATGGCCGGCGGCATCGCCCATGACTTCAACAACGTGTTGGGCGCAGCGGGTGGCTATGCCGAACTGGCCCAGGAACAACTGGACCCGGCCGCGCCGGCCCAGCGCCCGCTGTCGGAGGTGGTATCGGCAGTGCGTCGGGGGCGCGAACTGACGGAGCAGATCCTGCTGGCGGGACGTCGCGGAGATCGCCAGCGCAGCCTGCTGGACCTGCGCGAGCCGGTGGCCGAGGCGGTGCGGCTGGCCCGTCCCTTGTGCCGGGCCGGCGTGGTGATCGAGTTCCAGCCACCGGCCCAGCCGCTGGCAGTACAAGGCCATGCCGGGCAGCTCTCGCGCGTGGCCCTGAACCTGATCCGCAATGCCAGCCAGGCTGCGCGCAGCCGGGTGATGGTCAGCCTGCATGCCGGGGAGGCGCCAGCCGAAGCGCCCCTGGCCGGCGACTTGCCGCAACAGCAGGCGGTGTGGCTGGAGGTGGTGGATGACGGCAGCGGCATCGCCCCGCAGCACCTGTCGCGGCTGTTCGAACCCTTCTTCACCACGCGCGACGGTCCGGGCGGCAAGGGAACCGGACTGGGTCTGGCCATCGTGGCCGGCATCGCCATCGAACACGAAGGGGGCGTGGCCGTTGCCAGTGATGCCGGGGGCACGCGCTTCCGGCTGTTGCTGCCGGCTGCGGCCGCCGCTGATCTACCGTCGCCTGCGGCAACACCGGAACCGACGTCCGACGCCGACCAGCTGCACGACGAACAAGTCGCCAGCGGGCAGGGCCAATGCATCTTCGTGGTCGACGACGATGCGGGCCAGCGCACACTGTGTGCGCAATGGCTGGATGCGCTGGGCTATGCGCCCATCGTCTTCGACGACCCGCTGCTGGCGCTGGAGGAATTCGCCCTGGAGCCGCTGGCGGTGGATCTGGTGATCACCGACCTGGACATGCCGCAGATGCAGGGTGATGCCCTCATCGCGGCCCTGCGCGAACTGCGCGCCGATCTGCCGGTGGTGTTGTGCTCCGGTCAGGCCCACGTGGTGGACCTGGCAAGGACGCTGGGCGTTGCCGGCCTGACCAAGCCGCTTGAGCGAGCTGCATTGCGACGCGCTATCATGACCGCGCTGCCCGATACCGAACAAGGAACTCCATGAGCACTACCCCTCCCATCCGGGTGCTGGTCGTCGATGACGACCAGGCCATGCGCCAATTGCTGGTCGACTACCTGAGCGGCCACGGCCTCTCGGTCGACAGCGCCGCCACCGGTGCCCAGGCCCAAAGCGCCGTGCAGGAATCGGTCTATGACATGGTGCTGCTGGACCTCGGCCTGCCCGACATCGATGGCGCCGAACTGGCGCGCCGCTGGCGGGCCGAGAGCAGCATGTCCATCATCTGCGTGACCGGGCGCAATGAAGAGGCCGACATGGTGATGGGCCTGGAGCTGGGGGCCGACGATTACATCACCAAGCCGTTTTCGCCCCGCGAAGTGTTGGCCCGCATGCGTGCCGTACTGCGCCGCACCGCCACGCCAGCCGCCCCCGCAGCGCCGGTGACCCGTAGCAAGCACCCGCGTGCCTATCGCTTCGCCGGCTGGGACCTGAACCTGAACACCCGTCGCCTGACCGCGCCGGACCAGCGCCAGGTGAGCCTGACCAATGCCGAATTCAGCCTGCTGGTGGCCTTCCTGGGCGCGCCGGGGCGCATCGTCTCGCGCGAGCACCTGCTGGAGAGCACGCGCGCCTTCGACGAAGTCTACGACCGTGCCATCGATGTCCAGATCCTGCGACTGCGCCGCAAGCTGGAAGCCGATCCCAAGAACCCGACCCTGCTGCGCACCGAGCGCGGCGCCGGTTATTTCCTGGATGCCGAGATCGAGACCCTGTGGGGCTAGCGCGGGACTGTCGGCGCGTCCCTCCCTGACGCATTGCGGTTCCTGCGGCGCAGCTGCGCGCCTGTCCATTTTCTGTTCCATGTTCCTTTCATGACCACCGTCACTCCTCCGTCATCGCGCCTGCGCGAACTCCGCCAGAACGTGCTGGCCGGCCTCACCACTTCCTTCGCCCTGGTGCCCGAATGCATCGCCTTCGCCCTGGTGGCGCAGTTGAATCCGCTCATGGGGCTGTATGGCGCGTTCTTCATCTGCACCATCACCGCTCTGTTCGGTGGCCGGCCGGGGATGATCTCGGGGGCCGCCGGTTCGATGGCGGTGGTGATCGTGGCGCTGGTGGTGCAACACGGGGCGCAGTATTTCCTGGCCACGGTGGTGTTGTCAGGCCTGATCATGCTGGCCTTCGGTGCGCTCAGGCTGGGCAAGCTGGTGCGCATGGTGCCGCATCCGGTGATGCTGGGCTTCGTCAATGGCCTGGCCATCGTGATCGCGCTGTCGCAGCTGGAACATTTCCGTACCAGTACGCCGTCCGGGCCGCAGTGGCTGCAGGGGACGTCGCTGTGGATCATGATCGGCCTGACGCTGGCGACCATGCTGGTGGTGTGGCTCCTGCCCCGCGTGACCAAGGCCATTCCACCTGCACTGGCAGCCATTCTCGGAGTGGGTCTGCTGACCTATGTCAGTGGCCTGCACACGCGTACCCTGGGCGACATGGCGCAGATCGCCGGTGGCTTGCCGCCGCTGCATCTGCCCAGCGTGCCGTTGACCCTGGAGACGCTGCGCATCGTCGGACCGTATGCGGTGCTCATGGCCATCGTCGGCCTGCTGGAAACACTGCTGACCTTCAACCTGACCGACGAAATCACCGCCAGCCGTGGCCAGCCCAACCGGGAATGCCTGACGCTGGGCGCGGCCAATGTGGTCTCGGGCCTGTTCGGCGGCATGGGCGGTTGTGCCATGATCGGTCAGACCATGATCAACCTCGGCTCCGGCGGCCGTTCGCGACTCTCGGGTGTGGTGGCGGGGGTGATGATCCTGCTGTTCATCCTGTTCCTGTCGCCGGCCATCGAGCGCATCCCGCTGGCGGCACTGGCCGGTGTCATGTTCGTGGTGGCGCAGGAGACCTTTGCCTGGGGCTCGCTGCGGGTGCTGGGCAAGGTGCCGAGGAACGATGCGCTGGTCATCATCGCCGTCACCGTCATTACCGTCTTGACCGACCTGGCGGTGGCGGTGTTGTGCGGCATCGTGATCGCCGCGCTCAACTTCGCGTGGGAACACGCACGCGAAGTGCGTGCCGAGGTGGTCGATGAAGAGGATGGCAGCCGTACCTACCTGCCGCATGGCACCCTGTTCTTTGCCTCGACCACACGCTTCCTGGAACTGTTCGCGACCCAGGACGACCCGCGACAGGTCACGCTGGATTGCCGCCACCTGCGCCTGGCCGACCATTCGGCCATTGCCGCCGTGCAGACGCTGGCCGAGCGCTATGTCCGGTTGGGCAAGGACTTGCGCGTGGTGGCACTGTCCCGGCGATGCCGCCAGTTGCTGCAGCGGGCGGGCGTGCCGCATGTGGACTGAGCCATGAAAAAAAACGCCCGCCCTCGATAAGGAGGCGGGCCAAAGTACCACGGGAAACTGGTCTGGAAAGCGGCTCGCATCGCAGGATGCGGGCCGTTTTTGTCTGGGTGTGTCGGGATTACAGACCCAGGAAATCCATCTTGCCCAGCTTGACGCCCTGGTGACGCAGGATGTCGTAGGCGGTGGTGATGTGGAAGAAGAAATTGGGCAGGCCGAACACCAGCAGGTATTCGCGCGCGCTCATGCTGCGCTCTTCGCCGCGCAGCTTCATGGTGATGACACGGTCTTCCTGGCCGTTGACCGCATCGGCGGGAATGGATTCGAGGAAGACGATGGTCTTGTTGATGCGGGCCTGCAGTTCGTCGAAGCTGGTCTCGTCATCGCTGAAGGCCGGCGCGGCCACGCCCGAGAGGCGGCTGGCGGTGGCCTTGGCGGTGTCGCTGGCGCGCTGTACCTGGGCGGTCAGCGGATACATGTCTTCGTACAGGCGTGCCGAGAGCAGCTGCTGCGGTTCCAGCTTGTGCTGGTCGGCATGCTGCTCGGCCTTGTCGAGCAGGGAAGACAGATTGTGCAGGGCGCGGATCAGCGGGGTGATGCCGACTTCGTGCAGGGTGATGGACATTTTTTTCTGGATGAAAGTGGATGAGCGTCCCCGGAGACCGGGGACGGGAACATTACTGGCGTGAAGATACCTGCGTCGCAGCCGGCTGCGGCGTGCTCCAGCCGCCGCCGAGGGCGCGGATCAGGTTGACCGTGGAGCGGGCGCGCTCGCCATCGAGGGTGACCGAGGCGCGCTGCAGTTGCAGCACGGTGCGGTCGGCATCGATGACGTTGAAGTAGCTGACCGCGCCTTCGCGATACTGGGTGTGCGAGAGCCGGGCCGCACGCGAGGACGAGGCGACCGCTTCGTCCTGGGCGCGGTTCTGGTCGTCCAGGATGCGCAGGTTGGCCAGGTTGTCTTCCACTTCGCGGAAGGCATTCAGGACCGTGCCGCGATAGGTGGCGACCTGTTCTTCATAGCTGGCGCGGGCGCGATCGACGCCGGCCTGGCGACGGCCGCCATCGAAGATCGGCATGGTCAGGGCGGTGCCCACCAGTGGGCCGAGCAGGAAGGTGCGGCTGGACCAGTTGAAGAGATCACCCAGTTGGGCCGACTCGTAGCCCAGACCACCGGTCAGGTTAAGGGCTGGGAAGAAGGCCGACTTGGCCACGCCCACGCGGGCATTGGCGGCGGCCATGGCACGTTCGGCGGCAGCGATGTCGGGACGGCGCTCCAGCAAGGTCGAGGGCAGACCGGCCGGAACCGAGATCGCCAGTCGCTTCAGCGGTTGCGGCGGCAGAGCGAACTCGGCCGGGGTACGGCCCAAGAGGATGGCCAGGGCGTGTTCGGCGGTGGCGCGCTGGCGGGCAATGCCCAGCGCTTCCGATTGGGCCGAGGCCAGTTCGGTGCGGGCGCGGGCCACGTCGACTTCGCTGATGTCGCCCTCATCGAAACGGCGCTGCACCAGGCGCAGCGATTCCTGGCGCAGATCGACGGTGCCGCGATAGAGCTCGGCGGCGGCATCCAGTTCACGCACCTGGAAATACTGTTGCGCGACGTCGGCCTGCAAGGCCAGCAGCACCGAGTGGAACAGCGCTTCGCTGCGCTGGGCGTCAGCAGTGGCGGCGTCCACGGTGGAGGCCACGCGGCCGAACAGGTCCACTTCATAGGACACACCCAGTTGCGCCCGGTACAGGGTGTTGGGCTGGGTGTTGGCATCGGCCGGCAAGCCTTGCGAGGCCGGCGAGGGCCGTTGACGCGTGGCACCCAGGCCGGCGTCGATCTGCGGGAAGTAGCCGGAGCGTGCATCGCGGGTCAGCGCGCGTGCCTGGCCCAGCCGCGCGGCGGCCGCCTTGAGGTCCTGGTTGGCTTGCTGGGCACGGTCTTCCAGGGCGTTCAACTGGTCGTCGCCGAAGATCTTCCACCATTCGCCACGGGCGATGTCTTCGGCGGGCTGGGCGGCCTTCCATTGGCTACCGTTTTCACCGGTCTGGGTGGTGGGGGCGGCTTCCTTGAAGGCAGCCGGGGTATCCACCGAGGGACGCTCGTAGGTGGGCGCCACCGAGCAGCCGGCCAGCACCAGCAAGGTGGCCAGCAGGGCCGAGCCGATGCGCACGGGGCGCAGCAGGCGGGTCATCGATTGAGTCATCATTTTTCTTGCTCCATTCATGGGCTGATCCGGGGATCAGCGATCATCCTGCGGGCCGGGGGCGGCGTGGCTCACCTGCGGCACATGCGAACCGGCGGTCATCGGGGCTTCATGATGCGAGGCCGAGTGCAGCTGGCGGCGGTCGATGGTGCGCAGCAGGACGTAGAACACCGGGGTCAGGAACAGACCGAACAGGGTCACGCCCAGCATGCCGAAGAACACCGCGATGCCCATCGCATGGCGCATTTCCGAACCGGCGCCAGAGGAGGTCACCAGCGGCACCACACCCATGATGAAGGCGATCGAGGTCATCAGGATCGGGCGCAGACGCAGGCGGCTGGCTTCGATGGCGGCTTGTACGGCGGTACGGCCCTGCATCTCCAGTTCACGGGCGAATTCCACGATCAGGATGGCGTTCTTGGCCGACAGGCCCACCAGGACCATCAGGCCGATCTGGGTGAAGATGTTGTTGTCGCCACGGGTCAGCCAGACGCCGGTCAGGGCGGCCAGAATGCTCATGGGGACGATCAGGATCACGGCCAGCGGCAGGGTCAGGCTTTCATACAGGGCAGCCAGCACCAGGAACACCAGCAGCACGCTGATCGGGAACACCCACACGCCGGCATTGCCTGCGAGGATCTTCTGGTAGGTCAGGTCGGTCCATTCGAACTTGATGCCACGTGGCAGGGTTGCTGCAGCCACGCGTTCGGCGGCGGCCTGGGCCTGGTCCGAGGAGTAACCCGGGGCCGGGCCGCCGTTGATGTCGGCGGCGGTGTAGCCGTTGTAGCGCACCACCATTTCCGGGCCGAAGGTCTGCTTGACCTTCACCACCGAGGACAGCGGCACCATTTCGCCGGCAGTGTTGCGGGTCTTCAGTTGCGCGATGTCCTCGGCCTTGGCGCGGAAGGGTGCGTCAGCCTGGGCACGGACCTGATAGACACGGCCGAAGCGGTTGAAGTCGTTCACATACAGCGAACCGAGGTAGATCTGCATGGTGTTGAAGACGTCGGTCACCGGGATGCCGAGCTGCTTGGCCTTGACGCGATCCAGTTCCACATCCAGTTGCGGCACGTTGATCTGGTAGCTGGAGAACATCGGACCCAGCGCCGGTTCCTTGGCGGCGGCCTTCATGAAGGCCTGTGCGGCCTTGTCCAGTTCGGCGTAGCCCAGTGCGTCACGGTCTTCGATCTGCATCTTGAAGCCACCCAGGGTACCCAGGCCCATCACCGGCGGCGGCGGGAAGACGGCGGTGAAGGCTTCCTTGATACCGCCGAACTTCTTGTTCAGCGACGCGGCGATGGCATTGCCCGAGAGCTCCTTGCTCTTGCGCTCTTCGAAGGGCTTCAGACCCACGAAGACGATACCGGCCGAGGAACTGTTGGTGAAGCCGTTGATGGACAGGCCGGGGAAGGCAATGGCGCTGGCTACACCGGGTTCCTTCAACATGATGTCGCTCATCTTGCGCATCACTTCTTCGCTGCGGTCAATCGAAGCACCGTTGGGCAGTTGCGCGAAGGCCACCAGGTATTGCTTGTCCTGGCCCGGCACGAAGCCGCCGGGGACGATGTAGGAAACGCCCAGGGTCGCGGCCAGCAGCACCACGTAGACACCCATGGTGGCACCCTTGCGCTTGATCACGCCGGTCACGCCGGTGCCGTAGTTGTCGGAGGCGCGGTTGAAGAAGCGGTTGAAGCGGATGAAGAA
This sequence comes from Herbaspirillum frisingense GSF30, assembly GCF_000300975.2. Classification (GTDB taxonomy): domain Bacteria; phylum Pseudomonadota; class Gammaproteobacteria; order Burkholderiales; family Burkholderiaceae_D; genus Herbaspirillum; species Herbaspirillum frisingense. The sequence continues at coordinate 3,873 of NZ_AEEC02000019.1, read as the reverse complement.
GCCACCCAGGAAGCGGTCCATCTGGCGCGTCAGCCAGTCCGGCTTGTCACCATGACCCTTGAGCAGCAGGGCGGCCAGGGCCGGGGACAGGGTCAGCGAGTTGAAGGCCGAGATGACGGTGGAGATCGCAATGGTCATCGCGAACTGCTTGTAGAACTGGCCGGTCAGGCCGGTCATGAAGGCCAGCGGCACGAACACCGCCACCAGCGTCAAGGCAATCGCGATGATGGGGCCGGACACTTCCTGCATGGCGCGATAGGTGGCGTCACGCGGCGAGAGGCCGGCGCCGATGTTGCGTTCGACGTTTTCCACCACCACGATGGCGTCATCGACCACGATACCGATGGCCAGCACCATGCCGAACAACGACAGCGCATTGATGGTGTAGCCGAAGCCCAGCATCAGCGAGAAGGTACCGATGATGGACACCGGCACCGCCAACAGCGGAATGATGGAAGCACGCCAGGTCTGCAGGAAGATGATCACCACGATCACCACCAGGGCGATCGCTTCCAGCAGGGTGTGGACCACCGCTTCGATGGAGGCACGCACGAACTGGGTCGGGTCATAGACGATGCTGTAGCTGACCGAGCTGGGGAAGTCGGCCGACAGTTCCTTCATCGCTGCGCGCACCTGGGTCGAGACATCCAGCGCGTTGGCGCCGGGAGCCTGGAAGATGGGGATGGCGACGGCCGGCTTGTTGTCCAGCAGCGAGCGCAGGCCGTATTCGGAGGCGGCCAGTTCCACCCGGGCGACATCGCCCAGGCGGGTGGTGGCGCCGTCCGGCGAGGCCTTCAGGATGATGTCGCGGAATTCCCCTTCGGTCTTCAGGCGGCCTTGCGCGTTCACCGACAGCTGCAGCGGGGTATCCGGCGCGCTGGGCGAGGCGCCGATCACACCGGCGGCCACCTGCACGTTCTGTTCGCGGATGGAGCGCACCACGTCGCTGGCGGTCAGGCCGCGCTGGGCCACCTTGTTGGGATCGAGCCAGACGCGCATGGCGTAGTTGCCCGAGCCGAACAGGCCCACTTCACCCACGCCCTGGATGCGTGCCAGGCGGTCCTTGACGTTCAGGACCGCGTAGTTGCGCAGGTAGGTGGTGTCATAGCGGTTGTCGGGCGAGGTCAGGTGCACCACCATGGTCAGGGTGGGCGAGGACTTGAGCGTGGTCACGCCCAGGCGCTGCACGTCTTCCGGCAGGCGCGGCAGGGCTTGCGAGACGCGGTTCTGCACCAGCTGCTGCGCCTTGTCGGGGTCCACGCCCAGGCGGAAGTTGACGGTGATGGTGAGGTTGCCGTCGCTGTTGGCCTGCGACTGCATGTAGAGCATGTTTTCCACGCCGTTGATCTGCTCTTCCAGCGGCGAGGCCACGGTTTCGGCGATCACCTTGGGGTTGGCGCCGGGATACTGCGCGCGCACCACCACCGAGGGCGGCACCACTTCGGGATATTCCGAGATGGGCAGCTGCAGCATGGCCAGCACGCCGCCCAGCAAGAGCAGTACCGACAGCACACCCGCGAAGATCGGGCGGTCGATGAAGAATTTAGAGATATTCATGTAGGTTCCTTGTCAGCCGTCGGGATGCAACCGCCCTTGCGGGAGGGCGATGCGCCCCCGCGGCTTGTTCTTCCTTGAATGCGAGAGAGGTCCGTGCGGGATCAGGCCTTGCCGGCGTCGGCAGCCTTGGCAGCCTGGGCCTGCATCGGCACCACGGTCGGGGTAATGGCGTCACCCGGACGGATGCGTTGCAGTCCGTTGACCACGATGCGTTCGCCCGGCTGCAGACCCTTCTCGATGACCACCAGACCGTCATGGCCGGCACCCACCACCACCTGGCGGTAGTTGGCGTGGTTGTCCTTGTCGGCCACCATCACGAAGCGCTTGTCCTGATCGGTGCCGACGGCCTTTTCATCAATCAGCACGGCCGCATGCGGCTCGCCGCCACCCAGGCGTACGCGGGCGTACAGGCCGGGGACCAGCTGGCCGTCGGCGTTGTCGAACACGGCGCGCACGCGGATGGTGCCGGAGGCAGTGTCGAGCCGGTTGTCCACCGAGCCCACGCGGCCCTTGCGGGAGTAGGCGTCCTCATTGGCCAGGCCCAGTTCCACCGGGACGGTGGTGCCGGCGGCGCGGGCCGGGTTGACGTATTTCAGGAAGCTCTGTTCATCGACGTCGAAGGAGGCGTACACCTTGGCCACAGAAACCAGCGTGGTCAGCGGGGCATTGGCCGCACCCGGGGTGACCACATTGCCCAGGGTGACTTCGGCGCGCGAGATGCGGCCCGAGACCGGGGCGGTGATGCGGGTGTATTCCAGGTTCAGGCGGGCGGCGCGCAGGGCGGCGCGGGCGGCGGCGACATTGGCCGAGGCTTCGCGGGCGGCGTTCTGCTTTTCCTCGAAGTCGCGTTTGGCGATGGCGTTGTCGCCCAGCAGGCGCTGGCCGCGTGCCAGGTCGGTGGCGGTGTAACCGGCACGGGCTTCGGCGCCGGCCAGTTGGGCTTCGGCGCGGGCCACTTCCGCTTCATAGGGACGCGGGTCGATGGTGAAGAGCACATCGCCCTTCTTGACCAGCGCACCATCCTTGAAATGCACGGCGGTCAGCGTGCCGCCGACCAGGGGGCGCACTTCGACGCGGTCGACCGCTTCGATACGGCCGGAGTAGGACTGCCAGTCGATGATCTGGCGCTGGACCACTTCGGCCACATCGACCGGCGCGCCGGCAGCAGTTGCAGTGGGGGCGGTGGAGGCATTGGCCGACAGGCCGACCACCGAGATGGCGCCGCCGACCGACAGGGCGATGACGGCCAGGACGGTGGCAGTAAGGGCGAAGCGCTTGCGCAGGGGAGCAGGAGTTTGCATGTTCTTATCCTCAGAATGGAGTGGAGGGGTGGAGCTTGAAGGGCATGAAGTCGTGACCGGATTCGTCGCGTTGCAGGCTGGCGAAGCGACAGCGCAGGAAATTGACGATTTCTTTCAGCAGCGGCAGGTGCGTACGCAGGGCGCCGTGCGTGATGCCGGCAAAGCGCGAGACCTGTGTGGGCACACCGGCGCGGATCAGGCTGGAGGCGTACTTCTCGGCCTCCGGGCAGAGCACGTCGCGCTCGGCAGTGGCAATGAAGGCCGGCGGCAGGCCGGCTAGGCGGCTCACCTCCAGCGGTGCGGCATAGGGGTGCAGGCGCTGCATGGTCTGCGGCAGGTACTGGCGATAGCTGGCGGCGCAGGTTTCGGCAGTGAGGTCCGATTGCAGACGGCCGGCATCGCCCAGCAGGCGCATGCTCGGGTCCAGCATGGGGCTGATCAGGACCTGCGCGGCCAGCGGCTTGCCGCAGCGGTCGCGGGTCATCAGGGTGAGGCTGGCAGCCAGGCTGCCACCGGCATCGTCGCCGGCCACCACCATGCGGTCGAGGTCGACATTGAGTTCGTCGGCGTGCTTGCAGGCCCAGCTGGCGGCGGCGAAGGCGTCTTCCGGGGCGGCCGGGAAGGGTTTGGCCGGTGCCAGCGCATAGCCTACCGACAGCACCACGGCCTGGCCGTGATGGGCGATGAAGCTGGCGGGGGCGTCGGCGTCATCCAGCGAACCACTGGTGAAACCGCCGCCGTGGAAGTACATCACCAGCGCCCGCTGCTCGCCTTTGGCGGCGGCCTGCACCGGCTGGTAGAGGCGCACGGGGATGCGTCCCAGCGGGCCGGGAACGAAGAAATTGCGGATATCCAGCGAATGCGAGGCTTGCATGATGTGCGCCCGGGCCGAAGCCACTTGTCCAAGAATGTGGCGAATTGTGCGGCACAGCAGGGTCGCGAATAAACACATATAATCCAACAACACTGTTCGGTAGGTCTGAACAATCGCGATGACAAGTTCGGTCATGGCGGG